>NZ_JAGGNR010000005.1 GCF_018614975.1 Paenibacillus polymyxa | reverse complement strand
CTTGACAGGGAGCGGTTCAACCCATCGGAAGTACTCTTTTTATTTTACTTTTACAGAAAATAGCCTATATCATGACGACTTGTTGGCTCTTTCTTTTCTAAGATAGGATACGCTCCGAAAGATTGCGGCTACAGCTACACCAAAGTAGAGATAATAAACTTTATTTCCCGTTGTATGAGCTGCTATGGAAAAAAAGATGATGATGAACGGTACAAGTATAATATCCAGGTAGAACATGATCTTTCGGTAAGTAAGGATACTCATAACCCCCTTTTATTTACCAAAAATGGTTTTATTCATTATATTAGATCATAACATAGATACACCCTAGTACGCTCACCGATCCCGCAAAATCACCGCAGGTACAAGTCGAATGTAGATTAATTCCCCTGCAAGCTCCACCATCGTCTGTGTAACAATAACAGCCGCAGCGATAGTTGCCCATTCTGGCGGGAGTGCCAGCGCTAGCGGCAGAACAACTAACGAATTCCGTGTGGCTGAACTGAAAATCAACGCCCGCCCTGCACCTGGATTTAATCGAAATCCATTGGCGATGATCCGAGATAACCAAGGCATAATGATCAGAAAAGCAACGTAGATCGGAATGACGTTCACGATAATCGCCATATCATTGTAGACTTTGCCAATCTGGGAAGCGACAACCACGATTAGCGCGAGTGCCATCATCGGAACCGGAAGCCATGCCGTGGCATTCATGACCCGCTCCCCGCTCACTTTACCTCTGGAGAAAACTTGTGTAACAACAGCGAGCAGCAGTGGAATAACGATCAGGAACAGAAAAGCCTCCACAAACGGCCCTACCTGCATGATCTGCGCTACCTCGGTACCCATCAATAGCCATAAATAAAACGGCAACAAGATCATTTGTATAACAAATAAAAGAGGTGTTGCGGCGAGCATCAACTTCTCATCACCCCTGCCGAGCTGTGTGAACACAATGACGTAATCAATACAGGGTGTTAACAGTACCAGATAGACTCCGATCAGAACGCCTGGTGATTGGGGAAAGACAAGTGTAAGCAACCATACAACTATAGGTACAACGATAAAATTAGCCACCAGTAGCGCCCCCATAAATCGAAGGTTGGACCAAGACTCTTTTAACTGTAAAAAGGGAATCTGTACAAACATGCTGTATAACAGAACAGCAAGAACCGCGGACACGGTGTAGTGTAAAACATTCCCCCATATTGGATTACTCAGCCCTATCGCTGCCCCTAAGAACAGTGCAACTAAATAGAACCCGGTTTGCTGTTTCTCCATCGTTTCTCTTGTGAGCATTCTCTTCCTCCACTTCTAATGGGACATCGTGGGCATGGACATATTTCTGCTTCGCTTCGCGTACACTGGGACAGAGTACCGTTCCAACGTAGCGGCAGAGCACAAGGTCTGAAAGATCAACTTGTGATTTTTTTGCGGCTGTTATTAGAATGTGCAAGAACTGGGTATATTCATTGTAGGCTGACCCGTGGTTCATTCATTCGTTAAACCAAGGAGGAAACACAATGTCACGTAACAATCCGTACAAGTGGTTAAACGCCATTGGTTTTATCGCTGTAATTATCGTGAACTACCTTTCCAACGCTCTGCCGATCGGGGGCAGAACCAACAAGGAAGTATCGGATATGTATCCTGTGCTACTCACACCTGCGGGATATGCCTTCTCCATATGGGGACTGATCTACCTGCTGCTGGCAGGGTTTGTAATCTATCAGTTCGTGCCTGCTTCGTGGAAAAGGGACTCCATCACCCGTCTCGGGTATTGGTTCCTGGCAAGCTGTGCCTTTAACGTAGCCTGGATTTTTGCTTTTCAAAACTTGCAGACTGGTCTCGCTTTACTGATTATTGTACTGCTTCTGTTGTCCTTGATCATGTTGTATGTAAAAACACGTACCATTACGGTTCCAACCACTGCTGAGATCTGGCTTGTGAAGCTGCCATTCAGCATCTATCTGGGATGGATTAGCGTGGCAACGATTGTCAATGCAGCTGTACTGTTATATAAAATTGGCTGGGATGGTTTTGGTATCAGCGAACCGACCTGGACGATCATTATGCTGATTGTGGGTATGGTGCTGGCTGTACTCGTTAGCTTCCGTTATCGCGATAGCATATACCCACTTGTATTCACATGGGCGTATATCGCCATTGCACTTAAACAAAAGGATATCACTTCCGTATATTATACGGCAATCATCATTGCGATCGTACTGGCCATCTACGCGGTATGGCTGTTCTTCGCCCGTAATCAGGATCGTGATTAAGCGACCTCCAACATAACGGATAAACATAAAGCAAAAAGCCGATTCTGGTCATTCGACCTGAAATCGGCTTTTTGCTTTATGCCGGAGCGATGAAGGTTGTCCTATTTAAGAGCAATAACCTCAATCTCCACCAGTGCATCTTTTGGCAAACGAGCAACTTCCACTGCACTGCGCGCAGGATACGGCTGTTCAAAGAACGTACTATACACTTCATTCACAGGAACGAAATCATTCATGTCCTTCAGGAACACCGTCGTTTTCACGATTTTATCCATACTTGTGCCTGCTGCTTCAAGGATAGCCTTCACATTGCTCAAGGACAGACGTGTCTGCTCCTGTACATCTGCGCCGAACTCTCCTGTTTGGGGATTCAGACCAAGCTGTCCGGAAGTGTAGATGAAATCGCCTGCATCAACGGCTTGACTGTATGGACCAATGGCGCCTGGCGCCTGATCGGTAGAGATTGGTTTTTTCATGGACGAGTTCTCCTTCATGTTCGTTATCCTGCTGCCGCATGGAGTCAGGGTTCGAACTCATTTTTGTTGCCTATTATACCACGATCTTCCTCGAGCGAGAAACGCTCCTCCCTAGCCACATGAAGTAAACAGCTCGTTCAAAGGTTTCTTAGCCCCCGTCCACGCCAAGGACATGAATGACTTCATTTGAATACACATGGCTTCCCTTGGCTTGCACCATCGCAATATTTGTCATGGCCTGTGCAATGGTTGCGGCGTGGACCGCCCGGTATTTGTCCCCTCTGCCTTTCATCCAGCGATCCAGAAACTTCATGGCATAGGCAGCCATCTGCTCACCAAACCACTTCTCGTTTCGATCTCCCAGAATTAAGGAAGGGCGAAAGATATGCAATGACGGAAAACCGATATCGGACAATGCGTCCTCCATTTCCCCTTTGGTTCGACTGTAAAAGACCCGGGAATCTGCACTCGCTCCCATGGAGGAGATCACCAGCATCTGTGATACACCATGTTGCTTCGCAATGGTAGCTGCACGAACCGGGTAATGATAATCTACCTGACGGAAATTGTCCTGACTCCCTGCTTTTTTGATCGTTGTCCCCAAACAACAGTACAGGTCATCGATTCCATCGAATAAGTGGTCTTGGCTCTCCAGCTGTTCCCAGTCCACCACATGCTGTTCCAGTTTGGGATGTTGCAGCTCAAGTGGACGTCTAACCAGAACGCGAACCAAGCTGTATGCCGAATGCTCCAAGAGATTATGAACCAGTAATTCGCCTACAAGCCCAGTGGCTCCAATCACCAAGGCTTTCCGTTCGAGACGATTCAATTACATCCCTCCACTTCGCCATCGTTATGTTAAGTTATGCGATATCATTTCTATTTTAACAGTACACGACGTCCAAGGGTAAACGTAAGAATCAGCATCATGACACCAACCCCCACCTGAAATCCATAGGCTGAGATCCAGGCCAGCGCATCGGACCAGGTTTCCATCTTTTCATACAGCCAGCCACCCAACAACGGCCCAAGAAACGAAGTTACTCCGGTCAGAGCCGAATACACAGCGACAAACATCGGTCTTTCACTTTTGGGTGTGTCTCCAATCGTAAAGTTAAATGCCAGCTGATTGAATCCACCCACACCGATCCCAAGGAAGATATGAGATAGAAATAGTGCGATCAATACGGGCATGAACGACATTAAACCCCACGACAAACAGGAGAGTGCAATGACTGGCAATGTCCAAAATAAAAGGGTTTTGTTGCTGAATCTGGCATTCAGATTGCCCCAGACATAGAAACCGGCCATCATAACCAGCGTCTGGACTACCGTAATCAGGGATACGGTCTGATAATTAATGTTCAATAGATCCAACATAACATATGAATAGAGCGGAACAATCAAGGTCTGGATCAATAACCAGACAGCCAGGAACAGCGTTGCTTTAAGAAAAGAACGATCCTGGAACGGCTTGATAAACATCCGCCAGAAAACCTTTTCGGTAGAACGTTCAAAGGGAACGTCCGGATAGAAGAAATAGATGACTGTATTGGCAATAGCACAGATCCACACCGGAATAAACAGGATCAGAAAGCCCATTTCTCCGGGGTAACGGTCCAAAACTATACCTCCTGCGAACAAGCATACGCTTCCAAGAGCATTCAGAATCGTATTTCGAATTCCAAAATAACGCCCTCTCACCTTGGCAGGTACGATGTCGCCAATTAGTGAAGTCCAGATCATGCCGCCGATGGTATTTGATATAAAAGCAACCGTATACACGCCAATATATACGCTTACCCACCACTCTTTGGGAAATATAAACGGAATCAGTCCCGTTGCACTCCACAAGATACGATGTGTGCCCACAAACAGCAGCAGCATGCGTTTACGGCTGCGAATACGTTGCATCCAGTAAGCTGCTCCGATCTGGGCAATGTTTACGAACGTTGTAATCGCGAGCACAAAGCCGATATGTCTCGACCCGGCCCCAAGGTACAGCAGAAATCCGGTTAAAAACGGGCCTCCCAGCAAGGTCTGTAAAATAATTGCCGGTATACCCTCCCATGTTGCAATTGATAAATTTGTGCGTTGTGTCGAACCCTTGCGCCGTGGTTTGCTTGCTGACGGGGGAGGGTTAACATTGACCGTCTTCTGTATGGGGATACACTCCTTAGACCGGGTCTCAAAAGCCGGTCGATGCTAGTTGTCATCCCAAATTCTACTCACGGCGCGAAGGTTGTCAACTCCTTTTTTCACGGTCCAACGGAAGATAGAGATGGAAGGTGCTTCCTTTACCTTCAGTGCTCTCAAGTTCAATCGATCCCCCCAGTAATCTCGCTAAATCCCGACTGATCGACAGGCCTAGTCCGGTACCGCCAAATTTTCGACTAATCGACCCGTCAGCCTGCTGAAAGGCTTCAAATATGGAATGATGCTTGTCCTCAGAAATGCCAATACCTGTATCCTGAACGGAGAAAATAAGCCATCGATTCTGAATACCTGTATTCTTAATCTGCTTGGCGCTTACGATCAGCGTGACCTTCCCCCGGTGAGTGAACTTGATGGCATTGGACATCAGATTCCGCAAAATCTGTTGTACCCGCTGGGGATCAGACCAGAGCGTCTCGGGCAGTTCTTGTTTTTTATTCAGAACCAACTGAATTCCCTTTTTCTCGGCAACGAGCTGAAAGTGGCTCATGGCATCTTCTGTAAGCTGTGCGACACTGATATCCTCCAGTACAATATCCAGCCGCCCCGCTTCCACTTTGGACAGATCCAGAATATCGTTAATGAGCGTGAGCAGCTCCTGCCCGGAGTGGTCGATCATATTGGCAAAACGTACAATATCCTCCTGATCCATCGTGTCGGCATTCTCGCTGATCATCTGGGCAAAGTTAATGACACTATTGAGCGGTGTACGCAGTTCATGAGACATATTGGCGAGAAATTCCGATTTGTACTGTGAGGCAATCATCAATTGTTTCGCTCGATCCTCCAGTACAATCTGGGCTTTCTGTAACTCTTCCTTTTGCACAGACAATAGCCGGTTCGTACTCTGGATCAGCAAAATTCGATTCTGTTCATTCTGAAAATCACGTAAAATAAATGCAAAAATAAGACTCAGAAAAATGCCTGTAGGGAGTGTATAAGGCATAATATGTGAAAAGAAGTATGTAGCCGGGATCACACCAACGATAGCAATGTTTATAGAGTTGACCACATTGACGATAACTGTAACAAGTATGCCTTTAATAATCAGCCTGTAGTTGCTGCGTCTCATCCATATATTCAGACCTGCACATATCACGCCCAAAATAGACATGTTAAGTACTGCCGCCAATGTAGCATCCGTGATGCCAAAAGTCAGCCTCGACAGCCCAATTCCAATACCAACGATGATCACGCTATAGGGTTGTCTATACGTTAGAACGGCAACAATTAAAGGAACATATCGGAGGTCAAAGACCACTTCATCGGTGAGTTGAAACCCAAAAACCGTACTGATCCAACCTGCAAATATAAGGACAAGCACTGAACTGATCTGCTTCACTCGGGAAGAGGTACGTATTAAGACATATTTATAGAACACACTAGCAAGATATGCAATGGTAATAAGCATCCCCATATTCAATACGAACATTTTTGAAAATTGCATTCCCTCACTCCTGTTGTACCGACTTTACTGGTCTAAGTGCCTTCGTCCGTATGTGTCTCTATCATATCATGCCCATTGAAGCTTCGACATTCCTTCTTCGTCAAAAAAATACACAAAAATACACAAATCAGGATTCAATTTGTGCGCTGGTCGTAGTAGAATATATTGTTGTTTAAATTTAAACTACTATATAGATTGAACTAAAGAATAATTACACTTGCCACTCCGATGACAGAACAACCTTCTGATCGCTGTTATCCCAGATTTTTTCGATTCCCTTTACTGAAAGGGAAAATCCGTGGATAAAGGCGAAGCATATGCTTCCGATGCAGCTTTCTTCCAGAAAGCTTTTAGCTCCGCTTCTTCAGGTTATTTCTGTCCTCTTCGTTCTCGTGTGAATGAATGTATAGTGCAACTTATATAGTTATTTGCTGGGGTCATGCTCCCAGGGAGCATGAATGAAAGGAGTAAGGTGTTGTGCAATTGTTAAAAAACAAATCCTATTGGCTGTCATTGAGTTTGATGCTGTCTTTGGCTGTCATGGGGCTCTTCTATGATATTCTTAATAGTCCAGAACGCGGGTTCGTAGTACTGGATTCACCGCTCGACCGGATTATTCCCTACGTGCCTGGCATGTCCATTCCATATTTGGGCTGGTACCCGTTTGTATTCGGTGTGCTCGCTTACCTGTGTGCCAAGGATCGCCTGACGTATTACCGCGTCTTGTTATCCATGAATATCTGTGTCTGGATATGTTATCTGATCTACTTCAACTTTCAGACCATGGTACCGCGCCCGGAACTGACGGGTACAGGCCTGGGAGCATCTGTTCTCGGATGGCTCTATAGCCAAGATCGTCCTTATAATTGTTTTCCAAGTATTCATTCTCTTCACTCTTATCTCGTTATGCGTGCCGTTCTCTCGGTTCCAAGCATCCGCAAACCCATCAAGATTTTGGTGGCCGCCGGGGCAGCAACCATCATAGTATCCACGCTATTGATCAAACAACATGTGATCTATGACGCCTTGGGTGCAGTCATACTCGGCGAATGTGTTCTCACCATCATAACAGGCCTCGCTCTACACCGGAGACGCAGAAAAGAATCGAAGTGGACAGAGGGGATCAACTGATCCCTCACTTCGATGGTTTCTGAGGATGCTGTTTTCGTCTCCATTCATCAATAAATAAGCCTGCAAAATAGGGGTCCCATTGGGTCCCTTTTCCTTCTTCCAAAATCGTTAGCGCTTTCTCGTGACTCATCCCGTTCCGGTATGGTCGATCAGACGTCATGGCATCAAAGGCATCCGCTACCGCAATGATACGGCCAAAAAGGGGAATATCATCACCAGCCATCCCATCCGGGTATCCTTTACCATCATATCTCTCATGGTGAGATCGTACACCTGGCAGAAAGTCGGCCATGGCATCAATAGGCTCTATCTGTAACAAAATACTCTCTCCCTGCACGGGATGTGTGCGAATAATCGCGAATTCTTCATCACTTAGTTTTCCATCCTTCAGCAGTACCTCATCAGGTATGCCGATTTTCCCGATATCATGAAGCAGGGCTGATTTGTACAATAAATCCGCCTGTTCCTCATTCATCCCGCTTAACTTGCCAATCATCAGCGAATACTCTGCCACACGCATGGAATGCCCTGCCGTGTACTTATCTCGGGCATCTAAAGCAGCAGCCAGTGTAGAAAAATAACTTTGCAACAGTTGTCGATTGCGTTCCTGTCTCATCTCCAGCCGATTAATCATCATATTGAATCCAGAAATCAGTGCCGAAAACTCATCCGCATATAGATCCGGAGCTCGTCTGCCAAGATCTCCCCCCTGAATTCGGTTCATCTCATGTGTCAGTTCAGCAACCGGATCACGAACATCGCGAATCAACAGCCAGCTTCCCACCAGAGCAAACCCCGCGCCCAGAACAACGATCAGAATTCCCCACAGAATGTACTCTTTGGCAAATTCACTGTCCATATACTGAAGCCGGATATATGTAGCAAGGAAAAATAGAAATAGCGGAAATAATCCAATCAGTGCCGTACTTAGCTGAAATTTACGCTGGATCGATACCAGGATGCGCCCTCCCAGTGAAGGTTCCATCCCGTATTGGACTTTACCTCGATGACGAATCTCAAGTAACAGAGGTCTAATCGCCCGTACCGTTAGGTAATATTCAATTAGCGCATGCATGATGGCAATCAGAAAGGCACACGCAGCGGCCACGACAATATACAAGTAAGGGAATTCAAGCCACCCTGTGGATATCATCCATATTGTTAATCCGGCTGCCGGAAGTGAGAAGCCAAGCATGTGCGGACCCATGATCCGATATATGGTCTGTCCCGGGAAACGATGAATTTTCTCATACATGTGGTTCAATTCGTCTCTCTCATGATGCTGGGAAGTGAAAAATTGTCTTATGGGGCCAAGCTGCACCCACAGCGTAATTAATTCTGCAACCAGCATGAACAAGAGTGAAATCAGTACAATGAAGATGAGTCGAACAAATTGAATATTTGGTATTTGCAGAGTAGATACCATAACTACTGTACCGACAACAAAAACAGCTGCCAGTGAACCGATCAGATAATTGCGTATCAGGCGAAAGATAAATGAACGGTATGCTTCCAACTGAACCCCTCACTCTCTATGTGCAACCAGTTCTCCCTTGAGACACGGGGAGATTAAGGGTATTGCATTCTATTTGTTTATCGGTCAATCCGACAAAAAAAATTAATACAATCCAAGTGGGTAGGCACCAGGACTGGAAACACAAAAAGGCTGCTCCACAACGGAGCAGCCTTTGGTGATATATCCTATATTTATCCTTTAATCTTGGCAGCCAGAATCATCGTACCGCGCGGCTCATCCCCCATTGCATCCGGTTCAAGCGTGATCGCAACCGTATCATAGTCGTTGGCCGAATCCAATGTGTAGTATACCGCTCCCGTCCCGTCACGACTAAGGAAAGTGCCCGCATTCTGAGGGGTATCTCCTTTGATCAACCAGACCTGAAAAGCCTCGTTGCCTTCCAGGTTTGGCAGGTTCTCAGCCTGCACAACCAAGTGAGTGCCTTTGCTGTCAATAACGATGGTTGCGAGACCCTGAGCTACAATGTCCTGCGTTGCAGGATTCAGCTTCACTGCCTCGCCAGTCTGCATGCCCTGTGCAGGCTTCAGAGCTGATGCCAGCTGCTCTTGCAGCTGCGCATTCTGCGCCTGTGCCTGCACCAGCTGCTCTTGCGTAGCCGACGAGCCCGCCGCTTGCTGCGTTAGCGAGTCGATCTGGCTTTGCAGCTGCGCCGTGTACACGCCGAGCAACAGTGCCGCGGCCGCAAGGCCAGCACTGGCTATGCGCCAGGCGCTGCTGCTGCGCGCACGCGCGCGTGCTTGTGGCTGCCATGGCTGTGCCTGGGCAGCCTCTTCCACCCGGGCCGCAGGCACCGCCGTTACCGGCGGCAAGCCTGGCCCGGGCTGCGCCGCACGTTTGTGCTGCGGCGCAAGATCCTCCTGAAGCACCACGGGTGCTTCAGGCTCTGCAGGAGGCGCCGCCGGCTTCGCCTCGGCGCTCTCCTGCAGATGTTCGAGCACGTTGCCCAGCACACGTGCTCGCATGCCTTGCGGCGGTGCTACAGGTTCCGCCGCAAGTGCCAGGAAGCCAGTCACTTCCTGCAATTCCCTCACCTCCTGGCGGCAAGGTTCGCAAGTTGCCATATGCGCTTCAAACGCCGCCACTTCCTCTGCTTCCAGTCCGCCCAGCACATACATCGGTGCCAGATCAGACCACTCCTCATGTCGTTCTATCATGGATGTATGCCCTCCCTTCCCGCGTCCGGATGCAATTCAGCATCGGCCAGCAACTTTTGGAGCTGTCGCATGGCAAGCCTGACACGGCTCTTTACTGTACCCAGCGGAATCCCGAATCGGCTGGATACTTCCTGCTGGGTTAATCCCGCATAATAAATCGATTCTATAACTTGTTGCTGATCACCGTTCAATTGGGACAACGCCTCTTTAATCCGGGTACCTTCCCATTTACGCTGCACTTCTTCTTCCGTGTTCGTATCTTCATCGGCATAAGCCGCCAGTGTCTCGTGTTCAACTGAAGTAGCCGCTGCCCCTTTTGATTTCCGCCTCAGCATGTCCACTGCAATGTTACGCGTAATCGCAAACATCCATGTGGTCAGCTTCCCCTGTGAGGCATCGTAACGTTCAGCATTATTCCAGACCCGCATAAAAAGTTCCTGAACGGTCTCTTCTGCCGTCATGGGATCACCAACGATCCGGTAGGCAAAAGAATACACCGCTCGCTCATAACGGTCATATAAAAGCTCCAGTGCGGAGGCATCACGTTCCGCGATCTGCCGCATTAACCTGCTGTCCTCCATCGATTCAGTCATGCGAGGGCCCCTTTCTGTTTCTTCCCTCTTATTATAACCTACGCAGAATCTTTTGAAGAGGATTACTCCTATGAAGAGATAGTTTGAAAAATTTTCTGTATCTTTTCAAACTAACCTTTCACTTTCTAACATAAAAACAGTCCGAAAACATGTTGCTCTGGTCGCGCTTTCCTTTTTATTGCAGAAAGTTACAACTTGTGATATACTATAAAAGTTGTATTTAACAACCTCATATGATTTCTGTCTTCTTTAAACCCCGGAATATTTTCTTCATGCTGCGACCGCAGCGAATTTAAGCACAATTAACCTATGAAGATTGAAGAACCTGAATCACAATAACCCGGTAGTACAGAGTTTCACAAGATGTTCCCATTCACACTGGCGCGGTCATCGGAGCCGCAAGGACAAAAGAGAGGTAGGGCTTTTGTTGTTTTGGATATCACTTATTCTTGAGAAGATTGAAAACATACACATAGCACCCGGAATTGGGTTCCGGGTGTTTATCCATGTCTACATATTCAACTTAGCAACATCTACAGACAATCGCCCCACCACCATTGAGAAAAGTCTTCGCTCTGCTTTTAAAACCTTTCCGTTCTCCCACTGACTGCACCAGACGCTAACGAATCCTGCACACCTTATATTGAGGATTTCTGTACTATGTAAAATCTAACGAATCTCAGCCACGTTAATCCATGCCACTTCATGAATATAGGCTCCAAGCATGCCCAGATTCAGATAATAAGATGTCTACGATTCGTTAAACTTTTGAAATGACAGAAATTCATGGGATAGAGTCTGTGGAGTTCGTTAAAGAAAGTACTCCCGAAATAAAAAAAGGGACACCGCAGGATGAAATCCTACACTGTCCCTTTCTAACTCATAGATACGTTATGCCCCGATTTGGAACTCAGAGTTTATTTAGAGCACCTATCGTAACGATCCACGATCAGCAAAGCCTCCTTGCACTCACAAATACTTAGATAAACATCGTTTTGGAGATGATGACCAGCAAGATGAACAGTACGAGGATCGTACCCATGGAACCCCAGCTTCCACCGCCATGACCATAGGATACTCCACAGCCCTGGTGATAACCATGCATCATCGGAGCTTGATTAGGCTGATGTCCGTAACCGTATCCCATTGGCATTGTACCGCAGTTATATCCGTGCATATCGTAACCTGTGTATTGATATCCATACATGTGTTCATTTCCTCCCATATGTTTGTATACATGCCCCTGTCCGTTCGGTGAGTTTGGTTTTACTTCGCTCATTGTTCATTCCTCCTTAACATTTGCCTACACCCCTAAGCTATGTATTCAGCCTACCTCTGGACCGGGCTATCGCCCTCATTTTGACAAAATGGGCGTTTAGCCATCAGGTGCCTTCCCTATTTTCGAAGCATACTCCGTCCCTCCATTTCTTGAAATCCACCAATTCTTCCGTTCAACCACAAGCTATCTCATCTCCCTGGCTCTCCATCATGCTTGTCCTCTAGAAAAAAAACCCCACCGGTTGCCCGGCAGAGCTCGCCATATTATACCCACAATGATTTAGTGATGATTACGAGAAGAATGAACAGAACCAGGATTGCTCCAGTCGATGTCCAGCCGCCGTATCCTACGCCTTCAACTACTTTGCTCATGCAGAACCCTCCTTTACAAATATATTAGGGTCCAAGCGGTTTATTAGATCAAGAATGCTTTAGAGATGATAACCAACAAGATAAAGAGAACCAAGATCGCGCCAGTCGATGTCCATGCGCCGCCGTATCCACCTACTACTCCACTCATGTAAACCCCTCCTTTGATTTGAGGTACAGTTCACTATATGCACCAATCACACATGGGACCGGGCTCAGGTCAAAAATGGGCTGTTTTTTCCACCGACTATTCGCTAATTGCAAATACATACAGGGTTAGTTGTTAAGTCGGACTGTTATGTTCAAATACGTTTTAATTATGAATACTGAAATCTTTATTTATGTTATTATTTTACTAATAAAGTAGAAAGGAGTTTCCATGCTCACCATCTAAACTAGATTATCCCAAACGAAATGATGACCTTAGAAAAAATCCCAACCGATGGGAAGCACATTAGGAGAAATTAGACATAATGAAGAAACTTATTACGATTTTGGCATTAGCCACATTGCTTAGTGCTTGTGGTAATTCAGAAACAAACACAACAACCAATAACCAAACGTCCGAAGCATCCAAGGCAACTGAAACTGCCTCAACAGAAGCAAAAGCTACGAAATACACTACATATAGTGGAGAAGGATTTTCTTTTGCATATCCTGAATCCTGGAAAAGCGTAGATACAAGTCAAATGAACGTACCATCCATTAAAGCTGCTTTTTCAGACCAATCTTCATCAGCCACATTTGCAGATAATATTAATCTGACGATTGAGGCCAGCTCAACCGGTTCAATCAATCCTGAAGAATACGCTAATAATGTAGTTGATTATTACACACAAAACGGTTCAAGTATCGGCATTTCCGATTATAAAAAAACCAGCTACACGAACAAGCCTTATAAAGAATATCGTGCTGGTGTCTTGGAAGGGTCCTATAAACACACATCGGGTACAGATGTTGTTCTTGTCCAATATCTGATTCCAACCAATACAGAACTCTATAGCATGACATTAACCTATGCCAAGGATACATATAATCAGGACGAGATCGATGATATCCTGAATTCCCTAAGCATTACTGCTCCTATAGAGCAAACAGCGCAAACTGCAACGACTGGAAATTCATCTGCCACAGCATCAGCTGCCGATTTCTTTAATGAGTTAACTCCGTACATTACGGAAGATACAGCCTTTATGGAGCAGGCTTCATATGATTTCATTGGCAAGCATAGCGATGTATTCCCTGCCAGCACGGCAGAACTCCGCAAAAAGGCGAAGGATCTCGTTGACACCAACGTAACAACCCGTCATCTGAATAAAAATGTGGCTAACTATTATGATCAATTCGTGCAAGTCAGCGGTGAAGTGATTTCAGTTGAGGAAGATAACTCGCTCGGAGCAACCTTCTCTATCGTTCATGTCATGGACGATAACGGAAACGATATTATAGCGTTATATCCTGCAACGACCGGAGATTTGCTTGACGGTGATTATGCCACGGTTACCGGTGCTCCAATTACCAACTTCTCTTTTGAAAATGTTGGCGGTGGTTACACCAACGCTACTTTGATTGGTGCCTCATTGGTAGTTGCAGATTAATTTAATCTTAAATGAGTATACAAAAAGGCCAGCTCTTTAAAAAACTGGTCTTTTTGACATTCGATTTAGGGATGTAGAGTATTTACATTAGGAATTAATTGGGTCTTGCCTGAAGTGACGTCAGTTTATCCTGAACCGATTGTAACTTCTGTATACTTGAGGCATCCGGTTTATCACGACGGTCGTCAATTTTGACGGATGTGGAAACACGCTGAGCTCCTGACAAAAACGGCGCTTCATGCAGAGCCGCAATTGCTGTAAAGATCTCGTTAAGCGGTCCCTCAATAATGGTGCTCATCGAAGTTAACTGATATGTAATGCCCCGTTGATGTTCCAATACCTTTTGCATGTCCGCCACATAACTGCTTAGACTGGTTGTACCCGTTCCGATTGGGATTACAGTCACTTCTGCTATTGCCATTTTGCTCCGCCTCCTCTGGGCCCCGTGAACAACCGCTGCCGCTGATTTTAGTCGATTTTTGACTATTTTTATTCTACCAGTTGAATGCGTTCCAATTCAAACTGACGTGAAGACGTCATTCAAATTGTTCAAAATTTTTTTTTGATAAATCTTCAAATCTTCCAGTCCTTTTCCTTTGCGGATTCCTGGCTTAAATGGTATACTCGGAATTACGTTTTACTGGTTCCGCCCACTTTACAAACACAATATGTTGGGTTACAGTATGTTGACAGCTACAAAATGTAGTAACACTAGATTTCTCCGCTTCTAATAGTCACCTTCTGCAATCTCGCGAAAAACAGGATGAAATCACCTCCAAAGGCACGTCCCTGTAGGTGTAAATCGCTTTCTCGAAACAGAGTTGACACGGAGGTTAACGGGGCTATTTGGACTGCATCCGGTATCCTCAAACTACAGGCACATCTGCATATAGACAAAAGCTTACATAAGCACTCTTTTCTGTCGATATCCTGAACCTCCAAGACAGTAAGGAAGCCAGAGCATCCATGGGCATTTTCAGCCGCGAGGCGGGAGAATGCTTTTTATATGAGCATGTTCTGCATTGTGCTGCTTTGTGCACCTCAAGTTGAGCGATTTAAGACCTGAACTTGTCACCGCCGTTTCAGTCCGCAAAACGTAACCTATTGCTTTTTCTCACCGTAAGAAGACACTCAATTCTTTATATAAAGAATTTCTCCAATTTATCTCTTAAACATGCGAAAGCGAGGAATATTCATGCCACAAGTTGTGACCAAGCCGAACAACCGCCAGCTTGCCTTTGATGATATGCGCATCTCGGTATATGCCGACCGTATTCTGGAAGGACTGGACATGCTCGACAAGGAACGTCTGGTACGCGGGGTAAATAGCAAGCTCCGCCGTGATGAAGTTACCGGAGACGAAATCAGCAACGCTTTTATGATGAGCGCACTGGAACTGGTAACCAAAGAGGAGCCTAACTGGAAATTTGCAGCGGCACGTTCCCTGCTCACTTCCCTGTACAAAAAAGCGGCTACCAACCGCAGATACAAATCTTACCCGGAAGAGCCTTATGGTGCATTCCATCCTCTTCTTGTAGATCTCGTGAAAAAAGGCATCTACCGTGAAGAATTGCTGGAGTGTTACACCAAAGAACAGATCGACGAACTTGCTGAATGCATTGATTACCGCAACGATCTCCTCTTCGATTATATCGGCTTGCTCACACTGGCAGAACGTTACCTCGCTCACGATTTTGACGGAAAAGTGATGGAGTTGCCTCAAGAGCGTTATATGGTTATCGCGATGTACCTGATGCATCAGGAGCCTGCTGAGAAACGTATGGATCTCGTTAAGGAAGCTTACTGGGCGATGAGCAACATGTATATGACAGCAGCTACACCTACGATGTCCAATGCGGGTAAAAAAGTAGCTGGACAGCTCTCAAGCTGCTTCATTGATACCGTGGACGATTCACTTGAAGGTATCTTCGATTCCAATACAGATGTAGCACGTCTGAGCAAAATGGGCGGCGGCATCGGTGTTTACCTCGGTAAAGTCAGAGCACGCGGATCGGATATCCGTGGACACAAAAACACAAGTTCCGGTGTAATCCCTTGGATTCGCCAACTAAACAATACAGCGGTCAGCGTAGACCAGCTTGGTACACGTAAAGGTGCCATTGCCGTATATCTGGATGTCTTCCACAAAGACATTCTGGCCTTCCTCGATCTGAAACTGAACAACGGTGACGAACGGATGCGTGCCCATGATGTATTCCACGGGATCTGTCTGCCTGACTTGTTCATGGAACGGGTAGCGAGCCGTGGCGAATGGAGCTTGTTCTGCCCGCACGAAACGAAGAAAGTGATGGGCTGGAAAGACGAGAACGGTCGTCCGCTCGGACTGGAAGATTTCTACGATGAGTCCTTTGGCGAAGGTGCATTCCGTGATAAATACGAAGAAGCAGTTAACCACCCGTTATTGTCCCGTATCACCGTTCAAGCGATTGATATTATGAAACGTGTGATGAAATCCCAACTCGAAACAGGTACACCGTACATGTTCTACCGGGATACCGTTAACCGTGCGAACCCGAATCGTGCACACGGTATGGTCTACTCATCCAACCTTTGTACCGAGATCATGCAGAACCAATCTGCCACTGTGGTAGAAAAGGAAGAACTCGTAACTAAAGATGGACAGACTCGCATCGTGATTTCCAAAGTACCTGGCGATTTCGTTGTCTGCAACCTGAACTCCATTCACTTGGCACGTGCCGTGCCTCACAATGTACTGGAGCGTCTGGTACCGATTCAGGTACGTATGCTGGACAATGTTATAGACATTAACAACATCGAAGTGCTGCAAGCCCAATACACCAACAGCCAATATCGTGCAGTCGGTCTGGGAACATTCGGACTTCACCACTTGCTTGCCCTCGAAGGCATTCGCTGGGAGTCTGATGAAGCGGTAACCTATAACGATAATCTGTACGAAAAAATTAACTACCTGCTTGTGAAAGCCAGCATGGAGCTGTCCAAAGAAAAAGGACATTATCCTAAATTCAAAGGTTCCGATTGGGAAAGCGGCCACTACTTCGACCAACGCGAGTACACGTCAGGTGAGCGCGTAGGCGAGTTCGTGACAACCGAACAATGGAAAGAATTGCAAGCTGAAGTACGACAAAACGGTGTACGTAATGCCTGGTTGTTCGCCATTGCGCCTAACGGTTCCACATCCATCATTGCAGGTTCAACAGCCAGCATTGATCCGCTCTATGAGCTGTTGTCTTATGAAGAGAAAACAACATACAAGATTGCCAATCCGGCACCTGATCTGTCCGAAAAAACGATCTGGTATTACAAAACGGCATTCATGGTCGATCAACATGCTTCCATCAATATGGCTGCTGCGCGTCAGCGCCACGTCGATCAGGGACAGAGCTTCAACCTGTATGTTCGTCCGGATATCAAAGCAACGGAATTCCTGGAACTGCACTTGCACGCCTGGAGAGCCGGCATGAAATCGACGTATTACGTTCGTAGCCGGGCATTAACCATTGAAGAATGCGATTCTTGCGCAAGCTAAGTTTTATCCGTTATAGAGAAGATTGACTAGATCCACGATGACCACCAGGGCATTCTGTTTTGATTGCAAAATGGCGTTGCCCTGGTTCTTTTTTGCCTAAAACACGATCACAGCATCGCAAGATGTTGATATAGATGCCACATTATACAACCCTAATATATAAAAGAATTAATGATTACACGATAACGAAGAGGACAGAAAAAAGCTGAAGAAGCGGAGCTAAAAGCTTTCTGAAAGAAAGCTGCATCGGAAGCATATGCTTCGCCTTTATCACCGGATTTTTCCCTTTGAAAGAGGGTTTCAAAAAATCAGGGGATAACAGCGATCGTAAGGTTATTCTGTCATCGTAGTTATACAGTGTAAATTCATTCAAGGAGTGAACGGACTATGCAAGTACAGAAAATTTTCAACACCGAAGCCCCTAACCAATCGACCCGTATTATTGAAGGTGAATGCTCCGGTATCCTGAACTGGAACGATATTCGTATGCCTCACATGTACAAGTTGTACAAAGTACTGCTGCTCAACCACTGGATCGCGGATGAAATCCCAATGTCCAAGGACGCTTCCCAATTTGCCCAATTGGACCCGGAAGAACAGCGTACATTCAAAGTGAACATCTCTCTGCTTGCGGTACTGGACTCCATGCAGACCATGTTTGTCGGAGACGTGAAACGCTATTTCACTGATTCCTCGCTGGAAGCGATCTCGGCGATCATCGGACAACAGGAAGTTATACACAATCAATCGTATTCCTATGTCCTATCCTCCATCGTAGGCGACCAGGAGCAGAAGGAAATTTTTGAATACTGGAAACATGATCCAGTCCTGCTTGACCGTAACCGTTTCATTGCTGATATCTATCAGAACTTCCGGGACGAGCCATCTCCACAGACGTTCTTCCAGGCTATGGTAGCGGATCTGGTACTCGAAGGTATCTTCTTCTATAGTACGTTTGCCTTCTTCTACAACCTGGCCCGTGACCAGAAAATGATGGCAACCAGCCAGATGATCTCGTATATCCAGCGCGATGAAAACCAACACTGTTACTTCTTTGCTGAAGTGTACAAACAGTTGCTGGTAGACTTCCCTGAACTGAACACACCTGAGAACATGGACTACGTATACAAAACAATCCATCGTGCTGTTGAGCTCGAAACCAACTGGGCACACTACACGCTCAGCAACGTACGTGGCATTGACCTGAACGAGTTGGAAGACTACATCAAGTACATCGCCAACAAACGTCTGCGTCTGATGGGTATGGAAAAAGCATATGAAGGTGTGGATGTAAACTGCATGCCTTGGATCAAACCATTCTCAGACGAAGCATTAAACTCAACCAAAACCGACTTTTTCGAAGCCAAATCCCGTAACTACGGTAAAGTTGGCGACGATAACGGATTTGACGATTTGTGATAAAGATTCTCATAATGAATTAAACTGAAAATCATTTACACCGACACTACGATGACAGAACAACTTTCCAATCGCTGTTATCCCCAGATTTTTTTGATTCCCTTTCTCAAGGGAAAATCCGGTGATAAAGGCGAACGCTGCGCTTTTTCAAGTTCTTTCTGTCCTCTCCGTTTTGTGTAAATGATTAGTTCAATATATCGTTTGAATCACATAAACTATAAATAAAAACAACACTCCCTGAAACTGTGGCTATTACGCCTAAGTTCAGGGAGTGTTGTTTAATTCGTATGTACAACATCATATCAGCGTTGAGCTATTATAATTTAATAGAGATATTTCTTAATCTAATAAATTCAAGATAATATCTGAAAAATCATTCTCAATGATAGATTCATCCAGACTACGAACAAATTCAGCATTATTTTTGACTGCAAGTGCCAGCACTTTGAACAGTAACTGACTAAATATATTCTTTTCAACTCTTGTGATTCCTATATCCATCTCACCTCACACTCCACACTTATTATATAATGGAAGAGATACATACCCCTCCTACGGAAGTGAGGCCTATTCATGGAAAGAGAACTGCTGGAACAAATCAACTTGTGGCATGAGCAGGACCAATACAGTCTCATTATTGAACATATTGAACGTATTCCTGAATCGGAGCGGGATTATGATCTGATTGGTCAACTCGCCAGAGCCTATAACAATGACGCACGTTACCGCGAAGCCGTTCAACATTTGTTGTCTGTCCAGGAGCAAGGGGCAAACGACCCGCTCTGGCAATACCGCTTGGGGTACGCCTACTGTTATATCGCCAACTATGAACAAGCACTTTTGGCTTTTGAGAGAGCGGACGAACTCATGCCGCACGATGAATCTACCTTGGAATTCCTTCGTCAGATTCGTCCCGAAGCGGACAAGATGCGTCGAGATCGCCAGCGTCATGAAGAGGAGCTTGCCGTATTCGAGCAGAGCGGGGCACAGAACCATCTAAGAGCTGCTTCAGGAACTTATGATCCTGCAACGTTCTGGAAGCAGAGTGATTATGCACGGGACAACCATGTATCGGCTCCCTTTGACGAAGCAGAAATTGTGTCGATTGAGCAAGAACTGGGTTACAAGCTGCCCGCTTCCTATATTCATCTGATGAATACGCAGAATGGCGGTATCCCTGCACTCACTGTATTTCCTACCAAAGAAGCGACTTCCTTGGCTGAGGATCACATAGCCATTTCAAGCATAATGGGAATCGGACACGATAAAATATACGCACTCGCTGGTGAACTGGGAAGTCGATTCATGATCGAAGATTGGGGATACCCCGATCTGGGGATTGTGATCTGTGATTGTCCATCCGCTGGTCATGATGTCGTTATGCTGGATTATCGCTTCTGTGGTCCTGAAGGCGAACCCTGTGTAGTTCATGTGGATCAGGAAAATGATTATGATATTACATATCTTGCACCGAATTTTGAAGCTTTCATCCGTGGATTGGTTGATGAGGATACGTATGACCTGTCTGACGAAGAGAATGAGGACTAAAATCCAGGAGGGTCCGGCCATATGACAACCCGTATATATTTTGGTTCCAATCAACTTGGCGAAGTGGCCGCAGCTCCATTGCAGGATGCACTGAATGAGCTTGACCTGGGAACCCTTGAAGAGTATCGACGAACGGATAAAGGGGTTATGGGGCAGACCCTGCTCATTCGCTCTTCCCGTGGAGAGTATATTCTGAAAGGCAATCCTTTATATGCAGGACAGTTACAGGAAGAAAAGTTCTTTGTAGAACAACTGGCGAAACATACGTCCATTCCTGTCCCTGATCCATATTTATTACATGAGGATACCCATCTGCTAGGCTGGAGTTATGCCATAATGCCGCGCCTGCCCGGGAATCATCTGCATGATCCAGCATTCCAGGCTTCACTGTCACAGCAAGATCAGGAAGAGATCGCCTGTATGTTTGCCCATACTTTAGCTGAACTGCACCGCTGGAAGGTGCCTGATGCCGGGGAATATGACCCTATAGCGCAGCAGATTGTTTCCTTTGCAGGCGATTATCTGGACTGGTTGTACGGAACCATTCGTCACTGGTTACATGATGCTGAACAGTACTCGGTGATTACGGATGAAGATGTTCAGTGGGTGGACGAGCAATTCAAGAATGCTGAACCGGCATTTCGGTCCAAAGCTGTTCCTTGTTTTGTCATGGGAGACTTCAAGGTCGAGAATATTCTGATTCAAAATTCGAATGACCGTTCTTCAGGGTGGCAGATTAGTGGTCTGTTCGATTTTACAACCGCCTATTTCGGAGACGGCACAGCCGACCTAACCAAAATATCCACCAGGTATGTTCGTGAGGGTCAACCAGAACTGGCCGCACAGTTCCTTCACTGCTACCGGGATCTGGTATGTGCAGCAGATGAGGAGAAATGCCAACACTTCCGTACACGTCTCAGCATGCATCTGCTCTATCAACGTATCTTGTGGTGGGGGGAAGCCAAAGCCACTGGACAAGTGACGTGGGCAGCCGACCTGCCTTTTGCACAGTGGGCGCAGCAGTCCATCGATTCGATTGTCGCATTGCTGGATTAGTAGATTAGTTAGCAGATTTGGACAGGTCGCTCAATGGATAGCGGCCTTCCAAACTAACGTATGTAACGTTCCATATATGTCGCCCATCATCAGGGCACACGCATAAAACCGCCAAAGATCAAGATGATCTCTGGCGATTTTTGTTATTTCACTATATTTCAGTCAACGATGGAATCTCTCAACTTAAGCTTGTGCGACGGGTGCCTCCTGATGTTTCTGCAAAAACTCCAGCATCCGGCGGTACACGAGAATCTCATTTGTTTTTCTGGAGAAGCCATGACCCTCATCTTCCAGAACGATGTATTCCACATCAATTCCCTTGGACTGAAGCGCAGCCACGATCTGATCGGATTCGGCCTTCACGACCCTTGGATCATTAGCACCCTGAATGACCAGCATTGGGTTAACCATCTGATCGAGATACGTAATCGGTGAATCCTTCGTTAAACGTTCGCGGTCACGGACCGGATCACCTAGCCATTTATCCATCATCGGCTTCCAGTCTTCCGGTACGGATTCCAGGAATGTGAACAGGTTACTTGGCCCAAAAATATCGACCGCAGCCCGGAACAGCTCCGGATGGCGACCTGCCAATAACAGAGTCATATATCCCCCATAACTTCCCCCTACCACAAACAACCGCTCTGGCGAGGTAATTCCCTGATCAAACAACCAGTTGATCCCGGCAACACAGTCCAGCCTTGGGCCCTCACCCCAATCACGCTCAACCATCTTGACGAATTCCGCACCATATCCGGTACTGCCCCGGAAGTTCGGTGCAAAAATATGATAGCCCTGAGCGAGCATCATCTGGAACATCGGCCGAAAAAACTTTGCTTCGGATGCTTGCGGCCCACCATGAGGCCAAAATACGGTGTAACCATTGGCCTGCTCTGGCTTTGCTTTGAACAAGAGAGCTTCAATCTCCAGTCCGTCGTAGGCGTTATACCGAATAACGTCAGGGTACACGAGATCACTTGGGTCAAGCCCCGTTACCCGATTGGCGGTCAGCGGCTCCCAGGACTCAGCACCTGCTATTTTGCGATAAATATTATGCGGCTGGATCGCTCCACGTCCGAGAATATACACATTGCCAGCCTTCGTAACATTCACCTGCTCTATCGTATCCAGTGGCATCTCTATGCGCCGAGGCTCATCGGTATATTTGCCCAATACGTACATACGATTCTCCGGCCCTGTAAGTGTCCAGAAATATAAGGTCTCAGAAGCCTGATGCCAGCGGATAAACTCCACATCTTCCCCTTCGATTCTGCACAATGAACGGAATTCGCGGGTATCGATACGGTACTCAGCCACATAGGCGTATGCGGAGTCATCATTGGTAATGAACAGAAGACGATTGTCATCTGCAAAAATCAGATCGGAAACCTGACTATGACGTTCTGAAGCTGGCAGAATCACCATTTCTTCATTGTTCCGATACAGATGCGCGGTCTGATAGGTATTGGAGTACATTTTTAAAATAACACAACTCTTCTCGTCAGGACTTACAGCCACCAGGCTGCTCGTAACCTCTTCTCCACTGTATAACAGCTCATCTTCCCCTGTCTCCAGATCAATGCGGCGTGAATTCAGATAATTCGGATTACCCGCGCTGGTGACATAATAGAGACGTTGTCCATCCTCGGACAACTCAGCGAAATAACAGCGATCATTGGGTTCCGCAG
The DNA here is from genome assembly GCF_018614975.1 of Paenibacillus polymyxa. Lineage (GTDB taxonomy): Bacteria > Bacillota > Bacilli > Paenibacillales > Paenibacillaceae > Paenibacillus > Paenibacillus polymyxa_E. The sequence goes on along the minus strand of NZ_JAGGNR010000005.1, from coordinate 187,372 downwards.
GAACCACAGGCAGTGGAACACCACCCTCAGGTGGAAGTGCATACAGATGATAGTTCTCATCCCCATCCTGATCAAACGCGGTAAGAAGATGACGTCCTTGCGGGTCTGCTTTGATAAATTGACTGCTCTGATTCAAGTACGTTAAAGGATATGGGTATCCTCCAGGCAAATCCATCGCCCAAATATTCGGCTGACCGTTCAGATTACTGTCCATGAACAAACGTTTCTCGTCTGCCGATACGGCAAAATGTGAAATACGGTACGTCTGAAAATATTGCTCGACATCCGGTTTGGGAAACTGAATCATGACAAACCTCCTTGGAATTGAACCAACGAATTTAACATTGGTAAATTAAGGTACCATTTGTCCATATTATAGGTAATGCCAATGTTTAGACAATAGATATGTGAGTTATATTTTTTTTAATTTCCTCTTTGCTTTGTTTATCATCAGCAACATTCATCCAGCGTACAAGTGGTCTTGTCTTCCCTGTAGTGCATAAGGTGGCGGAATAATTCGGACCTACGTTCAAAGACTGCAAATTATAATGTTGCCCTTCCCGTTCCACAACGTGATGCCCATCTAACCCTTCTCCCATCGTATTCAGTTTTCGCCACTGTCCGGACAGAGATTGACCACACGCCTTAATCCAAGCCTCTTTTTGTGTGAGAACTTGCCAAACACGCTGGATCGTTACCTGTTCCTCCTCCCTGTGATCCAGTACATAACACTTCTCATCTTCCGTCAAAAATCGCCTGATTACCGCGCTCATCCGCAGCAACGGACGTACATGCTCAAGATCAATTCCCAGCTCTGTATGAGCCGCTAATGCCAGTACACAACACCCTTCGGTATGAGAAAGGTTAAACTGTGGTCCGCTCTGAACATAGGGTTTGCCTGAATCCCCATATTCAATATGAATATCTGACGCTGATTGACCCGTGTACATCGCTAGTACTTCTCTCAGAAATGTACGCGATATAACCAGCTTCTGAGCATCATACATGGATTGTTTCTGTTTTCTCTGTACACGTTTAATTTCATCCTGGCTCAGTACACAGGTGTCTATATCCAACCTTGACAAAAAGCCCTCTCCCTTGTGCGGAAGAGGCTGTATCCAGATATGTACTTCATTTGCCGCAAACTGAACCGCAGCAGATTCCTTCCACCCTGTAACTGCAGGTTTCATAAGGTCACTCCTCTTCCTACTCTTCTTGCTCAACGAACAACGGACATCCTCAGATGACCCGGTTTCGCTATACGTTTTAGGTGAAGTCCAATCTCTTCCTCCGTCAGTTTCATAGCACATTCGCTCATTTGCATGTAATCCAGCCCGATAACGCCATATTCAGAGATGTGCATGCAACGTTTTTTCAATGAATCCATATCTGCATAGTGATTACTGATCCACTTCATCCGAGCATAATGTATATCTTCGGAAGAGAGCATACGGTCCTGAATACGACTGCATTCTTCCTTAACTCGTTGATGTAATTCAACGGGATTAACGGAATACCCACAGACATTGGAGAAAGCAAATTCCTGCCTGTAATAGTGATCCCAATGACTCCCTTTCCCGAGCAAACCTGACTTCACACTCTCTGTGAAGAAGGTTGAAGTCTCTCCCAGAAGGGCTTCGATACCAATCATGGTTGCAACCTGAGTCTCCATTCGCGTAATCGGTCTCTCTTCCTGAAAGCCAAACCGGACAAGAGGTATTGAAGATCCACCATTCATTTCCTTATAAGTCTCGTCCTGCTCCTGCAACGGCTGAATGATTGGAGTATGGGACATGATCTTGGGTTGATCCATCGAAAAGTTCTCTAACCATTCGAATATCTCCGTCGGTTCAACAGGACCCACTACTGCCACAGACAATCGAGAAGCCGCATAATGACTTGCATAGGCATTGCTTAGCCATTCTACGGTAATGTCGGCTATACTCTCCGGTGTGCCCGCAACATCCAGTGTGATTGGATGGTCGTTACCATACATCATTTGCAACAATTGCTGAAGAGCCAGCCAGGAGGGTTGATCCTTGTACATTTCCAGTTCCTGATGAATCGCCGCCCGCTCACGCTCAATGTTTTTTTTCGTGAAATAGGGGGTTGCAATCATGTTCATAAAAAGTTGAAGGCTGTTCCTTAGATTACCTGTACAAGCAAGTTGGTACGTCGTTACATCATAACGCGTCAGCGCCGACGTTGAGGCCCCTTCGGCATGAAGAAGTGATTTGACGGACTGACCATCGGGATTGTAAAACATCATGTGTTCGAGAAAATGTGCCGTACCCGCAAGCGTAATATCGTGAATGGACCCATAGGGTACAGAACAGGATACAAATGCATGACTATATTTGGGTTGTGGCAGTATGCTCACGTTCAGGCCGTTGGATAAACGCTTGCAGACACATGAATTTAATGTGGTACTATTCATAATTCCCCTCCTGTACTATGCGGAATATTCACTCTCAGGGTACAGAATCCATGTGACTTCTTTCCTCAACTCGGTAGCAACGAAAGCCACCCTTTCAGGAGTTACTTCTGCTATTTCTTTAAGGAATTGTACAGTCGTCATCTGACTTTCGCTCAACACCCGATCCATATGATTGGTAATGACCTGATGTGGCAGATCGAATCCGACCTGAACATAATGCATCACATTCTGTACAGCGGTATATAACTCCCTCTCGGATACATCTCCGTCACAGATTCTTTTCCATTCCATATCGATTCCTTCGAGAACATCCGTCACGTTAGCACTGCTGGTGCCCGTTGTAATGTGAAGCGTTTCCCGAAAATCATCCAGTGTGCTGGTAACTTGATATACCAACTGGGATCGTTCACGTAATTCAACCTGCAACCGGGATGCGGGTGTCGCTCCAAATAAGGTATGGAATACAAACAAAGCCGGATATAAAGCAGAGCCATATCGAATACCTGTACGATAAGTAACATTGATCTTGCACTGGTGAATGTCCAACAGTTCCATCATCATGGCTTCAGCCTCCCGCTGCTTGGCAGGATTACCTTGTCGTCCCTCTACTTCTTCCTCTCCTGGATATTGTGTGTTGATTGGGTGTAGTTCTAATTCTCTCTCCGAACAACAGCGTTTGAACACGTCCCTGTTCCCATATCCAAATTGTTCCCAGATCAGATCCATAATTCGTCCAGGATGAATATCGCCAAGAACATGAACATGGATCGGAATGTGAATCAATGCCTGATAGTGCCGACACAACTCATGAGACATGACACAATTCCGTAGTTCATCCAGAGCCAATTGGCGGTTCTGCCCTTCATATCCCATCCATTCCAGACAACGGCTCTGCACCACCTTGTCCCAATCCGTTCCCGCATGCGCGATATGATGTTCAGTCCAAGCCATTTCATCCTTTACTTGCATCTCTTCGAACATGCCATGATCATCAACCGCTGGGTCATACAACAAACCTGCGAGTAATTGCAAAGCGCTATGTATGGTTTCCATCTGTGTTCCAGTTATTAACTTATCTTCTGTTATACGAGGTATGCGCATCGTGATCGAGGCAATCTGAGTATCGCCTTTGTAATCAAAACGACAGGTCAGTTCTGCACCATACAGGGACCATAACTGTTGCTGGAGCAGCCTGTTCGATGGAAAGCGACGACAACTGTTTATTAACAAACGGACGATCATGATAAATATTGCTGAGGGTATGTTTTGCTGTGCATTAATCAGATTAATCTGCACGTAATCATTGGCATATTGGTTTGTTGGCAGCACATGCACCGACATATTGTTACGCCTCTCAGTAATAAAAGACTGCATCTTACGCCCCTCCTCTCATTTCCATCTACGAACTGATATTATAGATTACCCCACTGTCCGTGTTCAGACCGAGCTGTCCAAAACCATCAAGTGGCTTGGAAATCCAGTCCACACGGCCGACTGCTTCATCAGTAATTGACGTTTCATCATCTTGCCAGTGAATGACCTGCTGGTGATGCCTGTCCCAGAAACGCCACAATGCTGGCTGGCTTAACAGTTGCTCGCGAAATGGCTCGTATATCCTATCAGCAGAATCCTGAATATCCTGATCCAATACAACCGGTGGCAGAAAAACGATCTTGGAACGAAAGTCCTCTGTAAGGGTCATAAAGTATACACATACTGGCTTTTGTGTTTTGGCCAAAATACGAAAAATACCACTTCGCGTGCGAATTTTCGAACTTAGAAAAGGTAGTTCAACAGCATGGTTATCCGTATTGAATCCGGTCTGTCCATCTACAAAAAGACTGAATGATCCACCTTTCCGCAAATGGGAATACAGCCTGATGCCAATCATCTCATCCTCCGCATTGAGCAGTTCCGCACCTGCATACTTGCGGATGGCCTCCCAGCCGGACAGCTTTTTCTCTTGTTCGACTGTTTCCTGCTCGGCGATCAGATAAAACGGGAGCTTGACAGGCATGTGGCCTGCACGTATTTCCTGACCGATTGTAATCATATTGTGCCTCACGAACCCGTAATGCCAGGTTAATAATGCACCACCTTCACGCAACGTTGCCTGCAGATGTTCCCGCCCCTCTACCTCATCCCACTCCATAAACGAGTAGGGGCTTTTCTTGTGCTCATTAATCGTACGAAGAAATGCGAGATAGTCCATCCAGATAGACTCGGGAGACTGCTTCGGCTTAAGCGGAGCCATCTCCTTGATAATGTTCATCAGTGCATAAAAGGACCCCAAATGAATGCCATCCTGCCGCTCCCTATGAAGTTCATCTCTGACCTGTTCACGGTACATATGATACAAAGATCTAAAGTTCATCATCTATGTGTCCCCTCCAAGGCTTGAGAAACTCTAAGAGCACCTTTTCGGTGTCGAAGGTAATTTCGGTGCATGCCATCCATCATATACGTAAGCATTCTGAGGGCCATCTCATATTGCCCCGGAATGCGTTCATCCGATTCTGCTTCCTGCCCTTCCACCATATCAAAGCCCACGTAGGACAAGGAGGATTCCAGCGCTGCGACCACACAGTTTCGGGTGTTAAACCATGAGGGGCCTCCACTGATAGGAAAATCAACATAAGGAAAACTCCCAGGATCAAGACAATCTAAGTCAAACGATAAATAGGCCGCTTCCGCCTGAAACTTGTGCTGTATATCAAGCAGGGTTGTCCGCACTCGTTCCGGGGTCATCTGTTCTGCAGGAATCTGAACCAATTTGGGATGTTTGTACATCTGATCTACAGAACGAAGGCCGCGCAGACCAATCTGCACGACTGCGGCGATACCGTCCTCCGTCAGTAGATGCCTCACAAAATTGGCATGATGCATCTCATTCTGATGAATAGCATCCACCCCGCAATCATGGTGGGCATCAAACTGGACGAGTATGATTCTTGCGCTTGTTCGACTCAATATGGATTTCAGGATGGAATACGTAATGGAATGATCTCCACCAATGCAGCACAGTAGTGCCTCTTCCCTTTCGGTATGTACCAGAGCTGAGTTAAGACCCTTCGAGTAGGAAAAATCCGACTCATCTGTTTGGCAAGTACCCAAATCCTGCATCATTACTGATTCAAGTAATCTCTGGCCACTGCCAATGTCATATAGTCCTGATATGCGGGATTGCGTCAGAGCTGGATACATTACCTTTTTCCATGATTCGGCCCGAAGAGATTGCTCAAATCCGGCAACATTTGATCCCTCCATACCTGAACCTCCCGAATAGGGAATACCCAGCATATAGAGATGCGGTGAATCGTGACTAACCAGGGGTTCCAGTGAAAAAAAAGGGACAACTGGAGGAGCGACGCCATCCAACCGTGGAATGGGACGAGGCTCCAGTTCTTCAGCGGGTTCAATCTGATAGAACTGGCTGAACGTCTCATCGGCTGCAATCAACGTATCACCGATGCGGCGTACCAGGTATGCAGGTTCCGGAGCTTTCATAAAGAGACCTCCTCTATTTGATATTGGTTATATCTATGTCGAATAACTCTGAGCAGCTAGACCCTCCTGCTCATCCACGTCAGTTGGTTTATGCCCGGATGAATCTGTATAGTCCTTTTTGAACAGCCTGATCACGGGTAAGATGCATAATAAACTCGCTGCATTAACAAAAGCAATGACGCCATAGAAGTATCCCACATGATCAAAGATTCGTGTCAGCCCCCACCCTGCAACAATAATAAGCAGAAAATATGCAGCATTCATAAGCAGGGCCTGATAGCCGCGTCCGCTCTGTTCCATGGTAAGCAGCGTCGTCATCATAGGACCCATGGTCAGATAGGAAAGGGAAACCACTGCCAGATATCGGGCCGCTTCTGCACGGGATACGGGGTCCGCAATCAGGAAAGCTGTCAACGGTTCCCGCCATGCCCAGATGGATACGGCAATTACGGCATAAAGAATGAATGACTGTACCAGGCCTCTGCGATAGCTCTCGTATGCACGCGGTCGATGAGCCTCTTTGAGATTATGATTAATCATGATCCCGATAGCCGATCCAATAACGATTCCAGGCAGTATAGCCATCGTCTGTATTCGGTATCCAACTCCGAATCCAGCAACTACCCCTTCCCCAAATCGACTGACGATTTTGTTGAAAAAGAAAGTACTCAAAAAGATAAGACAGTACGAAATAAATACGGGAATACCTACCTGCTGAAGTGCAATGAGATGTTTCCACACAAATGTTATCCGTTCATACACGAACTCCTTCCTCAATATCAGAATCAGGAGGCTTATGAGCAAAGAGAGTGTTGAAGAAATAAGATTGGCGTATACAATTCCCTTCAATTCCATTCCAGCCACCGAAACGAACCAGTACACCAGCATAATGTTGAGCGATGCCGTACCTACGGAATTCCACGCTGCCGCTTGAGCCCGGCCCAACCCACGTAGTGCAGCACCACCCACCGCTGCGAGCACAGCGGGCACACCTGCTGCCATCATGCCCGCCACATAAACGGTAAACAAGGGCCTTACATCCATAGGGACGGCATAAAACCAGGAGAGAAGTGGCGACACCAGCATAACCACACCGCCAGCAACAATTGAAAAAATAGCTGCGCTGCCCAGCATATGCCCAAGTAGCGAAGTAAAAGCCCGCGAACCCTCCGCTCTGCTCCGTGAGACAGCAACCTGAACCGACAATTGCATGGCTTCCACAAGTGCAATCATGATAAAGGAAATGGGAATATACAGTGATAGCACATATAACACGGTCTGACTGGTATGACCCATAAAAAAAACATTGACCAGCTGCGTTGTTACGTTAACCAAAGAAGCAAGCAGCATCGGTATTGCAGTGCGGATTAACAGCCGGTTCACCGATCCCGAAGTGTAATCCAGACCTTTCAAATTCAATCCCCTCCTCCATTCATGATGTCTTCACTTCCTGATGTAGTGTGAGACGACTCAGGACAGGCATATGTACTACATGTACACAGCAGGCTGATAACAGCCGTTCGCCATCCCAGGATATCAATAGAACACGATCATCTACCTTTATGTTTCCGTTCTGTAATTGTTCAGCAAGCTGTATCCACACGTCGCCACTCTGGTAATCGATGGTTTCAGGCACGTGGTAGACTGACTTGATCAAGGACATGCCTGGCTTAAAATAAGGGATTATGTGTCTACGTAAACGGGATTGAAGAAGAATAGTCTCCGTCTGACCAGCATCCATGAACTCATCTATAATGGATATAATCTCTGAAGCCATAACACTCCCTTCGATATCGTCAACCGTTCTCTTTCCTATATAATTCACGGCAAGCGCACCGGACTGACTGTTTAACTCCAGGGCAACAGCCATATCAGACAGAACTCCGGGAGATTCGTGCTCTTCAATCACACGTTGTTCCGTCAGAACAAACATCCCCCGTTCCTCTCTCCCTAGTGTCCATGCTGCAGCCTGCATTCCTTCCGTAGCAGCGAGTGGTCCCATATGGGAAAGTGCCAGTGGATAGTCCACCTTCCAGGAGGTAGACTCCAGAATTCGGGCCAAAGGTGGATTCATGGCGTAACGTTCAGGATAGGTCTGAGCCAGAATCAGCAGATCCCAGCGCTCACTTGTACCAGAAGCCAAAGGTTCCATGACAACTAGCGCAAGATCACCAGCAGTTACCCGTTGATCATCAGATCGCAAAGAGCGGGTTCGTACAGTAGATCTGTCATAATAGTTCTCTTCCATATATATGTGCGGAGATAAGTAATAGTAATCTTCCACATCGAGCATGTCCGTGGTATACAAGTGATCTTCGGCCGTAACCCAACAGATATGATTAACATAGACAGATATCTCACGAGGGTTATTCAGCGTATCAGGCATGCTTCATTTTTCCATTGGCATAGGCTTGGAAAACGTTGATCTTCTGAATGGAGGTAGTTCCTTCCATGAATTCGAAAGCACGCGCATCCCGATACCATTTATTCAATAAAGGATGGTCAATCATGGAACCAGGTCCCATCAGGTCAAGCGCCAGTTCCGTGGCCTCCTCAGCCAGTGCTCCAGCACGAATTTTGCTCAGGGAAGCCAGATACCCTTTTTGCACATCCGCATCAATCTCCGCCGCTGCGCTGCGAATCATACTACGGAGTGAATGCAGACGCATCTCCAGTCGCTCTAACTCCACCTTCTCCCTCTCCGAGAAAACGGACCTATGCTCCTTCACATAATCATATGCTGCCCGTGCGACTCCAAGCGCAAGTGCAGCGACACCAGGCCGCATACGATGAAAGGTCTGAAGCGCGCCCCATAATCCGCGCTTGGTTGGACTGAGATGACGCCCAATGATATCTTCCTCAGCCAGCGGAAAACCATCCAACGTGAGATGACTCAATTGCACACCTCTAACCCCCATCGTATCCAGAGGTATGGCACTAAATCCCTGCACAGACGTGTCTACCAGCGCGATCTGTATGCCGAGAGGCGTACGATTGGTCTGGGCAAATACCAGTCCGATGCTGGCACGACTACCATTACCGATATAGAACTTCTGTCCGTCAAGGTTCAGTTCACCTTCCTTGTTCCGCGAAATTCGTGTGCCAATACCAGTAGCATCCGAGCCTTTTTCCGGTTCAGTAAGAGCGAAGAATGACCACGCGGGTCCCTTGAGAAAATGAGAATAGTACCGCTCCTTCTGTTGTGAGTCAGCCAGTGCTGATATGATTACACTGGACATCGATGGACCCGGGCTCCCGAGAAATACACCGGCATCTCCTGCTGACAGCTCCTCAATCGCGATAACTCTTTCCAGACAGGAAAGACCATAATATCGTTCCTGACCTACAGTGACGATCGGTTCACCGCCATATTCCGGCGGGATCATCATGCGATTGATGGTTCGCATAGATGCCAGATGTGTAAAATCAGCTATACGCTCAGGTTCACGGTCAATAACCAGGCCAATATCACGTAAATCCGTGGCATATTGTTTCATTTCCTGCTCAAAAACAGCAATGGTAGATCGTGTAATCATCAGAAGGCCTCCTTCGGAATGAGCAGCATATTTTTGACCATTTGACCTACATACACGTAAGCCGAGATCGCATGTCGCAAATAGCCAAATCCTCCTCCAAGACGCTGCAATTGACGGAAGGCCTCATCCAGTTCTTGATGAACCCATGTGCTTGTACGAGCCTCCGAAATGCCTGATTGCTCTAATACGAATTCATCCGACTGAATAGTTTCAGCCATATATAGTACAGTCAAAATATCAGCAATCATGCCCTTGACCAGTTGATGCTGAAGTGTGGATTGCCCCCCTGAGTTGCGACTGGATAGATGATTACGCACTTGCTCCAATCCTGCGCTACACAGTTCAGTACGGAAATAAAGCAACCGATTTCGGAGATCAGCTATATTACCTGTTACATCATCTTGTCTTTCAAAAAATGCCACATCTTCATTCCGAAGTTCCGATATTCGGTAGAGTAAAAGACCTGAAGGCTCCATCATCCGATCTTCCACCCGATCCGCACGTACCTGTTTCCATTCGTAGATACGGCCTGTCTCTGCATGACATATCCATGGCCCACTTTTCACGAGTTCAGGTGTCGCCAGTATTATCCCCCCTTGGCATAGCAACACGGGACGGGTATCCAAACGCAACATTGCTGCTTCCAGCAGATCTGTTACAGTTGGTACCGGACGACCTGCGGCCTCTGCACCAACCGGCACAGTGCCTACCTCATCAGCATTCAAGACTGACATATGCACTCCTCCTCTTGACTCATGATCAACAATCTCCATGCTCAATTAACGCAAAACCAAAAAAACTGCCCAGCCCAATGCTGACCAGTACGGACCTCTCCCCCTTATGCACCCATTCATTCTCTAGCCCGGAGCTTAGATTGATGAACGCATCCGTGGAGAAGGTATGTCCAATCCGCGGGATATTATCCAGGTAAATTTGTTTTTGATCCACGCCTGTACGCTTTGAAAACTCCTTCCATGTAGTCCAATTGACGTTGTGGGGAAAGATATGATCTACATCATGAAGTGTCAGGCCCTCTGCTGACAGCAGCTCTTCCATGCCTCGAATGATATGATCCACATACAGCTTGTTAAATGACGTCATCTCCTCCACTTCCGCATAATATCCAGTATGGAACCTCGTATCCCGAAGAACATGAGCAGCCTGTAAGACGTGCTGACCATGGTTTCTGGATAGAAGCATGGCAACAGCCGAGTCACCCAGAATCGTAGACTTTCGAATATATCTCCAGTCGGGTGGCATGAAATTAAACTGATCGGCACATACCAATAAAACATTACGAATATCAGGCTGTGTACGGGAGATTCGTTCAAGCCATTGAAGAGCGGCTATCGAGGACGCACAGTTCATCTGTGAAATACTATAGAAGGGGATATGCTCAAGCCCATATTCACTCAGAGCCCGCTGCAAGGGCCTATAATCCCCTGGTGCTTGTACATGTGCAGAATGGGCATAGAGCACAAGGTCAATGGCAGGCAAGGGTTGTCTGTCAACAAGCTGTCCGATCGCGCGAACGATAGAATTATCCAGATGCTGACCCGGAGGGGTAACGGGAACACCGTTCAGACGATGATATCTGCGCAGCAATTGAAGCTCACCTTTACCCAGTCCCAAGGATTCGAGGATAACCTCAGGCTCTTCGATCTGATCAGGCAAATATACACCGATATCCACTATACCCAGCCCCATCACGTTTCCCTCCTCCTGATTACAGCTCTTCGTATCCGCCTGTATGAATGAGAAGTGCATAGATAAACTTGTCATCTGGCTCCAGGTGCATCAGACATATGTATTCACCTGTGCACCGATCTTCAAGAAGTTGCTTCAGACCAAAGAATGGTGCAGCGCTCCAGTGGGCAGGATCGTAACTCCCTTGCCAGCCTGTAGCATGAAACCATTCAGTACCGGACACTTCCTGCTCCAACAGCGGATGGACAAGAAGCCTGATCTGAGCCAGATTGACGGACACCTGAACACAAAGCCTGTCCAGCAGCAGTTCTGCTGTCTCGGCTATCGAACTCTCGGCATATTGTATCTCCACACCGACAAGGGATGAACCGCCTTCTGCCAACCGATCCAGGAACAGAACAGCTCCCGTGTCAGGTTCTACAATCTCGCCCACATCTTCCGTCTCGTAGGGAAGAGACGTCTGATCAAGCACAAGCAGCATTCCCCGATCGTAGTTGCCACTGTTCAGATAATGCTGGAGCATATGGAGTGCCGCGAACGGTGCCCCGAATCCCATATCGTTCACGGCAAAGCTCAGGAACTGTGCCTGATAACGGTCCATCAGATAGTTGACGATGGAGATATCTGGACGAATATTGGGAAAATGGTAGGCCAGCAGGAGAACATCCACGTCTCCCATGATCTGATCCAGCCCCGACTCTTCGAGCAGTAGTACACTCATATCATGATAGGCATTGTTATAACGACCCTCCAGCAGATGAAACCGGGGTACCACGGGGGACCCCGCCAACAAATCACTGTGAAATCTTAACAACTCCGGATGTTCAAACGGAGGCTGCTTGTCCGTAAACAGCCTGACCTTCATGTCCCGGATGGTAACAGGCGCCGCCATCAGGCAGCAACGAGTTGCTTTTCGATATATACAGCTAGCGAACCCACTGTGTTAAATACATCTGGCTCCAGTTCATCCGGGTCGATCTCCAGCCCGTCAATACGGTCTTCCAACGTCATCAATAGTTCCAGAACAGACGTTGAATCCAGATGAAGCTCATCAAATAAGGATGTGTCCCATGTAACAGCCTGGTTCTCTTCCATATTCAACACTTCAGCAAGGGCACCTTTGATTTCTTCAAGCAATACTGCGGTTGTCATGATCATCATCTCTCCTCATCTGTTGGTTACTGCGGAATGTGAAACAGGGATCAAACGCTGTTTGCCCAGTAGATCTTCGGGAGTATCCCTTTCCCGAATCAGATGGGCTTCTCCACCACTAATCATCACTTCAGCCGGACTTCCATGACTGAGAAAATGGGTCGGTGAAGCAGTAGGGCCGTAGGCACCGGAATGAAATACACCAATTAAATCCCCTTGTGCAACGGGAGGCAGGTTTACTTTTTTGCCAATAACATCATTCGGGGTACACAAAGGGCCAGTAATATTAAACTCTGCAACCGGGGATTCTCCGTAACGTGACAAAGATGCAATCGGGAAATTACGCTTTACATACGAGCCGATTCCGACCGCAGCCATATGACAATTGGTACCACCATCAGTCACGACAAACGTCTCTCCATACGACTCCTTGACATATAAGGCTCGGCTAACCAGCATCCCACTGGTTCCCACCAGATACCTTCCCAGTTCCATGAACAGTCTGATGTCAGGATGCTTTTCCTTGAATTGTTCGAACAAAGGGTTCAATTGTGCAGACAGGACGCTCACAGACAGTGGCTGTTCTCCCTCGTAATACGGAACTCCGAGACCACCGCCCACATCTACCATCTGCAGCCGAATACCCAGTTGCTCCTCCAGCCGTTCGGCAAGCTCCAGAATGTGACGTGTGTTCTCCACAATAGGTTCCACGTCAAGCATACGGGTCCCCATGTATACATGCAGACCGATAATATCCACATGTGAGCATCGTTCCAATTGCTGTCGCCCCTGCATCACAGTATCCTCATCCATGCCAAACTGGCGTGGTTTGCCACCCATCGTGAGCCGTGATCCCTTCACAGCAAAAGAAGGATTGATTCTCAGTGCCACGGGGACAATCCGTCCCTCTTCAGCTGCAATGGCTTCAATGCGGTTAAGCTCCTGAAACGATTCACAGACGATTGCGTAGATGCCATGACGAATGCATGCGGTTATCTCCGCGTCGGTCTTGCCTGGTCCGAGGAAGATTATACGATCCGGCTTCGTACCCGCCTGTAGTGCGGTATGTAATTCGGCCATGGAACAGACCTCTGCCTGAGCTCCAAGCCCCTGAAGCAGGTGAACAATTGAAATATTGGGATTCGCCTTTAATGAGTAGAACAGTTCCACCTTTGGAGTCAGCAGACTGCGAAGTTCTTCATATACTCGCTCTAATACCTCAGCGTCATAGACGTATAATGGTGTGCCGAATCGTGCAGCGATGGCCGAAATCGCAAGCCCTTGAATCTGATAATCTCCAGACATCTACTTCACCTCGTTTATGAATGATAGCTTGGCTTCAACCGCAGCATCCGTCGCCCGTAGCTGCTCAGCCGAATGAGCAATAATGACACCATAGAGACGACCAGAGAACACACGATCTTCACCTTTGAAGGCCGCATTGACCGTTGCAAAATTGTTGATAAGTATCCCCTCGCCCTTCAGTGGATCAAATAACAGCGGACCAAGTGTTGACCTTAACTTTCCATAATCCAGGCGGTGATTCAAACGAAGTGTATATTTTTTGGCCAAAGCTAACATCCCCTCAGGAATCCACTGGTTCTGGATCTCAGTCTGATACGTCGACATGTTAAACCGTGCATTGATCTCCAGATTAGGCCACACACTTCCGTCCTCATCCAGAATGGCATCGATACCGGCTACACCGTAGTATCCGTCCCGATGGAGCGCAGCACCTATTTGCAACGCAGCATCCCGGATTACCGCGATCTGCGAATCACCAAGATGTGGTGGCATGAGATGCCCCTGATGAACACCCTGTTCGACCAGGGATTCCTTCACACCAAGAAATTCAACCTCACCACTTCGATAAACTAAAATCTGGTAATTCAGATCACATGTCTTGTTCATCCACTGCTCCAGCACATAATTAACGACTCTTGTCCCATTCTTGCTTGCCTGTTTCTCCAGTAATTTCATGCATTTGTGGAAACGGGCTTCATCTGCAATAACGGTGATTCCCTTGCCCGAGACGCCCATCGAATCCTTCATGACAATACGCCCGCCCTGTTCCAGCACGGATTTCATACGTTCAAATCCGGACGTAAGTTCCTCCAGAGAGTAACACTCACAGCCAGGAATCTGACGGATACCCAGTTCGGCATTAAGCCTTCGGGAATAGCCCTTATCATTGACTTTGCGGAAAATGTCAGCCGGAGGTACGGCAAGAGGAATACCCGTGCGTTGGGCTAGTTCTTCTTCATGATCCGAGGCTCCGAAGGGAACCAGATAAGCCTGTATATCCTGTCTGTCTGCAAGTTCACGCAGCCTGTCCAGCGTACGCTGACAATGCAGGATGTTAGCTGTAATGTTCAAGCCCGGTTCATTATATTCAGTAGCAATTAAACGTGATTGACCAAAACCGATGGCCTGTGCATCTGCTATAAACCCGGAATCCGGCAGCTCCTTGAGCAATACGACATCCTGTTCACCTGCCAGAAAAATCCCCAGCTCCTCCATCCGGTTTACAACGTCAGCACCCGAACCAACACTCAGGGAAGGCAACTTCAGTACCCCCTGCTCATTCCAGTATTCTTCGACTTCAAAATTGTTTATATAAATAAAAACAGCTTCATCATGACCTGTAAGCGCCTGCTTCAGCTTTCTCGAAAATCCGGTCAACAGTGCGGTCAATCTCATCACCTCGTTCTTCTGCGAACTGCATCACCGCCACGCTGAATGTTGCTCCCAGCCCAACCGTGACAAGCAAATAGTAGTCGTCCTTCTGCAAAAGCCCCTGATCTGAAATCTCTTTCAGATTGATATAGGGATCGGAACAGAAGCAGTGCCCGATTTCTCCCACATTGGATGTGTACACACGGTCCAATGGATAGGACAATCGTGCAGCAACCTTTTTCCAGGAAGACAGATTCACATTGTGCGGGACAATATAACGGATATCCTCCAACGTCAGGCCCGCCCCATCGATTGCCTCGTGAATGACATCACAGAGCTGGGGTGTATAGATTTCCTGAAATTCCTTGAGCGTCTCGGGATCACCTGTCAGCACGTTGCAGAATTTTCCAAGGGTTACGTTCGTAAGCCCCATCATCCTGCTTCCCGGCCCGGATTTACCAACCAGTATGGCGGCCGCAGCTTCGCCCATAACGGTTGTATTGGGGATGAGCTGTACAATGGGACTGAATGTTTTTTCGCCTGTTACGATTAAAATATGATCATCCTCTTCCAAAGAGGGCAGCAATGTTGCAGCAACATCCAGCGCAATCAGACCCGAGGCACAGTTCTGCTGTGTCAGTGAAAACGCTATGGCATGATGCATATCGTAAGCCTGCTTCAGACCTTGCAATACCTTCATTGGAAAGGGGAAATTTTCCTGAATTGTGTGGCAATAAATGATATACTTGATGGAAGATGGAACAACCGTCGGACTGTTTACCACCTGGGCGAGCACACGTCCTAACAGCTTAGTCAGATCACCGTCTTTGTCTTGCGGAACCTGTTTCAGACCGTGAATTTTCTCTAACACTTTGGTCTGGGCTTGTTTGAGTCCCAGATGTTCGTTCAACTCCCGGACAGGAACGACGAACTTGGGAATGTATGACCATATTTGCTTGATATGCATCGGTTCAGGACACCTCGTTATACCCATCATACGGAGCACTCTCAATATAGGGAGAGAGCTTCATCCGAAGCTCTCATCTATTGGACTAACCATAATGCCATAGTAGATACAAGGGATTATGCACGAGCCGATACTGCACGAGCCGATACTGCACGAGCCGATACTGCACGAGCCGATACCGCACGAGCCGATACTGCGCGAGCCGATACTGCGCGAGCCGATACTGCGCGAGCCGATACTGCACGAGCACTAACTTCACGTGTTTCGCCCAGCACGTTCACTTCCGATTGTACTGCTTCCAACTCTTTGTTCTTCAATTGTTCCAATGTAATGGGAGTCGCTTTAATGACCATTGATTTATTCCTCCTTTCGTCTTGGATACTATCATTCTATAATCTCCCAATTTGGAATGAAACTGTAAAAGGAGGTAAATGGATTTCTCGCATGCCTTACCCCTTACTGATGCCAACTCCAAGCATTCAATATACAACTCACAATTTCACAACGTAATTACAAACTAAATCAAGGGACGGTGAATGATCATGATCGGACCCAAAATTCGGGAAATCCGGGAGCAACTTGGACTGTCTCAGAAACAACTGGCAGGTGAGGACATGACACGCTCTTACATCAGCCTCATCGAAAAAGGCAGAGCCGTTCCCTCTCAGCGTATGTTGAAAATCATTGCTAGAAGACTCAATACACCAATGGAGTACTTCTTGGGAGGAAGTGCGACAACAGACACCGATATTGGTGAAGCTGTCCTGGACAAAGCCAAAGCCTACTATGCTGAGCAGAATGATCCTGCCTGTATTCGTATGGCTCACAAAGTTCTGACTCTGACGGAAGATGCACTGGATCAAACGGAAGCCTATCTGCTCATCATGCGAAGCCACAATAGGCTTGGCGATTACCGCCAAGCTCTGGATGATGGGGAAACTGCCGCTTTTACAGTCACCCGAACAGGAGACCGGGAGCGCATTGTCGACTATTACCTGGAAATGGGAAGAGCTGCATTTCATGCAGAACTGTTTCACGCTGCCCGAAAATACTACGAACAGTCCTATACGTACAGCAGCAAACTCAAACATCTGCAAGATAAACATATCCGTTCGTTAACCTTTCTCGGAACAACCCATTTGCGGCTCGGTAACGTGGATAAGGGACTGGATTATTATCTCAAGGCCGAAAAAGAAGCCCAATTGACCGGGCAACCGGAGTTATATGGCGAGATTACGCTAGGTTTGGGCAAGGCCTATTATATGTCCGAACAGGACGGACACTTACTCTTAAGTTATGACTGGACCAAGAAATCGGTAGATTCATATAAACAGGCCAATAGTAAATCCTATGTACTTGCTCTTCACAATCTGGCTGTCATTCAACTTCATATGGGACAAAAAAAAGAAGCCCTTCCCTTGCTGGCAGAATGCGCCGATATCTACGACACACGCAATCTGCCTCACAAGAAGGCTTCTATATTAGAGGAAATCAGCAAAATTTATCTCGAAGAACGGCAACTTTTACTGGCCGAAACAGCCATCAAAGAAGCTCTTCAACTGCTGGATCAACGAGATGAAGGCATGCTCCGTGCAAAACTATATCGTCTTCTCGGCATTGTATTTCATGAGAAAGACAACACCAATGAAGGCTATTACTTCCTTCGAATGAGTTACGATCTGCTTAAACGCATTCATGCAGATCGTGAGGCTGACATTAGCCACAAACTTCTATTGCTTAGCGGACAAGAACAGAAGATGAGCTATGACGAATATAAAGCCTATATCAAATAAAACGGCCCCCATCTTCTCCTAACAACTATTCAGGAATAGGATCATTCAGATCAAGCGGGTGCACCGTTATTTGCTTATATGACGAGTGGCCCAAGGATATACGGGACTGAAGAGCTTCCCCTGAATT
This sequence comes from Paenibacillus polymyxa, assembly GCF_018614975.1. Classification (GTDB taxonomy): domain Bacteria; phylum Bacillota; class Bacilli; order Paenibacillales; family Paenibacillaceae; genus Paenibacillus; species Paenibacillus polymyxa_E. Next base: position 169,470 of record NZ_JAGGNR010000005.1, on the reverse strand, counting down.
TTGAAGATGTCCATTGTACAATGAAAACAACATGACAATGGCCATAGACAACCCGCTCGCAACAATCCGAGGCTTGAATCTTTTATTATCCACGTCCATCTCTCCTTGTGCATATGGTTTGGCAGCCGAACATACCGTGTACACTTCAGCGAACCTAAGATGTATTGTACGGATAATTGCAATGACTTTAAATACGTTAATTACCATTTACCTCCACTTGCACATGAAACTCACGTATAAAAGGTCATATGAGCTTTGTCTTCGCGATAATAATTCAGCCTTTGCTTCATCGTACCTGTATGCAGTTCGAACAGATGACCATCCGGATCGGTAAAATAAACAGATAATGCATCCCGCGGATCTCTTGGCCTTCCGGGAAGAATGTCAGCCCCGGCTGCTCGCAGCTGCTGCACAGACTCGTCGAACTCCTCTTCTGTAACGGTAAATGCAATATGGGTATAGGTTCGTTCCGTATAGTTGCGAATAACATCCTCCTGATTCAGGGCAATCCACAGACCGGCCAGCTCAAAATAAGCCAGTTTGCGTCCTTTCACCTGAATTCGGGCACCGAGAGCCTGCTCATAAAAGGTAATGGCCCGCTCCAGATTGGATACGGAAAAGCACAAATGATTAATTCCTTGAATATTCATGTGGCTCCTGACACCTCCATCGATTTAAGGACCTATCCTTATTATGGTATATTCTGTGCAAAAAACAACCGCTCTGCTGCTTCCTCCCGCACCTTCTTCTGGGCGAATGCATAGGTTATCCGTATCAATGAACGTTCGAGGAGGATGTAAAGCGAATGAATCCTGTTTATCCTTTTTATGGTGAGAGAACGGTATGCAAGGAGCAGAAGTTGGCATTTCCACCCCAGCATCAGGACCAGCAACCCGGTCTGGAAACCCTGATGGTGCCTGAACCGATCAGTGAAGATCCTGCCTATATCGGCAGCTGCAAACTCCAAGGTAAAGTTGCCATTATTACGGGTGGTGACAGTGGAATCGGCCGGGCGGCCGCCATCGCTTTTGCCAAGGAAGGTGCGGATATCGTCATTGCTTATCTATATGAACGGACAGATGCCGAAAGGACTCGTGAACGGATCGAAGAACTGGGACAGCGCTGTCTCTTAATTGAGATTGATCTCCGCTTAAAGAAAAACTGTGAAGCTGTCATTCGCACAACCATGGAAACCTATGGGAAGATTGATATTCTGGTCAACAATCATGGCGTACAGTATGTGCAGCCAAGCATCGTTGATATTACAGAAGAACAGCTGTATCACACCTTTCAGACAAATGTGTTCGCCTATTTCTTTCTGATTCAGGCCGCTCTCCCCCATCTGTGCAGAGGTGCCTCCATCATCAATACAGCTTCCATTACGGCATATAAAGGCAATACCCAACTGATCGATTACTCTTCTACCAAAGGAGCCGTCATATCGCTGACTCGTGTACTCGCCCAATCGCTCGCTGCACAGGGAATCCGTGTGAATTCCGTCGCCCCGGGACCCATCTGGACACCGCTCATCCCTGCCAGTTTCTCCGCGGAGGATGTACAGGTATTTGGAACAGATACGCCCATGGGTCGGGCTGGTCAGCCTTACGAATTGGCGGCAGCCTACGTTTATCTCGCTTCCCGCGATTCATCCTACGTCACAGGTGAATGCATTCATGTCAATGGCGGCGATATGGTAACGACTTAGGTTGATGTCAGGTTGGATTTGGCAGGTGTGACAGGATATCGGTTGTCCGGTTGCGAAGAGGGGTAGGAGTATGATCCGGTTATGCCGGAAGCTGACATCTAGCGACAAGGAGCTGAACAACCTGATAAACTTCGATCCACTCTACCAACCGTACCCCTCTTACCGCGTGCCTGTGTATGCCAAGCAAGGCATGGTCGCCACGTCACAGCCACTGGCTGCACAAGCCGGGCTGGATGTTTTGAAAAGAGGCGGCAATGCCATCGATGCCGCCATTGCAACTGCGGCAGCACTCACGGTGCTGGAGCCAACGTCCAATGGCATTGGAGGCAATGCTTTTGCCCTCGTGTGGACCGAGGGCAAACTGCATGGCCTGAATGCCAGCGGCCCTGCGCCTCAGGGCATATCCATTGAGGCGCTTCAAGCGGCAGGCCATACGGAGATGCCGAAGCTTGGAGTTGTTCCGGTGACGGTGCCTGGCTCACCGGCGGGCTGAGCTGAGCACAGCACATTGCACAGGCACTCGCCCGCTAAGGGCATGATATTCAAGTGGCGCTTGATCCATCCCAGTTTGGAGGCGGTCAGATCATCTGGTGCAACCCGGACAATGGCGTATTATGCGGGGTACGGAAACGCGAGCCGACGGCTCGATCGCGGCTTGGTAAACTCGCGTAATTTCTATACAGCCATAATCCTCCTATGATCCGTATAGGATCTTATTCAAAGACACAACAGAGATGATTCATGTCATCGCTGTTGTGTTTTTTCGACTTTTAACGTCAGTAAACAACATACTGTTGTTATTCACGCATCCTTTTAACCAGATAAATGTAAAACTAATGTGTAATTCATGAAAAATACTTATTTTTTCGTAAATTCTCACTACATACCATAAATCACAGTGCCTTTCTGACCGATATAGATAAAGGGAAATCAGTAAAAAGCGACTATAGAAATGAGGGTACCACACATGAAAACAAACAAGAACAGACGCGCGGGTCTCACACTAATGATGATGCTGACGGTACTGATCCTGGGGGCATGTTCAGCCAATAATACAACAACGGGAACAGACACAAGAACAAAGGTCGGAATCGTGCTTACGGAAGTGGGTCTGGGTGATCGCTCTTTTAATGATGCTGCTTTTGATGGACTGGTTCAGGCCAGAAATGAGAAAAGCATTGTCTTTGACTATCGTGAACCGGGCGAAAATGGATCTACTGAAGCTGCATTTGAGGAATTTGCGGAAGCCAAATTCGATCTGATTATCGGCCTGAGCGATACGGTCCAAGCGGATATGGAGAAAGTTGCAACCAAGTATCCTGACCAGCAGTTCCTCATGATTGACAGTCAGTCCGAACTGCCTAACATTGCCTCCATTTCATTCCGGGCGGAAGAAGGAAGTTATCTGGCAGGTGTTATTGCCGCTATGGCTTCAACGGAAGATCATGTGGGCTTTCTTGGTGGAATGGAGATAGCTGTCCTTCGTAATTTCGAACAGGGCTTTAAACAAGGTGTTCTGGCTGTCAAGCCGGACGCAACCGTTGATGCTGTCTACGCAGGGGACTTCGGTAATGCCAAGCTCGGTGAACAACTGGCTGCACAGATGATTCAGGAAAAGGGCGCTGACGTGATCTACGTAGCTGCCGGTCTCACAGGCGTAGGCGCACTGACGGAGATTCAGAAATTAGGGAAATACGCCATCGGTGTAGATACCGATCAATTCTTTTTGGCAGAGAAAGCCATTCTTACGTCCATGCTAAAAAATGTGGATGTCTCTATCTATAATGCCGTTAACACGTTTATTCAAAACAATCATACCTTCCCTCAAAAGGAAATCGTGGAGGGGCTGGCGGAGAACGCCGTGGGTCTGACTGCTCTACATAATATCACGCTCAGTGATGAACAACAGCAAACCTTCGAAGATCTGAAGGCAAAGATCTCTTCCGGTCAAATCAAAATTACGCTTGATCAATAACCCATCGGATACGAGGAGGTACGCACATGAAACTACAGGGAAAACTGATACTTAATGCTCTAATTTCACTACTACTATGTCTTGCGCTGGTAGCTTATATCATCATGCAATTGCTCGGTATGAATGCCAAAAATCAAAATCTGGTACCTGCCATGCTCAAGGTGAGTGAACTGAATGCCAATCAGATTCAGACCCAGCAGGCACTGGACGTCTATTCGTTCTCCATGACAGCAGGAAACCAGGACGCCGTGCTTCGCTTGCTGGATGAAGGTCAAACGATGATTCAGGAGCTTACGGACGGATTACTGGAAACGGATCAGCAGTTGCAACTTATACAGTCCATCGATACTAAATTACAAGCTCTCAACGAGGGAGCCACCGAAGCGATGAGCGCGATGAAAAGTGCGGAAGCGAAACGTTACAGCACTCGGGTTCGGGGCATACAGAATGATATCTATTCGTTAGATGAGATAACTCGGGATCGTTATGATCAATACACCGTCGATTTGGAACAGGATATCCAGCAAACGTGGCAAGTCGCTCTCGGTGGAGCCATCGTATTGCTCGTCGCCGTGATGCTGTTTAATATGTATACTTCACGCCAAATTGCCCGGCGTATTCGTACACTCAAAGACGCCGCGGGACAAATTGCGGACGGTGACCTGACCGGACAATTACCGGAAGCTCGGGGCAAAGATGAACTCGATGACCTGAGTCGCTCCTTCGGGATCATGACTCATAATATCCGCGGTATTATTCAATCGATTGGTGCGGCGGGTCATCGTGTTGATCTAATGGCGCAAGATATTGACCGCGGCAATGATACGGCCCAAGCGATTGTGCAGCAAGTATCCCGCACCACGGAGGAACTCTCGATTGGCAGTCAAAAGATTGCCGAGGATCTGAGTGAAACAGTAATGGTTGTGGACAAGATGCAGTCTACCTTCAATAGCAATCTGGAGGCCACTTCCCAATCGGTAATCGATGGTCGTGAAGTATTAACTACCGTTGAGGAAGGCAATAAGGCTGTAGCAGAGCAACTCCGTCTGGCCGAAGTGAATCGCATGGCGATGTCCGAGGTGGAACAAACGGTGCGAGAACTGGAAGAAAGTGCGGTTCGAATCACGACGATGACGGCATATGTATCGGAGATTGCCAAACAAACAACCATGCTCTCGTTAAATGCCTCCATAGAGGCTGCTCGCGCTGGAGAAGCCGGACGTGGCTTCGCTGTTGTTGCGGGCGAGGTGAATAAACTCGCCGAACAATCTGCAAAATCGGTCAAACATATCTATGCGGCTGTGGGCGAGATCACAACCTCCATGGACAAGGTGAAGAACTCTGTAGCGCAAAGCATGCAGTTATTCGGCGAACAGGAACAAGCCACCAGCCAGACTCGTGAATCCTTCTCCGCCATTCGAGAAAGTGTGGAGCGCATTAGTACCGGCATCCATCAGCTTGCTGAGGACATGCAACACTCCAATGAACTCAGTACACAGGTGCAACAGGCCATCGAAAATATCAGTGCCATCACCGAGCAGTCGGCTGCCAGCAGTGAAGAGATTACCGCCTCCACGTCGGAACAACAACGTTCCTTCGCTGATGCAAGTATTAAGGTGAAGTCATTGCGTGATATCAGTACAGAGATGCATCAGGAACTGCTTCGTTTCCGGCTGTAGGCAGGATGCAGGGATAATTCAGACCCGAAGCAGGCAGGATGAACAACCAAGCAAATAAAGGGGAGCCTCCGTCATGAATCATGACAGGGCTCCCCTTTTCAATAGCTAATCCTCGTTATTTCATCTAATCATTGTTCCCAAAACACGCGCAAGTCGGTAACCAGACACGAAAGTTGATAACAAGGCATTAGCGTTTCAGATCCAAACGTTTAACGAACTGAGCAAACCTTATTGGACCACTAATTGTCCCGTCCTCACAGTGCATCGATGATGTCTCCGGCCAGCAGGGACGAGGGGTCACCACGCAGCAGGGCTGCTCGTTCGGCGGCCTGTCCATGGAGATATACGCCGAACGCGGCGGCTTGCTCCGCGCTGAGCCCTTGGGCAAGCAGACCGGCGATGATGCCGGTCAATACGTCTCCGGCACCGCCAGTTGCCATACCGGCGTGCCCGGTGGTGTTGATGTACGCCTCGCCGGTTAGCGTTGCGATGACCGTTCGTGCTCCCTTGAGCACAAGGGTCACGCCCTGCTCGCGGGCGTATTTTGCAGCGTGTCCAATGCGGTCACGCTGCACCTCTTGGGTCGACATGCCCAGCAGTCGACCCATCTCGCCAGGGTGCGGCGTCAGGATTGTCGCCGCACTTCGCTGGCCCCAGTCGCGAGGCCCATGTGGGCCAGCGTCTGCCAGCATGTTAAGGGCGTCCGCGTCGATGACGAGCGGACGATCCGATTGTTGCCACAGACGGCGCAGCCAGTCTGTGTCGCCCTGGAAGCGGCCGAGGCCCGGGCCGGTCGCGAGCACGTCGCGGCTCTCCGCGAGACGCAGCACGGCGTCGGCGGAAGCCGCGTTCCATTCGCCGCTGTCGCCATCGGAGGCGGCAGCAAGCATGAGCTCGGGCACGGTGCCGATGACATACGGCAGCAGTGCCGCGGGCAGCGCCCATGTGGCGAGCCCGCAGCCTGCGCGCAGCGCGGCTTTGGCCGAGAGCAGGCCAGCGCCGCTCATCGGCAGACTTCCTGCGGCCAGTAACACGTGGCCGTAGGTGCCCTTGTGGCCGTCCGGTGCCCGGAGGCGGCCTGTATCCACGCGCAGCGCACCGCGCAGCACCTCGTCCGTCAGCAGACGGACCGAGGGGCCATGCTCTGGCGCAAGCCGCGCGGGAATGCCGATGGCGCGCACCACAATGCGCCCCGCGGCAGAAGCGCCCGGGTACTGCACCAGCCCGCGCTTGAGCAGCGCGAGGCATACGGTCACCCGGGCTTGAATGCAGGGCTCGTACACCTCTCCCGTGTCGGCGTCCAGCCCGCTTGGCACATCGGCGGACACGATCGGCTTGCCGCTGTCGTTCGCCGCCTTAATCAGCGCCGCGTAAGCTCCGCGCGGCGCCCCCCGTGACCCGGTGCCCAGCAGCGCATCCACGATGCCTGTGCACCGGCTGAAGTCCACGGCTTCGCGCCCGTGGACAAGAGCGGGGATGCCAAGCTGCGCGGCGGCATCCCGTTGCACTGCGGCTTCGCCCCGCAGTGCACCTGGGCCATCGGCGTAGACCAATGTCACGCCAAGCCCTGCTTCAACCAAATGGCGCGCGGCCACCAGCCCATCGCCGCCATTATTGCCCTTGCCGATCAGCATGTACCACTGCTGATCTCCCGGGCGCTCCATCACCAGCGCCGGATCGGCGATGATGTCGCCACCATAACCTTGCCGATCACCGGGCCCGGTGTGTGCCCGCCTCGCTTCTGTCTTGCTGCAATAGCCAAGCTGCCCCGAATCCACAAGCAGCCTTCTGCCTGCACTTCCCGGCACAGCTTGATGACTTCCTCAGCTATGGCGCGGCCTGCATTCTCCATCAGACTCGCAGCAGGAATACCGAGCTGATGAATGGTATGTTCATCCACAGCTCTCATCTGTTCAGCGGTTACGATAAACAACGTTCATCCCTCCCCGTGACAAGCTCTTCTCATACCCAAAAGCAACAACTTCGCACCTAAACGCTGTATCCTATATGTCTATCTATATCTTCCCTTTACCTCATATAGTTACCACGATGCGCTCCATGCATCATTGGAAGCTCTATCGATCACGTTTACGAAATCTTAAAATTCAGCCTTCCAAAACCTGTCTACGCTTAATAACCTACCGTAAACCGCGCTTGGATAAATTGCGGATCGTCCAGTTCGTCCACCAATGCCGCTGCAAAATCACCAACCGAAATCGAGCTTTCTCCGATATCATCCGTAATCACACGGTTCATGCCAACCCGGAACTGGCCTGTACGACGTCCTGTTGTGATTGTCGCAGCAGGGCTCATGTAGGTCCAGTGAATACCCGATGCTTCAATCAGGTCATATGCATCTGCATGGGCTTTCGCCAGTGGTTTGACTTCTTCCGGGAATCCTGGCGTATCCATCAGCATCTCACCGGAATCGGTTAGCAAACTTCCCGCTCCACCAACTACAACCAGACGTCCTGCTTTTGCCCGGCGCACACCCTCGATTAACGAACGTGTCACTTCCAGCATCTCTTCTTCTCCACCGAACTTCGGTCCATATGCACTCACAACCGCTTCCTGACCCGCTGCAAAATCAGCAACCTGATCCGGGTTAAGCAGATCTCCCTGTTCTACACGCAAACGCTCATGAACCATCTCAACCTTCGAAGGGTCACGCACCACCGCTGTCACTTCATGCCCACGATCCATCAGCTCCCACAGTATCATCTTACCAATCGCTCCGGTTGCTCCAAAAATGGCTACTTTCATATGAATTCCCTCTTTTCTGTAGATATCATCTCATCAACTTACCGTTATTTTAATACTTAATCCTATTGTTATATACCTTAAACGGCTCACGCCATCTTAAACCGGATGTGACATCTTGTAAACGTTAATGTTCATTCGCTTAACCTCTCCAACTATGCACCAGACCACGAACAACACTTCCCCAATCGCTTTTCCTTTCCATATCATTACCTTAACCATCGCCAAAAAAGCCGCATTTGCGGCTTCAACATCACGTATTTATCTTACGTGGATACGCTACTGCTGGTTAGAAAATCAACAGCCTTCTGCGCCCAGATTCGCTCCGAATAAGCCTCATGCGCCATATCCTGTACAATATGAAGCTCAATCCTGCTTACAGCTCCAGACAATCGCTTGTTTTCCATAATGTCCCGATATAACCTCTCTGTCTGCTCTACAGGACACAATTGATCAGCCTGTCCGTGAATGAGTTGAATATCCACCTCACTAAGCCCGGATACATGAGCTGTTGGGCTTCTATCCCGCAGGGCAGATTGATCATGCAAAAGCTCACCAATTTCCGTTTGCAAGAATGATCTCAGCTTCGCTCCTCCGCCTGCGTACAGTCCTTCCAGATCCGTAAACGGTGCACAGGCAACCACAGTACTCCATAGCGCCGGACTTTTACCCGCTACCAGCAATGCAAGATAAGCCCCATAACTCACTCCATAGAGAGATACGTTTGAATAGGAAGATAACATCTGCTCCCGCATGAATTGGATGACATCTGCATCCACGCCGCCCCAATCATTCTGAATGCGCATCCTGTAATCCGTGCCGAACCCTGAACTACCAGGATAGTTCAGCCCGATAACCCGCACTCCTGCCTGATATAATCCGCTGATGACCGGACTAAAGCTGTCAAACAGGCAATTATGAGGCCCGCCATGAAGATAGATGACCACCTGTTCTGCACCCTCCGGATGTATGTCCATGTACGGAATCATGTCATGCCCATAAGGAACCCATCCATAGATTACATCGGGTTCCTCGTCAGGATGCTTGCCAATTCTCTCATCTCGCTCAACCGGGAAACGGGTAATCGTACGCGTTTGTTCCGAAAACCGATATATCCCCGGCACTGGAGGACGTATGATAGATTCATATTTTCCGATCAATCCCTGCCTGTCCCTGCTGAGCACCGCCTGTGTCAAGATTCCAGGATAATCATACAGCTCATACCTCTTCTCTCTGTCCAATGTATATTGAACATATTGCCATCTGCCAGAGGTGATCCCTTCACAGAGGACGAGCTGCTGATGTGGATCGAGTTGCATTCTAATCAGTTCAGAGAAGGGTTCGCTATCCCTTGAACATACATGTACCAGCTCCTCTCCTTGCCTGATCCATCCAGGCTGGAAGCCACCTTCCACAGGAATCGATACCGCTACCAGATCACCCTGCTTATCCATCACAGGGTAGACATATTCCGTATAGGGGATTTCGGATGATGGAAGGATATCTTCGGAATACGAATACACTCTTCCAAATCCACCAACGTTTACGCCAACCTCTCGTGTTGACGCAGACCATAATACAAATTGCGGATTATCCAGATCAGGAGTAACCCATCGTGCCTCATCCTTTTCTGGATCATAAAGACCTATACGGACAGTTCCTGAACGATGTCTAATGGAAAATAGCAGGAGTAATTTCTCCTCTTGCCAAGCGGCCTTCATCACAGGAAATGGAAACTTCACAAATAGGCTTTGGACCAGAATTACTTGCTTCTCATTCTCGTATATATGAAGCCATTTCCCCGACTTGTTCTGTGTGATCACCAGAACACGGTTCCTGCCCATAAACTGAATATGCTGCGTGTGCTGATCTGACTCTGTCCCATGTTCAGAAAGGCTCTGACGGCTATCCATGCGGCCTGTATCATCAAGAGTGCACCATTCACATGTATTGTCATCATAGCCCAAGAGCATACTTGTTCGTTCCTTACTCACACTCATTCGTGTCAGGAATGGATAGCCCAACCGGATTTCCTCCTCTCATTCCAGTACTTTAACTGCTCCCATCCCTCCAATTGCGATTTCAGTTTATCAATATACTGGTCCTGCGTGTATGCATCTAGGGGCATAACGGTCCCCAGTCTGCCTAATGTTTCCCGTATCAATCTGATCTGTGGCAGACTGGCAGCCGGCAGCCCCATCATCAATAGACGGTACACCCGGGATGCCCGTTCCTCTGATCCTTGAGTAATCAGCGCTCCAGCGATTTCCACCGCACGACCAAGCAGTTTCGAATGGATAGTGTTTGTCTTCATACGTAATAATTGAATCAACAGTTCATATTCCTGCTCCTGCTCACCAAGCTGTTGATGTAATACCATTTTTAATTGCAGTACATGCCCCAGCCAATCACCATACGCATCAACACATAACTTCTCCGCAGCCAGCAACGTCTTACCTGCCTCTTCATAGTGATCCGCCCGGAGCTGCAAGCCCGCAATGTTTAGTAACGTCTGAATCTGAAAAACTTGCTTATCAGGTCCATCAGGAAGCTGGTGTATACGCTGGCCCGCCTGTTGCTCCAACGTAATTGCACGTTCTACATTGCCCTCCTGCATCTCAATTAATGCTTCACCATTATCAAGCGCAGCCCATTTCCCAGTACGATACGTTTCCGTTAGTTCTTCATCGACAAGGATTTCCCGAGCTTTCGAATAACAGTGTCGCGCTTCGGCATACTGCTTCCCGTTTTTGGTCAACAGCTGCCCCAGCTCAAACCAGAGTACTGCCTGCTGTGTCACTGACAGACGTTGAAATAACGAATTATGGTCAAAAAAATGAAAACAGGACCTGTAGCGGGCCGAATCAGCCGATTTGGACAACAAAACCCAGGCCAGCCTATTGTAGAGCGCCAATGCTGCCTCTTTTTCCTTCCCTTTATCCTTGCTTACCATTTGTAGCTGTTCTTCCAACAAACGTCGGGTCTGATCGGGCGTATCCCTGACAAGGGATACCGGAAGTTTGGGTATGTCCTCAGGATGACTCGCCATGGTTGGATAGCGATGAAAAAAAAGCACTACACTTACTCCCCTTAGCTTCTGTCGATACAGGATATAGTGGATGGCTCCCAGATCTGCAGGGTGAAGGTAGGAAGATACTTCAATCAGAACCCATTTCCTATTGCCAGGCGTCCATCCTGATCTTTGGAATCTCAATAACGCATTTTTACATGCCACAAGATCATCTATTGGCTGAACTGGACTTAGTTGATAGATCAGCGGGAGAGTAGCATACGGATCACCAACCGCGATTTGTATAACCATATCCTGCCAATGCGTTTTCAGTTTGTGAATTTCATGCTTCACCGCATCTGATGTCCCTTCAACAACAAACAATCCAGGTTCATGACTCACACGAAACCATTTACTTCTCAGATCATGATAATCCGTACTTTCCAGTGAGACAGGTATCATGAAAGCTCACTCTCTTTCGTGATGTGGCATACGTGTATAAGTTCAGGTACCTGTTGTAAATTCAGTGCCGTCATCAATTGATAACTGCCCCGGTTGTTTGCATCCAGTGAAGCTTTAATCCGCTGATTCGGATCGGAACTGCACCGATGGAGACCATATGCAGCAAGCCATCGGGCCCATCCTTGACGTTTCGCTTCTGGTATTGTGAATATATGAGCAAGGAGTACACTGCCAAATTCATCGCTTAACAGGCAGCCCCCGATCTTCCTTGCCTCCAGTTTCACAAGCCCGGAACCTTTCAGCAACTCGCCATATACACCCTGATATATATCTCCGATAGCTTGACGAGCAGCTTCCCAACCTGGACAGGTAGGATCACTGGCCTGAAGCAAGTGTGCAAGGGAATCCTCCTGCCCCTCCGCAGACATCCAAACCGCGTCTTCATTAGGCATAGCCGGCACGGGAACGTCCTTCAACTTGCCGAAAAACCGATACCGATGGGCAAGAACATCTACCCGGTATCCAAGCTTCTCCCACGGAAATGAAGCAGGAGCAGTTGCATATAGAGAGGACCATGTGATTGTATCCAAAACGGATGACATCCGATCTTCCCAATAAGGATTGGAATGTGCTTCACTCCATAAATCCAATGTATACTGCCCTTCACCCTGATCAATTAGCATGAATGAAGATAGGGTTTCGTCGTTTCCAGGTCCAACTGCATAATAGCGATCCCCCGTCTTCCCCGATTCGTGCTGGCATTGTGGCAGGATATCAGATATGGACGTTAGCATCATACGCTCTCCCCTCCCTGTTATAATCGAAACCTGAATAAACCAGTGGTTCGGATGCAACAGACGGATAAAACCGGCGTAGCAGGAATGTATAGATCCCCATATAACCGGTCATATAATCCGGGGAGAAGGACTCCATGTCCTCCAGAGGCCACATCCATATGTCTTTCTGTTGATCACTTCGCAATACATGCAAGCTCCGCGTGTACTCCGCTAGTTTGGTTTCATACCTGCCTGGGAACCTGCGGTTGGCCAAAAGTAGAAAATCTCCATTGCCTGCAATTCCGTGACACTGCCCAAAAGAAGCAAATACCGTTGCCTGTGCCACTGCATCCGCTGCTTGAAGTCCAAGTCTGGTACAGAGGGGATCTTGCAAAATATCAGCCGCTGCCATTAGAAATCGACCAATACCCGCCGATCCATTACACCAATGCACCCAAAGTGTATCCGGTTTTTCCGGCGATGCAGGCCACAGACTCACGCCATTCTGTCCTCCATGACTCGTACGATCAAGTGTATCTACAATTCGCTTCACAGCAGAATAGTACGCTTCCTTTCCTGTACGCTCCGCCAAGGCAAGCAGATAATATCCGATACCTGCGATGCCATGAGAAAATCCAAGGGAATGATGGCCTTTTTTGTCCGATTTATCTTTCACTCTCCACAAACTCAATGATTCATCTGTCTGCTCTTCTTGTTCCAAAATATAAACACCCAGTTCCTCTGCTCTTGCCAGAAGTTCAGGGCGGCCTCCAATACGGTATATCTCAAGCAGCATCAATCCCAACCCCGCCGCTCCATGGCTAATATTGGTCTGCACTGGCTCATGTCGGGTGATTTCCAATGCCAGATCCTCTGCACGTCGAAGCAACGATGGATCATTTATTCGTTCAGCCGTCTCTGCCATTGCCCAGGGAACAGCACCATATCCAAAGTATAATGCTACAGGTGTCTCATCTGGAACGTAACGGTGATTCGTCAAAATCCATTCCAATACTTCACGTGCATATTGATGGTATTGTCTGTTTTGTGTAATCTGACCAAGCTGATTAAAACCAAAGATCATCCCTGTCCAGCCAAAGTTGAAATTCGCCGGATGAAACATCTTGCTCATGCTGTTTTCCGGGAACAGCTGCAAAGGGTTATTAAAATCAAGAGAAGTATACAGTGTGTTTACCATACACTCGGCCTGACGGAGTACTTCCTTTGCCTCCATGCCTGATGTGTCCTTCTCTATTACATCCCTGCTTCCTCCTGAATTGACCTCTTGCTGCTCCAGCAATGCAACCAGTGTTTCACGAATTTCTGATAACTCCCCATATCCGCCAGACATGATCTCGATGCCCAGACTTCCCAAGCCACGAAGCTGTGTATTACTCTGATGATCCAGATAAGCCTGTGCAGCTTCCAGGTGGGATTGGCGATATTTCAGATAGGGGTCGATGGATGAAGCCATGTAATAGAAGACGCCTCCCAGCGCATACAGATCATCCGCATAACTGGATCGCCTGCTGTGCTCACGTCCCCGTGGTACATAGCCCGGAGTATGACCGGTCAATGGATCGGCCTGACTCTCATCACTTCTGACATAAGCCAGTTCAAGATCAATCAGGCGTACACTTCCGTCCGTCAGCACAACAATATTGTTGGGCGTCAGATCATTGATCACAATTCCTTTATCGTGACATTGCTGCACCATATCGAGAATATGTATACCCATCCGATGCATATCCGCCCGGTTGTAATCTGCGGCTACATGTCTGCGATGGATATATTCACGCAAGCTGATGCTTTCAAAATACTCCAGGATCAGATAGCGGTTATTTTCAGTACTAAACAGATCAAGCGGCCTTGGGGTAACCCCCGTATCCTTCATCAGATCAAGCACGCGATATTCATTATCCAAATAGTTATGAGCAGAGCGCCCGCCACCGTCTACACGCATGCGGTAGACCGCTTCTTTCATGACAGCCTGTTCATAGGATGTGCCAGAGATGAGAAATACTCCTCCCTTACCGGACTTCTTGAGCACACGTCTCACACGAATATTTCGTATACCAAATTCATTGTTATTGGAATCGGAATAACGAGAAGCAGCCCGATTCTTCTCCATCGCCTGAATCCGCAGTAACTCCTCAGGTTCATTCACCCACTCCGGTTTATACCTGCCAGGTGTTCTTCGATCCTCCTCCAGCTTACCTTCTGGATTCTGGATGGCATACACTTTTGCACCCGAATAACGGTCGTAATAGAAACGATCAGTGAATGCACCATAACGATAAAATACACACTGGCTACCGAGGTATGCCCGATCTGTCGGAATAGCTGGTCCTTTCAGATCGCTTGTATATGAATGCATTAGCTCAAGTAACTTAAGGAATTGCTCTTCGTCTCGTGCGTAGATGGTAACACACTTCCCAGTCTGAGGGAGAGGTATCGAACCGTTAGATGTTTCAATCAGTTTCAGCCCACTGCTCACTACTTTCCATTGCACATCATTTTCTGTGAGAACAGGTGCAATGCGTCGCAGCAATTCAGCTCCTTCCACAGGAATAACCGATAAATGGATTTTCCAGCCTTGTGCGGGAAGCCTTAATTCCTCCGGTCTAAAACAAATCCAATGGCCGTCATTCGACCATTGGATGGATTGGGGAAGTTCCCGGATTATATGTTCCAAAGCGTTCTCAAAGGCGTCCTTCTTGGGCGTTACGCTTGCGAATTTCAATGAGAATCACTCCTTTTTGGATAAAGTAAGAGGGGGAGGTACAATTATTTTAGTAATGCGCGAAAATCAAAGACTTATCTTTCAAATGATTCAGTGAATAGAGCGTGTAAAGAAGTTCCTAGCTCTCAACAACGATTGTTTGTGAGCTAGTCCAGCTGCACACTGTACACAAGCTTGTTTCTTCAAACATGTTGTTATCTTCTTCAACCTCTAGCGCCATCAAATCCTGTACAGATAAAATTTCCTTGTTTTCCATGATATATTACCTCCCATTTGTCTCCCCCTCTTAATAAACCAAATTCTACATAAATTTTGATATTCCTTCTTTTTAATTGAATTATTTTACATAAATTATTTATCAAATCCATTTATCTCACCTGATCATGTCAAATGATATGTTTCTTTGGACTAAAAAGAGGCGCAATATGACACCAAATTCCAAACTACATCGAGGTCGTTTGTTGCTGGGTACGCTTGCTACGTTCCTCACGGAAAGGTCGGACAAACAGGCTTGCCATGCCCATACAAATAACAAATGTACCAATCCCCATGTACACCCATGAAGGGTTGTAGGTTTCAATGAACCACCCTCCCAGTAACAACCCAAGCGGATTACTAATGCCACTCATCAAGACACCCATACTGTTCATAACACGTCCTCTTTTTTCTTCCGGAGTGGATAGAAGAATGGAGGTAACCAATGGCACATTCACCAGAGCAAGTCCCATCATCAACAAAAATGAACACGCAATCGCGATATACAGGTTAGGAAACATCGGCATGAGCAGCAAACTTGTGCCTGAGATGAGATAACTGATCAAAAACCAGTGAGCGAGTGAGAGTCGTTTGGCATATTTGCCACTGAGCAGAGAGCCTGCAATACTGCCAGCGGCAAAGGCTGACTGAAGCAGACCGTAGCCTTGTGGTCCGGCTTGCAGCACCATATTGGCAAAAATCGGCGTGAAAATGTGCAGTGGCGCACCCGCAAAATTGATAATAGCTCCAAAGATAATGCAGCAGGCCAAAATTTTACGGGAAAACAGGAATGTAATCCCCTGCATGCTATCTTTAACAAAACCGGAGACTCCTTTTTGTTTCACTACTTTGGTTACAGGGATGCGGATAAAGAAAATGGATATGGCGGACAGCAGAAATGTAACGGCATAGATGAACAGGATGGACTGAACGGAGATGAGCGCGATCAATATCCCCCCCATGGCGTATCCAAGTAATTCAATCGTTTTGGAGGAAGAGTTCAGTAGTGCATATGCTGGAGCTAATTGTTTGGTAGGCTCTGGCAAAATAGCGGGGATGACTGTTTGGGTTGCCGGATTGAACAAAAAACCAAGGATTGCAATGAGCAGATTGGCTGCGTAAATATGCCACGGAAGCATGGATCCTGTCATGAACAAAAGCGCCAATATGCAAGCTATGCCTGCACGCAATATATCTGTCCAGATCAAAAGCTGCTTTTTCGGCAGGCGATCACTGATCGTAGCCAGGGGAATGCCCAAAAATGCATAGATCAAGTACGGCAACATCGGAATCAGTGCGGCAGCAAGTGCCGACTCTGTTAATTGAAGGATATACCACATCGTCGCCATAGAAAATAAAATCTGTCCTGCACCCGAAACCAATCTGCCAACAAGAAGCACAACAAAAGAAGGAAGGCGCAAAACCGCTCGATAGCTGTCGCTGCGAACTTCATTTTTCATCTTTTTCACGCACCTCTCCCTCGTACGTAACAGATTCATCATCACTCGTACGATGCAGACGCGTAACCAAACCTGAATCTCGAATGGTCTGTTGTATCTTGGCTTTTACCCGTTCCAGTTCAGCCGTATACTCGCGTATCTCGTTCAATAAGGTCTGATGGGTTCGTATACCTTCCCTAATCAACATTGCAGTCGCATCAGAACGGTTTTTGGCAAGTTCAAGAAATACAAGCTGATCAATGATATCAATCTCTTCCTGACTTAATCGAACGGAAACAACTCCCTTCGCTCCCGAAAGATTTTTGTTCGCCTGCTCCACAGATCGTTCCACCATCTGGTTAAACTGAGCTTTCTGGTCATTGTACATATTCATTTCCTCCATTCTTCACGAGTGCAACCGTATATCGTAATTTGTAAATCGTAAATTGGTTTTAATTCACATTATACCTGTAAATAAATGGTTGTAAAGCAAAAAACCTTTGGATTTATCCAAAGGTTCGCCGAATATGTTATTTAACTAGTTCACTAGTCTCCCTGCCTCCACCACATACCCTCCGATTTTGGGCTGGTGTATTCAAATCCAAATTGAGCATACAGCCGATCAGCGGGAACATCCGCCAGTAGACTGACCAAACCACGGGCAGGTACTGCTTCACGCAGATAATTCATAATCTCGCTCATGATCAGTTTTCCATACCCCATTCCCTGAACATCCGGGTGTACAGCAATATCGACGACCTGAAAGAAACAACCTCCATCTCCAATCACTCGCCCCATGCCTATCAGCATATCCTCTTCACGCAGACATACGGCAAACAGGCTATTCGGTAGTCCAATCTCAGCCCCCTCCCTGCTCATTGGACTAAGGCCGGCAATCTGCCGCAGGGCAAGATACTCCAATGCTGCGGGTGGTGTGTGTTCAATATTCACATGATCCATGAATTGTGCCCCTTTCTGCTTGAATTCATCTAATTCCTGTGTAATAGTGAGAGAAAGCTTACGTGAAGCGTGTTTCATGATACGTGAAGTTGCTGCAAAGGAGGAACAAGTGTGTTTCAACGCTGGATTGAAGATCTAACATCGCGCCCAGGCGCTGTGGCTGTGCTGTTTGGCGTCATGGCTGTGCTTCTGGGGATATACATATGGTCTGCCACTGAAGTTCGCCGTAGCCACGAAAGGCGAATGAGAAGGATACGAGATACATTATACATAAGTACAGCCCTCTTGGGACAACTTAGCATCCAGGAAAATCGGAATTATGAACGGTCGGAACACGAACATAATGATCTGATCACAGCAATGTTAGCCTGCAAAGCCGCATCTTACCTATCCACTCAACTGCAGGATCAGATTCGTGACTGTATCAAGGAACATGACCCTGCCAAACTCGGACTCATGCACAGAGCACTGGAACGAGAATGCACCGTATTATCGGATGAACTCAGCCGGGATACGCATGCAGATCATTGGGGCACAGCGGTCTGGACCATCCTTCGGCCCGTAGCCGAACCAGCCGCATTGGCGGCTACAGGGTTTCTGGTTACAGATCTGGTATTTCGTCAACGGATGTTGGATGTGCCTGTAGACTCATGGGAGAGCATGTTGCCATGGATTCGAGCAGTTTCTCTAATGATCACCATAATATATGGTTACCTGCTCTGGGCCAGCCCACGCCGGGATACACCAGGTACAGTAACCAAAATGCTCTCCTTGCTGATCGCGCTATGCTGCTTGCTCCATCTGATTGGACTTGTTGCTGCGCCCTATGCCCTTGGATTACAGCTGATTCTATTCACTACAGGTTTTGGAGTTACCGGAACCCGCTCTCGCAGTGATCGCCCCTACGCAGGACATACGGATCTGGAACCAACGAAGCAAGTCTCTACGGAGATGGAAGGGAATACACGTCGTACATCTGGTACCCATACTGGTGAATAACTTATGCTTGGCCCCTCCATATTATTGAACTTAGATGGCTGGACTTTCATTAACTATATCTTGCGTGTCTCTTAGTCACGTAAAAAAGGGCTGAAACTACGTTGTAGTTTCGGCCCTTTTCTATATACTACTCTTGTATTGCGAAGAATGATCGGAATGTTATTCTGTCATTGAAGTTGCATGTGTAACATTCTTCAGTTCACTTTACATAACGGATAATTGCGTCACTTATTTGGCTACAACATGTGCAATGACGCGGCCCTTTTCGTACGTGACAGTCACGTCATAACCATCTGCCGTTACACTGTCGAACTCACCTGTAATTCCATTCGCCGTGATTAACGTAATATCTTTGGAACCTTCGATTTTATAGTTGGACAAGTCCAGATTGAGACTTCCTCCATCAATATAGAGCTTTCTGCCGACATTCAGCTGACTGCTGTCATCATCCATGACCAATTCCAACGTACCATTATCCATGGTAAAGTTTCTATTTAAGTTGAGTGCTCCATCGACATTCACAACAACTGTTCCATTTTCTACATACAGATCACCTGTACCAAAAGCCGTTGCAGATTCGGCTACCAGCGTTCCTGCTTGCAGTAAGGTTCCGCCAGTGTAGCTATTTTTTCCCGTCAATGTAAGAGTTCCTGTTCCCTTTTTCGTGAGCATTCCATTACCGGTGATATCATTTCTCCACCAGTCTTCTGCATTGAAGCGCCCTTTGGAAGCGTCCATATCCACAGTTACATTGTTCAAGAATGCCCCGTATCCATCCGCAGCCGTCACCAGATCAATTCTACCCCAGCCCTTGGATTCATCCAGTACAGGATATCCAGAGTCAATGGATGTTGTATACAATACTTGTCTGCGTTGTTCATCTGTTAAATACGGTTGACGTGTTTCTAACAGGGCTTCTGCTCCTTGCGGTACAACTGGAGCCAAACCTTTGGTTCCCGTTTGTGGCAGACCATACGTCATCTTTTCTCTATAGAAGGCTTTATTGGCATCATGATCTTCCCATTTGCGTTCATCGTAAGCACTCTTGAACGTGTAATCCTCTGTTACGGTGTGTGCATACTCATACAGACTCAACTTTTTATCCTTGGCTGCAGCTCCAAATACTTCTCCTGCATTCTCATAGCCCTTCTCTAACACTTCTCTGTTATCAGCCTGATTAAGTGCATATGCAGCCATGGCTGTGGATTGTATTCTGCCTCCTATAACATCAAGTGGTGAGTGCATCCCTGCTACGATGCGATTCTCACCCAGCTGAGCTGCTCTCGTTAACAATTCAGCGAATCGTTCTGGCGTAGCGTATGCCAAAGGAAATACGGATAAGTAGGCTGCGCTTGTATGTCCGCTCGGAAATCCGCCATCTTTTCCTCTTCCATCTTCAGCGATTCGTTTGACATAACTTAATGCAGGAATAAGCTTAACGTTGGTTTCGTATTGCTGGTAATGTTTTTCGCCAGTTGATTTGGTGCCGCCTGAAGCCAAAGGTACTTCTTTTTTCTCACCTTCGCCCAAGGTTGCCCACACAGGCAGTCCTTTGCTGTCAACCACCTCTTTCACTTCTCCATTGGAATTCATTCTCCACGGTCTAGGGGAAGAGTAGAAATACTTAGAGGGATTAGATGAGGCAGGAATTTTGAATCGAACCAGATCAACTAAAGAGATCAAGTCTGAAAGTTCCGTCTTTGCTTCCCAATCTCCAATACCTTGGCTTTCATCTTCCACTGTTTCCTCGGTCAATACCACATTCATCTCGTCCACCGTTCGTTCAACGTTTGTCTTTGGCTTGATAATATCTACATACGTGTTAGCCAACGGACCCAAGCCCTCCATCACGCTATAGATCTTATCTCTTTGGTCATCATAGTACGCTGCCAAAGCCTCTTCAGCCGTGCGGTTTTGCGTGACCTTTTCTACATATTGGATATTGGCTTCCCAAGTCGCTTTGTCTCGGATCTCTTCATTTGCATATGTTTTCTGATCAGCGACGGCTACGGTTGGATCATTCTTAAAGCCGTCATAATATGGGGACGGTCCATCTCCATACTTTGCATTTTTTCCGTCAGCTCCAATTTTGGTTGCCGCTGTTCCATCTCTCCAGTCCGCTTGGTTCATGGACCATACTTGATCAAAACCGTCCAAAATATCAATGAACGGATTGGTTTCCGCAATATTTTTCAAGGTGTCGTCTCCGGCATTGGCTCCGTGCTTCACGGCAGATAAACGAGCTTCATCTGCTGGGGGATTAACATTCAGTACGGATGCGGTTCCTTTTGGCTTAGCTGGTTTGGCAGCTGTAGTAGCATCTGTTTCCACCGCCTTAACGAGCGCAGACACGGCTTCGGCACGAGTAATTGAATTAAGCGGTTTGAAGCTTCCATCTGCATAACCAGCGATAATTTTCGCTGCTGCCGCTCCACCTACAGCTCCCTTGCTCCAAGCTGCAATAGACGATGAATCGCTAAAGACATTCGCTGCTGTTTCATTCAATTCCAAATTTAGAATACCGGCAATCACTTTAGCTGCTTCCTGACGTGTAATCGGATCTTGTGGCTTCATGGTGCCATCGGTGTATCCATCTATATATCCATTCGCATTTGCAATAGAAATTGCTTCGTAATACCATGCACTCGCAGACACATCGTTAAAGGTAATTTTAGCTTGTCCGGAATATCCAAAAGCACCGTTTACCAAATTCATAAATTCTGCTCTGGTAATATACGTGTTCGGTTTGAATGAACGATCCAGATAGCCTCGAATCAATCCTTCATCGCCCCAAGCTTGAATGTTTGCTTCCGCCCAGTGTCCCTTAATATCAGAGAACTGAATCTTCTGATCGGCTGCAAAACTCTTCTCTGCAAACGTCGGACCTACCATAGACAACATTAGAAGTAGTGCCAGTGACTTTTTAAGTGGTTTTCTCATGGCTTGCAAATACACGCTCCCATTATGGTAAATTATTTTTTGCTTCTGCGTCAGCAAATGAGTAAGAAAGTCTCTATACAGATGTCTGATCTGCCGTTACTTTAGCATTAGGGAGCATTTCGCATCTATAGAACAAATTCCGTTTTATATCAAAATCGTACGTTCCGATGATTTTCTGCCCTCAAAAAATAGAGGAGATACTACTTTCGTTAATTATAATATCCTTTTATGTAAACGCTTTATTAAAATAGTGTAAAATGTGGAGATGGAGTTTGTTAAATTTCGATCAACATGATTTCTAGTCCTCGGCCTGCTATATAATGATGAAGTTGTTTAGACACGAGAAACGAAGGGGGAAAAAGAATGCTTAAGCCATTTCAGTCTGTGAGATCCAAGATGGTTCTTTCCTACCTTGCTGTCGTTCTTGTCATTGCGCTTCTTTTCGGCTCCATTCTATACCTCTTCTTCTCCCATCAATACAGCAAAGAGATCCGAATCAATAATCAACTTTCGCTGAAAAGTACTGTCAATTATATTGAAAGCTCTGTGATCCAGAAGGTGAATCAGGTCTATCTGTCCCTGGCACTCGGTAACGCCGCAAGTATCGATTTAGATAGCTTAAAAGGAAACCATAGCAAAATCCTGGACATCGAACAGTTCCTCAAAAATATGGTGCAAAATTATTCCGATCTCATTGAAGCTATTCATGTGTACGATACGAAGAACCACTTCATCGTCTCATCTGTATATGGACTGATGCTCTATGAGGACACGCCTTCGAGTATGGATCATAAGACGGATTGGATTGCTGCGATGAAAGAGACTCCAGAAAGCTCCTTATGGATGAAGACTCGCATGGTGCCTCAGGATGCTTATATCGAATCACGGGAACAGAGCAACATGAGTCCTCTAATTTCCTATGTCCATAGTTACCCGTTTCAATCGTCTGGACAAGACAGTAAGGCCATGATTGCGATTGATATCAAAGAATCAGCGATCAGTCAGATCATTAAAAATATGCTACCTGCTGACTATGCGAATACATTAATCATCGATCAGGACGGAACCGTCATATCTGCCGCGGACAAAACGTTGCTAGGCAGCTCCACGGAGGAGAATCTAACACAGTCGCTGCTCACCTTTCATTCATCAGATGAGAGCTTCACGCCTGTATTTAACTATAACTCGCATGTCGTTACCCAAGATCAATTTAAAGGAAATGCATGGAGAATCTACACAACCACACCTAATGAAAGCTTCTATTATAAGTTGGATAGCTTGAAAGAAGTTTCGATTCTTCTTGGCTTGCTGGCTGTTGCAGTTGGGATCGCGATGTCGTCCATTTTTACCACGGCCAACTATAGTCCTCTTAAGCGAATCCTGAATAACATCAAGAGCCGGATGGATAGCCCAACCAGCCTAAAGCAGGACGAATACCGGTTCATCGATACAACGTTTAACAGTCTGTCCAACAAAGTTGATAGTCTTGAAGAAACCTTACAGGCCAATCACAGAATGATTAAGCATAGTATTATGCTTAATATGTTAAATAATCGATTTACACCGGAGGAGCTTACGGAGCAACTGCAATCTATTCATATTTCGATGGCCTACACTCGCTTCCGTTGCATCGTCATTGACCCCGTCAATGAGCAGTGGAAGGATCTGCAGCCACGACATTTGCAGCATACGTTGTATACGATGATCCGGCAACTGGAGATCGCAGAAATGGATGGAACTCAACTGCTGGCAGAGGAATTGCAGGATCACAAAATAGCCGTAATCATCTGTACCAATCAACCTGAGGAACCTCTCTCTGATCACATTGTAGACTTTATTCACGCTGAGGCGAGCAGCAGATTTGGTCTGGAATTTGTACTATCGTTAGGCGGATGGGTAGAACACTTCACGAAGATTCACACAAGCTATCATCAGGCGAATACCCTGATTCGATACAGCTACTTCTTTCCCGAGAAGTCTGCCATTCAGGATCTTAATCTTCTGAACAGGGAAGCCAGCACTTTGGAAGTTCCGGAGTCATACCTCGTAAACTTTGAAAAGAAATTGCAGGCTCGGGATGTGCAAGGCACGGTTCAGGCCATTCAGGAATTGGTCGCGACAATAAGGGAAGGCCCCTATTCAGCCGAATACAGTCGTATCATCTTATTAAAAACGGTATCTATTTACGCTGAGTGTATTCATCAGATGCGACTGCAACCTGCCGAGGCGAGTTCATTGAATTTGTACAAGCAATTTTCATTGTTCTACAATATCAACCGCTATTCGGAATGGATGATTCATCTCGTGACCGAATTTGTGATGCATATGGAGAAGCGAAGTGAGGTACGAAGTGTGGATACCATCTCGGCTGTCAAAGCCTATATTCACGAGCACTTATCGGGCGATCTTACACTGGATCATATCTCAGAGCAAGTATTCATCAGCCCTAAATATCTCAGTAAACTTTTCAAGGAAGAAACCGGGATTGTTTATTCCGAATATGTTACGAATCAGAGAATGGAACGCGCACGGGAACTCATGACACAACGTGAAATCACGGTTGAGCAGGTCGCAAGTACGGTCGGTTACCGTACCCCTGCTTATTTCATTAAGAAGTTCAAAGAAATTCACGGCTGTACACCAAAAAACTTCATGCGCAGTTTAATGGAACAGAGATCTATATAGGGTCAAATAGGAATATTTACACGGACACTCCGATGACAGAACAACCTTCCGATCGCTGTTATTCCCAGATTTCTTTTAATCCCTTTTTAAAAAGGGGAAATCCGGGAATAAAGGCGCAGCATATGCTTACGATGCAGCTTTCTTTCAGAAAGCTTTTAGCTTCGCTTCTTCAGGTTCTTTCTGTCCTCTCCGTTTTTGTGTAAATGTTAAATTGAAGCTATATAGAATTTAAAATTAGGAAAGGAGCTGCTATGAACCTCAACCTTTCAAGAAAGCTATGTCTATATTCCGCAATGCTTCTCCTTCTCGTATTTACAAGTGGGTGTACCTATCTAGGGAGAGAAACAGCACAAGTTCAGCAGCAGGACCATTTGGCAAGCGCTGAGAAGGATACAGCACCGCAGTATACGATATCTTGGACCATGCATCAGAATATCCCTGTTCCTGAAGACGCGGAGATGATTGCATATATTGAGGATCGGTTTGTTGTCGATCTGGAGGTGTGGAATCTTGAGAACAAGCGGTACGAGGAACTGCTCGATCTGGAGCTTGCTCAAGGGAAAATACCTGATCTGTTCCGGATCAGACAACCGCATGATCTGCTTAAGTATCAAATGCAAGGCGTGTTAGCAGAAATTTCTCCGGAAGTACTTGAACAATATGCGCCAAATATCGTACAGCGAATTCGCGATTATGATTCACGTTATCTGGAGTATGGAAAAATAAACGGTAACTTATATGGAATTCCGTCCATTAATCAGACCAACATCTATCGAACTCCTGTTGTATACCGAGAGGACTGGCTTAAGCAGCTTGGTCTGGACGTTCCGAAGACATTGGATGAATTTGAAACGGTCATGTATGCCTTTGCCAAAGGTGATCCGGACGGAAATGGTAAACAGGATACGTATGGCCTATCCAGAGAGGGCTTAAATGTGGTTTTTGGCGCTTTTGGACAGTCCGTTTTCACCGAGCAACTGTATTTTAATGAAAAAAACAAGCAACTCGTGATCGGCGCTTTGGAGCCTGAGATGAAAAAAGCCCTGACTTATATGCAAAAGTGGTATCGGGACGGGATTATCGACCCTGAGTTCATAACCGGCGAAAATAAAGGTGGATATAAACATCTATCCCATGCTTTTATTAATGGAAAAATTGGGATGACCTCGATGGGCAACTACTATCATTGGAATCAAGAGGGAGACTACAGTGTCCTTAATGAAAATGGCCAAGAAACCCCTGTAGGGGCCTCGTTCAATGTTAATGAGCTGCTACAGAAGAACGCAACTGCAGAGGTTGTATTTGGTTCTCCTGTTATTGGTCCTGATGGGCATAGCGGTTCAAAAGGGAATAATCTGCTGATGAATTTTATTGCTATAGGCGCTGAGGCTGCGAAGGAGCCGGGAAAACTGAAGAAAATTTTGGAGATTCTCGATTATGTAAGTGCCAACCCCGATCCGGAGGAGCAGATCAAAATGGAGTATGGCCTTCCAGGAAAACACTGGAATTGGAGCACTGATTCAAACTCGTTCCATTTACTTTACCCATACAACAGAATGGAGAATTATATGAATATGATCGGCTCAAGTATCGGCATGACGGTTCCAGGTACAATCTCGGATAACCGTGAAAAGTGGGCTGCATCTGCAGGGTTGACGGAGAATGGGATCTATAATCGTCTGGAGGTTGCAACCCCTGCCCTGATTCATTATTCATCTGAGCTGATTCGCATGAGAGACAGAGCGTACATCTCCATCATTACTGGCGATCAACCTGTGGGGTATTTCGATACCTTTGTGGAAGAATTCATGGATGCAGGTGGGCAGCAGGTGCTGCTTGAAGCGAATCATTGGTATAATCCCTGACGCCACGGCACTCTCTATCCCTTTGTACTCGCATTTGATCCGCGATGTACACACCCCAGCCTTGCTTCAACGCTTCCATGAGCACAATGGCCAGTGGCAAAATAAGCAGCCATGTAAGTACCAGGCTTGCCAGTCCAATCAACAACCATTTGACCCATGGAGCGTCCGTTGTTCCCTTCAGCGAATCCCATGCTTCGCTGGCTACTGTAAACATAAACGGAATTGGACGGCCACACCTTGTCCATTCCTCATCTGCCCGCATACCGGATATTGGGTACCGTTGGTGTGTTCATGCCTTCTCCCAGATAAAAGCCGGTGTGTGGCGGTTGATTGTAAGCTACATTTTGCCAAGCGACGCCAAGACGGTACACCGGATCATGCATCAGCGTATAGATGCGTTTGTCCGTAACTGCTGTTGTGGTATAGATCCGCAGCGCTGAACTGTCATTGGTCCGCCATACCACTTCCTCTCTCCAGTCCCCGAACAGGTCGGCCTGCAGATTCGGCGTAGACTTGGTTCCGTTATTGGAAGATACGCCGGAAGCGGTGAGCAGGTTCATCGTTGTGCTGTTGGCATAATTCCACTTGTCGATTCGGTTGCTGTCCAGCAGTTCACGGAGCAGATCCCCATCCCACCAGATGCCAAAATTCGTGGAGGACGGCAGGGTTGTCCCGAGTTTCTGCCCTTTGGCTGTGTACAGACTACCGTCTGCCCAGACTTCGGCGCCTTTATATCTTGGATCAATATCTGCCGCCATGCCGCGTCCAATATCCTTTGTTGTTTTAACTCCCCAGATTAACTGGCCTGTACCTGCATCCCGGAATTCCACTCCGGCATTGGACGGTGTCTCATGAACCTGAAATACCTCAAGTCCAGGGCGATCCGGGTCGAGGTCGCTCAAATGCATGGCATCGCCATGATGAAGTCCTGTCGTGTACAATCCTTTGCCGTTGTCATCCACCGCCATGGCACCATAGACGATCTCGTCTTTCCCATCCCCATCCACGTCCGCTACGCTCAAATTGTGATTGCCCTGCCCAGCATAACCCGAATTACCGGAGGTATTGGAATCAAATGTCCATTGTTTGGTCAGCTGTCCATTCCGCCAGTTATAGGCCACAAGCACACTGCGCGTATAATACCCGCGAGCCATCACCAGACTTGGCCGCTCTCCATCAAGGTAAGCAATGGCAGCAAGGAATCGGTCCACCCGGTTGCCGTAGTTGTCTCCCCAACTGGATACATTGCCACGTGCTGGTTCGTAGTTCACCGTGGAGAGCGCTTTGCCAGTCTGTCCATTGAAGACCGTCAGGAATTCGGGACCAGACAACACATAACCGCTGGAATTGCGGTAATCCTTGCTTGCATCCCCGATGACCACGCCAGTACCATCCTTGGTGCCATCGGCTGTTTTCATGGCAACCTCGGCTTTGCCGTCACCGTCGAGATCATACACCATGAACTGGGTGTAGTGAGCGCCGGCACGGATATTTTTGCCCAGACTAATACGCCAGAGGCGTGTTCCGTTTAATTTGTAGGCATCGATAAACACTTCCCCGGTATAACCACTCTGGGAGTTATCCTTGGCGTTGGAAGGGTCCCACTTCACGATCAATTCATACTCCCCGTCACCATCCAGGTCACCTGCACTGGCATCGTTGGCACTGTAAGTGTAGGCTACTCCATCGGGCGTTGTCCCACCAGCGGGTATACTGAGCGGTACAGATAGATAGTTATTGCCCCATACGCTTGCTGCCGCTGAAGCAGCCTGCTCCGTCCCACTGACGACAGCGCGAACCGTGTATTTGGAACTGCTTGTCCCGCTTGCATCCTGAAGGTTGGTGCTGTTTGTTATGGGCGTAGCGTTCACCTTGGTTCCATCTCGATATACGTTAAACGATACATTCGATCCTTCCATTCCCAGAAGCCGCCAACTGACAAACACACCTGTCCCGGTCTTCACAGCCACCACGCCGCGATCGAGATATTCCATCTGTCTTGCACCCGCTGCATGTGTTACAGGCGTGTTGCCAAGGCCAAGCGAAGTGACCAGTAACGCGGAACTCAGCAGGGATATTCCCGCTGTACGTAATGTGCGCTTCCACAATGATGATCGATTCCCCATAAACAATTGCCCCCCCAATTGTATTGGTAAGCCCGATGCCCTTTGTAGCGCCATCTTTTTATGTAAGCTCTTTAATATATTCATTTTAAATTAAACATATAATTCCATCTATAGGTCTAATTTAGTATTTGAATGGTGTGCATGAAAAAAGCCAAAGGATTTCTCCTTCGACTTCGCAACAAAGGGATGGATTAATAAATCCGCTCCATTTCATATCCCTTTTTCTCAAGCTCTCCTGGAACACTGGGTTCAATCAAAACATGAGCAGCGCCGATGAAGACAAAATAAGTCTGTCCATCATCCGTTTGTAAAATTTCATCGAGCTTATGAGCCATATGAATATTCCGAGTATCATTGATTGCCTGTTGATACTTTTCATCAACACTTTCAAAACCTTCAGTTAACTGATTCTTAAACGCATCTTCATTTCCATGAACCCAATTATATCCCAGCTGGTTTAAAAAACTCGCTGTCTCCTCATGATCTGCTATAGAACCTTCTAACATTTGTACTTGGGTTTCCATACTAAAACCAGATTGCACTTCATATTGCATCTCAACGGTTTCTAAGTCAACTATTTCCTTATTGTCTTCTAACGCACGTTGAAGAAAATATAAATCAACCCCATACTCCGGCGCTAGTTCACTTTCTTCATTACTAATTTGGTTTAATAAGGTTCCTAAAAACCAAGGCTGGAAGTGATTATAATCGGCTAAAGTCATTTCATGCGCTTCAAATATTTCTGAAAGCTTGGCATAAGACGCCTCCGATAACACGTCATCCAGCGTGGTATCATCCTCAAATAAAGCCATCTCCTTTATTTTTTCTTCATTCACATCTACTTTAAACATATTGATCTCTGGAAGAATGACGTCTGCGTCCTCATATGCCTTTTCAATTCCCGAAGCAAGCGGATAAAAGTCTGGATGACCCAAATGAATCGTTCCATACACATACATGGTTGTTTTGCCGTGAAGCACCTTCCACAGAAATCCTCCATTTCCCTCATAATCAAGAGCCGGTTCACTTATTTGCTGTTCGTTATCTTGTCCCTTAGCCCCTTCACTCTCGATCAGTTCATGATTGGGGCTTGAACAACCTGCTACTACAAGTACTACGATCAACAAGAATATCGCCATGAGTCGTTTCATCATCGTAACGTTCATCCTTTCTTCATTTTCATTGATCATCCTAATGTGTGCTTTCCATATCAATTAACCAATGGTTTTTGAGCATTAGAACCCGTTCTGTTCCTGCAATTGCTGCGGCAATACCAATCGCAAAATATGTCCAAACGGACAGTTCGAGCGGCGATTCAAATACACCTACATTTTCGGAAACCCATGGAATAGCAGAGATGGACTCTAAGACTTGGGAGATGCTTAAAGCGATGGAGATTAACAAGATGATAATTGCGATCATACCGATGAATGCGCTGAGGGTAGGAAATCGTCGATGCACCCACATTCGAAAACCTCGTATGGAACGTCTATCCGGAGATACGGTAAAGGTGTCTTCGCTAGCCCTGATATAATGAATACCATTAATCCCGGTCGAATTGTTTGTTATTTCGATCACGCCATTCTCGACTGGAAAAGCTGCTGGAAGCTTAGAATAGGCAACATGTTTATTTTCGTGGTATAAATCAACACGGGGCTTTTCTACAAAATATTTAGATTTTATGGCATATGAAGTGGTTTTCCCACTAGTATGATTCGTTATTTTGATGTGAAATAAGGAGTGAGTAAATATACTCCACAACTGATACTTTTGTAAAAGATGACCATCGCCTGCTTTCACTTGTTCTAATTTCTTACGACGTTTACGTTGACGAATGAACTGAAACATGGGATGAACGGAACCTCCTTTATATTTAATACTGAACAATCATTTTTAATTCTGATCAACCAGTCAAATTTAAGTTAAAAAAAATTACTTGTCTCTAGGTGTTATTGAATCATTTTTAAAACGTTCTTTGTCACCTTTTCTGTGTAATCTTTAAAGCTCATTATACTCTCGTTTTGAGGCAGGGACATCGATAGCGAAACAGCCCCTCTGATCATCATGGCAATGACTTTGGGATCAAAATCTTGAAATTCTTTCGATTTTTGTCCTTCTTTCAGAATCTCTTCTACCAGGACGATTAATTCATCTTCAGGATTGATTTCTAACCGAAAATAAGGAACATTATCTGGTGTGCGAACATTAAACACAATTTCCAATAATGCCGTGGTGTTCCCACGTTTTATAGCGCGATAGGTGATTCCCGCTTCTATATAGGCCATCAATTTTTCCAGACTGGAAGATTTTTTTTCTACTCTCTCTATCATAAAAGCTTTCTCTTGTTCAACCAAATAGAGCAACGTATTGTTCATCAAATCTTCCTTGCCAGAAAAATGATACGAGATGAGTCCCGTACTCGTATTCGCCCTTTTTGCTATTTTGGATAGGCTGGTGCTAAAATATCCAATCTCTGTGAGAACCTCAATCGCAGCATGAATGATTTGTTCTTTGCGGGCATCGGCTATTAAATACTGCTTGTTTTTCATCTTTTCATCTACCTTCAGGGAATTGATTGATTATTTTTTATTTTGATTGTTCGATCAGTTATTATGATAACGTTCGCTTCCTCTCATGTCAACTTGCTAAAAAGGATGACAGACTCATTTTTATCACATGAAAACACTAAAAAAGCTGTAAAACCATGTATTTCAACATGATTTCACAGCTTATAGACAACTTTTCAGATGTAATATTTCACTTTCGCTTCACCGTATTACAACTTTTATACCACAGGAGCAATGCATACCGGACGAGGCAGTTCCAGCTTGAACCCGTTATGCGTCAGCCGTCCGTCTTCTTCACTGATCTGGAAGCCTACGAGGTTATTGCTGTCCTGATTCGCCACGACCAGAATCCCACCTGGCAAAATATTAAAGTTACGCGGTGTCTGCCCAATCGTGGATGTCCACTCTACAGCTTCCAGCTCACCGCTCTCCTGGTCAATATGATAGAGTACGATGCTGTCATCTCCCCGATTAGATGCATACAGGAAACGTCCACATGGAGATACACGGATGTCCGCAGCCGTACCCTCTCCTTTATGGCCTTCTGGAAGTGTCGAGATGTGCTGCACCGTAGTGAACTCCCCTCTGCGCTCATCGTACAGGAATGCCGTAACCGTATTGTTCAATTCATTGATTACATATGCCCACTTC
Organism: Paenibacillus polymyxa; assembly: GCF_018614975.1. Lineage (GTDB taxonomy): Bacteria > Bacillota > Bacilli > Paenibacillales > Paenibacillaceae > Paenibacillus > Paenibacillus polymyxa_E. The sequence continues at coordinate 137,873 of NZ_JAGGNR010000005.1, read as the reverse complement.
GAGTTAGGATGGAACACAAGATGCCTTGGACCTGCGCCCGGTGGCTGATCCGTCTCACGATGGGTAACCAGACGTCCCTCTTCCAACCGATACACAATGATCTGATCCAGACCGAGGTCACATACGACAGCATACTGCCCGGACGGATCAGGTTGAATGGAGTGTGCATGCGGCCCTTCCTGGCGTTCTTCGTTGATTCCACTTCCCGTGTGCTCCACCCATGCACTCATCTCACCAAGCGTCCCCTGATCGCCAACCGGGAATACATTGACACTGCCACTGCTATAGTTGGATGAGAACACCCACTGACCATCCGTGGAGACAGACACATAACATGGAGAAGCCCCTCTGGTCTGTTTTCGATCCATCAGGTGCAGCTCACTCGTTGCCGTATCTCTCCGATAGACCAACACCTCTCCCTCGTCTGTCTCACTCGCCACATACAGACAGTTTCCATCGTGGCTTAGCGCCAGATAAGACGGATTATCCACACCATCCATGTGATTGACCATTCGCATCTCTCCTGTATCCGCATTCAACGTACATAGGAATATTCCAGGTTCATCCGCTGACGCATACGTACCTGTATAAAAAAGCGTTTCCTGAGTTGTGACTGGTTCCATAACTAGATCTCTCCCTTATCCTGTATATTCACTGTTCTGATTCTTCCCACTGATATGTACTTACCCAATTCACGGGCAACTGCTTCACTTCCTGTAACGTGGCTTTCTAAATTAGATCATAATTGGTGAGCGCTCTCATTCTGTCATTGACTCCCTTATTCCCTCTCACCATAATACAGAGTATGAGACCTAACAACAGACCACCCTTACTTCGTAAATCTGACGGATTTCGTATGCAAAAACTCATTGTGCTTCCGGACCCGCTGCTGCAAGAAGCCGCAGCTTATCCAGTCACGTCCGGGTTATACGTTACGGATATCGGTTACTTTCACGAAGCAGAACATCATTACCGTGATCGCCCCGATGGTTGTGAATCACACATTCTGATGTACTGTGTCCAAGGCACAGGCTGGTATACGATGGATGGCAGTAAGCCATATGATGTCAGCTCGGGAAACCTCGTCATATTACCCGCTCATGTCCCTCATGTGTATGGTGCCAACGCAACTGAACCATGGAGCATCTTCTGGATTCATCTGCGCGGGGAGCACGCTTTATCCTACATCGAACCCTTGTTAACTCATCATATTACTACCATGCCACCAGCCAAGGCGCAAAAATGGCTTGAGCTGTTTCATGAATGTTACGGCGCGTTAGAGACGGGTTACTCCATGCAGACGATGACATATGCCTCCCAGATTATTGGTTATATGCTTGGCATGCTCGCTTATGGACCGGAAACGACAGGAACAGATGGCGGGATCGTGAGCAGCAAACGTGCGGCTGAACAATCCGTTCAATATATGCTGGAGCACCTGGAGAATGGAATCACCCTCAAGGAACTGGCGGCACACGCGAGGCTGTCTGTCCCTCATTACTCTCAGTTATTCAAGCAAGCTACGGGGCATTCGCCCATCGATTATTTCCTGCGGCTCAAGATTCAGCATTCCTGCCGTTATCTGGATTTTACCGATTGGACCGTGAAGCAGATCAGTTCCGAGCTTGGATTCAAGGACCCATACTACTTCTCCCGTCTGTTCAGCAAAATGATGGGACGTTCACCCACGGATTATCGAAATAAATCCAAAGGTTAACGGCAGTGCCCTCTCTTAGCCCTATCTGAATGATTATGAATTCAGTTGGAAAATTGCAGCAACCTTTTGAACGGAAGGGTCGTCTATAGGGGCAAATAACTTTTATATAAAGGGATCATCCCTGGAAAAGTGAGGCGAACCTATCATGAAAAAAAATATACTTGCTACATTAACTGCGGGAGCTCTGCTCACGCTGTCTCTAAGTGCAGGCCCGATTAACGCAGCGCAGGCCCAATTTACGGATATTCAAGGTATCGCAGGAGCAGACAAAATCGAATCTCTCCATCAGGATGGATTCATCAAAGGCGTGAGCGACAGCTTGTTCAAGCCTGAACTGGAGTTAAATACCGCTCAGGGCATTCAACTGATTGCGGACGGACTGAATCTGAATCTGGACACCATTCGTTTTATCAAAATGCCAGTGCCAAGTGACCACTTCGCCAATGTAAAAGATGGCGTATGGTACAGTGATGCATTTATCCGCGCTCAATATAATGGCATTCAGATGCCACCGGATATCGATCCGTCCAAACCGCTTACTCGTGAACAATTCACACTGTTCCTGATGCAGGGCATTGAAGCCAAAGGCGGTCTGCCGATGATTAATATCAAACCTGTGGACATTACCGACGAACAGGAACTTACGCCAGAGTATCAAGGTGCCATTCAGCGTTCACTCGTTCTCAAGATCAATGAACTGGATGCCGACGGAAACTTCAATCCCAAACAAACGATTACTCGCGCTGAAGCAGCAGTGATGATGTATAACGCAATCGAGTACATGGAATCGTTCCATGCACCACAAATCCCGGAAACACCTGAAAAGTAATCATTTCCTTGGTGGAAGCTACGAACTCACTTTAGTGTTGAATCTGATCTATTGGAGTCCCAATGAATGGCCTTTTACACACAAACTCCAATATGGCAAACAGCCGCACCTTCCCTCAACAGGAAAGTGCGGCCGTTTGTATTATACCTATATCACTGATGCAATCATCAGATTTACCTTTTTAACTTAGAAAGAACCTTTAACAACGACCTCAGACAACGGTAAACGTCCTGACGGGCGAGCTGGCTGTGCAGCTTTACCTACAGTAATCAACAACGTTGGCACAAATCGTGCAGGAATGTTGAATGTTTCGATCAGTTTTTGTGGATTATATCCACCGATTGGACATGTATCGTAACCCAGGGAGCGTGCAGCAAGCATAATATTTTGGGAAGCAAAAGATGCATTACGGATCGCTTCATCGCGAGCGATTTGCGGGCTTTGGTAAGCACCGTTGATCTGTTTAACCAATGCGTCACGAACCTCAGCAGTCAGTGCGCCTGCTTCAACAGCTTGATCGTAGATTACGGTGTTACGGTTTGCTTCCAAATCTCCGAGAACAGCAATCGTAACTGAACTTTCGACGATCTGACTTTGACCATAAGCAACTGGCAGCAATTTCGCTTTGTCTGCTTCGGATTCAATCACGAGGAATCTCCAGTGTTGCAGGTTCCATGAAGATGGTGCTTCTGCAGCCGCTGTCAAGATCGCGTTCAGGTCCGCTTCAGGCAATTCAAAACCTTTTTCGTACTTTTTGACAGCATGGCGCTCGCTAATAACACGAAGTGTTTCATTTTTTTCAATGCCTGACATGTGTTCCACTCCCCAGAATCTAATTTGTTTATACTTCTTTACTTTCGCAAGGTGAAATTGATGTATACTCTACCAAGGATTTGCCTTCCGAAAATAACATCAGCGCAGACGATCTCTCCCCATCTGTGTTCACGTTATGCCCGGAATCGCCTGAGAACATTAATGGATCTTTCACCGGAGCATACGCCAGTACCATAATTTGTCCACCATGCCTGACTAAACCATGGCCATGTCATGAAGGACCATTCGTTGTGGACTCCGTCAGGACTTCTCCTTTGCAGGCAATCCATTGAGCGACAGGGTTATCGCCTCCCCATGACCTATGCGCTCTTTCACATCCTGAATGGAGATACGATCAAAATAAGCGCTGAGCGCCTCTTCGCCTCCATTATATATGTTCCCCATCACATCCTGCATATTGGAAGATACCACGCACGATGAACCGGATTCCCCTGAGCACCAGTTGGGACCAAGTGAACCACCAGCTACCAGTCTATATAATTCTCCGAGCTTGATCTCTTCACTTGGACGGCTAAGCAAGTACCCACCATGAGCACCTTCCTTGGTCGTCAGGTAACCATGCTTGCGCAGAACACTAAGTACCTTACGGACTCTGGCCGGGTGTGTACCCACACTCTGGGACAAATCTTCACTATTGGCCATACATTCATTTTTCATCGACAGAAAAACAAGACAATGCACCGCTATGGTAAATTCACTGTTCATCACTTACTCCCTTCCCGGCTTACAACACCGATGAACTCCAACTCAAGGTAAGTATAACTGTCATTATATGAATAACAGTTATGTTTGTCAACTTTCACCCAGCATGGAGATCAAACGTGATATTTCCTGTTATACCAATACTTACAGCTTATCAACACAATTAAGCTAGGATTAACATCCCGTCTTCATTTTAATCTAAAAAAGACAAAAAAGTGAGCCTTCCGCTACGCGAAGGGCTCCAATAAGATAGACATATGAAAGGGCTTACGTGATTATTATAATCGGTAATCTCCGATTTGAAAACGCTTTTTTTGTAAAGTGCATCATTATTTTAATTTTTTTTTATTTAAATAAAATGAACAACAGGTATTGCTAAAACTAATCCCATTAGTTATTATACTAATATCATTAGTTTTAAGGAGGGTTTAACAATGCGTATTACCCGAGAATTTGATGTCGTTCAAGTTACGTTTTTCCCAAGACTCTTCCCTGTGAACGTATACCTGGTTGAAGAGGAAGATGGATTAACCCTGATTGATGCCGGAATGCCATTCAGTCTTAAGGGGATTTTGGCAGCTGCCCAGTCCCTTGGGAAGCCCATTACCAAAATCATTCTGACTCACGCTCATAGCGACCATATTGGTGCGTTGGATCGTCTCAAAGAGGCACTGCCCCAAGCCGAGGTTTTCATCTCCAGACGAGATGCACGGCTATTGGCGGGTGATACTTCCCTTCTTCCCGGTGAGCCTCAAACCCCGGTACGCGGCGGCGTGCCCAAGCCCAAAGCGGTGCACACCCAGCCCAACCACTTGCTGGATGACGGTGACCATATTGGTTCACTGGTCGCCATTGCCTCACCAGGACATACGCCGGGACATATGTCCTTCATGGATACGCGCAGCCGCGTGCTCATCGCTGGCGACGCGTACCAGCTGCACGGCGGCCTTGCCGTATCCGGCCGCATGCGCCCGCTCTTCCCGTTCCCCGCGCTGGCGACGTGGAACCGCGAAGCGGCTCTGGCCAGCGCGAAGCGCCTGGCCGAGCTGGAAGCGTCCGTGCTGGCTGTAGGCCACGGACGGATGCTGCGCCAGCCCGCGGCCGCTATGCGCGCGGCAACCGCTGATGCACAGCAGCGGTTTGATCTTGCCGGGGGGCAACGATGAGCCCCCGGCAAGGGCTGGATCGCGGCGCTCTGCTCAGCGCCGCCGCCCAGCTTGCTGACAGCGACGGCTTTCAGGCGCTGACACTGGCCGCGTTGGCACAGCGGCTGGATGTGCGCTCACCGTCGCTCTACAACCACATCAGCGGACTTCCCGGGCTTCGCCAGGAAATGGCGCTGATGTCCGTACAACAGCTTAGCCGCGCATTAACCACGGCTACAGCTGACCGCACAGGCGATGATGCCATTCAGGCCATCGCTGCAGCATACATTGGCTTCGTCCGTGAGCACCCCGGGCTGTACGAAGCCTCATTTCATGCCCCGGACCCCGAGGAGCCACAGCTCGCCGCGGCCAGCACAGCTACGCTGGAGTTACTGCTGCACAGCTTGCAGCCCTACCCGCTGACCGAAGCGGAAGCATTGCATGCCGTTCGTGGTTTGCGCAGTCTCTGCCATGGATTTGCCTCCATTGAGGCACAAGGCGGCTTCGGCATGAACTTTGATCCGGACGAAAGTCTGCGTCTGACCGTATCCGCCTTCCTCCACGGACTCCGGCATCTTCAGCAGGACTAGTAAGGCACGCATTGCATCATGAAAAAAGGACTGCATAGGATCTGCAGTCCTTTTTACGTTACCTCTCCACATCGGTGCCCTCTGACCAAAATCTAACGAACCGAGGACACGCTATAACGCCAATTAGAGCGAATTACAACAACTAACGAACTCCACACGTCCAGACACACATTGTGTTATGGAGTCTAGATACGCAGCGAGCGTAAAGTGATGCGATGCCATTTGCAATGATTATGCGGATACAAATCTAGATATGTAGCTTACTCTAATCGTAATGCACATGGTAGTACATGTTTTATTACCATTCATGTATAGATCACGCTACAGTTAAGTGCACACATTGGGGATTCTCGATACGGAGCTTACCTTGGTAGTGATGCACACTTTAGTACTTTTTTTAATACGTGTTCTAATACGAATCATTTTATAGATCACACCACATGTACGCCGCAGTGCGATGATTAAAGTTGAGGATCTAGCTACAACTCCCATTGTTCATGGTGGTAAGAGTCTGAAACGTATTCAATCTACCCAGTCCCATTTCACCTGGCAATCTGCTCCTTACTTGATCCTCCCTGGTCCATCGAGTCGGTTCTCGATAGCATGTCTATGGCCATTGCTGCCGTCCATCCTGCACTTCATTCAAAATATGCTTCATCACAGGCACGTACACCTTCCAGTAGAACATGTCCGGAATATCTTTCTGATCGGGCGTAAGCTTGGACCGGACGACCTCCCATCCCCGGATTCGGCGCCAGAAGGAATAATGCTTCATCTCTCCAAAGGACCCTGCGATGTAATACGACCGATTATAGTCGTCATATCGGACAAGTGCAGCAAATTCCGCGGGAATTCCTGCATCCACCAGTTTCTGCTCACCTGTTTCCGTCAAATCCGTCTTATACCAAGCCAATATGGAATCCTGCTGTTGCGGCAGAATGATATCGAACCAGGCACTGTAATGTATATCCTGGGTTATGCCACTCCAATCCCTGCCTTCCTGTGTGAATGCAACCTGTACATTTCCTGTCTTTACATCCGGGCCTTTCTCCAGCACTATGACCTGCCCATCTACATGAACTAGCAGAATACCAGCTCCGGAATAAGGCCACTTCCTCTTCTCCCGCTGCTCATAATTCGCCCGAACCCACCGGGGGACTTCTTCCATACTTTGCAGATTAGATACCGATTTCCCCTGCCATCCACTGCTGTCCACACCCAAGATGGGGTATAGTTGCTCTCTTGTCATCTTGGAAGCCGTATTCGCCAATGCACTGTATTCGGCAACAATCGTTACGCCTTTATACGCAGCCTCGCGAATCTTCTGCACATCATATATTGTTAATCCTTCATAGATTTCGTCTTGCTTCCGTTCATTCTTGTGTGCAGACAGACTACTCCGATTTGCCGTCAGATAGATCAGGTCCGTGTCCGTCACCTCATCAGGCAGCATTCGTTTCATCCGAGGAAGCCCGTCCTGAAGATCATAGCCGTAATAATCCTCTTCATAGGAATAGTGTTCCCCTGTATGCTGTACGATCTTCTGCTGATTCAAAAGCCAGACCAACCCCTTGTGCCCCTGATAGGACAAGTCCGGTCTGCTCTTGTCAATAATCATGATGTTCAGTGGAACAGGGGCCTGAGATTGCCACATAATCCAGGGGACAACCAGCACCACCGATACCACGGTAAAACAAGCCAGCGTCCACATCGTGGCTGGCCTGTAACTTTTTTTCATGAAGCGTATTCCTCCTTGCTCTGTTCCAAGGTATTGTCAGGATCGGTCGTTGGGTTACCCTAATCCATGTCTACTGTCCTTTTCCTCTGCCTTCCGCATCCCATAGCCTGCTCGCAAGCTGCATATACCAGCGGGTACGATGTGTGCGCAGCTGACGCCATGTACCGGGTACTTCTCCCCTGCAGATCGGATCGGGAATATATAATACCACTACGTTCCCGAGTTCGGTTCCTGTATGATGTGAGCCGATAAGCTTGATATACATCCATTGTTGTCCAATCATTGCATGATTTCCCCTTAATCGAATAAACAGCCTTACAACGGGCACAATAATACAAAATTTTCAAATACACCCTGTGAATACATATCGGGTATATGATACACTAAGCTTTCTATCGGCTTTCTGCGTTTGTGATATAATAGGAACTGAAAATTCCGGCAATTCGTACTGGGTTCCGGATCACCGGATAACATATTATTTCAGAAAGAGGGAGTTCTACGTGGCTCAAATCAGTCCGTACTACCTGCAAATCGGAGCAACCGTGGGCATGCTCGTCATGGCACTGCTTGCCATCTTCATCCGCTTGAAAGCCAGTCACAGACCGGTGACCATTCGTAAAATCCTTATTCCGCCGCTCGGCATGAGCACAGGATTTCTTATGTTTGTTGTACCGGAGACACATGTTCCTCTACTCTGGGCATTCATTGCGTTTCTGGTGGGCTGGTTCCTCTTCTCCTATCCCCTCATTCGCAGTACACAGTTTGAACGAGTAGGTGAAGAAATTTTTGCCACACGTTCTCGCAGCTTTGCTTTTATCTTGCTTGGATTGCTGGCCGTACGCCTGATCCTGCATGAAGTCATTCAGCGATATGTAAGCATTCCGCAAACAGGCGGATTGTTCTTCCTGCTGGCTTTTGGCATGATTGTACGCTGGCGTGTATATATGTACAAACACTACAAAGAAGTGCTGGTCGCCGAACACTAGTCACCCTACATAGACCACGCACAGATTTACAGATAAAAAAGACACGTTCTGCTGCACCATCGGTGTGCAGAACGTGTCTTTTCATTTTCAACCTAATTGTACATGTAAACCATTCGATATCTATTCAGGATCTGCAACCTTAACCAGTTGCTTGCCCAGATTATCTCCCGAGAAGAGGCCCATGAATGCTTCCGGCGTCTGTTCGAACCCGTCCACAATGTTTTCTTCATACTGGATATGACCTTCCTTGATCCATTTCGCCAACTTGGCGCGGCCTTCCTTGAAGGATTTGGTGTAGTCACCCAGCAGGAAACCTTTCATTAATGCTGTGTTCGTTAACAGCAACGTCTGTGGCCGCATCCCGATATCCGGTTTCTCCAGATTATAGGACGAGATCTGACCGCATAACGGAATACGTGCATTCCGATTGATGTGGCGCAAGACTGCATCCGAGATGTCGCCGCCCACATTGTCAAAGTAGACATCTACGCCATCGGGGCAAGCCCGTTCAATGGCCGCTGACATATCCTGCTCCTTCTTGTAGTTCAACACCACGTCGAAGCCCAGCTTTTCTTTCAAATAAGCGCATTTCTCATCAGAGCCTGCAATACCAACCACACGTGCTCCCACAATTTTACCAATCTGACCTGCAATCATGCCTACCGCTCCGGCTGCTCCCGATACAACGACCGTCTCGCCGTCTTTGGGTTTACCGATGTCTTCCATACCAAAATAAGCCGTTAGACCCGTCAGGCCCAGCGCACCCAGGTAAGCCGTGATTGGTGCTTCTTCCGTATCGATCAGCGAAAGATCAGTCGTATTCACTGCAGCATATTGCTGCCAGCCCCACATACCGGACACGAGATCTCCTTTGCGCAGATTGGGTTCCGAAGATTCCACAACCTGTCCAATAGCTCCACCCTTGATCACTTCATTTAACGCGTAAGGTGCAGCGTAAGATTTTGTATCTTTCATGCGGCCCCGCATGTACGGGTCAACCGACAAATATAATGTACGTACCAGGACCTGCCCAGCGTCCGGTTCAGGAAGGGGTGCATCGATGAAGTTGAAATTCTCTCTGGAAGGGGCACCTTCGGGACGAGACGCAAGTACGATCTGTTTATTTAAAGACACCAAAATTACCTCCTTGTTGCCAAGTGGACGCAAGGTTAACCCTTGTCAGCTGAAATCACTTACCACTGGCTCTGTGTTATCACTTCTTAATAGTTTAAACCGAAACAGGCGGATCACAAACGTGGGCCGCCATGAAATATGCAAATATCGTCACATTGTAGCTGCATTTGGCTATTATTGTGCTGTCAAAATCACTGGACCATCCGCCGTAATCGCAATCGTATGTTCATACTGGGCAGACAGACTTCCATCCATAGTACGAGCAGTCCATCCATCTGAATCCAGCTTACTTCGGAACGTACCAATATTCAGCATCGGTTCGATCGTAATAACCATGCCTTCCTTCAGACGCGGACCCCGATGAGGCGGACCGTAGTGAGGGACTTGTGGTTCCTCATGCATCTTCTCACCAATGCCGTGCCCGATAAACTCACGCACAACCGATAGGCCTTCACCTTCTGCATACACTTGAATCGCATTGGAGATATCACCGATCCGGTTGCCCACAACGGCAAGTTCAATGCCTTTGTACAGAGAGTTTTTGGTTACATCCAGCAGATGTTGTGCTTCCGGAGTCACTTCACCTACGGGATATGACCAGGCCGAATCCGCCAGCCAGCCATTCAGATTAACCACCATGTCGATTGTGACGATATCGCCGTCTTTGAGTGCATATTTTCCCGGAAACCCGTGACAGATCACATCATTAACCGACGCACATGTCGCATATTGGTATCCGTTATATCCCTTTTGTTCCGGCGTAGCGCCATTTTTCTTCATAAAAGCTTCTGCAAACTGGTCGATCTCCTGTGTCGTAATGCCTGGACGAATCATCTTTGCAATTTCTCTATGGCATGCGGCGAGAATTTCTCCGGCTTTTTTCATATATTCAATCTGTTCTTTGGTCTTCAATGTAATCATAATAACTACTCCTGTCCGTTAAAATCTTATCCTGTCCTCTATTGTAACGCTAAACGCTCAAAATAAAAAATTCCGTGCAATCAGCAACATCCTATTATACTCCTGGCTCCTGTCCAATGAATATACTTTTCCATAAAAAACTCGAAACCCCTACAGATCTGGCCACGTATATGCTTAAAACAGTTGAAGTCGAAAGGGTGAAAGCTCATGTTCAAAAAGATTATCGGCAAACTTATCGATTCCAAATCTTCATCTCACCGCAAACGTTACAGTTCCTCGGACAGGCGCTCATATAAACGTCACAGCAGTTCCTCAGGCAAGCGTTCCTACAAGCGCTATTCTTCTTCGGATGTGAAATACCGGGATAACCGCAGTGGCTCCGGGTATTACAAAAACAGAAAATACAGCTCCAGCTAAGCTGCTTTCACAACTGCTTTCAAAGAGCAATGATCACACCAGCTTATTGGATGCTACAATAAATGAATATATATAAAGGGGTGTCCGGTAGCCATACACACGGCTAACAGAACACCCCTCTACTGTTTTTATATAGCAAAAAGGAAAAAGACCCCTACAGATATCATACGAAGAGGTCACGGATAACAAATGCAGGTCCGCCCATAGAACTTATTCATCTCACCTTCATCAACACACGTTCCATCTCTGCCCGTAACTCCATTGCTCCGCCTTCATAACCCGGACGAAGTCCCAGGAGTCGCTCCAGCATCTGGTGCAATTCCGGTGTAAGCTTCAGTTCCTCCTGCCAGCTGGCGGGTTCACGGCCCTTCTCTGGCTCATAAGCCGAATACAGCATAAAGAGAAGAAAGTGGCCAATATCCTGCAGATCATGATCCGGTGTAGCCGGTTCATCTTCAGGCTCAGGGATTTCACGCATACGTCGCTTTAGCTCCGGCAACAACGGCTCCCCCAAGCGTCTCGCCAGGCCAAAGTCAATTAGATGCACCATCCCTTCACGTAAAATAACATTGGGAATCCGCACATCTCCATGAATATATCCCTGCTCATGCACATGAGCCACCGGAGCCAGCAGTTGACCTGCCAATTGCAGACATTCCCGCTCCGTATATCGAAGACCTTGCTCAAATATGCAATCTTCCAGCGTCTGTCCACGAATATACTCGGTAACGATATAACTTCGTCTCCCGGATGTGAACACATCCAATAGATCAGGGATCGCCGGATGATGAAGACGGTTCATCACGTCCGCCTCCCGCTCCAACAGGTGCGCAGAGAGTCTGCCCTTGCTAGGCTTGGACTCCTTCAACGCCACTTCCCTGCCGTTCTGGTCATCTGTACACAGGTATGTCAGCCCATAGCTCCCCATACCCAGCAATTCCTGTATTGTATAACGCTCGGCAATGGTCGTGCCTTCCCGCCGAGGACGATCCGTCCATAGTCCGAGCAATCTTTGAAAGCTTCGTCGCAGCTCCACAGATCCTCCCACGCCAGCTTCCCGATCAACCCGGTCCGGTTCTATACCGAGCGATCCATTGCCAGTCTTCATGTTGTATGGAGCTTATTATATCAGGCCGCTACTGCAAAATCACGAGGGGCAAGAGCCTGTCGCTCAAGCTTCCTTATGCTTCTTGGGCAGTAGTCCAAACAACATGCGCAGCGATACGCCTTTTGGTTTGCGTTTTCTTCCCTGAAAGTTTCGCAGATTGGTCACGAGTTCGCGATCCCGCTCTTCCTCCAGCTTCTCGTTCATCCATAGACGCTGTTTCTCCATCTGTTCCTGAAGAACCATGTATGTCTCTGCCAGATGCTGAAGGGTCAATTCCAGTTCATCGACTCGCTGTTGCAGTAGCTGTACCCGATCATCCTGCTGTTGTTCTACAGCACCATAAGTCACCTCACTTACCAGTTGTCCCAGACCCTGATAGGATCTCAGGTTCCCGATTGATTCCGCGCCCTCAGGATATGTTGATGACATCGATGTCGCTGCACATTCAGGCGCTGACAGACCTTCGATCCCCATCACCGGTACATCCACTTGTACTGCATCTACAGGTACTTCTGGAGCCAATACAGTCACCACAGCATCAGCAAGGGGCAGATTATGCTCTCTGAGTTCAGTCATCAGGCGTTCAATGCACTCGATGTCGTCGGACTTGAATAGTCTGGATTTGTTGGCGGAACGTTCGAACCGATATCCCTGCTCTTCCAGTGCCGCCGCATATTTACGAAGAGTACTGGCACCTATGCCCAGGCTCTTGGCCGTTTCCGTCGTTGCTCCTGCTTCTTCAATCATCATTAATTCCCTCCCGGAATGAAGTCTTTTGGAAATCAATTTCATAATACCTTTAGTGAGTTATGAAATTGATTCTTGGATAAAAACATTATGGCTTCAGCGTTCCTTTTTGGAACCGTCATCGGATCGGGGCAACCTGTCTCAGGGATCAAGTCTGTTTTATCTTTTGCTTGTTCGTATGTATTCGTCAACCTCTCGGTATATCCCTTTGGCGGTTTTGTTCTGTTTCTGCGGATTCCTAAGAACTTTTGTCAGGTATACGATTCGCATAAATCACCCTCAATCCGACAACGAGCATGAATGCTGTCATGTCGAATGATACAAGTGCAAACGCCGTCAAATCATATGATCATAAATTATTCATGTCAATTTTGTTAACTCCGTTGCTCCAATACGCTCCCGCGATAACGGATATCATTGCTGCACAGCTTTTCCATGTGTTATCTTATGTAACGTAGAAGTGCATTAAAGCATAAAACAAAGGACTATACTTAACATAGGATGCGTAAGTGACGAATCAATATCAAAGTAAATGGGGGCTGAACAGCAGTGTTAGGCAAATCAGGTAAAGTAGCGGTGATCGGGGCAGGTCTGGTCGGTTCGAGTTGTGCGTATTCCATGATTAATCAATCGATATGCAGGGAAATTATGATGGTGGACCGGACGTATGACCGTGCTGTAGCACAGGCGCTGGATTTTTCTCATTGTATGGACTTCACACATAACCGTACCAAAGTATATGCAGGAACGTACGCGGAATGCGGCAATATGGATGTTATTATCTTAACTGCCGGGGCGAATCCCAAGCCAGGACAGACAAGGCTGGATATTCTGGAGGAAGCGGAGTCGATTACCAAAGACATCGTGGTTCCGATCATGAACAGTGGATTTAACGGGATTTTTGTCGTCGCTGCCAATCCGGTTGACATAGTAACTTATATGGTATGGAAATTATCAGGCCTACCGCGTGAGCATGTCATCGGTACAGGAACGTCCATTGACTCTTCAAGGCTCAAAACACTGCTGTCTGAAGTCTTCTCCATTGATCCACGCAGTGTGCATGGTTATGCTCTCGGGGAGCATGGAGAATCCCAGTTCGTGGCCTGGTCGCATGTGACCATCGGTGGCAAACCGATTATGCACATTATGGATCAGCACAAGGAGCGTTTCAAACATCTGGATCTGGACGATATTGCACGCAAAACGAAGGATGCCGGATGGGAGATCTTTACCCGTAAAGGCTCCACTCAATTCGGAATCGGCAACGCCCTCGCACACATCACCCGTTCCATCCTCAATGACGAACATAAAATCATCGCCGTATCGGCTATTCTGGACGGAGAGTACGAGCAACACAACGTCTGCGTCGGTGTTCCCGCAATCATCGGTGGCAATGGTATTCAAGAAATTATCGAATTGAATCTGGATGCAACGGAACGTGAGAAATTCAACCATTCCTGTGAAATCCTATCAGGTAACATCAATCGTCTGACACTGGCATAACCCATTCGTATACAGCTCAACTTCATATGCTTCAGTTACTTCAATCGCTCTACGCAAACACGCCAATAACACTCCATCTGAGGAGGTCTATTGGCGTGTTTGCGTTGAATATTTTCACAGTTAGACTGTTGTTCAACTTGGGGCAAGCTGAGGTTCGTCCCTTGGTCCCCATTGCTGTAACACCCGCTTCAGCTCACTCAGCATAACCGGTTTGCTAATAAAGTCACGCATACCCCTTTCCAGACAAGCTTCCTTATCTTTACGTTTGGCCTTGCCTGTAACTGCAATGATTGGAGGTATGCGATCCTGTGGAATTAGGCGGTGTAACAGGTCTGTCGCCTTCAATCCATCCATCACAGGCATATAAATATCCATCAGGACAATATCATAAGCATTCTGAGAGATGGCATCAATCGCCTCCACGCCATTAGTACACACATCTGCATGGTACCCTAGCTTCTCCAGATATTCTCGCAGAATTTTCCGGTTCACCGGATGATCCTCCGCCACCAGAATACGCATGGCGACCTTATCACTCTGACGTGTACGATCATGATGGAACTGACTTGCTGTCTGTTCTGCTGAAGCATCTACACTCGCCGCAGGAATAGCAAACCGGAAGGTTGAGCCTTCCCCTTCTATACTCTCGACACGGATACTGCCTCCCATGATCTCCACGAGTCGCTTGGAGATGACCAGTCCCAGTCCGGTACCACCATACTTCCGGTTAATCACCGGGTGTAGTTGAGAGAAGGACTGAAACAACTGATCCAGCTTGTCAGCCGGGATGCCAATTCCCGTATCTTGCACTGCAAAATCAAGAACGCTGTCTTCAGGCTTTCCGCCCTTGATAATATCCACGGTAACATCAATACTTCCCTGATCTGTGAACTTGAGCGCATTGCCAACCAAGTTCACCAGAATCTGCTGGATACGTATCGCGTCACCGACCATGAACTCAGGGATGCTTGGATTGAGACGATACCTGATCTCCAGATGTTTTTCATCTGCACGCGGTTTAAACAGTTCGGCAACCTGTTCCAGCATCTTGCGTAATGCAAATGGTTCATAAGCCAGTGCCATTTTCCCGGATTCCAGCTTACTGAAGTCCAAAATATCATTAAGGATGTTCAGCAGAGCATCGCCGCTGTCTCGAATAATCTCGGCATACTCACGCTGTTCTTCCGATAAATCGGTACCGATCAACAATTCGGTCATCCCAACGATCCCGTTCATCGGTGTCCGGATCTCATGGCTAACCATCGACAGAAATTCTGACTTGGCCTGAGCTGCCAGCTCAGCTGTTTCTTTGGCACGTACAATTTCACGTTCGCCAGTCACATCATTAAACACAACCACCGCGCCCTGAATCTGTCCCTGTTCAATAATCGGCGTCACCTGATACTGCACCAGAAAGCTGCTGCCATCTTTACGCCAGAACACATCTTCCTTGATTGAACGTCTCTGTCCATCCAGCACGGTCATGTGGATCGGGCACTCTTCTTGTGGCAAATGACTTCCGTCCGCACGGGTGTGATGGATAATGGGATGTGAGTTTTTGCCAATGAATTCTTTCGCCTCATAACCAAACATCGAAGCTGCTGCAGGATTCATAAACATGGTGATTCCATCCGCATCCAAACCATATATTCCTTCCGTAACCGTGTTAAGAATCAGCTCATGTTGCTTGCTAAGCTCCTGAATCCGTTCCGTATATTCCTTGCGCTCGGTAATATCGGACACGATCCCATAGACGCCTACCATTTCCTTATCCACAATAATGGGCACATTCGTAACAGATACTTCAATCTTCCGACCACTTGAATTGACGATTCGGGTCTCATAATATTGCGGTTCGCCTTGCTTCACCATTTCAAAGTAATGCTTACCGTATTGCACTTCGCATTTATCCAGATTGGATAAAAAAGATTGACCAATAAGCTTATTGCGAGGGATATCCAGCATTTGCACCAGTTTGCTGTTCACTGCGCTGTATTTACCTTCCAGATTCAATGAATACACAGCTGCCGGGTTATGTTCGAACAACGATCTGTAACGCTGACGACTGTCTCGAAGACGTCTATCCGCATCCTTATGCTGGGTAATATCCCTGCTGATGCTTACAATCTGGACACTCTTGCCACGCTCTCCAGCCACAGGCTTCGCCAATGTCTCCATCCAGATATAATGTCCCTTCTTGTGCAACACACGCATCTTGCAGCCATTGCCGATCTTGGAAAGGTCCATCGGGTCCGGATAATCTCCCGGATAACAATAATCCTTGAAGGATTTTCCGGTAACTTCCTCGGGTTTATAACCCAGCAAGGTGTACACGGAAGGTGAGACGTATAACAACTCGCCATCTGTAGCACAGGTCGTAATCAGATCTTGGGCATGGTCAGCGAGCACCTGATATTTCTGCTGTGCTTCGTGGAGCTCACGTTCCACTTTCAGGATATCAGTAACATCTTTGGCAATGCCGTAGATGCCGACAACTTCCTCACTCTCTGTTATGGGCACATACGTTATCTCTGCCTGTTTCAGGGAACCATCTTTATGATAAAAAGTAATGGAATTACTGACTGAACGTCCAGCCAGTACTTCTTTAATATATTCTTTGCGTGAATTTTCACTGTCCGGAGGACAGATCTGATTCCGATTCATACGAATTAAGTCATCCAGTGTATGCCCTGACATCCGCTCTACTGAAGGATTAGCATCAATATAATTTCCATGGATATCCATCACATAAATGGCATCCGGGTGATTAAAAAACAATGATTGGTAAGAACTTCCCTCAGAAATAATGCGCTTCAGGGTTTCCGTTTTATTAACATCCAAGGCTTACCCCTCTTTTCTCAGCCAATTTCTTCATCTGAATAACAGGAATTAATAGTCCCGTAAAATTAGCCCTACCCTCGAATAACCATGTAAGCCTGCCTAGAAACAGCTTTCTTTTATTTTATCGAATTCTCTTTTCGTATTTACGTACAATCTATGATTCAATTCACATGATGTGTGGAGAAATCGTTGGAATTTGAAAAATCCCCCTGAAGCGCACATACAATAGAGCTTTGCATGTTATGCTTCAGAGGGTTTTGATCTACAATATCCAATTGTGTAACGGATTATTCAAATTTCTTTTTTCGCAAAATACATCATGCCGATTCCAATGAAAATGACAGCACTGCCTCCAACAACCGCCAGCATCGTTATCAGTGGCACGTTGTAGGCTCCGAAACCTCCGCCGTCTACGGGTGTCATCAGAATCATCGGTTGTGCCCATGGATAATACGGCCCATATGTCGCCGAGTTTACAATGAGAATATTCGGTATGGTCAGTGCAAAATTCAGTGCAAGCGGTGCGGCAAAGCTGCTCCAAACCAATGAAACGAACATCTGCAGGGCAGCCAAGGGTACACAGGCCAGCAACCCAAGCAGCAGTTTGCTCACCAAGAATCCCCAAGGTACTGGCATCGTAATGCCGTGAATCATGCCTGCCAGCAGAATGGACATCAGCAACAATACTTGCGTACCCGCCAGTAGCATGAGTACAATCGTCAGTTTGCCCGCATATACACCTGAACGTGTGAGTGGCAAAACCAGCATCTGCTTCCACCCTCCCCCTGCATGTTCGAAACGGCAGACAAAGGACGTAAACACACCGGTCAGCATCGGCAACAGGAGTAATCCGTGCAGGAAAACCATGGTGCCCATCAATACCTGCCAATTCCCCGATGGTGTGGACAACAATCCGATGAGCAGTGCAATGAGTGGACTCAGCAGAATCAGGAGCCATATGGGCGATTTGCCCATTTTCAACCGTTCAGCGGACAAAATCCGAAAATACGTTGTCGCAAAGCTCATATCAGGCCACATCCTTCCGGCTAAAGTGCACCATACCCAGCAACAGGATTAATAACCCCAGACCTGCCCCCATGCCTGCATACAGGTATGGATTAGGCCCATTCCAGGCCATCTGTGCCCATGCGAGCGGAAAGATCGGTGAGATACTGAGTGAGAACATACCCGTTATCGCGAGAACGATGCCCAAGGTGACGGGAAGCGCCTGATTCTTGTTAACCATGGTGAGCCACAACTCCAGTGACAACACCGGAAGTGCACCAGCCAAAGGCAATAGCCCCAGCTTGATCGCATGTGTCCAAGGTATTTCGCTGGCATGGAATCCGAGGATCAGACCCAGACCCACAATGCCTGCGGTTAACAGCAGGCAGGAGATCACCAGCAGCACACAAGCAAGCAGGAACTTGGCTAAATACACAGCTGGTCTGGGAATCGGCATCGCGAGTAACTGTTTCCACGAACCCTGTTCATGCTCGACATTAGCGATCATGGAGCTGAGAATGGTTGCTCCCAGCATCAGAGACAAGGGCACAAAGACAACCACATTGCTGAGCAACTCGCCCCACAGGTTATCGGCATACTGCTCTTTCAGATAGTCCAGCCGTAAGCCAAAATTAAGCGCCTGCATCGCTGTTAATCCAAGAGGGGCCAGAAAGACGAGAAACCAGATTCCTTTCCCCCGAATCTTGATCCAGTCCGACGATAACGCACGCCCGGTCATATGGAAGCCCCCTCACCAATGACTCGCATGAACAGATCTTCCAGCGACTGACGCTGTTCCTCTACACGATACACATCATGATCCTGCTCAATCAATCGGCGCACAAGCAGTGCAACCGAAGGGTTATCCATATAAGGGAACGTTAACACAGAACCTTGTTGCTGACCGAATTGTCCCTGTTCTCTCGCCAGCTTCATAGCCTCTTCCGGCTCGGAAACCGTTAACCGGATAGAACTGCCCGTCTGACTGTGCAGACTCGCGATGGTATCCTGAAGCACCATCTTGCCTTCACGGATAATACCAACACGACTTGCCATCTGTTCGACTTCACTCAGCAAGTGGCTGGAAACCAGAACGGTAATGCCATGTTCCAGAGGCATGCGTTTGATCAGCTCCCGAATCTCCTGAATGCCAGCTGGATCAAGCCCATTCGTTGGTTCGTCCAGAATCAGCAGCTCCGGTTCACCCAGCAAAGCGCTGGCAATACCCAGACGTTGCTTCATCCCAAGGGAATACCCCTTCACTGCACGTTTGGCATCCTTGGTCAGATCTACAATGGACAGTACTTCAGCAATTCTTGATTTTGGTACATTGATGATACGACGCAAAGTTTCCAGATTCTCTACTGCGTTCAGATGTCCGTAATAGGACGGGTATTCGACCAAGGAACCCACTCGTCGCAAAATATCCATGCGATCCTTGCGGATATCCTTGTCGAAGACACGGATTATGCCTTTGGTTGGTTTAATCAAGCCGAGAAGCATGCGAATCGTTGTTGTTTTGCCGGCACCATTGGGACCGAGGAAGCCGTAGATATCTCCCTTTTTAATATGCAGATCAAGTTCACGGACCGCTGCACGGTCCCGGTATGTTTTCCATAAATTCGCCGTTTGAATAATATTTTCACTCACTGTATGATCACCTCGGAACTATCGTAACCTTCCAAGGTTAAAGCCAAAGTAGTCTCTAGTTTAAGTTTAGTTTAAAAAAACTATTTCAGCGGTTGGTTGTTCCCCTGTCTCCCTTACCACTGTAGATATATGTCCGAACACCCGTATCGGAACTGTCTACCCGCTTGCGCAGACCCATCTCACGAATTAACAGATCTACAATGGATAAGCCCAGACCTGTACCTTTTGTGTCGGAATCCGGTTGCATTCCCGGACCCCGATCCTGAATAACAATGGCCGTCTCACCCTGAATCTCCCGGGTTGATATGCCAATATATTTCCCGCTGGCAGCATGACGAATCACGTTCTGGAACAGATTATCGAGAATACGGCGCATGCCCTGTTCATCCATATGCCAGATCAGCGGTTCCTCTGGCAGGTCAATATCAATTTCGAATTGCTCTTTCTCCCAGACCGGGTACCAAGCCGCCACCGTTTCCCTGACAATGCGCAGCATATCTTTCTCTTCCAGCTTCAGCGTATATTTCCCACTTGTGAGCAAATTGTAGGATAACATATTGTCAATGAGCCCGCCGAGGTCCTCCATCTTCGCTTCCATGCGATGTAATGAACGGTCACCTTGCTCGCTCAGCGATTCCTTGTGCAAAGCATGCATATGTCCACGAATCACCGTTAGCGGGGTGCGCAGATCGTGGGAAAGCCCCGCAATCAGACGTTTGCGTAATTGTTCTTCCTCACGTTCACGGTAGCGGCTGTCGGACAGTTGATGCACCATCTGATTAAATGATTCCTCCAGTTGACCAATCTCATCTGTCCGGCGGATATCAACCGGAAGCGGGATGCCTTCCTTGCCCGTGGTCATCATGGCCGTCTGCAATCGTATAAGCCTTTTGCGAATGCGTGCAAAGAAAAGAATCGACATCATGATGAAGATCAGAAAAATGAGGGTCATTACGATGCCGAGATACAAAAGTTCCAGCGGCCAGTTACTCTGATTCATTTGCAGAAGGGATCGCGGCACTTCAATGATCATAAAGCCCTGTCCTTTGTCCTGCTCATCTCCGCCAATATATGCAACTACGGTTAGTGGATCGCGAAAGGAAGCTTCTTTCATGAATTGCACCGTATTGTTCACATTCCATAAGGCTGGAATATGAGTCTCTGTCGTTTGCCCGGAATCCAGTGACCATCTCAATGTCGTGTCTGTCCTGCCATCCGGCGACGTGGATTTCAGAAGCGTTACATCCTCACCGCCGAGAATAAAGAGGGTTTCACCGCTCACATTCACACGATACATGGAAGATTTGGGATACGAGCCATGTAATTCCTCCAACCGGGCCTTAATCTCTTCATCCGAAGCACCATCCAGGTTCTCCGCTTCACGCGACCAAAGGTTACTGATCCGGGTAACATCACCATATGGTGCAGCTTGATTCGTATTCGTGTTATTTACCACCACAACATATATGATGGAGATGATCGGAAGAACAACGGGGACGAATAATACTGCCGCCAAGATCAGGAGGATGTATCTGGACATCAAGGACCGCCCAAAGCGTAGCTTGCGCCGCCCGGACTGCTTTTGAGTCATGTTTCGTTCTCCCTTCATGATCTTCCTTTCTCTGTACCACCGGATCATGGCTTCTTCACGCGATATCCCACACCGCGGACCGTCTGAATAACTACAGGATTGGCCGGATCAAGCTCCAGCTTTTCGCGCAGATGTCGAATATGTACCATCAAAGTCTTGTCCCCATCCAGATAGGGCTCGTTCCAGACGGCTTCATAGATCTGCTCTTTGGTTCGAATCATGCCCATATGTCTTAGCAGGTAGGCGAAGATATGAAATTGTTTTCCCGATAAAATAATCTCATCTCCCGTCTCCTCATTGACGATCCGGTTGTCCTTCTCATAGATGGAGAGATGATCCAGCTTCAGGGCTGTATCCGATGAGACCGCTGTTCCTGCCTTACGCAGTTGTACTTCAATCCGGGCAGCCAGTTCATCGGGGTGAAATGGTTTGGTCACATAGTCATCGGCAAAATCAAGACCGTGCAACTTGTCGTCAATGGACGTTCTGGCCGAGAGCATGACAATGGGCACGGCGGGATGTTCTTTTTTCAGTCGCTGACCCACCGTAAATCCATCAAGCCCGGGCAGCATGACATCCAGAATAATGAGTGAGCAACCAACAGCAGCCTCCGCTGCACCTTCACCACTGCCGAGCCATACTACCTCATAACCGCGCTCCTCCAGATCGGCTCTGACCCAACTCGCAATTTCCGTATCATCTTCAATATATAACAGTTTGGTTTTCATCCGAATATTCGTTTCCTTTCTGCCCCCATTGGGTTAATGATATATCTGAGCATAATAATGATAAAAGCTGTCTATAACAAATGAATTCAAGTCTGTTGAAATGTTGAAGTCTCTTACGTTACCACGCATTCTAATTATAGCTTATCCATTCACTTGGGTAACGTCATATCCATCAAGTCTACCAAGTACATATTAGTTCTACACCTGACGGGAGGAAATTCATTATGCTGCTGGAAGCCATCTATCATCAACCGAAACGAAACTGGGCCTATGCCTATGACCAAGATACAATCCATCTGCGTCTGCGTGCCAAAAAGAATGATCTGACCGAGGTACATGCCTTGACCGGGGACAAATATGCGTGGGATGCAACCAAAGCGCTGGTTCCTTTAACGAAGTTCACCTCTGACTCCATGTTCGATTACTACGAGGGTGAGGTGAAGCCTCCCTACCACCGACTGAAGTACTCTTTTCTGCTCAAAAACGGAGACGAACAGATCTGGATGACCGAGACGGACTTCCAGGAAGAAGAACCGGACGATCCGGGTCGTATGTTCCAGTTCCCTTATATTCATGCCGGAGCTGTATTCACACCCCCTGCGTGGGTTAAGGATGCGGTGTTCTATCAGATTTTCCCTGAACGATTCGCCAACGGCAACCCGGATATTAGTCCGGAGAAGGTGGAGCCGTGGGGTGGAGAGCCAACACCTTTCAATTTCTTCGGCGGTGACCTTCAGGGCGTGATCGACCATCTGGATTACATCAGCGATCTTGGCATTAATGCGATCTACTTCACACCCATCTTTGAAGCCACCACCAATCACAAATACGATACCGAAGACTACCTGCGGGTAGATCGTCACTTTGGCGATGCAGATACCGTGAAACGACTGGTCGAGCTGTGCCATGCACGTGGAATTCGCGTACTTCTGGATGCGGTGTTCAACCATTCCGGGAAGACGTTTGCGCCATTTGTGGATGTACAGAAGAACGGAGAACAATCCAAATACAAGGACTGGTTCCATGTGCACGAATACCCGCTGGACGTGAAGGACGGCATTCCTACGTATGAGACCTTCGGATTCGAAGCGCACATGCCAAAGCTGAATACGGAGAATGCCGAGGTGAGGGCCTATCTGCTGGAGGTTGCTGAGTACTGGATCAAGGAAGTGGGTGCCGACGGATGGCGGCTGGATGTGGCAGACGAAGTGGACGATGCATTCTGGCGCGATTTCCGCCGAGTAGTCAAGGCCGCTAATCCGGATGCCTATATTCTGGGCGAAGTATGGAACGAGTCCTCCTCCTGGCTGCAAGGCGACCAGTTCGATGCGTCCATGAACTATCCGTTTACAGATGCCGTAAATGCTTTCTTTGTGAAAAATACAATGCACGCCGAACAGTTCGCGAACTCCATCGGGCGACAGTTATCCCGTTATCCGCTTCAGGCCAGCGAGGTGGCGTTTAACTTGCTGGACAGCCACGATACCCCGCGGTTGCTCACACTGTGTGAAGGGGACCAGCGCAAGATGAAGCTGGCTGCGTTATTCCAGTTCAGTTACATGGGTGCTCCGTGCATCTATTACGGAGACGAGATTGGCATGGACGGCGAACATGATCCGGGCTGCCGTAAATGCATGGAATGGGACGAAGCGAAGCAGGACCGTGAGCTGTTCGACTTTTATCAGAAACTGATCTCCCTGCGTCATGCTCATCCTGCCCTGCGTGCAGAAGGCACCATTCGTTTCCTGCAGGCTCGTCCCGATGGAAGCCAACTGGTATTTGAGCGGCAAAATGAGGAGGAACGCATTCTGATTCTGTTCAATCGCTCAGAAGAAACGGCTATCGTCGAGCTGGAGGCTGGTGACGAGGAATGGACTGAGCTGTTTGGCGGAAACCATCGTACTGCCAAGGAGGGTGGCGTGCTTGCCATTGAATTGCCTGCGTATGGATATGCCGTACTGAGTACGGTTGTGAGCCAGGATTAGATTCATAATACACATACATCTGAAGTCACATCTAAGCAGCCTATCTTCGCTTCATCTGGCAGCATAAAACAAGCGTCCTGCAGAACCCGGATTCGGGTTCGCGGACGCTTGTTTTTGTATTCGTCGTTATACTTAAAATGTCACTGATTTATATATCGGTGATCCCGGTTCAGCTTAAACCTGATTATCCTTGTCCACTCGAGCATTGTCCGTCCCACTTGTCGTTGTGTCAGAATCCGCTGGCTTTGACTCCTGCTCAGGCTCGGCACGCTTTGCCTTTGGTTTAGCCAGCTTCTGCATCATTTTGCGGCCGGTTGGCGTTTGGGCCAACCCGCCCTGGGCTGTCTCCCGATGGCGGCTTGGCATCGCACTGCCTACTTCCAGCATGACGTCGATGACTTCGTCTGACGGAATGGCACTACGCACTCCGGCCAGTGCCATGTCAGCCGCAGCCAGCGCCGTAACTGCACCCAGTCCGTTACGGACGATGCATGGAATTTCAACGAGGCCTGCGACCGGATCGCAGATAAGGCCCAGTGTATTTTTTAACGCCAAACCAACGGCATGAACGACCTGTTCCGGTGTACCTCCACGCAGTTCAACCATAGCACCCGCAGCCATACCAATCGCAGAACCCACTTCCGCCTGACAGCCCCCCTCGGCCCCGGAGATAAACGAATTGTTGGCAATGACATAACCAATCGCTCCCGCACAGAACAACCCGTTCACCAAGTGTTCGTCCGTCCAGCCAAACCGCTCCTGTGAACTGATAAACACACCCGGAATAATGCCGCAGGAACCAGCTGTTGGTGTTGCCACGATCCGGCCCATGGAGGCGTTCACTTCAGATACACACAGGGCATACGCCATGGCAAGTGCCGAAGCATCTCCTGAGCAAGTCTCACCCTTGCGAATGTAATCAGCCATTTTTTTCCCGTCTCCACCTGTTAATCCACTGCGTGATGTCGTATCTTCCGTTAACCCTTTGCGTACCGCTTCCTTCATCACTTGATAGTATTCAGACATCTGCTTCACAACATCCGCTTCCGTCGTATTGGTCTCCTGAACCTGCTCCTCGATCATCAGCTGAGCAATGGTTTTGGATTCCGCTGTACAGATCGTATTCAATTCGTGCAAATGTTTAAATCGCATCCGAATCAACTCCTCTCTTCAAATCGATAACACGAATATCAAGCACATGGTCCAGCTCCTTTAGACACTTGAGCATATCAGGATTAGGCACACCATCCATTTCCATCGCGGTAAGTGCTTCGCCATCACGGGCTTTCCGGTCCACCTGCATATAGCCGATGTTAACCCCGGATGAACTGATCGTAGACGTTACCGATGCAAGCACCCCTGCTTTGTCTGCATGTCGCAGAACAAGTGTCGGAAACTCACCACTAATCTGAACACGAAAATCATTCATCGAGTGAACCGATACACTGCCACCACCAATGGAAGCCCCGATCAAGGAGCAGGCACGTTCTTCGTGCCACAACTCAATTTTGACCGTATTTGGATGAGGAGCAGGCAGGCCGCTTGTATAAAACTCAACCTCCATGCCCGCTTCCTCTGCGTATTGCTCCGCATCCGGAATACGCGGATCGTCTGTGACATAATCCAGCAGACCGCCGATCAGTGCCAGATCTGTTCCGTGCCCCTGATACGTATCTGCGAATGAACCGTACAGCGTCAGCCGGGCACGTTCCGGCGTACATCCCAGCCACTGACGAGCAATTCTTCCTAACCTTGCTGCTCCAGCTGTATGTGAACTTGAAGGCCCCGTCATGGACGGACCAATAATTGAAAAGACATCTTTAAATCGCACCTGCAACCCTCCATTATCAATCATGATTCATATTGGTAACATGTATTCGTCATTTCGATCCCGGAGTTTCATCCGCAATTCCCTTTGTTTAGGATATAATGACATCAAAAAAAAGGACAGAAGAAGGCCCAGGCCCTCTCTCTGTCCTCGATACCTGAGAGTTTCACGATCAGCAGTGTCTCACGACAAGGTGCATTGCCTGCGATTGCAGACAAGTTCACCGGTCTGATCATATACCCCTTGGGTGGCGCAGTTCGCGCACTCTCCAGAGTTGCGTCCAACGATGGTACATTTACCTGAGAGATTAACCGCTGCGCCGGGTGCGCAGCAGCTTGCTCCTTCGGTGCCTGAACACTAGCCATTTTGCCCGGCTAACCCAGGTCTCTCCCGCTCGTTATCATCCGCTTATATTCACTTCCTCGTTCAACTCACATCGAACGTGTGTCTTCTATATCAATTGGATCATGCCTGGATCATATCTGGTACATATACTTACAGATTAATATGCTACATATTATATGTCAATAAAAGTGACGTATAATTATCATCTTTACCACTCATTAGGAATGATTAGGCAGCTTCAATCTCTTTATCCAGGCTTGAAGCTTCTCTTTCGTCCATCCTTCGTTTTCACCCATGATGGAGTACCGCAAGCCATTCTCACTCCATGATATGTTCCGAATGCTCTTCATATATGAACCCTCGGTGTTACGAACCTTAATCTTGGCTTCATCCGGCATTAGTGTATCGTCCACATTTTCTTCCGGCATCTTGAATACCGTCAGGCTGACTTCTACCTTGTCGTTACTTACATAATACAAGGTTACTTCATCTCTGCTCAGCTCACCGCCCAATGTAGACATTTCGATCCGTGATAGTTCGAATTCTCCGCTCATGTCCTGTAAGAACTTCTGTCCCAACGCTTTTTCCGCTTCCTCCAGGGTCACTTCGGAATTCTGCATCAGATCGTTCAAGTCCTTCACATCGACCTCCTTAGGGATGTCAATTACGAAAGTATCTTTTGTGAATTGAGGATCATATTGAATCGGATCATAGACCATTTCTGATTTCCCATCCCCGTACGCGCTGGTGACTTTGACAATCATCCACGTTTTGGGATCTACCCAATACTCTGAAGATATGGAGAATGCGCCTTCTTCTTTTGGTGTCAATTCAATATGAATGACGTCCTGTCCATGAAGTTTCTCCTGTCCCATCATATTCACATCATGCGTAGTACGTAACCGCTCTAGTTGATCAACCAATATTTGTTTTTGGGTCTGATTAGGCTGCTGTGACATGGATGATGCATCCATAGAATATGCTGCTCCTGTTTCTTTTTCATAAAGGATGATCTCCTTTCCATCATTAACCGCGTAACTGACATTGCCTTTCTCTGATGTTTCCGTGCGCTTTCGGCCGGTTTCACCATCTACCCATTCCTTAATTTGCATCGTGTTAGTCAGCTTGTCGTCCGCCCATATCTTCATCACACCTTCCGCATAATATGAGGCAGGTTCTGTTTCTGCAGAGACAACCTTCTCAATCATTTCATCTCCTGACATAGCCAGCATATCCTTCTCCGCGCAACCTCCAAGCAGGGCGCCTGCCAACACAGCAGTACCCAGCATCATCCATCCCTTTTTCATCATCTTATCCACCCTCTCTGCGTTTACATTCTCCATGTTCAGGCAATCGGCATGCTGCCAGCGTTCCATATCCTTCGTATGACCACATGCGCATATCCCCTCCGTGCTTTATTGCAACCCTTTTGGCTATACTCAATCCCAATCCCGAACCACCTGCATACGTCTTCTCCTCCTGATTCTGGTGTTGAACATAGGGTTCGAAGATACGAATGAGCTGTTCTTCAGGAATAGCAGGACCTTCGTTTTGTACTATGATCAATGTTGCTCCCTCCCTGTATTGATCCAATTCAGCTCCAAGCGAAGGAATGGTCCATTCAGGAAGCTCCCAATCTGAAGCAATAACTCCTAGTCCCATTACACCGTTCGTCTTTGTGTGGCGTAGTGCATTATTTATCAGATTATCTGTCAGGCGCATCAGTTGTTCGGGATGAACTCTGTACAGTTGATCTGTGAGGACATCCATCTTCACATCAATCTGTCCACGCTCGACTAGTCCCTCATAGCTCCCAAGCAGCATATCGAAAAACTCTTCACCTTCCACCTTAACCATGGCCATCTCCGATTCACTGGAACCCAGCGCCGTATACATCTCAAGTTCACTAATCATCTGTTTCATCCGCTCCACATTCCCGAGCAGCACATCCTGATATTCCTGCCTTTCAAGGCGTTTCAGTTGACGATCACCGTTAAGTACTTCCGTATAGGCACTAATGGACATCAACGGTGTTTTCAGATCATGGGATAACGAGGCGATCATGAGCTCTTTTTCTTTTTGCTCCCTCTCCACATCGGCCTGAGTATGTCTGATCTTGTCTTGCATTGCATCAAACTGTTGGAGCAAGATGCCCATTTCATCATGACGAACAGGTACCACATCCGTAGCAGCCTCTCCCCGTGCAAAAGCATCCATTCGTTCTATGAGATATTTCATCGGCCGAAAGAGCTTTCGGGATAGCAACCACAGCACTGTTCCGTATAACAGGATAAAGAAAGTGGCAGCGAGACCCATGACCCAGGTTGTCCGCAAGGATATGCCTTCCAGCCAATCTCCACGCAGCATGACGATTTCGTAAATGCCGACCAACTCACCTTTTTCCCATACGGGTTTCTTCAACGAGAATGTACGATGACGAATCTGTAAGTTGTACAAATTACGATACAGCTCCGCCCCCCCAACGGTGTAAGCTCCAGCAGACCATGTACTCCCCCCTGATGTGTACACCCGAATCCCTGTTGGTAAATACAGATCAAAGTTCACCCGACCATTCTCCAATTCGGAGAGTGCAGCGAAAGCATCAGGCGATTGCAACTGGTACAGTCCCGGGTCAGATAAAGCCAGTTCAATAGGAGCCAATTGTCCGGATAACTCTACATATTCCGTTACGGCACGCTGATCATTGTAATAGTTATACAGGGAGTACAGCGCCCACCCAGCAGCGACAGGCAGCAGCATGACAATAAGAAAAGCAATCATCAACCAGTATTTCAGCTTCATTCCATCGGCTCTCCGACAAATCGGTAACCGCTGCCCCATACCGTCTGAATCCAGCGTGGATGATGCGGTTCGTCACCAAGCTTGCCACGAAGACTCTTCACATGAACCGTGACCGTACTGGAATTCCCCGCTTCCGGCTGGTTCCAGATATGTTCATACAGTTCCGCCTTGGTAAATGTCCGCCCCGGATGAGCGGCAAGCAGTGTAAGTAATGCATATTCCTTGTTAGTCAGTGCCACTTGTTCCCCATGAAGCTGCGCCCGCTGATTCAAAGGATCGATCGATAACCCATCGTTATACTGCCGATCTGTCGAATCCGGCTCTATGCCCTGATATCTGCGATACCTCTTCAAATGGGATTCAATACGAGCACTAAGTTCTGCCAGACTAAAGGGCTTCGTAATATAATCGTCAGCTCCCAAGCCAAGCCCTCTGACTTTGCTCTCTTCCTCAATCCGAGCACTCATCATGAGCAGCGGAACATCGCTGATCAGTCTAATGTTTTTGCATACCATGAACCCATCCATTTCCGGCAGCATCAGATCCAACAAGACTAATTGATAGGTTCCCTCCCTAAAGTCTTCCCAGCTCTCCAAACCGCTTGATGCCCAAGTTACCCCATAACCCTCATGACGTAGATGATCTCTCAAAATACGGGCAATCTCCGGATCATCCTCCACCAGCAATATATTCTCGCTGTCTCTCATCGCTGCCTCATCCTCCCATGACTATATTGTAGCTAAGAAAAGTTGACTCTCCTCAGAGTTTATACTTTCTTCATAAATGTCCATTACGATCGTTATCTAATGCATGCAAAAAGAGCACCCCGATTGTTCAGGACGCCCAGGTAATATTCACAATCTTAATCCTAAGTTATAGCTCCTAGAAAAGGAAACACCTCATAACTCATAGAAGATGCTCTCGTTCTGTACATAGGGTCTACAATACTTGCTGCACAGCTTCGGCATGCGGTCTTTCATCCATTCGTGTCTCGATTCATTTGCCATCTGAAAGGCATAATAACCCAGTGTAAAAATTAACATGAATCCTTCCATTAACCGGATATCCCGATCCGTTAGCGGTTCACTCTGTTTCGTGTAACCAGATAAAAACTGTTCACGCTCCTCCCGGTTGAACATAAGTGCTGCTCCTCCAGCATCAAAAAGATAGTACCCATACCCGTATAGACAAAAATCGATCATAGATATGCCCTGATCCGTTATCAGCAGATTATTGCGAGTAATATCCCCGTGAATGACTCCCCATGTCTCCGCATGCTGCGGGTACGTTGCCAGTTGTTCATTAATGTTCTCGAACGTCTCTCGAAGCAGATCAAAGTCTTCCGTTGTAAAAATCCCTAGTCGGACGCCTTCCTTCAGTTGATCCAGCATCACATTATTTTCTTGGATGCTTCCGTAGGCTGGGCGAACAGCCATCTGAGCTGTTTGCCTTTGCTCGCTGTCCCCTTGATGAACTCCACTCATCCCGGTGCTTTCATCCGTACCCCTGGCCTCTTCAGATGTTTCCATTACACGACCCAATTGATGAAGCTTCTGCAGTTGTGCACCCAGGTCATTGATTTGCTCTGTTGTCAGGCGCTCTCCCTGCTGGATGTCCCTGCCCTCAATCCACTCCAGTACCGTACAGCAGATTTCTTTCCCTGCTTCACTTGTCCATACCGTTACCCATTCACCCGATGCATTACGTACCGGATGCTGAACGCGCAATGCTGTCGTTGCGTTTAACTCATGAAGCAGGTTCATCTCTGCCTCCAGCGCAGGAAGCGTATGCTGAATGCCTGTCATACTTGCATATGCAGCTTGATGGATACGTAGCAGATACTTCTGCCCACTTGCTTCATCAACGACATGATATGTCAGATTCTCATTATGACGAATATATGAAACGACAGGTTTCTCAATAGTGTAGTTCTGTATAATCTGAGATGCCATATGGTCGTAAAACATCTGATCCGTAGTGATTATCAACATCTCCTTCAAAGTAATGTAAACGTTCTCTTAACACTAAATATCGTAGCATGATTGCTTTGCATACAGCAAACTCTTCCAAAATGAAATTAAAAAAGCACAATCCCCGAACAACCGTCCAGGTTTTGTGCTTCCTTTTGTCTCTATTTATTTCCAATCTCTCTGTCTGTTGCTCTATGTGACACTCCTTGATCCAATTAACCAAAACGGCCCATAATGTATTCTTGCGTCAGACGATTGTCCGGGTTCGTGAAAATATGCTCTGTATCCCCGTGCTCAATCATGTTCCCCAGATAGAAATAAGCCGTATAATCTGAGATGCGCGCCGCCTGCTGCATATTATGGGTAACAATGACGATCCGCAGATCCCTCTTGAGCTCAGTGATCAATTCCTCAACCTTACCCGAAGATACCGGGTCAAGTGCAGATGCCGGTTCATCGAGCAGCAGAATCTGCGGATCAACCGACAGGGCGCGGGCAATACACAGGCGCTGCTGTTGTCCACCCGAGAGAGCCAGGGCTGACTCATGCAGCCTGTCTTTTACTTCGTCCCATAGCGCAGCACGACGCAAGCTTTTTTCCACAATTTCATCCAGTGCCTTCTTACTCTTCGTACCACGGTAGCGGGGGCCAAACGCGATATTGTTGTAGATGGACTTATGAAAAGGATTTGGCTTCTGCCACACCATGCCAATCTTCTGGCGAAGCTTGATTACATCGGTTCCAGGCTCATTCAGGTCGTTACCGTCCATCCAGATATGTCCCTCTGTACGGGAACCGGCAATCTCGTCGTTCATCCGGTTGAGTGACCGGAGGAACGTGGATTTACCGCAACCAGACGGCCCAATAAGAGCCGTTACGCTTGCTTCAGGAAACGTCAGGCTAATCTGCTTGACCGCCTGGAAATGTCCATAATATATACTTAACTGTTCCGTACCAAAAGGTATGGCCATGTTGGTTCCTCCTTATTTCGAAGCTGTCATGCGGCGGAATACAACCCGACCGATCCAGCGTGCACTTAGATTGAACGCCAGCACGAGAATGACAAGCACGGCAGATGCCCCTGCTGCCACTTCTTTGGAATCTGGCCCAATACCTTCACTATTGACTTTCCAGATATGGACAGCAAGTGTCTCTGCCGGACGGAAAGGATTAAGCGGTGATCGCGGACTCGTTGGATTCCAATCTGTAAAGTCCAATGGCGGACTACTCATACCTGCCGTGAACATCAGCGCGGCTGCTTCACCGAAGATCCGGCCCGATGCCAGGATCGTACCCGTAATCAAGCTCGGTAATGCCACAGGTAGCAGAATCGAAGTAATAATCTTCCACTTGGACAGTCCAAGCGCCAGACCTGCTTCCTTCTGTTCCTTTGGAACGGCCCGGAAGGCCTGCTCCGTTGTCCGTACCATCAGTGGCAAGTTAAAGATCGCCAGAGCCAAGGCACCCGAGATCAGGGAGAAACCAAGACCAAATGTATTTACAAGCAACAGGAGACCAAACAAACCGATAACGATGGAAGGGAATGATGACAATACTTCAACGACCAGACGAATGAAGCTGGTAATCTTGCCTGGTTTGGCGTATTCCGCCATGTAAATCCCGCCGCCCCATCCGAGTGGAATGGTAACAATCAAGGTCAGAACAAGCAAGAATATGGAGTTGAAGAGCTGTGGACCAATCCCGCCGCCACCCTTAAGCAACTGAGGTGCGCTTGTCAGGAAGTTCCAGCTAATATGCCCAATGCCTCTATACATGATGAAGCCAAGCAGACCGAGCAATAGAATAACAATGAACAGGGCCAGTACAACGATAACGGATGTTGCAATTTTATCTACCGTCTTTGCCTTCATTTTCATACCCGGTTCCTCCTTTCAAGCAGGCGAACCAGAATGACGAAGACAAATGTCATCACCAGCAGGACAAGCGCCATACTCCACAGTGCATTGTTATGAACAGAACCCATCGTGGTGTTACCCATGCTGAGTGTAATTACACTTGTTAATGTTGAAGCCGATTCGAGCAAGGATGTTGGAACATGCGGCGCATTACCGATAACCATCTGCACAGCAAGAGCCTCACCAAATGCACGGGCCATCCCCAATACGACACCTGTCAACAAGGCAGGCAGAACTGTCGGGATAATAACCCGGTAGATGGTTTGCCAGCGAGTGGCACCCAGTGCGTAGGAGGATTCACGCAATCCTTTTGGCAACGCGGACAATGCATCTGCCATAATACTTGTCACCGTAGGAAGAATCATGATGGACAAGACCAGACATCCGGCTGCAATCCCGACGCCCGCTCCACCAAAGATACTTCGCAACAAGGGCACAATTACACTCAGACCGATAAATCCGTACACAACGGAAGGGATACCAGACAAGAGCTCTATCGCAGGCTGTAAAATCTTTTTACCTTTACCCGGCACAATCTCTGTCATGAAGAGCGCTGCACACAAGCCAAGCGGACTTGCGATCAGTGCTGCAAGCAAGGTTGTAATGAAAGAACCTGTAATGAACGGCAATGCCCCGTAGAAAGCAGGTTCCCCCGTTGGATTCCACGTTTTCCCACCAAGAAATTCACTTATGCTTATTCCATTTTGGAAAAATGTCGATAGTCCCTTGGACGCTACAAAATAAACAATGGAAAACATGACAACGATCAGGAAAACGACACAAATCGACGTATAGATCCGTCCCGTCCACTCTTCCCAATAATGTTTCTCTTTTAAGGGCCGGCGCGGTTTCAACTTGTTATTCATTACCGTTCCCCCTTCGGTCTGTTCCATAACAACCATCCTTCTATAGTAGAATTAATGCAAAATATGGGATTATTTCAGAGCAAACCGCGTAAAGAGGCGGGACCTAAGTCCGCCTCTTTCGCTGTATGCGCAAGTTCAAAGATTACTGAACCATATTACCTGCTGCATCGCGTTTTACTTTCATACCGGATACCGGGATATAACCAAGCTCAGTCACGTCTTTTTGTTGAATTTCATCACTCAGAATATAGTCGAGGAATGCTTTTGTTGCTGCATCCGGTTCACCTTTGGTGTACATGTGCTCGTAAGCCCACACTGGATAAGTTCCTGCTTCTACGTTCTCAACTGTTGCTTCTACACCCTCGTATTTCAGAACCTGCAAGCTATCATCCAGGTAGGACAGAGCAAGATAACCAATTGCGCCTGGAGTCTCTGACACGAGTTTCTTAACTGTACCTGAGGAATCTTCCTGGATCGAACCCTGAATATCTCCTACTTTTGTTCCCAGTGCAAATTTTTCGAATGTTGCACGAGTACCAGAACTGCTTGGACGGTTAACGATGACAATGGCTTGATCTGCACCGCCAACGTCCTTCCAGTTTGTAATTTTACCGGAGAAAATGTCGATCAGTTGTTGCTTCGTCAAATCTTGTACACCTGCATCTTTGTTGCTAACTGGCGCGATGGCTACAACAGCTACTTGATGATCCTTCAGTTCACTTACTTTTGCCGCGTCATCGATTTTTTCTTCCGCAAACACGTCAGAATTACCAATTGTAGCTTGTCCGTCAGATACTTGTGTCAGGCCTGTACCACTACCGCCGCCTTGTACTTGTACTGTTACTTTCTTATATTCATCAACTGCCATAAATTTCTGTCCAGCTTGCTCTACCAGAGGTTGCAGTGCTGTTGATCCAACAGCCAGAATGTTACCACTAAGCTCAGTAGCAGCTTCTCCTGATCCATTGCTTGCAGCACCCTCTGTACCCGCGTCATTTTTCGATCCGCATGCTGCGAGTACCAGTACGAACGTTAAGGTCATCAAAATAAACGGCAACTTTTTAAACATGTTTTGTTTTCCTCCCCCAATGTAGTGATGGCGTTTTGTGAATTTGTTTGTTCACCATCAACTCTTTACTTATTGTAGTTTCGGTATGTCATCTTAAAATCAGTGTTTTGTAAACGCAATGTTAAAAATATCGGCTGTTTATTGAAATTTATCTCAGACAAATTGCGCTGAAGTGGCCGCTTCGGGAACGGACGTTGTTTCAATCCTTATTGTGTCCAGATTTCCATGAAAAAAATTTACTTATTGATCGCTGTTTTCTCCAAATTTCTTAGATCAATAATTTTAAATGTTGTAATTAGGAGACATAGGCGAACGCTTCGCTTCTTCAGAATCGATTCCGTCCCCTCCACTACGATCGCGGTTTCCCTGCGCTTTGTCAGCGCTCGTTGGATCTCAGCCATTTCAAATCTCCTGCCTGGGAAGTAAGCAAAGAAGGCCAACCCTACAATGGGCTGGCCTTATGTAAATTCTTTGTTGATTCTTTGATAGAGAAAGAAAATCTGTTTCTTCTATAGAAGGTACAAAAGAAGGAAACAAAAAACTGCCTCGCTGCCAGTGCGTAGCACCAGCTGTGAGAGCAGCCTTTTATATTACAACAGAATTATCTTATTCATACTTAATGTAAAATCTAATTTTACTAACCCAGAATCCATAACCACAATGCCAATCCGGCTAGGGTAATTAACAATGTCGGGATCGTCAGGATAATACCTGCCTTGAAATAATACCCCCATGTGATCTTCACACCTTTGCGGGATAACACATGCAGCCACAGCAATGTGGCAAGAGATCCAATCGGGGTCATCTTGGGACCCAGATCGGAACCAATGACATTGGCATAGATCAATGCTTCTTGAATGATACCTTCGGTATGTGCGCCCTGGATGGCTAGCAGGTTAATCAACACGGTTGGCAGATTGTTCATCACCGATGATAATACAGCAGCGATGATGCCCATCCCGAGCGAAGCAGCCAGCAGACCATGCTCTGCTATGGCATCCAGCCAGCGGCTCAGATGATCCGTTAAACCTGCATTACGCAGTCCATATACGACGATATACATGCCCACCGAGAACACCACAATCGACCATGGCGCTTCCTTAATTACCCGTTTCAGATCAACAGCCTCACTCTTGCGTGCCAATAAACCGAACAGCAACGCAACGGAGCCAACGATAACCGACACGGGAATCGGCAGAAACTCACTGGATGCATAGGCAACCAATAACAGCCCAAGCATGAACCAGGCAATTCGGAACATCCGTGGATCACGTATCGCTTCCTTCGGATCACGTGCCGCGGAGATGTCGTAGCGAAGGGGGATGCTTTTGCGATAGAACAAAAACAACATCCCCGTACTCGCTACGATTGAGAACAGATTGGGCACAACCATGCGTACCGCATACTCCAGAAATGTAATACCAAAGAAATCGGCCGATACAATGTTAACCAGATTGCTGACAACTAACGGTAACGACGTGGTATCGGCGATAAATCCACTCGCCATCACAAAAGCCAACACCATGCGCTCATCAAACTTCAAGGCACGCACCATCGCCAGCACAATTGGCGTCAGAATGAGCGCTGCACCGTCATTCGCGAACAGAGCAGACACGGCAGCTCCCAGCAGAATGGAGTAAAAGAACAGTCTGCGACCGTCACCTCCAGCCAGCCTTGCCATATGAAGGGCAGCCCATTCGAAGAAACCCGTCTCGTCGAGAATGAGAGAAATCATAATAATGCCGACAAAGGCCAGCGTTGCATTCCATACAATGGATGCCACATCCGAGGCATCGTTTAAGCTGACAACTCCACACAGCAGGGCAAGTAGTGCCCCACCAGAGGCAGTCCAACCGATCCCCAACCCACGAGGTTGCCAGATCACCAAGGTGATCGTCACTGCAAAAATCAGTATTGCTACGTATACCATAAAGCCTCCTGCTGTACCCTGTATCCATATATTATTTCGTTAATCGATCTTGTTTTGTAAGATTACACCACTCTATATGCGGAATAACCAGACGATATATTTATACAGGGCTACAGGAGCAATGTCTATCTTTATTTTCTTTTATTATAAAATGTGTGGTAAGTTATGGTGTTCCAATGTTAGGATTTATCGTTACCCTTATCCTTCGGTGTATCCTCTACCATCTTGAACATGCCAAGCAGTCCTTGTAATTGTTCTGCCATGCTGTTCAGATGTGCCGAAGACGAAGCAATCTCTTCTACCGATGCCAGTTGTTCTTGTGAAGATGCAGACACGGATTCTGTATTCGCAGCCGATTCCTGGGTCACATTCGAAATATCACTCATCGCCTTGGCAACGTGGGATGCACCACTCTCCAGTTGTTTCGTTGTTGCGGACAAGTCATCCAATGTATGAACAGCATCTTCCACCGCCTCCCGAATCTGAGCAAAGGATTGTCCAGACGTATTCACGGCCTGGATTCCTTCTCCTACCCGAGTCTGAGCCGCATTCATGGCGATTAGAGCGGCATCCATGTCCTGACGGATATTATGAACCACCTCACCGATCTGCGCTGCCGAACTTCCAGATTCTTCTGCCAGTTTGCGTACCTCACCGGCTACAACTGCGAACCCACGGCCTGCATCCCCTGCTCTTGCCGCTTCAATAGAAGCATTTAATGCGAGCAAGTTCGTTTGTTTGGAGATGGATGCAATAACGTCAACCATGCTACCAATCTCAACGGAACGGGCATTCAGAGATTGAACCACCGTTCCCAGCTGCTCCACGGTTTCCTGGATGCTGTTCATCTGCTCCACAGCCTGTCCTGCTGCCTCATTACCAGAAGAAGCTGCACCAGATGTATTCCGCATATTTGCCGTAATTGATTGCACACGCTCCGACATCATTCGAACATCTTCGGCCATTTGGCTCATCTGTCCCGATCCGTCTTTCACACTGTTCACCTGCTGCTCTGCACCTTCGGCGAGTTCCTGAATGGCCTGTGTTGAATGTTCAATCGCTTTGGTGGTTTGTTCTGCACTGGCAGACAACTCTTGAGAAGAAGCTGATACCTGCTCTGACGTTTCCTGTACACCAAGAATCATCATCCGCAGGTTATCGACCATACGTTCAAAATACTTCGCAAGTTCTCCCACTTCATCTTTACGTCCTGTTTCCATTTTCACGGTCAAGTCACCTTTACTCACGGCTCTCGCTGATTCCTGCAGACGCTTGATTGGGCGCAGCATGGAGCGTGTAAACCAGATAATAAAGAGGAGCGTCAGGAACGTTGCCGCCAGAATAACAATAAATGTGGCCATGCGAATATCCTTACTCGCATTGGTTATCTCACTCTTGAACATCGTGCCGGCAATTTTCCAGCCCGTTGCTTCATTTGTTGAAAAAATCATCATCTTCGGCTGATCGTTGAACACATAATCGAATTGACCTTCTGGACCTTCATACATCTCATCCAGCATACCACTCGTTTCCGGCGTACCTGCATCTACTGCAGGGGATACGACATAATTTTTGTTCGCGTCCATAATAATGACGTAGCCTTCTTTGCCCACCTTAATGGATGCCTGCTCTTGCAGGTCTGTCAGGTCGAGAGACAAACCGACAACACCGGATTGGTCCTTTAATGTTTTGGAGATAAACACAACGGCAACGCCGTCCGTGTTTTTGGAAACAGCTGACACAACGGCCGTACCCGGCTTCTCCATCGCAAGCTTGTACCAACCCCGTTCCCGCGGATCATAATTGGCCTCTTGAGCATTTCCAGTCTTGGCCTCACCACGTACCATAACTCCCTCTTGGGTTCCTACAAAGATGTTCAGAGCATCGGGATGCAAGCCCAGATATTGCTCCAGCTTCACCTGAAGCTCGGGACTATCGTTCTCTCCTTTGACCAGGCTCGGATCAAGGGCATCCGCGAAATAGTTAATGTCATGAATCTTGTAATTCACTTGGCTTTCTACAATGGTATTGGCAGTGCTCACACTTTGCATGGCACTATCCACTAATTGTCCTTGTACGCCATCTTCAGCCATCGTTAGTGTGATCAAACCGATTGCCAAGCTTGGCAGGAGCAGAACGGCCAGGAAGGAGACCAATAGTTTGTTCCTTATATTCCAGACGAAACCTTTCTTTTTCTTCTTTTTATTTTGATTATGTTTTGGTTTGGCAGGTTTCGCTGCTTTCATTGGTTTATTACCCTGAGTTTCACTCATGTCTTTCTCCCCCTCTAAATATAAAAATGCCCTCTTTCTTTGTATGTATGGATCAATCTAAAAGGCTTATCTTATATATCGGCTAAATGAGGGTATTTATTTGAGAGAAAAATGTGCAGGCATGCCAAACAAGCCACCTCTGATCAGAAGTGACTTGCACAAGGTACAGGTTACTAATTATTCTATGAATTAGATGAAGTATTGCAGTAAGGACCGCCTGGGGGTTGTGCCGAGGGTTTACCAAAATAATAGCCCTGTGCAAGCTCAATACCTATGGAACGACAGAATTCAAACTCTTCCATCCGTTCGATCCCCTCGGCAAGGACTTGCCCTCCAAATCGACTCGACATCTCAACAATATGAAGAATTTTCTGTTGTTTCGTCGAATCCTGATCACAACGGTCAATAAGACTCCGATCTATTTTGACAAAATCCGGTTCTAACCGATTCATCAACTCTATTGTCGAATATCCGGCACCCACATCATCCAGTGCAACCGACATTCCACGGGAACGATATACCTCAAATATTTGCTGCAAGATGGGCATATGCTGAATCTGCTCTGTTTCCACGACTTCAAACACAAAATCTTTAGGGTCCAGCGAAAGACGTTCAATCGCTTCAAACGTATGTGTGAGGCAATATTCGGGATTATATATGGAGGAAGGCAGGAAATTCACGAAGCGTTTGACTCCATGCGGCAGAAAAAGGGCACTAGTCTCAATGGCGGTAATACGCGCAATGCGATCCAAAAAAGAATGTAGCCCAGTCTCACGCGCAACTTCAAATAATTCATAGGAACTGAAGGATTTTCCATTCTCAGCAGGACGAAGCAAAAACTCATAGCCGATAATCTGCTCCGATGCATCAACGATGGGTTGCATATGACTGCTGAATTGATGCTCCAGAATAATGGAAACAAGCTCCGCATGCTTGAAACGGGACTCCTGCATGGTTAGATTAATCCAGCTTTCTTCGTTAGCCTGTTCGTAAATAGGCATAATCTGAACAGTTAGGGAATCACGTAATGTCGGATCAATTTCCCCGATCTCTTCTATTAAGCTCTGAACCGTCTCAAGATTCGAAAAATGCATCCACATCATGTCATCCGACGTATCGATAAGTCTTCCCGGCGTTTGTAGCGCTTCCAGCAAAGCAGGGGAAATGGGACGAAGGTACAAGGTACCTTGGCCCTCTATAGGATAGATTGGACTGCAGCCACTGCAATTCATGTAGGACCCCCTTGCCAATTTATGATTCCATGTCCATTAATGTTCACTGGTATATACCCAAAGTTTGTAAATATTATATCATGGGTCTTAAAATTAATCTCTACTGTTTTGATGACTTCCTGTATGACGGTTATTGGAACAAATATATTCAATTTTGCAGAAAAAAAGACCAACAGTCTGATGACTGTCGGTCTCCTTTTCACCGCTTATTAAACTTTAAGAAGCGGGAATCACGATTTTCTGTCCAACTTTCAGATTATGCACATTGGAGATTTTGTTAGCTGTCGCAAGCTTGCGCCAGTCCACACCATATTTCAAACCGATGCGGTACAAGTTATCCCCTTTTTTCACTACATATACAACCTTGTTGTTGGTTGCCGGTTTCTCAGGTTGTGGCTTAGGCGTCGGTGTTGGCGTTGGTTTAGGCGTTGGAGCTGGCTCCACACCTGTCTCAGGCGTTGGCGTTGCTTCACCTGTCAGTTTCAAGCCATACTCTGCAAAACCTTCTTTGTTCGTACCGATGAACGACATCGCCGGATTCGCTTCAACCAGACCTTTCGCATCCGGGGAAGAAGCAAACACAACTTCAAGATCGTTCAGCGCTGCTGCCGTTACACCCGTAGATGGTTTGATTGGTGCCAGGGACCAGTTGCCGTCCGCTGCCGGATTAATCGTTTTATTCTCACGGATGTAGTCAATGATCACTTGACGGTTCTCATCCGGTGCAGCCAGAACGATCCGTTTGCCGTCCGGGTTAGCCAGTTTGGATGAAGAAGCACGATAGTTATTTGTCGCTACAATGAATTTTTGTGCTGGGTCAACCGGTTTGCCGTTAAAGCTCAGGTCCTTGATTCGGCTTGCGGAGGCATTAATAATCGTAGCTTTGCTATCGTATTTGGCTGGTTGGGTCACATCAATCTGATACGTTACACCATCGATAACATCGAAGTTGTACGTTGGGAAGTCGTTGTTGATCAGTTGTTGTTGTCCACCTTTAGCCGGGTCGATCTGGTTGAACTGGCCTGCAGACCATTCCAGCCATTCTTTCAATTCTGCACCGTTAACCATTACAGCATGTACTGTATTTGGATACACGTACAGGTCAGCAACGTTTTTGATCGCAATGGTGCCTTTAGGGATATTCGTGTAATACGAAGCGCCTGAACGTCCACCGGCTTTGAATGGTGCACCTGCGGACAATACAGGGATTTTCTCATATTCCGTACCTTGCATATGTTTTTCGACATACCATTTCTGTGCATTCGTTACAATTTGAATGGATGGATCATCCTGAACCAGAGCGAAGAAGCTGTTGATAGGAGCAGTCGTTTCACCCACCGGACCACGAACATACTCCAATGTACCTTCATGCTCTTCATGAACCGCATCAATGATGTCCTGATCCGCATCTACCAGTGGCTTTTTATTGGCTGTGTCATAGATTGGGCGAGCTTCCGTTTTGGAATCCACCACTTTCCATTTGCCATCAACCAGCTCCAGATCGAGGTCGATGATACCAAGATGATCACCCCAGAACCCTGGCTCTACAGCAGGAACGCCATTAATTGTACCTTTCTCAAGGTCTACCCCTTTTTTACCGGCAAAATCAGCACTTGGAAATACTTTGTGAGCATGTCCAAACAGAATGGCATTAATACCTTCTACCTGACTCAGGTACAATACAGAGTTCTCCATCAGATCCGTTTGAGGGATATCCTCAAATCCGGAGTGAGGGATGGCTACAATAATGTCGGCACCTTCGGCCTTCATTTTCGGAATGAATTTTTTCGCGGTAGCAATAATATCCTTGGCGATTACTTTGCCTTCAAGGTTAGCGCTATCCCACTGCATGATTTGTGGCGGCACAAATCCGATCACACCCACTTTGATCGTATGTTCTTTGCCAGTCTCATCCGTTACTTTTTTGTCCAGAATCTCATACGGTGTGAAGTAGTTCTTGTCATTTGTCTCATCATCATCACCATCGTCTGCATAAACATTGGCATTAATGTAAGGGAAGTTTGCTCCCTCCAGCGTCATGTCCAGGAAGTCCAGACCATAGTTAAATTCATGGTTACCGATGTTACCTGCATCATAATCGAGCAGATTCATCGCTTTATATACAGGGTGAGTCTCACCCTTTTTCAGTGGATCAATCTTCGCAGAGTAGTCTCCCAGCGGATTCCCCTGAATCAGATCCCCGTTATCAAACAGCAGGCTGTTCTTCGCCTCGTCACGGGCTTTCTTAATCAGTGTAGCTGTTTTGGCGAGTCCATACTGGTCTGTCTCTTTGTCGGAATAGTAGTCATAGTTAACCAGGTTGGTATGAATATCTGTTGTCTCCATGATCCGCAGTTTAACTTTGGAAGCATCCGCAGCCGATACAGGTACTGGAAACACCGCAAGCACGTTTAATGCAACCAAAGCGGCAGTCAGGCTTGATAATACTTTTTTACTCGTTTTCAAAATAACCCCTCCCGGTTATGTACATTGAATCATGCATTAATGAGCAAACGAAGAGCGCAGAAAAAAGATAGATTTCATGGGTTGTGCGTACTGACGCTCTGATGACATGCATCGGAATTTCAGGTAAGTTTATCTCACATGAACATCTATTTATGTCTGTGCTTGTCGTTTACATTCCAAATCATAACGCAATGTTCAGCCATTGAAAAGCATTATTTTTTACATTACCCGCATGTACCCAGGAAAGTTTACATTATCATGCGTGATTTCGACATTTTTTTCAACATTTTAGTAGGTATATCGTGCTTATTATCTTTAAAATACGTATATTACATACGTCTTACATGTATATCCAACTCAGCGTTATTCATCCATACTAAAAACCGTGAAACCTTAATGGCTTTCACGGTTGGATTAAACTCTGCGCGTATTTTCGCATAAGGACGCTACTTTGCAGATGTTATTTTCATGTTCGGATTATTGTTCCCACACATGATGTTCATGATCTTTCCCTGTGTATTCAATACGAGTCGGAGTGATGTCCAGAATGACATAGTTTGGATCATTAGGTCCATCGAACCACGCCTTTAGTTCGTCGTTCCACACTTGTTCACGCAAGCCTTCGTTCTTTGTCACTTCACAGGTTCCTTCGATCTCAACTACTTCCTTGGAACCACCAGCCTCATAACCAAGTAGCAGGCTAACATTCGGATTATTCTCCAGTTCCTCTACTTTGTGTGTACGGCGGTTCGTTGCCAGATGAATGTTCAGTCCATCGTTGAAAAGCGCCATATAGCGGGATTTCGGTTTACCATTCTCCACAGTGGAGAAGCTGCAAAAAGGGTTGTTTTCCAATGATTTTACAATGTTTTGTTCCAATTCAGTCTGGTTCATGGGAAGTACTCCTTTCGGTTTGGGGGATATTTGAAGAACTCTTGTAGGCGGCCGTTGCGGGTACGGATCGTTCTTTGGATCGCTGTTATCGCCGGATTTTTTTGATTCCCTTTTCTCAAAGGGAAAATCCGGT
This sequence comes from Paenibacillus polymyxa, assembly GCF_018614975.1. GTDB lineage: Bacteria > Bacillota > Bacilli > Paenibacillales > Paenibacillaceae > Paenibacillus > Paenibacillus polymyxa_E. Next base: position 93,978 of record NZ_JAGGNR010000005.1, on the reverse strand, counting down.
GATAAAGGCGAACGCTTTGCTTCCTCAGAATCGATTCCGTCCCCTCCACTACGTCTACCGTTCTTCCAATTTGAGGAGTGGGTAAGCTAAAGTTCAAACAGAAACCTGTACTTAACTTTGCAGGTTTCGTTTCTTTAGGTTTTATCCGCTCCGTTGCTGTGTATAAGTACAGTCAACTTACGTTAGGTGTAATAAGCCTGTACTTATAGTGTACCCACCTCACCTATGGTGAATCCATGAACCGATACGCAAACGTGACAAAATTGGAAAAGTTCTTTATAAAAATGTTTACATAAAGGGATTATCCCTTATTGTTCCTAGGATCATTTTAATTCAAATCTCCAAGATAAATTGAGGAAGAACCCGATTTAAGCAGCAGCTCACCAATGGTTTTTGGATATAAACGAATCCGGGACAGCTCTTCAAGTGCAATCCATTCCACGGCGACTTGGTGGTCGTCAGGATTGGAGCCTGCAAAAACGGTTGCCTCCGGATCGATCAGGCTGCACGCAAAATAAAATTCAACCTGGTGGATATCTGCATCCCACTCGGCGAATTCATGATTTTTTCCGATATACTCCCGGATATGTAACAGCTCTCCCACGTTCACGGCCTGACCAATCTCCTCCAGACATTCGCGCGCGACCGCATCCTTGAGTTCTTCACCTTTCTCCTGTCCTCCACCTGGGAACACATAAGCAGTACCATATTGATCTTCCAGCCGGATGACCAGCAATCGGCCATCCTGCACAATCACAGCCTTCGCCGAGTTGCGTATGGGTTTCATTCTGTTCATTCACTCCTTGTCATTCCTAATTTATGCGCGGATAACGTAATACCCTCCGATTCCAGCACACGACGAATTTCTTGAGCAAATGTGAGAGCGTTAGCTCCGTCACCGTGGATACAGACCGTCTCTGCCTTAATGGGAACTAGCGTACCATCCGTGGATACAACCACGCCGTCTTTTACCATCTGGAGCACTTGTGCAATCGCTTGTCCCGACTCTTCAATGACAGCTCCCGCTTGGCTTCTAGGGGTGAGCTCACCATCCGCACCATAGGTTCGATCCGCAAACACCTCGCTCACACTGTGCATACCGATGCGATCCGCAGCGTAAATCAGTTCACTGCCCGCCAGACCATACAAATACAGATCAGGCTGTACTTGATAGATCGCCTCCACGATGGCTTCAGCAAGCTTCGTATCTTCTGCAGCCATATTGTATAAGGCACCGTGTGGTTTCACGTGATGCATGTGCCCCCCACTTGCACGGACAAAGGCAGCCAGCGCACCGATCTGATACACCACCATGTCATAAGCTTCCCGTGGCGTTATGTCCATACGTCTTCTGCCAAACCCTTGCAAATCCGGCAACCCGGGGTGGGCTCCAATTGCCACCTGATGCTCCAATGCCCTCTCCACCGTTATCCGCATCGTAGCCGAGTCCCCTGCATGAAACCCGCAGGCAATATTGGCTGATGTAATTAAGGGTAGAATGGCTTCGTCCGATAACGTACGATATACACCATAACTTTCGCCCAGATCACAATTGATATCCAAGGTTTTCGAGGTATTCATTAGTGCCCCCCATTCCTGCCATTCTTCTGCGTATCAGCTTATCTATGAGTTGCATATTGATTTCCTGTTCCATATACAACTGTCCGGCTTGATCATGCGTAATCTTTTTAAAAGAAATTTGGGTTCCTGGCCTAGCCTGAGCCAGGATTGGCATATCCACCCGAGCTACCTGTGCTATAACAGGATAACCTCCAATTGTCTGATGATCTGCCATCAAAATGATGGGCTGACCATCAGGTGGCACCTGCACCGTGCCATAGGTAACGGCTTCAGACAGCCGATCTGGCGGCTGATCCAGCTCCAGTATGGAGCCTTGCAAGCGATAGCCCATCCGATCGGATTGTGAAGAGATCACGTATTTTTCGGTATAGAATTGTCCCAAACTTGCCTTGCTGAACAGCGAACTATCCTTACTATCCATCACACGAATAACAGATTGCCCATAATAGTCAGGTCTTTCCCGCTCAGATAAAAACCACGCAGGCGCCAATAATCGGTGGTCCCGCTCACTCTCCTTTACCTGCTGCTCCATACGCTGCATCCAACCTTGCGCTTCGGCGGAAGCTTCACCATTGGATAACAGATCTGCCACACGCAGGGCTCTTCCTTCCAAACCGCCCAGACCTGTCTTGAGATCTGTACTTCGACTGCCCATCACTTCCGGCACAGCTATTCCACCCGCAAACGCCAGATAACTGCGCAAGCCATGACGACACGGGCCAAACTTCAATACACTTCCAGCCCGCACCAACACAGGGCGCCACAAAGGTACAGGCAAATGATCCACCGTTGCCGTCAGATCGGCTCCACATAATGAGATGAGCTGGCTCTCCTGAAATCGAAGCTCCGGCCCCGTCATCGTCATCTCCAGCACTGCCGCATGACGGGAGTTGCCCACAAGCATATTGGCTGCTCTGGCTGCAAAGGTGTCCATGACCCCGCCAGGATGAATACCATACCGGCGATAACCGGTTCTGCCTTCATCCTGAACGGTAGATAACAGACCAGGGCGAATCACTTCAATACTCATTATTCGTCCTCCTTCCGCTTCAACGCCAGATAGTCCTGCATCGTAATCTGTTCAAATCGAACCCGATCACCTGCTGCCAGCAAACTCGGTATGTTCTCACCCGGCCGAAACAACCGGAGTGGCGTTCGTCCAATACATTGCCATCCCCCGGGTGTATTCACCGGATAGATTCCCGTCTGTTTGCCACCGATACCTACTGTACCCGCCTCAACCCTAAGCCTTGGCGTTGCTCTTCTGGGCGTAGCAATCTGTTCGGATAACCCCCCGAGATACGGAAAACCCGGTGCGAATCCAATCATGTGTACGAGATAATCACCGGATGTATGAATCGCAATAACTTCCTCTGGGGTCAGTCCATGTTCACTCGCAACATAATCAAGATCAGGCCCCCATTCGCCACCATAACATACGGGAATCGTGACCGTCCTGGGTTTGTCTTGCACGGATTCCTTCATTTGATTCAACTGCTGAAGCAGAATCTTGCATAACTGAGGGTAAGAGGAGATGAACGGATCATAAAATACTGTAACGGACGTATATGAAGGCACCCATTCGATCATGGCTGGCAAAGTGCTTTTTTCCAGCAAAGCACAGACAGATATCACTCTGCGCTGCACCGCATCAGACAATTGATCTCCGCACTGGATGATAACCGCTGCCTCACCCAGCGGAGATAGGATCTTCTCCGTCCATGAATACGGCTGTTTGGTCACGTCATCCCCCCCCTTTGTCCACATCCACATATCTGGCATCCCGTTACTTCTCTCTTTCTAATACCTGCAATATCATAGACCGAACCGCCGGAAACGGCTCAGCTACTTCCGTCCGGATCGCAAAATAAAGTGTCTGCAAAAACAGACGCACATTCAGGCTTATCTGACTGGTTTCCAGAAGTGATCTGTTCTCTGCCTGTTCTCCTTGTTGAAGGGAATTGATCCACACCGTAATATCCTTTTGCTCCAACAGATTGCGACGAAGAATGGTTATGACGGCATGTGCTATTCGTTGATCCTCATCATGAATGTAAACTTCACTTGATTCGGTTATTTTCACACTGATTGCATACAGAAATTCCAACAGATCCGCCTGCTCCAGATATGGCGACTGTGCCAGATCTTCAACTGCGTCAGCCGCGTGTGCCGGAGCATGCGCCCAACCCTTATCATCGACGTAGCCGCGAACATCCTTTTCACATAACAGATATGTAGTCAAACGATGGTGAATACCCGCGATATCCTCCTTGTTCAGGAAAGGCCGCTCACGATCCACATTCAAAATTGGAGGCAGTAGCAACACGGAGAACGTCCGCGTAAATACACTGTCCGTTCCCTGCTCACCGATTCCATAAAAAAGGTGCTGATCGTCCAGCGCCAACTGTAATATATGCCGAAGCTGGTCTTCCGAAAATACACCCTGTCCAATCCAGGTTGCAAACGTAACATAGATCAATTCATCTCGCAGAACAGGGTCGGGACTGCCAATATGATTCATCATATCCAGCGCCAATTCGTAAGGCTGTTCTACGTGGTCGATGGACCAATTAGCCGACTTAATATGCTGCAATTTTTGCTTTAACGTCAGAGCATCCATCTATTAAGACTCCCTTGATGAATCCAAATGCACGCTACAATTATACAGTTCGCATTGCCACGTATCATCTTTCTTGGCGATCCGGGTAATGGATGTGTTGGACAGCTTCACGCTAATATCCAGTTCAGGCACCAGACCTCGCAGTGTATTCCGCAGGACGGCTCCGTGACTGACAACGATCACTCTTCCATCGGGGTGCTGCTGTACAATATCTTCAAGCACCGCACTGCCTCGAACAGTCCCTGCATCCGCAAGCTCCCGTCCCAGATCCAAAGTGCTCCAGTCCGCTCCCCACTTGGCGATCCGTTCCTCTTCCGTCGTTCCTTCGACCTGTCCTCCACCCACCTCGCGAAGTCTAGGGTCCAGATGAATCTCCTGAGTGCCCAAGCGATCACCAATGATGCGCGCCGTCTCACTTGCACGCTCCAAGTCACTTGCATAGATGGCATCCCAGGATTCTTCGGCTAGTCTCGCGGCAAGTAATACCGCCTGTTCCCTGCCATCCTGATCCAGCGGATTATCCGTCTGGCCCTGTGAACGTTTTTCCTTATTCCAAGCTGTGCTTCCATGGCGAATCAATGCGATTTGGGTCATTGTTGTTCCTCACCCTTTTCTATATGAAGTTCATCTTCTGTAAAATGTTTGCGTGCCTTCGGCTTGGCAAATTTGCCGCCATTATATTGAGAAGACCCGTTTCTCGGAATGGAGAGACTGTCCCAAGCTGTTTCTTTAAGCATTTTCGCGGTAAATACAATTTGCCCGACATGATACGGATAATGCGCCAATTGCCGAATAGTAGCCTCCATGACGGTGTGTCCTTCATTGCGAATGTATATGATATGAGACAATTGTTCCGGGGTAAACGAACGAATGGCTTCGAGTAGACAATTCCAGCCTTCCTCCCATTTAACGAGCAACTCTTCACGGGTTGAGATATCATTCACGAATTCGGCATCCCGTTCACGCCACGGTTTCTCACCATCTGTTGTCAGTACGTCCGTCCAACGGGACAGCATATTACCCCATAGATGTTTTACGATTACCGCAATGCTGTTCGCGTCTTCATTCCAGGATTGAAACAATTGCTCGGACTCCAGTTGTGCCATAGCTTTTTCCCCGAGCTGCTTGTAATACAGGAATTGCTTCTCCGCTGTCTCCAGAAAAACCTGATTCATATCCATCCGTTAACCACCCTTCGGAAAAGTATAATGTCCCCAGATCACGTCCAAATAGAAGCGTCACATATTATTTATTCAGGAAATGAAAACGTACCGTCTGCATTCGGTTCAAATGGAATGACTTTGCGAACCGCATCCAGATTGAGCTCTCCATAGATATGTGGATATAGTTCATTCAATTCGTAGAGATCCTCATACACCAGTTCTGGCTCTAACGCCTTCTCATCAATACTAAGTAATAATAGATCCGTGCGGCCTGCATAATATTGCCCGGCTACCCATGGGATCTGTTCCTTGGTGGAACAATGAATGAATCCGTCCGTCTCCAGGCTATCTGGTGCATACTCACTCCCCTTTGACACTTGCTCCCACAACGAACGGGAAATAATACTGTAGATCATGATTCCGCCTCCTTCAATTTCTGCGATGTACCCTATGTGGCATTGGAAATATTATAGATCATCCCGGATACGGGAGTACAATTTTTGATCCGTAAATACACCTTTGATCTTCAACTGTTTGCGTAACAAACCTTCGTACGACATACCCAGCTTCTCCATTACGCGTGCAGAGCCTATGTTGCCTGCATTACATTTCCCATCCAGCCGATTGCAGTCCAGTTCCTGAAAGCAATAATCCACGATGGGTTGCATCGCTTCTGCTGCGAGACCCTTTCCCCAGTGACTGCTGGATATCGCGTATCCCAGTTCAGCACTCTGCATGGGTTCGTTGAGATCAAAGATGCCACCTCTTCCGATCAATGTTCCAGTTTCCTTCAGGACAAAAGCCCAGATATAGACCGTTTTCCGTTCATAATTATCCAATACCCGCTGAATATATTGCATTGAATCTTCAACCGTCTCATGGCATTTCCACAAGCTTTGCTGACTCACTCGCGGATCAGAGGCAAACGCATAATATTCTTCGAGATCATCCATCGCAAGGCGTCTCAGTCTTAACCGCTGTGTTTCGAATTCGGGCGATTCGGCAAAGAGTTTTTCTACATTCATTCAGCACACCTCCATGATTCACTTGAGTTCATGATCCAGCCATCTTATTTCTCAGGAAATAACGATCTATCATAGCCATGCACAGAATACCGACCGTATATCGAATCAGATCGATCACCAGAAACCCATGTCCCAGCATAAGAGCACCTAATACGGTAGAGCGTATCTCAATCAGCCCAGGCGTCTGAATCAACTGCGAGAACTCAATCATCCAGCTGAATACACAGCTCAAACACATCGCCCATACCAAGCTGCGATGAGACCACACCATGCGTACTCCGAAATAAATCATGCCCGCCCAACATGCGTCTCCGAAATGTTCATGCACCCAACCCGGCAATCGTTCACCAAAGTGTCTGGATCCTGCCGCCATGGTCATCATGACTGCGAAGAAATAGATCAGCCTTTCTCTGATAAGTACGCTTTTCAATCAATCACACGCCTTCATCCAGCACTTGTAAAATAAATTGCGTTTTGGCAGCGGTATACGATTCCCTATCTTCCTTGTTCTCATCAGCAAGCTTCGTCTTCAGGACGGCGTAGGCTTTCACCAGATCTGGGCGTTTTCTCAGCACATCCCGAAACCGAATTTGACGATCCCAGCGTTCTTCTCCCGGGCGCATCAGATGAAGGTGTACAGCTCTCTTGCCATCCTTGACCCTGACCCAGAATCGTCTGTATTCCCGTCCATCCAGTTCTGGAGGAACGTAGTTCCAGCCCACCGGATTCAACTGGTCCCCAATCAGATCCATATCGTCCCATGACTGTACCTCTGCCATCAGATCAATAATGGGTTTGGCGGGTAACCCTGGAATGGACGTGCTTCCGATATGTTCGAATTGATGGATATTAAACTGCTGTAGAAGACGTTTGAGTTGCCGGATTTCTTCCTGAGCCTGTGCGTCCCAATTGGGGTTGGCCGGAGCAATCTCTACCGTCTCTGTCGCCCAGGCAGGCCAGTTTTCCGGTTGCATTGGATCTTTCATTAACATGCTCCCTCCTTGATCTCGCGATATAAATTGAACTAAAGAATATTTACACTGCACACTCCGATGACAGAACAACCTTCCGATCGCTGTTATCCCCAGATTTTTTTGATTCCTTTTATAAAGGGGAAATCCGGGGATAAAGGCGAACGCTCCGCTTCTTCAGGTCCTTTCTGTCCTCTCCGTTTTGTGTAAATGTTTAGTTCAATTTATATTGATTTCTATATATCCAAAAAAGGAGCGTATGTCTACGCCCCTTGGTTGTCTATTACCTTGATGATTTTAACGTGTCATGTACTGATTTTATCTTTGAATTGATGCAAAGCACTTCATTATATAAATATTTATTTTACCGTCACAGGGATCGTCACTTTTTTGTTTCCCCACTTGGCCGTGATGGACGTTTTACCTTTGCCTACAGCCACGATCTTGCCATTGGTTACTGTCGCTACGCTCGGCTTTGTGCTGCTCCACACCGCACTGTTGGTCACAACAGTCGTTTTGCCCGTATCATACTGGGCCATCACACTCAGCGTTGTACTTCCCTGTGGAGACAAGACCAGTTTTTTCTGGCCTGTAATCAGCTTTTTGAGCAAAGGTACAACGGTCACCTCTGCCTTTATTGTCTGATTTTGATAAGTTCCTGTCAAGGTCGCTTGTCCTTCTGACAGTGTCTTGACGGCTCCATTTTTCACGATAGCTACATTTGTATTGGAAGAGGTCCATATCACTTGTTTCGAAAGGTTGATCGTTTTACCGTTTGCGTAGGTGCCGATGACCTTCAACGCCTTGGACTTCTTGATGTTCAACTGCATTGAGGCAGGTGTAACCTCGACTTTGGTAATCTCGTCCGTTACTGCAACGGGGACTTTCACAATCGTTGTTCCGTACTTGCCTTGCAGCAATACTCTGCCAGGCGTAACGCCTTTGATTTTACCGTTTTCCAGCACAGCCGAAGAAGTGGATACGGACCACACAATCTCAGACGTCACATCCTCTTCCTTACCATTCGCACGTATAATGCTTACTTTGGGAAGAGTACTTTCGCTACCTTTAACAAAACTATAGGATTTCGGTGAAGCTTTGATGCTTTTGATCTTCTCCTGCACCTGGACAACCAACTGGGCTTTTGCCCCGTCTACCTTTGCATAAATGGTTGCTTCGCCAGCGGCTACAGCCTTGACTTTGCCTTTCACCATCGTCGCAACCGCTGCATTACTGGTGGACCATGTCACACCTGCAGTAACATCCTGCTTGTTATCAAAACCTTCTACCGTTGCCATAACCTGAAGGGTAGCCGTCTCGGATACACTCATCTTCTGCGGGCTGCTATTCGTGATTTCAATCGATGTCACATCACCTGTAGCCGCCAAGGCCAACGAAGGAACCAGTATTGTTATTGCCATAATTAGAGCAAGCATGCCTCGAAGCGCCAGTTTGATTCTATTCATTTCAATTTCCATCTCCCATAATCCAATATTTTACTTCTATTATATTATATCGGATACGAATTGCATAAAGTTGAATGTCGTAAGTGAGAGTCTTGGAACAATTTCATAATTTTCATTGTATAATATGGGAAGGTCGCGTAATACTGTTTTAATAAACCTAAAAAATGGGGTGGGATATTGTATGATCGAAAAGAATTTGCTTGATATGGTTTCACCTAAAAATAACCGTAAACGTATGAAAGCTATCGTCACTTCGACATCCACCAAAATTCGTCCTGAAGACGAAATGGTTCTATTGATGAAAACAGCCCGCAATCGTTTCAAAAAAGCCCTTGAATCTGGACAAATTGAAATCATTAACGAGCGTGAATGGAAGCTGCGTTAAAGAATATAGGTGAACCATGGAACGTATTCAAACACCAGAAATGCAGGAAAGAATTAAATGGGCTAAACGAAAATTGAAGGAACTTGCAGCAGATGTGACTAAAAGTGATTTAAAAGAGTTCTATGTGATGGGTATTATTACTCCTATTCTTGATGAATTAGATGCAGATCCAGCCATTATTGTTGGAGGACATGCTGTTGAACTATACACTTCTGGAAGTTACAAGACCGCTGATGTTGATCTGGTCATGATCAGAGATGATTTGGCCCGAAGTTTATTTGATCATCTGGGTTTCGTTCACGAAGGAAGACATTATTATGTCTCCGAAATGGACATCCCTATCGAAATACCTTCTGATACACTGGAAGGTTCAAAAGACAAGATTATCAAATTATTAACACCTGAAGGCTACTGTTACGTAATTGGAATAGACGACCTTATTTTGGATCGATTGAGAGCCTCCGAGTACTGGACAGATGCCCGAAGCTTGGAGTGGGCACGATACCTGATTTACAGTCAATTTGATACGATTGATTTAACATACATGAGAAAAGTTGCAGCCGAAGAAGATCCCAAATTGGCAGCTCGACTTGAACAAGAGTACCAGTGGGTAACAGATCATATGTTTAATTAGAAGGAACCCCGGTCAAGGGGTTCCTTTGCTGATTCTTCACTTCCTAAAGCGTTACCTATCTTCTCTACTTCACTGCATCCTGCTCTGGCAAAATCAAGCTCTCGGCACCGCCCATATAGGGCCGCAGGGCTGCCGGAATGCGAATGCTTCCATCCTCCTGCTGATGGTTCTCAAGTAACGGAATCAGGATACGCGGCGATGCCACCGCCGTATTATTCAGCGTGTGACAATAGGCCAACTTGCCTTCGGCATCCAGGCAACGAATATTCGAACGTCGAGCCTGAAAATCATGCAGATTCGACGACGAATGAGTTTCTCCATATGCACCGCGGCTTGGCATCCAGGTCTCGATGTCATACTGTTTGTACGTTTTCTGCGACATATCTCCGGTACATACAGCGACAACACGATACGGCAGTTCCAGTAATTGCAGCAATTCCTCCGCGTGTCCCGTAATCTCTTGCAACATGCGCTCCGATTCTTCCGCATCAGGGGCACAGAGAATGACCTGCTCGACTTTGGCAAACTGATGCACACGGTATAATCCGCGTACATCACGTCCGCCGGAGCCCACCTCACTGCGGAAACACGTCGATACCGTAGCCAGCTTCACCGGCTCTTCCACATCGACGATCTCATCTGCATAATATGAAACCAGTGGCACTTCAGAAGTCCCCACCAGCCACTTGTTCTCCCCTTCGAGTTCATAGACCTGATCTCGACCGGTTGGGAAGAAACCAGTGTTCAACAGTGCATCCTCCCGGACCATCAGAGGGACTTCCATCGGTGTAAACCCGTGCTTCAGCAGCAAATCAAGCGCAAGTTGCTGTACAGCCCGATGCAACAACAGGCCTGCTCCCTTCAATACATAGCTTCGTGTCCCGCCAATCTTCACCCCGCGCGTAATGTCGATCAGATCGTGCAGTTCCCCAAGTTCCACGTGATCTTTGGTGTCATACTCAAACGTTGGCACCTCTCCCACACGTCTCAGCTCCACATTATCCGCATCCGACGAGCCATGGGGGGTATCCAAGGATACGATATTGGGCACCAGCCATTGCAGCTTGGTTACTTCCTCCTGCACAGGGGCAAGCCTAGCTTCCACATGTTCCAACTGTTCATTAAGCTGCTTCACCTGAGCCCGCAAACCCTCGGCCTGTTCCCGATTCCCGGCTTGCATGAGCCTGCCAATATCCGCGGATAACGTATTGCGCAATCTGCGACCTTCTTCTGATTCCTGCAAAAGCGCTCTGCGTTCTTCATCCCGCTCCAGCAATGTACGAATACTAATCTTGATTTTTTTCCCGTCTGCTGCCGCCTGAACCTCTTCTGCATGTGCCCGAATCCACTTCATGTCCAACATGGTCACCGTCTCCTTTGGCTGTAAAAATACAAAGAGCGCCCTCATCCCTTGGGACGAGGAGCGCTCTGCTCGCGGTGCCACCCAACTTGCTGAATCAGGATATCCTGCTTCCAGCCTCTTGGTCCGCGATAACGGGCGGTTCCGGTTAACTTGGGGAAATATCGCTCCCCTGGCGAAAACGCCTCCGAGTTGGATGCTCTTCAACGGCATGGTCCGATCTGTAATTGTTGTGTCTCAGTATATACGAACCTTCGTCAGAATTGCAACACTCGTGTGCACAACTTGACATGTGCTGTTATGATAGATTCTTGTCTGCGCAATTTCATCTGCGTAGGGGTACTCAATGCATATACATTGCATATACATGACACATTGCTTATATAAGTAGAAGGAGTTCTTTATGAAAAAGTTACTTTGGATCGGATGTCTGTCCTATTTCCTCATTGGACTTGCCCACGTTGTGCTCGGTTCCATTCTACCGGTTGCACTTGAACATTACGGCAAAGATTATAGCCAGGGCGGGACGCTGATCTTCGCTCAATTTGCCGGATTCCTGGGTGGTGTATCGTTATCTCCATGGCTGAACAGACGCTTCGGTAAAAGGGGAGGCCTGATCACGTATCAATGGCAGAACAAACATGCGGTGGATTCTGCGACTTAACAGTTTTGCATTCATCCATACTTGATTGTTAGAATGGCCTATTTAATAAATGAAAATGTCTACCGTTATGACTTGGCAACGGACATTTTTTTATAGCACTATTCTTTTGCAAGATTGCCCAGGAAATACTTTGGATCTAGTTGAATCAGACACTTTTATTAACGAAAGGCAGGACTACATCTTTGCCCTTGATGAATTTACCGAATACATATCGTACGAGTGGCCCCAGAATAATTAACTGATAGAGGAGCGCCAGTATTTCAAGCAGGGACATCTTACCGAGTAATCCACTGTGCCATAGATTGAAGAACATCATGACTACGACATTCCTGTACATATAAGTGAACATTTATGATTTTTCCAAAGTAAAATCCGATTTGACAACCCCGTAGTACAGCCCTATGATATCCAGTAAAATGGTAGTAAAATTCACTATATAAGGGGATTTTGACGATGAGTTTTCAAAAGCGCATTGACCACGTCGGCATTGCCGTTCGTGATCTGGATACCACACTCCGTTTCTATACGGAAGTTGTTGGATTGGAACTGAAGGACCGGGTAACGCATACCAACGGCGTCATTCAGCTTGCCTTCCTCGGCTTCAATGGAAGTAACGAGACAGAGATTGAGTTAATTCAAGGGTACAGCGACAAACTACCTGCGGAAGGAACCGTGCACCATTTTGCCATCCGCGTAGATGACCTTGAAGCAGAATACCAACGCATTCAAGGCACAGAAGCCGAATTTATCGATGGAGAGATTATTACACTGCCTAACGGTTACCGCTATTTCTTCATCTATGGTCCGGAGAAAGAATGGATCGAATTTTTCCAACGTTAAGTACATCAGCTGGTGTGTGGACCATTAGGACGGTTAAATAATGACCTGTGTAATTCCTTTGATGGATTGCATGCTCCACTCCGACCGCACTCTATCCAGTTCCTGACTGGACACGTTCCACCCGCTGGCCTATAATTACACCTAGTAATGCCCGTAACTTCATAGTTTCCCAGGGGAGTCGGAATTGGCCGGCTGAGAGTGTATCCCACCAAGATACTAACCCTTAGACCTGATCTGGATCATGCCAGCGTAGGAATCGGAGTATATCGAATTGGCACAGCCCTATGGCTGAACGCCACCTCTCTAACGCCTGCACGCGTCCCGGATTACGGGACGCTTTTTTTGTTATTATCAGAAAGTATAAGCTACGAAGCAGGACCTTCCTGATATGGCAAGAAAACTTCCGCTAAACGCGGTCTGGCTTCTTCGAATGACATCGATGGACGTTTTACTTACGTTTAAAATAACGTCATCCGGATCTCAACTGGTATAAATCTGTCGATTTATGCAAGATGATTGGATATGAAGCCAAGGAGTACCCCGTGCCACTCGGCCGGACATACCGAAGGAGAGAATCACAGATGAAATGGCGTAAAACGATGGGGTTGTTGCTCTTATGTTTGCTTGTGGTGACTGTAGCCGCATGTGGCGGCAAAGAAGCTGCCCCGGCAGGACAGAACGGCAACACCAATACAGAAAGCAGCAACGAAGGTGAAACTGCCGCACTGAAAGATATTAAAGTCGTGCTCGACTGGACACCGAATACGAATCATACGGGCCTGTATGCGGCCGTAGATCAAGGTTTTTACAAGGCTGAAGGCTTGAACGTTGAGATTGTTCAACCAGGTGCCGGGGGTGCAGATACGATGGTTGCCTCCAATGAAGTGCCTTTTGGCGTAAGCTATCAGGAAAGTGTAACTCAAGCCCGCACACAGGGTGTTCCACTTGTCTCCATTGCAGCCGTTATTCAGCATAATACATCCGGGTTCGCTGCTCCGGCGGATCGGAATATTAAGTCACCGAAAGATTTTGAAGGCAAAACCTATGGCGGTTGGGGTTCCCCTGTAGAAGAAGCTGTGATGCAATCCATCATGGAAGGCGAAGGTGCCGATGTATCCAAAGTGAAAAATATTAACATGGGTGACGCCGACTTTTTCACCGCAGTGAAACGGGACATTGACTTCGCGTGGATTTTCTACGCCTGGACAGGTATTGAAGCCGAACTGCGCGGGGAACCGATCGATATGTTATATGTAAAGGATTATTCAGATGCACTGGATTACTACACGCCTGTACTCGTAACGAACGAGCAGACGATCCAAAACGACCCTGAGTTGGTGAAAGCATTCCTGAAGGCCACTTCCGAAGGATATCAGTATGCGATTGATCATCCCGAAGACGCAGCCAACATTCTGATCAAGGCCGTACCGGATCTGGATAAGGAATTGGTGCTGGCAAGCCAGAAGTGGCTTAGTCCCAAGTACACGGATGACGCCCCGCGTTGGGGAGAACAAAAACAGGATGTGTGGCAGAACTACACCGACTGGATGTTTAGCAAAAAACTGCTGGATGAACAGATCGATGTGAGCAAGGCATATACGAACGAGTTCTTACCCCAATAAAATCTAACTGTTAAGTTGACATTTATGTACACAAGAACGAAGAGTGCAGAACCCATCTGAAGAAACAAAGTGTTCGCCTTTATCCCCGGATTTCCCCATTGAAAATGGATTGAAGAAATCTGGGGATAACAGCGATCGGAAGAGGGTACTGCAATCGAAGTGGTAAAGTGTACATTCCCTAGGTTCAGCTTATATAACCCAACCCGAAAGGAAAAGTGATCTCTCATGGCAAGCACACTACTTAGCATTCAAGTTATTCCCAAAACGCCAAATGGCGAGAACTCTTACCCTTACGTAGATCGTGCCATCGAAGTCATTCAGCAATCCGGCCTGAAGTACCAGGTGAACCCGCTCGACACCACGATGGAGGGGGAACTGGAGGAACTGCTGGAGGTTGTCCGCAAGATGCACGAGGTACTCGTGGAAGCTGGCAGCCCAAGCATCATCTCCCAAATCAAGATTGCCCATAGCCCTGCCGGCTTCAGCATGGACACCCTGACGGAGAAATATCGCTAATGCATGCCTATTGGAAAAATGTATGGCCGCCCTTTGTGGCGGTTATTCTCTTTATAGCGATATGGCAGGGGGGCGTTTCCCTGTTCCATATCGAGAAATGGATGCTGCCTGCACCGTCCGACATCGCCCGCGAAGCGGCATCCCAGGCCGAGCGACTTGGCATGCACGCCTCCGCAACCATTCAGTTAACGCTGATCGGATTCGCGGCTGGCACGGCGGTTGGATTGCTGATTGCGATGGTGCTGCATTTGGTCCCTTTTCTCAAGTCGGCCCTGTATCCTTTACTTATTCTTAGTCAAAATATCCCGACCATCGCGCTCGCGCCGCTCCTGCTAATCTGGTTCGGATTCGGGCTGCTGCCCAAGCTGATTACGATCATTCTGGTCTGCTTCTTCCCCGTTGCAGTGGCGGCCATGGACGGCTTGACCCGCACCGATGCGGCCATGATGAACTATATGCGCATGGCTGGTGCCAAACGTCACCAGATCTTCTGGAAGCTGGAGCTCCCCCATGCGCTGCCATCCGTATTCTCCGGTGTCAAAATCGCCGCTACCTATAGCGTGATGGGTGCCATCATCGCCGAATGGATTGGTGCAGACAAGGGCATTGGTTATTATATGATGCTGCAAAAGTCAGCTTACCGCACGGATCGTTTATTCGTGGCAATCATGATTATTGTAGCGCTCAGCTTGCTGCTCTTCCTGCTCATTGCACTGCTGGAGAAGCTGCTCGTGCGCTGGCGTCCACAGAAGCGGTAGTATAAATGTGTGGATATACCAAGCAGCTTCACCTTGTGGCATGATGCCATAGTAGTTGTGAACAACACGTATGCACATCCCACAAGGTGAAGCTGCGACGACGAGTAAATAAGAAGATGTAATCTGTATATTAGGAAGTGATGACCATATGAATCAGCAACAGGAGGAACAAGTCCAGCCTGGACGAGGAGCACGCACAATGGAGCCAAAGCACGGTGAAAAGCTTCACCCGGTTACCCCCGACCAACCTGCCAATCCTGCTTCTGCTCCAGTTCCGTCTGCACTGGACGTCGTTGATGTTCACGCCTCATTCCGCGAACGACGGAGCAGGCTACCGGTTCTGAACGGCCTGTCCCTGACTGTCGAGCAAGGCGAGTTTGTCGCTATCGTTGGGCCATCCGGCTGTGGCAAAAGCACCCTGTTCCATATCATCGGCGGTCTGCTGAAGCCACAGGAAGGCCAAGTGCTGATGAACGGTCAGAATGTAACGGGACAGCGTGGCAAGATTAGTTATATGCCACAACAGCCTGCCCTTTTCCCTTGGCGTACCATTGAAGACAATGTACTGCTTGCTGGTGAAGTAGCCACAAATGCTCCCCCTCGGGCCGAAGCACTTGCGGAGGCTCGAAAATGGTTAAGCAGCGTGGGTCTTGCCGGATTCGAACAGGCATACCCACATATGCTGTCGGGCGGAATGCAGCAGCGTGCTGCATTCCTGCGCGCCCTGCTCAGTCCGCAGGAGCTGATGCTGCTGGACGAACCCTTCAGCGCGCTGGATGCACTGACACGTAGTGACATGCAGCGCTGGCTGCTCGATATCTGGGAACAGAACCGCCGCTCGGTTCTGTTCATCACCCACAATATCGAAGAAGCATTGCTGCTTGCGGATCGGGTCTATGTGTTATCCAACCGACCTGCAACCGTGTTGCACGAGGTACATGTTCCTTTTGATCGCCCAAGACGAGAAGAAAATACAGAAGAATCCGCTTTTCTGGAACGTAAACGACAGATTGCACAGTGGATGAGAGAAGAACAGCAGAAAACCCGCCTATCTTAATAGTGCGGGTCTTTAAAGTTATCATTTTCCTTTAATGGGTGATCTATTACAAGAAATCTCACGCACCATAATTAAAATATATATGAACACACAAGGAGGAATCCCCTCATGCATTCTCAAGCATTCGCACCACTGATTGATGCTCATATTCACTTGGATCAGTATGCCCCTGACGAACAACGCGAGATGCTGTTATCTTTCCCGTCTCAGCAGGTCGAGGCAGTCATTGCCGTGTCCATGAGCCTCGCTTCTGCCCAGGCCAATCTGGAGCTTGCAAAGCAACATCCCCGCACCATCTATCCGGCCTTCGGTTTTCATCCGGAGCAGGAACTGCCGTCCGTTGCAGAAATGGACCTGTTCTTTCAATGGATTGAGAAGCATATGGGACAAGCTACAGCCATAGGAGAAGTCGGCCTTCCCTATTACAATCGTCTGGAGGCTGAGCAGGCAGGGCAGCGCTTTGATCAGAGAGGGTACATCGAGCTACTTGAACGTTTCATCCAGCTTGCCAAAAAGCACAACAAACCGCTTGTCCTTCATGCGATATACGAAGATGCAGATATCGTCTGTGATCTACTGGAGCAATATCAGTTCCAACGCGCCCATTTCCACTGGTTCAAAGGATCTAGCGAAACCGTAAGGCGCATGGCGGATAACGGCTATTTCATCTCCTTCACGCCGGATATTCATTATGAAGAAGAGATTCGTGAACTCGCCCGGCAATATCCAGCAGAACAAGTCATGGCCGAGACCGACGGACCCTGGCCCTTCGAAGGGCCGTTTCAGGGACGATTGACACACCCGGCTATGACCAGACAGGTCATTCAGGCATGGAGTGAGATCACTGGCATGGGAACCGAGCGGGCCGCTCGTCTCTTTTATCAGAACACGAAGCGTTTCTACGGCTTAACTTAACGCTTCAAAAATCCCTTGCCTTCCAGGAACGGTCTCACTTGCAACCGGGTAGGCTCAGTCAGGCGCTTCGCCATTAGTTCGGACCATGGAGTCGTTCGTTCACCATTGGTCCGTTCTTTCATGTACGCTGTCGTTGTCTCATCGTAGCGCTCAACACCTTGCAGGCTCTGCTCAGCATTATAACGATTATGATGCAGAACTGCATCCAGTGGCAGACGTGGCCGAATTCCCGTTTCCTGATCTGCAACACCAATGCACATGCCGTACACCGGATATACCCCTTCCGGTAATCCCAACAGCTCAGCGACTTCCTCAATCCGGGTACGCAGCCCGCCAATATATACGATTCCGAATCCAAGTGACTCTGCTGCAAGAGCGGCATTCTGGGAAGCCAGTGCGGCATCAATTGTAGCTACCATGAAATTCTCTGTTGAATCGGCATACGATTCCTTCTCGGGAAGATGACGTTTCGCAGCATCACTCAGTCGATATAGGTCAGCACACCATACGAGAAACACGGGACATTCGTTGACGTAGGCCTGATTGCCTGCCAATTCAGCAAGCTTGGCTTTCTGCTCTAAGTCAGTCACAGCAATCACGGTATAGGCTTGCACACTACTTGAAGAAGAAGCCATCTGACCCGCCGCTACGATAGCTGCAAGTTGCTCATCACTCACCGGGTCTGGCTTGAATTTGCGTACAGAGCGGTGTTTCATCATCAGTTCAATGGTTTCATTCATGGCTGTTCACTCCCAATCCTCGAAGTACGAACTCTACCGTCTGTGCGGCGAGTTCCTCTGTATTCATATCCTGATAATCAAAGCCAAATCGTGAATTCTTGGCCCGTTTGTGTGCCAAAGCCACACCCATAACCTGAAGCATCGCATAAGATACGGACTCAATCTGGAACAATCCCTGATCTTTTCCTTCTTGCAGGAGATCCCTAACTCGGGTCCAGACGGGGTCCAAGAAACGAAAGACGGTAGCTGTGCGATGTGTGCGCAGGGTAATTTCAAGCTGTACAATATCGCTCATTTCCCGGTCCGTCATCGTATACTTCACAACTTCACCAATAATTCGGCGGATACCTTCGACAGGTGAGGACATGGACTCTTCAGCCAGCGAGTTCATCATATGATCCGGAAAAAAATGCTCAAATAATGCTTCGAACACCTTTTCTTTGCCGCCAAAATGATAAGACACCAACGACACATTGGCACATGCCTCATCACATATTTGACGAACACTGGTCCCGTCATACCCTTGCTGTGCAAAAAGCTTCTTGGCTGCAAGCAATATCCTCATTTTGATATCCAACTCCGGTTCAGTCATTCCGTCCCGCTCCCTCTTGTCCGTTCATCTCATTCGCTCCAGCTCAAGGACTGCAGCCAGCGAATCATCTGTCTATTATATTACACCAAGCACCCCGATGAAAATCATCGGGGTGCTTGTTCTATCTATGAAGCCATTACATGCATCTGTTGTATTAGTTCTGTGCTTGAGCCGGGCTTGGAGCCATAGCTGGCATGCGTTGTTTTTTCAACAATGTCACGACCAATGATAAAGCAACTGCAACCAACAGTACAATCACGATGGAACCTGCAGCGGATTGTACTCCTGGGCCTCCCAACTGCACGCTCAGAATACCCTGAACGGCGTATGTTGCAGGCAGGTACTGCCCAATGCCGCTATAGAAGCTGTTGAGCAATTCACGCGGTACCATTGCGCCGGAAGATACCAGTTGCAGGGACAGTGAGATGATGTTGAACAGACTTCCTGCTGGTCCAAAGCAGATCAGGAAAAACTGGGAGAAGAACATGAACGTACACAGGAAGAGCGCCTGGAACAACCAGAATGCGACGAATCCTTGTTCAATCTGTCCGCCCAACGCCACGATCAGTGATGATCCCAGCAGGGAAACGACCAATGCAGAACCTACGTTAATGACTACTCTCGCGCCAAACAAAGTCAAACGTGAATAGGTAGATGACAACATGCCCATCGCTGTCTGGAGATTCATCCCCATAATCATGGCCCCTACATACGAAGCCAGTACCATCATCATTGGCACCATCTGATTATTCATCCCGTTAACCGGGTTGATGGACGTTGTTGTTCCTTCCACTCGGGTAGTCAGGTTTGTAGCGGCTTCAGCAGCCTGATCCGCGGGCGCACCTGAAGCGGTCAATACCGTCTGTACCCCTTGTGCTGTAGCTTGTTTGTTAATCGTGTTTGTCACACTTTGTGATACACCTTGCATCATGCTTTTAATCGTAACCGGGTTCGCTTCATTAATGGTGTATTTAATCTCAGCGGTGGAGCCAGCCGTTTGAAGCAATTCGTTAAATCCAGCCGGGATATCCAGCACCATGTGTACTTGATGATGATTCAGCTGATCCAACGCTTCAGCCGCACTCAGATTGGATACGGTGTGGAAAGGCAGTGTTCCTGCGAGCGAATCCGCTATTCCTTTGGACATTTCACCGTCCTCGTTCACAATCGCCACCGTCAATTCTTTCGTGCGGTCATTTACTCCAGAATATGCGGTCATCCAGATCACGCTAAAGATCACTTGGAACATAAGTGCTGTTACGATCCCTACAATCACTGGCGGTTTTTTAAACAATGTACGTAAAGCCTGTAACATAAAAGGTGTCCTCCATTACTCAAATCGTTCTAATTTGATTTAAACAGTTGTTTGAATCAAACGATCGTTTAAATTTTATTTGAATATGTCCATATTGTCAACTCATTTTTGAAAAATTCAGAAAACGTAAGCTTTATTCATGAATGCAATTGATCCATTTTCATAAAAGAGCATTATGGTATCCTCTTCCCCTAGAGAAAGAACATCTATATCAGCTATATCAACGATCAGCGATTCAGGATGAAATTTCTTGGCGACTCAAACTGTTTTTCCTCAACAAAAACGCGGTCCGCCGCAGCGAACCGCGCATTTATTTATCCTCACTTTATTACAATGAGACGTTGGACATATCTCCATACAAGGGTCGGTCATTCATTTCTGTTCAGTTTCATACGTTGCAGACGCAGTGCGTTCAGTACAACCGACACGGAGCTGAACGCCATCGCCGCCCCTGCCAGCCATGGAGCCAAGAAGCCAACTGCCGCAATTGGGATACCAATAACATTGTAACCGAGTGCCCAGAACAGGTTTTGTTTGATGTTACCCATCGTGCGCCGGCTCATCTCAATCGCATCTGCAATGCTGTTCAGATCACCACGCATCAAGGTAATATCCGCCGCTTCCATCGCTACATCCGTTCCTGTTCCGATGGCCATCCCAATATCAGCAGTAGCGAGTGCCGGAGCATCATTAATGCCGTCACCTACCATCGCAACTTTCAGGCCACTCTCCTGAAGTTTCTTCACTTCCGCAGCTTTACCTTCGGGCAGAACCTCAGCCAGCACTTTACCGATCCCTGCCTGTTCTGCTACAGCGCGAGCAGTTCGTTCATTGTCTCCCGTAATCATGATGACATCAATCCCCATCGCCTGAAGACGACCGATGGCTTCGCGAGAGGTATCCTTGATGGTGTCAGCCACAGCCACGATCCCTGCCCACTGACCATCCACCGCTACCAGCATCGCTGTACGCCCTTGTTCCTCCAGACGGTTCATCTGCTGAACGGTTTCCTCGGAGACATTCACCTGTTCATCTGCAAGCAAACGCCGCGTGCCGACCAGAATTTCCTGCCCTTTTGCTGAAGCTCGCACGCCGTATCCCGGTATGTTCTCGAACTTCTCTGTTGGGGTGAGCTCCAGACCCTTGGCACGGATACCCGCGACAATCGCCTCTGCCAACGGATGCTCGGAACTCTGTTCGGCGGCTCCCACTCGCTCAAGCAGATCAGATTCCGTCCAATCCGAAGCCGTGATAACATCGGTAAGCACTGGTTTACCTTGGGTTACTGTACCTGTTTTGTCGAGTACCACGGTCTGAATCTGTTGTGCCGACTCCAGATGTTCACCGCCTTTAAACAGAATGCCATATTCAGCCGCACGTCCTGAACCAGCCATGACGGAGGTTGGCGTTGCCAGCCCCAATGCACATGGACAGGCAATGACCAACACAGCAATGGCTTTTTCAAGAGAACCGGCGAAGTCACCCGGACTTGCAAACAGATACCAGATCAAGAATGTCAACGCGGCAATACCGACGACAATCGGTACAAATATGCCTGATATGACGTCTGCAATCCGCTGGATCGGTGCTTTGGAGCCCTGTGCTTGCTCCACCACTTTGATAATCTGGGACAAAGCCGTGTCCGATCCCACCCGGGTCGCACGCAGTCGTAATACTCCATTTTTGTTCAGCGTAGCACCTGTAACGTTATCTCCCGGCTTTTTATCCACGGGAAGGCTCTCTCCGCTTAGCATGGATTCATCTACAGAGGATTGCCCTTCTTCAACGATACCGTCCACAGGTATACTATCGCCCGGCTTCACCAGGATCAGATCACCCACCGCAACATATGCGGCAGGAACCATAACTTCCTGTCCGTCACGGATGACACGGGCTTCACGTGGAGCCAGTTCAATCAGGCTTTTGATCGCCTGTGAAGAGCGACCTTTCGCCACAGCTTCGAACCATTTTCCAAGTAAAATTAACGTAATCAGAATTGCACTTGTCTCATAATAGAGTTCTACCGAAGGCATGGCGGCTGTGCTCGTTCCCATCGCCCCATGATCCATCGTCGCCGTAGAAGGTAAGTAGCCACTGGATAGCGTCAGATACAGACTGTAGAAAAATGCTGCGCTGGTACCTAATGCGACGAGAACGTCCATATTGGCGCTACGGTTACGTAGTGCTTTGTATGCTCCCACATAGAACTGCCACCCAATCACGAACTGTACCGGCGTGGCTAAGATCAGCTGGAACCAAGGGTTCATAAACAATTCAGGGACATAGATTCCGGATGTGAACGAGAAATGTCCCACCATTGCCCACAGCAAAGGAATCGATAACAACGCAGATATCATCCATTTCCACTTTTTGCGTTGCAGCTCACGTTCACGAACAGATGTGGTCTCTTCTTGCGTCAATTGCAGTTCAGCACCGTATCCCATCTGCTTGATCTTGGCGGTAATATCCGAAGGTTTGAGTGCGCCAGCGGCATATTCGATATGCCCTGTTTCCAGCGCCAGATTCACATTCGCCTGAGATACCCCCGGTAGTCGGGAAAGACCTTTTTCAATCCGGGCAGAACAGGCAGCACACGTCATACCTGTGATGTTCAGGTCAACCGATTCTGTCACCGTACCGTAGCCAAGCGCCTCCACTTTATCCCGCAACGCATTCACGTTGGTTGTCTTTGGATCATAAGATACAGTTGCCTGTTCGATGGCAAGGTTCACATTGGCCTGCTGTACCCCTTCCATACGGGACAATCCCTTCTCCACTCGCGTCGAACACGCAGCACAGGTCATGCCCTTGATGTGCAGTGTTGTCTTTAGTCCTGGTGCATCTGCCATAGGTGGCATTGGTGTGCGTTCAGATGATCTATCCATTGGTTTATTCGTTGAGTTATCCATCATGTCAGCTCCTTTCATGTCGATTCAATTTATTGTATGTTGCGTCCTATATACCCCCAAGGGGTATAAATTAGACAGAAAATCAGGCTTAAACCTGACTCGTGGAAAAAGGCCACTAACCTCTTTTTCACCCATGAGCATGTTGGGTTTAAGCCTGTGGTTCCGTTAAACTACATCGTATCCCTGATCTTCAATCGCAGCCTTGATCTGATCTACGTTCACCGTCTGCTCATCATATTCCACAGCTACCGTTCCCGCTGCCAGATCAACCTTGCCACTCGCCCCAGCATTCTTCACAGCCTCTTCAACCGACTTCACACAGTGATTGCAAGACATTCCCGTAACGTTCAACGTAACATTAGACATTGTATATTCCTCCTTGGGGTATATTAAAATGATAACTATATAAGTTGAACTAACTTACTTCATTAACTTCCGCATCGTAACCAACAGTTCATCCACGACTTCATGTTCGCCCGCCTGAATGCGCTCAACGATACAGCTCTTCATATGGCCTTCAAGCAGAAGCTTGCCTACCGAATTAAGAGCAGACTGAGCCGCGGCGATCTGCGTCAGCACATCATCACAGTACGTATCCTTCTCAATTAATCCCTTAATTCCGCGAATCTGACCTTCTACACGGTTCAAGCGAGAAACCAGGTTACCCTTCATCTCCTGTGAGTGGTGACTCTTGCGCACATGCTTACCATCACTGCCCTCGGCATGACAGAATACCGCTTCCTGAACTGTAGCCGAAGCTTCCGTTGAATCTGACACGGAGGATTGCAAAGGTTCCTCGGGATGGCTCTGATGATCCATCATGAACACCCCTTTTCTTTCATTCTTTTCTAAGAGTAACATACCCCATGGGGGTATTCAAGGTTATTTTGATATTTTGTTAAA
Organism: Paenibacillus polymyxa; assembly: GCF_018614975.1. GTDB lineage: Bacteria > Bacillota > Bacilli > Paenibacillales > Paenibacillaceae > Paenibacillus > Paenibacillus polymyxa_E. The sequence goes on along the minus strand of NZ_JAGGNR010000005.1, from coordinate 69,942 downwards.
AATGGATGATTTCTTTATTAAATAGAGCGATGCATCTTACAAGGTATACTCCATCCTGCTGCTGCGAACGACCAGACCCATCTGTTCGTAGAAGGCCTGTGCGTCAGAGTTAAACGTGGAAACAGTTAATTCCAAGCTGTGAGCCTGAAGCTTTCTTCCTAGCTCGATTAATGCCTGTATTAGCTGTTTGCCTGTTCCTTGGCCCCGATGCTTGGTATCGACTACAAGTTCATGGATGTATAACATCTTGCGATCCACCATTAATGAGTTATCTTCAATAATACTCAACTGCGCACTCCCGTAACCCAGAATTAAGCCCGTTTCCGAAGACTCGGCAACATACAGGTAACGCTTGTCCGTTTCCAGCAGTTCGGTGAACTCCTTTTCCTCCATTCTGGTCTCTAACGCTCTGTATAGATCCGGGCGTGCATCAACATGCATCTGGTGCAGCTCATCCATCATCAATGACACGCCAGAGTAGTCCCTCATTTCTGCCTTTCGGATGTTAATCGTACCTGTACTCATCCCCATCACTCTTTCATCTAATGAATTTTACATTATTATACAACCAAAAAGCAGATACCATAAGGGTACCTGCTTCGCTAAATTTATCTTCATTCCATCAAGCCCATAGGATGCTCATGTTGTTTATTTTTTCGAAGAAGCATTTCCTTCATTAAAAGCAACAGGTGATGGCTTCGCTGCCCATTCGTCCGCCTCCGGCTCAATGTCCACTCCGCTTAGAATCTTCTTTTTCTCCATCAAGGAATCCCCGTCTTCATCCAGCTTATTGCGAATTTCTGCCTCATCCTGAGGTTGATTGTTCTGTTTCATCATAGAGTCCTCCCTTTTTTCGTATTCATGTTGATGTTCCTTTATATAACGTGCCCACTTTTTGCATTATCATTCTCTTCGAGGGACAGGCCGTCCCCAAGTTATGTGTTATTTGAGTTAAATGATACAATATGAACATTACTTTTTGAGGAGATTTTATTTCATGGCTACAGATAAAAGAGTCTTTACACTAAGGCTGCGAGAAAAGAATTTTGAGAAAATTAAAGTGATTGCGGACAAAAACAAACGATCTATTGCGATGCAGATTGAGTATCTTATTGAACAACATATTGAAGAATTCGAGAAAGAACAAGGTGTTATTTCCCCAGATACACATAATGACGTATAGATTTTGCGCCCTTAGTACACGCGCATCATCCATACGTCATTTTTCATGTTATATCCTGTTCCCCATTAATCGAAATCAACCTGTTTATCCAAAATGATTTCCTCTACTTTGTATTCCATCTCTGGTATTGAGGGAATCAAGGAGAATCGAACGTTTTCCAGAGAAGAAGGAAGGGCAGGAACCACTCGGAAACTAATTTGCGTCTCCCCTCCTCCTCCACGACTGCCATGTCTCATGGTGATATGTCTCTGTTCGCTGAATATTTCCAGAGCCAAATGTGGAACCATTTGTATATGCTCAGCTTCATTCCCCTTATATTGAATCTCCACATATACGAGGCTTTCGCCTTCATATTGCATCGAATGCGTGATCATATACTCACACGAATCTTTGATCATTTTCTTCATAATCGGCACCACACTCGTCAATTGGAGCGGTTCACTTGGATAGTAGTGTCTTTGCGGCATCGGCTGCACGCTACGGAGAACATATCGGATATCTTCCTCCTTCATATCCAGTAAGCTCACCCATTCATCGATGATATTTTGAGGGGGTTGGTATTGAACAGCTCCGGTTATGCACTTTCTGGCTGCAACCAGTTTCAAAAGTTGCTCATCAATCCGCTGTACTTCATCGTTGTATTCATTAGGAATTTCACGTAATTCACTCCATCCCATAATTAATCACTCTCCTAATCTAATGACATGCCGTGCAGATACAATTCGCTATTGTACCTGCATCCCCTCTTCTTTTTCATTTTATTTAGAAGGCTCCACTTAACCAAAAAATGGAGAAATTAAAAAGGAAAGGACGCCCCCTAGGTCATATTCGTGACCTTGCGGGACGCCCTTTTATATTGTCCACCTCAAATGGACATCATCTACTGTTTTGCTTTGTAACAATGAACACAAACGCATCCTTGCCTTAAACCACTCTAAGCCTGATCCTGGCGAGCAAGCGCGGCTAGTGCGCGTAGCGCTGCATTAATCTCTCGCTCCACCGCTTGTCCAACCGCATCCGTATGCGGATCATACTCGGCAGCCAGATCACTGTCCGCGAATCCATCAATTGCGACAATGGCTCCGGCGCGAGCGCCACGCAAGGTGCTGACGATGTAGAGTGCCGCAATTTCCATCTCGGCCGCGAGTGCTCCAGCCTGCTTATACTTGCGGTGTGGAATCTCTTCCACGCCTGCAAAAAATGCATCCAGCGTTACGGTGATACCCACGCCCACTTTGCCTGCAAATGTTGCATCATCTGCGCGTTCTTGCTCACGAGCAGCTTCAATCAACGCTTGTGTCACCCCAATATCCGCTACCGCTGGGAAACCATCCGGCACCAGTTGGCGAGTCAACCCATCCGTACGAACAGCGGCTGTGCTCACAATCACACTACCTGCCGGATAATCGGCTGTATACGATCCCGCTGTACCTACACGAATCAGAGTTGTTACACCCGCGCGAATCAATTCCTCGAAACACACAGCTGCTCCAGGCGAACCTACACCATGGCTGACCACAGCGATCTGTACCCCTTCATACAATCCAACAAATGTACGATACTCCCGACTGAACGCCAGTTCTCTCGCCTGCTCCAGCTTACGGGAAATCTTCTCCGCACGTGCCGGATCACCACAGACGATGGCGTATGCCGGCATGTCTTCCGAATGAATCTGCAAAATAGGCATCAACATATCAATCAAACTCCTTCTTCGTCCACTCGTCTTCCGGAATCGGCAGATCTTCACCGGAGAAGCGTTGTTCCTTGAACGGATCAGCAAAATGGTGGAAACCATTCACTTCCCAGAATCCATTACGGTCTTCTGTCATAAACTCCAGACCACGTATCCACTTCGCACTCTTCCAGAAGTAGAGTTGGGGTACGACCATACGCAGCGGAAAGCCATGCTTGGGCGTTAGTGGCTCACCGTTATATTTGAATGCAAGCAGTACATCATCATGCATCAATTCTTCGAGCGGTACATTTGTCTCATAATCATGATCTGCATGGATCATGACGTATTTTGCCTCCGGCTTAACCCCCAGAAGCTTCACAAAATCGGAGAAGCGAATACCTTCCCACGGCGTATCGAATTTCGACCAACGGGTAACACAGTGAATATCACTCACCGTGTTCACCTGTGGCATCGCCTGCAACTCAGCTAGGGAGAACACCTTCTCCTCTTCCACTTCGCCGAATACCTTCAGGTCCCACGTGGACAGGTCATATTCCGGCACTTCCCCTTCATGCAGAATCGGGAATTTCTCCGTCAGCATCTGTCCTGGCGGCAGCCGATCTCCGTGATCGTTACCTGTTTTGGGTGCCGGGGTTTTACTTTTTTTCAAACGTTCAGCCTTGTTATGCAAGTGGAATCCCTCCTTCTTTTTCTGCCTCTAACATAGACATTCAGGAATTAACGCGAGCTTCCGCCCGCTTTCAGTGCATCCTGTGCATAGGTACGGTCTTTGAAAAAGAACATCGCGACCAGCGTCACAATATACGGCAGCATCAACGTGAAATGCGTTGGCAAGGAGAAGCCTTGCAGACGAATACTCAATGCTTCCATGAAGCCAAACAGTACACTGGAGCCCATCACACCAAGCGGATTCGCTTGTCCTAACATCGTTGCCACCAGCGCGATAAACCCACGACCAGCAGTCATGCCTTCGGTAAACATCGTCACCTGACCGAGCGACAGCTGTGCGCCAGCCAGGGCACACAAGACACCGCACATCAGAACGGCACCGTACTGGATGCCGCGTACCTTGATCCCGATGCTCTGTGCTGCGATCGGGTTCTCACCGACCGAGCGCAGACGAAAGCCGGATACACTTTTGAACAGATAAAATTGCAATGCAATCACGAGTACAATGCCGAGGTAAACCAGAGGACTATGTCCCGATATTACATCGCCGACCCACGGAATGTCCTTAATCAGCGGAATATCCCACTTGGGAAGTCCCACCATGTCTTTGTCGTAGTATGCACCTTTTACATCAAAAATCGCACGCAGTGCAAAGGTCGTCACCCCCGCAGCCAGGAAGTTCAGCGAGATCCCGACCACGATGGCGTTAGCCTTGAGATTAATACTTATAAAGGCAAACAGCGCCGAGAATAACATCACAATAATAATGGAAAAGAGTACAGCCAGCAGTACATTGCCAAACAGATAATTGCCGACAATTGCGGAGAATGCACCGATCAGCACCAGTCCTTCAAGACCGACGTTGAACAGACCGACACGAGAACATAAAGCCCCACCGAGCGCTGCAAGCAGGATTGGAGTCATAATCCGCAAGGTTGAGCCAAACATGGCTGCATCAAACAGTTGTTGCATTGGACTTTTTCTCCTTTCTCCGCTTCAGGAATGAATAACCGATCTGAGCTGATACAAATAACGTCAATACCGCCTGGATGACACTGCCGACTTCCAGCGGCACATCCGTATTCCGCTCCATCCCCATGGCACCTGTCTGTAACGCAGCCAGCAGAATGGCTGCTACAGCTGTACCAAGGGGGTGCGAGCGGGCAAGCAGCGTGGCCATAATGCCGCTCCATGCATAACTTGCGGATGACAGCGAGCCATCAAGGAAACGGTACTGTGTACCGAGCACTTCCCCCGCACCCGCAAGTCCAGCAAGTCCACCACTGATGACCATGGACAGCATCATCATACGAATGCGTCGAACACCACCGTAGGTTGCAAAGGACGGGTTGCTGCCGAGCATGCGGATCTCGTAACCGGTCACCGTTTTATGTGTGAACCAGTAGATCAGAATAGCCGCTACAATAGCAATAATGAATCCGGCATGCAGTCCCATACCCTGGAACAACTTCGGCAACCAGATACTCTGATCAATCATCGGAGTCTGTGCCATCGCTGCAGATCCTGTGCGGTCCTTGAATGGATAGGAGACCATGTATCCGCCAAAATAAATAGCAATATAGTTAAGTAGTAGAGTTGTGATCAAAAGGTTCATCCCAAAGCGTGCATCCAGCCAACCTGCAAACAGGGACCAGATTCCCCCGGCAACAATACCTGCCACAATCGCAGCAATACACACAAACCAGCCTGGCCCTGGCAGATAGAGCGCGGTGAGCGCAGCACTGAGCCCGCCAAGAATCATCTGGCCTTCGGCTCCCATATTGAAAAATCCGGCACGGAATGCCAATGCTACGCCAAGTCCCGCCAAAATGATTGGCGTGGAACGAGCCAACGTATTCGTGAAGAAGTAGAAGTTCCCGAAGGCCCCTTTCCACATCTCCGCATACGTATCCACCACGTTACCGCCAACGATCAGAATCGCCACAGCCCCTGCAAGCAGACCGATGAATACGGCAAGCAGCGGCTGTACGAGTCCGCGAAGTGTTTCTTTTACCCGATTCATATCCGCTCTTTCCCTCCTGCCATTAACAAGCTGATCTGTTCCTCAGTCGCTTCCTCTGCTTCAAGTTCTCCGGCGATTTCGCCTTCATACATGACAATAATCCGATCAGATAATTGCAAAATCTCCGACAACTCCGATGAAATGAGCAGAATTCCCGCACCTTCACTACGTTTGCGCAGCAATTCGGCATGGATTGTCTCCATCGCTCCGATATCCACACCACGTGTTGGTTCGGCGGCAATCAGAAACGGTGTATCCTGTGCAAATTCACGGGCAGCAATCAGCTTCTGCAAGTTTCCACCGGACAGAAACTGTGCCTTGGTTTCCGCAGAACCCGTCTTGATGCTGAACTGTTGGATCCAGCTCTCTACCATCGTTCTTGCTGCTTTGGCTTTGATGATGCCACGTGACTGCAAGCGATGATGATGTCCCATCAGCCCGTTCTCGCGAACACTTGCATCCTTGGCTGCTCCCCACATGTAACGATCTTCCGGGATATGAGCAAGTCCATGCTCCCGGATGCGCCGTACAGGCCAATTGGTTGTATCCTGCCCGGAGAGCACAACGCGACCACTATCCGCCTTACGCAGTCCGGCAATGACCTGAATCAGTTCCGACTGGCCGTTACCCGAGATACCCGCTATACCAACGACCTCACCTTTTCGAACCTCCATGTGGATGTCCTTGAGCGCCGAACGATCCTTCGCTCCGGACAGATTGATCCCTTCCACCTGAAGCACCGCTTCCGCTGGAACCGATGGCTGCTTGTCCATACGCACAAGTTCACGACCAACCATCAGACGGGATAATTCCTCCACATGTGTATCCTTCGCTTCCAACGTACCTGTCACCTGACCATCCCGAAGCACCGTGATCCGGTCGGCTACATCCATGACTTCTTGCAGCTTATGCGTGATCAGTACAAAGGTTTTGCCCAGTTTGGCGAGTGATTTCATGTTCGCCAGCAGTTCCTTCACTTCCAGCGGTGTCAGTACCGCTGAAGGTTCATCCAATATAATGATGTCTGCGCCCTGATGCAGCACCTTGAGAATTTCAACACGCTGCTGCATGCCAAGTGGACACTCGGACACTTTTTTCCACGGGTCAACCGGCATACCATATTGTCTGCCAAGCTCGTTCACCTGGGCCGCTGCTTTTTTGCGATCAAATGCACCTGCCTTCGCCGGTTCGCGTCCAATCACGATGTTCTCCGCCACCGTAAAGGAAGGGAACAGCATAAAATGCTGGTGCACCATACCGATGCCACTTGCCATCGCCTGGGACGGCGTAGCAAAGCTCACTTCGCGTCCACGGACTTTGATTGTGCCTGACGTAGGCTGTTCCATCCCGTACAGCATACGCATCAAGGTTGTTTTACCGGCCCCGTTCTCACCTACAAGGGCATGAATCTCTCCCTCACGCAAATTAAAACGGATGTCACGGTTAGCGGTGAAGCCGCCGTATCTCTTCGTAATCTGCTCCATCTCCAACAGCATATCTCGCGTTCGCTCCCCTCAGTTCAACTTAAAAAGGTTACACTCGCCACTACGATGACAGAACAACCTTCCGATCGCCGTTATCCCCAGATTTTTTGATTCCCTTTTGACAAGGGAAAATCCGGGGATAAATGCGAACACTTCGCTTCTTCAGGTTATTTCTGTCCTCTTCGTTATCGTGTAAACGATAAGTTGAACATATACTGGTCATTTAATAGCAGCAAAACCGGCTGCCTGATCGGGCAGCCGGCTGATCCATTCCATCACTCATTCATTGTAAAGAACATTAGAAACATTCGAACTATTGTTGCAATGGATCTTTGACTACGATTTTGCCGGATACGATATCATCCTTGATTGCTTTAACCTTGTCGATCACTTCTTGTCCAACAAAAGCATTCAATGGAGATTCGCTGTCACGTGTAACGTACGTCAGGCCCACACCGTCTTCTTTCAAGCCGTAGTTTACTGCACCTGCTTTGAAGTTGCCTTCTACGAAATCTTTTACGGTCTCATAAGCAACCGTATCGGTTGACTTCAATTGAGACAATACGATATGTTCCGGGTCTTCAACCGTACGGTCCGTATCCTGACCTGAAGTATAGAAGCCTTTTTCTTTCGCTGCTTCGAACACACCAAGATCACCTACAGCGGATGCGCCAGCGATGAAGTCAGCGCCTTTGCCGAATTGTACCAGCGCCAATTCTTTTGCTTTGGCCGGGTCATTGAATCCACCTACATAGTTCACGAGGAATTCTGCATCCGGATTCACGGATTCCAATCCAGCTTTGAACCCTTCCGTATATTTCTTGATCAATGGTACATCCATTGCTGCGATCATGCCGACTTTGTCTGTTTTGGTGGACAATCCAGCAGCTGCACCAAGCAGGTACGCCCCTTCATATTCACGGAAACCAACGCTACGCACGTTAGGAAGATCAACGGTTGTATCTACAATCGCAAAGGACTTGTCCGGATTCTCTGCTGCGACTTTCTTCAATGCATCTTCTGCCTGGAAAGTTGCTGTAATAATCAGATCATAATTCTCGGCAACCGCAGCACGCAGATTTTGTTCAAATGCTGCCGGGTCTGTCGATTCAATCGTCTTGGTATCTACTTTGAATTCTTCGCCTGCTTTTTTGAAGCCTTCATCCATCTGTACAAAGAAAGGGTTAACCCCTATTTTTTCGGGAAGTACGAGGGCCATCCGAAGAGATTTCTCCGAATCACTGCCTTGGGCGGATTGTTCGTCTTTGGAAGCCGAATTCCCACAAGCTGCCAACAAAATAGCCAACATGATGATCGATAAGACGAACGATAAACCTCTTTTCATTTTGAAAATACCCCTTTTCAACATTCTTTTTTCTTATCCTAGCGGATACTGTCGATCCTTGTCAATAAATCTTTGAGCGTATACACTCAAATAGAATATAATTGACAATTCGCTTTCTACCAAGCTTTGGAAACCGTTCTGTATCAAGCTTTTTTTCGTTGACATCCATCGCGTCTCCGTGCTAAAGTCAATCCAATTATTATATTCATATAGGATTTGTCAGATTTATAACCGGAAGTATCTCATTTTCCAACCCATTTTAAGGAGGCTATTCCTTTGAAAAAAATCACCCAGATCACGTTGGCTGCCCTACTCGCCGCTCCGGTAACACTCGGCAGCCTTAGCTTGCCCGCTTCTGCGTCTGCAGCCACTGCAACTCCGGCTAAACCAACCACCTCACAAAGTGTCAAAGGACCGGTAGCTCAGGCTCCAGTTGCCTATACGGAAAGCGCAGCGGATTTTGCTCAATTCTTGCAAGCGAAATACAACATTCAATTGCCGCAACAGATTACCAAAGGTGATTTCATTCAAGCCATTGCAACCATCACGGAAGCAACTCAAGTAAGTGACAATGCAGCCAAAGCTCCAGTCTTTACCGATCTGTCTTCTGGTGATTCTTCCTACGATGCTGCCGTATCCTTATTCAATAATGGGGTTCTTACAGGTACAGAAGTACGTGCCAAGGATCAACTGAGCACTTATGCAGCGGTCTTCATCGCGGTGAAAGCAGCCGGATTCAAGGAACTCGCTTATACATATCCCACAGAGAAAACAGCCAAAGCCCTTGCCAAAGTTGGCATTAGCCCGAACCGTGTTCAGGGACAAGCCGCACAGGAATTGGCTGCAGCGATCGATACAGGCCTGATTCCCGAAAGCCTGTACCCTGCTCTCCTTAAGGGTGGCGTAGCAAGCAAGGATTTCGCCAACACACTGCTTGGACGTGTCCTGATCAGCCAAGGGAAATACAAACATGAGATTGGGCGTTCCGGCGATGCGGACATCTATTCCAAACTGGTTGCTGCATATCGCACAGCGGACCTAATCGAATCACCTGAGCTGAGAAAGATTGTGGATCAGGCCCTGCGAGATGATCTCGTAACGGGTTATAATCTGAAGGATAGCCGCTTTGATTCCAACTTTATCGATGAACTGACACTTACCTACGGCCACGATAATATTCAACATGCTGTACAGTTGGTTGGTTTGTTGCGTAGCGAAGGTATTAATGCTGATGTGCAATTCCAACCCAAGACATCTGCCTTCATTTATTTGAAGGAATGGGGCGAGCCGAAGGAAACGCCAGACTATAAAGTGACACAGATCGAGAACGGCAACTATATTGCTTCTGCGAAGGAATATGATATTCAGTTCGAGTTCAACAATGTGGCAGACAAAGTCCGCTTCAATGATATTGTGCTGAAATATGCCAAAAAGAACAGTGAAAGTACATCTCCACTGATTCTCAGTTCCTGGTGGCAACCGCTGTATTATTCACCAACCGCTTTGACCAACTATCCGGTCATTTCCAATAATAAGATCGCTCTTGGCAATTACTATGCTCAGTCCTTCTCGCTGAAAGAGAATGCCAAAACCATTCGGGAAGGCTTCTTGAAACTAGCCCCTGATGCTGACATTACTACGTATGACTTCTGGGTAGATCAACCTTTCTTCAATTATCTGAATGGTGGATCCGAATAACATAAACTCTCTCTCCAACCGAATTTAAGCTCATATTTTGGCAACATAAGCAACCGTCCTCTACCGAATTTTACAGGGGTTTCGACCCCTAGATTCGTAAAGGCGGTTTTTTGTTCAGCATTTTGCAAATTTCTTCTACAAAATCATTTTTCTCATGCAGGAATTACCAATATAAGGTCGAATCCTTTATGTACACAAACACGCAATCAACTTGCATATTTCCGCACGAACAGGAGTTACTCCATGGTATATGACGGTATTCTACTAGGCTTGATCGTTGGATTTTTTCGGGGCGGGTTGTGGCATGGGCTCAACCAGTTTGCAGCACTCAAACTGCGAAGTGGCTGGATTTTCCCGGTATTGTTGCTAATCCAGTTCTTTATTTTCTATCTGCAGGAACGATTCGAATGGGTGGCATCCATTAATGGTTATCTCTTTGCTGCCGTCTACATTACAGGGCTCGCTTTCCTCTGGCTCAACAGACACCATACCGGTTTCATGCTCATCTGGATTGGGGTGTTTCTCAATTTTGCCGTTATGGCTGTAAACGGTGGGCGCATGCCAGTTTCTGTAGAAGCTTCTGCTGTACTGGGACCCTATTATGTAGACATGCTCAGGGAAGGCGGCGCCGTATCAAAGCATTTTATGATGGATGCGTCTACACATTTGCCTTTTCTCGGTGATATCATCCCACTCTCCAGCCCTTATCCACGGACTCAGGTCATCAGCATCGGTGATGTGGTCATGAATATTGGCATATTCCTTTTTATCCAATACATGATGGTGAATCGGGACAAAAAGGCTGTGCAACCTGCTAAAACTCATCAGGCTTGAAGAAAACAGGTAGACTCCAAGGAAGGGAGGTCTTCTCCATGAAAAAATTTGAAGGTGTGAAATATTCCCGCTTTGTCATCAACGCAATCATCGTGGCTTCTGTCGTTGTAGCACTAACTTCGGGATACAAGCTGGGCGGCTAGTATCCATACCGCCAAACAAGACAAACAGGCTCCCAGCAGCCTGTTTTTTCTTTCTGGATTTTTGGCAGGCAACTTGGTATGTTAGACATCTATATAGTATATCTCTTCACAAGAACACCCATCATATACACATCAAGAGTAGACTAAACCAAGCAGGAGATTTTTTATGAACTTTATTCGTAACCTTATCCATAAGGCAGATCGAAGCAGTCTGTATGTTATGTTGCTTAGTTGTACCGGGATCGGTGTTTTTCTGTACATGAACAAGTGGTCTTATCTTCATCTAACGACGGCGGATTGGGTTATGGTCTACACCATGCTGGGTGCGGCATTAATTCTGGATTATTTCACGTTCCAGATTCCACCCAAAGGTAATCAGCAATCCATGGATTCATCGGTATACCTTGCCTGTATATTCATGTTTGGCGGAGCTTTCAGTTTATCTGTGCTGCTTCCTGTCTCCATCATCCTGTTAATCAAAGAGCGCAAGCTCACTTGGTGGAAACACATTGTCAATTTCAGCATCTACAGTATCATGATTACGGGAGCAGCTGCCGTGTTTGAGTGGACTGGCGGGCAATCGGGAACGCTGGACGGCTATAACCTGATTCCTTATTTTGCAGCGCTCGCAGCCTACTTTATCATCAACACGATCACACTTGGCTTATTCTTTCATTTCTCAACGAAGGATGCATTACAGCAGATGAAGCGGGCATTCGTTACCGAATCCCTGCTGGTTTATTTATGTACGCTGATTCTGGCGCTTGTATTGACGATTCTGGTTGTGCATAATGGCGTACTCGGTTTGTTGTTATATCTGAGTCTCAGTATTCTGCTCTCCCATGCATTCAAGCAGTTGTTTGTCATGTATCAGAGCATTGAGGAGAAGGCTAACACGGATCAACGCACAGGTCTGTTCAACCATAGTTATTTTGAAAGTATGTTGGAGAATGAACTGACTACCGCTCGTACGCAGGGAACACCGCTCTGTCTGGGACTTATTGATATTGATGATTTCAAAAAGTATAATGACCGGTTTGGCCATCTTCAAGGTGACAGCCTGCTGGCCCTGCTTGGGGATTTTCTGATACGGAAGACGGAAGGTACACCTGTCACCGCCTTTCGTTATGGAGGGGAAGAGTTCACGTTGCTCATGCCAGGCATGGAACTGGACGAATCCTACAGGTTCATGAATAAGCTGCGCAAACAACTAAACGACACACCGTTTGAAGGTGTTGAAGTGTTTCCGCATGGTTGTCTTTCCTTCTCTGCTGGCGTCGCCCCCTATCAGGTGGATATGTATAACAAATCCCAGCTCGTGGATCAGGCCGATAAAGCACTGTATTATGCGAAGAAACAAGGCAAGAACAACGTTCACCGTCACGGCAGCAATGATGGCATGGAGCACGAGATTGATCTGGTGCAGGATGTTCGTGACATCGAGCAGCAGCTCAATCTGTTCAGATACAAGGATATGGATACGTTCAAACATTCCAAACGGGTCTACAAATATGCACTGGATATCAGTGAATTGCTTAAGCTGGACAATGTGGAGAAACGGCGTTTCGTGCTGGGGGCACTGATTCATGACATTGGTAAGCTGGAGATCCCATGGTCCATTCTCAACAAAAAGGAAAAACTCACCTGCGAAGAATGGGAAACGATTAAAGGGCATGTCATTTGGGGCAAAAAGATGGTGATCACGAACGATCGCTTCGCTGATCTGATTCCGTATATTGAATTGCACCACGAGCGCTATGATGGTACAGGTTATCCCTACGGCCTGAAGGGGAATGAGATCCCTCGGCTGTGCCGGATGCTAACCGTGATTGACTCCTTTGATGCCATGACGACAGAGCGTCCGTATCAGGAGACCAAGAACGTGGAGGAAGCCATTCGGGAGCTACGCGCGTGTTCGGGTTCACAGTTCGACCCGCATCTTGCGGAGCTGTTCATTCGATATATTGAGAAAAGAACAGCTCAGCAACTGTAACTTTAACTGTAACTTTAAAATGAATGGAACTTCTCCTATATCCCCTGGAAAAGTCAAAGCGCTATCCCCGGTCTGATCGGAGATAGCGCCATTTTCATTTTCGTCATGGAATGAATCGTACACCAGACAACTTCATTCTCGTGCAGATTCTACATTAAGATTTGGTATTCAGTTCATGTGAGGTCTGATGCAGCTCTTTAATCATCTGCTGCAAAAACATGTTGTCTTGGCGACTGATACCGTGCTGATTGTCTTGAACAAGCATCTGATGAATGTTCTTTTTGAGCAATTCACTGCGACGTTCCAATACTTCTTGACTCATGTTGTTGCGTCACTCCTTAACATGTTTTGTAATGAATTCACGTTCTATATAAGTATAGAGGACCTACTACGATAGGGAAAACGGACTCAGCCTTCCTCAGCTGTTCACACCAACCCTCACCTAGCGTGACAACATTTCACCACATGTCGTTCTTAGATATCCTTCTTAATACTCCCTGATCCTCCCCAAGTTTCTCCAAAACACAGACTAGGGTCTTGGACAAGCTTACGTTATAATGGTCCCATCCCTACATAAATAAAGTACGTTATTAAGCTAATCCTAGATCAAAGGAGTTCTGCATTCATGTCCTATAAACAAATCAAATGGATGATTCTGCTGATCCCCACTTTCACCGTAGGCATCTGGGAATATATTCGCCATCAGTTTCTGATGCCATACCTTTCGATGGATGCAGGAAACTGGTTAACACCCGTCATCGTTTACCTCGTCAGCGTGACACTGCTCAGCCGATTGTTCCACATGCTCGAAGGTGCCAGGGCTGCTCTGGAACAGGAGCGGGCTGCAAAAGCAGCTCTGGAAGCTCGTGACCAATTGGCACGGGAACTTCACGACGGCATATCTCAATCTCTTTTCCTGCTGTCAGTGAAGACCGATAAAGCAGGCCGTAGTCTGGCAGGGAGCGGACATGAGCATGAGATCCAGGAGATTCAAAAAACCGTGCATGAAGTCAATACATATGTAAGGCAAGCTATTGCCCAGTTGCGTTTTGTTCCTCCCTCTACGGTAACATCAGAAATTATTTCACTACATGCGCAGGTCGAAGTGCTCGTCAAGGAAACGGTGCCTGGTGCACAGATTCATTGGGACCTCAGGGGTGTAACGTTCTCTGCCAAGGAACAAGTGGAACTGCTCGCCTGTATCCGGGAGGGTTTACTGAACGTACGCAAACATGCGCAGGCTGCCCGCGTTCAGGTTCACGCGGAAGGTAACCCAATTGCCTGGTTCATTTATATTCAGGATAATGGGAATGGACTAAGTGGAGATCCTCTTCATCTGAAGGATCGGTACGGACTGCGAATTACGAAGGAACGTGCTGCAGAGATGGGTTGGTCTTTTACCCTCGATTCAAGACCGGGGCATACACGAATGACGATCGGAAAGGAGCATACTTAATATGGAACATGTACGTGTATTGGTTGTTGATGATCATGCGCATGCGCGTGAAGCGATCTGTAGCATTTTATCCGAGGACAGCCTGTTTGAAGTGATTGGTACAGCTTCGAATGGACATGAAGCACTGGAGCTCACCGGACAATGGATGCCTGACCTGATCCTGATGGACGTGCAGATGCCGGACATGGATGGGCTGGAAGCCACCCGTCAGATCAAGCTGCGATTCCCTTATGTTATTATCGTGATGGTCACCGTATCGGATGATGTGACCTTTCTGTTCGAAGCACTGAAACAAGGAGCTCAAGGCTATTTGCTCAAAAATCTAACGCCTTCCACTTGGCTTGAATACCTGCGCGCTATCGTCAGTGACGACGCACCGCTCAGTAAGGAACTGGCCTACCGGATTTTGCAGGAGTTTCCCGCACCACGCAGTGAAGATGTGCAAGATAACCCGCTAACCGCGCGGGAGCTTGAGATTCTGCAATGGGTATCGGCGGGATACACCAATCGGGAGATCGCCGATCAGCTCGGTATTTCAGACCAGACGGTGAAGAATCATCTCAAAAACATTTTGCAGAAGCTCCAGCTTGAAAACCGGGTACAACTCACCCGCTACGCGCTAGAGAGCGGGCTTGCAGGACGTAAACTTCGCAAATAATCATTGTTGTTTCGAGAATTCAATGATGCGTCCGACATAAGTGAGAAATGACATAGCATTCATGCTTTTGTCACAATTATGTAGACCAAATCGTTTTTTTATAGCCCAATGTAGTCATACGCAGTCATTTTGGACAAAGTTATAATGGGTTAGATTGTGTATAAAGGATCATGAATGACTGCAAATTGATAACCTGAGGGTGATGATTTTTTGATTTTTACACGCTTTACCCTGAAATGGGGCAAACGGCACTGGGCATTGGTCACCTGCCTGTTACTTGTATGTTGCCTTGTTATGCCACAGTGGGCATCTGCCCATGCTTATATTGTTAAGGCTTCGCCAGGAGAAAATGAGATCCTCGTAGCTGCTCCGGAGCGGCTGACGGTGGAGTTCAACGAATCCTTGCAGACGGCCTTTTATGATATCAAAATCACCGGACCTGACGGCAATCAGGCAGATGATGGAAATGTAAAGATCGATGTGGATCGCCCTCATATTCTGGAGACTGGCCTGCAGGCTGGACTCGGGAACGGGACTTATGCCGTTAACTGGAAAGCTGTATCTGCCGATGGACACCCGATCCAAGGGGCATATGTTTTCCATATTGGAGAACCGTCCGGTTCTCCTGCTGGACTAAGTGATCTTACATCCGGTTCCGGTTCAACAGGTGGGCCGCTGAAATGGATCGTATCCCTGACAGACTGGATTCAGTATCTCGGATTGTCTGTCATTCTGGGGACACTTGCATTTTTGCTGCTGCGAATCGCACCGACATCCATGACAAGAGAACCAATGGACGTTCCGGGTAGCTACAGACTGTTATGGATCAGCTATGCTGCTGCTTCCTTCGCCGCTCTGGTCAGCCTGCCACTGAATACGTTATATGAATCTGGTGTGGCTCTGAGCGAACTAAGCTGGGCACTTATTGGAAGTGCGCTCAAACTGACGTCTTTTGGCCAGATCTGGATGTTACAGATACTCATTGTAATGCTGCTGGCCGTCACGATTCTCTCCGGATATGATCGCGATCGATCCATCCGTGCTCGCATCTGGTCTTCTTACGGGTCACTCGTGCTTGTGCTTGGATGGCTGTTCACTCATGCCATGACGGGACATCCGGCTGCGGCGGATCAACGTGCTCTCGCGATTGCCATGGACTTCGTGCATCTGATCGGTGCTGCTTTCTGGATTGGTGCATTAACTGCCATGGCGATATGTCTGCCTCCACTCGCTGACAAGCTGCCTTCGAAGGTGCGAGGAGAAGTCTACTGGACTGCTATTCGCAGGTTTACCGCTTGGGGGATTGGCGCCGTAGCCGCTCTGGTTGCTACAGGAATATACAGCAGCCTGATTATTCTGCCTGCACCCGTGCTGACCTCCTTGTTCACTACAGCCTATGGCCTTGTCCTGATCGGCAAGATCGTCCTGCTGATTGTGATGGTTCTCTTTGCATGGCGTCATGCCAGAATGGCAAGAGCAGCAACGGGGAGCGGATTATCCGGCAGTCTGAAAGCCGAGCTTGCTACTGGTGCTGTGATCCTCGCTCTTGCTGCCGTGCTGACACATCTGTCTCCGGGACAACCCGCAGCGGTCGGACCGTATCAGGAGACAAAGACTACAGAAGATGGCTCGTCCATCACACTTCAGGTGAGTCCTAATGTGACGGGAGAGAACCAATTCGAAGTAGATGTCAAACGTGCAGATGGCAGTATCGTTAATGATCTGGAACAGATCACAATGTCACTCACACATCTGGACATGGATATGGGGATCTATGAGATTACCATTCCGAAAAATGACACCGGTGTGTACAAGGCTGAAGATTACATCTCCATGCCTGGACGTTGGAATATCAAGGTACATCTTCTGACCAAAACGTTGGATGCACTGGATGCCGAATTTGAGATCGACACCGCCAAGCCATAGTTACACAACGTTGATATTGAAAAGTGACCCAATCTAAAATTAGTGTTTCTACACACTGCAAATGTAGTGAAGGGAATGAAATTGATTCTGGAGAAGCGAAGTTAAACGCTTTCTGATCTACACGAGAACGGAGAGAACAGAAATAGCGTGAAGAAGCGAAGCGTTCGCCTTTATCCCCGGATTTTACCCTTTAAGAAAAGGGAATCAAAAAATCTGGGGATAACAGCGATCGGAAGGTTATTCTGTCATCGGAGTAGCAGGTGTAGCCTGCTTTTAATCACTCGAAAGACCATTCGTAACCGAAACGGCCTTTGCAGAACGTAGACACTCATTTAAGAGAATGGGCCGCATCATATATGATAAGAACTGAGAGGGGTTATTTATTTTGAAGAAAACATCATGGATTTCCAAACTAACATCCACTATCGCAACAGGTACAGCAGCATTCATGTTATTCGCCGGATTCGCGAGCGCGCATGTAACCGTTAGCCCATCCGTTGCACAGACAAGCGCATGGCAGACGTACACGATTAAGATTCCATCCGAGAAAGAACTGCCTACAACCAAAATCACCATGAAAGTTCCGGAAGGTGTGGCATTCAAGCAATATCAACCACTGGCAGGCTGGAAAATCACCACAGAGAAGAACGATTCCAATGAAGTCACATCGATCACATGGGAAATTGACGGCGATAACGAAGGCATTCTGGCAGGACAATTCCAGCAGTTCAACTTCGTTGCACAGAATCCTAAGGCTGAAGCTGAAGTGGCTTGGGATGCCTTCCAATACTACAGTGATGGCAGTATCGTAGAATGGACAGGCCAACCAAGTGACGCCAACCCGCACAGTATCACGACGATTAGTGAAGATCCGGCTGCTGCTGGTAATGCTGCGGCAGGTGGAGGTCATGCCAATGAAGGGCATGATAGTGCAGGTACAGAAGCAGGCACTGGTGATAAAGCGGCTAACGACGATAGCAAAGCAAACGATGACACCACGTTGGGCGATGCACTTAATGACACCGTTACAGGGGAGCCAAACAACACGGATACAGATCCGGGTACACTGAAGCTTCAACAAGCAACATTGATCGTATCCATTCTGGCCCTGATCCTGTCCTTCCTGGGGATCGCGTTGGCTACACGTCGCAAAAAACGTTAAGAACTAACTTACAGTTCACGATAACTTGAGAAATATTCAGATAACAAAAAGCCTATGGCATATGGGTTCATACCCGATGTGCCGTAGGCTTTTTAGCTATCATCATCTTGATTGGCTACCCATGTTCTTTACAATCCGTGGTTTAGGCACTAATCATGAAGCTCCACGGTCACACTCTTATCCAAGCTGATTGCCATCCGCAATATGGCAGCAGCCTTACCACTCTTTAGCGTTCCTGATCCGTCTGGATCATGATCTCAATGTACTGCAGCAAGCTTTTCTTCTGCTGTTCAATGGATTGAATACGTCTGGACAGGCCCGCAAAAAACTCTTCAATCTGCTGCCTTGTATGATCGGCAGATTGCCCTTTCCATTCGTTCAAGCGACTGTATAGCGCCCTCGCTTCTTGCTCATCGGCTTGCAAACGGGCAAGAAGCTGTGTAAGTTCTTTTTCCGCAATCCGAAGATCATTCAATTCCACCAGCAATTGTCCACCCACTCGTGTTCCCCTCCCCTATGTACGTGATATCAACGCTAACCAACCTGGTTCCTAATTAAAATGAACCGGACTCTCGTCCGCCTGCCGGAAGGCATCTGCCTTTTCATCAATAAAGTTCAGGAACTGGCTGGTATGTTTCATATGCCATGTGCCAAGTTCTTGAATTGACGCGTCCAGTTGGGTGACAATCGGCTCCAGCCTGCGACTGCGGCTTGTATGCAGGTATTGAGCCATGCGGCTTCGTACCTGATTGAGCTCGGCATTGCATTGTTGTGCATTTTGCTTCCACCGCGAAGCGACACTTTTCAGTTCTTCCGGCGTTACCTGAATCAGACCTGAAGCCGCAGCAGCCGAAGCCATACCTCCACCGCCGCCAGACTTGGAACGTAACGGACCGAAGTTCTTGCCGAACGGTCCCATGTGATCCATAAGGCGCGGTGAATAGCGGATTCTCTCTCCAGTAATCGGATCGTACAGGTCATTGGATATGTAACCATTTTTGAAATCATATTGATCCAGACTGTGATAGTTTTCCCCGCCAAATGAATTCTTGGCTTTATCAATAATACTCACGCCATCATTCGCCGAGTCATAATCGGAGTTGATGTAATAGGTCGATCCCACATGCCGGTCATATCCTCCCAGCGTTCCGCTGGCTACCAGATCACTGGGATTGGCATAGTTCACAACCTGCCCGTCAAAATCACCCGCTTCTGCCCGGCGCCGCATTTCTGGCGTCAAATTACCCATTACCGATGGTGCACTAAACGTCACGGCTGGAATTCCTGTATAAGCAGACGCATATTGTGCATTTCCCCCGCCCAAGGAATGTCCGGTCATCGAGAAATTCAGATCCTTATGCTTGTTCTGCATGTGATTTGCGTAGTCTTCGGATTGATACATCTGATTGGCCCAGCCTGTAGGAGAAACGGTTTTTTCAATATCCTTTACGCGATCACCCGTCCAGTTCTCCACGTCTCTTACCCTGTCACCAGCCCAATCCTCCACTTTGGATATACCCGTGAAGTCCTTAACGCCTTCGACCCCTTTGTCGAGCCAATCCGGCGTAAGATTATTAACAAAATTCCCGGCCTCCTGCTGACCCTTTCGAATCAACTCTCCGCCCCCAATACGGCCATCCATGACAAAGTCAGGTACGGAGCGATCCAGGGACGCACTTCCTTCTGTACCACGATAAGCAATGACCGCTTCCTTGGTCTCGGGATTATAAAATGTTACGGCATCAAAACCGGAAAATTTGTTACTTTCCGTCCCCTCAAGGACCTCCCACCCGGGAAGTTCCGTTAATTTGTCTCCAGCCTTTTGATCCTGGTAGGCTAGATCAGACATCGTTTTATACGTTTCATCATCAATATTGGACCCGTTACTCAATAACTACACCTCCCTTTATTTGACGTATGGATCATGTCCCTTGGCCATCATCACTTCCTCAATCTCAGGGCTAATGACCAGGTTCTTGGTTACCTTCTTTTTGTAGTCGTACGAAATGCCAAAGCTCTGATCTTCATGATCTTTCACATGCCCTTTCAACCCAATCTGGGACACTGCCATTTCCGGCAATAACTCTTTGCTTGTAATCACAACATCCAGTTCAAACTTCTGCTTGAAGTACTGAATTACGTTTGCTTCAGCTTCCTGGTATAGAGCTTCCTTCTCACTTGCATTCATGTTCTGACAACCTCCCAGAAATATAGTAAACACCATCATTAGTGTGAATAAACCCTTCAACCATCCTGCATGTTTAATACGGATCCCCCCTCTTGGTAGAATTGAGGCATTCACTATATGTGAAGTACACCCTATTCATCTGTTACTTGCATCATAGTACAAAATCAACATGAGCCATATCGGCTAACAGGATCGTTTTCATGTAACTTTCTTCCTATATGATTCAAATAGGACACTTTGGTGTACATTACCCACTTTCCTAATTCTTGCATCAAGCACATGATAATTTTCCCATCCACGACAAAAAGAGCCTACTCCTCGAAAGAGCGGCCCTCCTTTTACATGATTTACTTTTATGCCAATGCCATCTGCAGCGCAGTCAGCGCAATCCCGATAACAAATCCGGTAACGGCTCCGTTGATCCGAATCCATTGCAGATCCTGTCCAACCTTATCCTCAATCATCGAAACCAAAGTGGCATTGTCCATTTTGTCCACATTTTCGCGTACCAGTTTACCGATTTTGGAATGGTTTTTCTCCAGCAGTGTTGTGACGCCATTTACGATCTTGGCATTCATGCCTGTCATCAACTCGTCATCTGCCCGCAGATCAACCAATACCCGCTCAATGGCAGGCAGTGCATACGTATCTACATACTGTCCATCTTCCATCGCGGCGAGCGCCTTGTCTCTCAGTTCGGTGAGTTTGTTCAGCACCGTTTCCTCTGCGTTCCAGCCCTCCAGCATATTGTTCTTCCAACTGTTGATTCCATCTTGCATAGCCTCGCTCATTGCCAGACGCACCGTCTGGGTACGTACCATATCAAGCACCTTGTACCTTAGAGCGCTGCCCTCACGTTTCATATCCTCTACCCGATCGAAGAGATATCCTTGTAAAATGCCACCCAGACGCTCCTCGTTCATATAACCCAGGAACGCATTCATCGCAAACTGCATCAATCCGTTCATCTGAATGCCGCTGATGGCTTTCATGCCGCTTTCACCCAAAAACATGACCGTCTCGGGTTTAACCAGCCACTCCTCGGCTTGCTTCAGTCCGTAGTCCAGCGCTTTGGCGTCGTAACCCCGCTCTGTCATCTGGTGGGCAGCCCGTTCCAGAATCGGACCCAGGTCAAAGGCGCCCGCTTGTGACTTGATCTCACGTGCTACGAGCGGTGCAATCTGCTCTAACGGCAGACCAGCCAGAATTCGTTTGCAGAGTGTATCAATCATGATCTTGATCCCGTCACTGTGAAGCTCACGTGTCAACGTATCGAGCACCGTCTCTGCTGCTTTGAAATCTGCAATTTTCTCGGTAATGCTGTCTTTGTTGAGCAAGTTATTCTCTACTGCGGAGACCAGACCTTCCGTCATTTTATCGCGATTTTTCGGCAGCAATGCCGTGTGTGGAATTGGAATACCGAGCGGGTGACGGAATAATGCGGTAACTGCGAACCAGTCCGCAAGTCCACCCACGAGTCCCGCTTCAAATGATCCTACCAGCAACTTGCCCACGGGAACGCCCTGGAACGGCAAGGATGCAGCAAATCCCGCTCCCATGACTACGAGAGACCAGGCAGCTGCTTTTTTGGTTTGTTTAGGTTTAGCCATTATATTCTTGCTCCTTTATTGTTAATCGTACGGTCCGGTCTGTACCCGATTCCGCACTTCTTCGTTTCTTATGTAAATTCTCCATAGCAAAGTCCTGACTTCCATATTCCGTATACTTCATCTTATCACCCACAAGCGTCAAAACCAAACCTCTGGTTGAAGAAAAAGGATAATAGAGATGTTTACTTCGTAAAATGGATCACTTCCTTTTCCAAGACCAGGCAGATTTTAGTATAATCAGTCATGACGGCCCTTCGATATCGATTGGCTGCTGAACAGCAGGGTAATTACATAGTGGAACAATGAATCAATAAGAGGAGGAATTTCGGACCATGAAACACGTGCAGGACACAACCACGCTCTATAACGGAGTCAAAATGCCATGGCTGGGTTTTGGGGTATTCAAAGTTAAAGACGGAGACGAAGTCGTTCATGCTGTCAAAACGGCCATTCAAGCCGGGTATCGCAGCATCGATACAGCCAAAGCGTATAACAACGAAACAGGTGTCGCTCAGGGTATTCGTGAATCTGGAGTAGCTCGTGAGGATCTGTTCATTACCACTAAAGTATGGAATAGCGATCAGGGATATGAATCCACGTTAGCTGCCTTTGAAGCCAGCATGGAACGACTCGAACTGGAGTATCTGGATCTCTATCTTATCCACTGGCCGGTTAAGGGCAAGTACAAAGATACATGGCGAGCGCTGGAGAAACTTCATAAAGAAGGACGCATCCGGGCGATCGGTGTGAGCAACTTCCAGATTCACCATCTGGAAGACTTGATGATTGATGCCACGATCAAACCAGCAGTTAATCAGGTGGAGCTTCACCCACTACTGATTCAGTCAGAGCTTCGTGAGTACTGCAACAAACATCAGATTCAGATCGAAGCCTGGTCTCCGCTCGGACAAGGTCATCTGATGGATCATCCGTTACTGAAGGACATCGCCGCCAAATACAGCAAGTCCCCCGCACAAGTGATTCTGCGCTGGGATCTGCAGAACGGCATCGTGACCATACCCAAATCTGTCACCCCTGAGCGAATTCGCGCGAACGCCGATCTCTACGATTTTGAGTTAACTTCGGAAGAAGTAGAGCAGATTAACGGCCTGAACGAGAACAAACGCTTTGGTTCTGATCCAGACAACTTTAACTTCTAATTATAAACAGATTAATTCGATTACACCCGCCTTCGATCTTAGAAGAGCGGGTGTTTTGGTATGTGATGTTATAGGCATTCTATTCGTTGTTAAGAATGGAGGCAAGGCTCGCTATCCTATTCAGGGCTGAAAGAAAAAAGTTTTTTGACAGCTTAGAACTATTTCGTCTCCTCATCAGTCTAACGAGTGTCAAGCGAACTCAAGCACATGTATAGAATCCAGGCCTGGAACGAACGGTGACTTGAATATTTAGGTTTATCAGGGGGGATCAGGAGTGATTAGACTGAACCATAGAAAGACAAAAGAAGAACAGTTCAGCGAAAAAATAACAGAGATTCAAAATAAATTATATCGACTGGCATACTGCTATGTTAAAAATGAACAAGAAGCGCTGGATATCGTATCCGAAGCGGTCTATAAAGGGTTCATCGCTTATGGAAAGATGGAGTCCATGACTTATTTTGATTCCTGGATGTCACGAATTGTGATTAACACAGCGATAGATCATATTCGACGCAACCAGCGAGTGACCTATATGGAGGATCATGCGCAGGAGTTTGTGGCTCCAGAGCGAGGGGCATCCGTGGAAGTGAAAATGGATCTGTATGATGCACTGGATCGACTCGTGCCCGAAGATAGAGCCTATATTATATTAAAGTTCTTTGGTAATATGCGTTTCCGGGAGATCGCTGAAGTGCTCTCCCTCTCGGAGAATACCGTTAAGTCAAAATTCTACCGGATTATCAACAAATTAAAAATGGATTTAATCGAAGGAGAGGTTGGAGATCTATGACAGGTAAAGAACAATACGAAAATATTGAAATTCCAGCTCAACTTTCAGATGTTATTCGTCGTGCCCAGCAAAAGGCTGCCACTCGCAAAAGCTCATCCCGCATCATTCGCTATACCTCTGCTCTGGCGGCATGTGCTGCTTTTCTTTTCATCGTCAACATTCCTACTGTGGCAAATGCCATGGTCAAAATACCTGTGGTCGGATCTATTGTTCAGGTACTTCAATTCGGCGATGGCGGCAAGATTACCGATGGAGTAACTGTGGGATCGGAAGCAACCGAAAATACGCTTAAAATCAATTTTAGCACCGACGAGCAAGATCAGACTAATGATGCACCCCATTATAATGTGGTACACAAAGAAGCACCGAATCGTATTCTCTTCACTTTTAGCGGTGCACGTTACATGGATATAGAGAAAGTCAAAGCCGACTTCATGACCCAGCCTTTAGTGAAAGATGTTTATGGTTCCATGATTTTAGACGACTCTTCCGTCGGATTCGTAGTTGTTTTAAAAGAAGGGGTACAGTATGTCGTAACGGAATTCAAGAACCCTGGATACCTGGAAGTGAAACTGACTTCCGACGGCAAACCGGTCACACCTCGGAAGGTATACTCTCTCCGCACAGGATCAATGCCTTTTGGAGAATCGATGGGTATAATTAAAGAATCCTATCCGGATGAGGACATCTCTTTCCTCAAAACGTCCACTGGTGAGTTTACAGCAGTTATTGGAGAATATCCTACCGCTGAAGAAGCTGAACAGAAGCTCAAAGAACTCGCTCAGCAACCGGATTATCATGAGGAGTTTTATGTGGACAGCTGGATGAGTAACGAGAACCCGAAGTGATTCGTCATCACCAAAAGTGATGCTGGTCCAAAAGGGAATCCTACATCCCCGAACTGGGCATAAACCTTAGCATACTTAATACGCTCAATCCAAAAAAATCCCGATTCGGATGCCCTGAGCATCTCCAATCGGGATTTTCACATATCAAACCCTATTCGCTTTTGGATACCAGCTTGAAATCATCAAAGTGGAAACCTGGCGCGACTACGCAAGTTACCAGTACAGGCTCATCGCCCAGCGGGCGCGCTGTCTGCCATACGCCGGCAGGAACGAGCACCTGTGGTGATTGCCCCGCAGCAATATCCATCCCCAGAACAAGAACTTCCTCGTTCTCCGGGTTCTCCCCGTTGCCGCCGAGCTTCAGTTCAACCGGACTGCCGCTGTGCCACAGCCAAAGTTCATCGGACAGAACCGTATGCCACTCGGAGATTTCATGTGCGTGCAGCAGGAAATACGTGGAACTTGCCGAGAATCGTGGGCCGGAGTATGTATCCGGCAGAACGGATTGTGGAATCTGATAGGATGCCTTCCATTCTTCCTTATACCAACCGCCTTCAACGTGAGGCTGCATATTAAGCGCAGCAACCAATGGCGATAATTCATGTGTCGTCATAACCTGTTTCCTTCCTTCCAAATCATATTGGAGACACTCCTTAACCAGAGTTTCGCCTCTCTCTCCCTACTCTAAAACATCAATCAAGTTTTGTCACCTTGACAGCACACATTTTCCAATGATAGCGTTTACAAAAAGATGGATGTTCCGTTATGATATGGATATCGTTGTTAATCCGTGAAGCAGAGGGGAGCTGTACCATGAGTCTCATAGAGGATCGGATTGGACCCAAATATCGAATCGGTGAACATTCATTTACCATTGAACATATGCGAAGACATGATGGGAACGGTATGCCACAGCCTCACGCTCATCCATTCTATGAACTGTATTACTTACTTGAAGGTGAACGAGTGTATTCCATGAATGGTCAGATTCTGTCCGCCCGCAAGGGTGATTTCATTCTGATTAATCCACATGATGTACATACCACTTCCAAAGGAAGCATTCCTGGATTCGAACGAATTTTAATCGGTTTTTCGCCCGCTTTTGCAACGGGGATGGAACTTGGCATATGTGGTCTGCTGCCTTTTAATTGTTCAAGGCTCCTTCGCCTGCCTGAAGAAGAACAGCCCGAGATGGAGCGTATATTGTGGCAGATGCTGCAAGAATGCAAAGAACGCCGTCCTCACTATGAGATCGCGGTCAGAAGTCTGCTTGCCCAACTGTTGATCCGTATTCATCGGGTGGAGGAGTTTATCCGGCAGTCATGCCCTGGTCCTCTGCATCCGATGCAGGACAAAATCAGTGAAATCGTCACTTATGTGAATAACAACTATACCGAACCACTTACGCTGGAGGGTGCAGCCAATCGTTTTTATATCAGTCCCTCCTATCTGAGCCGAATGTTCAGCCGATTTACCGGGTTTCGGTTTAGCGAATATTTGCGTGTTGTCCGGGTCCGAGAGGCACAGCGAAGATTGCTGTCCACACAAGAGCGTGTCCAGATGATCGCAGAGAAGGTAGGATTTGAGCATACAGCTCATTTTAACAAAACATTCAAACAGGTCACCGGTACAACGCCTTTGCGCTATCGCAAGGAATACCGGTAGATCATAAGACAACATCATATTGAAGCCGAGTGGGTAGCCTTGCTCCAGAGATTACGTATTCCTTATATCAAAAGGCATCACGTTCTGGATCTATGGCTACGCCACTGCGGCTGAATTGGACCCACTTGTATAAACCCTATTACATACATTTTACCTGCGAATGATCACGCCACTTCGTACCTCGGGACCCACAGAGATCTGACGACCGTCTGTGTCTGCATCGCCTTCACGACATACAATGCCTGCGGACTCGTGTCCGGTCACCATCAGAAGTCGGCCATCTGCACCTTTGCCCTGAATGCTCTCTAATTCTGCCCCTTTGCACTGGTGCAAATGAACCAGCGGGCCTTCGGTAATCTGCGCCTGCAATTCAGCGATATGCAGATGTTTCGCATGAGCACATTGGATACCACTGCGAGCTTGTACGTTGTAACGCTGGATGATCACCCCGTCCAAAGGCTGTTCCGGTAATCCACTCACAAGCAACGCAGTGTCGGCACCGGCACAGACCACATCCGATATTCGAATATCCCGGAACACCGGCGTGTCTTCACTAATCTCCTGAGACAGATCACTGCCCCGGGCAGACCCTTCCTGATTTGCATAGAAAAAGGAAAACGAGATGGCTTCCATAATGATATCTTTCATATAGATGCGCTCAATCTGAATATCCTCAACCACCCCGCCGCGCCCACGTGCGCTTTTGAAGCGAAGTCCAATGTCCGTACCGATAAACGTACAATCCGATACTCGCACATGCCGCACACCACCGGACATCTCACTGCCAATGACAAACCCGCCGTGACCGTGATACACGGTGCAATCCCGAATGGTGATGTACTCCGATGGAAGACCCAGTTCACGGCCTTCGGCATCCTTGCCTGATTTCAGACAGATCGCATCATCACCGACATCGAACACACTCTTCTCCACCACCACATGACGGCAGGATTCAATGTCCAGCCCATCTCCATTTTGTGAGAACCACGGATTCCGCACACTCACGTTACGAATGGTTACATGCTCAGAAGCCCAGGGATGAAGATTCCATGCAGGCGAGTTCTGGAACGTTGGACCGTCCAGCAATACCCGTTTGCATCTCCGTAAACTGACCATGTTGGGGCGCAAAAAGTCTTTGACTTCTTCATAGGATGCCACATCACGTACCTGCTCCTGATGCAATCGATTCGCAATGGTACCACCTTCAAGTGCAGCTGTGGTAGGCCACCAGATTTCTTCATCTTCGCTGGATTGCTCTACAACACCACCAGAAGCGACCAATCGGTTCCACTCTGAAGTGGTCATTTTGGAGCGTTTCACCGGACGCCATGCCTCCCCGCCCCCATCCCATATCCCCTCACCAGTAATCGCAATATCCTCCAGTTGATCACCATCGATCGGGGATTGGCAACGTACCACCTGCCAGCCTTCGAAGCTTGATACAATTAATGGGTATTGATCAAAATTTCGGCTAAACGTAACCAGTGCCCCTGCTTCCACATGTAGCTCGATACTGCTGCGCATTATAATCGGACCAGTGAGCCATACTCCAGCAGGAATTACGATTCTGCCACCTCCTGCTTCAGCACATGAAGCGATGGCAAGTCGGAACATCTCCGTATTATCTGTTACGCCGTCTCCAACAGCTCCATAGTCTGTAAGCTGAAAATCCTGAGCAGGAATGACCGGCAAATCGGCTTCATAAGCTCGAACATCGGACTGAGCACTTGCTCCTGTCGACATTGGGGAGTGATATGTATTCATCGTGCAGAATCATCCTCTCTACATGTAATGGAATTGTTATGGGGTCAGTCAATACATATCGCTTATACTCTCCTTACTTACGTTCAAACGGACGCTCTCTCGTTCCATCTTATCAATGGCATGACGTGTAGGGTTGAGCTTTCTTGCCATGTACACGTGGAACTTGATGCTATTTGTTTTGTTAATTCAAAGTCATAAATCAAACATCACTTTCAGTATACTATATACAACTATTCCAAAGGTTGGAAAACAACCAGGAGAATAGATTCATTTTTCTGTCAGGATTCGTCACAAGACATTTAATAACATGACAGATATATAACATATCTTCTGACTATAGCCCTAGAGAACCCATTACTTATGTCATGTTTTATCACAAACCAATTGCCATAAGCAGGATGACTATGTATGATTAAATAACTAGTTTCAATTTTTTCCTTATTATTCCTTTTACACACAGACGTTGCAGAAAGGATGGGGGTGTACTCTTGATTGAATTTAGAGGTGTCCAGAAGCATTTCGGTCATTTTCATGTCCTCAAGGATATCCATCTTCACATTGAAGAAGGAGAGGTCGTCGTCATTATCGGACCTTCCGGCTCCGGCAAAAGCACATTACTCCGCTGTATGAACCGCCTGGAGACTATTACCGAAGGTGAACTTGTCGTCAGTGGGATTCCTCTACATCAGAAAAAGGTGGACATTAACCTCTTCCGCCGTGACATCGGCATGGTATTTCAACACTTCAATCTTTATCCTCACAAAAAAGTCATTGATAACATTACCCTTGCACCCATGAAGGTGCGCAAACAACCCAAAGAACAGGCAGCCGCAACAGCAATGAAGTATCTGACCCGGGTGGGCATTGCCGACAAAGCAGACAGTTATCCCTCCCAGTTGTCCGGTGGCCAGCAACAACGGGTAGCTATCGCCAGAGGACTCGCCATGGAGCCCAAAATCATGCTTTTTGACGAACCTACCTCTGCACTTGATCCCGAGATGATCGGGGAAGTCCTCGATGTTATGCGCTCCCTTGCCCATAATGGCATGACTATGGTCGTTGTTACTCATGAGATGGGATTCGCCCGCGAAGTTGCAGACCGGGTCATCTTCATGGACGAAGGCCGAATTGTAGAAGAGGCCAACGCCGCTGAATTTTTTGACAACCCCAGAGAAGAACGAGCACAGCAATTCCTGAGCCGTCTGATTCATCATTGAGAATAATCCAATATTCCATTTTGAAAGGGGTCTTTATTCATGAAGAAATTATTGAAATGGCCATCATTTATGCTTGTCCTCATTCTCTCGCTTGTATTGTCAGGTTGTAGTACAGCCGAGGAGAGTAGCAGTAGTGGCGGTTCTGGTGGGGATGCTGAAGCCAAAGGAACAATCGAGCAGATTAAGGAACGTGGCAAGCTCATTGCCGGTGTGAAATACGATACGAAGCTGTTTGGATTGAAAGATCCCGCAAGTGGCAACGTTGAAGGATTTGATATTGATATCGCCAAGGCACTCGCCAAGCAGATCCTTGGAGATGAGACAAAGGTCGAACTGAAAGAGGTCACCTCCAAGACGCGCATTCCCATGCTGCAAAATGGAGACATCGATATCATCATCGCCACAATGACAATTACGGATGAGCGTAAGGAACAGGTAGATTTCAGTGATGTTTATTTTGAAGCAGGCCAATCCCTGCTGGTGAAAAACGACAGTGCGATTACCGGCCTGGAAAGCCTCAGTGGTGTGAAAGTGCTCGCGGTGAAAGGCTCCACATCCGCTCAGAACATTCGCGAGAAAGCCCCGGATGCTGAGGTGCTTGAATTCGATAACTATCAGGATGCATTCACTGCTCTCAAAGCAGGTAAAGGCGAAGCGCTAACCACAGATAACATCATCCTCATCGGCATGCAACAGACGGATAATAGCTTCCAATTGGTTGGTGGCAATTTCACAAGCGAACCTTATGGTATGGCCATTCGCAAAGGCGACACTGCCTTCGTGGAGGAAGTCAACACGCTTCTCAAAAGCATGAAAGACAGCGGGGAATATGACACTTTACATGAGAAATGGCTGGGCGCGAAGCCCGAGTAACCCGAATTAAGATAGGTAAGCGGCGAATTCATCTGCTGGATGCGAAGCATGAGCAGATGTAATCGCCGTTTCTACATCTGGAGAACGGAGGCTTCGCCTATATGGGCACATTGGATTTCAGCGTACTAATGCGACACTCGGATCGTTTTCTGGAAGGGTTCCTGAATACGATTCAAGTGAGCATTATGGCTCTCATTGGCAGCTTTATCCTTGGCGCGATCCTGGCTATCTTTCGGATATCCCCTGTGAAACCGCTGAACTGGATCGGCACGGCTTTTGTGGAATTTATCCGAAACATCCCATTGCTGTTAGTTGTGTTTTTCTTCTATCTTGGACTGCCTGCACTAGGTATCTCGCTGGATGGATTTGTCTCCGGTACGCTGGGTCTGACCATCTACACCGCCGCTTTCATTGCCGAAGCGATCCGAGCGGGCATTCAGACGGTGCCGCGTGGACAACTGGAAGCAGCAAGATCCTCCGGCTTGTCCTATGTACAGGCCATGAACCTGATTATTCTGCCCCAGGCCATCAAGATTGTACTGCCGTCCATCGGCAACCAGTTTATCAATTTGGTCAAAAACTCATCCATTCTTGCCGTCGTCGCCGGCATGGATCTTATGTATTTTGCCGACCTGGTTAACTCCGATACGTTCCAACCGCTAAGTGTGTACACCATTGTTGCGCTGTTCTATCTGGTAATGACACTACCACTTAGCTTCCTGGTGCATTATATGGAGCGCAGGTTTGGACAGAGCGATGCAGAGGCGCGCAGCACCAAGGGTAAACCGAAAAAGAACAAACCGGCAGGTCAGGTCACCATGTAACAGATTAACTTGTACCTGCGCAGATTTTAGGGAGATATATCGGCTTGTCCATGTGGTTTGAATGAGTACTGGATCGTCTGACAGTCCATGCCCCATCTATTGATCTTCAATATTCCATTCCTGCATACAGAAGGAGGCTAATAAAATATGGACTTTAGCGGGGCCTATGCGTGGCCCAACCTTCGTTTTCTGCTTCAAGGATTCCTGATTACCCTGCAGGTAGCAGGGCTATCCATTATATTAAGCTTTGTGCTTGGCACTGTGCTGGGTACGATCCGGTTTACCCGTATCCCTGTTCTGTCACAGATCGCGGCAGTGATCGTGGATACGATCCGGAATCTGCCGCTGCTGCTCATCATTTTCTTCATCCACATGGTACTTCCGCAGCTCGGGATTAAAATGTCCGTCTTCTGGTCCACGGTCGTTGGACTGAGTCTGTTTGAAGGCGCGATGATTGCCGAGATCGTCCGTAGCGGTCTAAAATCCGTTGAGCGCGGTCAGGTGGAAGCTGCCCGCTCCTCGGGCCTGAGTTACATGCAGACCCTCGGTGGCATCATCATGCCACAGGCGCTACGCCGCATGTCCCCGCCCATGGTAAGCCAGTTCATCTCACTCCTGAAGGACACTTCACTGGCGATTATCATCTCCCTGCCAGAGCTGATGCACAACGTGCAGATCCTCGGCGGCCAAAGTTTCGATTATATTATCCCGGCCCTGCTGCTCGCAGCCGTATTGTATTTTGTCATCAACTACGCGCTGTCCATTGTTGCAAGACGACTTGAGGCACGCATGAATTGAATGAATGAAGCGCGGAGAATAAGGCATGAA
This sequence comes from Paenibacillus polymyxa, assembly GCF_018614975.1. Lineage (GTDB taxonomy): Bacteria > Bacillota > Bacilli > Paenibacillales > Paenibacillaceae > Paenibacillus > Paenibacillus polymyxa_E. The sequence goes on along the minus strand of NZ_JAGGNR010000005.1, from coordinate 37,902 downwards.
ATAATACGAAACATGAAGGAGCATGACGGAACCGAGATCTCGTGATTGATTAGATGCGAAGGTCTAGATATGAAGTAAAGAACCCATGGATGAAAAGAATGAGAGCGCCCAAAGACTCCAAACCCACCCATGCAGTGAATTGGAGTCTTTGGAGCTGCAATTATGCCCATAAAATAAATATCACGAGCTATCCACCGTGGGAAGCTTATTTAGCCAACCATCAGCTCATCCGCTAGATCGCCGCTCCGTTGCGACGTAATTCCGCCTGTAACAGCGCGATCGGCAGTCCCACCGAATCAAGCTTCATCTTCACTATTAGTGCAGCCGCTGTTCCCGCCGCCTCCCCGGTAGCCATACAGCTTGGAGTCAGCCTTGTTGTTGCATGTGCCTCATGTGTGGTGGAGATGCAGCGTCCTGCCGCCAGCAGATTGCGGATATTGTGAGCGATCAGACAGCGATATGGAATATCATATGCTCCGTCTCCCTCTATAAAGGCAGCCACAACACCTTGACCCGAAGGGTCATGAATATCTATCGGATAACCGCTTCTAGCGATCACATCGTCGAACTTTCGTCCTGCAACTACATCCGCTTGTGTCAACGCATAATGTCCAATGATCCGTCTGGATTCACGAATACCAATCTGCGGCGCTACTGCCGAGATGGAAGCCCGTTCGAATCCAGGCACATCACGCTGCAAAAACTCAGCAATCATCAGCACCTGCTTCCGCCCTTCCTGTTCAGCAGAGGTCAGATCCTCGACATCCGTCGCATCGAGTCCCTGCACCCGGGTACAATTAATCAGCACTTCATCGTCAGCCGGTCCGGTAAAAAACAACACCTGGTCGCGATTAATCGGCACACCTGCGTTTTTCCACTGGGAATAGAAGCCACTCACCCCGGTTAACGGGATGCTGTCCAGCTCTTCAAAAGGGGTCTTGGCATAAAAATCCTCCGGGTGCTCCTGCATGTATTGTTTCACTCGTCCAAGATCCACACCACGCATGCGGAATTTCATGGTCATCGGCTGTGACTGATGGTCGCTGTCTCGTCCCTTTGCCACAGAAGCACCCGCAAGATAAGCCAGATCCGCATCCCCGCTTGAATCCACGAATACGTTCGCCTGAAACTCCTTTCTTCCAGACTTGCTTGTCACTCGCACCGCTTCCACCCGATCATCTACAACAACCACTTCATCCACGAAGCTGTGCAATAACAGCCGGACACCTGCCTCCTCTAACATCTCTGCCGCAACCACCTGAAAGATGGCTGGATGGTACGGCGTGACGGTATGCACAAATCCGACTGTATCGCGCAGATGCCCCGGAGAGCCGCCACGTGCCTGCAATCGATCCACAATCTCCTGCGCAATACCTTTAATGACCTGCTCACCTCGCTCTGTGTGGAAAGTCATCCAGGGATATACCATAGCGGCAGTTGACATCCCGCCAACGAATCCGTATCGCTCCACCAGCACTGTTCGTATACCCTGTCGTCCAGCCGCAATGGCTGCTGTTATACCCGCAGGGCCCCCTCCCACAATAACGACATCCGCCTTTTCCTTTTTCATGCTCATCCGTTCACGCAAATGTTCCCCCTCCTTCCGATACTATTGCCATGGCTTACTCTTTAAGTCCCGTCATGGCAACTCCCTCAATGAAGCGCCGTTGTGCCAGGAAAAAGACAATTAACAGTGGCAAGGTAGCCATGACGGTAGCGCTCATCAGATATTGCCAGGCTGTACCCACTTCATCTGTAAACAGGGATAATCCAAGAGGAAGTGTCATTAGATCACGCGAGTTAATGAAGATCAACGGATCAAAAAACTCATTCCAGATCGTCACAAACGTGAAGATCGTCAAAGTAGCCATTCCGGGCTTGGCAATGGGCAGCATAATTCGTGCATATATTCGGAAGCGATTGCATCCGTCCATCATCGCCGCTTCCTCCAGCTCGGTAGGCACCGTGATGAAGAACTGCCGCATCACAAAGATGCCAAACACACCGCCCGCGCCAAAGATCGGCAGTAAAATCAGCGGGAGATGAGTGTCAATCCACCCCAGCTGCCGCATGAATAGAAACATCGGAATCGCCGTCACCTCATGGGGAATCATCATCGCACTTAGCAGGATGAGAAATACCACATTACGTCCCTTAAACGGAATTTTGGCGAATGCATAACCGGCGAGAGAAGCAAAGAATACTGTTCCCAGCACAACCAACACAGAAATGTAGATACTGTTCCAATAAAAACGGTGAAACGGAATCAATCGGAAGACATCGATGTAGTTCTGAAATCGGAATGATTCCGGTATCCACTGCGGTGGATAGGTGAATATGCTCTGGGGTTCCTTGAATGATGTCGATATCATCCAGATAAATGGCACAATCATCATGAGGGAAATCAGAGTCAGCAACAAATACGTCCCCAGAATACTTCCTATTTTTCGCCCCGAAGGACTAGGCATCGCCTTCATTGAATACCCACCTCTTTCGGAGCTGCCATTGCAGCAGTGTCAGAATTAGCACGATGAAGAACAGAACATATGCGAGAGCAGAAGCATAGCCAAACTGAAATAGTTTGAATGCTTTTTCCCAGATATAATAAACCAATACCTTTGTGCTGTTGCTCGGCCCGCCCTGTGTCATCACATAGATCTGCCCGAATACTTTGAGTGAACCAATCACGGTCATGACTACTGTCAAAAACACTGTTGGCGTGATCATGGGCAGCGTGACGTGGAAGAAGGTTCCCCTTTTGCCCGCCCCGTCCAATGTTGCTGCTTCGTACAGTGAACGCGGTACCTGCTGAATGGCTGCAATGAACAGCACCATATTCAGACCGACATTTTTCAGCACACTTGTCACGATAACCGCTGGCATTGCCAAATCCTGATTGTAAAGCCAGGCCGGGCCCTTGATGCCCAGCATCAACAGAAGCTGATTAATCAATCCCGACTCTGTCGCATACATCAGCTTCCACACGATGGCCCACACAATTAGCGAGGTCATGACCGGAACAAAGATGGCGGTTCGGAAAATTCCGATACCCCGCAGATTTCTGGATAGCAGCAACGCGAGCAGCAGAGCGAGCACAATATTAAGCGGCACCAGCCCCGCTGTGAAATAGACCGTATTGGCAAGCACTTTCCAGAACATCGCGTCTGTCAGTATATTCCGGTAATTATCCAATCCAATAAAATGATGATCCCCCAGCAGCGGCCAATCGGTCAGGCTCATGTATAACGCGAGACCCATGGGAAACAGCAGCAGCAGGGTAAACCCAAGCACCATCGGCGATACAAATAGCCACCCCGCGATCTGGGCCTCTCTGGCGAGCGGCCCCCTTCTTTTGCGCTTGTGTGGATGGGTCACAATCAGGCCCTCCCCCTTTTCAGACTGTCCACCGCATTGCGGAACTCATTCACAGCCCTTCGCAGCTGTTCCTCCGTGTTGCCTGTCACAACCGCTCCAAGCATAATCGCTTTGACCCCGGTATCATGCAGCACCTGAACATCCCCAGGCACCAGCTTTCGCTGGGAAGGAACCAATACCGGAACCTGTGCTTGCAAGACCAGACGGCGATATTTAAGCACATCCGCGAAGCTGAGCGGTGTACCATATTCTTTTCCAGGAACAATGGATGCCTCCAGGGCGGTGAAGCCGAAGTGAGCTGCCGATGTAACGAGGGAAGCATCATATTCCTCATTGATCGCAAACGTTGGGTCCAGCCCCAAGTCATTCAACATGAAAGTAGGCAAGTGATGTGCATAGATGGAATAGAAATCAAAACCCAGCCCGGAAAGCCCCTCCACATCCTCCCTTCGTGCCCCATCTATACTGCCGGAAGGTACGACCCCAAGCGGACCACCAAATTCACTGCGAATCGCTCGAAATACCTCGGCATACCTGTCCAATGGGCCAAAATGATTCCCGCTGGCGCGATGACCGACATTATAGTGCACCTTCAGTGCATCAGCACCCTCTTCCATGGCTGCCCGAGCCAAAGCAAGTTCATTCTCAGGCAGACTGACCACCAGGGACAGCGGTTTCCGCTCAAGTAATTCTTTGAATTTGCCCATTATTCTCACCTCCGGTTTCGATCGACTTCTTATGGTTGCAGCACGCTTTGGATCTCTTCCTGCATTTGTTTCAGGTTATCCTTAGCTGTCGCTGTCTTGGCAAATAGTCGGTCCAATCCCTGCAATACCGCATTGTCGATATCCTGCCAACGGATATGGCCGGGGATTAAGCGCGCTTTCGGCATTTCATCAATGACGGCCTGCACAATATGCTCTTTGCTCGGATTATTCGGCTGAAGAATGAATACGTCCGAGTTCAGAACAGAAGTACGCGGAGGCACAAAGTAGGTGGCTGTCGCCTGAATCCCCTGCTCACTCGCAAAATACTTCAACAGCTTCTTCGTTTCCTCTGGATGTATGCTGTCGTTAAACATGGCATATCCGGCCTGCCCCAACATCGGTACACTGCCTTGTGAACCGGAAGGCATAGGAGCGATACTCCATTCAAAATCCGTAATCTCTCTTGCTTTGGATACATAGCTATAATTATCAAAGAACATGCCCACATTACCCGCATCAAAGCTGACCTGTTCGCCCGCCTTCGGGTGTGATTCATCGGTGAACATCATGCGTTCCAGCAATTCAAAGGTCTGTACGCCATAGGAATCGTTCCAGGTGAATGTTGTCATGCCTTCGTCGAATGGACCGCTTCCATTGGACCAGGAATAGGAGGATAGCACCGCCCAAGTCTTCCAGTCGCGAAAAAAATTGGCGCCATAGACTCGGTTGGTCGCATCCTTACTGGTAATCGCCTTCGCAGACTCTTCGAACTGTTCCCATGTCCATTGACCTTGAGCCGCCAGGGTGTTAGGGTCCGTCAGGCCTGCTTTGTCAAACAGCGTTTTGTTGTAAAACATAACAACCGGAGGTGTGGAAAAAGGCAGCCCCAGCAGTTGATCTCCATCACGGAACAAATCCAATGTACTTGGAATATAATCATCCAGCTTAAACTGTGCATCATCCTGGAACTCGGATACATCGGCCAGAATGTGGTTGGACTTGAATTGCGGCACCATTCGCTCCGATACCCAGGCGAGATCGGGAAGAGAGCCTCCGGCGGCAAGCACCGAAATCTTTTGCTGGTATTCTGCGAAAGGTACGGATTCCATCGTGACTTTGATGCCTGGATTTTCCTTGGTGAAGCCATTGATCAGCTTGTTGTATACATCCATATGTGCCTGGTTCCCCCACATCATGAACTTCAGCTCCACCTCTCCATTCTCCCCGCCTGCACTGCCAGGTTCACTGCTGGAATTGGCGCTAGTGCACGCGATTGAAGCAATGATCATGACTAAGAGCATTAACATAAGTCCTGCTTTTTTCATGGAAATCCCCCTTATGGACGTTGTGGTATACAGGTGCAACCAAAGTATAACGAAAGCATCGTTCCCCCTTAAATCACGTCAACTACAGAAATGGTATGGTTTTTCAAGAAATACTGAATCGGTCTCGGTATTCTCCCGCAGTCCATCCCACCTGCTGCTTGAACACCAGCATGAAGTGTTTGGGACTCTGATGCCCGGATAACCGTGCCACATCATAGATTTTGAGACCCGTGTTGATCAGCAACCACTTGGCCCGCTCCATACGTGCCTCAGTGATATATTCGGAATAATTGATTCCTATTTCATTCTTGAACAACTGGCTCAAATAAGTAGGGTTCAAGTTAACGAGAGCTGCTATCGTCTGAAGTCGCAGATCTCCATCGGGATGTTGCTTGATGTACTCCTTCACATCTCGAATAATCTTCCGTGTATCTCCACCAGCGTGTTCTGCTTTTCCAGATGGCTCCGGGATCGAAAGGGTCGAAATTCCATACCTGCGATCCAGCAGCAATTGAATCTTTTGTATGCACAATGCCAGTTCATAGCGATCGATTGGCTTCAACAGGTAGTTCAACACCCCGTACTCCAGCGCTCTGCGTGCATATTGAAACTCGCCGTAGCCGCTAATGATGAGTATGAGCAATTCAGGGTACATGTCTCTAGCTTTGCTTACCAAAGTTAATCCGTCCATTTCACGCATGCGGATATCCGTGATTAACACATCCGGCACATCACATCTCAGAAAATCCAGCGCCTCGGTACCGCTCGACGCTTCGCCCGTTACCTGAAACTGAGAAGACACTTGTATTATCAGCTCCCTCAGCCCATGACGGATGACCGTCTCATCCTCCACAAGCAATACTTTATACATGCGCTTCAATCCCCTTTCGGTAAAAGTTGAATGGATATCGTGATCACCAGTCCCTGCCCGGGACTTCCATCAATGCTTAGGCTGCCGCCTTCTCCATAGATGAGACGAAGCCTCTGGGCGATATTGTTAAGCCCCAGGCTGTCTCCAGCATGGCAACGTAATGCCTGACTGGAAGGCTGTTTCGATATGGACTCGTTTAACTCATCAATCTCAGCCTGAGTCATCCCCTTACCGTTGTCTCGTACACTAATCAGCAGTTCATGGTCAAATTTCAAGGCAGATATCCAGATCATTCCCCCATCTTCCTGTCCTTCAATGCCATGGTAGACTGCATTTTCCACCAGCGGTTGCAGTATCAGCTTCGGAATCACACATTCTGTTATCTCTTCTTCAATGTCATAGTTAACCTCCAGCTTACCGTTGTAACGTACCTGCTGAATGCGTACATAGGATTGTACAAAAGCCAGTTCTTCCCCAAGGGGAACCATCCGATCCACCTTATCAATCGTGTAACGCAGCAGCTTGCCAAGCGCCGTTACCATGTCCGACACCTCAGCATGCTTCTGGCGAATGGCCATCATGTTAATGGACTCCAGCGTGTTGTATATAAAATGGGGATTCATCTGGCTCTGCAACGCTGATAACTCTGCCTCCCGCTCTTGAATGCCCAGCAGGAACACCTCATTGAACAGTCGATGAATCTCTTCCATCATTCGGTTAAAGCCCCGGCTCATCTGTCCGAATTCATCGTTGCTGAAGTGTGCTACCCGCTGGCTAAAATCTCCCTGCTCTACCCGAATCATGTGGTGCTTCAGTTGAATCAGTGGCCGGGTGATACGATAGGATAACAGAACCGCCAGAATCGCTATACCCACCATACATAACACTGCGAACCATATTGTAAAGGTGAGCATCTCACCCGACTCCTTTTGAATCACAGCAATAGGTGTAAGACTGATCACCGAAAGCCCGGAATAACTGGAATGATGTTGTACATAGAGATAGGGCTGCCCATCCAGAACAACCTTTTGGTTTCCTGCATAGCTTTGAAGCTTCCCATGCATTAGCAACTGGTCATACGCAGACATCCCTCCGATTGAGGTCCGTTCAAACAGCAGACGCTGTTTGCTGTCTACAATCATCAGGCTTGCATCTTGCTCATAATTCAGATTGGATAACAGTTCGCCGAAGGCCTCCAGACGGATGTCAATCAGAATGTATCCCAATCGCTGGAGCGTACCCGGATCTCGAAGCACTCTGCCCACCGATATGTAAGATTCTTGCTGACCGCCCGTGTAATAGCCGGGAACATGCGGAGGAAGCAGGCGCCTTGTCCCTTCCGAGTCGTCAAGCTCTGCAAACCAGTCATCCTGTCTGCTGTCCCATACCGGCTTGACCGCCAGTGAATCGAGATTGGAAAATAAAATACCGCTATTGCTGATCAGGTGAATCCCCCGAATCTCGGGCCGGTCATAAGCTTGACCAGATGTGTAGAGCTTCATTTTCAGATAATCCTCAGACCTCGCCCATGTACCCGACCCCATCGGAGCATTGTATTTGCCTAGAATGCCAAGCACCATCTGATCGTAAAGCGGCAAGAGCGACAACCGCTCAAAGTCCTTCAGCAGCCGATTCAGATTCGCGTTAATCTGGCGAACCAGTTCAATGGTGAACTGCTCGGTCTTGGCATCCATCGTCTGCGAGAAATGCTTGTAGTTCATCATTCCCTGCAAACTTAGCGGCAGCAACGTCAGCGCCAGGAACAACAGGAGCAACTTGGTGCGCAGGTTTACGTTTTTTCCGAAATAACTGTGTACCTTGTCCATCATTTCCGTTCATCACTCCCTCTCCCAATCATTGTATGAGCCCCCTTCACAGATCAATCTGGATATAACTGGGGTCATCATATCCAGTTTTAATGGTCATTCGCTATCCTGCCAACTCTGGAATAGGTACGGAATTTCAAGGTATCCGCATTGGTTTCAGGTGAACGCAAAAAAGCCGACTGTATCGCTACAGTCGACTAAGGTATTTCTATTGAAAATCCGCTGAATTAATCTATAGAACTAATCTGCTGAACCAGACAGAAAAACCGACTGCATTATGCAATCGGTTGTCTGTTCCTGAGATGGCTTTTATATTTATATCGATTATATTCATTAATAAGCTCGTCCAGTACCATGGACTGTCGGAGGACTTGGTTGTCCTGCATGCCATGATTCTCCGCCAAACGACTCAATTCATGCCTGTTCCGTTCGATTTGGTCTCTGATCTGTTTCGGTTCACTCACAGCATGCACCCCCTCTTTTTTTAATATTTTAGGATACATTGCCAAAAAATTAACATTATATTCCTTTGCAGAACGAAATGATTGTTTACAAAGGTAGTTTCATTAGTATGATTGCCAGAATACACAAATAACGCCTTGCTCCGACAGATAGTTGTCCAAACTAAATATTCCATACACAGTCAACCAATCCGATCTCAGCCGGACTCATCTCTTCATCTACATAGGGTTCATTGTGATTGGACTGATTGTAACTATTGTCATTGCCTTAAATAATCAAAACAAAAAGAAATAGACCGCCCCAGCTAAGGTAATGGTCTATTTCAGCTACCTATGCACAGCCACCGCCCTTAGAATCGGCTGTTGTAAAGAGTAGGGATGTTCGCGCATCCTTGCTCTTTTTTTATTATCTCCGGTTTAGCACAGTTTGTTGCAGAAGTTAACTCTTTACTGGTAATTATTGTCGCTCATTTTGGAGTAGAAGGGAAGGGGTATAAGCATGGTTGTTGCATAAAGGTTCTCTAAATCTTTAACCGTATCCTGCCTGCCACACATTCAAATGAAATAAGTTCCTCTTTAATGTATCCTCATTTTAGTAAACAGACGGAAGTATTCACGAGTTATTTTAAAAAAAACAACCTCCAATTGATTTCCTTCTTTATCTCTCATTAGAAGCGTAATTACCTAAGAAAATATATTGAAATATACCCCTAACTAAATGATAAAATTTACACTATTATAACTTTTTTCCTTTAAATAATAAAAAGAATGTTATGCAAAAAAAATTATCATCAAACAAAGGAGGTGTTACCCACAATTCTTCAAACAGGCCAAACAATCAGATTGGGCTAAACTCTTTTTATCTAGTCCTAGCCTAAATAACCGTGAAGAATATTTGATCTAAATACACAATTAAAGGAGCTGTTAATGCAATGATGAAAAAGTTGTTACTTCCCTTATTGTCTTTATCTATTACTCTAGGAGGTGCTCTCTGTTTAAACACCTCTACCGCTAATGCGTCAGATAACCCGGAAGTAGCTGCTAAACTAGCTGTTCAAGAATTTTTTGACACTATGGCAGAAGGAAGTTTTACTGAAGCTACAGAGTTAGTTATAGATATGAGATATCCAAACAAAGAGAAACAAATTGCTAAGTACGAGCATTACAATTCTGTAAGTGACTTTGATTCGATGAAAATCATTGATACACATGCAATGGATGACTCAACGGTTGTTGTAACATTTCAAGGTAATGTTTCTGGAATAGAATCCGAAAATGAGCTATATGTAAAAGAGTTTGAAGACAAATGGAAATTGATTTTGGGTGACAATGATCCTGCCACTGTAGCAGCACTGAATGTGCCAGAATTTAGCACACATGCTGTGGTAGATTACTATTCCTTTACAGGATTTAACTACGGAAGAGCTCATTACACCACTAACTCTTTCTCGACACAAGGTAACGCCGTAAACATTATAGGTTGGCAATATGCGAGCACTGATTTTCATGCAGATGTATCTTATCAAGTAGCTCAAGATTCTTTCATTGGATGGAAAACTTTTGGTAACGCTACATCTGTTTACGGTAATTATACATCCGCTGCTAGTGATCGTTTCACTATCTCTTTAACTGGTATTCCAAAAGGAAATGATTATCACATTCGCATTGTGAATTGGGCACCAGTATCTGTCGATGGTGCAGGGAATGTGTATACTAATTAGAATTTACTAATCCCTATTACCACTCAACACCTTTATTTATAGTAAAGGTATTGAGTGGATTTTTCATGAAATAATTTATCATAGAAAATTATCCTTGAATAATCTTCAAATATCTGTTAATTTAAACTACATAGAATTACATAGTAGGTGGTGTATCAGTTGAAAAATGAAATGATTAAGGGATATATCGACGGTATTGTGTTGTCTATTTTGAGCAAAAGAGATGCTTACGGTTACGAAATATCTCAACACATTAATCAAGTAACCGATGGAGCATTTCTGCTCAAGGAAGGTACACTGTATCCTGCATTAAAGAGGCTCGAAGCCAATACTTACATTGAAGGCTACTGGGGTGATCAGGAAGGTGGGCCTAGACGAAAATATTACAGGATAACAGATGATGGCCAACTTCGACTTGAAGCAATCAAAACCTCATGGGAACAAAATACACATATCATTAATATTTTCTTAGGAGGAACGGCGAATGGACATTCAATCCTATTTAGATCAAGTTTTTAAGAGATCATTCTTATCTAGACGAGAGCGTAGCGATTTAGCCGAAGAAATGTCTACTCATTTACACTCGTCCAAAGAGCATCATATGAACGAGGGATGTACTGAAGAACAAGCCACCACAAAAGCTATAGCATCTTTTGGCGATCCGATCACCTTAAGAACTAAATTGACTCAAGAGACTTATGGTCTATCAAGTAAACTGATCCTACAGTTTATAATTATGAGCTTAATCCTGTATTTAAGCTCCCTGTTCATAGGAATAGTTCTTCATTATTATGATGTTCATAACAGTGTGGTCGAACTTTTCCCTATAGCCTTCATTACACTATGTGCCTTGATCAGTGCTTTGCTGCTGACTCGCAAAAACACTGATCGTTGGTGTCTATTGTCCGTTCCCATTTTATTTGGATTAGGATATTTGCAGGCATATCTGGGTCTTTTCAAAAATATGTTTGGTAGCCTCGATTCATTTACGCTTTTTGAGAATTTATTTTTCAGCGGCGCTTATGATTTTTCAGGGCGTAATAGCTTCATACTTATTGGCGGTCTGATCCTAGCTGTTCAAACACTCATTTTGTTTGTTATCAGCAAAAATATCTACATCTCTTTGATGACCTTCGCCTTCTCTATTTTGTATACAGTTTCTCATATGGTCATTTTCGGATCATATTATCTGTTCTTTGGGGATCATTTTAGTTCGTCTGTCACCAATGGATACAATGTTTTTGCCGCCGGTAACATTCAACGCCTCTCAGATATCGGTGTGAAATTAGGTATGTGTCTTGTATTGTTTTTCACTTTAAGCTCAGTAAAAAAGCTAATCTTTAAATCTAAATCTAAGCTCCAGGCTGGATGAGTTAGAATGACATATTATTTACTTTTTCAGGTTCATTCCAAAGGAATATTGATTATATTCATTAATTAGCTTATCCAACGCCATAGACTGCTCAAGCACTTTCACATTCGGGATTCCATATTGATCTACCAAGCGACTCAACTCTTGCCGACCTTGCTCGATTTGGTCTTTCAAGATACTTAGTTCTCTCATGGCATGTACCCCTCTAGGGCATTCTAGAAAAACATTTAATATGAGTAAGCTATTAGTTTCGCTCATGACTACAAGTGCTTTTTAGAACATATTATGTTTTGCATAATATTGTAAAAACAAATCTTTAGAAAAGGCATTGCGCTCTGCCTAATCCTTTTTCAAAACACAAAACAGCCTACCGGAAAAGCAGATAGGCTGTTTGTTTTATTTAATATTTATTGTCTTAAATAATTGTGAATATGTCTCTTGCTGAGACAAACTAGCTTGCTGTCTGTAAGTTCCGTATAATTCAACGCATTTTACTGTCATGTGATCGTCTTGGTTCAATGTTGAAAGAGATAAGTTATAAAGTATTATATCTATACCGTTTTGATAATCCTGTCGACTGCATTTATACTTTGCGAGTTCATAATTAAACAACATATATATATGAGTTATAACTCGTGAATTGCACCCTCTATCTAAATAAAATCGTTTGATCTTGTCTTCATATTTTTCTAAATGACGGATTGTAATATGAAGTGCGACACCTGCTGCCCCAGATAATTCACGAACGAAAAGTCGGTACGCTTAATTTATCTATTAGTTTTGTATACAACTCTTCCTGGGTCTTACTGGCGCAATCTCTATATTTTCCGTATAAATCTATACATTTGATACACATCATGTCATCATTACTTGAGACCGAACGTTCGAAACTAGTAATTAGATGTTCTATTCCCTGTCCAATCTGGTTTTGGTTTAATCTATATCTTGCAAGTTCGTAAAATAAGCGTATATATCTGAAATTCAAGGCTTGCTCGTTATATGTTCCTTTTAAATATTTCTCAGTCCTGATTTCATTGATGTAATTTTGGAATCTATCTAAAGAAAAATTAATATCGTATGAGTACTGATTAGCCGCCTGTATGATGTATGGGAACGCTGTTAAAATCTCTTTAGGATTAGCATCGAGGTAATCCAGGTAAGCACTTAAAACTTTAAAATCGCCTGATAATATAGTGTATAAATATCGATTCCCTTCGGCCCACCCCTTGAACCTTTCTATTAATTCTTTCTCTTCTTTAGTTGGATTTTCTGCTTCATCCATAACGTTCACATAAACATCAGTGTACTCCAAAGCCTGTATATACTGCTTCCGCTCTTCAGACACATTTGCCTTAAGTAGATTAGCATACGCTTTATAAGTGAATATAGGATAAAAGGCAATTCTTGGTTTTCCTTTGCGTCTATTGGATTGAAGAAGAAACTGAAAGTCGACTCTTCGTTCCAGTTCTTCAGCCAACTCAAAGACCTTATCCCACAGATTTATTGTTCCATACACATTGGCCAAATCTTTAATCGCATCCAGTTGTACTTCTTCATTTAACTTATCAATAAAAGGCTCAAACCTTACTGCCGCATTGAGATTATCAAATTTACTCAGTGTTTTATGAAGCAAGAAAATACGGTACTGGCATAAGGCCAACCGCTCCGAGTGTTGATATTTCTCACTGTCTGCCACACATTCATACAAAATAAGAGCTGCTTCTTTTAGTCCTTTAGCAAAAAAGTCTTCAGCCACTTCGAATAACTGTTCTATATAGGATCGATCATCTGTCACATGAGTGATAACTTGTTGTATACAATCCAGCTTACCAAGTTCTGCACACTCGTATAGGTATGGTTCCAAACGTCTCCAGTGGGGCGCAGATTCAATGAAGGATTCTACCCCGTAACTTTCATAAAAATAACCTTTTTCTAATTCCATTGCAGAAGTAATCTGATTCAGTTGGTTCATAGACATCGGCCTGTTGCCTTTAAGAATGGCACTTAATGTACCAACATTAATTCGTGTAATTTCGGAGAAATGTTGCAACTTGAGATTTTGTTCTCTCATATATTTCTCAATATGCACTTTTATTGTAGGTACTAATTTCACTATCACACCTCCGCCATCCAAACCACTTATATTTCAATTAGATATAATAAATGTTATTTTAATCCTGTATTTTACATTGGTCAATCTATGAAAATACAAAAAAAGCTTACTCTCAATACTTGAAAGTAAACCTCATTGACAATTTAATATATCTCTGGCTGTTATAAACTGCCTCCACCATGATGATGAGCTAATATTTGTATAATTACATCACTATCAAAATTTCCAATTTCACCAAAATTAATAATCATAAAGCTAAGCAAGATTACATAGAACATTTTCTTTTTTTTCATAAGATTTCTGAACCTCCATCATAATAAGTTTGTATTGATGCTCAATTTCAGCGTTACCCATGTTTTTGTATTTCTCATATAAGGAAATACAATGAATAATATCCGTTTGATTATTTAATCTTACAGACTCCCCTAGACAGTCCATAAGTTGCCTCAAACCCTTTCGATATTCATGACGATTCAAGTGATAAAGAGAACGTTCTAGCAAAAATGTAGCATACAGTTCACTCTTTATTTGTTCTGTATATCCTTTTGAATGGTCAATTTCAGAGTTAATACGGTCGCTAAACTTATATAAAATTTCATCAATATTTTGTTCAAACTTATTAGCTGCTTCTAAAATATTAATTAATGCAGGTAGAATTTCCTCTTCATTTTGTTCAATAAATTCTACGTAAGCAGGTAAAACACTGAAATCACCTATCATTAATTTATATAAATAAGTATTTGCTTCTGTCCAACCGGCAAATTTATCAATATAAATCTGATCTTCATCATCAGGTTCCGAGACATTAGCAAGTTTGGCGTAGAGCTCTGTGTAAACTAATGCCTCCTCATAACGCCCCTGTCTTTCACATGCCATTGATTTAAGTAAATTGGAATAAGCTCTATATACGAACAAAGGATAGGCGGTAAGTCTATCGCTTTTGTCTATTTTCTTCTTTGTATATGATTGCAAAATTTTGGTTTTCCGGTCTAATTCTTCAGCCAAATCAAACACCTTTTCCCAATATCTCAAAGCCAGATACGTATTCGCCAAATCCTTAATCGCATCCAGCTGCCTCTCCTCATCCAGCCGATTAATATATGGCTCGAAGTGCACGGCGGCGCGGAGGTTATCATGTTGATTCTGACCGAGAGATAAGGTGAAAATGCGATACTGACACAATGCGAGACGTTCCGAATGTTGGTATTTCTCACACTCCGCCACACATTCGTACAACATCCGTGCAGCCTTCGTCTGTCCACGTTCCAGCATACCTTCGGCCATCTCGAATAGTTCGGAGATATAGGAGCGATCGTCCGTCACCTGTTGAATCACTCGCTGGATGCAGTCCAGCTTGTCCAATTCTGCACACCGCTGTAGAAATGGCTCAAGCCTTCGCCAGTGAGGAGCCGATTCCACGAAGCACTCCGCACCGTATGTCTCGTAGAAATAACCCTCTTCCAGATTCATGCCCTGGGTAATGAGATCAAGCTGCGCCATCGCGATGGGGCGAGTTCCCTTAATGATTGCGCTGAGCGTTCCAGCGTTCACCCCCGATATATCGGCAAAATACTGCAGGGTGTACCCCTGTTTCCTGATGTAGTCCTCAATATATGAGCGTATCGTAGTTGTAGGTTCCATGTATCCCACCTCCACAATGAAAATCCATAAATTTGAATTTATATGATATGCACAATTTTAAACCTAAATTTTACAGCGGTCAATAAAAATCGTGGCAATTTCCTTCACTTATATACAGGGGAAATCGACTTTATTCAGCAAGAAAATATCCAATACCATCAAACAGGGAATCAAGCAATACCTCTACATAGGCATCATCCATCACTTCACCCGTCACTAACATGCGATAGAACACCGTCCCATAGATCAGATCAATATACAATCCAACGTCCACCCCTGTCTTCAATTCGCCGCGCTCCACACTCTTCTCCAGAATTCCCCAAGCTTCACGCCGACATGGCTGGATGGTACTGCCTAACGATGCTGTAAGAATGGCATTCTGGATTTCCATGTTACGGGGACCATCGTGGCAATCACACTGGATATGGCTGTCTCGGGAAATCTGGTGCTGGGTCAACGCATTATCTACTCGTTAGCAACGAATAAAATGAATAGGTCTTCAATCCGAACGACGAAACAAGGGCAGACTGATCCTCAGATCAGTCTGCCCTTGTTGTTACAATCATCACTCAGCTCCCTGTGATAGAGCGAGGTATCACTATTATTAAGATGGATATTGGCGTATTAGGCTTTACTGTGAAGGGTAACTTGGTACCCGTCTGGGTCGGCAAATGTAAAGGTTCTCCCGAATGGGCCATCTATTGGTGCAGATGTAATTTTTACGTCTGCCGCAACAAGCTTGTCGTGGATTTCTTGCGTATCCGGGGCATGAAGCCACAGAGCGATACCAAGTCCTGGCTGAGCACCTGAACCGAGTTCTGTTCCTGGCAATAGGTCACGTAGAGCAAATGCAATAGGCTTGGTTTCAAATACTACAGCATGAGGAGGTCCCGCCTGTGAGCGTACCAGTCCAAGATAGTACTGATAAAATTCGGCTGAGCTTTCAAGATTGCTAACCTGAAGTGAAATGAAATCCGGTCCAATTGCTGACATAATGTAATGTCCTCCTTAGTATTTGTATATCTTGATCATACAAGGCCGCTCTTGCCAACAGTATGTCAGTAGTGTTTTTTCCGTTTTTTGATTTCTTCTCTTACTAGATTTTCTCTTTTACACCAACACAGGCAGATGCGTAGCTGCATCATACTCGACCAATGGCTCACCCGCTTGTAACTTACGCACCAGATCTGGATTGGCGATAAACGGTCTGCCGAACGCAGCCAGATCTATGCTTCCCTTACCAATCGCGTGCTCCGCGGTCTGAACATCCAGATCACCCACACCAATGATGATTCCATCCCACTGACTACGAATCCGCTCGTGAAAAGACTGCTCCCCTTCCCATGCTTTCGCATAATGATCTGTTGAGGGATGCAAGATCGTAATTCCCGTCTCGCGGAACAAGTTCAGATATGCATCGATCATTCCAGCTTTGTCTACCCATGCATAGGATGCATCATCATCCTTTTTCTCAGAGAATCGTACCGATATGCGATCCACAGGGATCTCTTTTTTCACAGCCACAATAAGATCCCGCAGGAACCGCAATCTGCCCGCAGTGTCGCCTCCATATTCATCTGTTCTGTGGTTAGTCTTCTCATTGATAAACTGGTCGATCAGATACCCATGCGCAGCATGCAGCTCGATCCCGTCAAACCCCGCGAGAACTGCATTGCGGGCAGCATTCTGAAAATGCTGAATCGTATCCGCTATATCCTGTGCACTCATCGCTTTAGGAACCTGATACGGTTTATGCAGCTTATGCACTCTTCCCGTTGCCGCAAGGCTGGAAGGTGCAAGTGGAGCGGTTCCGATCAGATCGGAGTGGGACAACCTGCCGACATGCCACAGTTGAGCAATAATAGTGCCTCCATGTCTATGAACAGCATCCGTTACCCTTTTCCATGAAGTCGTCTGTTCATCTGTATATAAGCCGGGGATGCCGTAGGTGCCTTTGCCTGCCAGATTGGGGTTAATGCCCTCGGTAATGATCAGTCCCACGCCATCTCGCGCACGCTGCTCATAATATGCGACCATCTCATCCGTCACGGTCCCCTCCTGATCATCAGCAAATCCCCGGGTCAACGGTGCCATCACAATTCGGTTCCTTAATTGCCACTGATGAATCGTTACCGGGCTTAATAGTGTTGAATGTGTATTCATGTTATCCATGTCATATCCCTACTCTCTTTGTCATTAGGGATATTGTACGGCGGCTCTGATATATCGTAAAATGATTGAAATATATACTTGTATCTCTCAGAGAGATACCTCACATCAACATCTGCGGAAGCAATGTAAGTTAATCCACGTTCAGGAGGATACAGCATGGAACTTTCCGATATCGATATTGTTCTCGCGGTGGCGCGTTCAGGCAAAATCTCACAGGCCGCCAAAGAACTGAATTACGCGCAATCCAATGTCACTACGCGCATCAAAAAACTGGAGCAGGAATATCAGATCCAGCTGTTCAACCGTTTTCCCAAAGGTGTTGTACTGACCTCCAAAGGAGAACAGTTCGTCCAGTACGCCACGCGCATTCACAACCTTTTGCACGATCTGAAGCAGGACATGACCGATCCCGGGGAGCCTTCTGGCACGCTGAAAATCGGCATTGTAGAAACAGCGGCATCCAGCCGCTTTATGGAGATTCTGAATGAATATCAAATAACCTACCCGAAGGTGTCCATCTCACTCGTTAACGCCACTTCACCCAAAGTACTGCGCAAGAAAATACAGGACTATGAGATTGATGGTGCTTTTATCAGCGGTGCTTGTGTGAAGGAGGGTCTGAAGGTGGAATATGAGATGCAGGACACGGTTCATATCATCTCCAAGCGCATGGATACACCACCCGAAAGCCTGTGCCAAGTATCGTGGGTTGTTTTCCCCGAGGGCTGTCCGTATCGTGAAATGACCGAAGAATTTTTGCAGGAAGAAGGGTTGTCCGCACGTAATATCATCGAAGTGAGTACGATGGAAAACCTGCTCAGCTGTGTGGAGTCAGGAATCGCATTTACCATTATGCCGTGCAACGTTATTCACAAGAAACCGGATGATTTCTCCGTATTTGATCTCGCAGATCGTTATACTCATACCACGACAACCTTTGTCCGCGGTGAGGATCGGTATGTCAGCAGTGCGCTGGATCAATTCATGAAACTGCTGAATCAGAAGTGCATTACGTTTTGATATAGAGAGCTTAGTACCCCTCTTTCAACCGCTGATCTTCTTGATTACTAAATGGACTAGAGCACATTGATCGAGACCATAAAAAAACAAAGCAAAAGGCATTCATACAGAGTGCCTTTTGCCTTCCTTCCCTCAATACCTATTCAATTAACCCTTACTCCACCTTGAATCGTGCAGCCGATTCGGCCAGATTCTGCTCGATATTGCTGGAGATTTCCTTGGACTGGCGGGAACTCTGCTCTGCTCCACCATAATAGCCAGAGCAACTCCGATCAGGGTCACGATAACCATCTGACTGTCTGTACAAAAGGTTTCATCTGTCATTTCGTTGGTATCACGCAACTTCAAGAGTTCTTTGAACGTGTTATGTACGGATATCGCATGACTCAATTGTTGCTGAAGCTGCATCGCTGTCCAAAGCCCTTCCCCAAGGCGGTCAGCCATCACATTCATTTCATCTTTGCTTTTCCTGACCACAACATCAGATGAAATCATATAACTTGTGGTCGTTGCACCAAGCAGAACCAACACAACCAATACACTGATCATGAAAGGCAGCTTGATTTTAAGCGACATATTTTTGAGCTTATCCTTGAACCATCTGCATCTGAACGATGTACATACATTATCGGAAAAACCATAGTGAAATTGATCAATTAGGGAGATATTGCCACTGTTATTCTTTTTAATACTTATCACAATATAAAAAAATGGCCTGTCAGATCGACTATCCATCTTTGGAATGGATGTTGCCGTTACCTAACAGACCGTTTTCAATTTGGTTATGATTCTATTACGTTTACTTGCGCAATCTCCGGGAACTCAATGCATGATGACCATTCTGCAAAAATGTACTGCGCGTATTCTTCATCTGTTCAATTCGTCGCTCAGCCAGACGATCTGCGGCAACATAGGTAGCGATGCCCTCGGTACGTGAGCTTTCGAATATTTTCTCCAGAGTGGAATAGATCTCTCCGATCTTGCTCCACGCCCGATCCGCGTTATAACCGTTCAGCTCATCCGCAATGTTAATTACGCCACCTGCATTGATAACATAGTCAGGCGCATATACGATGCCCATATCATACAGCTGATCCCCATGACGGTTCTCCAGCAGCTGATTATTGGCACAGCCCGCTACAACCTTCGCCTTGAGCGTTTTGAGCGTATCGTCATTAATCGTGCCGCCCAGTGCACATGGTGCATAGATATCACACTCCACACTCGTGATGTCTGCGGGATCAACTGCTGTCGCGCCGAAGCGATCCACAGCCTGTTTCACCGAGTCCTTATGGATATCCGTAACGATCAGATGTGCACCTTCCTCATACAGATATTTGCACAGATGCATCGCCACATTGCCGACACCTTGGACCGCTATCGTTTTACCCTCCAGCAGATCGGTACCCAATGCTTCTTTGGCTGCTGCCTTGATCCCCCGATATACACCCCAAGCCGTTGCAGGTGATGGGTTACCGGATGAACCATAGCTCGCCGAGATGCCTGTCACATAATCGGTTTCCTGATAGATCAGGTTCATGTCCTCTTCCGTTGTTCCCACATCTTCGGCTGTGATATAACGTCCGTTCAACCCTTGAATATATCGTCCAAACGCCCGAAACATCGCTTCGTTTTTGTCACGCCTTGGATCTCCGATGATAACGGTTTTGCCACCGCCCAGATTCAGTCCGGATACCGCATTTTTATATGTCATACCACGGGCAAGGCGCAGGGCATCTTCAATGGCTGCTTCTTCTGAAGCGTAAGTCCACATCCGCGTGCCTCCCAGCGCAGGGCCGAGTGTTGTGTCATGTATGGCGACAATTGCTTTTAACCCTGAATTTCGATCCTGGCACAGAACCAGTTCCTCATAATCGTGATGCTCCATTACTTCAAACCAACTCATGTGCTAACCGTCTCCTCCAACCATTTTTGCGATCCAATCGCATTGTTCTCTATCTCATTGACCATCCTCTATTGTACCCATGAATACCCAATTTGTGCAAAATCACATCGCAATGTTAGAGAAGCATCTAATGATGTCTCTCATATGGCAGGAGCACAGCTGTCGAATTTCAGATTACAATTTTATCGTCGATCAATAGAAAAACCTCTCTCCCTTACAGGAGAAAGGTACAATTCCCTCAACTGCATCAACCTATTCGCCCCAAGTAGGCCACTTAATCGCTCACATTAAGGAAGCGTTTCGACCACATTAATTGGATGCAGATCGCCATCCACAGCAAATGAAGCCTGTCCTGTCTCCTCGGAGACAACCAACACAACCGCATCCGTCAATTCACTGAGTCCCAGTGCTGCCCGATGACGAGTGCCTATTTTTCGTTCATGCACTTCCGCTTGCGACAACGGCAGCACATTACCAGCGGATACAATCTGATTGCCACGAATCAACACAGCCCCATCATGCAGAGGTGCACCGGGAATAAACAGCGATTCCAGCAACGCATGGGTGACTCTGGCATCCACAGCCACGCCTGAGTGGATGATCGACTCCAACGGAATCTCCCGTTCAATCACAATCAACGCCCCATATCTCCGGTCAGATAGATGCTGTACGCTCGATGTTAATTCGGCAAACTTCTCGGTAAAGGGTGACAGATAACAATCCAGATAAAACGAAGAGGCGAGCACCTCGATCTGCTTGATCTCCGCTCGAATCTCTGCAAATTGCCCCAGCAGACAGGCACTGTCATTGTCAAATCGGGATAACGTCAGATTCATACGTTCTGCCACACGATGCAGATCCGCTTTGAGCTTCTGTCTCATCGAAGAACTGTCACAGTCTGCTTGCCGATTCATCATTCGCCGCCTCCTTGGTTGGGTTGGGCTTCACGCCGCATCATTAGTACCCATAACTTCCCCTCTGAAGCACATATTTATGCAATGGCAGGGCTGTAGGAGCTAATCCTGAGCTTCATTGTAACTGATATAACAAGCAAAAAAGAGCCTGTCCGCAAAACTCCACGGTCAGACCCTACTCGCATTATTTGATGTCCTGTCTATTTCACTTATTGCGCTTTTCCGTATGAACCTGCCTTAAACGTAGTCGGATCATACCATTTGTACCCTGCTGCCGGTGCAGCCCATGGCTCAAGTTGCGGCTCGGTTGATGCAGCCGGAGCTTCGATCGGAAGCAGGCTTGTTGCCGTATCCAATGTCAGTCCTGGCACTTGTGCCAGACTGGTGTAGCTCTCTTTGACCGCGAGCCATTTCACAGTATTCACAAGGAACGTGGCATCATCCACTTCTTTGAATCCATCATAGGTCTTCTTGGTAGCACCGGTCTCTTCACGCAAATATTTCGGAGTCGCGTCTTCCACAGGTGAAGAATCACCGATAAACGCGGCTTTGCCCGCACCAACCTTTGCAATGGCAGCATAGGCTCCTTCAGCTCGTCCACCACCGTTATATACGCCCTGATCCACGGCATTGCCCCACTTGGACACACCACTTGGTACATACACCAAACCTTTGGCCTTGTTCGGGTCTATAATCGCAATGGTCGATCCCGCATGCATGGCTACTGAATTAACACCAGCCGTAATGCCGAAGGATTGTGCAGGTGCAACGATATCCGATGCATTAACATCTCCAAGGGCATTGTAGCGAAAACGGACACCAAAGTTCGTCGCGAGCCAGTCTGAACTCGTCACACTCTGCATCGCTGGTGATTCGGCTTCAGCCGAAGACATGCCTTTGGCCGGATTCAGGAAGGCACCGCGGCGATAACCGTTGAATACTTCGGAAGAATCCCAGCGGTTTTTGTTACGGTCTGCATTATAGTGATCGGAGATGAAGAAAACACTTCCTCCGTTCTGCACGTATTGCACCAGCGCAGCCTGTTCAGTCGCTTTGAACGGCACGTTGGCTTCGCCAATGACAAAGACGTGGTAGTCTTTCAATTTATTATAGGTGATGGCTTGCTCACCAAATGTATACGGGATGCTGCGTTCCAGCTGATCCACGGCAAAGCCTGCGTTTCGCAAACCATTGGCAAAATCCGAAAATGCCC
Organism: Paenibacillus polymyxa; assembly: GCF_018614975.1. Classification (GTDB taxonomy): domain Bacteria; phylum Bacillota; class Bacilli; order Paenibacillales; family Paenibacillaceae; genus Paenibacillus; species Paenibacillus polymyxa_E. The sequence continues at coordinate 15,265 of NZ_JAGGNR010000005.1, read as the reverse complement.
CGTCAACAATCCAGTCGGCAGCACCTGCGGTCTGCGCGTGGGTATTATCGAACAATACTTTCTTACCGGTACCGTCCGGCAGTGTTGTGCCCGGGTTCGGTTCTGGATCAGGATTGGTTGTTCCGGAGGAAAGTGTGATGGACGTTGGGTTTTTGACTCCTGCATAGCTGTTGTAAGCACCGAGGGTTCCGGTTATGATGATCTTTTTGCCTACAAGATTCGGATTGGAAGCCAATCCATATTGCGAACGGAAAGATGAGGTAATCTGTACATCCAATAATCTGGCGTTGGTCCGCTCTGACGCTGAATCGGCAATCAGAACATTAAAATCATTGGCATACGGAGATGTAAACTTCGCGGTAAGTGACCCGGTAGCATGTCCAACAATGATTCCTTCAACCGTCGCTGTACCTCCACCGCTCTGGGCAGCGATGGCCTGAGATACCGTAAGTGGTGCTGCAGCTTGTACCGGACTTTGCGAACCCGGCCCCAGCAGTGCGGTTGCCATCATGATAAAGACCAGGAATGCCCCGATCCAGTGCTGCCATAACGCCTTTTTCATATTCCCTTTCTCCTCCTCCAAATTACCTGATAATGGGTTATCCTCCTTTAATTTAATTGTTCATATGCTGAATTCCTCTTTCTTTTTGTAAAGTTTATGAAAAAGTTTAGAAGTTGAGTCTATTGGCCCATACTGATTATCATTAGGATTCCATTTACCGAAGGAGTAAAACGATGATGAAGTTGGTATTTTTGATACTCTTGTTGATTGTTCCGCTGATTATGGCTTATGTTGCTCTTCGTTCCCGAATGGTTACCCGAGTATTCCATATTGTTGCGCTACTCTGTTTCTACAGTGCGGCAACCGTCATCGCTGGTGATGTGTATGCGACGAATGCTCATATGACGACATTCACCACCGAGATTCACCATTTCCTGCTGAATGGCTGGTTCTTGTATCCGTCTGCATATCTCGGTGTGTACATTCCCTATGTGCTGTGGATGAGCTTATTTTCAGAAAAAAGTTAAATTCGATGCGTACTTGGGATTGCATTTTGCCAGCGTTCATTGCATAATGAATATATAAATGTGATAATGATTATCATTCTTGAACTTGTCTCTTTGTAACTTTCTACTGCATATGATTTTACGATTTTATAGATAAAGGGGAACGAACATCGAATGAATACAACTCTGCAAAAGGCTGACCTGCAGCTTGACGATTACTTGGATCTTCTGAACCTGGCAACCAATCTGGGTGATACGAGATGGCAAAAGGAAATTATCCGTAAGCTGGCTTATACTTATCCCGCAGTTCAATGTAAACAACCACAATAGCATGCCACATACAGCATAAATCTACATTATGGCTCATGACCGATTCATTCGTTGAATCTGTTATGGGCTATTTTTGTTTTACTATATAATTGAACTAAACAATTACATGAGAAACGGAGAGGACAGAAATAACCTGAAGGAGCGGAGCTAAAAGCTTTCTGAAAGAAAGCTGCTTCGGAAGCATACACCTCGCCTTTATCCCCGGATTTTCCCCTTTGAAAAAGGGAATCAAAAAAAATCTGGGGGTAACAGCGATCGGAAAGTTATTCTGTCATCGGAGTGGCAAGTGTAATATTCTTTAGTTCAATTGATATAGGAGGGGAATAGCTATGCAACTGGAGACTGACAGACTGATCATCCGGGAGATTCGGGAGACAGATTGGGAGAGGATTCATGCCTATACTTCCATGCCGGAAGTTACACAGCATACAGCGTGGGGGCCGAATACCGAAGAAGATACGCGAGCATACGTGCAGTTTGTGTTGGACATGCAGCAGACAAAACCACGAGAAGGCTATGAACTGGCGATATGTTTGAAAAGTGATGGAACTCTCCTCGGCGGAGTAGGTATTCACGTGATGGAGAAAACCAATGCAGAGATCGGTTACGTCCTTAATCCCGCCTATCAAGGGAAAGGTTATGCCGCCGAAGCAGCCCGAGCCATGCTTGGCTTTGGCTTCAATACACTTGGTTTACACCGAATTTATGCGAAATGCCGCCCGAACAACAAGGCTTCAGAGAACGTTATGCAGAAGATCGGCATGCAGCGAGAAGGGCTATTACGCGAGCACTGGTTCTACAAAGGTTCCTTTCATGACTCTGTGATCTATTCGATTCTCTCCAGTGAATATGCACATGAACAATTTCAAAGAAACACAAAAAGCTGACTCCCATATATGGGCCGCCAGCTTTTATTTCGTTCTTTTTCTCCGTAACGACCCCAATCGCCAATGGAGGTGAAGCCTCTGAACCAGCTAATTTACAATCGGCACAGCTCTACCGGACAGCTCGGGAATGTAGGACATCCACACATACAGCGCAGGGCTGCCAGGTCACGAATCATCAGTTTGCCGTCCATCATATCCAGCGTACCTTGTTCCTTCCATGCCCCCAGCATCCGCGTTACACTCTCCCGGGTAGCTCCAATCATCTCGGCAAGATCGGTATGGTTCAGCTTCATGTCTAGCACGATGCCATCCGGTGTAACCCTGCCATACGAATTGCTGGCACGGATCAGTGTCGAAGCGAGCGCACCCGCCTTGCCATACAGCAGCAAATCACGGAATCTCGACTGGGTAATTCGCTGCGACAGTGCCATCCATTGCAAGAATTTCAAGGCAAGGTCGCCATGTTTGCTGAGTATACTTTCCAGATCGCTAAGCGAGATAATGGCCAGTTCCCCTTTTTCCGCCATCTCTGCACTGTAGCTATGATTCAATCCGCCGATGCCGCCGAATTCACCGATGAGATCGCCGCTTTGCTGAATGGATAAAATAATTTCCTTGCCATCCTCCGTCGACTTGGTCATTTTCACTCGTCCCGAACGAATGTAGTACAGATATCCGGCTTCATCGCCTTCGAGAAAGAGACTATATCCCGACTTCACCCGTTTGGGTTGCATTTTTGCTTCAATCAGGCCCCATTGCTCAGATGTAACAAACGAAAGGATTCCGCCTGTTTCTCGTGTCATTTTGCCCGCCTCCGTTTGTTTCTGCTCTGCTCTTTGGGTTGTTCTTTCTACAAATACTGTACCCATAACCTTCGTCCCCCTCGGTGATTCCTTATGTATCCATCATACCTCGAAAGTAGCGCGAGGGTTATCGGGGGATTACCTGATCCTTAACGGAAAACTCCCTGAGTTTGCTGTGAGAAAAGTCACATTTCACCGATATGCCTCATCCTTCGCATTTCTTCAATCCCTTGGTGTACCTGATTCAGGAGTCCTCCACTGCCCATGTTCAGTAAATTTCAGAACGGAAATAGGGGTTTTCCCTGAATTACAATGTACGAGAAAGGGTCTACAATAGAATCAACATTGTAATACCCTTACTTTAAGATGATCCTGAAAGGTTAATGATATTGATTACACGTTACGTACGTTATAATTTCGAAAAAGGAAGTGTCCTCTCATGCATGATGAACTGCCATCTGGCATTCAGGAGATGATCGACGGCCTGCGCCTGAACACATCCAGCGACTTCTGTGGACTTGCCTGTCTGAACGGGACGATGCTACGCTGGAAGTATACCTCTGGGGCTAGTAATGAACGGGTGAAACGCATGGAAATGCGCCCCGGACAAGATCTGGTGGGCACTGCCCTTCGGACTGGACGCACAGCAAGGTCTGATGCACAATCCACCGGGGAGCATACACCCGGTCGTTGCCCGTTAATGCTCGCTGAGCGGCTGGTATGTGCCATAGCGGTACCTGTGTTCCAGGAAGGAAGCGTGCCTGGTGCTGTGCTGCTCGTTGGCAGCAGACTGCCTTGCACCTTCTCACCGGACATGGTCCGGCAGACGGAGCAAGTCGCTCTGCATCTTCAGCCGAAGGTGTTTGGATAACGACATCTGAAACGAAGCCAAAAGTCTTGTCCTCATGGGGGTAACAAGACTTTTTTATTATGGTTTATTCTTAGTTGGGCAAGACCTATTCTTCCATCGGAAGCAACACAGCACAACAGTGCCATTTCCATCGAATCGCCTTCATGGTTACTTGCACAGCAACGGTGAACTATCATCATGTTCAGCGGTGTTTTTTATAAAGACCAAACCCTATTTTTGTATCCCCCATGCTCTCTGGAGCCATCCTTTATTTAAAAACAGCAGCCAGAATATCCGGCTGCCGTTGATATCATTTCTTTCTGGTGCTATCGTTTCTCATTATCCCTTCGTGGCCTGCCAATGAAACAATTCATATTCCAGATTTTAATTACTAATCACCTTTTTTCCCTATATCTCATCCATCCCATTATAAAAAAGAAGATCGAGAAGGAACTCATAAGCAAACTTATAATCACTACCATGGAATATCTAACGACATTATGCGAAAATTGGATTTCGTAAACATTAGTTGTATTCGGATGTGCAGTATACTTTAACTCCACTTTTGTATGAATCAACCAATTATCATATTGAGGAAATCCTTCATGGTCTATTGTTTTAAAAATTTGATTTGATTTTGAACCTCCTTTCTCTGTAATTACAGTATCCTTAATGTATCCGCGTTCAATTTCATTTTCGGTAATGGATTTTATTTTTGCCACATCTGGAGTTTCAGAACGATATAGTTCAGCCCATAACGCATTGTAAAAGGAAGCTCGTTCATTTGCATAAAACTGTTGGCCTCCCCAAATAGTAAGTAGCAACAATATAACAAAACCAAAACAAAAAAGTGAAATTTTCCAATATACATTCCATTTGCGTCGTTTCGATTTTATTTCTGGATCATCATAAAATATATCCTGATTTCCACCAAATTGTTCGAATGCGTCTATTGTTGCTTGTTCTTCACTTAAACCTTTCGCTCTTCCGTCTTGGATATAATCCACAAGATGGGTTCGCATTTCTTCTCTCATTTCATGCAATTCTTGTTTACTCAACCCACTATCCCGGTATAAGTTATCCAGAAACGTCTCAATTTTTTTCATGTTGGTTCGCCTCCAAAAACATTTCCAATATCGCTTTGAGAACAATCCATTCTTTCTGGCTGTGATTAAATTCGACTTGGCCCGTAATTGTAATTTTATAGTACTTTCGCCGTGCAGCTCCCTCCGATTCACTCCAATACCCTTCAATCCATCCTTTCTGCTCCATTCTTTTTAAAGCTGGATATAGCGTCCCTTCCTTTAACTCGAATAAATTCTGGCTAGTTTTCTTAATTGCTTTACTCATTTCGTACCCATATAAGTTATTGTGAGAAAGCAAGCTAAGTAGAATGAAATCAATATAACCCTTTAACCACTCTTTTCTAATTTCCATTAGAACACCTTCCTTACACAAAAAAATGTATCACAATATACCTTGTAACACAAGGTATATTGACAAAAAAAGTTGGCAATTTATATGCCAACTTTTCCTTACCTCTAATTAGTTCTTATTTTTTCGCGGTATCTTCAATTAACCAAGTCAATGGCTGCGCAAAAATATCCTCCTCTTGCCCAGTAATACTTTTGTCTCCACTAGGATCTATGATGTAAGCTGTTGTATCCTCAGTCAGGTTAGAAATTTGATCTTTAGAGACATAGCCTTTTAAATCAGTATATCCCGAAAAGGTTACATTGCTGTCATCCAATGTGATAACCTTAATTGAATCTGTTGCCATTGTAATACGATCATTGTTTTGATCAATAGCTCGAGCCTGAACTTGTTCAACTTCTACATTATGCTTTTTTGTGAAACCTTCAAGTTCTGATAATGTAATAGGTTTCTCAAATGTTATAGTCACTGCAATTTTTTCGGAATCTCCAGCATCTTTCAAAAGAGATTGTGGATTCACAATAGAATCTAGCAACACTCTTTTTACTTCCCTGTACGATGATATACTTATTTGACCTGACTCAACAGCCTTGTGCTCACTAATTAAATCTGGATATCCAGATTCATATGATTGTAAATCAGTAGCCAATGATTGTTCTGATGGAAACTCTTCAAGCAAGGTTGGTTCCCCAGGTAATGAAAATCCTCCCAAATTGTCACCATAGGTATGCACATGTTGAACTACACTTGATTGCACACAATTGTTATAGTCGCTAGCTCCTTTTTTACTTATGGCAAACTGAGCGTTCACCTTACCACTGTCACCGCTACCACCATCTCTATAGTCATTCCATAAAGACTCCATGTAATAGGTTTTTCCTGACTCGACGGTACCCAGTACAGTTACTTCCGTTTCATCATCTTCACCAAAAAAGTTATTATCTTCAATATCTATTTTAGGATTGGGGAGATTCGTTCGAACTTCATCCCCATCGATTTCTAAATCCCATGAGTCTGGTATAGCTGTCTGATCAATTGTTAAATAAGCGTTCGCATTATCACATGTATTCCCCGGATTATCACCACCATTATTATAATCGAGAATATTCGTAACATTAGTTGAATCCAAAGTGAAGTAAATGGAAGTATTTAATCTTGTATTTCCACCACTCGAGACTAAACTAAGAAAACCTTGACCTGACTTTGGAACATAACTACCGTTGTTATAATTTGAATAACTCCATGCATGGATAGATGAACTGAGCGAGAACAACATTACCGTTCCCAAGGCAAGAACTTTCAAATTAAACTTTTTCAATTGAAAACCTCCCAATTAAGTTATTGATTATTGTTTACTGCCCTTACCAGTAGCGAAACAGCACAAATAAGTAGCTATCCCACCTTTCAAGTGAGTTGCTCCTATATCAAATGTTTGCATAAAGCTTGTTACCTTATGTAATCTCTATACTGTCTGCTTTACTCTAACAAAGTATAAGAGCACAGGACATAGCCCCGGATGTGTAGACAACACTCAAAATATTATCTGCTTTCTCAGAATAATCCTAAGATAAGCTAGATTCATATTACAATATATTCTATTTATATACAATAAAAGTTATTTAATTATATATTTTTACATATTTCCTTAATTATCATGATCTACACTCACACTCTCTATGATTTGTGGCTAAGTAATATACCAGAAACCTCAGCCTGAAAGAAAAGCAAAAGGAGAATAACCTGCAGTAGAAAACTAATCATGTAAACTGCGATGCGAAAATTTAAATCGTGGTCATCAAACCTTCTATTTTAAACACACTAAAATATGATGACTTCCTGAATACAAAGTTATCTCTTGAAATAAATGTAATATATTCGATTTAAAAGGGCCCTTATGTGTGCTTAATCTGGTTAAGGGCATAGTTGACATTGGACGAATCGACGGCCCTGCCAAGAACTCCATTCAAGGGCTGGTCAAGGAAGGTACTACCTTCTCCAACTTTAGTCTGTTCGGTAAGGAATGGTACATCAACGGAGATGGTGTTAACCGCGGTGGACAAGGCATCTATCAGCAGCTCGGGCTGAAAGCACCAGACTATGTGTAGAAAGAGCTGATTGAACAGGATAAAGATACTGTACCTATATCTGAGGAAAAACTGGCGGATTACGCAGGTGATTATATTTTCCTCGATTGATCCAATGAAGGTTCGCTGGATGAAACATCACCCGTCTGGTCATCCCTGGATGTTGTGAAGAACAATCGAGTGTTTAAGCTGGATGGGGAACGTTTCTGGCCTTACGATACTCTTACCGTGGAGGCACAGGTCCTGGAAATTTCCAATATGATTCAGGAACGTTTCGGCCAAACAGAACATTAAGGTTCAATGTTTCTATCCCACACGCTGAGAGTAAGGGAAGTTATTCGGAGATTAAAGCTCTGAATCGCTTCTTTTTTTGTTATGATATAGATAGAACTAAGGAAGCGGACAGGGGGAAATGATGTGATTCAACTATTAGTTGTAGACGACCATGTTGTCGTGCGTTCCGGGCTGATCGCCTTACTTGAAGGAAAGAATGATATACATATCGTTGGAGATGCCGCAGATGGCGATGAAGCCATTGCCAAGGCTCAAGAGTTGAAACCAGATGTGGTCTTGATGGATTTCAGCATGCCACCAGGCAAAGACGGTCTGACCGCTACCGCTGAATTGAAGAAATTGATGCCAGATGTCTCCATTTTGATACTAACCATGCATGACGATGAAGAATATCTGTTCCGCGCCATCCACGCGGGAGCATCCGGATATATACTGAAAAGTGCGCCGCATGAAGAATTGCTTGCCGCGATTCGTTCCGTAGCAGAGGGTAGCGCCTATCTATACCCCAGTGCGACCAAGCGGCTGATGAGTGAATACCTGGACAAAGCCAAACAGGAAAACGCCGGACCGTATGACACGTTATCCGAGCGGGAGAAAGAGATTTTGTCCTGGATTGCCAAAGGATACGCCAACAAGGAAATCGCCGAACATCTGATCATCAGTGTCAAAACGGTCGAATCCCACAAAAGCAATCTGATGGAGAAGCTTGGCCTGCGTACAAGACCGGAACTGGTGAAGTTCGCCATGAAAAAGGGGTTGCTGAACTTTGAGTAGTGCACGCGAGAACAGACTTAGCGGATTTGCCGACCAACCTGTACGCCTGCTACTTCAAGAACTAGATAATCACATTACGGATAATGAATTTTGCAGCAGGTTGAAGGGGTCCCTGCATCAACTGAGTGATCTGAAATTTGCCTTGGATGAATCCTCTATTGTAGCCCTGACAGACCGCAAGGGTAAAATCCAGTATGTGAATGATAAATTCTGTGAGATCTCACAGTATGAGCGCGAGGAACTAATCGGTAAGGATCACCGAATCATTAATTCCGGATACCATGGCAAAAGCTTTATGAAAAACCTGTGGGAGACGATATCCTCAGGTAAGGTATGGAACGGGGAAATTCGCAATCGTGCCAAAGATGGCAGTCATTATTGGGTCAACACCACCATCGTTCCTTTCCTTGATAACGACGGGCAGCCCTATCAATACCTGGCTGTACGCAGCGAGGTCACCAAGCTAAAATCCGTCGAAGCCGAATTGCAGAAGATGATGTCTCAAGTGATGAATATTCAGGAAGAGGAGCGACGCCGGATCTCGCGTGAACTGCATGACGGGATTGGACAGAGTCTCTTCTCTCTGGTGATTCAGATGGACCGACTGCTGGCAGACCAGCCTCAACCGGGCGTCGAAGCACTGCGGAAACAGGTCGCCGGGATTATGGAAGATGTACGTGGTATGGCATGGGAGCTGAGACCGTCCGTTCTGGATGATCTGGGTGTTGTTCCGGCGATTCGTACGTATATCGAGAATTACACCCGTCACTACGGGATCAAAGTTGATCTGGAATGTAATTTGCGCAAACGACTGGAGACGAACCGCGAGATAGCCATCTACCGGATTATTCAGGAAGCCTTAACGAATGTCGCGAAGTATGCCGATGTTGCCGAGGCACGTGTTACTATAGAAGACGCTGAGGACATAACGATGGTTATTATTGAAGACCAGGGTGCCGGATTCAGCGAAGCAACTGCTGGCAATGGTGTTGGATTGTTCAGCATGGAAGAGCGTGCCCGTAGTGCAGGAGGAACGTTGAGAGTTTCTTCCGAGCCTGGCGAAGGGACCACCGTTACCCTTTTACTGCCCAAGACAGCACAGGGATAACCGACATGCTTCGTATCACACTTTGCGCTTCACTCCAGCTTATCTATTATTTAACGGCTGCTCGCTATTGGACTGTGCGAGTGGTCTTTTTATTTTCGATTGGTCGAAATGACAAAATGAAGGCTCAAAATCGGTTAAATTCAATAATTACGATAAATAGATTGACTCCAGTTACGATTCGTCATTAAACTATGAATGCCACATACACATTGTATGTTAAGTAAATTTTCATTGTTCATTTCATATAGCGAAAGAAAAGGATGGTCAACATGTCAGAGAAACGCTCCTCCAAAGGAGGAGAAATTCCACAAATGTACAATCTGGACGAGATGGATCGCAAAATTATCGCTGCGCTTCACCAGAACAGCCGGATATCCTATACGGATCTGGGGACACAGATCGGGTTGTCGCGTGTAGCTGTTCAGGCACGCATTAATGCGTTATCCGAAAAAGGAATCATCGAACGCTTCACCGTTGTGATCAACCCTGGCAAGGTTGGGCTTCAGGTCTCCGCCTTTTTTAATGTCGATGTTGAACCGCCCTTCCTGGATGAAGTCGCTGAGAAACTGGATGAAGAGCCAGCCGTCACCAGCCTTTATCATATGACAGGCCCAAGTACCCTGCACATGCACGGTATTTTCGCGGATATGGAAGAGATGGAGCAGTTCTTGCTCGAGAAACTCTATAAGATGCCAGGTATCGTCAAAGTGGAATCACAGCTATTGTTGAAACGTTATAAAAGCCGGATGGGCATGAGACTCTAGGAGGAAATCAGCATGGGTTGGAAAGATTATAACGGTCTCGTCATCGGAATGGTACGAACCGGAATTCTCGGATATGGCGGTGGCCCTTCGGTGATCCCGTTAATCCGTTACGAAGCCGTTACGCGTTACAAATGGGTCAGTGATGAGGAGTTTGGCGAGATTTTGGCCATCGCCAACGCCCTGCCCGGTCCCATCGCGACCAAGATGGCCGCATATCTCGGTTATAAAACCAAAGGTGTGCTGGGCGCGATTGTGTCCGTACTCGCTCATATTTTGCCGACAAGTATTGCTATTATTGCTCTGCTCGGTTCCATGTACGCGCTGCGCGAATCGAAAGTGGTCGCGGGCATGGTAGCCGCCGTGCGGCCGGTCATTTTTGTCATGCTGGGCATGATGGCTTATGAATTTGCCATGAAAGCCTGGAAGGGACTCGGCAAAGTTTTTGCCGCCCTATTCGGCGTAATTGCCTTTGTACTATTGCAGCTGCTGGATATCCATCCGGGGATTGTGATCGCTGTTTTCCTTGGATATGGTGTCTTCCATCTGGATCTGGTTCAGCGCTTCAAGTCCAAAGGCGAGTCCGATAAGGGGGTGTCCTAAGGATGCTCCAGACCTGGTGGGAATTATTTTGGGGATTTTTCGTAGCAAACATCTTGGGATATGGGGGCGGTCCGGCTTCCATTCCGCTTATGCAGGAAGAGATTGTGAACCATTACCAATGGATGACCACAGAGCAATTCGGGGATGTACTGGCGATTGGTAACGCCCTTCCCGGGCCGATTGCAACCAAAATTGCTGCATTTGTCGGGTACCACGTAGCAGGCTGGTTTGGGGCATTTATCGCAAGTTTTGCCACAATCGTGCCTTCCGCAACTGCATTAATTATATTACTTCGTCTGTTGAACAAACATCGTACTTCACCAAAAGTCAAAGGTATGACCCTACTCGTGCAGCCTGTTATCGCTGTACTCATGATTCTGCTCACATGGGAATTCGGGCAGCTATCCACTGATTCCATCGGCATCTGGCAGACGTTGATCATTGCAGGCATCTCGCTCTGGGTTATGACCAAGACCAAGCTGCACCCGGCCATTCTGATCGTGATCGCTTTTGCCTATGGTGCGCTGGTACTGTCTCACACGATGTAGTTATAGAAACATACAGGGAACGATTCCTGAATAAGACGTTTCAGAGTCGTTAGCGCTTGAAGACATGCCTAGTTTATAGACAAAAAAACGGTGATACCAGCTATTAGCTGACATCACCGTTTTTATTTGCGCGTTTTATGCTCACATTTGGAAAAGCAATTACTTCGCTTCAACCACTACTGTTACTTTGGTTTTTACACCTGCAAATGTCACCGTAATCGTTGCTTTACCTTTGCCGTTCGCCTGAATAATGCCATCTTTCACCGATGCTGTTGCAATACGGGAAGATTTCCAGAGAGCCGGTTTGGATACATTGGCTTCACTGCCATCAGCATACGTTGCAGTTGCAGCCACGGTTACCTTTTCACCAGGTTTCATGGTCAACGTTACTTTATCCGTCTGCAAATATTTCAGTGTATCCACATCTACAGCAATCGTGACAGACTTGCTGCCGTATTTTGCTGTGATTTTGGCTTTACCGCTACCTGCTGCCTTTACTTTACCTTTAGTCACCTGAGCAACAGTGTACTTATTCGTTTTCCATTCAGCTTTGTCCGTAACATCACGCTCGCTACCGTCGCTCAAGATAGCCGTTACCGTCAGATCAGCTGTATCACCTGATTTCAGCGACAGAGCCAGCTCGGAAGCTTCAATACGTGAGATGACATCCACTTCAACTTGGATCGTCACTTTTTTGGAGCCGTATTCTGCTGTGATGTTGGCTTTACCACTGCTGTTACCTGTGATCACGCCTTTTTTCACATCCGCTACACGTGAGTTGCTGGATTTCCAGGTTGCTTCGGATGTTACATCCAGCGTGTTGCCATCTTCATCCGTACCTGTTAGAAGGATCGTCTGAGTTTCTTTGGCAGACAGAACAACGAAGTTCACATCTGCTTCCAGTCCACTAGCCATACCTACTTCAACAGGCAGAGTCAGTGTTTTACCTTCAATCTTCGCTGTGATGGTTGCCTTACCTGTGGCAACACCTGTGATAACCCCTTTGCTATCTACCTCAGCGATTTTATCGCTGCTGCTGCTCCAAGTTGCATCTTCAGATACATCTTTGGATGTTTCACCATACAACGCCAGCACTTTGGCCGAAGTCGTTCCACCCACGGCTACCGTTGCTTTTTTCTTGTCCATCTCATACTTGTCTGCTACGTCTACATTCACTGTGAATTTAACCGTTTTACCGCCATAAGCTACAGTAATCGTAGCCGTACCGGATTTGTATGCAATCAGATCGCCGTTTGATACATATACAACATCTGCATTGCTTGAAGTCCACGTTGCTTTGGAAGTTACAATTTCTGTGCTTCCATCAATATACTCTGCATTGGCTACCAATGTCTTGGACTTGTTATCACCCGTAACACTCATGGCTAGTTTGTCATTTACATCTTTGATATCCAAATATCTTGCCGTATCTACATCCACAGCAATTTCTACGGTTTTGCCACTATAGGTTGCCTTGATCGTTGTCGAACCTGCGCTAATGGCTGTGATCTGTCCCTTAAACACCGTTGCAACCTTCTCGTTGCTGGATGTCCATGTTGCCTGATCCGTTACATTCACATCGCTGCTGTTTGGATAAGAAGCCGTTACAACGACATTAGCTGTTTTGGTTGTCTCACTCAAACGGAAGAAGATGCTCTGTTTCTCCACACTCAACTTGCTGGTCAGATCTACATCCACGTCAACGGATACAGACTTCGTACCGTATTTGGCTGTGATCTTGGCAGAACCTGCCGAGTATCCTGTAATTTCGCCTTTGAGAACATCTGCAACCTTCTCATTGCTGGATGTCCACTCCGCCAGATCCGTTACATCTTTGGTTGTACCATCTGGATACGTAGCCGTCACTTTCACACTTTCACTTTTGTTCAACAACAGGTTAACCTGCTGTTTATCTACATCTACACGTTTAACCACTTCAACGTTAACATCCACCGTCACGCTCTGGCTGCCAACTTTGGCTGTGATGACTGCCGTACCCGCGCTTTGTCCAGTTACTTTACCATTCACTACGGTAGCAACCTTCTCATCACTGGTAGACCATTCTGCAGTACTTGCTGCTTCATTATTTGTTTCATTGTCACTATACGTTGCTGTCAAAATAATTTCTTTTGTATCTCCCGTGCGCAAATCCAGACTTTGCACGTTTTTCGAAAGAGCTTTGACTTTCTTCGTCACTTTCACTTGAACAGTTTGACTTTGACCCTGGTAAGCTGCCGTAATCGTCGCTTTACCTTCCTTTTTGGCCGTGATTGCACCATTATATACAGTTGCTATCGAAGTATCTTCACTACTCCAGGTTGTACTAATCGTTACATTAGCCGAGGTATTATCTGAATATACCCCTGTCACCGTAACAGACCCAGAATCACCAACTTCGAGCGACATCTCATTCTTGGAAACCACAATTTTGGACAGTTCTTTGTCTGCCGCAGCGGCCAAGCCTACGTTGGAAATACTCAGCATCATCACCAGCATCATCACCATGTACTTGGTCAATCTTGGCTTTAACATCATTTCCCCCCGATTATCTTCATTTTTTTCCTTATCTTTAATGTCGGCAAGTCCTTTCCAGATGTTTAGACTTTCAGGAAATTTTCAGGGATTCTATGGAAATTAATTCATTCTCGCTTCCTGTTCCAACTAATTCATACCTGCGAATATTGCGCATACCTATGTATATTGACTGTCTTGAACTTCTTGTAAAAGGATTGGAGGAAACATAATGCGTCAGCCTTTTGATTACATCGGGTATTGGGAGGAAACATATCGTTTGGGTGAAACTTCCGGGAGGGGTTCATACGGGGTATTGGCTGAATTCAAGGCCGAGGTCGTGAACGGACTGATTCAATGTGAAGGTATTCATCGTGTCATTGAGTTTGGATGTGGGGATGGCAACCAGTTGCAATACATGAATTATGAGGACTACCTGGGCGTGGATGTAGCGGCTTCTTCAGTAAAGCGTTGTGCTTCCCAATTTGCCAAGGATTCTTCCAAGAGCTTCATGCTGTATACACCAGGCCTATGGATTAACCGAGGTTTCCTGCAAGCCGATCTGACGGTCTGTCTGGATGTGTTATATCACATCACGGATGAAACCGATTTTCGCAATACCCTTTATGATATACTGCACTCTTCAACAGCATGGGTGGTGCTTTACACCCGTTTGAAAGAAAACGGCAACCCGGGGATTGATACAATCCAGGACCGTAATCTGTTCAAATATCTCTTCGACTACCCTGATTTCAAAGTTCATGAGATTATTCCGCAGCGCTATCCAGATCAATCTTCTGCCGACTTTGTCATCCTGAGACGTACGCCTTCGAAGTGAAAATTGATTCTTTCAGTAAAATCATAGCCAAGTCTGCACCAACTGAAACCGTAAGAATGAGATATTCATAGACCAGATATTCTTTTGTCTTCCTTGGATTATGTACACCATCCGCCTGTCCGCTCACCTTGATTTATCTATTCAAAGCTCAAGCTTAGGTATACTCCGTCTCCAATAGAAGGGATATCGTTCCTAATACTGGAGACAGTCGCACGCGGACAGGTGAGGATGGTTTGCTAATGACGCTACTGACAACTAAATACTGAATATATAACTGGTTAACGGGTTGAATCTAATGAAACAACGTGAACTACACACCACCTAAGAGGTGGGGTGCTTCTTGGTCAATAGAGCAACTGCCCCAAGTTTACCCAAGCTTACAGGTGAGTTCCTCACCCAATGTATGCCATTTAGTTGGCGAGTTGCAGCACA
>NZ_JAGGNR010000058.1 GCF_018614975.1 Paenibacillus polymyxa | reverse complement strand
GGTTATTCAACACGCGTGATATCAAATAATTTGTATCAAATTATCATTTCAGTCTAATTTTTCTTCCATAATGTTAAATTGTTTGAAGCATAAGGTGAGTAATCAGCTTGATGTTTCATAAGAGGCGCCATCCCCCATTTTGAAATTACTTTTAAGTACTTTGGACTCGCTAATGGTCCGCCCGCTTGGTATACAATTCCCGAATGTTCACCGTAATCATAGTATACACGCGTGCCAATTACAGCATTAATAAGGTTGGTAAAACTTGAATAACTTCCATCTGTCATATATGAACTTGGATCGTTCATCCAGTAAGTATTACTTGTAGAATCAGAATACCAAGCATATGAGTGGCAGTTGTATTTACTTGTTGAAGTAGAAACGAATGTAGCACTTGGGTAAGAATTAATGTAGGAATTATTTAGTTGCGTTCTTTGAGTAGCAGTTAGTTCTTCACCACGAATTATCACAGGTACGCTGGTACCTTTTGGTGTTCTTACGGTGCTATTGGTTGCACTAAGAACCAGATCTTTCGCTAATTGTTTATCTGATACAGATTTCCAGATCGCTGTATCTGTTAACAGAACGCTTAATGTAAGTTCTTCTAATGATGAGTCACTACTAAACGTTTTTTGGAACTGTAATTCATCTAGTAGTTCATTACCAGCATCAGGCCGAGTTAATAATTCTCTAAATGCATCTGAGTCTTCAGCCAATGCCTTGAGTCCAGCCTCATAAGAATCGTATGCATATATATTGATTACTAAAGGATAATTTATTACTGCATTAACAACCTCCTCAGTTGTCATCTTCTTTAGTACATCAATTGGGATTCGAGTTGCATCTAACATTTCCTGCTTATTTGATAACTTAGCCCATTCTTGATCACTAGGCGTAATTTTGTATTCAAAAATTTCACTGGACTTTTTTTGAGCTGGGCTATCATTCACCGTCTCATTTGCAAAAACACTTGAACCAAACGAACATAGCATTAAAGTTACCAATAATAAACTAACTATTTTTTTCATCTTATTCCGCTACTCCTTCTTATTTATTTTTGTATACTCATTCGTGTACCATCACACTAAGTGATTAAATGGACATTTCACCTCCAATAAGAAAATGAAATAAAAGTTTTTTCCATAAAAAACATTATACGCCCAAATATAATCATTAAATAGTATTTTTTGTTAATCTTTTTCGCGGTGTTTTTATATAAATTTCGGAATATAAGTCGGAATAGCCTCCTAGTTTATCCGATGAAATTCTAGGGGTGTATTTTGAGGCGGTACGCCTCCACATCATCGAAGGTTGGACCTTCCGCAAAATAATTGAGAATTAAAAAAATCCCCCACGGCTAGCCACACATAAGTCCATCATAACCGATGTCCTATATGTATGGTTGCCGTAAGAGATTTCGCCTTTGCAACGTTATAAAACCTTACCCAAAAACGCCTTGGTCCGCTCATGCCGGGTATTCTGAAAGAGCTCTTCAGGTGTGCCTTCCTCCACAATATATCCACCGTCCATAAAGATCACCCGATCTGCCACCTCACGGGCGAAGCCCATCTCATGCGTAACGACTATCATGGTAATCCCCTCGTGAGCGAGGTCTTTCATAACTTGCAGCACTTCTCCAACCATCTCCGGGTCAAGTGCAGACGTAGGTTCGTCGAACAACATCACACTTGGGTTCATGGCAAGTGCACGCGCGATGGCCACACGCTGTTGTTGTCCACCTGACAACCGCTCGGGATAAGCATCCCTCTTCTCGGACAGCCCAACCTTGCCGAGCAACTCCATTGATTTTTTCTCATTCTCGGCCTTACTGAGCTTCTTGATATGCTTCGGCGCGAGCATGATATTCTCCAGCACGGTTAGATGCGGGAAGAGGTTAAATTGCTGGAATACCATGCCTACATTGGTTCGCAGCTGATCGATATCCGTCTTGGGTGAAGTGACCTCCACACCACCGATCGTTACCTTTCCAGACGTCACATCCTCCAGCAGATTGAGGCAGCGCAAGAACGTACTTTTACCAGACCCGGAAGGTCCAATCACGCATACGACTTCTTTCTCCTGAATCGTTGTGGAAATGTCCTTTAATACCTCATTGGCACCAAACTGCTTTTTCAGGTTCTGTACGATGATCATCGGATCGCATACCTCCTCTCTATGAAACGGGAAGCCCGGGACAACAGAACAATGATGATCAGGTAGAATATACCCACCACACCCCAGATTTCGAATGCCCGGAAGTTGGATGAAATAATAATCTCCCCGCTCTGCGTTAATTCTGCGATACCAATTGCCGACAGCAGCGATGTATCCTTAATCGTAATAATGAACTGGTTCACAAAGGTAGGGATCATACGCCGGGTTGCTTGGGGCAACACGACCAGCCTCATGGTCTGGAAACGAGTTAAGCCCAAAGATCGCGCTGCCTCGTGTTGCCCGTTGCTAATGGAATTAATCCCCGCTCGGAAGATCTCCGAGATGTAAGCCCCCGCATTCAGACTAATTGCAATAATCCCTGCGGTCATCGCCGGAATCCGCATATCCAGGAACACAGGCAGTCCGAAGTAGATGAAATATACCTGCACCAGAAGGGGTGTGCCACGGATGATATCCACGTAAAGTGTGGCTACCAGCCGCAACAATCGATTCAAAGAAGTGCTCATTAATCCTGAGATCAATCCGATCACCATCGCAATGATGAGTGAGATCACGACTAGTTTCAATGTAACCACCGTACCCTCTAACAGAAGAGGCAGTGCGTCTATTATGACTTGCAAGGAGGAGTCCATCCGTACCACATTCCCTTCTATTTAGCCGCTGCTCCCAGATAGTTGCCAACAATCTCGTCGTACTTTCCGTTTTCCTGCAATTTCTTCAATCCATCATTAATCTTCTTCTGCAACTCCGCATCACCTTTGGCAACAGCAATGCCGTAGAAGTCACCGTTCAATCGGTCTCCAACAATTTTGAGCTTGGCGTTTGGATCAATGGCAATCTTATAGGAGATGACCGGAAAATCCTCCAGTGTAGCATCTGCGTTTTTGTTCGCAACTTCCTGATACATTGATGGGCTATCATCAAAATATTTCACGGTTGCCCCGTAGGTTTTTGCATATTCATCTGCAAGATTGGCTCCTGAGGTTCCTTTTTTGATCGCAATAATTTTTCCTTTTAAATCTTCAGGACTTTGGATGTCCGCGTTATCTTCATGTACGATTAAGGACAGACCGGCCTGATAATACGGTTCCGAGAAGTCCACTACTTTTTTGCGTTCATCGGTGATGCTAATGCCTGCAATGGCTCCGTCCAACTGATTGGCCGTAATAGCCGGAATGATGCCTTTGAAGTCCATCGGTTTGATCTCTACCTCAAAGCCCTCTTCTTCCGCAATCGCGTTCATGAGGTCAATATCGATCCCTACATATTTGCCGTCCTTCTGGAACTCAAAAGGGGGATACGTTGCATCGGTACCAAATGTATACTTCTCAACAGCTGAACCACTTGCCGACTGGGCACTATTCTCTTCACCCGATTTTGCTGCACCGCAGGCACTAAGTGTTAGAGCAAGAACGGACGCCATTACAATGGATGCTACCTTTTTCATAGAAAAACCCCTTTTCCGAATTAGATTGGGATCGACCGAATCGATCATTTGTATTTATGTACGTATTGTAGTTCGCGCCCTACACCAACCTACATGATCCTACAAAAATTAATTACAACTCATGAAAATTAAATTAACATGTAATGTTTTTAAATAGATAAACGCGTAAAAAACGCTAATAAAAGATCAGTTACCAAAAAACAATGTTAGGTTATATGACAAATAAGTAAATATAAAAACAAAAAAAGCCGAGAATCCATGAAGGTGTCACCTTCGGGAATCCAGCTCTTAGATAAAAAATATGATATCTCAATTATTCATTTTTTCAATCGTCTCCATATAGAACACATGCAGGAACTTTTTGATATTCACCTTGCCTTTGTCGCCTGCCTGATCTTCTTCCATCGCTCTCATCTTCATTCTAACATCCTGGAAGTCAAAGTAGAGGGGAGCATAGTGCTCAAACTTGTGGTTGCTATAATCGGTGAGTCCAATCGAGGCCATGTTCGTCAGTGCAGCAATTACCGTTCTGCGAATACGTTGTTCCATCGCCTTGCTCTCTTTCTCCACGTCTTTGGGCGTAGACTTGTACATCTTGGCCACCGCTTCATAGGACTCCTTCAGCGGCGGCCACTCCCCGGCACGCTTCTGATCAATCGCATACTCCATGAGGGCCACAATATCCTTGCTACCACTTTCCCCGATGATCCCCAGATCCATCAGAATGCTTCTTGCCGCATCTCGCACCGTACGACCTTGGGCTTTAGTCTGCGCTTCCACCAGATTCAATCGAGCCATCGACTGCTTGATCTCCAGTACGTAACGTTCGTACTTCCACTGTTCATTCACTTTGCTGAGCACATGCTCCACTTCTACCCGGTTAATCGGTTTATGAATGAAAAATTCGATTCCGTTCTGGTAGGCCGCTCCTACCATCTCCTTGTTCTCCACCTGAGAGATCATAATGAATTTCCCGGTATAACCGCCGTGCTTCAGCTTCGCTACCGTCTCAATTCCGTCCTGATCTGGCATCAGCAGATCAATCAGCACCACATCAGGACGCAGATCCATGATCATCCGTGCTCCTTCTATGCCGCCCTCTGCCATGCCCGCAAGCTCGCCGATACCACAGGATTCGATGATATCATGCAGCATGCTCCGGCTCACCACATCATCATCCACGATCATGATAGAAAGTGTCATCGACATCGGCCCCCTTGATTAGATTCATTTTGGGAATAGTTATAACAAATGTTGTCCCTGTCTCTCCTGGAGGCGCCGACTCCACCTTAATCCGTCCCTCCAACGACTGTACGATATCACGTACATGGGAAAGGCCAATACCCGTTGCGGCAATGCCGACTTCATTGAACTTCGTTGTATAGCCCGGTTCAAAAATGACATCTCGCTTGGCTTCAGGCACGCCTTTTCCAGAATCCTTAACGACGAAATACACGTCATCTTCCTGCTCATACACACGAATTCGGATCGTCCCGTCATGCTCAATCGCCTCTACCGCATTGGCAACCAGGTTATTCAATACCGTTAGAAGAGGGATGTAATACGGAGACTGACAATCATACTGTTGCTCGATGTCAATCTCGACCTGTTTCTGCAGCATTTCACTATATTTTCGGTTTGCTTTGCTGGCAAAGTTCAGCACTTCGGATAAGCTCATGTTGACCGCTTTTTCGTTATCATACAACTTCAGCAGACCCGCGAGAATGCGTTGTGAATCCTTCTTCACTTCATGAATCTGCTGAGCGATGCCCAGCGTGCGTTGACTGTATTGGTTCATGTCCTGCTCCCGGAGATCGCGATATAGATCATAGCTGTCTGCCGTAATGCCTTCGATCGTATTCATCGCTTTCTTCAGGTAAAAAACCTCGCCATACAGACCCGAGTTCACACTCAGCATCTGCTCCATCCGCTTCTCCTGCTCAGCATGCAAAAGCCGCATCTGCCTCACTGCAAAGCTGTTATAGAGCCCAATTACAAAGTAACTTCGCAGACCACCTACCACAAGCAGATACAACCATTCCTTCATATAAAAGATATTGGTCCCGCTTAACATTCCGCGAAGAAGCAGCTCAACAAGATTAGAGGAGAAATCAATACAGGTAATCAGCCCGCCGAGCAGAAGAGGCTGCATTTCATGGAATCGATGCTTGAATTTGCTAAGCCCATAGGCAAAGACCACATAATACACACCTGCCCCCAGGTTGTCCCGCATGCTTTCCAGAATGGACACGGTCTGTACATGATTAATAAGATCTGCCGACTGAAATAGGAAACTTGCGATTCCTGTCAGGATTCCTGTCTTCACATAAGACAAGTGTGGCATGATCATCAGCAGGAATAAAAGAATGCTGACCCCCAGCCCGATTCGGAAGTAATCTTCCCGGAACGGATTAATCTTGAATTGCGCCCCTACCGCTGTGGCAAAGGCAATGGCCGTCATCTGCACATTTTCATTTTTGACCCAATTGCGCATCGATCTCCTCACCCACTATAACAACGTTTAGCGCCCAATGCCGGAATCCGCGCTTCTAATGTTAAATATACTAACATATGAAAGAAGCATTAGAAATAATTAAAATTAGGGAATGGGCGCGAAGCAAAATAAAAAGGCCGGAAGTCTTCACTTCTGCGGCCTTTTCCGCCTTTTCCACCTGGCGTAGCATGTAACAGCTCTGCAACCATCTCCGGTTCGATGCCTTTGCTATTATCCTTCACCTCAATACGGGTATAACCCTCATGACGAGTGATGGACAGGCATAACGTACCGCCTACATTGCGGCTTAATAGTCCGTGTCTTACAGCATTTTCGATTAAGGGCTGAATCGATAGCGGCGGGAGAAGCAATGGAAGATCCGGCTCCACGTGTAATACAACCGACAACCGGTCTTCAAATCGTGTTTTCTCAATAAAAAGGTAGGCTTCTACGAGTTCCAGCTCGTGTGATAGTCGCCAAGACTTCCGCGCCCTCCACACCTGAGCGGGGTAACAGGAATCCGCTAGGTGCATCTTCCATCATCTCCGCGGCCTGTCCCCAGATGAGAGGTAGCTGCGACTGAGCCTGATCGGCGGCTTCATCTGCGAGTGGCAGATCGAAGCTGAACACCGGGCACAACCGACTGTATGGAAAGAGGCCCCTGGCATAACACAATGCGGTGCTCCTTCAAACCTATTTTCATCTCGGGTGATCACGTTGTGAGCGATGTTAATGATCCCGTGCAGCGGGGTCCGCAGTTCATGTGATGTATTCGCCAAGAATTGATCGTTAATTTTGTCACCCTTATGCAGTTCTGTAGGGGACTGATCCAGATCCACATCTCTCAAATCAAGCACCCCGTTAACGGCGCGATGCTCATCTACTGTGTGGAATAGCTCAGACCATACCGAGCGCATGCCAATTAACACTCCAAAAATGATTAGCATGATGATCAAATATTTGTAACGGTCCATACGTTTTGTTTGAAGTAATTTCATTAATTATTTTTTCATGACTTTGGTTAAACCGAGCTTCCAGTCCTGATAACATTCGGTAATGTCCTCACTGATCGGTATCTCCAAATCTTGCTCCATTCTGGTGGTTAAGAGACGATACTGCTCCTCCACACCGAGAACGTTGTGCATATCATCATATAACTTCATTAGCATAAAATAACTATCTTCTTCATCCGGAAGCATATGCTGGATACGTTGTGTACTCTCGACCACTTTCTCCGCCAGCCCATGCTGCTGATAATACAGACTTAGTTGTCTCATATGATACAGCCACAGATAACGTAATCTTTCCCGCTCAGGTTCAGCCCACATGTATTCATAATTGCCAAGATAGGTACCCTTATATAGATGAAGCGCTTGCTCATAGGCATGAACGGTACTTGCGTCTACGACTTTCCATTGCCTGATTTCCCGTTCCCACTGCTCACTATCCAACTGAGCTTCACCCAATTCGAGTCGATAACCTGCCTCCAGATGTCCACTCTGAATCGTAATCATATCCATATTGCAAGTTTTCAGGGTTTGGCGGACATGATAAATCGCAGTGTAGAGTTGGTGTGCCGTCTTCTCCTCTTCCATTCCCGGCCACAGAAGCTCCAGCAGAACACTGCGATGGATGACCTGGTTCCGGTGGTGAAGCAAGTATGCAAACAGCTCCTGCGCCTTGCTTGTGCGCCATTTGGGAACCTGGATATCCTTGCCCGGAAGCTTAAACTGAATCTGATTAAAACAGCAAATGAAAGGTACGTTTGTATCCCTTGACCGCTGCTCGCGTTTTACGCTTAAATTCTCTCTTACGCGGCTTACCGTCTGCTTCAATCGATCCTTTTGGATGGGCTTCATCACATAGTCCAAAGCCTGTAATTCGAAAGCATGCACCGCATATTCATCGTAACTGGTCACAAATATAATTTCGGTGCCCGGTGTTGCCGCCTGAATCTGTCTTCCCAGATCCATACCATCCATCTCCGGCATATGAATATCCAGAAATACAACATCAGGACGGTGCTCCACAATACCCGCCACAGCCTCTGTTGGATTCATATATGTAGCGATAATTTCAATGCCGCTTACTTCTTTTTCTAGTGATTTTTGAAGGCCTATCAACGCTAGACGTTCGTCGTCAACCAATATCACTTTCACAGGAGCTTCCTCCTCGACCCTGAGGTCTTGAGATTTATTTTCACTATTATATCATAGGCATTTTAAGTATTTGGGGTTCTTGGTTGTCCATTTTTAATTTTTAGCAATTTAATTGTATAATACTTAATAGAAGACAGGTTATCAGATCCGGTCTTGGAAGAGAGGAAGGTTCCATATGTCAGATGCTAATCATAGCTTTGGGCAAGCCCTTGTCAAATCATTAGTGGGGGAACGCGGTCATATCCCCATCGCCCGTGCTCTGCCCGATATCGATGTCACACTTGCTGCTCGTACGCACGATGCCATGCCATATACGATCTATCAGTTGGTGAAGCACATGCATTATTGGCAGCAATTCATGCTCGATCACTTGGAAGGACACAAACCACAGCTCCCTGCTAACGTGAGTGAGAGCTGGCCTGAGGAGAAGGGTCCACAGGACGAAGCCACGTGGAAGGCAGATATTCAAGCATTCTTGGATGGGATTGATCAAGCTATAGCCATTGCAGAAACTGCACAATTAGATGATCCACTGCTCTATTTCCCGGGTGAAACCAAGGCAGGACTTCTACGCAATATCGCATCCCATAACTCGTACCATCTGGGTGAGATTGTTCTGCTACGTCGCTTCTACGGCGCATGGCCACCTCCAGGTGGAGGGTTCCCGGCCTAAACCATATTTACGACAGATCTATTGGACGAATATACAGACACATCTAAGCTGTGAAAGGACAATTGTTCCTTTTACAGCTTCTTGTGGTTATAGGCAAGTAACAAGTAACATCCGTGAAAGTACAGATATAACGCTCATATCCTGCTCCAGGCTCATATATTACTTCAAAGTACGTATATGACTTTAAGGTGCGTACTTTTCATCCTTCTTTTTCTGACCCACAATATGAACAGAAGAAGAGAGGAGCATGTCCATTGAAACCCGAACAATCCGTTACCCGTCACACTGCACTTGTCATTGGTGCTGGAGGCGTCATTGGAAGAAACCTTATCGATTATCTGATGACACTTCCGCAATGGAATGTCATTGGTGTATCTCGCCGCGGAGGGGAAGATGCCCCTGGGTTACGTTATATATCAGCTGATTTACTGAACGAAGCAGACACACAAGACAAACTGAGTCATTTAACGACCGTTACGCATATTTTCTACGCCGCGTATCAGAATCGCCCAACCTGGGCCGAATTGGTACAGCCCAACCTGGCCATGCTCGTCAATGTGGTGAATACGATCGAACCGATCGCTCCAAATCTCCAACATATAAGCCTAATGCAAGGATATAAAGTGTACGGTGCACATCTGGGGCCATTCAAAACACCTGCCAAAGAAACGGATGCATATCATATGCCCCCTGAATTCAATGTCGATCAGCAACAGTTTCTCGAGGAGCGGCAACCCGGAAGTAGCTGGACCTGGTCAGCCCTGCGCCCTTCCGTGGTATGTGGATTCGCTCTGGGTAATCCAATGAACCTTGCCATGGTTATTGGCGTGTATGCGTCTATCTCCAAGGAGCTTAACTTGCCATTACGATTCCCCGGGAAAGCAGGAGCGTATCATTCACTTCTTGAAATGACTGATGCGACATTGCTCGCTCATGCAACCGTATGGGCGGCAACCGCTCCGCGATGTGCCAATCAGGCATTTAATATCACCAATGGTGATCTGTTTCGCTGGAATGAACTATGGCCCAAAATCGCTGCGTTTTTCGAATTGGAAACAGCACCTCCACTACCCCTTTCACTTGCAACAGTGATGGCGGATAAAGAAAATCTTTGGAATTCCATGATTGAAAAGTATGGTTTGGTAAACACTGCTTATGATGATGTCTCTTCCTGGGCATTTGGTGACTTTGTCTTCTCGTGGGATTATGATTTCTTCGCAGATGGTTCTAAAGCTCGCCGTTTCGGGTTTCATGAATTCATTGACACGGAGACTATGTTTATGGATATTTTCCGAAATCTACGTGATCGCAAGATCCTTCCGTAACGTAAATAAAATGCAGAATAAGCCGATTCCTGAATTCCAGAATCGGCTTATCGCAGTCACTCAACGGTCCGTAGTCGTTGGCGGCTTAAACAGAATTTTCCCTCGATCACCATAAGCCTTCTCCACGTGGATATCGCCCCACCTACACATCAGATGAAGAATCTCTTTAAGACTCCACCCATACGCTGTTAACTCATACTCCACTTTAGGCGGGACCTGGTGATGGGAAATTCGGACAATGACCCCCGCCTCCGTTAGTTCGCCAAGTTGCTGAGTCAACACTTTCTGGGTGATCGCAGGGATGAGTTTCATCAGTTCACCATTACGTTTCTTGCCAAAGGTAAGATGGAACAGAATAACGGGCTTCCACTTTCCCCCGATCACTTCAAGAAAAGCTTCAACTGCGGTGTTATATACTTTGAGAGGTTCCTCCATATCACCTTCTGTCTCCCTTCCAGCAATAGTGCATCCTGCACGAATAATGTGTTTTTTCCACAGAATAGTTTCAGGAATCTGTATTGAGGTTTTAGACTTCCGGAGTCATCAAACTTTGGATAAACGTCTCAAAGTTCGGTGCCAGCGGAATGATCTCTTTGGGATTCTCCCTCTTCACATAAACGACCTCAGGTTCTCCATCATTACCGAATGAACGATAATCGAGCATGACAACCCCCGACTCCGACGGAGATACCGCGATGACCACGCCAATCTCCGGATAACCTTCACGTTCAATCAAAGCCCAGCTACCTTGTACACCAGCTAACGAGCGAGGCTTCTCACGACCAATGCCCAGTATACCTTCAATTTCAACATAATCCGTAGCTCCCGTATCTGTGTTCGCTACAGGGAAATAACGATTGTATGGAATGCCACCGTTATGTAGCTTCATCATCTCAATGTAGGAGGCAGGGAGTCGGAACACCAATTGCTCCTCCACAGAGTCAATGAGACCATCACTTGGAGGATTGGACACATAGTGTTCCAGTGCCTGCTCACTATCATTCCAAAATTCGCCGGATTCCGGTCTGGGAACCGCTTCAAAGGTCGCTACAACGTCAACGGGTACACGGAATTCTTCAACAGCCTCTGGATCTGTTTCAACTTCAGATTCGGACGGCTCCTCCATTTTGCTTCGAATCCATTCCAGAAACTCCAGCGTATCTTCATCGTCAGGCTCCAATTGATCCGCTCTTTCGAACGCTTGCTGTGCATGCGCATATTGTTCCAGATAGTAATAAGCCAGTCCAATCCGGTAATACCAGAGTGGGTCATCTGTGCCCTCTTCAGCAACCGTCAGGAATTGTTCAACCGCTTCATCGTACCGTTCCAGGTTATTCAGCGCTCTACCCAGATGGTTAACCAACTCATAATCCCTTTCTTCCACAGGAATCGCTTGAATTGCATCTACAATTTCCTGAAATTCATCCTCTTCATGCCACTCTTGCAATTGAACCAACAGATCGTCTCTCATTCCTTTGGCCTCCCCGTTCATTCACTCATGATTACGTATTGAAAATTATACCACTATCCTGATCACCATCTCCAGCAAAGCCAGATCCTTAGGGATATCTTGAACCGATATCTATTCATTTCTGATGACAAAGTTAAAAGAGGTAACCTGAACCCGGTTAAGAAAACCAGGCAGGCTACCTCCTTAATTCCTTCCACTACATTGAATTCTTAATTCAATTCAGCAACTCAACACAATCGTAAACCCATCCTGCACTTAACCAGTTACCCAAGTCACTGGAACCGCTGATCGGTGTGATCGTGATCGTGTTGGAACCATTGACGAAGTAAGATGCCGGAACATTCCAGCTAAAGGTTGTATTGTTACCACGATAGGTACCAATGGTGAAACTGCGAGATTTGGGCTGTGAAGACGCGGCAGGATTAGTTAATGCATGTCCATTAACCATTACACTCGGTCTACCATTATTGTAGGCTGCGGTGATCCCGATGTTGAGCGTATGAGCAGATGCCGATTGAGATGCGTTTAAGTTAAAATTTATTGTGGTTGGTGAATTCTGACCACGGAACTGGATGGCCGGGAATCGATTGGTTGCGCTACCGGTAGCATAGGTGACAGGCCCCCAGCTTGGGTTACGACTATCAGACGGGTGACGAATCGGAATCGTCTGTCCATTCAGGAGCTCCCGTGGTGTACCATCCCAGTTACCGATTCGCCAGATGTTAGAGGCTTTACTTGGGTCATTGTTGATCGTACGCGTATTCAGAGTCGTCGTTTGTCCTGCCGTGACATTAACCGTTTCCGTATATACGGCCAGTTCTCCTTTATAAGCTGTCATGGTGTACGTCCCAGGAATCATGCTGTATTTGGCGGCTGCCCCACTTGAAGAGGTACCCACCCAATACTGGGCATTGTTATTGGCGAACCCAATTGTGTATGCATAACCCGTATCCATCCCGGAGAGACCATTAAGCACCACATTCCCTCGACTGGATACCCAACCCTGCAGATTCAGACCAGACATCCAGCTGAAGTCGGGTACACTTGGCGTACCACCTGTGGTGAAGATCAAAGCGTACGGCCCATGCAGACCCATGCGCCAATTCTCCGTCTGTGCATGTCCGGAGTTCATATAGTTATATACTTCCGTCTCTGTTCCACTTTGGAACTGGATATCACGGAAGAATGGACCACCGGAGCTTTTCTCCCGATTGCCGTAGGCCATAAATACACCGACGCCATTACCTGTAACTCCACGAACGGATAAGTCTTTGGCCTGATCATTACCATAATATTTGGAGGCCGACTGTCCATTTGCAAACCCGAACACATCCTGACTTTCGATTGCTCCTGTGTTACCCCGGTTGTTAGAATTCGCCGGAACACCTGTCAACACACTACCATTACCGCGGAATATATACCGTAACTCTCCGATCGAAGGTTGAGCGGTGATATGCGTCGCCATGTATATGATGTTCTCCCCACCACGCGAAGCATAATAATGAGTTAGTGTGCTTGTGGATACCGTGATTAACACGGTTGACCCTGAAGGAGAAGTATTCCAAGTCACATTGGCGGAGGAACCCAAACCCGAACCGATGTGCGATCCTCTATTGCTGTTCAGCTCCGTACCGTTCATTTTGGCCGATATAATATCTCCATTGGTTTTGTTCACCACATAGACTAATCCTGATCCGGTATTTACTTCAATTCTGGAGCCGTTATCCGTAACATATATGGTTGCCGCATGACCGGTAGATGCGGGGTACACAGCAGCTGTTGCGATCATAACGATAACTAAAAACAAACCAAGCGCCTTTCTCACTATACTTTTAGTCATGAGTAATTCCCTCCTTGGAACTCATCTAATAAAGCGCTTACATTATAATGTATAATAACTGACACTTCCGTCTCATATCGATATGTCTGCTATGTGAGCCTGTCCATAATTCATGGAGTGTTATGTCTGCGTGCGCATAGAATAGAGTCATCACTGCATGTAAACCCGATCTCGGCACCCCCTTTTCAAATGACTCTTCTAAACACAAGTATTCTTACAATTCCAATAAAATAATACCATTATATTACATATATTTGCAATGAAAACGGCCCGTATATCTGATAGCAAATTCTGAAAACAAAAAACGCAGCTTCAAAAAGCTGCGCCCGCAGATACCAAGCTAGAGACAGTATCATCTCTTCCGAATAGATATCCATATCTCACTTCTATATTGCTCTACAGTAACATCCTTGTGCTCATTCCATAACATTTCCGGTCCCTTACTCAGCTCATAGTCCGATGAAGGAAACCACTCTGCGTAAATCCGGCCCCACACCTCCTGAAGCGTACCAGGAAACGGACCCACGACAGTAAATATTACCCACGTTGAAGAGTGTTACACCACTAAGAAAAGAGAACATGCGTGTAAAATGATACTCCGAGCAGCAGGCAATTCGGGAAATCTCCTTCATATCCACGACGTCTGTCAGATGCTCCTCAATATGATTCAAGGCTTCATTTAACCGCCTCAGCGTATCCATATCATCCCTCCCACGTTAATTTAAGCTTAGCAAAGTCATTCTATTTGCATCCGACATTACCTGCACCATTCTGTAGGCTCTTTGCACCCAAACCAGAAAAAAGAGCAGCATCAGCTACTCTTTTCTAACCTTGATACTCACATATCGCCAGTAGCCAAGTCAAACCAGGTCAAACCAGATAATCCGCCATAATCTGCTCGATATCATAGGGTGTAACGCCTTGATCGACCGAATAGATTGTATCCGCCTGATCTATTGTATCCACCAGTTCTCCTCTAGCTTTGGCATGGAGCATGAACAAGTCATGCAGATCGGGTTTGCGTAAAGTCGTTAGTGCTTTACCCATCAAGACCATGCCTTTTTGATTGCCCTCCACATTATTGTAGTAATCCGGATGGCTTGTCAGCGCCAGGTCTGTCCAGATGACGGTACGATCGACCAGGTCCATAATGACAGGGATCGCAATCTGCGTATCCGCGGTAATATCGATTTTGTTCGCTACCGTAGACGGTTCGAAAATCTCGCCAGACCCCGGCTTCTTCCTCATCATCCACCCTACAAAACATTCCGGCAGATCACAATACGGATGACTGGTGAACGAAAGCAGTGTTGCCACCACATATCGTCCACCATAGGCCACGATGGATGGAATATGCAGATCAATGAACTCACTTGCTCCGTGAGGTGCAGTCACGATATCTCCACTATGAACAGCCTTATAGTTCGAGGATCGCAGATTCGTATAGGAAATATGCTCCACATAGTTCCAGTCCTTATCGTACATCACCGCAGACAAGTCAATGTCCACGCGTCCTGTGGATTTGCCATCCACGTCCCCCTCTTTCCACCAGTTGAAGAAACGAATCGTATCTCCCTCTGCCATCGGTACACAGCTTCCACGAACGATGGTATGCAGAGCCTTGCTCGCCGATCTCTGGGAAAAGGGCACCAGATAATCATGGAGCTGCGGATCAACATAGGTCTTCCCCAGTGGGGCAAGGGCAGCGAATCGCTCTACCAATGCCTGCTCGCACAATTGCACGACATCCTGGCATGTGGTCTCATCGATGTCTGGCAGCTCATTCGGAACAGCAAAAGCTCTGGCTACATTACCTTTCGGGAAGAAGACACGCAGATCCTGCGGTTCATTACGGCGGGCAAAATGCTGTCTCACCTGTAATAACACCGGCGTGGATACCTGTGCAGCCACTTCACCAAATGCCAGCAGCACATACACTTCATCTTCGGTCATCCGCAGCAAGTGATCCAGTCTTCTCGCGAATTCACCTGGACGCTGTGACAACAGATCGATCAGACTCCAGACATTCCGATATTGGAAGGCAAGTTCCACACTTCCGTTGAAAGTCGAATAAGGTTTATTATTACGCAAAATATCAAAGGCTTCTTCACATCGTGGATACCGAAGCTTATATTCCGAAGGATGCAGAATTTCACCGAGGCGAATCCAGCGATTTTTATATCGCAGCATTTCCTCCGTGATGGAGCCACACTGCTCCAGCAATCCGAGTAGCAGGCGTCTTTCACGGCGTTTGAATTTTCGGAAGGGAGAAGCCATTGCGAGGCTGACATCACCATCGGACCAGGCAACAGCCAGACGTAGGACATCACTTGCCGTTTTGAAATACGGACCGATTCGGTCGATGTTCGCTTTTTCATGCTTCAACAGCGAGGCAATCACAAAGCCCACATTTTCTTTGAACGGAATCTCAGCGGGTAATAGCGCATCCACGTCTTCCGAGTCTGCATGCTCCAATACCGTGTCGATATCGGCCTTGTCAGTTTCCGAGATGGAACCTTTTGCTTCAATGATCTGACGGATGAGTTTCTGGAATGCTTGCTGGTTTCCCAAACCAATGACTTTCAAGTCCGTCTTCTCCAGCAAAGGCATTCTTTCCACACATTGTTGATCCGGATAGACTACAGTCAGGTTGGTCAGATAATGAAAAAGCGCATTAAGGTATAACTCCGCTTCATCCGCATGCATCACCTGCATCGGGAATCCTGCATACATCGGTTTGTATTTCACATGTGCGCCGACCATAACTCTCAGATCAGCTACAAGTTGAATATATACTGCTTCAAATTGTTCCTTGGACAGCTGCCGCATCGCCTGCATTAGCTCATCCGAGAAGGTGTATCCGAGTGCTTCAATATTTTTGAGGGCAGTCGCCAGATGTGTCTTCGGCAACTGTTGTTCCCCTTCGTTTGATTCGATAATGAGTTTGTTCGCTCTGCGCAAATAGATTGTATTGTTCATGATAAAAGAGTCCAGGAAAGCCACATCCCTATATAACGTGAAAGGTTAGGGTTAGAAGGAAGGAATGTGATAGCCTGGACGCCTCCTCTCTGAAATAAAATCTTCAGGAGAGCTGCGACCCTATGATCTCCAATGATTGTAGAAGGAAGGATCGCAATAGCCTGAAGGCCAGCGGTTCAAAGTTTGTCACCCGAACCTCTGGTGAACCCATCATCTCAGATTCCACGATCTGCCAACAGGGCGAAAGTATTACGACATGAATTTAAGAATTTAATGAAAATAAAAAAAAGCCTTTGCCGACCCCCAATGTCAGCAAAGGCTTTTCATTTTAGATTGTGTTTATTGATCAATCAAGTTTGTTACTTTCAACATTCTTGCAATCAAAGCAGTGACCTCAGCACGAGTCATCGTGGTCTTCGGACTCAG
The DNA here is from genome assembly GCF_018614975.1 of Paenibacillus polymyxa. Taxonomy (GTDB): domain Bacteria; phylum Bacillota; class Bacilli; order Paenibacillales; family Paenibacillaceae; genus Paenibacillus; species Paenibacillus polymyxa_E. The sequence continues at coordinate 4,372 of NZ_JAGGNR010000058.1, read as the reverse complement.
CACTTCTGGCCCATTACCTTGGATGATACCAGCTGCAATCAACTGGGCTACATCTTCTTTCGCCCAATTCGATACATCGGCTGCATCACTGTAACGTTCCAGTTCAGAGTTCATCTGATCTGGATTGATCACTGCTTCCGGTTCAATCAGACGGTAGGCACGAGCAACCATCGCAAATCCCTGCTCGCGTGTGATTTCCTGATTACCGTTGAAGTTCCCATTATCGTAACCGCGAACGATACCGAATTCACTCGCAAGGGCTACCGCGGAGCGGAACCATGCGGATTCGTTAACGTCAGGGAATAGATTCTGTGGTGCATCCTGACGCATTAAGCCCAGTCCAAGCACAACAATCTCGGCAAACTCAGAACGGGTAACCTGACGGTTCGGTGAGAATGTGTTATCTCCGTTACCTTTCAGATCTAATCTCGCAGCGATGTTGTTCACATCCGTTTTTCCCCAATGGGATCTGGCATCTTCAAAATCCTGCGGATTCCAGATGACCGAATAGCTTCCGCTGCTACGCAAGTCATTAATAAGCGCGTAGTAACGACTATTGATCTTCGTGACAACCGTTGGTACATGGAAAATGCTACCGTCCGGGTTAATGATTACGCCTGTAGTAATCCGGTTCGGATCGATACCTTCTGGAAGTGCAATATACTTCGGTGCATAGCCGTTCAACTGGCCGGATCTAACTGTCTGTCCATCTTTCGTAAAGGTGAGATCCAGATCAACCGGTGTGACAATTAGCTCGTATCCTTGGGATGCGGCTCTTGTCCCGGCGCTGTCAATCAAAGCATCCGAGGAACGTGCGATATTAACATGGACATCAATATCATTCAATGCTGCATTACCAAGCTGTTTGGACACACCATTCACGTCCATTTTACCGCCAGGTACCGGATAGATTGCCAGCGGATTGCTAATGTTTAGTTTGGAACCTTGATCCACCAATTGTTTCAGTGTTTCGAGGGTCAAACCGTCCACCTTCATATGCCCATCATTCGGTGAATGAATCGCGAACTGCTGGCCTGTGCCTTGTGACATGGCAACATTCAGCTTGGCTGGATCAACTTGAACCAACGTTTCTTTGTTGTCAGATGGTTTGGATGTAGCAAATGGTTGATGGCTACCATCCCGAGTTGTTTCCAGATTATCCTTCACGGGTGCCGGAGTTGGTGTTGGTACTGGCGCAGGGGCAGGTGTGCTTCCACCGTTACCTCCCGTATTTCCACCGCCATTGTTCCCGCCACCGTTATTGCCTCCACCATTGTTACCATTGTCACTGGATGCTCTGGTGATAACCGTAGTGTACTCCGTCTGCAAGCCATTCGTATCTGTAACTCTAATGACAATTGTGTTTGAACCTACCTTAAGTGCAAGATCATCACTACTATTGCCGCTCTCCACTTCCTTCCAGATTCCATCATGCAAAATCTCAATTTTGTCTGCAGAATCAGGAGCAGTCGGGTAAATACGTAGATTGTACACATCATTGGTTACCGTTGCTGTGTAGTTGAATTGGTTTGGATCAAATGCTTGGTTCAACGCAATATTTTTCCCAAATGAATCGGTCAGACTGAGCTGTGTCAGTGCTTCTTTTACAATAGTAAATGTTTTCGTTTTTGTAACGGAACGTCCTCCGTCCACTGCTGTTACCTCAACGGTATAAGTGCCGGGTGCCAGATCTTCATCCAGATGATAGGACCAGTTTGGGTCCCCAGCATTCCAGATCAAACTTCCTGCAACATCAACTACATTTCCATCCGCATCTTTCAACACTGCACTCAGCGTATCTGTATCCGTATGGACCGTACCCGAAACCGCTGGCTTCTTATCTGAAGTACTCCCTGCTGGTTCAGTAATCTTCAACGCGCTCGCGAATGGGTCTTCCAAATCGAATTGGAAATCATGAACCAATGTCCCTTCTGCTCCCTCGCCTTTTAGATAGCCAGATGTTCCATTGTAAGCAACGTTAACCTTCTCATCACTTGATAATTTAACCGATTCGGGCAAGGTCAAAATCAATTTTGTAGGATCAGATCCATCGATGACAGCTCCGACAACTTCTACGGTTTGCCCACCTACCGTAACTGTAAATGCACTACTTAGATCCACTTCAGAAACTACTTCGATACTTTTATCAAAATGAATGGATATCGTGCTTTCGCCCTCGATGAAGCTGCCGCTGTCCGCTTTGGGTTGATTCTTGACCAATCCATCGATTGCGTTATCCAATACACTTAACAGGTCATTTACCTGAGTCTGTGTTACCAAAGGATTGCTCAAAAGTGTCTGTGCCTCTTGGACTTTGGTTTGCAATGCATTCCATGAATCAGTCGTGTAATCACCATTCGATAAAGCTAATGCTTCTTTCACTTTTTTCGCTAATGGCATTGTATTGACTGCATGAATAGCCTGATCGAATTCATCAACCTTGAGTCCGGTTAACGCGTCTCTCAACGTGCCACTACCGTCATAGTTAATTGTAATTTCTTCTCCCGATTCAAGCTGAGCTTCCGTCAGAGGAATGGAAATCGTAGATCCATTAGCTATAAATTGACTCAGATCATCATACACGGTACCTCCAATTGTGACGGTGAAGCCCTTCAAATCATCCGATTTCACGTCACGATTGAAGGTTAGATTCAAAGTTCCATCGTCATTGACTTGCGATGTTAGCAAGTGAGCATCTTTAGGTTCCGGATAAGCAGCTGCAAACGTGAAGTAAGAACCGTCCGCAAAGTTGGAACTGTTTAATGTAACCTTTCCATCCGTTACTGGATAAAAGGTATCATTGTTGTCAAAAGAGTCATCTTGGCTAAGAATGATGTAACTTGGTTTTAAGCCTTCAGCATCATCCACTTGAAGTGTGATATCTTGATCATTCCAGTTTGTTTTGTCCACCTGATACGAACGATCCATGATCTTTACACGAAAGCCATCTTTCACGATGGGTGCACTTACATAAGATACGGTATCGTTCGCGCTCTTGTCTGCAAACATAAAGAAGGAGTTGTTATCCATCGTATTCTCATTGTCGACATTATCTGAATGAATCGTATCTCCAAGAACAATGGCTACATTTGAGCCGACTCCTTGTGACTTGGATTGTTTCTGGTTCTGGGCACCTAAGTCATCACGGCCAATCCCGGTAATGCGATTCTTGTAATCTGCCTGGTTCGACAAATTCCAGAAAACAGTACCTTCTTCTCCGTTCCAATCACTGGCAACATAGTTGTCTGCCAGAGTGATTCCGTATTTTAACCCCAAGTAACTGTACACTTTAGCTCTTTCAACGTCCTGTAACTCGCGATTATATAATATCGTTTCCGATATTAGTCCATTAAACCTTCGATTATGCCCTGCTCCGAAGTAGTAACCCGTAGCACTCGAGGCACTATTAAAGTTCGCTGTTCCTGCAGTTGTTTTATCGATTAACTTCGTATGATTTAAATACATCCCAAAGTAATTCTCAGTGCGAAGTACATTGAAAATATCTGCTTGCCCTAACTGATACGGGTTACCTGCATTATCTCGAATCAATTCGTCGTTACCTGCATTGCCAAATGAAGATCTGATTACACTTGTACTGTACGTGTCGGTGCTTCCTTGGCCGCCAAAATGCCATGGGAAACCATTCGCAGCAGCTCCTTGAATGGAAAATGCCTCACGAGCGACATCCGTTGTATGGAAAGGCTCCCTGACATAGTATCCTTTGTTACCATCAATTAATATACCGCTGTTAAAGTTAATGGCACCTGTAACTAAGGTATTAGGATTTACGATACTCCATACATTATCATGTTCTACACTGGGGTCCAAATCTACCAGATCGGTCAAAGAAGTGATTTTACTGCCGTCAGCTGCCAGATTCATACTTCGCTCAACATCAATCCAAGATATGAGTCCGTCGCTTACACCACCCGGATATCCCCCTGCGGTAATCGCGGTACTGTTGGATGCAGGATTTTCAGTATCTGCATGAGCTTCTATGGCTGGAAACAAAATTGGTGTAGGCAATATACTCGCAACCATCACCAAAGAAAGAACCCTTGACCATACTCTTGTCATTTTGCTGTTGTGCAAATTCTTATTGTTCTTCAAACACTTGTCACACCTTTCGATTATATCTAATTTTGTAAATTCTCTTCTCATAATCCCTTTCAGGATGTCTGATTTACTAGATTGTGTTAATTTTGAAATGCTTCACCGCTTATTTTACACGGAGCCTCTTACCAAACTCTTACCAAGGTCGATAGTGAATACTAATCGGTAGAAGGAAACAAATAGAGTTCAGTAACTCCAACGTCAGTCCAAAAAGTAAAAAGCCTTTGCCGACCCCCAATGTGAACCGCTCCCTGTCAAG
>NZ_JAGGNR010000057.1 GCF_018614975.1 Paenibacillus polymyxa | reverse complement strand
ACCCAGCCTCTTACTCTACTGAAACTGTAAACAGGGTTGCATATGATCATTTATATTATATGTAAAGATATTAAATATTACATAGTAATGAAATAAAATGGATATCTGCTTAGGTTATAAAGCCAATTCGTGTTACTGAATCGGCTTTTTTTATGGCCTTTTCCCAAATATCTACGGATCTCAGATGTAACACCTTGGGCATAATCTACACATATGACTTCATATTTCCAGTGTATATAAGCGTTTGTGTATCCTACAGGCAAAGATAAAAACAACATATATACGAAAATTACTAAATATAGGAGTTAAAATGATTATTCTTTCAGAGGTTCATAGTCAAACCAATCGAAACTTGCAGGCGTACACTCCTCCGATGGAGCATAAGCGTACATGGCGATCATCACACCTGTGAAACCACTTGCCACTTCAGTAGATAACAGATGTGTTTCTCCTGAACCCACTTCGATGGCATCGGATGAACCTTGCTGATAAAGGAACGTGAAGTGATTACGGTCAGCCTTGATTTGTAATACAACCGGCCCCTTGTCACAGTCAAGGACCTGTTCGGTTCGCAGAGAGCCGACCGTTCGCCGCAGTATGATTTTCTTCTGCCCATCGACCTGTGTTACAGCCAAATCGTAATGATATTTATCATTCATAAATAAGGTTAATCCAGCTTCCTCACCGCTCGCATTTGGCTCATAACACAGCTCGGTTGCCATATTGCATAAGAAATGGCTCAATCGACGTCCGACAAAGGCTGGATTTTGTCCATTATCGAGTGAAACCGAATGACCACGGAGGATGAGCTGCCCGGGATTTTCAGTGAGCGTCCAACTACCCGGAGCCGGGTTACGCAAGAAGATCCAGTTCATGCCTAATGATGGTTCGTCAAAATCATCCCGAATAGCCTGAGGCGACCAAGGGTGCTCAGCCAACAAAGGCCCAGTCATCTCCTGCTCAATATGTCCGTCCACACCAATCATCGGCCAACCGGTGTCCGTCCAAGTGACAGGTACCAGGAACGTTTCACGTCCCAGATGGTGCCGCATGGGGTAACCTGCTGGACGAATACCAAGAGATACGGCCCACCAGCTTCCATCCTGGATCTGGACAAGGTCTGCATGCCCGGTTGCATGAATGCTGGATTTCATGCTCCGATTGGACAGAATCGGATTATGAGGACACGGATCAAATGGTCCGTATGGCTCTGTGCTCCGAGCAATGGTCTCCATATGACCATACTCTGTTCCACCTTCGGCGATCATCAGATAATAGAGGCCGTTTATTTTATACATGTGGGGAGCTTCGGGTGCTGCTCCTCCGGTTCCAGTCCAGATCAATCGGCTATCCGTTAGTCTGGCTCCGGTCGTGATGTCTATCTCGCATTGATAGATACCCTCGCCTTCATCGCCGTTACAGGCCGTTTGAAAATACACATGTCCATCTTCATCAAAGAAAAAAGAGGGATCAATGCCGCCCTGATCAACAAAAATCGGAGCAGACCATGGTCCCTCGGGCTGGGCACTAACTACATAAAAATTTCCGCCGCCGCTGACATTGGTTGTTGTCATATATAACCAGCCATCATGGTACCGGAGTGTTGGGGCAAAAATACCGCCAGAGCTGCCCGCATTCGCTAAAGGAAGTTGCTCAGTTGTTGTGAGGACATGGCCGATCTGTCGCCAGTTCACAAGGTCTTTGCTGTGGAAGATGGGCACACCAGGGAAATATTCAAAGGTACTGGTTACCAGATAATAGTCTTCATCTACACGGCAGATACTTGGATCTGGATAAAACCCCGGAATCACCGGATTGGTATATTTCATCATTTATGCTCCTATTCATTTCGAGAGTTTAATACCTGAACGTATGAGAGGTCTCCTTGCTATTAGGGGAATTATATCGTCTTCAATCACTTACAACCTTGATTTTTCGGTCCTCGAATAGCATGATATAGACATTCAACCCAACATGGTTTGCGGAGGGGAATGCTTTTGAGTAATGCATATTTGAGATGGTTTACCTCAGATCAACAGTTTCCATTTTTCATTCAGTATGGTGGACACGACCAAGACATGGAGCTTCATAATCATGTAGACTTTACGGAACTTGTCATTGTTCTGAGTGGTCATGCAACCCATGTGGTGAATACCGAGGAATTTTTTGTTAAAAAAGGGAACGCATTTGTGATTAATGGCGACACCCATCACGCGTATAAAGACCCTCATGATTTTAGGATCTGTAACATTATGTTCAGTCCCGAGATGCTTGCTTCGGCTGGGCCCGATCTGAGGAAATCTAACGGCTTCCAGGCGTTGTTTGTTTTGGAGCCGTTTTATCGTAATATTCACTCCTTTCCGAGTAAACTTTCGTTATCCATTTCCAGTCTGGAGTATGTAGAATCGCTGATATCGTTCATGATTGAGGAGTATCAGAGTAAACAGCAAGGGTATCAGACGATGTTGATCTCACGTCTTACGGAGATGGTTGTTTATTTGTCGAGGCAATATGATACGCAGGAGAAAGGGATCGAAGGTAATCATCTGATGCATCTGGCCAATGCCATTTCATTTATTGAAGATCATTATCTGGAGCCACTGTCGCTAGAGGATATTGCGGGGAAGTCGAATATCTCCATAAGGCACCTGAATCGGATTTTTCGATCCTATTATCAGATGACCCCGATCTCTTATTTGCAAAAGTTGCGTCTGGAGAAGGCATGTCATTTGTTGAAAAACGGGAATATGTCCATCACGGAAATTTCGTATGAATGTGGATTTAACGACAGTAATTATTTCACCCGCCAGTTTAAGAAAGCCTTTGGCAAGTCTCCCAAAACCTACAGACAGACTCATTAACACCCGAATGAATATGATGTGTGAGCCGGGTGAACAGAAAGTCTGGGCCGAGATTCGCCAACGTATAAATCCAAAAACAAGCAGGACCATCCTACGAGGAGGTCCTGCTTTCGTATTTTCAAGGCATTTTAATATTCCAAAAGCCGTCCGTTGTCATGCCACTGACCGTACATTTTATTTTCCTTTGTGTTGGTTATGAACTTATCCAATCTGTTCTGGAATAATGCTGGCTGATTCTTAACACTTTGGATCGTATCGATCCGAACGTTTTGATACAGTTTAGGAAAGGCCATGAAATTTGCATAAACCTGATGGTCTTCTTTCAGCCTTTGTTTGATCACACCATCAATAATGAAAGCATTCGGCTCCATAACAGGAAGAACCTTTCTACCCTCATCATGCATGAAGCCCAACTTTTCAAGACGACGGACACGTTCCTTGTTCAATTCAGTCCATGAGCTACGTTTACTTCTAGGAGATAATCTCTGTGCTAATTGAGTCTCGGATATTTTCTTTTTGACTCCATCGATCCAGCCAAAGCACAGCGACTCCTCAACCACGTCCAAATACAGCAGGGTATTCGGCACGGGTTTCATGCTTATCATTACCCAGCAAGAATTCTCAACTTTTCCATGCGTCTGCAACCAATTTCTCAATTCATCCCTCGACGTCACGGGGATACAATGTATATTTTTCATCCGATTATTAACTATACCTGAGCCGGTTCCTGATACCAAAAGAGTGAGTAGTCATTCATGATGGAGGCATGCCCCAATTGACGCAGCATGGTAGAAACATTGCCTCGATGATAGGTTCCGTGGTTAACCACATGGATCACGATGTCCGATAAGCTGGTTTCGCGAATTCCTGCAAATGGATTATCGAGTAGAATGGTTTGCTCCAGATCTGCTTGGCCTCGTAACCACTCACTGTATTGTGCCGACAGGTCGGTAAAACATTGGATGTACTCATCCACAGAACCGTGAATTTCACTATTGAGTGGTATGCATGCTTGCAGTGCCTCGGGCATACCTGTGCCAGTTAACACCAGATACCACATCTTATCCACTGTATAGATATGGCTGAGTGCGTGAGCAATGGTTGGATATGAACTGTTCACTTCCTGACTCAGGACAGAGGAGGGCAGTTCCTTGATTCTGCCCAGGATGGTTTGGTTGGCCCATGCGTGGTAGTTATACATTTGTTCCGGATGATTCATTGATGATCGTCTCCTTTAATTTGGCGATAGATTGGGTTAACTTACTGAGATGATTATAAAAAAAGAAGTATGACAACAGCGTGTCATACTTCTTCATAGAGCTTAAGTGCGTTTCGAAGTTGTTCTTTCAGAATGTTTCGTAATTCAATCGGTTCAAGCACCTCGGCGCCACTGCCCAAACTAAGCAGAAACGACCATAACCACTTGGCTTGTAACGGTTGATGAACCGGGATACGCATTGTCATACTTCCATCCTCGTGAAATTGCTTAGCTGCCTGTTGAAAATGATCCATGGCTTCCGCGAGCGCTTCCGGGTTCACCCGAAATACCACATCACTTACCTGATCTTGCCATGACGGATCTGACACAACCGTCTCTTTGGGAAGCACAAGATGGGGTTGGAAGTGTTCCGATGTCAGTTGCACGTTCATCATTCGGGACAGTCGGAACTCGCGATAATCCTGCCGTGTCTGGCAAAATCCATATACATACCAATTACGATATTTAAAATGAAGTCTTACCGGTTCCAGATGGCGGGGGGTATGTTCATTTTTTGTATTGATGTAGTCAAAACGCACAACCTGATGATCCGTAATCCCTTTACGCAGATGAGGAAGGGCATCAGGCTCTGTTCGGCGTGTCTCCAGATCCACCGATAGACTTGAGCTTTGATGCTCCGGTCCAATCGTTTGCAGACGTTCAATCGTGCCTTGTGCACGTGCATCTTCGAATACTGTGGATAGACTGCTCAGGACCGTGATTAGGGAATCCACATCATAAGAACCGAGTAAGCTTTTATCCATCTTGTATCCGTCCATCATGCCGTAGCCGCCTTTAAGTCCCTGATGGGAGACGACCGGGAAGCCGGCGGCACAGATTACATCAATATCCCGATAGATCGTTCTTGGGGACACCTGAAACTCTTCCGCCAAGGTGGGAGCAGACAATACTTCGTGGTTCAGCAGTTTGTATATGATTGAGATTAATCGCTCCAATTTCAAAAGGTATCCCCGCCCGTTATTCCGTTTTGTCATTACAGGCCATTATTATATCACATGAAAAAAGAGTGCTGGATAGCACCCTTTCTAAGACACATGATTGTTGTTGTGTTAAACAGTTACATTAGCAGATCGGTCGAACTTAATATCGAGTGAATAGTCAGAGATGGCTCTACTCTTCTTGCACGTTATAGAGAACCCGAGCGAGCAGATTCTGACCATAGTTTCCGAAGTTTTTACCAAAGATCGTTAAGCCCCGTTTGTTCAAAGGTTCGTCCGTAACCGCAATGCGGAAATGAATATCGCTTTTGTAATCCAGCCCAATCTGGTCCAGCGTTACGTCCGAGATGCGGCATCCGTCAATATAGCTGCCTTCCTGTGTAATCCGGATCAGCTTCAGCATGCCGTACTGATTGAGGTGGGGAGGCCACCATTCCGGATTAAAGGTACCGCGTGTATTGCCAAAATCCCCCGGACTTGTCCAGCAGCCAATCTCAATCCCATTGACATAGAAGTAAATATCCGAAGGGTAATTGTCACAAAAGCCAGGTGCCTCCGAACCCAGTTCCATCGACAACTGAATTTCGCTAAAGGACTGATTGGGCTTGAGATAGTTGGGAATCCGATACTCGAGATAACCTTCAGCCAGCCAGATCATCTCCGCATCAATTCGCAGTGGATCAGCAAAGTAACGCGGATCATCGAACTCTCCAACAATGCTGTCCCGGGTAGCTAGACCACATGTAGGTGCAGCCTGATAATCGCTGTAATGACCTACCTGAATTTCCACCTCGTAACGATTGTTAATCTCCTGTGAACGCAGATCAACCATCAATTTTTCCTCGTTGAGATAACATATCTTCTGAATTCCATGTTTGCCAACGGCGGTGTTGATCTCGATCAATCCGCTCTCTTCAAGCTTCTTGATATGCATTGTGATAGCGCCATTGCTCAGTCCCAGCTTGGTTGCGAGATCATTGAGATTAAGACTTTGGTTCTTGGCCAGCAGCTCGATGATCTGAATCCGGATTTCCGAACTGAGCGCTTTGAAGATATTCACACCCGACATCAGATCTTTAATATAAATCATAGGTGGATTTCCTTTCCCCGTTCTGAACAAAGTCTTCGACACAGACATTTGCACATTTATATGTTTTATTTCAGATAATTATAAATCATTCCCTCATGGAAGGGAAGGGTGGAGAAATAGAAGCCAAAACCCTTGTATATAGCGCAAATACGAAAATATAATCTATATTTTGTCCACTATTCCGGTTGAAATAAGTGTTAATCAGTTCACATATATTTGAAATATACCATTGAAATGTCATGTAACCGCTTTTATAATCCTATTATACCTAAATTGATTCATTACTTCATGAACCTAATTAACCATTTGATCAGGAAAGGTGGAGTTCGGAATGGAAAAGTTAAGCAATGTGAAGAGGTTGAAGTGGAAACGGTTGGCGTTACCGGCATTACTTGTGATGGTATTACTGCTGGCAGGTCAGTCAAAAGCTTTGGCGGCATTCTGGAATCTGACCGGAGATACCGCTGTTCATGATCCGTCGATTATCAAAGAGGGCGGTTCCTGGTATACCTTTTCAACCGGCCCGGGTATTCAAGTATTGAAATCCGATAATGGATCGTCCTGGTATCGTGTTCCACAAATCTTCTTAAGTAAGCCATCCTGGTGGGCTTCTGCCGTTCCGGGACAAAGCGGATTGGATGTATGGGCACCGGATGTAGAGCAGTATAACGGAAAAGTATGGCTCTATTATTCAATCTCCACCTTTGGCTCCAATCGGTCTGCGATTGGTCTTGCGTCTGCGAACAGCATTGGAGCAGGGCAGTGGAAGGACGAAGGATTGGTGCTTCAAACCACGACCGCCAATAATTATAATGCCATTGATCCGAATCTGGTCATCGATGCTTCAGGCAATCCATGGCTGGCCTTCGGTTCTTTCTGGAGCGGTCTGAAGATTGTCAAGCTGGACAAAAATACGATGAAACCGACAGGCAGTATAACTTCCATTGCTGCGCGCCCGAATAACGGAGGTGCTATTGAAGGACCAAGTATTGTATATCGTGGCGGTTACTATTACCTGTTTGCTTCCATCGATTCTTGTTGCAAAGGGGTGAACAGTACTTACAAAATGGTCTATGGACGTTCGACCAGTATAACAGGCCCTTATGTGGACAAAAACGGAGTTAATATGCTGAATGGTGGCGGAACGATATTGGATACAGGCAATGTGAAATGGAAAGGTCCAGGTGGTCAGGACGTGTACAACGGCAATGTCATCGCAAGACATGCCTATGATGCAGAGGATAATGGGAATCCGAAATTGCTGATTAATGATTTGCTTTGGGACTCGAGTGGCTGGCCGAAATACTGATTTATTTCATACAAATATAAAATGTTTTATAAAAGTGTTGACTAAAGTGATCTGGATTTGATAAATTTAACAACAGAAATCTTAATTTCATCCAATTGAATACGGTTACAAGTCCAGATCAGGAGGGGTTCAGATGGTAAAGAAAAAGAGTTGGGTCACATTTATGCTTCTTATGCTGGTAAGTGCGCTGGTACTCGCAGGTTGCGGAGGAAGCAGCGGTGCAAGTGGGGACAAGGAGTTAACGTTTATGTTCCGCGGCGGTACTGATGAGCAGAAAGCATACCAAGCGGTGGTCAAGAAGTTCGAAGAAGATCATCCGGGTGTGAAAGTCAAAATTATCGTAACGGCTGCGGATCAATATGCAACCAAGCTGAGAGCGGCAATTACAGGCAACAGCTTGCCTGACGTATTTTATATCAATCCGGGCGACGTGAAAGCGTATGTGAACAGCAATGTGCTGATGAACCTCACTTCGTATATTGAAAACAATCCGGACGTTGATCTCGATAATATCTGGAAATACGGCGTGGACCTGTATCGTTATGACGGCCAAATGGCAGGTCAAGGTGACATCTATGGTATGCCGAAGGATCTGGGGCCATTTGCACTGGGCTACAACAAAACGTTGTTTGAAAAAGAGGGCATCCCACTCCCTGACAAGGATAAACCATACACATGGGAAGAGTTCGTCAAGGTGAACCAGCAAGCGACCAAGGATACCAATGGAGATGGTAAACCGGATGTATACGGTACTGGATTCAACGTACAGTGGGCCCTGCAATCCTTTGTTTGGAGCAACGGTGGGGATTGGTTGGATGAGACCAAAACAAAGGTAACGATTGATGATCCAAAATTCGCGGAAGCGCTGCAATTCTTCGCGGATATGCAGAACGTATACAAAATTACACCTTCCATTGAGGAAGCGCAAACATTGGATACGTATCAACGCTGGATGAAAGGTGAAATGGCTTTCTTCCCTGTAGGCCCATGGGATATGAGTACATTTGAGAAACTACCTTTCGATTATGATTTGCTGCCATTCCCTGCGGGATCGACTGGCAAATCGGCAACGTGGATTGGATCTCTGGGAATCGGAGTATCGGCGAAGACAAAACATCCAGAAGAAGCAGCAGCATTGGTGAACTACCTTACAGCTTCGAAGGAAGGCATGCAACAACTGGTAGATGCTAAGGTACAGATTCCGAACTTGCTTGATATGGCAGACGAGTGGGCCAAAGATACATCCACGAAACCAGCCAACAAACAGGAATTCATTGATATCGTTGAGGATTACGGACGGGCTCTGCCAGGTAACTACACGTACAATGCGGAATGGTATGACCTGTTCTTCACGGACATCCAGCCGGTATTGGATGGCAAGATTACAGCCGCAGACTATGTGAAGCAGCAACAGCCGAAAATGCAAAAACTGCTCGACAAAGCGGTTGAACAAGAAAAGAAATCTCAGAAATAGTAGATAGGAAAGGGCGATGCCGGCAGCCTGCAATCATGCTGCTGGCATCATTCGCATTGGGACTTATTGGATTCCATACGGGCATGTGGCATTCGTTGATCGGCTAGGTTCAATCGAAGAATGCCACATGCTGATACTAGAAACAGGGGTGAACGCCGTGATTACGAAATCGAGTTTGTATCGCAAAGAGATGCTGTACGGATATCTGTTTATTTTACCTCCGATTCTTGGATTGCTGATCTTTGTCATGTTCCCGTTCCTCTACTCCCTTTATGGTTCCTTTACGGATTGGGATGGGCTGGGACAGATGAACTTTATTGGTTTGGCCAACTTCAAGGATTTGCTCACGGATGACCTCTTCTACAAAGCGATGTTTAATACATTCTACCTGATGCTCGGTATCCCGATTGGTCTGTTGTTGGCGCTGTTGCTGGCGATGGGTCTGAATCGTAAAATTCCCGGCACCACGACATTCCGAGTGATCTATTACATTCCGGTCATTTCTTCCCTCGCCGCGGTGTCCATCATGTGGAACTGGGCGTACAACGGGGATTACGGTCTGGTGAACCAATTCCTTGACCTGTTTGGGATTAAAGGACCAAACTGGCTCGCGAACAAAGACACAGTCAAACCGGCTCTGATTATTATGACGGTGTGGAAAGGCTTGGGATACACGATGTTGTTGTATCTGGCAGCACTGCAAAGTGTATCACGTACATACTACGAAGCGGCTGAGCTGGATGGAGCGAACGGCTTCCAGATCTTCCGCAATATCACCTGGCCTATGGTGAAGCCGGTTACCTTTTTCCTCATTGTTACAAATATCATTGGCGGTTCCCAGATTTTTACCGAGATGAACATTATGACACCTACGGGTGGTCCTGAATATTCTTCGGCATCGATCGTTTTCTACATCTGGCAGAAAGCCTTCAGTAACTTGCAGATGGGTTATGCCTCAGCGATGGCCATGATTCTTGGTATTTTCATTTTTGTCATTACCCTGGTCCAATTCAAAATGAACGAAAAATCAGCCTATGATGGGGATTGATTGTCAAGGAAAGGAGTGAACCGGAGATGTCTTACAGTCAAAAGAGGAAATTAACAAACTCGATCATCTTTATCGTACTCGCGATTGGGGCGATTGCGATGATTGCACCACTGATCTGGATGTTGTCCACGTCATTGAAAGAGAAGCAGGATGTGTTCGCGCTTCCACCTGTATGGATACCTGAAGTATTCCAATTTGGAAAGTATAAAGAAATCTGGGAGGCAGGGCCGCTGCTCAGCGGGATCAAAAACAGCCTCATTGTTGCGGTGAGTGTAACGGTAGTGGGTACGTTTACGTCCAGTATTGCCGCATTTGCTTTTGCCAAGTTAAGATTCCCGCACAAAAACAAACTGTTTCTCGCGTTGCTGGCATCCATGATGATTCCTTATCCGACAGTCATGATTCCGCAATTCATCATGTTTGCGAAGCTGGGCTGGGTGGATACGCTGTTACCACTGATTGTTCCTGGTCTGTTCGGTAACGTAATCATGATCTTTTTCCTGCGCCAATACCTGCTTAGTGTGCCTGATGCAATTATTGAGGCGGCCAAAATCGATGGAAGTTCCTACTTCCGGCTGTACTCCAGTATTACGTTTCCGCTCATCAAACCGGCGATTGCTGCGCAGTTGATTCTCTGGTTCATGGGCATCTGGAACGATTATCTGGCACCGATTATTTATCTGAATTCACCGGAGAAGCAGACGTTACAACTCGTTATAGCGAACTTTAATGCCACGTATGCGATTCAAACTGATTACCCGCTTATTATGGCGGCGTCGATTGTGGCTCTGTTACCTGTATTAATTATCTTCCTGATCTTCCAGAAACAGATTATTGAATCAGTTGCCATTTCGGGAGTCAAGGGATGATCCAGAGGAAGAAATTCCGAGGATGGACATTTTCGAAGAGAGGGGTGGTTGCTTCCATGTTGTTATTGTTGGTTGTTGGAGCTACAGGTTGTTCCGGAGAGGGAGCAAGAGAAACGGTGTCCCGTCCGGTCTTTCCTGAAGCTCCACAAGATACTCCGTTGTATGACACATCCATACTGGACGATGAATCACGCTGGACGGTGAACAATGCGCATGATCCGGCCATTATCAAAACCGATCAGGGATACTACGTCTATTCCACAGACGTTCGTGTAGCAGGAGAAGCGAAACCCGGCGTCATGGTACGCAAATCGGATGATCTGATTAACTGGACGTGGGTAGGTCAGGCTCTGCCGGGCATTCCGCAAGAAGCGCTGGACTGGACAGGTGCGGTCAATCTGTGGGCACCGGATGTGATCCAGGCTGGTGATACCTATCGGATGTATTATTCGGCTTCTTCTTTTGGCAGTACCCAGTCGGCTATTGGTCTTCAGACATCCTCATCTCCCGAAGGTCCATGGACAGATGAAGGACTGGTTGTGAAAACCTCTGCAAATGAACAGGACAAATTAAATGCCATTGATGCTAATCCCATCGTAGATGCTGAGGGCAATTCGTGGATGGTATATGGTTCATTCTTTGACGGCATCTACATTGCGCCACTTGATCCCGACACCGGAAAATTCAAGGACGAGGGTTATGGTACGCGCATTGCCGCACGGGATCGTGCAACTGAAGAGGGCGCAGTAGAAGGTCCCTACATTGTGTATAACCCGGAGTTCCAAAAGTATTATCTATTCGTCTCCTATGATTCCTTATTCGAAGATTATAACGTGCGGGTTGCGCGTGCTGATTCAATCACAGGACCGTACACGGACATAAACGGCAATAACATGCTGGATACGGAGCATCTGCCGCAATATGAGATTGGCACCAAAATTCTCGGCGGTTATCGCTTCACAGAAGGTGAGGGCTGGGTTGCGCCTGGACATAACTCCGTTTTGAAGGACGGAGACGATTATTACATCGTGCATCATGCACGGGGTGAGACGGATAAAAACTGGCCATATCTGCATGTTCGCAAAATGTTATGGACGAAGGACGGCTGGCCTGTGGTTTCACCTGAACGTTACGCCGGTGAGACTGCCCAGGACATTCCGAAGTCCATGATTGCCGGGGCGTGGGAAGGCATGGCACTTGATCCGTCCGTGGACGGGCAGATTCAAGCCGTGCCTTATACCCTAACGGACAAAGGTAAAATTCAAAGCGAAAAAGGTTCAGGAACCTGGACATTTGATGACAAACAAACACTCACGTTGAAGTGGAAAGAAAGCCCCTGGGGCGGAGCTTCCACAGAAGAGCTGAAGCTGCTCCCGTCCTGGGACTGGGAGCGAAGCCAGCCCGCGCTGGTGGTGACAGGCCTCAATGACCACGGCGTGGCGGTCTGGGGCAAGCAGATCAGCGCTGCGGAGGAGTAAGGGGTCGACCAGCGAGCGCGGTAAAAGCAAGCTGCCGCTCCGAAGGTGCACAAGCAGTGAGGGTGAGGAAGGAGCCGCAGGAGCGAGTTTGTCCTCCGATTTCAACCGCCAGGAGCGGTGGGGAAAGAAATCGGAGACAAGAGAGCACCAAGGCCCTGCCACCCCCGAACGTCCGCTTTGTATGACAAAGCTGGTCTGTTAAGGTGCGCGCTAACACAGATAGACACTCAAGATTTATCTGTGCTGGCCTATGTCTGAGGCCAATCATGCTCTAAATACGGGGAGAGTCGACCCTGCGTAGCGGTCGACCCCATAAAACCGAGCCAACTAAAAGGCTCGAAGTGAGGTTGTAACCCAGCGAGCGCGGTAAGAGCGAGCTGCCGCTCCAAGGGTGCACAAGCAGTGAGGGGGAGGAAGGAGCAGCAGGAGCGAGTTTGGCATCCGATTTCAACCGCAGAGAGCGGTAGGGAAAAGAAATCGGAGGACAAGAGAGCACCAAGGCCCTGCCACCCCCCGAACGTCCGCTGTGCACCACCCCAAAAGGGTTTTCGCTTTTTTCGCAATTGGGTTACATTCCCCAACTTCGAGCCAAACAACATTTGAAAGGGGAGCATTCCCATGACAGATTCTATTACATTTACTAATCCCATTCTGGAGCAGCGAGCTGATCCATGGGTGTACCGTCATACTGACGGTTACTATTATTTCTCCGCTTCCGTGCCCGCCTTTGATCGGATTGAGATCCGGCGAGCAGAGACGTTGGAAGAGTTAAGAGATGCTGAGCCCGTAACGGCTTGGACGAAGCGTGACACGGGGCCGATGAGTGCAAACATCTGGGCACCGGAGATTCATTTTATCGATGGAAAATGGTACATACATTACGCTGCGGCTCACACCAGTGAGACCAACGAAGGCCTGTTCGATCACCGGATGTATGTTCTGGAGAACGATTCCGCGAATCCACTCGAAGGAGAGTGGGTAGAAAAGGGCCAGATACACACACGGTGGGAATCATTCGCGCTGGATGCAACAACCTTTGAACATAAGGGAATCCGCTATCTGGTCTGGGCACAGAAAGATCCCGATATTGTAGGCAACTCGAACCTGTACATTGCCGAGATGGAAAACCCGTGGACGCTACGCGGCGAACAGGTCATGATCTCTACACCAGAGTACGATTGGGAAATCATCGGCTTTAAGGTGAATGAAGGCCCTGCCGTGATGCATCGCAATGGACGGTTATTTATCGGCTACTCGGCAAGCGCGACCGATTACAATTATTGTATGGGTCTGCTCACCGCAGATGAAGATGACAACCTGCTTGATCCGGCGAGTTGGGTGAAGTCACCCAAGCCGGTGTTCCAGACCTGTGAAGCGAACGGACAATACGGTCCAGGCCATAACAGCTTTACGGTATCACCGGATGGCAAGACCGATATTCTGATTTATCATGCGCGTAATTACAAAGACATCGAGGGTGATCCCTTGTATGATCCGAACCGTCACGCCCGTGCTCAAGTGATTCATTGGCGTGAAGATGGCACACCTGATTTCGGTGTTCCGGCACCGGATGGCAGCGCAGTAGCTGAAGCAAAATAAGAGGTCGTGAAACCTTTCATACGAGAGCCCTTAGTTAGCGAGTGATGCTGATTAAGGGCTCTTCTGTATGTGAGCGATAAGATAGAGCGGTCTGAACATATGTGTCCTGGACACAAAACAAAGCAACCACAACGATGATTTCTGCGTATGAGAAAGATACAGATTACGATGCAGAACCTGTTAGGAGGATCACATATGGATTCACGGGAGACGTTGGACAAGGAACTTGAACAGATTTTGAAATGGGAGAAACAACAGAAAGACTTGTTTATTTGGGATAAAATCGGGCGTTTGCCCTTTGCGATGTTGGATAAAGTGATGCCTAAAGCGCTGAAACAGAAGATCGGAGATTCCCTGAACGACGTGGGTCAGTATGTGCAGAATGGAGGCAAGTTCCTCGTACAGAAGAAAAAAGTAGCCAGGCTGCTGCAAGAGGAAGCTGAGAAGTCCGGTTATTCCATGATGGATACGACCGATCGTCTGGAGCAGGATGCTGAAGCGGAGGGGACAGCGAAGGTTCATAGTGTAGAGAATCTGCCACTTCAGGTGCTGGACCAGGTGGCTGATAACATTACTGAGAGTCGAACGAAGTTTGCCGCGGCTCAGGGAGCAGCTACAGGGTTTGGTGGCATTGTAACCATTGCAGCAGATATTCCCATGGTGATGGGGCTTTCTCTGAAAGTACTGCAGGAGATGGCACTATGTTACGGCTATGATCCGGATGAACCGCTGGAGCGCATCTTTATTGTCAAATGTCTGCAATTCTCTTCCGCAGATATTGTAGGTAAGAAAGCGATTATCGAAGAACTGGCCGCATACGATGATCCGGACAAGCCCATTGAAGTGGTATCGCAGATGCAGGGGTGGCGGGAAGTGTTTAACTCCTACAGTGAATCTTTCGGCTGGAAGAAGCTGTTCCAACTCGTGCCGATTGCCGGCATGGTGTTTGGTTCGGTGAGCAACAAAAATACAATTCGAGATGTAGCTGAAGCAGGAAAAATGTTGTACAAAAAACGGCTGATCCTTCAGCGTTTGAAGTAATATTACAGAAGAAGTAATATTAGAGAAGAAAATTTATATTGAAAGAGATGAAGTTGATATGTTAAACAAACAGGGTTTCTATGATCTTTTGGATCGCAATAATATCGTTTACGAGAGTATTGAACATCCCGCAGTATATACGATGGAAGAAATATTCTCTTATCAAATTCCACATACAGAACGTATCGTTAAAAATCTGTTTCTGCGTGATGACAAGAAACGCAACTATTATCTGGTGACGATTGCTGGGACGAAGTCAGTTGATTTGAGAAGTTTAAGCGAAAAGATACCTAGCCGCAAATTAAGTTTTGCCAGTGAAAAGGATTTGTTGGAATTGCTCGGATTGGAAAAGGGCCATGTAAATCCAATGGGGGTTTTCAATAATATACAGAAAAACGTGACCGTAGTTTTTGACAAGGATTTAGTTGGTCAGAAAATCGGAATTCATCCCATGGAAAATACGGCGACGGTATTCCTTGGATTTGAAGATGTGAAGGAACTGATTACAGCTCATGGCAGCAGCGTTATCATGTGTGACGTTGAATAATACGTTTGAAGCTAAATACGAGAAAAACATATATAACAAAAAGGTTCCTGCTGTTCTGTATATACAGAGATGGCTGGAACCTTTTTGTTGTGGTTCAACTTTTTATTCAGGCTGCAAATGTAGGTTACTCTTCACTACCGTTTTCTTTGGCCCAGATATTCAGTAATTTGTCGGATGGAAGCAGGAACGTGAAGATCCCGAGCAATGGCAGGAAGCTGCACATCTGCATCACAGGTGATACTCCGAAAACGTCAATCCAGTTGCCCAGCACGAGTGCGCCCAGGCCTCCCATACCAAATGCCAGACCAGTAATTAGACCGGAAACTGTTCCGATTTTGCCCGGAATCAGCATTTGTGCATATACCACTGTAACTGAGAAGCTGGATAACATGATAAAACCAATAATGGTTAGTAGTACGCCTGTCCAGAACAGGTTCGCATAGGGCAGCAACAGAGCCAGCGGAGCAGCTCCAGCCATGGACAGGAAAATCAGATTACGTTTGCCGAATCGATCCGCAAGAGGTCCTCCGAAGAACGTGCCCAGTGCTCCGGCAGCCAGGAACAAGAAGATATAGATCTGCGCGTCCTCTGTGGACAATCCAAAAGTATCTTTCAGATTAAATGCATAAAAGCTGCCGATGGAAGCGATATACCATGAACGGACAAAGACAAGTAAGATTAATATCGTAATGGCGGCAGTAATCTTTTTACGCAAAGCAGGATTGGGTGCACGACGAGCAGCAGCCTGTCTACGCAGGTATCCTCCCGATTGCAACATGCGTCCATACCAACGGGCAATGTAGATCTGAACTGCAATCCCCATGGCAGCAATGCCTGTAAATCCAATGGCACCGAACAGTCCAAACGGGATGAAGATCCAGCGTGTAAGCAATGGGGCAAGGGATTGCCCAGCGTTACCACCAACCTGGAAGATGGACTGTGCCAGTCCACGGCGTTGACCAGCAGCCATATGGGATACCCGCGAACCTTCCGGATGGAAAGCTGCAGAACCCAGACCGACAAAGATAACCGAGATCAGGACAGCCATATAACTGTCGGCGAAGGCCAACAGCAACATGCCGGTAAATGTAAAACCCATACCGATGGGCAGAATGGACGGCGTCGGTTTTTTATCAGCAAACCAGCCTACGACAGGCTGCATAATGGATGCGGTAAAGTTAATAGCAAATGAGATCCATCCGATCTGAGTATACGTGAGATGCATAGAATCTTTCAAAATCGGAAAAATGGCGGGAATGACCGACTGGATCGAATCATTGAACAGATGAACCAAACTGATGGCAATGAGTATCCGGTAAACGGTGCTTTGGGCATCCAATCCGGGTGGGTTTTTCGAACGCACTGTGGCGTCCTTGGTTAATGAGGTTTGTGTAGACATGTACAATTCTCCTTTGGTCGCGGTCACGAGGGATCAGCGCCTGATGTTGTATTCTATGCGTGTAAGCATATTGTTACATAATAGGATAGATTGATTGGACCGACAAGGGGAACAAGGGAAAACTTGATGAATTGAACTCTATTTCTGAGGTGTTTGTTTCTAACATTACATTTACAAAAGAAACGTATTACTTTAGCATCTACTGTAAGAAGACCCATATTTATGTGTAAGAAGGATAGAGGAGGGATGGATATGAAATCCTTATCACCTTATGAATCCGCCAAACGTGAGTTGGTGATGACTATTTTGTATATGGCTGTAATAACGTTTCAGGCTATCTATGTAGCAACGAAATCTCTATCTGCTGCTATCGTCATATTTGCCATTTTTCAATCGATTGGTGTGCTTATGTTGAGACATTACGTCAAAAAAGTCAAAGAACTAAAGAATGATCAATCTACTTGAATGCACTGCGATCCCACTGCAACGAGACACTGAGTTTCTAAAGGTTTATACTAAAAAGCCGAACTTCTTAAGCTATATAAACTGAATTAATCATTTACACGATAACGGAGAGGACAGAAAAAACCTGAAAAAGCGAAGCGTTCGCCTAAAAGCTTTCTGAAAGAAAGCTGCATCGGAAGCATACGCCATCCCCGGATTTTCCCCTTAAGAAAAGGGAATGGAAAAAAATCTGGGGATAACAGCGATTGAAAGGTTGTTCTGTCATCGTAGTGTCAGTGTAAATAATCTTTAGTTCAACTTATATAGAAGAGTTCGGCTTTTGGCTCAGTTTAACGATTATCAATCGTCTCCGGATACATATCATGATTCATCATACGGTGGTCGGCCATTTGCTCGTACTTTGTTCCCGGCTTACCATAGTTCGTATACGGGTCAATGGAAATGCCGCCGCGCGGTGTGAATTTGCCCCATACTTCGATGTAGCGGGGGTCCATCAGCTTGATCAGGTCGTTCATGATAATATTCACACAATCCTCGTGGAAATCACCGTGGTTGCGGAAGCTGAACAGGTACAGCTTGAGTGATTTACTTTCGACCATTTTCACATCCGGAATATAACTGATATAGATTGTTGCAAAGTCCGGCTGACCCGTAATCGGGCACAGGCTGGTGAACTCCGGGCAGTTGAATTTCACAAAATAATCACGGTATGGATGCTTGTTATCGAAGTTCTCCAAGATCCCAGGATCATATTCAAACGTATATTTTACGTTCTGGTTGCCCAGCAACGTCACATCTTGCATCTCATCAGGTTGTCTCATCGGTTATTAAACGCTCCTTGTTTCCGTCAAAGCCCGAAGCCTCGCGGTATATATGAATAGGCAATTTCGCCTGTTAAATTCTCTTGTTTTCTGAGGACATTTCGTCCTCATCCTTACATTATGCCGCCCATTCCACCCATACTGTCCATCAAACGCCGCGTTTGTTGCCCCATACCAACGTATGAAGCTGTGGAAGCACACGAACATTGTTAAGCTCATCGGAAGCACTGACTTGGTCAATCAGCCACTCATAACGAGCAAGCAGCGAGGACGCTAAATCTGGCGTATCCGCGGAAGTCACATCCGGGTTCCCGGTTTGTAAAAATAAATCCGTGCCCGGATACCGTGCATGCACACGGCGGGCATAGTCCAAGTCTGTCTCATCGAAGATCACGATCTTCAGACTGTGACTTCGTTCTACCGGGCCAGCGGCGAGCCGTTCGATCAGATCATCCAGCACGGCCCAATCCGTGTCCATGCCGGAGCTGGGTGGCTTGGGCGAGACGGTGACTTCGTCAATGTCCGCCAGCCAAGGCTGCCAGCGGGAGCCCTGCGTCTCCACCGCGGTGCGGATGCCATTCTCCCGCAGCAGCGCAACCAACCCGCCCAGCGAAGCGAGCAGGGCGGGATTACCGCCGGAGATCGTGACATGGGAGAAACGCGTGCCGCCCACGCGGCGCAATTCTGCCCATACATCCTCCGGCGTAATCATCCGAATCTGGTCCTTGCCACTGCCGTCCCAGGTAAAGGCCGAGTCGCACCAGGAGCAGCGATAATCGCAGCCCGCGGTACGAACAAACATCGTTTTTTGTCCGATGACCATGCCTTCGCCTTGAACCGTCGGACCAAAAATCTCCATCACAGGGATACGAGCCTCTTTGCGAGATCCCGTCTCATTCACCTGCTGCTTCGCAATTGATGCATCGGATGAAGCTTTGACTTTGCGGCCGTCGTTACTTGACGAGGCAAGCTTCTGGTGTGTCACACTACTCATCAATCATCCACTCCCGTCTCGCTTCCGCGTAACTGGTGGGTGTCTCGAAGAGTCGGACAAACTCCGTCTGCCCACCATCGGTCAGCCCGGCATAGGGTTCCGTCTGGAGCGCATGTTCCATCTGTTCGAACAGCCAAACGACCATATTTTCAGCCGTTGTATTCATTAAAGGCAGTGTTTCGTTGAGGTACTGATGATCCAGATAACCTTCAATCTGAGTTTTCCATATATCCTTGATATGTCCAAAATCAACCGTCAGTCCGGTCTCACCCGGATAACCGCTGATGCCAAAGATCACTTTATACGTGTGACCGTGCAGGTTCTTGCACTTGCCTTCGTAACAATGCAGGTGATGTGCAGCGTCAAAGGTAAATTCTTTGCTTACAAGCACACGCTTGCGGTGATAGCGCAGCTGGGTGGGGAGAATATCTTCTCCGATGCGTTGCAGATGCTCTACAATACGGAATGTTCCCGGCTCTCTCATCGTACATCCACTCCCGCCGATTCAGCAGCAGAACGTTGCTGTACATAACGATCCAGTCCGGCTTTGCGCAGTTTGCAAGCAGGGCATTCTCCGCATCCATCGCCGATCACGCCGTTATAACAGGTCAGGGTACGCTCGCGGATATAATCAAAAGCACCGAGATCATCAGCCATCTTCCACGTTTGGGCTTTGTCCAGCCACATGAGCGGGGTATGAATGACAAATGGATAGTCCATCGACAGGTTAAGCGTCACATTCATCGATTTCACAAATGAATCCCGGCAATCCGGGTATCCGCTGAAATCCGTCTCACATACACCTGTAACCAGGTGACGTGCTCCTTTTTGCTTTGCCATAATGGCCGCAAAACTGAGGAACAGCAGATTCCGTCCATCTACAAATGTACTCGGCAGTTCGCCTTCTTCATGTGTAATCTCCACATCCGTGCGAGTGAGGGCATTGGGTGCAAGCTGATTTAACAGGCTCATATCGAGTACCGTTTGCTGTACGCCCAGATCACGTGCGATCTCCGCTGCACATTCAATCTCCAGCTTGTGGCGCTGACCGTAATCAAATGTAACAACCTCGACTTCGGCAAACTGTTGTTTGGCCCAGAACAGACACGTGGTGCTATCCTGACCGCCGCTGAATACAACGACTGCTTTTTCTTCGTTCAACATAAAAAAACCTCTCCATCTTCTTAAGATCAAACTATGCACATAGGCATAGCGTGTCGGAAGAACAGAGAAGTTCATGAACTGGCATCCATCAAAAAACACACCTTCTCGATAACCGTTTCAAAAAAGCAGGCAAGAGTAAGTGTCCTTAGTTTTTTACGTACATGATTGCATGGTGACCACAACGTGTACGCAAGACTTATACTGACCATTACATGGTCAGTATAAGTCTTATAGAGGGAGTTCGCGAACCTCTCCCATGCCGTAGGGCGTGTCTCAAAACTCGCTGACTTCGGAGTTCTCAGACACGTCCTAGGGCATGGATTTTCTTCTTCAATTGTCTGAACCATTATAACATGAAACCGCGTGGTGACCACCCCACTGGAGCATAGTGGCAACTAATCGGTCGGCTCCATCAACTAACAGCTTATTTGATCAATACATTGCCAAAAGGGATCACTTCTTTCAGAATTCGTTTGAACAGTCCCTCATCGTTAAGATCCTGTTCCAAGCGGTGGTTCTCACGTCCAGCCTGAAAGAGTACCGATCCATGTCCTGTCATCTTCCAATGATAATTCATATGCTGACTGGCAAGGTTGTTACCATATACGGTGAGTTCCAGATGTGCATTTTCGGGATAAGCAATGATGCTGCCGGCATCCACGTACAGCGGTGCTGTTGGGTGTAATTCCTGTTGGCAGACCTGACCTTGAGTGAGCAATCCGATTTTGCCTTTGCCGGAAAATTTCATTTTCACTGCATCACGGGTGATCAGCATGTTTTTGATTTTCTGAATTTTGGTATGCATGGTTACACCATCAGAGTAGAAGAACAGGTGGCGGAAGTCATAGAGCAGATCACTGTCCTCCGTGAGCTCCACTTCCTTCATCGTGAATCCGGGAGGCAGGGCGGCCACAAATTGGCAAGGTCCGGTAATTTCGGATTTAATCAGCTTTTTTTTGCGATATATGCCCGTGATATTCATGAATTTATCATTGCGACTCCCACTTGGACCGCGGAAGGCCACAATTTGCTGCGGATGCAAAATATGAAGGCGGTCATCTTTGATCAGCGAGAATGTGACGACTTGTCCAGCTCCGCCTGCTTCAGCATTGTTCAGGTGTATGTTCATGCAGTTGCTCCTGTTCTTTTATACTCGGCCGGAACGGCGACGCATTCCCCAGCGCATCACACGAATCAGAACAAAGTAACCCAATATGAGAGAAACGACAGTGATGATCATCGTCTGAATTCGTTTGGTGGCAGCTGCTTTGGCATTCTGGTCGTCCTGTAACTTACTTACCATTTCAGTGAGTTTCTGGTTCTGAGCCAGCAGTTGTTCGTTCTGGGTCTTAAATGCTTCGACATTGGCCTGGGCTTGTCCCAACTGAGCGGACGTTTGATTTAATTGCTCCATCGTTTGTTTATAACTTTCCTGCAGAGCGCTCACTTCTCCGGGCAGTTCGGAGACTCGCTCCCATCCGCTGTATATATCCGTAAAAATATTGGCACTGGCTGCACTTACTGTCGAAGCGATCGAAACGGTAAATAGAATGCATGTGGTGAATAACACTCGAATGAAATAACCCTGAATGGATTTTGGCATCGTTAACACCTCTTTTTTTCGGTTAGATAGATCAATCGCCGAATTCGTCGTCTATTGTTGAAATACGGCTCTTACATTATACGTCAAAACCGGGACGATGGGTTCAAGATGATATCGTTTTATTACCCGAAATATTTAAAAATTATTTAAGAACAGAGCTGTTTAGCATATAAATCTGTGGGGTAATAGAACGATAGGCAAGCACACCGGACCGTTTTAACAGATCTTTTACTTCAGCTCCGGGTGCATGCTATTCACAAATACGCAATTTAATGAACGATACCAATATATCCGATTGAATATAAGATCGTGAACATGAAGGAGTAGAAACATATGTACACAACAGATCAGAACACATCAACCAAAACGATCATGATCACTGTTAATGGAGAGCCAGTAGGGCGTAAGCTGGTCATTGACAGTGTCACCTATGCACCGGTAAACGAAGCAGATGGCGCACAACATTTACACAAAATGGGAATCGGTCGTCCTACTGTTTAATTTGGGACTTGTCATAGAGAAGTGATTGAAAAGCTTGGCATAGCGCCAGGCTTTTTCGTCGTTTATTGTCGTATTGAGACGGATTAAGGGATATAAAACTAATATATTGGAAAAATTTAATGAGAACATGTGTTCCGTGACAATATAGTGTCCATTCACCCTGATAACTTAGAAGATAATACATATAAATCGGGGGAGAGACTACCAGTGAACTCAGTCTTTGAAGTATCTTATTCGTGGAATAAAGAGGCCATACCGACAGGGGGAGCCGACCCCGTATATATGATGGTAGAGTGGCGTAACGGTGCCCCTGCCAAAAGACTTAGGAAAATAGCACCCAAAATTGTATCAAGAGATTTGGAACTTTTGCTCAAACCGGAATATGGAGTACAGCTAAAAGGCATCTATGGATGTCGTTCCAAAGAAACGGATATTGGCTGGTTATTGAGGCTTGGGGATATGTACAAGGGAGAGAGTAAACAAATTTTGCTTGAATTCGTCATGGGACCCCGTGCATCAGGAAAAGCTGCCGTATGTTCAGCCTACTGGAGCACAAGGAAGTTGAAGCAAAGTCAACGTGTATTGTTACGAAGAGAACAGTTGTATATTCAGTACACCAGTCATCTGGGCATGTTGCGACAGCCGGAAGATCCCAAGGTGGAGAAGACGATTAAATTAAGTGAAACCGTGCCCCTGATCAAACAAGCCCTGCGCGCCTACGAAAGAGGTCGGGTTCAGGAGGGAAGTAATATGTTGCGTCGCCATGCTGATGCATTGTTAATTGAAGCTGCGCGGAAGCGAGATCTGGACTATTACGCGGAAGCCGAGATCGTTGAAAAGCTGCGTTATCACTACGGGATCACCTTTACAACAGGATATCATGATCGTGAAAAAAAGATATTAGGGGAATAGGGTTGATTTCAGAAAATAACGGTATAGAGAGAGTCTACATATTTGAAGGTGAAGTTTAGGAGAAGGTCGAATGTATGTATCAATATCATATTAAACAATGGATGGAGTTGTATCAAATTTATTGAAACAACATCGTGGAGGGTCCGGCAAAATGACAGACCGACTAATCCGATTAATGCGCATTATCACGCTAGTGCAAGCCAAGCCGGGCATTCTGGCACGTGAGCTTGCCCAGCGATGCGAGACAACGGAAAGGACGATATATCGCGACATGGAGGCCCTCAGTGCAATGCATATCCCGATTGCCAATATGGGACACGGACAAGGGTACATGTTTATCAGCCATTTTGCCATGTATCCGCTAAACTGGTCTGATGAAGAAGCCCAAGCTTTCATGCATCTTGCTGAAGTTATGGAGAATATTCGTCCTTTGCTGAAACCTGCTTTTGAGAGCGCTTATGAGAAAGTGGTTGCTTCGAGTCAGAAAAACAAAACAGAACGAGTGGAATGGTCGGAGCAAATTAGTGGATTATTCAAAGCGGGATTGCCCGCATGGCAAAATGAAAACAACGATTCACAGAATCAATCCCTGATTGCCCTGCTTCAGGCTGGCATTTCACAGAACACCATTGAAGGGGAATATCTGTCTCAAGGTAAAAAAGGGATCGTACGCATAGACCCTTACTGTCTTATCCCTCGTGAATACAGATTTGAGCTGTTAGGGTATTGTCACCTGTCGGAGAAACTTCGAATATTTCAGATGAGCCGGCTGCAAAAGATACGGATATTGCCACGCACGTTTCGCAAAGAGGAATATCTGATACAATCGCACTTCCGCATTCCTTGGGCATACGAGGGAAATACGGAGTGGACTGCGTTCAAAATTCGATTTGCACCCCATGCTGTAGAGCGTGTGACGCAGGAGCAATTCTTTATAAGCCCCATCTTAACCATAGAACCGGAAGGCAGTCTGTTATTTGAAGCCATATTAAGTGATGTTGAGGAGATTCTCATATGGGTGTCTAAATATGGACCTGATGCGGAAATCCTCGAACCGGAGATCTGCCGCATCAAGATGAAAGAACGCCTGAATGATTGGCAACAAATGTACAATAAAAGTTGAGATAAGCATGCAATCTAAATCAAGAACAAAGATGCTCAAACACCCATAAGTACTGTGCTGTGGACGGTTACTCTTTGGTTTTGAAAAGGCTTGCCAGATTGCCAAATGGTGATTCTTTCTCTTCATCTTCTGTGGAGCTGGAATAGACAACCTTGGATGTAATGCCCTCATCATCGGCTGCACAGTTGTTTTCCAGAGTGAATCGGTCAAATTGATGCATAAACACCTTGGCTGTATTGATGGCATCATCCAAGGCACGGTGCTGGGTACCATCGAATTCAATGCCGCAAATTTCAAGAGCCTGAGCGAGTCCGAGTTGACGGAATTTACCTTCTTTGCGAACGGTGCGGGACCATTGTTGCTGGAGATCGTTATGATTGGTGATCCAGGCCACATCAAGTTGATGGGTGCGACAATGAGAGATCAGTTTGCTGCGGTCATCGGGTCCCCAGGAACACATGTAATAGGGGTCACTTCCCATCCAGGCGATGAATTGATTCAGTGCTGCCGGAAAAAGAGGGGCTGCATCAATATCTTTCTGCGTGATACCTGTAAACTGAATCGTGTCAGTGGACAGAACAGACTTATTGGAAGGACGAACATACGTATGGAACGTATCCGTTACGACCAATCCATCCGCACTTTCCGTAACTTTGACGGCACCGATATCAATAATTTCAGAAGAATAGCGAGTATTGCGGCTTACCGTGAATTCAAGATCATATATAATATATGGCATAGGACAAGCTCCTTTATCAATTCATACCAAGGGTATATTCTATTTCTCTATATTACAGGGAACGCGCTGTCGTGTCAGCCATCGTTGTGAAATTCATTGTACTGTATGTAACTCGGTGTGGTTGACAATTTCTTGTAAATGAACTAATGTGATCAAAAATGATAACAGCGTTATAACGAGGACATGATTGTGCAAGCCAGCTTCAACAGAGAGGGAACAGTGTGGTGCAAGGTTCCTGTAGCTGCTTCATAATTCCTACCTCGCGAGCTGCGGAAGAGAATGCCCATCCAGGGTTGCAACCTCCGCCGGCCAGGGCCCGTTATGCCCCGTAGGACTGCATGTCACAGATCGCATAGGTTGCGAACGGATTAATTTGCAGTTAAATAAGGGTGGTACCACGACACATTCGTCCCTTGACGGATGTGTCTTTTTGCTGTTTATACGCCGTATTTTGATAACAAAAAGGAAGATTGGAGTGTGTCCAGATGCGTCAAAGTGAAATGCTTGTTCCAACATTACGTGAAGCGCCAGCGGAGGCAGATGCTGCGGGACATCGCTGGTTATTACGTTCCGGCATGATTCGCCAACTGGCAGCAGGGATCTACAGTTACCTGCCTCTCGGAAGGCGTATCTTGTTAAACGTTGAACGGATCGTTCGAGAAGAGATGGACCGTGCAGGGTGTCAGGAAGTATTGCTGCCAATTATGCAGCCAGCCGAACTGTGGGAAGAGTCCGGAAGGTACACACAATATGGTCCTGAATTAATGCGTCTGAAGGATCGTCATGCACGGGAATTTGCTCTTGGACCAACACATGAAGAAGTTGTAACTGCGTTAGCGCGGGATGAGGTGAACTCGTATCGTAAGCTGCCATTCACTCTGTATCAGATCGGAACCAAGTTCCGGGATGAACGCCGTCCTCGATTTGGATTGCTGCGCGGTCGTGAATTTATCATGAAAGATGCGTACTCCTTTGCTTCGGATTGGGAAGAGCTTGATCGGACCTATCAGGCGATGAATACAGCTTATAGTCGCATTCTGAAGCGTTGTGGTCTGGACTATATCCGTGTTGAGGCTGACGCAGGAACGATTGGTGGTCAAGGAGAAACACACGAGTTCATGGCTCTAGCTGATGTAGGTGAGGACACAATTGTAACCTGCAAACATTGTGGATATGCTGCGAATCTGGAGAAAGCGGGTTATCAGATTTCGGGAGATATTGAGAAAAAAGAAGGAAGCTTGGAAGTTCCAGCCGTCTCCGCGAGTGCAGACTCCGCGCTTCAAACGGATCAACATTCAGGAGCGGAAAACGTAGTACGCATCTCGACACCAGGCGTTCGTACGATTGCAGAGTTAAGCACTTTTGTGGGTAAAGGTGCTGAACATATGATCAAAACACTGCTTTATCTGGCAGACGATCAGCTCGTCGCTGCCCTTGTACGTGGAGATCATGAACTGAATGACATCGCATTTAAGAAGGTGTTGGGTGCAGAGGAACTGACCCTTGCAGACGATGCAGCCATTGCGGCACATCCAAATCTCAAGGTAGGTTTTCTGGGTCCGATTGGACTAAATCTGCCGATGGTGGTGGACGCTGACGTGGCAGTGATGAAGAGTGCAATGACAGGAGCCAATGAAATGGATGTGCATGTTTCCGGCGTACGCCCAGGCATTGATTTTGCATTGGAGCGAGTAGAACGAATCCGCTTTGCTGCGGAAGGGGATGCTTGTCCAACATGTGCATCACCACTTGGTTTTACCAAAGGTATTGAGGTTGGCCATATTTTCAAATTGGGGACGAAATATAGTGATGCCATGGGCGCTTCATTCCTGGATCGTAATGGTCGGCAGTGCGCGCCAGTCATGGGGTGTTACGGTATTGGCGTATCCCGTCTGATGGCCGCTATAGCTGAGCAGTATGCAGGAGATGATGGCATAAGATGGCCTGCTGCTGTGGCGCCATATGATGTGCATCTGATTCCGGTTAGCTGGAAGGATGAGCAGCAGCGTCAGCTCACCCTCGAACTGGAGCAACAATTGATCGATGGCGGTTACACGGTATTGGTTGATGATCGGGATGAACGTCCGGGTGTGAAATTCAAGGATGCGGAGCTGATCGGATTGCCTGTGCAGATCGTTGTTGGCCGAGGAGCTGCAGAAGGGCAGGTCGAACTGGGATCACACGCACTTGCAGCATCAGGTGAATCGAAACGAATTGCTTTGACGGCACAGGAGGCTGTGCTTTATGTGAAGGAACAGCTCACTTCCTAAATTCAGGGATTGGCTGAATATATGAGTTCATATAATAGTACCGAATATGATGCGGTAGATGATTTTGATTGCTGAAATTCCAATGTGAGCATGAAAAAGAGGGCTATAGGCATGCAATTTGGTAGGATTTTATGAGTGATATCATACGAAATAACTATATGTGGACATATGTATTTAGTATACAAATGATTTTATGATTAAGGATTTGAGGATGATCTTACTCAGGCAGATTTATGTGCAAGTATGCAATGTTGAGTAGACAGAAATGTCGATATTAAATGTACAATAACTGCATGAACACGGTAATTCCGGAGACTTTTTATATAGTTCGGTTTCGAAGGCATATGATGAGGTTGGTCCATAAAGGCCTAGACGGGATTTATTTTTGCCTCAGGTGATTGTCAGGATCAGCAGGATATGTCCACAGGGAATGTTCATGCCTGATGTGGATTGAGGTGTAAGAACTGAGATACAAAAGGGTGTCCCCTTAACCAGTGATCTGGCTTGGGGGACACCCTTTATGTTGTGACAAGTTAGATTCGTTATGTTGTTGCGCCTTATAAGCGATCATGCCTATATGAACTTTGCTTTGCGGAGCTTAAGAAGCTGCTGGTAATTTCAATTGTTGACCTGGATAGATCCAGTGTGGATTTTTGATATTGTTCAGCTTTTGCAATGCCTGCCAAGTTGTGCCGTATTGTTTGGAGATGGAATACAGGGAATCTCCGGATTTAACAACGTGCAGTTTGGCTGGAGCTGGTTTGCTTGGCGTCGGCTTAGACGGTTTTTCCGGTTTTGGTGTTTCTGGTTTTGGCTTGGTTGGAGCTGGTGTTTCTGTTGCCGGAGTTTCTGGCTCTACTGCAGGTTTTTTCGCTTCACTGATCCGACCATCTGTTTTGATGTCTACAGCGCCAAGCTTTTGCATGTAGTTAATCAACGCTTCATCCAACGCGCCGTACATACCTGTTGTAGCATATTTGGTGAACATGGTGTACTCGTCACCGCCAACAGCAGTGAAATCATTGGTTGCCAGCGTGTATGTTGCTTCCAAATCAAGAGCTTTATCGCCAACGGTTACGGAATGTACACGGCTACCTTCTGCAGCGGAAGTGTCGATTTTGAACTTGATTCCAGATACTTGCGGGAATCCACCGCTTGGTTCCGGGTAGGAACCTACACCGACTTCAAGGGCTGCCAGAATATCGGCCCCTTTCACTTCAAGGGTTACCACTTGATTACCAAATGGAAGCACAGTGATAACATCACCTTTGGTTACGATACCTTTTTCAATGGAAGCACGGATACCACCACCGTTAGTCAGGGCGATATCGGCGTTGCTGACATCCCGAATCGCATCTGCAAGCAGGTCACCCAGATTGGTTTCACCTGCACGTACCTGTTCACGTTTACCATCCAGCAGAATGGCTGTATTGGCTACTTCTTCTTTCAAAATAGGCTCTTGTTCTTTTTGAATGGAGTTCACGAGAGCCGCGACTTTCTCATTGGGTTTGATGTCTTTTGCTTCAGTTTCATCAATCAATGTTGCTTGTTTCTTCGTTACTTTACCACCGTCTACCCACAGATCGATGACACCTACGTAGTTCGTGTATTCTCCTGCACTTGCGATCAATGTTCCGTTATCGGATACAAGACCGTCCTGCAGTATTGTGTGGCTGTGACCATCAATGAATATATCGATGCCAGGAACTTCTTTAACTACTTTTAAACTAGTATCCGTGCTGGACGCGTCTTGTCCAAGGTGTCCCAATACCACAACAACATCTACTTTGCTGCGGATCTCGTTCACCAGAACTTTAGCTTCCGCAGAGGGGTCTGTAATATCAAGACCTTCTACGTTTTTCGGATTCGTTTTGTACATCGTTTCAGGTGTAGATAGGGCAATGATTCCAACCTTTACACCATCAATTTCTTCAATCAGGTAAGGATCGAAGAGACGAGTTCCGTCTTTTTTCTTCACGTTGGCACTA
The DNA here is from genome assembly GCF_018614975.1 of Paenibacillus polymyxa. Lineage (GTDB taxonomy): Bacteria > Bacillota > Bacilli > Paenibacillales > Paenibacillaceae > Paenibacillus > Paenibacillus polymyxa_E. Next base: position 39,832 of record NZ_JAGGNR010000057.1, on the reverse strand, counting down.
ATCATTGGGAAATTCATCATGTCCGCCAGCTCAAGCAGGCGATCCGAGCCATAGTTGAACTCATGATTACCCGGTACGATCGCTTGGTAGCCCATTTCATTCATGAGTTTCACGATACTCTCACCGTTCACGAGAGTGGCAAACGTTGTACCATGCACAGCATCTCCCGCATCAAGCAAGAGTGTGTTCGGGTTTTCGCTGCGATATTTGTCAGCGATTCCAGCTACTTTGGCAAAACCCATAGCAGGTGAAGATTCAACTGCGCGGGCATGCGTATCATTCGTATGTAGAATGGTAATGTGTTTGCCTGTGCCCGGAGTGGTGTCCGTTGCAGCCGCGGCAATACCTACACTGCCAAACAGCAAACAGACCGTTAGCAGAAGTGAAACGTAATTCTTCCAGATTTTCATATGAATCCGAAACCTCCCCAATTAATAATTTACTTGAGCGCTTACACAGCTCACGTAGTATTTTAACAGACTATTATTAGGAAATCTCGCGAATTAAGTAAAAATAGGTAACCTGAAAGTGACATGTAAATCTGTTGTTGGAAAATATAATCTCAATAAAGAACATATGTTCTTAAGTGGTGTAAAAAAAATGCTGCGCTTCACGCGGCAGTCCGGTTCGCAAACAGAATTTCTCCAGAGATTCATCCGGCTCAGGCATTACTCCGGAGGTTAACAGTTGAATGGCAAACCGGTTGGCCTGTCGTTCCAGCTTGCCTGGAGCAAAATAGGAATGCTCCTCCAAAAAGAATCGATTGATTCCTTTATGAAGTCGATCATGGCCAAGCTCATGGGCACATACGAACCGCTGCCATTCCGGCGGCAAATCATTGTGTATGACGATAAATCTGCGCCGGAGCTTGCGAAAGTACAGTCCCTTGGTGGACTTCCCCAAATTGGTGAAACGAATCTGTATTCCAACCGCGCGGGCAATGCTGAACGGGCAGTTGGTCCGGTGTTTTCGAATCAGCTTTGTTACAATGTCATCCATATGATCTCACCTGCTGCCTCATTAAATTCAGTTGGTCATGCCTCATGGGCGATTTTCCGGTTCGTCTGTCTTTTTGCGTTTGTTCATCTGTTTGGCTTCCCAGAACAGACCTGTCAGCACATCCTTAATTCGTTTCTTGTCTTCTTCATCGAGTGGAATGCCGTCAAACATCAGATCATCATCGTCCTCCAGCATCTTTTTGAAATCACGACGGTCTTTGTATGTCGCCCATTCCGGTACATCCTGAAGTTCAGCAGCACTCCCTGGTTCAATATAACCGGCCTGCTTCATCATCTCTGTATAGGGGACCGAGAGTGCATCTGAAATTTTGCGGATGGTCGCTGGTTTCGGTACACCCCGAACCCCATTCTCAATACGTGAAATCTGTGAGTTGCTTATTCCGGCTGCTTCGGCGAGCTGATTGATGCTGTATCCCTGTTGCTCGCGCAGTTGTTTCATATAAGGACCAAAAGCGTGCTCCACAGTTTATGCCAACTCCTTTGATTCGTACAAGTGCTTGAAATTAATATTAAGAAGAAAGTTGAATGCGTTAACTCCTAAACCTCTGCGGGTGCGCCGTTCCGGATTCGGATCGTTCTTTTGATCGCTGTTATCCCCGGATTTCCTGTTTCCCTTTTCTAAAGGGTGAATTCCGTTGATAAAGGCGAACGCTTTGCTTCTTCAGAATCGATTCCGTCTCCTCCACTACGTTCGCTCTTGGTAAGTACATTAACACATATTTCAAAGATCTCTCCTTAATATTAAAAAACAAATGACTTATACGGAAGTTCATTAATTAAACAGTACTATAACGTATATATACCATTAGGTAAAGAGATATGAAACAATTATGCCAAAAGGCATAGGAAATGAGAGCGAAGGTTTTATTTTATCGTCAAAACGAACGAAAATGAAGGTTTACTCCGATCTCCAGAAAGTGGTATCCTCAAATAGAAATACGAACAATATACGAACATAATGTAAAGTTAAGGCGGAGTGTATATTTTGAAATCAACTTCTGAAAGTGGAATTCCCCGCATTATCGCGGTTTGGAGTGATTCCAAAAGGCAACAGGGGGAAATTGAAGACATGTCGTTATTTATTTAGGAAACTGGACAATTCTATGAATAAGAGCGTTTTTCCATCGTGCAAAAAATGATGGCAAAACAACATGACGTGAACGATAGAGTGAGAGATATGAATGGAGTAAAAAATATTAGAGGAGGAAGATAAATATGGAATTGATGCTGCCCGAATTAGACCGACGCAAAACGCAAACGGCTGTTGAAGCTGCGCTGGAGAAATATCGAATCTATAAAACGATTGCATTTGAAGAACGAGAGGTTATGGTGACGGCAAGTTATGCCGAGCGTTTCCACGGTGCAACCAATGTGACGGGGGATACCACGGCGAGAACGGCGATCTACAATGTGGACGTGCAGCGCGCGCGTCAGGCATATTGCGATACGATTGATTTTGTTGTGTCCCGGCTGAGTGAAAAGGAACGTGTACTCGTATGTGAACGATATCTGAAAGATGATGATGTGTTTGACTATAAAGTGTATAACCATGTGTTTGATCCACCTGTCAGCAAGGATACGTATACGAAGATTCGTACACGTGCTTTCTACAAAATGGCGCTGGCTCTGTCAGATCGAGGTCTGATTAATATGGAGCCTTTGTCTGTGTCCCGCAAAGAGCGCCAGAAGCTGGGCTGAGTGAGCGATTGAAGAAGTTGATCCTTTAATATCCAAGGTGGATTGGTTACAATAGTTGAACAAACCACAGTTGGCATTAGCCAAAGGAGAGAAATCTGCCATGTCGGAAGAAGTCGGAATGCAGGAAATGGTCACGTTGAAGACAATCGCGGAAACGCTCAATACGTCAAATGATCTGAGCCTCATGCTGGATACTGTGGTCGGCAAATTACTGGAGTTGACCGGATTAACGGCAGGCTGGATGTTTCTGATTAATGAACGTGGAGACTATACTTGTGTTTCGGATTACAATCTGCCCCCGGCATTACTACGTAAAGATAAAGAGCCAATGCGAACGGGCACCTGCTGGTGTGTGAACCGTTTCAAGGACGGTCGACTCAATCATGCGGTCAACATCATTAACTGTAAACGCTTGGAGGATGCGGTGGAATTCCAATGGGGAGATACCCATGATATTACCCATCATGCAACCGTCCCGTTAAGGTCAGGGGAGAAGATGCTCGGCCTGCTCAACGTGGCTGCGCCAGCCAAGGAACATTTCAGCGACAGTGAACTGGCACTGTTGCAGGGTGTGGCGTACCAGATTGGTAGTGCGATAGAGCGGATGAGATTGTATCGTGCGGAGCAGCGACGAGCTGATCTGTATGCCAAGCTGGGGGAGTTCAGCACAGCCTTGGGTCTTGCAGTGAACGAATGCAGCAACTCTGATGCATTTTCTTTAAAAGTTGTACAGCTGCTTGGGCAGCATTATGATTGGCCTTTTGTTACAATCATTCATCAGAAAAACGGAATGTTTGTTGTGCAGGCAACCTATGCAGATGATAAGGTTCGAACGTTATCAAGTACTCCGTTATCTTCAGAAGTGACGAGCCATATGAACCTTGTAATCAATAATCATCGTGCTACATCTCTGTCTGGGACAGAGATCGCTGAGATATTTACCCTGTGCAAGCCTGACCAGGCTATGAATTCCGTTGCCTCGGGGATTGCTGCTCCCCTTCCGTACCATACGCCAGGGGAAACGGGAATTCTGGTGATCGGAATAGGAACATCAGGTCCTGCGCAGGCGGACCGTGAAGTGTTGGAGGCATTGGCCGAACATATTGCTGCCTCATGGGAGAGTCTGAAGCTGGCGGAGAATCGCCGCGAACTTGCACGACTGGAAGAGAGAAACCGGTTGGCACGTGATCTGCATGATTCGGTTAATCAGATTTTATTTTCACTATCGTTAACTGCTAAAGGCGCGGAAAGTATGTTATCCGGCTCCGAGCAGTTGCACCCGGCAGCGGAAGCGATGAAGGATATTCGGGCTTTGTCTCAGGAGGCGCTCAAGGAAATGCGTGTATTGATTATGCAGCTCCGTCCCGCGGGACTGGAAGCAGGGCTGCTCCATGCACTACAGGAATACGGCACCAGCCAGGGTCTTCAAGTGGTGTTGAATCGGACGGGAATGCGGTCTTTACCGCGTAATATAGAAGAAGCATTGTGGCGAATCGGTCAGGAAGCGCTGAATAATGTACGGAAACACGCTGATGTTCCTTCTGCTGAGGTCATCCTCAAGTTAAGTGATCATGAAGTGGTGTTCACCGTCACAGATCAGGGGAAAGGTGGTGCGGAAAGGCCAAAAGCATCGTCTGGAAGCTCCCTTGGCCTGTCCATTATGAAGGAACGGGCTCAATCGCTCGGGGGCAGCTTAGAAATAGTGAGTTCTTCCCGCAAGGGGACAACAGTAACGGCAGTCATTCCACTTCCGTTCGATTCTGTATAAAGTCAGGGGGAAGAAGAGATGCCGATTACGATTTTGCTCGCAGATGATCATGCGATGGTGAGACGAGGGTTGCACGTTTTTTTGAGCACACAGCAAGACATGGAGGTTGTTGGTGAAGCATCGAACGGGCAGGAAGCACTGGCACAGGCGGAAGCGTTAAAACCTGACGTGGTATTAATGGATCTGCATATGCCGGTCATGGATGGAATTGAAACAGCCAGACGGTTGCGTGCATTAATGCCAGCAACGCGAATTATTGTACTCACATCGTTTTCGGATCAGGATCATGTCGTTCCTGCTGTACGAGCGGGGGTGAAGGGGTATCTGCTCAAAGATATTGAACCGGAGGATCTGGCTGTGGCCATTCGCAATGTGTATGCAGGTCAGGTAGAATTGCATCCCGCCGCAGCGGGTCAATTGATGCATGTGATGGCTTCATCCGATTGGTCCATCAATGAACAGCAACCACAGCATATAACGGCAGATCAGTCAGCAGACAGTCAACTTCAAGAGCTGAAGCAGACGAGGAAATCCACTGAAGCGTCCCTAGGTGGTCTGGATATGCTCACTCGCCGTGAACAAGAGGTTTTGGGGCTGATTGCTCAAGGATTGAGCAACAAGGAGATTGCAGTCCAATTGGTCATCACCGAAAAAACGGTCAAAACCCATGTCAGTCATCTGCTCGACAAACTGGGGCTGGCGGATCGGACACAAGCGGCTCTTCATGCCGTAAGAAATGGCTGGGTCGTCTGACCAATTCCGACATATGTTCAACCTTAAGTCGTATAAACTCAACCTAAAGGTTGAGTTTTTTGGTATTTCAAGTTAAGTCTATCTGCTGACGATTTGGATGCAAAAAAAAGGTAAGATAAGAGTAGAAATAACAGATCGGTTGAAACATGAGAGTTTGAATTATAAAAAATCCAAGGAGAGTGACTTTGATGAATATCGTTATTTTGGCTGGCAGTAATCGGAACAATGCAACCAGTACACGTTTGGGAGAGTATGCGGTGGAGATTATTCGGGGTCAGGGACATCAGGCCAGCCTGTTTGATCTGTACCAGACACCACTTCCATTCTACGCACCAGATGAAAAGCAGGCGGATCATGAACATCTGGCAGACCTGAATACACGTATGCTCGCGGCTGATGCCATCATCTTGTCTACACCAGAGTATCACGGCAGTATTAGCGGTGTGCTCAAAAATGCACTGGATCACCTGAGTCAGGCTCATTTCAGTGGCAAGCCCGTCCTGTCCATCAGCTCCTCTGGCGGAGCGGTGGGAGTAAGTTCTCTTTTACAACTGCAAGCGATTGTTCGCAATCTGCATGGTATCAATGCCCAAGAGTGGATATCCATTGGGGGTGCACAACGCAGACGATTCGAAGCGACGTTTGACGGATACGAGGAGTACGAAGGCAGTCAGGATATAGAGGACCGGGTGCAGCGGGTTATTGGATCGTTTTTGAATCTGGCCCAGACGTTAACGAATGCGCGGAATTCATCCATGAGTTGAGAACAAACGAAGATGAAAATGGGAAAAGGAAAAGAGGTTGAGCATTATGATTACAGGCATATTTGAAACACATCTAAACGTGACAGATCTGGAGAGATCCCATCATTTCTATGAAACGGTCCTGGGTTTACCCCATGCCTATCGGCAGAAAGAACGCGGGAACTCCTTCTACTGGATCGGTGGGAAAGGCAATGCCATGCTGGGATTGTGGCAAAAGGAACCTTCTAAGGTGCAGCGTCAGCACTTTGCTTTTCATGTATCTCTGGAGGATATGAAACATGCGGTGGCTCACTTGGAGAACAAAGGGATCAAGACAAGCAACTTCCTGGATGATGATATTGGTGAACTGTACGTCTTCGGCTGGATGCCTGCGGTATCTGTATATTTTACCGATCCGGATGGTCATTCGCTTGAATTCATCGCCATGCTCCCGGATGAAGCGAAGCCTGAGCTAGGCATGGTGCCATGGAGTCAGTGGGAGGAGATGCGAGGGAGAAGCGTATGATGATCGAAGAATTACAGTTATATACAGCACGGCTGGAGGACCTCAAGCATTTTTATCGCGATACGTTGGGAATGGAGGTATCCAGTGAGACGGATCAGGCCTTCAACCTGCAGGTTGGAAGGACGAATATTATTTTCAAGCAGTGCGAAACAGATCAAGAGCCCTTCTATCATGTTGCCTGGTTGATTCCAACGAATCGGTTCAAGCAAGCGAAGAAGTGGGCTGCATCACGTGTTGTTTTGAGTAGAGAAGGCGATCGGGATGAGACGTACTTTGCTAATTGGAACTCTCATTCTCTCTATTTCGAAGATCCGGCAGGCAATATTATCGAGCTGATTGCTCATCATCGTATTCAGAACGAGAATGACCATAACTTCTCTGCTAACGACATATTACAGGTGTGCGAGATTGGACTGGTGACGGATGATGTTCTGTCTACGGTGAATGAACTTCAGCGGATTGGACTCGCGCGCTGGGGTGAGATTAGTGATACTTTTGCCCCTGTAGGGGATGTGCACGGTCTGTTTATTTTGGTGAAAAAGGATCGGACGTGGTATTTCTCCAAGCAAAAAGCACAGATCTATCCGCTGGAAGTATCTATCCGTGGTGTGGGCAAGCTTCGAATTGGCTAAACTTTGCATTCCAGGGCAAAACGGGCATATGTGGATCAATTCCATCATGTTATAGAAGTAAACGCTCTATTTATTAATTACAGGGTAGTTCCTGTGATGGGCTTACAGATGATGAAGGGTGGTGGCAGGCTTGGATCGACGTTTGTTGGAAGAAGGACTAGCGATTATCGTTTCCAGTCGGGAGCGTACAGGAGATCTGTGGCACGCCCATTATGGGGCGGGTGCGATTGCGGCATATTTTTGGGTGCGGGAAAATCGTCTCACTGCCCTTGCCGCCGGCAGTGTTACCGCCGAAGCAAAAGCCATGCTTCGCCAGCATGGGATCAGCCCTGGTCAGACCTATCCGATTGGTGAAATGATGCCCAGGGAAGATGCCGAAGCGCGTATTACGGACGCATTGGATCGAACGATTGGAGAGCTGCACTGGGTTGGACACCAGGCCATCTACGGGGCCATCAGTCTGAAAGCCATTCGCGAACTGGATGGATGGGGTACTGCGGAGGATATTCGTCGGCTGGTTGAACTGATCGATTCATTCGATCGAACCATCCCGGGAAGATCCTGGATGAATACAACGATGAAAGAAATTCGCAGTCTGAAGCCGAAAAAAAGCGATGGTTTCCCCGAGATCGAAGATCCAGTTCAATTGTCACGCCTGATTCTGGATGAGCTTGGTGCGTTCCAGACCATATATCACGCGGAAGCGCATCATGATCTAATCGGCCATATGCTGACATACGGACATGCGCTTAACATATTATATGAATTGGGTTATCCGGCATTATTCCACAAAGGCATCCCGCCTTTCCTTACCATGGTGAAGGCACTACGCTTAAGCCGAGATGTGGATATTGAACAGGAGATGCCGTCATTGCAATCACCTGTAGACCTGCTGCCACTAGAACGGGCGGAACGATCGGTTGCGCTCCCCCATGAGCTGGAATACTGGCTCACCGACAGACGTTCTCGTGACTGGAACGGAGGTCATGTATTCAAATTCCCGTTTAGCTTCTATCACCATGCCAAGAGCGGGGAGCCCGTACCGGAAACATGGGAGAATTTTCGTTATATCATCGCGTGAGATAAAACATACATTTCAGAAGGGGTGTCCGTCATAACGGACACCCCTTCTAGGCATTATTCTGGTCTACCGAATTGTGGGCCCTGCACCTTTTTAACGGGGCCAAATTTCAAGGATAAACAGGATACCAACGGATAAGAATGTTGCCGTGGTCCATCCAATGAGAGATGTCGTTATAACATCTGTTTCCTGATATAAGATATACATCGCCAACGCATACATAGCGGGGCCCGCCATATAACTGGTGACAGCAACCCAAAGATAGAAGAAATACCTCTTTTTCATGGTCATATCCATCCTTTATTGTTCGTAGGATTTGAAAGCTACTTATGTCATATAAACATCATCAGGATGGGTTTGGTTGGACTATCGATAGGAGTTTCTCGCGAGAAATCGGCATTTAACCGCCATAGAGACGACCACATTCATGCATAATTCATCCCGTTTACCGTCAGCGCGAGTGGGAAAAGGCGGTAAGATGGTATTATCGGATCAGCAGCAAGGAAGATACACCGACAGCTCATACGCTAAAGTACAGCCGGCCAGGGGGCCGGTTTTTTAATTCGGTGATTGCATCCTTGCCCTGATCGGGTAATAAGACTAATTAGATAACAGGAGGCTACGTGACATGAAAACAGTATTGTATGTTCCACTGGATGATCGTCCAGCGAATCTGGATGATGTGATTGTGCAAGGGAAAGCAGCCGGTATCCATATCGTTACACCAAACCTGAGTGATATTAAGAATCGTCTGGATTCGGAGAAAACCGTAGATGGCACAACGCTGCTGGGCACCTCCACGCCGGTTTATGGCAAACCGTCCAAGATTCACGGCTTTATTCTGAAACATGCTGCCAAGGTCGACGGATTCATTATCTCATCCGATATGCTCGCCTATGGCGGTCTGATTGGCAGTCGTCAGCTCCGCGAAGATGGAGGAGGCGCCTATCCTGAGTACGATGAGGAAACCACTCGTTTGCTGGATGTGATTCACGTGATTAAGCAGAAATACCCACGTAAACCCGTATTTGTAATGGACACCATCATGCGTTTGGCTACGACCTCGTTTGCAGATGGCTTGGCGCTTGATGCATATAATGAGTCTCGTGCGTTGATGCAACAGCCACGTCAGACATACACTGAGTTTGAGGATATTATCGAGGGTTATAACCTGTCCCCGGATGGAGTGGAATATGGGACAACGACCTATTTTGATAAAGAACAGTATTACAATACAAGACAGCATAAATTCAAAACAAATCTGTACATTTTGGATCAGCTGGTTCGAACAGGTTATATCGATTTCCTCGCAGTTGGAGTCGACGATGCCAACACGCAGGGTGTTCAGATCAATGAAATCAAATATGTAGAAGCGCGGATCAATGAATGGCTGGGTGGAACCAATGGGCAAAATCCGGATCGTGCTATCGTCTTGCCGGATGCAGATGGTTTGGGGCACGCTTTGGTCGCTCGCATGGCTAACCAGTTGTTCCGAGGCGGGGCGAGGACACGTTACGCAGTGAAATATTTTGGTCCTCACGGCAATTCCATCATTAACACGTATGAATACATGGATGTACACGAGAATGTGGTTCGTCATGTGGATATTGTAGGTGGTGTGCTTGTAGCGGATTCGGCATATCCTGAACCGGATGTGGTGACGGATGTGGGTGCTGGCTTGGAAAATGAACAGCTAGTGGCTGTAGCAGCCGATCAAGTTGTCCCGTTTGACATGACCTCCGAACTGGATCGTATGACGAAGGGTCACCCGGGAAATTCCGGGGAGAACACAAGTATCGATATCGAGATTATTGCCATTACGGCTCTGGATCAGGTGCAGGCTGCGTTGGAGCAGTTGACGCTGAATAGTGAGCAAGGTCTGCCTTCGGTTGTGATTGATTTTGTGGGTAAAGGACCAGCCAATGTAAATGTTGCTGAAGCGTTGCTCAACAGTCCGTATACCGGACGGGTTCTGGGTTATAGTGCATGGAATACACCAGGTAACAAGATCGGTATTGCCGTAGGTATGGGACAGTCGAGGTACGCGTTAATTACAACAGAGAAGCATGAGCATAAATTGCGGGATGCAATGAACGCGCACGGCTCGTTGTTATTTAAGCGTTTCCTGAAGGATTATTACTACAAAGCGGTAGCGATTGCTGAGATCCGCACATATTCCCGAGCCCATGCGCTGTATACCAACGTGGCTACCCTTTCGGATCAAAATATGTTGCTGTTCAACTCAGAGGAAGACTATGCCCATTTGCAAACATTGCTCCGTGATCTGATGCAGACTTATACCACGGCGCTTGCGAATAAAACAGCCTTCCAGACAGGCAATGTGGCGATTAAGCAGATCTGCGATGACGAATTGTCTTATGCGACGTATAGCGGTGCGCTGCTGGAATATGCGAATCCCGATTTCATCTGGGGCCGTGCATTTGAGATTACGTTGAACCCGCAAGTTACGCTGAACTAAGGCTTGGAGTAGCAAGACTCGGAGTCGTCTTTTTTCCACCCTAGATACTCCCTTAATCGCACCGAAGTCGTACGGAACACCATCCGCGCTAGGAATGAAAGGGTGTAAGATTGTATTATCGGATCAATAACAAGGGACGCACCGAAAGCACATACGCTAATGTACAGACCGGCCAGGTGGCCGGTCTTTTTGATGCGGTGAATGTAGTCCCGGTATTGGTTCGATAGCAATACAAACTCTGAGTTAAAAGGGGGAGTCCACTGCTGCTGCACTGTCGCTGCACCGTGTGGGCAGATCTCAAACATGCAGCCAAAGGGGGCGAAATGAATGTGTCTATGAGAAATGAGAGTAGCACTGCCATGAGCACCAGTAAATTGAGTACACTCATTAAAAAAACGTTGAAACAGAAACTCGCGGTACTTGTTCCAGATTGGGACGGTCGTGTACTGGATGTACCTACGTCAGGCGAAGTGTTGGCTGGGCCTTGTGCAGTCGTTGCGTTTGCCGAAGAAGTGCCGAAGTCTGCTTGGGCGGGATACCGACGGATTATTAAAATCTCACCGTATGCTCGTCTGGAAGATAGCGGGGCTGAAAAGGTAGAAGCTTGGTCAACTGATCTAATCGAAGGATTGCACCAGGCAAGATTGATTGACGAAGAAGGTGGAGCCTTCACCTGCATCTATCTGGGTTCTTCAGATAGTGACCGGTTGGATGGAGGGTCTGGTATGCTTACGCGCAGTCTACGATTTGGGGTGTATGTTCCCGAAGACTCGCGAGCTGCTCTCGCTGAAACGGGAGATGGATGGTTAGCTGCGCTTCAAGACTGGACACAGCACGAGCTTGGCTCGGACTGGTCGGTATATGGGGATGTCTGGCCCGGGGGATACGATACGCCGTCTGTGTTATGGCGATTGTCCGGATGCAGCACGTCTGTGGCGGGGACATCAGCATTAGAAGTTCGACAGCAGTGGATTGGGCATGTGCTCACCGATCATCCAGTGTTAACACGGCAGACCGTTACTCGGTTGGTCCGGCAACTTGCAGTGCAATCTCGTCTTGCCGTCACTGAAACGGGTGGCGAAGAGCGCGAAAGTAACACAAGGTATGTGACGGTAGATGAGGTCACGGCAGATCTGCAGACCGATGCGTATCTGAACGGCCAGATTCGCCTGACGTTGCAACAGCGGATTCGTCGTCCGGGTACGAATGTACCTTTCATTCGTGAGATTCACCATAGCAAAGGCATGGAATAAACGTTAGTCGAGAGGAACCTCTATTAAAAGTGGTTCCAGATTATAGCTTTAGAATGAGGATGTAGCTTTGAGAAGATTGATTTAGCTTCAAATTAGGTTCATAGGATCGAAAATTCATAGGTCATCAATGATAGCGATAAGATCAACGTTTCACGAAATTAGTAGTCCAACAAATGAGGTGAGATGGCAATGGCAAGCTCAGTGAAAAAAAGCAAACAGACAGCCCCGCGGTATACACGGGCAGAACTGATGAATCATGCAGAAGCCCTCTTTGCCATCAAGGCAGAGGTGCTGTATGGTGCGCTGTACGAAGCGGCGCAAGAGACGTTTTCCATTGAAGAAACGCAAGAACGAATTAACCAATTTATGAAAGCGAAGGTGAAGGGATAATGGCAGGCGGAACTTGGGAGCAAACGAATCGTCCGGTCCTTCCGGGCTTATATATGAATTTTCAGGCGGCAGCATCCTCGGCCATTCAAGCAGGTACACGGGGAACCGTCGTTGTGCCGATCAAGGCCAACTGGGGTCCGGTAGGGACTTTTGTTGAGGTAGGGAGCGAAGCGGCGATTGAACGGATCTATGCGGCGAATGTGCTGGATAACGGAACGGCCTATACGTCCTTGAAGCTGGCCCTGCTGGGTGGGCCGAAGAAGTTGCTCGCTTATCGGGTAGCAAGTGCTGCGGCCAAAGCAGCCACGCTTACTTTGAAGGACAGCAGTGATGCCAATGTGCTGGAACTGGATGCGAAGTATCCTGGGGATCGCGCAAACGGGTTCTATGTCACCATCCAGCCAGGTGTGATTGATAATACGAAACATGAAGTGCGCCTTTTTGAAGGCAACCGGATGTTGTATGCGCTCCTGACAGCGGATATTACAGCAGCGTCTCTGGCAAAAGAGATTAACGCGGATGAACAAAATGTCTGGGTAACGGCGCAGGTGATTGGCGATGGTACTGGCGTGATTGCTACCGTTGCAGGTGCGGCATTCAAAGGTGGCGTAAGTGGCAATGATGACCTGACCAATGCAGAGTACATCGCTGTACAGGGTGCGCTGGAAGGGGAGCAATTCGACGTCTTGGCTTTGGATCAGGCGGCAGATGCACCTCTGCTTGCGAGTTTTGCGGCATGGGTGAAACGTGTACGTAGTGAAGGTAAACCGGTGGTGGCTGTATTTGGCGGTTCCGCAGCAGACGACACCTCTGCTACAGCAGCCCAAAAAGCAGCAGCACGTTCGCTTGCGCTCAACCATGAAGGTGTGATTAATGTCGGTACAGGCGTTCGCCTTGGAGATGCATTCTACAGCTCGGCAGAAACGTCCGCTTATGTTGCAGGTCTGATCGCCGGACAACGTCTGAACCAATCCACAACCTATGCAGCTACTCCGTTTGATGATGTGACACGTCGCTGGACGCGTGCAGAACAGGAGCAGGCCGTACAGAATGGCGTATTTATTTTCTTCCATGATGGTCGTCAGGTGAAAGCACTTCGCGGTGTAAACACACTGGTAACGCCAACCGCTGGACAGAATAATGCGTGGAAAAAAATCCGTTCCATTCGTGTGTTGGACGCGATCAACACGGATCTGCAACGCTCCGCAGAAGATACGTACATCGGTAAAGTAAACAATACCGAAGAGGGTCGTCAAGCACTGATTAGTGCCATGAAGGCCTATTTGGCGTTGCTCGCACAGAGCAATGTGATTGAAGCTGACGGTTATGATGTCATTCTTGACCCGGCGTATTACGGCGCTGCACCAGTTCTCAAACCGGAAGCGGATCAGGTATTCCTGCAATGGAATGTGAAGCTGACGGATGTGATGGAGCAGTTGTTTGGTACATTTTACGTGCAATAAGGTTGTGTGAAAGGAAAGAACCGTTTTCTAGAATAATTACTATACGTTGAACTGATGCTTTACACGATAACGAAGAGGGCAGAAAAAATCTGAAGAAGCAAAGAGCTCGCCTTTATCCACGGATTTTCCCTTTATGATAAGGAAACAAAAAAATCTGGGGATAACAGCGATCGGAAGATTGTTCTGACTGCGGAGTTATACCGTGTAATATTTATTAGTTCAACCAACCCAAGGAGGAAAATATATGTTGGATGCTTCAAGAGTAATTCTCGGTACCCATGGTCAACTGCATATCGATGGTGTGTGGCAGACGAACATTAACAAGCTGGAAGCGAGTGTGGAGATTGAAAAGCGTGAGCTGAATCTAGTTGGTAACGACTGGAAGGTGCACAAAAATGGCGCAAAAAAAGGAACAGGCACGATGACCGGCTACAAAGTCACATCGGATATGATCCAGCGCGGCTTCACCAAATTCGAGATTATTTCCAAGCTGAACGACCCTGAATCATATGGACACGAGAGTGTCTTGCTGAAAGGTTGCATGGTGGACAAAATCCAGCTTGCCAACTGGACAGCTGGTGAGGAAGTACCGGAGGAAACGGGCTTTACGTTTGAAGGATTTGAGTTGCTGAATCCGATTGTGGCGAACTAAAAAGGACTTTAATGGAGGCCGAGATGATCTCGGTCTCTTTGTTGTCTACTTAAAGCAAATTTAGTATCTGCACGATAACGGAGAGGACAGAAATAACGTGAAGAAGCGGAGCGTTCGCCTTTATCCCCGGATTTTCCCTTGAAGAGGGGGAATCAAAAAATCTGGGGATAACAGCGATCGGAAGCTTATTCTGTCATCGGAGTGGCTAGTGTAACATTATGATTGCCAAATGTGAACAAGAAGGAGATAACGTCCAATGAGTATGAATGAAAATATGTCCGAAGAACAGATTTTGGATCAGTTGTTTGAAGCAGCAGAACGTTTGCCAGAGGAGAATGTGCGCATTCAGCGTCTGGATCTGTTGTTGACCTTGCGTGGACTGACGTCCTCCAAAGTGGATCACATTCGCGAACGCTGTACGATTCGAAAAACGACCAAAGGCCGCACCGAGGAAAAGGTGGATACCGAAACGTTTAACGCGTTGCTCATCTCTGAAGCAACCGTGAAATTGAAAGTCCGCAGCCTGGAATTGTCCGGCTGGGGTGACACACGTATTACCGGCCGTATGAAGCTGTCTGGTGGCGAACAGGCGGTACGTCGTATGCTGCTCGCTGGTGAATTGGATGCCGTAGGTGATAAAGTGCTGGAGCTGTCCGGCTTCGGTGTGGAGATTGAAGACCTAAAAAACTGATTCACTCCGGCGGGATGACCACGTTCCTGTATCACATGTGGGTGCGTCATCATCTCCGGCCCGGAGAGTTCTGGTCTTTGCCACGCGGGGAGCGTTCGCTGTTGATTGCGTTCTCGGAAGAGGAAATGTCAGCGATCACCTCGCAAATGAATCGATAACGATATAAGGCAGGAGGTGAAAAAATGGCAGAAATGATTGTAGGTCTATCCAAATCGAATGCAGAAATGCGGACAACCCTTCGATACCTGGATCAGATTCAACGCTCAACGGAACGATTGGGCAGAGTTCGTTATCAGAGTCTGATCAAGGTGAATAATGAGCTGAGAACGACCGGACGAAGGCTGGAGCATATTTATAGTATGGCTGTGCGAATCAGCAGGCTACGAATTACACCGACGATTGGGTTGATTGATAAGCTGAGTCCGGCACTGGATCGCGCTTGGGCGAAACTGAACAGTTTCAGGGACCAGATGGTTACGGCTTCGGGCACAGTATCGCTTGAGGTTCGGCAGAAGATCGAAGTGGCGATGGGTAAAGGAGGAGCTTCGGGTCCAACTATGGCTGTCGTGATTCAAAATAACAAAAATATCACTAATGCGACGAAGGAAGAAGAAACAAAAGGCTTTTGGGAAAAAGTTTCTGGTGTAGCTGAAATCATTAACAATATTAACGATGCAATTGATAACATCATTGATAAAGTTGGTAAATTTATCAATTTGTTCAAAAAGAAAAAAGAAGAGAGTCCTGCATCAGATCCAACCAGAAGTCCAGCATCCAAATGCTGCTGTTGCACAGGTGGAAAGATGGGCAAAAACCGTAGAGTTCGTTCACCGAATGCGGATGGTGGTGGATCAGATCGTGGAAGACGAAATTACCGAAGTGGTAGAAGGTCTAGTAATCGTTCGAACCGGGGCCCATCACCAGTACCCAATCCTGTACCTGATACTCCAAATCCTTCGGCCGATCGCAACCGTAATAGGGGAGGGGGTAGAAGAATACGAGGAGGCGGTAGATTAGGATTTGCGGATGGTGGATTGGGATCTTTAACCGACATGCTGGCTGGTAATGGATTGATGGATAATTTAAGTGGTGGCTTTGCCAAAGGTGCCAAAAGGCTTCTCGGACCCATCAGCATGCTTGCTGACGTGGCGAATGTAGCGACGGCACCACCTGAAGAACGTGGCCGAGCAGTGGGTTCCATGATTGGCGGCACAGCAGGTACTGCGATTGGTAGCGCCATCGGTAGCGTTCTTTTGCCTGGCATCGGGACATGGGTTGGTGGTGCAGTAGGTGGTTGGGCCGGAAGTGCAGCAGGCGGTTGGATTGGAGACAAAGCGAAGGATATTGGAAACTTTATGTCTAGCGCTACCGAGGGTGTAGGGGATGCATTGTCGGGTGCAGCGGATTACGTCTCTGAGAAAACAAAAAATATCACTGATGGCATATCCAGCTTCTTTGGCTTTGGTTCCAAAAAAGAAGAAAAGACGGTCTCGGCAGCAACAGTAGCTGCACCATCGCAAGTACCAACAGGGCCGCAGATGGCACCTGCCTATATTCCACCGGCACTGACCATGACAGGCCCAACTGCATATATGAACAGCAAGGTCGGTCAACCTACATCTGCTGGCTTCATGGGTACAAGCATGATGCAGAACCAAGCCATGGCGCTTGGTAACGGTGCCGCGCAGACGAATGGAAAATCGTCCACGATGACGGTACAAATATCCGAAGACCAGATGAGCAGTCTGTCCGGTTACTTGAAGGATTTCAAAACTGAAACTACCAATCAGATTGCGATCAATATTCCACCAGGCGCGGTGCAGGTGACCGTGCGCGAAAATGCGATTGATTACGATGCTGTCACCCAGCAGGTCGGACAACGGATTACGAGCGAGTTCCGCCGTGCGATGGAAAACCGAAAAACGATTATGGCCTAAGCAGAAAGGAGGCCGTGTATGTCTGTATTTGAAGATAACGTGGAAGGGATCAGAATGGAATTTACCCTGATCGATGGGAAAACGAAGTTTCAATTTCCGGTGAATCCAGAAGAGTTTACGATCTCACGTTCCAAAGGGTATGAAACGATTCATATGCTGGAGCATGGCGAGTTTGATTTTGCGCAG
Source organism: Paenibacillus polymyxa (assembly GCF_018614975.1). GTDB lineage: Bacteria > Bacillota > Bacilli > Paenibacillales > Paenibacillaceae > Paenibacillus > Paenibacillus polymyxa_E. The sequence continues at coordinate 22,561 of NZ_JAGGNR010000057.1, read as the reverse complement.
GGGGAGAAGGTGAAGGAGATCACCTTCTCTTCTTTTTTTCCCAAAGAGTATGATGCGTCCTATTGCATGTACGAAAAAGATTTTCCAGATCCCCGGGTAGCGATGAATATGCTGAATACGTTTCTGGTATCAAAAAAACCACTGCGCTTCATCATCACCAACACGGGGGTGAATGTACCGGTATATCTGATCTCGCACAATACGACCTTCCGGGGCGGCGAGAGCGGAGATATTTACTTCGACCTGACCCTGCGCACATGGCGGGATTCCAAGGTGGAGAAGGTGGGCTCTGCGGCATCCGCGAGCAAGTCAGGTTCGCGTACCGATCTGAAAAAGAGCAGCAAGACATATACCGTCAAATCTGGCGATTCTCTGTCCAAAATAGCAAAGCTTGAGCTGGGCAGCAGTTCCAAATGGAACGAGATCTACAAGCTCAACGCAAAGATCATCGGGAGTGATCCAAACCGGATCAAACCCGGGCAAAAGCTGGTGATGCCATGACCTACAAGGTCATTGTCGACGACAAATATGACATCACCAAGCTGGTGGAGACGATTACGCTGAAGGATTCGCTCGACCAGATTGCCTATCAGGCCAACATCCGGCTGGCAGTGTCTGCATCTTCCGGTCTGCCTTCGATCTCACCAGGCATGGCGGTGCGGATTAGCGGGGTTCCTTTTGGCGAAAAATCGATGGTTCACTTGCTGCATCCTGCGGTCATCTGGGAGGTGGAAAGCTCGAACAGCGGCACCAAGCGGCTGTCCCTCACGGTGTACGACCGGATGATTTATCTGGAAAAATCGGAGGACGAGTTCCTGCTGCCGAAGGATCAGACTGCCACACAGCGACTTAAAACCTACGCCAAAGAGTGGAAGATTCCATACGCTACATTGCCGGAAACCAAGACAAAGCTGGGAAAAGCCGTGTATCGGTCACAGACGATCTTTTCGATGATGTTTGCCGATCTGAAGGAAACGGCCAAGTCTGGCGGGGAAATGTACCATCCACGGATGACACCCGGCGGGTTGCAGCTCTTCCAGGTCGGAAGTAATGCAAAGGTGTATGAGCTGGATCGACTAATTGATCTGACCCAGATGCGTACGCTCGAAGGGGCGGTTACCAAAGTTAAAGTGATGGCAGCGTCTGAGTCTGGCAGTGGTAAAGAAGTTCCTTCCAAAGTGCTCGCGATGGAGCAGAATGGTGTGAAAGAACTGGGCACATTGCAAAAGCTGATCGAGGACGATCAGGTGAAAACGGCAACCGCCGCGAAGAAGCTGGCGAAAAGCCGTCTGACGGGTATTCAGGAGACCTTTACGATCTCTGCACCGGATGTGAATACGATTCGCGCCGGGGACGCAGTGTTGTTAAAAGGGTTGAAACTAATCGTCATGTCGGTCAGCCGTGATCTGTCTGCTGGCCCAGGAACGATGACGCTGGAGCTGGGCACGGCGGAGCTGGTAAAAAGGAGGTATTACCTTGAATAAAGATGATCCGTATGGGCATTTTGCCGACGTCATGCGGGGCGCGATGAGTACACAGACCCGTCAGGCCGTAAGCGGCATGGGCGCAGTGCTGGGTACGATGACCTCTTCCGGCGTGAAGCTAGATGATTTTAAGCACGAAGTGCAGGATTATCTCGTGGCCGAATTGCCGGGCACGCTTAGACTGCCGGAGCGCGAGGCTGCTGGCGCGATTTCCGGTATACCTGACGTGGCAAACGGCGCAGCGACGGGCACGGGACGGTTTCTTTTGCAAGAAGAGGAAGTGGAAGAAGCGGTGTGGTCTCTTGGTAAGGGATTGAAGGCGGGAGATCGCGTACTGGCGATGCGGGTGAATGGCGGTAACGACATTGTGGTGCTGTGTAAGGTGGTGAGTGCGCATGCCTAGTTTGTTCCCGGAAACGGGTGTGGTATGGGGAGATGAGGAGGATCTGTCGGGGGTGGCTTCGGAAGAGGTACGCTTTGGACGGAGCTGGCGATTCGATTACGATGCAGGGGATTTTGTGCTGACCCCAAGTGGCAAAGTCGCTGCGGCTGGTGGACATGAAGCTTGGGTGCAGTGGTGCATTAAGGCCGTCAAAACACCGCGGTATAGACATGTGATCTATTCTCGAAACTACGGGTCGGAGCTGGAGGAGCTGGTGGGGCAGGGTGACAGCCGGGGAGTGATCGAAAGTGAGATTGCCCGGATGGTGACAGAGACGTTGCTGGCTGATCCACGCACGGATTCGGTAGACCAGTTTACGTTTGATTGGAATCGGGAGCAGTGTATGTTCTCGTGCCGGGTGGCGAGTGTGCAGGAAGAGATGTTTATTCTGGAAAGTGAGGTGATCTGACGGGATGGCTGAGATTCCGCGTTATTTGGAGGACCAGACGGAGGAACAGATTATGCAGCGCATGCTGGATCGTCTGCCCGCGGATCTGGATAAGTCAGAGGGTTCGTTCTTGTGGGATGCGGAGGCTCCGGTTGCATTTATGCTGTCTGAGGCTGCATTGTGGGCGCAGGAATTACTTCGGCGGGGATTTGCAAGTACGGCTGCGAGTAGTGATCCGAATTTTCGTTCGGAAGAGCTGGATCTGCGAGCAGGAGAGCATGGGCTTACGCGGCGAGCTGCGGTGGCGGCACAGGGTTCGGTGAGGTTCATGGGTACGCCGGGGAAAGTGGTGCCTGCGGGAACGGTCGTGGCTACTTTGGCAGATGAGGTGTCCAGTGAAGCTTCGCTCGAATATGAGACGGTGGGACTTTTGGAACTGGATGCAGAGGGCTCCGGGATGGTAGGCGTGCGTGCGCTTGTTGCCGGAAAAGAGAGCAATGTGCCTGCGGGAACGGTAACTGTGCTGTCTACACCTGTGAGTGGCATAACTTCTGTCACGAATGTTGATGTGATCAAAGGCGGCGCAGATATTGAGGCCGATACGGCGCTGCTGGAACGTTTTTATGCCAAAGTCCGCAACCAAGGGACAAGCGGTAACAAATCGCAATATATGCAATGGGCCAGTGAGGTACCAGGTGTAGGTGCAACGCGAGTTATTCCATTGTGGCAGGGTCCGGGCACAGTGGGATTGTATCTGCTCGACACGGACAAGCGTGCTGCGGGCAGCGATTTGGTAGCGGCAGTTCAGAAGTACGTTGATCCAACGCAGGATGGACAGGGTGAAGGTGTTGCGCCGGCGGGGCCAGTGGTGTCCGTGATGCCAGCTGAGGAAGTTCCAATGAATATTCAGGTAAAGCTGACGCTGGCAAGTGATGCGACACTCGCTGATGTACGGGCATTGATCGAACGCGGGGTGACCGCCTATCTGAAACAGTTGGCTTTTGCAGATCCGCTCGTTCGTTACACCCGTATTGCCGCAATCCTGCTGGACATCCCGCCCATCATCGACTATTCGGAGCTTACCGTGAACGGTGTGAGTGACCAGAATATCGAGATGACCGCGAGTCAGGTCGCCGTGCTGGGGGCGGTGGATGTGCATGAGTAGTGTTGGGCAGATGGTGGATGAGGAAGTAGTTTTGGAGTGCGGAGACCAAGAAAGATTGGGAGAAGTACGCCGATCTGAGTTGAAGCTGGTGAGCGAGACGCTCCATATTGATGTGCAAGGAAGGGAGGGGACAGGGCATGAGTGCTCCTTCTACTGTAAATGTTGGACTGACGAGTGAGAAAGGGCGGGAGCTGTTCTCGTATTTGCCCAGGTATTATGAGACTTCTCGTGTAATGCAAGCCGATATGCAGGCCAAAGGCACAGAAATGGATCTGCTGTACCAGGCGCTGGATGAGACGCTGGAGCAGTTTTTTGTTCGTACAGCGACGTGGGGGCTGAACTTCTGGGAGCAGGAGCTTGGCATTGAGACGGATCGTCTCAAACCTGTGGAACAAAGGCGTGCCGTGGTGGAGTCGAAGCTGCGTGGTGCCGGAAAGTTTTCGGGGAGACAGGTTGCGAATGTGGCTGAGGCGTATGCCGGGGGCAAAGTGGATGTAAAGTTTCAGCCGGAAGCGTGGAGTTTTACGGTGAGCTTTGTGGATACGATGGGCATCCCGCCCAATATCGATGATCTGAAACGGGCGATTGAAGAACTGAAACCGGCCCATATGGCCGTGGAATATGAGTATCGCTATCTGGTCTGGAATGATCTGGACGACAAACAGATGACATGGGACGAACTCGATGCCGCGTCCTTGACGTGGAATGAACTGGAGGTGTGGGCGTAATGCCAAAAGAAACGGATCGACTGAAATTACCTCTTCCCTTGGGGAACGAGACCGTGACCCGGGAGAGTATTAACAGGATTTTTGAAAAGATTGACGCAGGAGTTGCAACACGTGAATCCATACTTATACCTGCGGAATCTGATCTTAATAGCTATATTACAGAAGGGGAATATTATTGCCCAACGAATGCGACAGTAGGAACTTTAGCTAATTCCCCAGTAGGAGTAGCCTTTCATTTGACGATAGAAAAACATGCTGGTGTTGTCCAGACTCTAACAACCTTTGAACCGAGTAACCTACAAGTTTTTCAAAGGAACTACTATGTCGGATGGGGGCCATGGATAAAAGTACCTACAAGGGACGAAATTCAACAGCTGCAGGAGGATCTCCAAAATGCAGACATCTCACCTGCATCATTGACTGAACCGGGGATAGTACAGCTTTCCAATACAGCGGACGGCACGTCCGAGACGCTGGCGGCAACGGAGAAGGCGGTTAACGATGCAAGACTGACCGCTCAACAATACGTGGATGATAAAGCGTGGCAAAAGTACCCGCTAACGCAAGATAATGGGTATTCAAGATTAAGTAGAGTGGATTTAAATACTTTGACTGATCCGGGAATGTATTACGCTGACGGTTCACAATCTCCGAATTTACCCACTATAAACGGAGCTGATTTTTACGTCGAAGTAATTAAAATTAGTGCAAACAATTTAATTCAACGAGTCACTCTTGCAAGCACAAGTACTGCGAAAGTGTACGTAAGGCAAAGATGGTCAACAACGACATGGACACCTTGGGTATTGCAAACACCACAAAGAAGAGTATGGGGGGCGTTATAGATGGCAGAAACGCCTATTAAAATATACGGGGACGCACTATCCACAACATCTGGGACAACTATTTACACTGGAAAAACGGGTAAGACATGCATTATAAAATCCATTATTATTTGTAATGTTAGCGGAGTAGACACGACAGTAAATATGAGGCTTAACACTGGGCCTTTGTATTTTTTATTGAACAACAAGTCTATTAAAGCAAATCAAACCTTGGTTATCCCGATCAGTGATATTGTTATCAGTCCAGGGGAAACCCTTCACATGTGGTGCGCAAATTCAATTGTTAACGCTAGAATAACAGGTGTTGAAAAAGATGGAATCCCCAGTTCATTAGGGCTTGCGCAGTACCGTGTGGGGTTAGGAACGGGAACGACGACCATTGTTCCAGCCGCCGGAAACGGTGTTAATAGATTGGTCAAGTCTATCGTTATTTGTAACGTAAGCAGCGGACCACAAACAGTAACTATTCGTTTCGGTTGGAGTGGTGATAACTGTAATTTGATAAACAAGTACACTATAGCTGGATATGATACAGTTTTGATTCCGTTCGCTGATATGTTTATTTCGCCAAGCGAATATATCGAAGGCTGGACTTCAACCGTCGGGAATGCTCAGGTCCATGTAGTCATGCAGGAGGCGACCAATGCCTAAAATCGATAATTTCTTATTGGATAACTACGGGTTGGATGGGCCAGATAAGGGGAGGAAGTTTGCTTCAGGGTTTGGATATAACTTAGGTGATAAAAGGTTTCTTTATTCAGATGGAACTGCATTTACCTGCGGATATATAAGTGTTACCAATCTGAATTTTTTACCATCGCAAATCATTATCACTTTTCATGATGATGAGGATTTTATATTGGGTTATAATTCCAAAAGAATAGATAACGGCTATCCTGTGTACAACGGGTATAGATGGACAAGCACAGGAACAATGTGGGTTGATTTCCGAGTAGAGGACAAAAGCGCTGGCAGAACTTATATCACAAACGGTGGATTTCAGGTACCGTTGCCATATTTTGAATTGACATCAAGTCCATTTTATTGGAGGGCATACGAATAATGAATATTGGGATTAGAATTATATACGATCAAGACGGTGAGATCATCTATCGAGCTGGTGAAATACAAGGTGATGTACTTCCGAGGAAGGAAATCACTGAACTACATTACATCGATTTGGAGTATGGGGCAATCGATTATCACACTCATCGAATTGTCAGTATCGATCCTGCTACGAAACAACCAGTTTTAGAGGAGCTTCCCATTGTCGAAACACCAGAACAGCAAAAAATAAAGGAATTGGAAGACCAAATTTTATTATTAGCCAATGAAAATACAGGAGGGATTTTGTGATGGTGAACGAAGTCGTGGTACGTATTGCAGCAGCAAGAATATTGAATAAAGGACTCAACCCAAAGACAAGTCAAGTGTACTTGCTTGATGACATTACCAATACTGATTATCGCCAGGCTATTGAGGATTACATTTTAGAAAAAACTGAAGGAATTTAACGAGCGTACCCAAGTGGTGCGCTTTTATTATGCCCTCTGGAGCAGCAGGTATTTAAAAACCAAAGGAGGTGAAACCATGGAACGATGGGACACCTTATGGAAATGGGGAATTGCACTCATGAGTAGTTCAGTAACCTACTTCTTCGGAGGTTGGTCAGGTGTACTCGGCGTACTACTCGTGTTCGTCATCCTCGACTATTTAACTGGTATCGTGGCGGCGGGTATGAGTGGCAAGTTAGCGAGTAATGTTGGCATGTTCGGCATCGCACGAAAGGTATTTATATTTGCAATGGTATCGGTGGCTCATCTGGTGGACGGTGTTCTGGGAGACGGACATTTGTTCAGGGATGCGGTCGCCTTTTTTTATATCGCAAATGAGCTATTGTCCATTATTGAAAACGGGGGCAAGTTGGGCGCTCCCATTCCGCCAGTGATTCGGCAGGCCATTGAAGTGCTCAAGGGCAAAGGGGGAACCGGGGAACTCCCCGGTAACTTCTCCCCGAGTACCAACGACTCTTTTTCACAGGCAGATCCGGACGACACAGAATCACCGACAACCAAAGATAACGTTAAGTAGCGATTAATATTGCGAGTGTATAGTTATATTAAACGTTTGTTGATTAGTACGAATGTCAGATTAAACAGAACTAATCTAAATAAGCAAAGCTATATTAGGCGGCTATACAGATTGAACGTAACATTTTCACACAATAACGGAGAGGACAGAAAAAACCTGAAAAAGCGAAGCGGTCGCCTTTATCCCCCGGATTTTCCCCTTTATAAAGAGAATCAAAAAAATCCGGGGATAACAGCGATTGGGTGGTTATTCTGTCATCGGAGTGTCCGTGTGAACGAGGCTCAGTTCATTTCCAACACATCAGGGACACGCACACAAGCAACCCCTGATCCAACCGCATTAACTATAGGAGCATTTTGCATCAATCCAGAGAGTGACATCCAATCAGCAATGTATAAATCAGAATGCTTTAGTCTGTCTATACTTGTACCCGGGAACGCTTGAATCGAATGATGTAAAATGCTGATACAAACGGCAATTTGCCGCATAAAGGGTGTGAGAAACATGCAAACAAGAAGTTCGGGCAACACACAGGGCATTGACGTCTCTCGATACCAGGGCAATATTGACTGGGCCAAAGTGAAGGCAACTGGCATGACATTTGTATTCATCAAGGCGACTGAGGGACAGACATATACCGATCCAAATTATCAGAAAAATGTAACAGGTGCACTTGCTGCGGGCATGCTGGTCGGAACATATCACTTCTTCCGCGCGACATCTACCGATGGTGCCAAAGCAGAAGCGGCACATTACGCCAATACGCTTAACAAAGTTGGAGGAGCCAAGGCGTTACAACTGCCACCCGTCATGGACTACGAGAACAACCCCGGCAACCTGAGCAAAGCGCAGATGAATACAGTTGCCAAAGCTTTTTTGACCGAATTACAACGTCTCACAGGTGTAAAACCGATCATATACACGGGCAATTCATTTGCCGGGAATTTTGACACATCACTCAGCTCATACGATCTGTGGATCGCACGTTACAGCAACACCCGTGTACCGGATGACCAGTCGGCATGGAAGCGTTGGACGTTCTGGCAGTATACGGATTCAGGCAAGGTGAATGGCATTAGTGGCAACGTGGATATGAATGAATTCGAGGGAACAGCGGCACAGCTTAGAGCAAGATACGCAGCAGCAACTCCGAAACCACCGGAGCCATCCAATCCAACGAATCCAAGTCATCCGAATCCACCAACTGAACCACCGAAAGGGGGCGAACCGATGACAGCCGAAGAGAAAGCAGCGTTTGATGCGCTCAAATCCCAGGTCGATAAACTGCAGGCGCGTCAGCAAATGGAAGTTCCAGTATGGGCGAAGGCAGCTGTGGATGCAGCACTGGCATATGACACCAACAATCCATTGTTCAGCATTGATCATGGGGCGAGTTATGATTTTTACCGTTTTATTACCGTGATGCATCGCAGAGGTTTGTTTAAAAAGTGAGCTGATTCTTAGCAAATTAAAATGTGGATTTTATCTGAATGTGGATGGAGTGGAGAAGGAACACGAGACGCTTTTTGTCGAACTGTGTTCCTTTTTTGTGTTTTGTGTAAGTAATATTAACGCATATAATAAAGTTGAAGACTTATGTCTGTAAATCTCTTGTCTAATTGATTAATGTGATGTAAAGTAAGTTACACGAAATTGTTTTTCACCACAGTTTATTTACACAATCCTCCTCATCATGACAAAACCATAACATACGAAGTTATTGTAATGTCTCCCTGTTATACAATCCAACATCTCAAGATGACTCGTTCATATATTTTACACATCAAATCTGCAAGAGAAAACCACCCTAATAAACAACTCACACATCTAGACAACCTAGCCTATGTTGAGTTTCTTTCATCCGTAATGCAAACAAACGATGCCTAGTCTGGCTCCACACTCCACACTCTATGCTCAAGACGACACGCTCAAGGAACAGACTTTATTGCGTAGCCAGCAGCGTAGTATCCATATGCCCATCTGTATTTTTAATCTACTGACTTGAACATGCTCTTACCGGTCTGTAACCGTTTGCTGTTGCTTATTGACCTAAGTTCAAATAAAACGCAACCATCATAAGCAGCGATCTCATTCAATTTCATAGATTCATCTCAGATGATGCTTTGTTGAACCTTTTTTAACCTGTTCTTGTCCTATAAAAGTAATCAATCGACGTATTCAATCCTGTGCACGATCTGATATTTACCTGCGTCCCATGCTGTTTTTACATTTCATATACATGCCGTACTTTTCTCAGAACTTTAATTCAGGTATCGCAGGCATCTTAAGCCTTTTATATGATACATAGCACCAAACCGATTGCCAACATTGGAGATCTTTCATGCCAGCATCACACACATTATGAGACAGGGAAGGATGTTGTACGTATGCGAATGAGAAAAAAATGGTTATCTGGTGTCATGGTAATGGCGATGAGTACAGTGCTGATTCTATCGGGCTGCTCCAGCGCAAGTAACGAGGGTACGGGTAACTCCCCTGCTCCGGCGGAAGGAAACGATCCTCCAACCGAAACGGTAGCACAGGATACGATGATTATGGGGCGTGGTGGGGATTCCGTAGCACTCGACCCGGCGATTGTAACCGATGGGGAGTCGCTGAAGATTGGACATCAGGTGTTTGATTCGTTGCTGGACTACAAGGAAGGTGGAACAGAGGTCGTTCCTGGACTAGCAGAGAGCTGGGAAATTTCGGCGGATGGACTCAAGTATATATTCAAGCTGAAGTCCGGTGTGAAATTCCATGATGGGACTGACTTCAACGCGGAAGCTGTTGTGTTTAACTTCAACCGCTGGGGTGATCCAGCGAGTGAATATAAATTCGAGGGAGATTCGTTCGATTATTACGATTCCATGTTTGGTCCAGAGGACGGACGTGTGATCAAGGAAGTGAAGGCGACGGACGAGACTACGGTGGAGTTCACACTGAACCAGCCACAAGCACCTTTCCTGCAAAATATTGCGATGACGCCATTTGGCATTGCCAGCCCAACCGCGATTCAGGAGAAAAAAGAAAACTTCAAGAGCGAGCCTGTGGGCACGGGCCCATTTGTATTCAAAGAGTGGAAGCGTAACGACTCCATCACCCTGGAGAAAAACGCGGATTATTGGAAAGAAGGACTACCGAAGCTGAACAAAGTAATCGTGCGTTCCATTCCGGATAATACCGCTCGCTTCAATGCACTGCAAAACGGCGAGATTGATGTCATGGAAGACCTGAACCCGGACGATCTGTCCATCCTTGAAGGCAACAGCGAGTTGCAGAAGATCGAGCGTCCACCGTTCAACGTGGCGTATATCGGCTTTAACTTCAAGAAGAAACCATTTGATAATGTCAAAGTCAGACAAGCTCTCAATCATGCGGTGAACAAGCAGGCCCTTATTGATGCGTTCTTTGCTGGACAAGCCGAGCCTGCTGTTAACCCGATGCCGCCAACGCTGTGGGGGTACAACGATACCATTGAGGATTACCCGTATGATCTGGAAAAGGCAAAAGCTTTGCTGGCCGAAGCTGGCTTCCCTGACGGGTTGCCTGATCCGATAACCTTCTATGCGATGCCGGTATCCCGTCCGTATATGCCTGATGGCAAGAAGGTTGCGGAAGCGATCCAGGCCGATTTTGAGAAAATCGGAGTGACCGTCACCATCGAATCACCGGAGTGGGCAACGTATCTCGAAGATACAAAGGCCGGGGAGAAGGACGACATTTACATGCTCGGCTGGACAGGTGACAATGGTGACCCGGATAACTTCCTGTATACACTGCTGGATAAAGATGCCATTCCAAGCAACAACCGCAGTTATTATGTAAACGAAGAATTACACACATTGCTGACGGGTGCACAGAAAGAAACCGATCAGGACAAGCGTGCTGAACTGTACAAACAAGCGCAGGAGATGATCAAGGAAGACGCACCATGGATTCCTCTGGTACACACGACGCCAATTCTGGCAGGTAAAGCCAACCTGAAAGGTTTCGTCCCTTCTCCACTGGGCACCGAATCCTATGCCGGTGCTTATTTTGAGTAAGCTGTAAGCTGAACTTATCCATTTCAGGATAACTGCGATCTGAAGATGGCACTACAGTTCGGAGTGATTACGTTTTAATTCTTTTTATCAAAGCGCTGGTGAGATGCAATGCTTGGCAGAACCCACATCCGGACGTAACTATCCAAAGCATTACGTGTCTGCCAGCGCTTTTTATTTTTGCACGATATGTCGAAGGCAGGTGAACAGGATTGAACAGCTATATTGTCAAACGTGTGCTTGTGTTGCTGCCCGTGCTGCTGGGCATGACTCTGATTGTCTTTTCCATCATCCACGCGATTCCGGGTGACCCGGCCGAGACCATACTTGGGCAAAAGGCAACCGAACAATCCAAGCAGGCCCTTCGTGACCAGCTCGGTCTGGATAAACCCTGGTTCCAGCAGTATTTCGCCTACTTGGGCGATTTGCTCAAAGGAGATCTGGGAACGTCCATCCGCACCAAAGTGCCTATTGCCCAGGAAATTGTGCCTTATCTGACAGCAACCCTTGAATTAACGATGGCAAGCATGTTGTTTGCTGTCATTATTGGGGTGAATGCCGGGATTGTCAGTGCATGGAAGCACAACTCCTGGTTTGATTATTGCTGTATGGTCATTGCTTTGGTGGGTGTATCCATGCCGATCTTCTGGCTCGGTCTCATGGAACAATGGTTGTTTGCGAACAAGTTGCAGTGGTTGCCATCCATTGGACGCATGAATGCGCGTGATCCGGTGGAAGCCATTACGGGCTTGTACGTGCTGGATACGATGATCGCTGGGCAATGGAATCAGTTGTGGACCGTAACCAAACATTTGTTGCTCCCGAGTATTGCGCTTGGTACGATCCCGATGGCCGTTATTGCCCGGATGACCCGTTCCAGCATGCTGGAAGTGATGAGTTCTGATTACATTCGTACAGCGAAGGCGAAGGGACTGGGTCCGTTTTTTGTCGTATATGGGCATGCACTTAAAAATGCGTTTATACCCGTGCTTACGGTTATCGGCATCCAGACCGGGTCGTTGCTCGGGGGTGCGGTGTTGACCGAAACGATCTTTGCTTGGCCTGGCGTGGGACGTTATATATATGAAGCGATTAGTTCGCGGGATTATCCGGTGATCCAGAGTGGCATTCTGATCGTGGCATTCTTTTTCGTGGTGATCAACCTTATTGTGGATCTGCTCTACGCCGTGTTCGATCCTCGTATTAGTTATAAGTAGGGAATTCATCATTCATTCATATCCAAGAAGGGAGACGCCGTATGGCCAAATTATCGACCAATACCGGACCATCCATTAATGCCGCGTCGGCGAGCACATCCGGTCCATGGCGGGAAGCGTGGAGAACGTTTCGGAGGAATCGGCTTGCGCTTGCGGGCTTGATCATAATCGTATTTTTCATTCTCTTGGCCTTCCTCGCTCCATACATTGCTCCTTATGACTACAAGGAACAAGTGTTAGCAGATCGGCTTCAGGCCCCTTCGGCAGAGCATTGGTTTGGTACCGATGATCTGGGGCGTGACGTGTTTTCCAGAGTGCTGCATGGGGCGCGTATTTCCTTGTGGGTGGGCTTCTTCTCCGTCATTGGTTCCATTATCGCGGGTACATTGTTGGGTCTGATTGCCGGATTTTATGGAAAATGGGCGGACATGCTTATATCGCGTTTATTTGATATCTTGCTCGCATTTCCCGGGATTTTGCTGGCTATCGCCATTGTGGCGATATTGGGCCCGTCTTTGCAAAATGCACTGCTCGCCATCGCCATCGTAAATATCCCGACCTACGGAAGATTGGTGCGCTCACGGGTACTCAGCTTGAGACAGGAGGAATTCATTACGTCGGCACGGACACTCGGAGCGGGCAATGGGCGAATCTTGTTTCGTCACATCTTGCCCAACAGCCTTACTCCACTGATCGTGCAAGGTACACTCGGAATTGGAACGGCAATCATCGAGGCTGCTGCGCTCGGATTTCTAGGCATGGGCGCGCAACCACCCGACCCGGAGTGGGGTAAAATGCTGTCAGACTCCCGTCAATTTATACAAAAAGCACCGTGGACACTGATCTTCCCCGGCGTTTCCATTATGTTGACCGTGCTCGGCTTCAACCTCATGGGCGATGGCCTGCGCGACACCCTTGATCCAAAAATGGCAAAAAAGTAAAATTTTCAAACTCTAGCCACTATACCAACGGACACATTACTATATTTCCCCATGCCGTTTCGAACTTTGGTTCGAGGCGGCTTTTGTTTTACCTGCGGGATTACGTTAAAATGATTGGTGATGTGTTAAAATAGAAGGGTTATTCGATCTTTTTGTTAAAATAACCGCCTGCGTATTGACACCCAATTTTCCCATATGTTATATAAAAGGAAGGGTTTAGCACTCCGATCATTAGAGTGCTAACAAATGATGTTTTTACGATACGACTACATATGGAATGATTCTGTTTTTGAAAATAGGTAAAGTTCACCTTGGGTTTACATGCGAGTGAAGTTGCTAGAAAAGATTTGCTGAAATCGAAATATACCTCATACCCATGGATTTTCCCATTTTATAATGTCTCAGCGCTATCAAGTTGTTTGTCAGAACACCTCGGTAGTGCAGGGTACGGAATCGATTCTGTAGAAGCGTTAGCGTTGTTTGAAAAGGGAATCATAATTAGAGGAACAAGCGATTTGAATGTTTTCTAACAGCGTAGCATTTTGCATGAAATACTCAAGGATTTACTTCTATTTTCGATCAAATCATTCGATATCCAAATTTGAAAGGAGTCCAACCACTCATGGCTAAAAAAGAATTCCAGGCAGAATCCAAACGTTTGCTGGATATGATGATCAACTCCATTTACACCCAAAGAGAAATCTTTTTGAGAGAATTGATCTCCAACTCCAGTGACGCCATTGACAAGATATATTACAGAGCACTGACGGACGATTCGCTCGTTTTCAACAAAGAGGACTACTTCATCAAGCTCACGATTGACAAAGAAAACCGCACGCTCACACTGACAGATACCGGAATCGGGATGACGCAGGAAGAGCTGGAGAATAATCTGGGGGTTATCGCGAAGAGTGGTTCCCTGGCGTTCAAGAAGGAAAATGAGGCCAAAGACGGCCATAACATCATCGGACAATTCGGGGTTGGTTTCTACTCGGCATTTATGGTGGCGGACAAGCTGACCGTAACAAGTAAAACGCTGGGCAGCGACGAGGCCTGGAAGTGGGAGTCCGAAGGCGCGGATGGTTACACGATTACGCCAGCTGAGAAAGATTCCGTAGGTACAGAGATCGTCCTGACAATCAAAGAAAATACCGAAGAAGATTCGTATGACGAATTTTTGGAAGAGTACCGCCTGAGATCCATCATCAAGAAATACTCCGACTTCATTCGCTACCCGATCAAGATGGATGTAACGGGTCAACGTCCGAAAGAGGGCACGGAGAATGAGTTCGAGGAATACCAAGAAGAACAAACCGTGAACAGCATGGTGCCGATCTGGCGTAAAAATAAAAGCGAATTGACCGAAGAAGACTACAATAACTTCTATATGGAAAAACGCTACGGTTTTGACAAACCGCTCAAACATGTACACATTAGCGCGGATGGCGCTGTGGTATACAATGCAATCCTGTTTATCCCGGAGAATACGCCGTTTGACTACTATACGAAAGAGTATGAAAAAGGCCTTGAGCTCTACTCCAACGGTGTATTGATCATGGATAAATGTGGAGATCTGTTGCCGGATTACTTCGGATTTGTCAAAGGTATGGTGGATTCCGAAGACCTGTCCCTGAACATCTCCCGTGAGATGTTGCAACATGACCGTCAGCTTAGCCTGATCGCGAAGAACATTAAGAACAAAATCAAGAGCCAACTGCAAAGCCTGTTGAAGGACGAGCGTGAGAACTACGAGAAGTTCTACCAAGCGTTTGGTCGTCAATTGAAATATGGTGTATACAGCGACTATGGTGTGAATAAGGATACATTGCAGGATCTGCTGTTGTTCACGTCTTCCAAAGAGAGCAAACTCGTGAGTCTGGACGAGTACGTCTCCAGAATGCCGGAAGATCAGAAGTATATCTACTATGCATCTGGTGAATCGATTAGCCGTATTGAGAAGCTGCCACAGATCGAGGGTGTTCTTGAGAAAGGGTACGAAGTATTGTACTTTACCGATGACATCGACGAGTTTGCAATCAAAATGATCACGAACTATAAGGAGAAAGAATTCAAATCCATCTCCAGTGGTGACCTGGGTATCGAAGATAGCGCGGACAAAGAAGAAACGGACGCTCAGGACAACGACAACAAAGAGCTGTTTGAAGCGATGCAAGCTCAATTGGCGGGTAAAGTCAAAGCCGTTAAAGCTTCCAAACGTCTCAGAAGCCACCCGGTATGTTTGTCCACCGAAGGTGAATTGACGATTGAAATGGAGAAAATCCTGAAAGCTATGCCGAACAGCGAAAACGTACAAGCCGACAAAGTGCTGGAAATCAACGTGAATCACGATGTCTTTAAATCGTTGAAAGACGCTTTCGCGCAGGATCAGGAAAAACTGAACCTTTACACAAGCCTGCTGTACCATCAGGCATTGTTAATCGAAGGACTGCCAATTCAAGATCCAGTAGAGTTCACCAACGATATCTGTAAGGTTATGGTGTAAACTTCCGGCGTACAAGGGTGCGATAATACATCCTTGATGCAAAAATTCACGTAGCTTCAAGAGTATACTGTGTGAATATTAAGTTTAGTAGCTAAATCGCAACGCTGCATCCACCATATTCATCCGACAGGGCATTTCCGTCCTGTCGGTTTTTGTTTTTTTTTACCCACAACGGGGAGGGGACGGAATCAATTCTGAAGAAGCGAAGCGTTCGCCTTTATTCCCGAATTTCTCCCTTTTTAATGGGAATCAAAGAAATTTGGGAATAACAGCGATCATAAGAACGATCCGTAACCGGAACGGCCACGCAAACTGTATTAGGCACTTTTTTGGTCATAAGTCACGATAGTGTGAGTTCAATATGAATCATTGTCATTTAGATGCACGGATGATAGTCTGGCAGGGTATAATAAGAGAAGATGACTGTTCATCACAAGTTGATGTAAGAAGAGATGACAATCGCAGACAGGTTTTACTTTTCGAAACCACAGATGTTGTGTATAATCACTCAAAATAGAGACAGTCGGCTAGGAGTGATCCCCATGCAATGGAACGATCTGAGAGAACATAGACAATATCCTGAATTAACCAAATTGGATGGATCTCGTGCAGCGTATGAACGGGACTATTCGAGACTCATTCATTCACCGACCTTCCGTCGGTTACAGGGCAAATCGCAGGTGTTTGGCGCAGGAACGGGGGATTATTATCGTACTCGCTTGACCCATTCCCTGGAGGTGGCACAGATTGCACGAGAGGCTGCCCGAAGTTTGATTCGCCGTTTTCCTGAGGTAGACTGGGACCGCGCGGACAACCCCGGCCTGATCATTGATTCAGAAGTGGTGGAGTGCGCTGCGATCGCACATGATTTTGGTCATCCGCCGTTTGGACATAAAGGTGAAGAAGTATTAGATGGTATTCTGGATGACCTCATTAACACCGAGGCTAAGAAAATCATGAAGAAAAGCCGCAGCGCCAAAGTTCCCAAGGTCGAGTCTGAAGTCCGTGCCGAGCTAAAACGGAAATACGAGCATTTTGAAGGCAATGCGCACAACTTCCGTCTCATTATGCACTTGGAGAAGCGTGAAGATATCGACGGATTGAACCTGTCTGATGCGGTATTACTAGGAATCAACAAGTATCCGTACCCTGGGACAGAGAGCAAAAAAGGCATGTATCATCATGAGTGGCAATATATTCGGGAGATCCGTGATCGCTGGAACGTGCCGGCAGGCAAGAAGACACTGGAAGCACAGTTGATGGACCTCTGCGACGATATTGCGTACTCCTCGCATGACCTGGAGGATGGCATCAAAGCAGGAAAAATTGAAGTACATGAGCATTTCCTGCAAGATCCGCATGTGAATCGACTGATTGTGGATAAGATTACAACGCTGGAGGATCTGTTCTGGAACGGATGGACCCGAGAAGCGATTGGGCAAAAGGTAGAAGAGGTCCTCACTTCGTTCCTGCGCATCTGGAATGAGAAGATGCCGTTCTGCGAGCATGATTACTCGCGTACTCGCCGTGAAGTGAAGGCCTACTGGGTGAGCTTTTTTGTAGGCAGCCTGGGCGTTATTAACGACGGCGACTGGAAGAAGGTAACTTTTGTCCGTGAAGGGGCTGAAGACCTCGATATGCTGCGTACGGTGAGTGTGCTCAAGAGTTTTGCCTGGGTGACCATGATTCGTGACCTGCGTGTACAGCGGCTACAGAAACGCAGTGAGTGGATGATTAAGCGATTATGGGATGCATTTCTCGATCCGGAAACGTCCAAATCCATTATTCCATCCGACTGGCTGCAGCGGTATGAGAAAGATCAAGCCAAAGCCCAGCCGATCTGGACTTGGGAACACATGGTGATCGATTATATCGCAGGAATGACGGATGCATTTGCCGAGAAAATATACAATGAACTCTACGGTCTGAAGGTGGGTTCGATCTACGATCTGGATTAAAATTAACCGATATAAAGGGAGATGAGACGCGTGGCTAAGCGAATGAGTGAGACGTTGAGTCTGGGCGTACTTGACCTTGTGCCAAGGTTAAACGATGCCACGGCGGAACAGGCACTTCAACAATCGGTGACACTTGCGCAACATGCCGAGGCTTGGGGATACGCCCGATACTGGACATCAGAGCATCATGATATGGCTGAACTGGCATCGGCCTCTCCCGAAGTACTGTTATCGCACATCGGAGCAAGGACAACAACGATCCAACTTGGCTCTGGTGCGGTCTTGTTGCCGCATTATAGCCCGCTCAAGGTTGCGGAGTCGTTCCGCCTGCTGGCTGCGCTCTATCCGGGGCGCATTGAGCTTGGGCTCGGACGTGCTCCTGGCGGTGGACCTCATGCCACGATGGCACTCAGTGGAAATTATTTGCAGCATGTGTCCAAGCTGTCTGAATCACTCGCAGCACTCACAGAACTGCTCGAAGACCGCTACATGTACGAGGATCATCCCGTGACAGCTCGTCCGATTCCCAAGCTTCCGTTATCACTCTGGATGTTGGGAACTAACGTGAAGAGTGCCGAATTTGCGGCACGGTTTGGCATGGGTTATGTCTTTGGTCAATTCATGAGTGATGCCGATGGTACAGAGGCTGTAAGGCGATACCGAGAAGGATTTATTCCCAGTGCAACTATGAAGGAGCCTGAAGTTATGGTGGCAGTCAGCGTATTGTGTGCCGAGTCAGAGACAGATGCTATGGCCTGGAGTCGTGACATGGCGGAGAGACGCAAGGCAGATGGAAAAGAACATTCAACCGAGCCGAATCCCGGCACGGACTCGGTCTCGGTCTCACGCACAAATGATTCTGCTATTACTGATGATCATAACGAAGCGGCGCGGCACTATGCAGGTACACCTGAGCAGGTATGGAGTCAATTGCAACAAGTGAGTCTAAGACTGGATGCGGAGCGGTTGCTTCTCGTTACGGCGGGACCAGATTATGAGCGCAGGCTGGATTCTTATCGATTGCTGGCTGAGCATGAGACAGCGATTGTGCAGTAGCTTATTACGTTAGGATGCCAATGCCTGCCTGCTGAAACCTAAACAAACCGAAGAGCTGTAAAACGGGATTTTGCCGTATGCTGCAGCTCTTTTTGTACTTTGTTAAAATTCAACAATCTTTTACAAAATCAAGCATCTTAATAACAAAATAATGTTATAATACTTTACGTCTATTTTCCTATCGATATAATATAGATAAGTTCTTTTGGCAAGAGTTCAAAAGAAGGGTAAAACAATGACAAAAGCACCTGAATTCGGGATGACCGAAGAGGTCAAGGGGGAAATCATATGTTCAGCAGATTTAAGATCAAAAGTATCGGTCTGCGTATCAGCATCGCGTTCTACTTGTTAATCCTCTGTTTAATTGTTTTGAGTGTCACGATTGTCACCCGGATGAATTCAATTGAATCCAGCACCAATGAAATCACGAACAATTGGATGCCATCAATCCAGCAAATTAACCGGTTAAACTATACCACAGAGCATGTCCTGTCACTAAGTTATCGACACTTTGATGCGGATGAAACAGACAAGGCATTTTTGTCAGAAGAGCGTACCAAGTATATTCGTGAAACGACGCAGGCGATTAAAATCTATGATCAGCAGGAGAAGTCTGCGGATGAGCTCGAACACTGGACTGCGTTCAAGAACAAATGGGAAGCGTACCTCAAGATTAATATGCAATCGATCAAGCTGAGTGATGAGGGTCAGACACAACTGGCGAAGGAAGTATCTGATAAAGGTGCTGATTCCTTTGACAACATGCAAATTGATCTCGATTATCTCGTGGAATACAATCAGGAACAGTCCAATCTTGCGGCGGCTCAAACAATCAGATCGGTGCAGGATGGTAGATTAATCATCATTATCGGTGTTCTTGTCATGATTGTTATTACAGCGATCAGCATTCCGATTATTCGTTCACAGGTCGTAAAACCACTGCTACGTGTCATTAGTGCGGTGAAACTGATTGCAGAAGGCCAATTGAATGTTCAGGACATACATACCAAACATGAGGATGAAGTCGGTGTTCTGGCCAAAGCGGTGAATGACATGAAAGGTAACCTGACTTCCATGGTGCTGAGCGTCAGACGAATTGCGGAAGCTGTCAATCTGCAAAGTGGGGAACTGGCAATATCCTCAGAAGAGGTTAAGATTGGTAGTCGCCAAATTGCTGTGACCATGGAAGAGTCAGCCAAGGCCGCAGAGAGCCAGGCAGAGACAGCAGTGGAATCAGCTCGAACGGTCGAAGCTTTGAATGATCACATTCAGAATCATACGGAACAAGGCAGCCAGTTGCGCGTCATGTCCGATCTTGTACTGGAGCAAGGGTTGAATGGTCGCAAGGCGATGGAACAATCAGTACAGCAGATGCAACAGATTTCCGGTTCGGTCTCTGCTTCCATGAACAAGATGGAACGATTGAATCGTAAAAATGAAGATATATCCAAGCTGGTTCAGGTCATTCATGACATCGCACGTCAAACCAATCTGCTGGCATTGAATGCCTCCATTGAGGCAGCGCGTGCGGGAGAGAGTGGACGCGGGTTCGCTGTAGTTGCATCAGAAGTGAGGAAGTTATCTGAGGCTGTGCAGACGTCGGTTGAAGAGATCACGGCGATTACTGAGGATATTCAGCAGGAGTCACAAGGGGTGGTTGCGGAATTACGTACGGGCGTTCAGGAGACCGAGCTGGGTCAGGAACATGTGCTTGCTTCAGGTCAACTCTTCCGTACGATTAATGAATCGGTGGAAGGTATGGTTGGTGTCATCAGCACTATGACTGATGGACTGGCAGGCATGCAGGAAGTAAGCGGACGAATGAATGATTTCAGTCAGCAGATTTCCGCTGTTTCGGAACAATCGGCAGCGAGTGTGGAAGAAGTCTCTGCATCGGCGGAAGAGCAGGTAAGTTCCATGGAGACAATTAGCGGCAATATTCAAAGTCTGAAAGAATTATCGGAAGATTTGCTTACATCCATTGAAAAATTAAAAATATAACCTTCTTCTTATAATAGAAGAAGCTGGAATCACGCAGGCGGCGATTGGTGAGAGTCTCAAAAAAAAGTAAGGTGTTCCTCAACAATGGGAACACCTTACTTTATTTGCTTTCCAAATAGATACGTGCAAGGAAATGGAGAGTTGTCTAGGAGCCTAACATTGTATACAATGACTACCTGAAGCTAACGTATTAGTTGTATTTGATATGTCTTCAATGAGCTTACTATTTATATAGAAGAAACATGATTAATGAAGGAAGGGGAGGAGGATTTTGCCTGATGAAACACTGGGTACACACGCTACTTCCGGGAAACACCTCTACACCTTTGCTTGCCACGAGAACGAGCGCGAATTATGCATGCTGGAGCTGAATACACTGCTTGAACCGAGTTCAGAGATCCGTATGGAAATGGGGTCGTATGTGTGGTCCGAACGATGTATTCCACCTGGACGTAGCCCTTTTATCCATGGCAGACTGGACGTGATCGGCGAAGGGGGCAGCGTGACTGATCTGCTTCCTCTTGCCAGAGATATTCATCTGTTGCCAGAAGAGACATTTAAGGTAGTTTGTCTGAAAGAAGGGGATCATGCCCCTGATTATGCAAAGTCTCGTCAACTGGAAAAAGAAGTCGGCATGTGCATTAAAGGTAAGGCACAGATGAAGCAACCTAAGGTGACTTTCGGCCTAATCCGAACAGGAGAAAAATGGATCTTGGGTCAGTGGACAGAAGCGGATCGATCATGGCAATTTCATCGGCAGAAGCCGCAAAATTACTCAACTGGATTTGGCATCACGCTCGCCAGAGCACTGGTGAATATTGCTGTTCCGAGAGTGGAAAACCATCGGTTGCTTGATCCATGCTGCGGTATGGGAACGGTTGTCATTGAAGCTTTATCCATGGGAATTGATGCAAAAGGTAACGATCTGAATCCTCTGGCTGTCCGAGGTGCACGTATCAATCTGCCGCATTATGGATATGATTCAGATCGAATCACACTGGGGAATATGAATGAACTGCAAGATTTGTATGATGCAGCAATTCTGGATATGCCCTATAACCTCTGCTCTGTACTTACAGATGCTGAGCAACGAGCCATGCTGGAGAGTTTGCGCAGATTGGCAAAACGGGCGGTGATTGTTTCCACAGAGTGGGTAGAAGAGCACTTGTTGGAAGCAGGATGGACGGTAAAAGAGTACCGAACAGTACAAAAAGGAACGTTTATACGTCATATTTGGCTGTGTGTGTAAGCTCAAAAACAAAAAGCTCTACCTCTGACGAAATGATATGCTCCCCCCATAGTAGACAGTAGAAAAAAACAAAACTTCTACGTCTATTATGAGGGGAGTTTTCTCATGTCTAAAAGAAGTCCCATTTCTTTAGAAATCAAATTACACACCGTACAGCGCTGCCTTGAACTCCAATCCAATCCGAATTCGGAAGCTAAACACATTGGGGTGAGCAAGAATTCAGTCAAAGATTGGGTCAGAAAATATAGAGCACATGGGTCGGATGGGTTAAAGGAATCGAAAACGTGGAAAACATACGCCGAGGAAATAAGGCTGGGTGCGGTCAGAGATGTCTTGTCTGGTCAGCTATCTTTATCTGCTGCAACAGAAAAATATGATATTTCAAGCAAAAGTGTGTTGTCGAAATGGATAACCAAGTATACTCAGGAGATCGAAGGGAAACCGGCTCGA
>NZ_JAGGNR010000056.1 GCF_018614975.1 Paenibacillus polymyxa | reverse complement strand
ATGATTCCATTCTTGTAACGTGATGTTGTAATTGCACTGAATGTACTCAAATATCTCTTTCAACCTATTCGATATTTCATCACTTATTACTTTTCTCCGATACTTTACGACTAGAATAAGATGATAATGAAGCGAGAACACTGAATGATTATTAGAGTCTAATTCCACATATATCACAGCCTTTTTTATATTACGACTGAACAATTATATTATAGCCTGGGCTAATCCAAAAGGGAAGAGCGTTGCCATTCATCCCATCACTTTAGAAGTGAGGGAATTCTGACAACTTAGGGTTAAAAGGGTCGGTCGGCTACCTTGCCACGAAGGGAGGAATGCCTTGTGACAGTATTTGAAGCAATTATGT
This sequence comes from Paenibacillus polymyxa, assembly GCF_018614975.1. Lineage (GTDB taxonomy): Bacteria > Bacillota > Bacilli > Paenibacillales > Paenibacillaceae > Paenibacillus > Paenibacillus polymyxa_E. Next base: position 20,694 of record NZ_JAGGNR010000056.1, on the reverse strand, counting down.
TGATGCTACCTTTGGTACGCTCATAGTTGCCATTCTGTCCGATAAACGCAAATAGACCGCCCCCGTAGCAAAGGAATGCGGTCTATTTCATCGTGCCCTTATGTTACCGAAGCCCACCGCCCTTAAAAGCGGCTATTGCTCAGAGGAGTCGTGTTACCAGCACGACTCTCTTTGCATTTTACGTCTAATCTGCTCTTATTATACCATACTCAAATCTCCGGCGTCACATGTAAACCACGCTAGATACGATACATTTCTTTATACTCATCCACATATAAAACTTCAATACAATTCGACCAATTCAGAATCGAACCTACAAAATCCTGAATATCCAGACCCGGCATCTCATACGTCTCCGCTGTGTTCACCGAACCTGTTGCGTCCTCAATCAAGGTTACCTTAAACCCTTCGTGTTCTGCAGTAATTGCCGTAAACAGACAACAATATTCCATGTTGAATCCAACAATAAATACATGTTCTACTTGATGCTCTTGTAGCCAAGTTCTTAGCTCCGGATTGCTGAAGGCACTTGGTTTGCTTTTCTCCATAACGGGATACTGACCCGTACCCATTATAATTTCCAGTTTCGCAGCATTTTTATAGAACAGTGAAGAGCCCTCCTGATCGTAATCTACATGTTTCATGTATATGACTGGCTCATGTTGCTGTTCAAAATCAGCGATAACCGCTTCAATCTTGCCCAACTGAGCTGTGAAATCCTTCAATGATGTAATCCCATATTGCACATCCAACACGATTAGTGCTTTGTTCATCTGCACTTCCCCTTCAGTAGACTAACAGGTTTTTATCCATCATTTACTGCTTCTTCTCCTGAGCTTTTTCCACATTTTCTTTCACCCGAAACTCCACAATTCGGCGAATCAGCTCCTCCGGCAATGGCTGATCCAGCGGAAACTGGACAGATCCCTTGCCCCCTTTATACTTGGAGAGTTCCTCCTTGAATGCAAGAATTCCACTGGGAGCAGGGTAAAAGCCAATATGATGCGGGTATGCGGCAAAATGAACCAAATTCCCATGCTGGGCATACGTGGGCATCTTATAACTGATCTTCTCTTCGGCGTTCGGAGCCGACTCGCGAATAATCTGTCTTAACGCCTGTAATCTGACCTGTAGGTCGGGTGCAAACTCCGAGATATATTCATCTACCAGTACCGAATAATGGTTACTCTCAGTCATCTTGAACTCCTTCCACCACGGGGTACATCAATGGATTCGTGGTACGGGCATATTGGCTTATATTGTACTTCATGTGGACAAACGGAACAGCTATTTTCCTGCAATTTGAAACGTTAGAATTAAGGCTGGAATTACAAGGTCATGGCTCGACCATTACGCATCAGATAATCTTCTTTTGTTTTATAATCCGGCATGACACTGCCGATCCGTCGCCAGAAGGAGCGATCATGATTCATGTGGTGAATATGGCAAAGTTCATGAATGATGACATAATCCATCACTTCCAGTGGCGCCATGGCAAGGCGATAATTGAACGTAAGCTTTTTGTCCCAGCTGCAACTGCCCCATTTGGTGGGTGAATCTACGATCTCTACTGACTTCGGCTTTACCTTTAACTCCTGTTGATAACGACCGATGCGCTCCCCAATCATGCGTTTACACTCGGCAAAATAAAACTTCTTCAGATTCGCTCGCAGCTCCTCTTCTGTAAGCCCCTCTACAGGGATTAAGTCTTGCAGTGCATGCTCCTTGCCAAAAAGCAAAAACTTCCCCTTGCCCTCATCTTCGTATTCCTTGGCTTGAGGACCGTCGAGCGCTCGCTGCATCAGAGCGGAATTCTTCAAAATCACATCCCCATGCTGCTCTACAAGTTGCCGGATCATGTCTTCACTGGTACCATTGGGTGCTTTGATTGTTACCATATAAGGTAAGTCCATCGTGATGGAAACTTTCTTGCGTTTGCCATATTCGATATGACAGTTAATGCTGTGATTATTTAATTCTATAGTTAACATAACGCGCTCCGCTTCTGGCACTCCGATGACAGAACAACCTTCCGATCGCTGTTATCCCCAGATTTTTTTGATTCCTTTTAAAAAAGGAAAAATCCGTGGATAAAGGCGAACACTTCGCTTCTTCAGGTTATTTCTGTCCTCTCCGTTAATGTGTAAAAGATATATACATTCTTTCAACCAAATCAAATTGTATACCATCTCTGACCATAATGCATACTGTTCGACGATATATATGTTCGCATTGTATTTTTATACATTATTATGTATTATTACTTAATCATAAAATCGGAGGTTGGATATGACGCATACTATAGATTCAGAACACATAACCATTGAAGAACTATCGCTTAATCACTGGCAGCCCTTGTCCACCTTACTGTATGACGGTTGGGTACTACGTTTTGCCGAAGGATATACCAAACGTGCCAACTCCATTCAACCGATACACTACTCGACTCTGGATGTGCATGAAAAGATTGAAGAATGTGAGCGCATCTATGCCTCCAATCAGTTAAATACCATATTCAAAGTCACACCGTTTATTCAGCCGGATCATCTCGACCAACTTTTGCAAGAAAAAGGGTATGGCGTTGTCGATCTGACCCGTATCCAGACTCGGAGTCTGGAAGAGATCAAAGAGCCTGTGCACCAAGCTGTACAGATTGATGAACAGTTGACCACAGCGTGGCTGGATCACTTTTGCCGACTGAACAAGGTGAATGATCTCCAACGGGAAACGACGAAATTAATGTTGGACAATATCCGGACAAAGGTAGGTTTCATCTCGCTGTTGATTGACGGGCAAGTCGTCGCTTGTGGGTTCGGTGTCATCGAACGTGGCTATATTGGATTATATGATATCATTACAGACGCTAACTTCCGGAATCAGGGACTTGCTGAACAGATGATCCTGCATCTATTGCATTGGGCCAAAAAACAAGGTGCTACATCCAGTTTCCTGCAAGTGGTTGCGAATAATGCACCTGCCTTGAAGCTTTACGCCAAGCTGGGTTATTCAGAAATTTATAGTTATTGGTACAGAGTCAAAGAATGGAAAGAGTCTTGATCAAGTTCAACAACATCTTGAAACCAAAAACTGCCCTCCTCCTATAAAGGAAAGGCAGTTTTAAATTTGGTTCGTTATTCTTTACAACTCTCTTTACAGGGTTTAGTATCTATTGCCTACTCTTTTCTAAATTGGCAGTTTCACCAGCACCTCATAATTCACGCCGGCCTGTATATTCTTGATGATGTCGCCTTCAATCCGCTGACCATCAACATGCACTTCAATCGCCTGGACAGTTGTGTCCTTCTTCATGTTCACGTTAAGCTCAGCCCCGCGGAACAACCGTGTGACCGATGCCTCGTTCCAATCTTCAGGAAGTTGCGGACGAACCTGAAGTCCTTGTGTGTGACCTTGCAGTCCGAACAAGCCATCGATCAGACAACGATACACCCAAGGCACTGTGCCGGTGTTGAACAGATGACTGGAGCGCCCCGCTGTACGAGGGAATTGACGATAGGCTCCGCGATAATAATTCGGGATAAATACAGGTAATTGTCCCCGTTGGAGAATATCCTCGCCATCAGGGCCAGGAATCATTTTACGCAGCAAACGATACGCCTTCTCCTTCTCGCCCACCAGGTACAACGCGTAGATATAGAAAGCTGCCGCGTGATTGTACACGGCTCCGTTCTCTGCACTTCCCGGATGTTTCTGCGTAACACGGCCTACATCTTCCCGCATCGCTGTGAAAGACGGCGCCAGCTTCTCGACACCATAAGGCGTCTCCAATTGTTCCTCTACCGCGCGAATTAACTTATCTTGTTTCTCCTGATCCGCAGCACCGCTCATAAGTGCCCAGCTCTGAGGATTGATATAGATGCGTCCTTCCACGTCCTTGCTTACACCAAACACTACGTTATCGTCCGTAATGCCTCGCGCATACCAGTCCCCATCCCACAGATACTTATTTGCTGTTGCATTCGTCTGATTGGCTTCCTGACGGAATTCCGCTGCAACCTCCGCATGCCCTGCCTGTTCAGCAAGATCTGCCCACACATTAAAGGCATATGCCGTCGCAATGGTCAGCCAGCCGGATACGCCTTTGCCTTTGTATCCCACCATGTTCATCGGATCACACCAGTCACCCTGATTGATATAGTTCAACCCACGCGCATCCCGCTCATGGATCAACCAGCGCATCGCGAGATTTATATGTTCAAGTACGGAAACCTTCTGTTCACTGTTTGTAAAAGGAACCTGTTCTTCCAGAATGTTATAATCATTCGTTTCATCCAAATAGGTCTTCATACAGACCGGAAGCCAGATACAATGGTCGGTATGAGGAACCTGGTTGATATATTTCAGTTCTGCGTCCGGGTGCAAAATAATGCCGTCTGGCATCGCGCCGCTTATATGCTACTGAGACAAAGCGGTCAAGAACGCAGCCCGCGCAATCTGCGGCTGAATGTAACTCATGCCCATGTTGTCCTGCAGATAATTCCGCGTCTGCGGATCAGTTGTCAGACGATTGGTTTTGCCATGATAGTACATCTGGCGAGGCAGCCAGTGATTCACGACATTATCTAGCCAGCTGTCCGGTGTCTCAATCTGGATGTTCCCTTTCCCATCTGCAATATAATCAGCATATTCCTGCTCGGCTGCCGTGAAACCATCCTGTCCTTTCTCATTCTGCTTCACAAAATAATGCTGACGAATGCCTTCCATCTCTGTCTCATCATGAGCCGGGCCAAAGATAAATCGATACGCCTGCTCCGCTCCCGCTTCCAGCTCAACTCTGTATTGCAATGCAGCCACAGGGGTCTCATACCGTGCATCTCCTCCAGCCAGTGTCTCCGACTGAAGTCCGGATGGATTATGAAGTCCACCTTCGCCTTCAAAGTTCTCATGATTCACTTCCCAGGCGGTCGGTTGGTGATCTGCAAGCAGATAGGTTTTGTCGCTATAGTTTTTGATTTTACTGTAATCCTGATATTTCTGATACGGCGTAACCGCCGAGCAGACAATGCCCTGCAAATCTTCCACATATGAACCGGACTGGTTCATCCAGGACATATAGCCAACCGAATAATACGGGTAGATACTCAGCTTGCGTTTTCTCGAAGACAGATTGGTTACCTTCACACGCCACAGCTCCATCACATCTTCCTTCGGCAGACGCAGGGACATCTCGACGCAAATGTCATTCTGAATCACTTTCCAGTGAATATCGTGTTTACCCACAGCGAACGTATAGCTATCCGCCTGCTTGCGAACCGGTTCGTACGGGGCGGAGAAGATTTCGCCATTTCCTTCATCTTTAATGTAGACAAATCGTCCCGGATGGTGGGCATAATATGGCTGCTCTGGTTGCATAAACGTCTTGGCTTCCAGGTTGGGCGCGTACGAGTATTTGGCAGGTTCGGGCTGCATGAATTGGGCCACAGCATAACCCCGGCAATTCACATGAATCATCATCTTTTCATTCCAAAGGAATCCGGATGCCTTTGGTAAACTTGTAGGGCTTGTTAGTTCAACATATTGATTATCTTCCGTTGCTCTAATCATCACTGAACCTCACTTTCAGATTATGGAGTCAAAAGACAGAAAACGTTTTAGGTAACTTGTATACAACTTCGTTCATTATAACACGGGAACGCTTACAATGAATTGAAAACTAAAAAAGAGCTGAGAAACTCAGCTCTGATTACGTTCCAATTGTTTCTTGATGCCCAACCTGTCGATCTGAATCCAATACTCTGCAATTCGTTCGTTTTCCACTCGATATACTGCACTCGCAATTTCAATCACTGGGAGGTTGGTTGGAATGTATCCATCCACTTCGCCAACATGGGTACCTGTTTGTCTCCAGCGCACATAGACTTTATCACCTTGCGCCAGCAACTCCTGAATTTCGAGTGAAAACTCCCCGTAAGCTTCGATCATTTCTCGCACATGATCCGCATAATCGGAAGGTGTTCGGGTCAGCGTGACCTCTTCTTCAGATATCACTTGATGGGCTAGTACTTGTTCCGCCATCACGCTGCTTGCATAATCAGGATTTCGGCCTGATCGGACTTCTTCAAAAAAGGTTCTGACAATCTGTTCTGCTGTCATACGCCACCCCAGTCTATTCAAATGTTCCGCTTACATATATAAATATGTAGTAACTCTTGTATTTTAACATGGAACCTACGCCACGTAATTACAACTGTTCTATTGTTCTACAGGACTTAAATCCTACCCTCTCACCTGTGCCACGCTAGGCAGTTATGCCATTCTGGACCCGAAACCGAATCAGAAGTAACTTAATTACACAACAATCCCCTTTGCTTTTCAACAAGCAAAGGGGATTTTTTGTCTATTATTGGATAGCTTCAAACCATTAATTTAACCTGTTTCAATCTGGTAATAAAAGAAGAAATAAATGCTTTCTCTTTTGTGAGATTCTGTTGCAACCTCTCACTTATTTTACTAAGTGTACTTGCATCACGCGTTATATTGTACTTCAGAACTATATTTCTCAATTTAAAGTAGTCCTGTTTCAGCACAGTGCTTAATTCCATAAAGGTTACATCTCGATCAATGATTGATTTCTCCATTAAATAAGATAAACGCAACTCCATTAGCAGCTTATGCTCATACAAGAGATGAAAGACTCGTGAATCCAATGCTTCTCCAACTAGGACTGCCTGCTCAATATCGGTAAAGATGCGCTGAATGGCTTGCATTCCAAAATCGTATTTCTGATCTCTCACTAAGTCATATGTCTCGCTTGAGTTAAGATAGTTTTCCATCGCCGTTATAATCTGCTCCACATGAATTGCATAATTGATATTCTGGATAGGCTTGAGAAATCTCACTTCTGTCCAAAAACTGTACTCATTAGACATGGTCCAGTAGCCTTTCTCAAGTTCATCCAGACTACATACCGTTTGTATGAATTTACCATCATCTAAATTATCAGCAATGTATATCAAATTATGCTCCAGATCATAACCATAGACGAGTAATTCATGGTTGAGATGTTCTCTTTGATAAAAGTCTGTACTGGCAATATAGTAGCGGTCTGCATAGATGAATAAATAATACCCCATGTCTATTGATTCAGTGATCACATCCCGCAGCGATTTCCCCCATTTTTTTATCACCATATCCTGGGGCAGGCTGTGATAAGCAATGCCGGGACAGGTACTTAGCAGAAACTGATGAGAATCAAACGAAAAAATTCCCCATCCATGTGCATACCTGATTTGTATAAAGTTATCGAAAATCCATGGCCATAAATCTTCGTGCATAACGGATGTTAATGTCCCATATGATGTGTACGTGCTTATGACGGGTTCACCTAGTTTAAGTACATTCTTGGCCATTACAGAATTCCTCCTTCGATTCCTAGGCATAGTGTATTGATCTGAACAGATTCATTGTATAAGCAACGCACTCTCAGAGCTGGGAGCGAAGATCATGTTCTTGAATATATTACCATGTACCTTTCCTGTTTTATATAAGAACGCTTTCATATATAAAAATATTTTAATTTCTCATTTTAACGACAAAAAAAAAGAGGATACCGCCCCCAATAAGGAGACCGTATCCTCATACCCAATGATCGGATTACCTAAGACTATTTATGGACTAACCGTACCGCCATTCGCATTCAATGTCTCGCCGCTCACATAGCTGGATTCCTGGCTTGCCAGGAAAACAAATGCCGGAGCCATCTCGGCAGGTTGTCCTGCTCGACCAAGCGGTGTGTTGGAGCCAAAATCGGCTAGCTTCTCGACCGGTTGTCCACCCACGACCTGAAGTGGTGTCCATACCGGGCCTGGTGCAACAACGTTGACACGAATTCCTTTGCTACCCACCTGTTGGGCCAGCGCTTTGCTGAACGTGTTAATCGACGCCTTCGTTGTCGCATAATCCAGCAGGATTGGCGAAGGTTTGTACGCCTGAATCGATGATGTGTTGATAATGGAACTACCCGGCTTCATGTGTTTCACAGCTGCTTTGCAGAGCCAGAACATGGAATAGACATTTGTTTTGAACGTTGCATCGAACTGCTCGGTAGTCAGATCCGCAATCTGCTCTACATACTGCTGTTTACCTGCCACATTAGCAAGGATATCAATCCCGCCAAGCTCTTTTACCGCAGATTCAATGAGTTCCTCACAGTATTTCTCATCCTTCAGGTCACCAGGCATCGTGATCGCTTTGCGACCGGCTTCCTCAATCAGCTTAACAACTTCCTGCGCATCTGCTTCCTCTTCGGGCAGATAGGCCAGCACGACATCTGCGCCTTCACGAGCAAACGCAATCGCTGCCGCCCGGCCAATTCCGCTGTCGGCTCCGGTCACAACCGCTTTGCGTCCCGTTAGACGTCCGCTACCTTTATAACTTTTCTCACCCGCATCCGGAACAGGAGTCATCTCACGCTGGAGTCCCGGCTCATCCTGTTGCTGTTTCCACTCCGGTGTAGCCTTCGGATATTGTGTCGTTGGATCTTGCATGGTGTGCTGGTCTTGAATAGCCATGTTCAATTCCTCCTCGGTGATTTACATTGATCACTACGATCACAGAATAACCTTCCGATCGCTGTTATCTCCAGATTTTCTCTCCCTTATATAAAGTGAAAATCCGGTGATAGCATATGCTTCCGATGTAGCTTTCTTGCAGAAAGCTTTTAGGCGAGCACTCCGTTTCTTCCGGTTATTTCTGTGCTCTTCGTTATCATGTAAATATTAAATTTATTATCAGAAGTTGTTTTCTTAAATGTTGCACTCTCTCCTTTGTAACCGAGTTGGGCGTTATTTAAACTAAGCTAACCAGATTCCCTGACAACCGTCATACATTGAATCTCCTCTAACTGGAGATAGATAATAGAACATGAGGTGATCTCGTTGAACCCAAATAAAGAACCCTATTCCATTGGTGAAGCAGCCAAACTGATCGGCTCCACGGTGAAAACAATCCGTTATTACGATGAGACTGAACTGTTACAGCCCTCCACTCATACGGAAGGCGGACATCGACTCTATACAACGCAAGACCTGTGGCAACTCGAACTCATTACAACACTTCGTTATCTGAATTTCAGCATACCCGATATTCGAAAGCTCATGTCTGGTGAACTGTCGGTAGCACAGGCACTGGATCTGCAGATTGAAGCCTTGGAGACCCAGATCGGCACGATGAATTCCATGCTCTCCATTTTGCAGCAAGCGAGGCAGCATGAAGAAGAAACCTCACTACATTCGGAGGAATCTCTCACCTATATCTCCAGTCTGGTAGAATCCCTGACGGCCAATGCGAGCAGGCGAAAACAATTTGTTGCTGCCAAAGTCGATGAATCTCATCTGCTTGACAGCATTCCGCAAGATTGGAGAGTTTCGTTCCTGCATTTTTTCGACAAATACATGATGAAAGATACAAAACTGACGGCTCAGCAAACACTGGCCTGGAAGGAAATTCAGGAACTGATCAATGATCCGGACTATTGGGCCGATCTGGCTCGGCTGGAGGTTCCATTCTTCATTATGGCGAATCAGCCACAAGTCCAAGCGGAGGTCTGGGTAAAAAAAATGGAGGCTATTCTCATTCGCACTACCGAAGCTCTGGACAAGCGTTGGGCAATCGATAGCCCTGCTGTGCAAAGCATGGTGTGGGACTTTGTGTTGATGTATGCAAGTGTCGAGCATGTCGAAACACCTGAAGTATTTTTTCGCAAACAGGCCCGGTATATGCTGGACTCCGTGACGGATCGCATTCTGCGTTTTAACAAGCTGTGCAAGATGATGAATCCCGAATGGAGCCAGATTGTAGATGGCATTAACCTGTTGCAGGAGGGCATGCGGTTACGGTTAAAACAAATGGAAGAAGACTGAACTCCGGTCTCCTTCCATTTTTACGTTTAGCCTTTTTTTAACGAATAGGACTCATGTTCTCCTACTTCCTTGTCCATATGAAGCGGTTGCCCTTTCAAGTAGTGGTTGAAGAAATCAATTGTTGTATCGTTGACCAACTGTTGCGTCCCCCGCGCATCTACACCCTGTGTCCATTCGAGCAGTGGAGAGATCAGGTAGAGATCGGAGAAACTCAGATGTTGGGTGTTGGTCAACTCCATCCAGTAGTTCCCTCCTGCGGTTACCGGCTCATAGCGCTCGTACACTTCCTCATAGTACTTCTCGGCTTCCGGACGGGTTGTGCCCATCGCAGCGATCTCTTCGTCACTCATGACACTTGTGCCTGCAACGGTTGAGTCTGCACTCATCATCAGGAACGGCTTGCCCACGCCTTCCGCAGGAATACGTTTCTCGCCAAACAATACACCATCCATATTCATGCCTGCTTTCACACGTGGATCATCCATTAACAGCTGTACTGTCGTTGCTCCGCCAAATGAATGCCCAAACATGCCGATGTTGTCCAGATCCATATGTCCTGTAAAGCGTCCACTCGGGTCCCCTTCAGCCAACTTCTCCACCTCATCCAGTACAAACTGTGCATCCTTCACCCATGTCTCATTCAACTTGTCCATGTAACTGAATTGCAGCTGCTCAAAGCCTTCTTTCCCTTCGGATTCAAACTGCGCCACACGTCCATCCGGGAATACAGACACCAGACTGCTATACGTGTGATTAATGCCCACAACAATGTAACCCTGACTGACCAGTTGCTCGACCTGGAACGTATTCTGATTTTCATAACCATGCAGACCATGAGAGAAAAGAACAACCGGATACTTGGCTTCGGCATCAGATAACTGGGCTTCCTGAATCGCATGCGTTTTGACCTGACTCAGACTGGAAAATAACAGCTTTGGCAGTTTCAGCACTTCATTGAAGGCTGTCCCGTAGATCTCCGGCTTACTAACATAAGGGGCTGTTGCTCCCTCTGCTTCTGGATTCGTTGGATACCAGATCTGTACCATCAGCTCCCGTTTCTCCCCAGCGTTACTCGTCAGAAGTTCCTCCCGGTTGCTATCTGTCCAGTCGTAGGATACCGTTCCGATTCCATAGGGACCTGCTGGCTTGGTAAACGAAAACACTGGGAACAGCAGCGGCAAGCCAATGCTCACAACAGCGTATGCCACCACCAGGAGAGACGTTGTGATGATTCGAATATGTCCGAATTTCCCCGCCACAGTCGACGTCGAAGCAGATGCCCCGGAACGTTTACTGTTCAGCGAGGTTACACCTGACTGTTGCTGGCGTCTTGTCTTAGTAAATAATACAATCAGTGGAACTAACGTGAGCAGATACGCTGGAATCATCGGCCAACGAAGTCCTTCGACCACACCATGGATGATCAGCAGCATACCTAGCATACCTGATATGGCGAATCCACCCCATGCCATTTTCCGAAAATGTGGATTCTCTCTCCCCATCCCGATTACCCCCACTAATATAAGCAGGTTAAAAATAAGATGAATCCATTCTACCGTCCTCATATGCTTAACGCCTCCCTTGTCTGCCGCAATTTAATTTGAATTGTATCGCGCGGCAACTCTTCTACCTCCCATCTTAAAACCTCCAGTTACAGGAGATTCAAGCATGAATTTTACTGATAAAAAAATGCATTCCCTGAGTGAGACTGAATCACCCGCAGGTTCTCCAATCGTTTCATGAAATGCATCTATGATATTACAATATAAGTTGATCTTTGAATATTAGACTAGCGATCTTCGCCGCCATCTATCCGTTGTCTTTTGCCGATACCAAATGCGAAGTATCCAGCCACCACGATGGCCATAAACGTAGCATCCTGATCTGTCGGTCTAAAATAGAAAGCAAAAAGAACCTCCTGAATCAGGAAAGTTCTTTTTGTTCTGAGCTACATGTTTCAACTCAATTCCCTTAACTATTACTACTTCATAATAGCAGGCAGTTCATTCAACAATTCACGCATCGTATAGGCGTCACGTTTATTCCACTTTTGCTCCACTACATACACATGGCCATTCTTTACTGCGGGCAGATCCGTCCATAAGGCTGACTGCATCAGCTCGTCATTCTCCGCAGAATCTTGTCCTGCTCCAGCAGCGATCAGAAATACGTGATCCCCCGCAAACGCTGGAAGATTCTCGAGTGATATCTGGGCCCACGGCAAATTCTCATCAATGGTTACTTTCTTCACCTCATCCGGAATCTTGAATCCATGGGGTGAATATAGGTCACCCGCAAGTCCTGTTGTCATCACATACAGACTTCGGTTTACGTTTAGAAATACCGTGGCCGTATCATCTGGACCGATGTTCACGCTCTTTTTGAACTCATTCCACGCCTGCTCCGATTGAGCCTCATAATCAGCCAACCATTGCTGAGCTTCTTTCTCCTTGTTCAATAGAAGACCAAGCACAGGCAAACGTTCCTCCAGTGGAGCATCCACGTCTACTCCAACCGTTGGCGCCACTTTGGCAATCTGGTCCAATTCATCCCCTTGAGCATGAAGCCCTGTAATGATTAGATCAGGCTGCAGATCCACCAGCTTCTCCAGATTCAGCGGTGCACCAAGATCCTCAATGTCCTTCACCTGATCTTCGTATATGGAGTCTGATAATAAGCGCCCATCCTGACCAACCGCATCTGCCCCAAGTACCAGCATATCTCCAAAGGTTTTGTTATCATAATACACGATCCTTTGCGGATTTGTCGGAATCTCTACTTTACGTCCCAGATAATCCACGTACTCTTTGGTTTCCGGTTTCTCCGCAGCTGCTTCCGCTTCTTTGACAGCTGTCTGCTCTGTTGTTCCCTCATTTACCGACCCACCTTCATTGCTACTACATGCACTCAGGCCGATACTCAGCACCAGAACCGCACCAATAGACCATCCCCATCGTTTAACACTATACATGACGTTCTCCCCATTCACTCTGTTTTAATGATAATCATTATCACTATCTTCTACCTATAGTACCGATCCCGCAGAGGCGCTTCAATGGACAATTCAAGGGCTTTTCAGACAATACTTAGCAGGCGGTACGACCAAGTTCTGTTCGATCTTTCCTATGAATTGGTTGATAAAAAAGTATATTTACACTATGCTGATCTATGAGAATCGTTATCAATTAGTAAGGAGATTATGGCATGAAGCTTCTATTACATACAGATCAGGAACATGAAATCTATTCGCTTAGCGAGGTTGATTTTATGGAGGCACCCGTCAGCATCACCCCTTCGTCAGAGCACCGTCTCCTCATCGTCGTTTCGGGGAATTTCAGGTTGCATCTGGGGGAAGAGACCCTTACTGCCATTGAAGAACAATGTTTTTATATTCGACCTGGAGGCAACATTGTACTAACCAGGCAGGATCATGAGCCGTTCGCCGTCTATATGCTTTCTTTTCATGTAATCAAAGTTCAGGATGGTGCGGTATGGTTTGACACAAGTGCTACCTTTGATAGAAGTACGTTGCGATCCGATCGTTCCTATTCCAGCGTGCACACCATTATTCAAAATATGATTCGTCAACGCCCCTATATCAACAAAGCAGAAAGCAGTGCCTATCAACCTATGTTCCATATGCTGATGCTGTCTCTCTCTGAACACAATACAAAAGGTCCATCTTTGGAAAATGCCAGAGATGCCGTTAAACGTACCCTTATCTATCTGCAGGAACACTACGCCGAGAAAATTAAAGTTCAGGAACTATCCGATTTATCCGGGGTCTCCTTATGGCAATATAATGAGCTGTTCCGCTCACTGACAGACAAAACCCCGATTGAATATCTAACTGAGATTCGTTTGAATCGTGCTAAAGAATTGCTTCTGCAGACAGAAGAAACCATTGAGTCCATTGCCCATCAAGTTGGATTCAATGATCATTATTACTTTGTCAGACGGTTTCGGCAAAAGACCGGATTACCCCCACGAGAGTATGCAGCGATGTATAAGCAAAGCGACAGGGACATTCTTTTCCGTGACTCTACAGGTAGGCTATTGGAACTTCCCAAGGACAAATCACGTATTGTATATCTGGATCGCAATACTGTAAGTGACTTAATTGTCCTGAATTTGTTTCCAGTCGGCAGTCCCAAGAATCTATCGGGCCAATTCATCGATACCGCCCCAATGAAAAACACAACCGAAATCAGCTTTCCACCCCAGCCTGAGGAGATTCGGAAGTTGAAGCCCGACCTTATTCTCGTTGCCAACTACTACGGTATCTCCCTGGATGAAATGACTACCATTGCTCCAACCATTGTGTTGAATCGTGAGCAGACATTGGATAGCCGTTTGCGAACTCTTGGCCAACTTTTCGACAAAGAACAAGAAGCGGAACGTTGGCTGATCCGCTATGACGCTATGGCCGAATACATGTGGAAGCTGTGCAAAGACGCATTCGTACCCGGCGAAAGTGCTTCCGTTCTTGTCCACGCTGATGATGGCAGACTCTATGTTATGGCCTCTCACGGTCTCCCAAACACGCTTTACCATGCCAATGGATTCAGACCTCCTCTTGAAGTTACTGCATTAATAGAACAAGGCGAGGCTTTTATTTCTATTGAAAAAAGAGAGCTTGAGCGTTATATGGGCGATCGTATTTTTATTATTTCGCCCCACAGAGATGGGGATGTCGATGACCCTACCTCTTATGAGTGCAAGAGGAGTTGGATGAACAGCCACCAATGGAGCGAGCTTACTGCGGTGTGTAACGGAAAAGTGTATCACGTAGGACAACACTGGAACATGGAAGGTGCACTGGAACGTATGCATGTGCTACATGCTTTGCCAGAACTGTTGCGTGGAACTATGATGAAGAATTGACCTGCTTGTATAAAATTGAATAATGGGAGACTTTACATGCCTGAATTTTTACTAGTCTTATTTTTGTTTAACCTGTCTCTCTTTCTGCTTCACGAAATGGATGCCATCCGGCGGTCCGAGTGGAAATTGTTTATGGTGTTAAAAGATATGGAAGATGATCAAGCCTATAGGTATTTCACGTGGATTCATTTACCTATGTACACGATCATCCTCTCTCTTCTTTTTAGCTCATATCAGACCATTACATTTTGGGTGCTGGATATCTTTTTCATCATACATACCGTATTACACTTCTTTTTCGAAAAACATCCTCGAAATGAATTTAAAAACGGGTTCTCCAGATCATTGATCTACCCTATGGGAATAATTGCTTTAATTCATTTGATATTCCTAATCATCTAATCTGTTTACACCGACGGAATGAAGGAAGCTGGAAAGGTATTGTTGAATAACAATGAATATGGAGGTGTGCCTATGCAGCCGCATCATGCAGAACGAGTTGAATTATTTGTTTCCAACACCCAGATCATCAAGAAGTCGTTCAAATGGCAACATGCGATGATGCAACGTCTGGCTGCCCTGCTCTATGCAGCGGAGAATAAAACAGCCGATGGGGAAGCTATTCGTCAAAGCCATGAGTTGATTAAGCAAAACACAAAACTATTCTCTGCATTCAGAGGTAATGCGGCCATTAGCATTGCTACCATGTTCTCCCTTACAACGGATGAAAAGACGAGACTGGCAGACACCTTACATGTCTATGACTTGATGAAAGAGATCAAATTCCGCACCTCGGATTATCTCGTTATTGCCGCCTATCAGATCGCTACTCAGACATTACCTGACCAGTTTCAACCTACGGTGGAGCGGGCCAAATCATTCTATGATGGCATGAAAGCAGAGCATCGTTTCATCACTGGACAGGATGACTACATTTTCGCTGCCATGTTAGCCCTTTCCGATCTCGAGGTGGATACTGGTGTGGCACGTATGGAACAACTTTATGGGGAATTAAAGCCAGAGTTCTCTTCCAGAAACAGTGTGCAGGCGTTAACACAGGTACTGGTTCTTGGAGATGATCCCCCGGATGCAGCTGCTCGTGTGATTGCCTTAAATGAAGCTTTTCGTAAAAGGGATCTTCGAATGGACAAAACGTACACACTACCCTCTCTCGGGATACTTTCTCTACTGCCTTCGGACAGAGACTCATTAGTGGATGAAGTCGCGGAGACAAATGACTGGTTACGGACTCAAAAAGGCTTCGGTGCCTGGTCAATCGTCAAACAGGAGTTGCTCCTGTTCTCGTCTGCTCTGGTAGCCATTCAACATGTGGAGAATCTGCGGAACGGTGTGCTTACGACAGCAATCTCAACCAGTATCACGAATATTATCATCGCCCAGCAGGCCGCCATGGCCGCAACTGCCGCAGCATCGGCTGCTGCCGCTTCTTCATCATCATCGAACTAATAAGTGACCCTGTTACCTTCAATATAAGATGAAAAAGACCCTCCCGAGTTCAAGTTCACTCGGAAGGGTCTTAAAACATTCAAGCCTACATCTAAAATAATGTTCATGATTCGCTACGATCTCATCCCCGTATCCCGGAATTCTTCCACGAAACTATCCAGCCAATCCGAACCATAGTCCAGCGCACCCGTATCACTCTCAATAAAAGCAACATCTAGTCCCATCACCCAGAATCGGCGAGCAACAATAAAGAGATCAACCGCCTGCTCATCTTCGGCAGAGAAGCTTCTGACTGAACGATACCCTGCCATTAACGCATCCCATAATGCTGCTTTTCGCTCATCAGACTGTCTTTTTCGAACTTTCACTTGAGCTAAATCATAAGCACGCCACCCTTTGGCTGCCCACTCGAAGTCATAATGGATGAACTGATGCTCTTGTTGAAACGCATTGTTATTCCCATGCATATCGCCATGGCACAAGCCGAAGTCGAAACCATGTTTAGAAGCGGCAACGATGCGTTCTTTTAACGTTGTGGCAAACGTATGGAGAAATGCTGCTGCTTCATTGTTCTCACCGATATAGTGAATGATTCGCTCAAGGGGGGCGTCGATGAGAAATTTCAAATCCAGCTCATATCGCGGCAGCTCCACGTTCACCTGATCCAAAGCCTTATGCAATTCAGCAGCAGATTGACCAAAGGCGTAACAAGACTCCTCATCCTCCAGATTGTTCTCCGTACCCTCAATATACCGAAACATCACAGCAACCCGCTTGCCTTCCGCAGCCTCCAACACCGTATATCCCGTATGATCTTTCTTATCAATGTATTCTCCAATGTCGGTATGTTCCGCAGAAGTTAGAGCGTTCTTCAGTTGAGACAATAACGACAGCTCGTACTGAACATCTGCCTCCGTAATTTCAGTGCGGTAGATACGGAGAATATACATGCCAGTGGACGTGCGTACGCGATATGTATCATTCAATCCTCTGAGCCAAAACAAACATTCTTCCCATGTTCCAATGTCATAGTGATTCCTCAATGCAGACTCCAGGTACCTGGGGTTAAGCACTGAACGTAAAGCAGTCGGTTGAATGGACATATGTATGCTCCTTCGGTTTAATATGATTATTTCTCATCTGATGAACGATGTAATCCTTTTCACCTATCAACCTATAACATAGTATACTTTTCATTTATTTTCCAGAATATATATTTTAATGAGTATTACTCTTTAGACTCCTATAGTTCCATCTCTCATCAGCAGGCTATTACACTCTGGGGCGGTGCCAGCGCTCGACAATGCAGCACATTCACGGAAGGCAAAATGTGTGCACCCCCTGCATTTCTGAACATCCAGATGCAATAATGCATAATTGATGGCTTCACCCGTGTGCTCAAACATATGATCAAGACCAATCCGTTCAATCAAGCCTGTTCTTTTCAGCATCTCCAGCGGTTGCGCCTGAATGCCTGAAAGTAAAACCCTGCCCCCGGATCTCTCCATATGTTTGACAACACGGGCCAGATTGGATTCACCTGTTGTATCCATAAAAGGCACCTTGCCCATGCGCAACAGCAGAGTGCCTGGTCGCCGATGAATCGAATCCATGACCGACTTCTCGAACATATCCGCTGCGCCGAAAAAAAGTGGCCCTTCAATTGTATACAGGCTTATTTGCGGACAGTCATGTCCTTCCCGAACCATGTGGGCCATGACTTTCTCGTGTTTATGATCGGGATCGGGCAACACTTTGGCAACCTTCAACATCTCACTCATGCGTTTAACAAATAAAAGGACCGCCAGAATCAACCCAACCTCTACAGCCGTTGTTAAACTTGTAAATACAGTCAGCAAAAAGGTAATAAGCAGAACGAGTGAATCGCTCGTTTTGGTTTTCATGACATGCATGAAGGATCTCCGTTCACTCATATTCCAGGCAACCAGCATGAGAACGGGAGCCATACTGGCAAGAGGAATGTGGGATGCATATGGCGCAAAAAGAATAAGTACCAGCAAAACCACTACACCGTGAATCACGCCAGACCATGGCGATACTGCGCCGGATTTGATATTTGTTGCTGTGCGTGCAATCGCTCCTGTTGCAGGAATACCACCAAACAACGGCGTCACCATATTAGCTATCCCCTGCCCAATCAACTCTCGATTGCTGTTATGCCGACTTCCGGTCATGCCATCGGCAACAACTGCGGATAACAGCGATTCAATTCCACCCAGCATGGCGATGACAAAAGCCGGTTGCAGCAAGTTCACGATACGCTCCCAAGTGATCTCAGGCACATGAAACTGAGGCAAAGAGTTAGGTATCGCGCCAAAGGACGAACCAATTGTAGCCACCTGCCCTTCAAAAAAGAACGCTGCGACTACCGTCGAAAGAACCAGCCCCACCAGTGATGCAGGAACCTTTGGTGCAAACCTGGGCACAAGCAGAAGAACAGCCAGACAGATTCCAGCTGTAAGCACACTGTATATATTAATCGTCGAGATATGCATCCCGATTTCTTTCATATTGGACCAGAAATCCTCGTGTTTCTCTATACCTCGAAGTCCCAGAAAGTTCGTAATTTGTCCGCTAAAAATAATGACAGCGATCCCCGCCGTAAAACCGATAGTCACCGGCCTTGGAATAAACTTGATTAACGCCCCAAGCTTGAATACACCCATTAGTACAAGCATCAATCCGGCCATCATTCCGGCGATCAGCAGATTCTCATATCCATACTGCATCACAATGGCAAAGAGGATCGGGATGAATGCCCCCGTTGGCCCGCCAATCTGGAACTTGGACCCACCCAGCAAGGAAATCAGAATCCCTGCGATTACTGTGGTATACAATCCATACTCCGGTTTGACCCCCGAAGCGATGGCAAACGCCATACCGAGTGGAATCGCAATGATACCTACAATCAGTCCGGATAACAGATCCTTGCGAAAAGCGGCAGCATTATACCCTGCATATCTCCCCATCCATCTCATGTACAATAACCTTCTTTTCTTTATATATTTGAATATTTGAATATATTTAAAAGACTACTCCCCTGCATACGTCCTGTCAATCGGATTACGCACAATTCCAACGGGAGCCTAACACAAAAAACAAGAACCTCCGGTGATTACCCCCAGTTGCTCTTGTTTATTGTGTCAGGACTCTTTACGAATGTCTTCCAGCATGGAAATGGCATCAACCAGATGATTGTCAAAAATCTGTTTAGTGACTGCCAACAGGTCTTTAATCAGCGGATCACGTAGTGAATAGGTGACGGTTGTCCCTTCTTTTATTCCGTGGACAACGTTTTTGCTACGCAATACAGCCAGTTGCTGTGAAACGGCAGAGCCTTCCGATCCCAGAATGCTTTGCAGTTCATTCACGTTCTTGGCTCCTTCACTCAGCAGCTCCAGAATCTGAATCCGCATCGGGTGTGCCAACGCTTTGAAAAAATCCGCTTTAAACTGTTGTATGCTCTGATTCATACGCTATGCCCCTTCAATCGAACTTTTGAAGATGCAAATATCATAACATAGAACGGGTACCATGCTTTACTCTAACCATAACGGTTTGATGGAAAAATTAAGATTGATCACCTTGTGTAGATATGGTGCTGGACAATCCTGTCATATTCGATTACGAGACCCGCGACCCTATGCTCGCTGTCGAAGGGTATGATGTCATCCGGCGCATCTGGGCAGCTGACAAACCGTTGAACGATCCGTTAATCAGTCCAATCTATGGAGATTTCGCCGGTCTGGGCAAAATCAGCATCTTTATCGGGACTCATGAGGGTTTGTTTCCTGATAATATGAAGCTCGACAAACTGCTGACGGATCAAAGAATCGATCATCAAACGTACGTTTACCCCAAAATGAACCATGTCTTTGTCCTCTATCCGATTCGGGAAGCCAGGGATGCTCAGCGTAAAATAGTTAACATCATAAAAAGCTCAGCACATGAAGCTGGACAATAAACTGTAACGCATCCCCCCACTCCTTTCGCAAAAGGAACGAAAAAAGCTCAATCCCTGGACTACGTGATATGCTCCCCCCATAGTAGACAGTAGAAAAAAACAAAACTTCTACGTCTATTATGAGGGGAGTTTTCTCATGTCTAAAAGAAGTCCCATTTCTTTAGAAATCAAATTACACACCGTACAGCGCTGCCTTGAACTCCAATCCAATCCGAATTCGGAAGCTAAACACATTGGGGTGAGCAAGAATTCAGTCAAAGATTGGGTCAGAAAATATAGAGCACATGGGTCGGATGGGTTAAAGGAATCGAAAACGTGGAAAACATACGCCGAGGAAATAAGGCTGGGTGCGGTCAGAGATGTCTTGTCTGGTCAGCTATCTTTATCTGCTGCAACAGAAAAATATGATATTTCAAGCAAAAGTGTGTTGTCGAAATGGATAACCAAGTATACTCAGGAGATCGAAGGGAAACCGGCTCG
>NZ_JAGGNR010000055.1 GCF_018614975.1 Paenibacillus polymyxa | reverse complement strand
CGAGCCCTGTTCGGGGAGCCAGTAAGGCCCGTTGGTCAAGGGGTTAAGACACCTCCCTTTCACGGAGGTAACAGGGGTTCGAATCCCCTACGGGTCATAGCAATACCTATTGCTTCAACAAGAGATGAGAATCCCAAAGGTTCGTCGGAGGATGTACTTCGTTAGCAACAGCTTCGCAGTCTCGAACGAAGTGAGAGTATCCCCTACGGGTCATAATATGGAGGCTTAGCTCAGCTGGGAGAGCATCTGCCTTACAAGCAGAGGGTCGGGGGTTCGATCCCCTCAGCCTCCACCATATAACTATATAACGACGCGGGGTGGAGCAGCCCGGTAGCTCGTCGGGCTCATAACCCGAAGGCCGCAGGTTCAAATCCTGCCCCCGCAATTAACTTTCCTTGAGAAAGTGATCTGGAACCGTGGTGTAGTT
This sequence comes from Paenibacillus polymyxa, assembly GCF_018614975.1. Lineage (GTDB taxonomy): Bacteria > Bacillota > Bacilli > Paenibacillales > Paenibacillaceae > Paenibacillus > Paenibacillus polymyxa_E. Next base: position 27,959 of record NZ_JAGGNR010000055.1, on the reverse strand, counting down.
GGCCTAACATGCCTGCCTGTCACGCAGGAGATCGCGGGTTCGAATCCCGTCGGTTCCGCCATCTTGTATATGCTTCAGGGATGAGAATCCGTTTTTGGGTTCGTCGGAGCATTCACATCGAGAGCATAAGCTTCGCAGTCTCGAACGAAGTGAGAGTATCCCGTCGGTTCCGCCATTTTTTTATTCTAGTAAGGCTCGGTAGCTCAGTCGGTAGAGCAGAGGACTGAAAATCCTCGTGTCGGCGGTTCGATTCCGTCCCGAGCCACCATTTATAACACCATGTAATACGCCGGTGTAGCTCAACTGGTAGAGCAACTGACTTGTAATCAGTAGGTTGGGGGTTCAAGTCCTCTCGCCGGCACCATGTAATCCTGGAGGATTAGCGAAGCGGCCAAACGCATCAGACTGTAAATCTGCTCCCGTACGGGTTCGGTGGTTCGAATCCATCATCCTCCACCAGTTTTTCTATGAGTCATTAGCTCAGTTGGTAGAGCACCTGACTTTTAATCAGGGTGTCGAAGGTTCGAGCCCTTCATGACTCACCATTATATGCGCGTGTGGCGGAATTGGCAGACGCACTAGACTTAGGATCTAGCGTCTTTGACGTGGGGGTTCAAGTCCCTCCACGCGCATCCTTTATTTGCGGAAGTGGCTCAGCGGTAGAGCATCGCCTTGCCAAGGCGAGGGTCGCGGGTTCGATTCCCGTCTTCCGCTCCAATATTTTGCGCCCTTAGCTCAGCTGGATAGAGCGTTTGACTACGAATCAAAAGGCCGGGAGTTCGAATCTCTCAGGGCGCGCCATTATAACTTTATATTTTGCCGGCGTGGCGGAATGGCAGACGCGCTCGACTCAAAATCGAGTGGGAAACCGTGGAGGTTCGAGTCCTCTCGCCGGTATAGATAACGGGATGTAGCTCAGCTTGGTAGAGCACCTGGTTTGGGACCAGGGGGTCGCATGTTCAAATCGTGTCATCCCGATTGTTGTTATGCGGGTGTAGTTCAATGGTAGAACTTTAGCCTTCCAAGCTAATAGCGTGGGTTCGATTCCCATCACCCGCTTATATATTGCAAAAGAAAGAGATGGTACTCACCGTCTCTTTCTTTTTTTGCATTCATAGGTTTATTGGCGATTGTAGTATATGAAGATCATGGAATATGTGACTCAGATGCGTGTACTAGCATGTATCCCATCCTCACGATATATTCCTCCGTTTTTAAGTCTGTTCTTAGTGATTGTTAGAAGTGTTCAAATAGAGAAGGTCTAGCACATGTTCGAACACAAGAATATCTTTTCTTTACCGCATTTTATAAAAACGCTTACAAAAATAGCTTGCGTAAATCATTAACCTGTAATACCATATCAATTAAGCGCTTAACCTTTAGGGGTAAGGCGCTTAAACTTAACGTAGATTAAGCGCTTAACCCGTAAAGGAAAGGACGGCGATCAAACTCATGAAAACAATTCGATTAACGATGGCTCAGGCACTGCTTCGATACTTGGATCAGCAATATATCTCGGTTGACGGGGTGGAAACCAAGTTTGTGAAGGGAATCATCGGTATTTTTGGACATGGCAATGTAACAGGCATTGGAGAAGCGCTGGAGCGCAGTCCTGGAAGCCTGACGTATATGCAAGGCAAGAACGAACAAGGCATGGTGCATACGGCAGCGGCTTATGCCAAGCAGAAGAACCGTAGACAGATCTATGCATGTACAACATCCATTGGACCTGGTGCTTTGAATATGATTACAGCGGCAGCTACTGCAACGGTGAACAGGATTCCGGTTTTATTGCTTCCTGGAGATAACTTTGCTACACGGGAGCCGGACCCGGTACTGCAGCAGTTAGAAGTCAGCAGTGATTATACAATCTCAGCCACTGATCCATTCAAAGCCGTCAGCAAGTACTGGGATCGTATCGTTCGTCCCGAACAGCTGATGATTGCTGTTACACAGGCTATGCGTGTACTAACTGATCCAGCAGAGACGGGAGCGGTAACGCTCGCACTGCCACAGGATGTGCAGGCAGAAGCGTATGATTACCCAGAATCGTTCTTTGCCCGCAAAGTACATTATCTGGATCGTCGCCCCCCGGTACAGGCAGCCATTGAGCGGGCAACGGAGCAGATTACCCGAGGCAGAAAGCCGCTGCTCATTGCAGGCGGCGGTGTGTTGTACTCTGAGGCATCCGCCCAGCTCGTGGAATTCGCCGAGGCATTTGGTATTCCGATCGCCGAGACGCAGGCGGGCAAGAGCGCAGTCTCATGGGACAACCCACTGAATGTGGGGGCCATCGGAGTTACCGGCTCTCTGGCAGCCAACAGGCTGGCGAGAGAAGCGGATGTAGTGATCGGCGTCGGTACTCGTTTCTCCGATTTTACGACGGCGTCCCGCTCTGCTTTTCAGCATCCGGAAGCTTCATTCATCAACATCAACCTGAACGGCATGGATGCCGCCAAGCTAGGCGGGGAAGCCATTCTGGCAGATGCCCGCGAAGGACTGCAGGCTTTGCAAATGGAATTGCAGGAAAGACAATACCGAAGTGCATATGGCGCATCCGAAGTTGCTGATCTCCGTGCTGAGTGGAGTGCAGAAGTGGATCGGTTGTATGCAGCTCAACATGAAGCAGGGCTGGCACAGACTACAGCAGTTGGCATCGTTAACCGGACCATTGATCCATCTTCCGTCATAGTGTGTGCGGCAGGCAGTCTACCGGGTGATCTACATCGTCTGTGGCGTGCGTCTGAACCAAAGACATACCACATGGAGTATGGATTCTCCTGTATGGGGTACGAGGTAAGTGGAGCGTTCGGAGCAGCACTTGCCGAGCCGGATCGTGAAGTGTACGCCATGGTGGGGGATGGCAGTTATCTGATGCTGCATTCGGAGTTTGTGACCAGTTTGCAGGAACAGAAGAAGATGACGGTTCTATTATTCAATAACAATGGATTCCAGTGTATTCATAATTTGCAGCGGGAACATGGTAGTGACGGGTTTGGCAATGAGTTCCGTTATCGGGAATCCGAGAGTGGACGACTGACCGGGGATTACATGCCAATGGACTTTGCAGCTCACGCCCGAAGCATGGGAGCCAAATCCTATAGAGCGGAGACAGCAGAACAGCTGGAGCAAGCACTCCGAGATGCGAAGAACGAAACAGTGAGTACGTTGATTGAGATTCCGGTCGTGCCTGGAACCAACGCAGGTGGATACGAGTCATGGTGGAATGTGGGTGTGCCAGAAGTATCTGCCGAGGAGAAGGTAGTTCATGCTCATCACACGATGCAAGCCAACCGTGCCAAAGCAAGACCGATTTAATCCGGTTTAATATAGTGAATCACAATGTTGAACGACAAAGGAGACGTGGAGCAATGAGCAAGCTGCCATTCCAGCTTGGGATTCATCCGATCAATTGGGTCGGTGAAGATGTGAAGGAGCATGGTGATGCGACAACGTGTGCGCAGATTCTGGATGATATTCAGCGTCTTGGGCTGACAGGTACAGAGATGGGACGTAAATATCCAACCGATCCTGCTATATTGCGTGAGGAATTGAGTAAAAGGAATATCAAGCTGGTCTCCCAGTGGAAATCAGTACTGTTGTCCGATCCGGCATATCGTCAGTCGGAGTTGGATAGCTATCGCAAACACGCGGAATTCCTGCAATCCATGGGCAGTAAGGTGATCAGTACCGCGGAGGTAGGCGGGTCACTTCATTTTGATCCAAGACGGACTCCGCATGAAAAAGAAGTGCTCAGACTCAGCGAAGCTGAATGGCATATCCTCGCTGAAGGATTGAATGAAGCAGGAGCGATTGCTCGTGGACACGGGTTGAAGCTCACGTACCATCATCATGGAGGCACGGTAGTAGAACAACCGGACGAGATTGATCGACTGATGGAGCTGACGGACCCTTCTCTCGTGTATCTGCTCTATGACACAGGTCATGCCTACTATGGCGGAGCTGATCCACTTGAACTGCTGCGTAAACATTATGACCGGATTGCTTATATCCATCTGAAAGATATTCGCCCTCATGTGCTGGATGAAGCACGCGCGCAGCAGTCTGATTTTGTCGGTTGTATTCGTAGAGGCGTGTTCACCGTACCAGGGGATGGATGCATTGATTTTGCACCAATACTGCAAGAATTGATCACAAGAGGATATGACGGCTGGGCAATGCTTGAAGGAGAGCAGGACCCTGCAATTCATAACCCCTATGAGTATGCCAAACGCTCCTTGAACTATATGGAGTCCTTATACCAACACAGCTGATTCGTTCAGCATTGCAGCGTTCAGAGGCCCTACCCATGAAGTGAAACAGGAAGAAGGCAGCAAGAATATAACGTTACGATTGGAAATTTAAACTGACCTACTCTAACCGTTTACGATTCGTCACGATGGATTGAGTAACTTGTCTAGAAATTCATTTACACCATGTATAATTCCACCACAGAAAGGGGCTCACATGCAATGACCTATGTATCCTTTCCAGAATCAAGGAAGAAGGATTTCACCGCGATTGGTCGCTTGTGCATCGACTTGAACGCCAATGAGATCAATCGCCCGATGGAAGAAACGATGACGTTCACGAAGTATGTGGGCGGCTCTCCGGCCAATATTACGATTGGCATGTCCAGACTGGGTATGAAGACGGCTTTTATCGGCAAAATCGCAGGTGACCAGATGGGCAGATTCATCCAGAGCTATTTGGAGAAGAACGGCATCGACACATCAAATGTAGTTACAGATGACACCGGAGCGGTGACAGGGCTTGCTTTTACCGAAATTAAGAGCCCAACCGATTGCAGTATCCTGATGTACCGGGACAATGTAGCGGATCTGTTATTACAGGCGCAAGAGGTGCAAGAGCAGTTGATTGCTGACTCCAAAGTGCTGCTAATCTCAGGCACAGCCCTCGCGCAGAGCCCATCCCGTGAAGCCGTATTACAGGCACTAACGTATGCGAAAAAACATGGCACAGTTATTGTGTTTGATCTGGATTATCGCCCATACACATGGACATCGGACGAAGAGACAGCGGTCTATTATAACCTCGCAGCCGAGAAATGCGATATCATTCTTGGCACACGTGAAGAGTTCGACATGATGGAGACATTCGACCACAATCCGGATCATAGCGATCAGGTGACTGCACAGAAATGGTTTGATTTCTCAGCGAATATTGTAGTAATCAAACACGGCAAGGAAGGGTCCATTGCTTATACGCGTGAAGGGCTTTCCCACCGTGCGGACAGCTATCCGGCAAAAGTGGTCAAAACGTTCGGTGCAGGCGACTCCTACGCAGCCGGGTTCCTGTATGGATTGATGCAGGGCTGGACGATTGAGCGCAGTATGGCGTATGGCAGTGGCGCAGCAAGTATCGTCATTTCAAGCCACAGCTGTTCGGATGCGATGCCAACGGTGGAACAGGTGAATGACTACATCGAACGTTGCAATCGGGGCGAGATCACCGTGTCTTGAAGCTCGTTGCAATACTTTGAACAACGTACTCATACAGATCTATAACAATAAACATGTTGAACATAAGGGATCACACATAAGTGAAGGGAGACAGGGCTATGGAAAAAGGAATTTCTGAAGCGTCTGCAACAGCGACAATGGTACAAAACTGGATCGGAGGTGCCTGGGTAACCCCAGCGTCAACTCGTACGGAGCCGGTTGTGAATCCGGCTACAGAAGAGGTTATTGCACATGTACCATTGTCCGAACAAGCGGACGTGGATTTGGCGGTTCAGACAGCACGAGAAGCGTTCAAATCCTGGAGCAGCACACCGGTTCCGCGCCGTGCACGTATTCTGTTCCGCTACCAGCAGCTGCTGGTAGAGCATTGGGAAGAGCTCGCTCGCCTGGTGACACTGGAGAACGGTAAAAGTTATGCCGAAGCGTACGGCGAGGTATTACGTGGCATTGAATGCGTCGAGTTTGCGGCAGGTGCCCCGAATCTGATGATGGGCAAACAATTGCCTGATATCGCGACAGGACTGGAGTCGGGCATGTACCGCTACCCAATCGGCGTAATTGGGGGGATTACCCCATTCAACTTCCCGATGATGGTGCCGTGCTGGATGTTCCCGCTGGCTATTGCGTGTGGTAACACCTTTGTCCTGAAGCCGTCCGAGCGCACACCGCTACTGGCAGGCCGTCTGGCAGAGCTGTTCAAGGAAGCGGGCCTTCCGGACGGCGTGCTCAACATCGTTCACGGTGCGCATGATGTCGTGAACGGGTTGCTGGAACATAAGGATGTTCAAGCGATCTCTTTTGTCGGCTCACAGCCTGTGGCTGAATACGTCTACACCACTGCATCTAAGCATGGCAAACGGGTACAGGCACTGGCTGGTGCCAAAAACCACTCCATCGTTATGCCGGACGCCGATCTCGATCTGACGGTAAAAGAAATTACCAGTGCAGCCTTTGGCTCAGCAGGGGAACGTTGCATGGCATGTGCGGTTGTTGTAGCTGTAGGTGATGTGGCTGACACACTCGTACAAAAGCTGGTGGAAGCAGCAGACCGCATTACCATCGGTAACGGCATGGATGAGGGTGTATTCCTCGGTCCCGTTATCCGTGGACCACATAAAGAGCGCACACTCAGTTACATTGAAGCCGGAGAGCAGGAAGGCGCGGCCTTGATCCGGGATGGACGTAAGGATCAAGCGACAGGTGAATCCGGTTATTTTGTAGGGCCAACAGTATTCGACCAAGTTGAGAGCAATATGAAGATCTGGCAGGATGAGATCTTTGCTCCAGTACTCTCGGTGGCAAGAGTGTCTACGCTGGAGGAAGCCGTTGAGCTTGCGAACCGTTCCGACTTTGCTAATGGTGCGTGTCTGTTCACCCGCAGCGGGGCAAGTATGCGTCAATTCCGTGAGACGATTGATGCGGGCATGTTGGGGATTAACCTGGGCGTACCTGCACCAATGGCATTTTTCCCGTTTTCCGGTTGGAAGAAGTCCTTCTACGGTGATCTGCACGCCAATGGCACGGATGGTGTTGAATTCTACACTCGCAAGAAGATGGTAACGGCGCGCTGGTAAACAACCAGAGCATAACTCGGGCTAAGGGGAACGCCCAGCCCATATGGACGCACATAGGGAGGATAACGGAATGGGCAAGGACAAAGTGAGAATTGGCATCATCGGTGCTGGACGGATCGGCAAAATTCATGCAGACAATCTCCTGCGCAATCCGCATGCCGAGATTGTGGGAATCAGCGACTTGTTTGCAGGTCCTGAATTGGAGGCTTGGGCCTCCGACCGTGGCATCCCTGTGGTAACAACGGATAGCAGCCAGTTGATCTCGATGCCTAATGTAGACGCGGTGCTGATCTGTTCTTCAACAGATACACATGTACCTCTGATCGAACAGGCTGCCCAGGCGGGCAAACACATCTTCTGCGAGAAGCCGGTCAGCATGGATCTAGCGCAGACCCAAGCGGCTGTAGCAGCAGTGCAGAAGGCTGGTGTGAAGCTGCAAATCGGATTTAACCGCCGTTTTGATCACAACTTCAGACGGGTACGGGCACATGTGCAGGATGGTACGATTGGTGAACCGCATATTATCAAAATTACTTCTCGCGACCCGAGTCCACCGCCTGCGGAGTACATCCGGGTGTCTGGCGGGATCTTCATGGACATGATGATCCACGATTTTGACATGGCCCGGTATCTGTCCGGGAGTGAAGTGGAAGAAGTGTACGCTCAGGGCAACGTGCTGATCAATCCCGTTTTTGCAGAACATGGTGACGTGGATACAGCGATTGTAACGATGACTTTTGCCAATGGAGCAATTGGTGTTATCGACAACAGTCGCCAGGCTGTATACGGGTATGACCAGCGTGTTGAAGTATTTGGCTCGAAGGGTAGCGCCACAGCGGCGAATGATCATCCAAATACGGCTGAGATCAGTACAGCGGCCGGGCTCATGCGCGACAAACCGTTACACTTTTTCCTGGAACGCTACAATGAGGCGTATGTACAGGAGACAGCCCTCTTTATCGATGCAATCCTCCATGATACACCGGTTATCGTAGATGGCCACGATGCAGTACAGGCAGAACGAATTGCGCTGGCAGCAAAAATGTCCATGGAGCGGGGAAGACCTGTGAAGCTGAGTGAAGTCCCTGGGATGTCACTGGAATCGCAAACGGCAACGCCATAGTGGATTGACGACTACAGAAAGGAGTGGATGACAAGATGTCAGAACGTATTGTGAGACCCGTGGTCAACCCGGAGGGAGACGGTACACTAATAAACGTAACACCGGAGTCGGCTGGGTGGGAATATGTTGGCTTTCAGGTAGCGAAGCTGGCAGAAGGAGAGACGCTAACCCGTGAGAGTGGTGATCAGGAACTCTGTGTGGTGCTTCTCAGCGGTTTCGCCAATGTAAGTACCCGGGAGCACACATGGGATAATATTGGAAAAAGAATGAGTGTTTTCGAGAAAATTCCGCCGTATTCGGTCTACGTCTCAACTTCCGATCAAGTACAGATCACAGCACGTACCGAACTGGAAATCGCTATATGTGTTGCACCCGGTAAAGGCACGTACCCGGCTCGTCTCATTGCACCCGAAGATGTAGGGGTAGAGGCGCGAGGATATGGCAATCTGGAACGCCAGATTCACAACATTTTACCGGAACAGAAGGAAGCGGACAGTTTGCTCGTTGTTGAGGTGTTCACACCAGATGGACATTGGTCCAGTTACCCGCCACATAAGCATGATCGGGACGCACTCCCGGATGAATCTTTGCTGGAAGAAACGTATTATTTCCGTGTGCAGCCTGAGCAGGGGTTTGCCATTCAGCGTATATACACGGATGATCGTTCTGTGGACGAGACGCTAGCAGTGAAGAACGGAGAAGTGGTGCTTGTTCCGGACGGATATCATCCGGTAGGCGCTCCTCCGGGGTATGAGGTCTACTATCTGAACGTGATGGCTGGACCAACCCGGACCTGGAAGTTCCATAATGACCCTGACCATGAGTGGTTGATGAAAAAGTAAAACAGTTCATGCTACGCACATTGCGCTGGCTCAAGTTGCGTATGCAGACTTCCCCCTGCATAATGAGAAGAGAACAATTATCTATGTATAACGAAATTTATATATAGCACAAATGGGGAAAAAACAATGAAAGCAACCATATACGATATAGCACGCGAGGCGGGTGTATCCATTGCAACCGTCTCGCAGGTCATTAATGGCAAAGGCAAGATCAGCGAGAAGCGGCGCGCCGAGATTATGGAGATCATGGAACGCCTCCATTATCAACCCAGCGCGATCGCAGCTGCACTTACAGGTAAGCAGACGTATACATTGGGACTGCTCGTACCGGACATCTCAAACCCGTATTTCGCAGAACTCGCCAGAGCCGTGGAGGATCGAAGCCGTCAATTGGGTTACAGCGTGGTCATCTGCAGTACGGATAATAAGGATGAGCGTGTAGAGCGTTACCTGAATCTGCTCCAGCAAAAAAGGGTAGATGGCATGATGATCGGAACCGGGATCGATAATGCCGACATTCTGTCACCACTTTTGCAGCAGTCCATACCTGTGGCCCTGATTGCTCGCCATATGCCATCGCTGTCAGTACATACGGTCACCATTGACGACATACTCGGCGGAGCACTCGCAGCGGAGCATCTGCTTGAACTTGGGCACACCCGTGTAGCGGTATTGTCGGAACCGTCCAAAGTCAGCAGCAGTCAGGAACGTGTACGTGGATTCCGTGAAACACTGATTAAGGCTGGTCATACGCTGGAACCGAATCAGATCCGAGAATCGGCAGCTGACCTGAGCTCGGCCAAAAAAGAGGCGCTACTGCTGCTCGGTGAGAAAGATCATCCCACAGGCTTATTCTGTTGTAATGACATTCAGGCCATCGGTGCTCTCCAGGCAGCCAAAGAGCTGGGTCTACGCGTACCAGAGGATGTGTCGATTATCGGGTTTGATAATACCATTCTGGCTTCGGTAACCAGTCCACCGCTTACGACCGTTGCCCAGCCAATTGAAGAACTGGGACATCGCGCTGTAGATCTGTTGATTGAAGAGTTAAAGGATGAGCAAAAAGAGCCACAGAAGATTGTGCTGAAGCCTGAACTGGTTATCCGAGAATCAGCAGGCCGTGTATTCGCTGAAAACAATTAGGTACCTGATGTAACCTGACCAGTCGTGAGTCCAAGTCTACGTGTGCCATATTCATGGCTCGGGATAAGGGTTATCGTCTTGCCTCGTTCTGAATAGGTAATAAAACAATATAACAACGTTAACAACCAAGCCGTGTTCACCCTATGGGAGAACGCGGCTTGTTCGTTTAAATCTTTAATTTTAGTGTAGCCCAAAACGTATCGTAATTGAGGAACCAGAGATAAGAAATGACATTGGAACAGAAGGAGTGAGATGTTATACTGGAATATATCAATAATTACCAAATTATATGTTTTGTGTAGGTATAGAGAGGGGATTGGGATGACTAAACGAATCAAGATGATTATGGGTATCGCCATGGTTATTGTTTTTTTAACTATTGCAGTGCGTATGTATACCTCTGGTCAATATACTAAGTATATCCCCAGCAAACATACGACGTTTCGAGCAGAGGTCACAGATCATATGACGATGCTGGATACATTGGATCGACTGACGATTAGGAAAATTTCCGACAATGAACCGTATAATGAAGATGATGAAATAACGATTGCAGATCCCAAAGAGATTAGAGACATGCTGAAGCTATTAAAGGATGTTGAACTTAAAAGAGTACGGGAATTCGACGCTTCCGAAAGGAATCCGCATTACTATGAGTGGCGACTTAACATTAATAAAGAAGGTCGCTTTACCGATGGATTCGGACTGACGTTTTATAATGAAAAGTCCATCTCCATCTACAATGAGGCGAAAACGAGAGACCAACTTGAGGACTACGAGATTACCAATGAGTTTAATCTGAATGAGATGGACCGCCTTTTTGAAAAGCTGAAGGAGGAGCAAACATGACCATCATATCCAACTATTATGTACGCCCTATTGAAGAACAGGATATCCCTTTCCTGTGGGAGATGTTATACGCATCCCTGCATAGGAGAGAAGATGATGAACCTTTTCCAATTGAAAGTATTCATACTCCCGGACTGTCCAAATACGTTGAAGACTGGGGCAGAGAAGGGGACTTCGGGTATGTTGCAGTTGACCAGCAAGGCAAGAGACTAGGTTCAATTACATTAAGATTCTATACGGATCAGAATGCGGGATACGGTTATGTGAATGCAGCTACGCCAGAGATGGGGATGGCTGTAACGGAAGATGCACGTGGAAAAGGAATAGGCACCTTACTGCTTCAGACCGCATTAGATGAGGTTGAACGGCGGGGAATTAAAGCAGTCTCGCTCAGTGTTGACCCGGATAACCAAGCGATTCACTTATATAGGCGGTTAGGATTTGTGGAGGAGTCCCTAAATGGTACATCGGTAACGATGGTGCGTGTAAGTAAACTTGAATCTTAAATGATGAGCGTTCGGATCACTGGCAAAACTGAGTAAGCAAAGTGGAACTGCAAAAGAAAAGGCGCTTCCTCATGGGGAACGCCTCTTTCTGTGTGCAAGGTACAGCATAGGTAGCTCAATTTATACTTACTCCGTATCACTTCAATATTATTTCAACAAAAATGCCAAAGCCTCGTCATACGTTTCCCATTGGAATTCAGTCTGGTGTTCCACAATTTTTTCTTTGGGATCCTGAGGGAAAGCAATGGCTAAAAAGCCGCCCAGAGTATGAACTCCAGACGGCTTCTACAACGGTGACACGATAAAGTAAAAATCCTACGTAAGTTAGAAGCCAATCTTCAAACTGTTACCTTCCGTTGCTACACCTTTGGAAAGGGAAATGCTCAGCTTTTGTTCTGCCGAGAAGCCTAGTGTTTCCCCGTCATGCAGTGTGACGTCGTTTTCAACCACATACGTTGTGGTCATAAACATCATCTCAAATACATCGCTTAAGGACTCCGACGATTGCATAATCTCCATCTCTTCTTTTCCAAAGTTACGTAGTCCGTATGTGTAAGCTGAAGCGCCTTCGGCATTTTGAAATAATCCGATGAAAATCCAGAGCGAGACGGGCAACTCATCATGTTTGATCCCACGGCTGGTTTCGACATACTGACTGGCTTCAACGACAAGTGGGGCCATGTATATGGCCAGCGCGTGATCCAACTGTAACAGGGCACTCGCTGTTTGAGTGAACAGAACATGTCCCTCAATTGCATCTGTTGCGTTCAGAACAGAGACAATAATCTGAGACTGGTGCCGTGAGGTAACTTGCTCCGCTTCTCGCCATAGGATGTTTAGCTTGGCATTCTCCTCAACTTCACGGTCGGGTATAGGCGCGGCAATGTGAGCACATACCACCTGCATCCCATTCACTTCAAAAAAGAGATTGCCCTCCTCAGGGCGTTCTTCAATCTCGATCTCCCATTCGTTCTTCATGTTCCTGATGAAGAGATCAAAATCACAATCGTCACGCTCCAGCAGGACAAAACCCACGATGGTTTCACTGTAATTCGTTGATTCGACAGCACCCCCTGCAGGTACCTTCTCCTTTTTGCGCCGCCGAAGCTTGTCAAACAATCCCATGACATGTTCTCCTTCCGATCCCAGATTGATTCTGGTCACTGTACACTGCTATCTATTCACTACCTTACCATAAAGGAGTTAAACATGAATCGCAGCAATGTATCTATCGACAGGAAATTACAGGAAGAGCACCAGCAACAATGCAATGATCGCAGGCAATCCTTGTTTGATAATGATCGACCGTGAAGAAGTTGCTCCTCCATAGAGAGCCGCGATAATCACACACGCTAAGAAGAAAATCTGAATATGCTGTCCAACGGCAGCATCCGGATATACGAGTCCCCAGATCAGACCTGCCGCAAGAAATCCATTGTAAAGACCTTGATTGGCCGCGAGAGATTTGGTGGATTTGGCGAATTGCGGCGTGAGATTAAAGGTTTTCATTGTGCGTGGACGAGTCCACATAAACATCTCCATCACCATGATATAGAAGTGTTCGACGGCTACAAGAGCTACAAAAATGATACTGATCAATGGAAACACCTTGCTTTCTTCTGATATGTAATTTATTTACTTGTCCATCCTAGTATAAATGTTTGCAACAAGAACGGAAAGAGTGAAATTAATTTGTGACAATCTAATTGTGTATTATTTAAATTATTTATCATTTTCCAAGTGCGTTGTGATGTTGAAAATAAAAAAATGGATACAAAGGTAAGCATACGCCGATTGTCGGAAATCCATTCATTGGGTAATAATGAACAATAGAGAAGTGATTGCTCAGGAATGGGAGGAGATTATTATGGGAACGGTTCAATTTGTCTTGTTGGCTGATGATCCATCCACATTTGTGACCCGAGTTGTACCTTTTATCGACATTGAGCTTGCAGGAATTCCGGGTGACCGTCATTATGGTCTGCTTCGTCCGGCGGACTCACGTCAGAAAATCTACAAGCGTGGTACACCGATTGCGAATCGCCGCCAGATCAGTATTGTGTCTGAGGAAGAATGTGCTCTTATTGCTGAGAAAATGAACATTCCTGAAGTGCGTCCAGAGTGGCTTGGTGCCAATATACTGGTCCGTGGCATTGATCGATTGACGGAACTACCTGCTGGAACGCGGCTCCTATTTCCAAACGGGACGGGTTTAATATGTGAAGGAGAGAACCTTCCCTGCGTACATCCGGGGAAAATGATTGAACAATTCTACGAACAGGACGGATTGCGCAAAAAATTCGTGCCTGCGGCTCGAAAAAAACGTGGGATTGTGTGCTCGGTTGAACGGGAAGGTGTGATCCATACGGGGGATATCATAGAAGTCATTCGCCTGTCCTGATTTTCAGGACAGGTTTCTAATTGATCAGCCCTCGGTCCTCACTATTCGGATGTCTAGCATGTTGAAGACGATATTAGATACATTCATCGTCTGTCCATGTGTATGGAGATATATTGGAATTTGAACCGTTGTCCACACTCAGTTATCAGGAGCATCCCGGACCATCGTACCATGCGAATCATGCCGAGCTTCAATCCAGAGTGGTCTTCCAGTTGGAAACTGTAGGTGAGTGTACGAAGCTGACGCTGATCAATGATCAATTTACAGATAACCATCCTTCCATTGCGAATGCACAGAGCAGCTGGTAGCTGGTAAGAGGCAGTCATTTAAGACTTATTTTCATAAAAAATAAAGACATAAAAACAAGAACCAGTGCTGAACCAACGCTGGTTCTTGTTTTATGCCAAAATTAAGAGCATTGCTCTACATTTAATGTCTGATAATGTCGAAATATATATCATATGAGCTAAGAGGAGAAATGAGCATGTTTCGTAAACGTACTGAATCGACCAAAAACCTTCGTACAGATGCGCATCAGAATTTACTGGAGTATAGTCGTAAACTGGTAGCAAACGCAGAAAAGGGCGACTATGACGCATGGATCGAAGATGGCATTGCGTTTCAGGATACCGATGAAATAGCTAGTAATATCAAAAAAGCAGTACATATCATGAAGGCACAAAACGAAGCCGTGGAAATGCGACTTAGAATGCTGAATCAGGCGATGAATGTGGGATTATGGGAATCTGAAATTGTTGCTGGTGATCCACTGGATAACAATAATATCGTCGCATTTTCGAATGAATTCCGCCAAATGTTAGGATTCCATAATGCCAAGGATTATCCCGATTCATTTGCAAGCTGGGCCAAATCGATATATCCGGATGACAGACCACAACTGGTGCAGGAGATTATGAAACATGTGAATGACACGAGAGCAACAACTGCCTATAACGTAATCAGCCGTATGATTACAAAAAGTGGAGAGATTCGCTGGTTCCGATGTCTTGGACAAGTCATCCGAAATCAGGCTGGAGTTCCGGTCAAACTTCTGGGCATCATGTTTGATATTCATGAGGAGAAGAGCAAGTCTGATGAGCTAGAAGCACTCGTCACCCGATATGATCTGGTTAACCGCGCCTTGGTGGAGGCACCATGGGATATGACGGTTGTGGCTGGAGATGTGGTTAATCCGAATAACGAATTTTGGTGGTCACCCCAGTTCCGTAAAGAATTAGGGTTTAAAGACGAGCAGGATTTCCCAAATGTGTTCAGCAGCTGGAGCAGCCGACTTCATCCGGAAGACCATGATCGGACGATCAACGAATTTGCCAGACATATGAATGATTACAGTGGTCGTACACCGTACGATCTGGATTATCGTTTGCAGCGCAAAGACGGGGAGTATCGGTGGTATCACGCAGGTGGTGAGACCATTAGGGATCAGGATGGAGTACCGCTCCGTGTAGCTGGAACCATTCGAGATGTAACCCATGAGAAGAATAAGGAACAGATCGTGGAAGCCTTGAATCTGAAAACCAAACAATTGTCGGAGTCCATTAGCGAGATGGTACGTGGAATCAACTCGATTACCGATCAGGCACAGGATCTGGTTACTGCACAGGAGTTATCTGCCGATGCAGCCAATCAAGTGAAAAGCAGTGCAGATGATACGAAGAATATCACCGTGTTTATTCGAGAGATTGCCAGTCAGACCAATCTTCTGGGGTTGAATGCAGCAATTGAAGCTGCACGAGCGGGAGAGCTGGGACTGGGATTTGGCGTCGTTGCAGGTGAAGTGCGAAAACTGGCTGATCACAGCTCGGAGGCCACAGTAAATATCGAAGATAGCATGCAGAAGATGAAAACACTGATTGATCAGATTCTTGAACATATCGGTAATATGTCCACGTTAACGCAAAATCAGGCTGCCCTGACACAGCAGGTGAATGCATCAATGGATGAGATCAACACCATGTCACAGGATCTGGTTGATTACTCGCGCAATCTATAATCTCAAAGTCGTTGTAACCAAGAAAAATCCACCGGGATGCATTTCTGCTCTCGGTGGATTTTTGTATTTCTATATATAGCTAAGATGTATAGCTTAAGTTTCAGCTATTGAATTAAACTTGTTGAACTTTGATCAGGTTTGTATTACCGGATTGACCGATTGGAACACCAGCGGACAATACAATAATGTCACCTTTTTCAATGTAACCTGTTTTGATTGCGTTACGTGTAGCAGACTCGAACATTTCATCCGTTGTCGTTACTTTGTCGCCCATCACCGGAATGACACCAGAGAGCAGACAGATTTTCGCAAGAACCTCTTCATGTTGTGTAACTGCGATGATTGGTGCTTTTGGACGATATTTGGAAATCATGCGTGCTGTGAATCCACTCTCAGTCGAAGTGATAATTGCTTTGGCATTCAGTACGAGGGAAGAACTTACAGCGCCCTGACTGATAACCTCAGTAATATCAGCGATCTGTTGAGCAGATTTCTGTGCGAATTGTTCTTTGTAATCGATCATCGTTTCAGCACGGCGAGCAACAGCAGCCATCGTGCGTACGGATTGTACCGGATATTTACCTGCAGCCGATTCACCAGACAACATCACAACGTCTGCACCTTGAAGTACAGCATTCGCCACATCACTTACCTCGGAACGGGTTGGACGTGGGTTCACTTGCATGGACTCCAGCATGTGAGTAGCTACAATAACCGGTTTACCTACACGGTTACATTTATCGATCATTTCTTTTTGCATCATCGGTACGTCTTCGATTGGTACTTCGACCCCGAGATCTCCACGAGCTACCATGATACCGTCAGACGCTTCGATAATATCATCCAGGTTGGTCATACCTTCCTGGTTCTCGATTTTGGAGATGATCTGAACATGATCCACACCGCGTTCTTTCAAGATGCTGCGGATTTCACGGATGTCGTCGCCTTTACGAACAAAGGATGCTGCGATAATTTCGATATCGTTTTCTATTCCGAATCCGATATGCATAACGTCACGCTCAGTAACACCTGGCAGTGTCGTTTTGATTCCTGGCAAGTTAACCCCTTTACGTGGTTTCAGGATGCCGCCGCTAATGATTTTACAATGGATATCGGATCCTTCCACAGACAGTACAGTCAGATCTACAAGGCCATCATCGATGAGGATACGATCGCCAGGCTTCACAACGAGGTTCAATTCTGGATAGTTTACCGAGATACGCTCAGCATCACCAAGAATGTCTTCGGTAGTCAGGATCAGCTCTTTACCAGCTTGCAGATGACAGGATGCTTCTTTCAGTTTACCGATACGCACTTCCGGCCCTTTGATGTCCATCATGATTGGTACATAGGTATTCAGCTCGGAGGCTGCTTTGCGGATATTGTTAATCCGTGTCACGTGATCTTCCAGTTCGCCATGAGCCATGTTCAGACGGGCAACGGTCATTCCTTCCTGAATCATTACTTTCAACAATTCGATTGAGTCACAAGCAGGTCCCATGGTACATATAATTTTTGTTTTTAACATGCTAATTTCCTCCTCATATTTAAGCTTATATGTGTATTGTAGCGTTTTCTGTCGAAACAGGGTATGAACTATAGTACAATGATTAGAGTATAGTCCAGTAATGAGGTGTGTTATGGTTACTCCACTTGAAGTACGACACATTAATGGCGTTGGTTGGTACGAAGAAGCTGTGCAAACTCAAGAGACTTGGCGACTTAGCTTGGTTACATATGGGAAATGTGTATATTGGGTGAACGGTGATAAACAGATCATGGAAAAGGGTGAATTGCTACTCATTCCAGGTGGTGTCCCGTATTACGGCAAGAGTATTCCTACGGTAACGCACACACAGATTGTGATTCAACTGCAGCGTGGCCATACGGAAGGTTTGCCTGCACTGGAACGGTATGAGGCTTTGCGGCATAAACCTGGATGTTACGAACTGATCCATCAACGCATGAGCGCTATTTATCAACAATGGCAGGAGCGTCCGTCTTATTATGTCATGATGAGCCAAGCCTTATTGATGGAAGTGTTGATTTATATGAACAGGGAGCTTGATCGTGGAGTTATCCCACCGGAGAGGCATAATCATGTTGAGCGGATGAAGCGATATATTGAGCGGCATTATCGGGAGAAAGTGACGAAGGAAGAACTCGGGGACGAGATCAATAAAACTCCCAATTATGCTGCCGCATTATTCAAGAGCATGACAAATCAGACCATCAGTCAATATGTACATGATCAACGGATGAAACGAGCCATATATCTGCTCACCGAGTCACAACTCTCCATCCAGGAAATTGCCGAATTTCTCGGCTACCGGGATCTGTCTTATTTTTACCGCATATTCAAACGTATAACCGGAAGTCCACCGTCTGACCTTCTTCATGAACGGCCACCTATAGCATGAAACGCATAGTCCAACCCAAATAAAGTTCTTCTATATAAGTAGGTTTAATTAAATGAGTACAAAAAAGAGGGCCTATGCCCTCTTTTGCTGTATACAGGATCATCATCCCACCTGTTACATATATAATGTCGTTATACATGACTGCTTGGATTAGAAGCTGTGAGTGGCTGCTTGCCTTTTTTTTCGTGCCTGCCCAAGACGAAGAGCAAAGACATGTACAGTCCAATACGCGGCCTCAGCAAACAAAATGCCTCCAGCGATGTCCAGCAAGGAATGCTGTTTTACAAACACCGTTGAAGCAATAATCAACCACAGCCATATCGACCAGGAAATCCGTGCCAAAGGCTTAAAGTTCAAGTGTCTGTTAATCACAATAAACAGCAAATAGCTGGTCAGAACGTGAACACTTGGGAAACAATTGAAGGGCGCATCATTTGTATAGATAAACTGTACAAACACGCTGCTCAAATCGGTTCCGCCGACCTCCGGGCGTGGCACATGGGTAGGGAACACCGCAAAACAGACATTGGCAGCCATGACACCAACATTATAGGTAATCAACGTACGCCAGAATAGCGACTTGTTCGTCAGACCCAAATAGAGAAATCCAAGATACAGAATGGGCATCCAGCTAATGTACGGATAAATAAATTCTTTGATAAAAGGAATCTGTGTGTCAATCCAAGCATAATTGTAGAATACATCACTTCCGATGTTGCTGCCTAGAAATACGTAAATTGAGCCTTGAAGCGGTATGCACAGAATAGCCAGTAAATGCCCCCAGCGCTGAAAGAATGCTTTCATAGTATCCCCCTGATTTCATTATGCATTGTGAAACTATCGTTAAGGTACTTCATAGATATATGACGTTGAAGAGTCGCGACACCCCTGCAGTTTTGAACTCTTGTAATACTATAATGGACAGATAAAGGTATAAGCCATACCTGATTTTAGGGGAAAAGAAGTCAGGATAAGTCTCTTTTTTGTTACTTTTATAGTTTTATCCATAATAGGAATATTTAATATATGGATGATGTGATGCAACTATATTGGCATATTATTTGCTGCAGTGGCCATTGCAACGATAAAACAACTTGACTACACTTCCCCTGTACACATTTCCTTTACACCCATCGCAATTGTGCTGATGATCTATCTGACGTTAAGGCGCAAGTGGGGAGAGACTGGCTTCTGATCTTTGCCAAGTATCCCGGCTGGCCATGCAAAGTATTATATTCCACTACTCCTTGTACTGGGTACACTTGCCCTGAAGGGATTTGGGGAGGACACAGGTACACTGCCTTATGATCTGTTTATACTGGCAGTACTGATTGCATACTGTGCTTAGTTAGTGTGGAGCAATCGAACCAATTCGACTATTCCTTCCAGAGGGCGTGAGCATACCAATATGGTTGTTCATTAGTGGTATTGCTTGGAAGTAGTTATCATACAGTTTCCCGTCAGCAGTGGGATCATGTTATACTTCAGTCTGGCGGGAAGACAGATATGTTCATGATACGCGGTCTGCCTATCCGTACATTAGGTTCAGACAGTAGGTGATATAGTGGAGAAGACAGCACAAGGCGTAGCAGAATGGATGGTACAGGAGATCAAATTCACAGGAACACTTCATCAGGAAGCTGCCATAGAATATGTGAAGACCCATTTTGGAGAAGAGTTTGTTTTTGTGAACGAGAACGGCAATACATCATTGTCCAAGGAAGTGAAGAAGGCTTTCCGAAAGCTTCATCGTGGGCAGATCGCCTGGGATCGGGATGCATTTATGTGGGCATGGACATAGGGTGTTAAACTGGAGTGAGATGATTCATTGGTTGTGTTGGATATGCATGTCAGATTATTATATGAAAAATGTATAAAATGGATTAGATCTGCATATCCTTTCATAAGACCGCTCACAAGGGATTGGGCACGTAAGCACGATAAACCCTGTCACCACGCGAGTTAATAACATGTATTTCCAAAGCTGTTTGAAAAGAAAATACAAAGATTTGCTTTTTGGATGAATTGGAGTTATAATAAAAACAAGTTGTAGAGAGTGGAAAACCTAATTCATATATTGTAAAGGGAGATCACTTATAGGTTTATGACTGGTACCTTTTTCAATGTGTGAATTTTTATTTGCTTGCTGCAAAGAACAAAGGAACATGTTAATCTTTATTTGGAGGTGTAATTCACATGCAAAACGGAACAGTAAAATGGTTCAACGCTGATAAAGGCTTCGGTTTCATCGAAGTTGAAGGCGGAGAAGATGTATTCGTACACTTCAGCGCTATTACAGGCGAAGGCTTCAAAACGCTGGACGAAGGTCAACGCGTGCAATTTAAAATTGTACAAGGAAACCGTGGTCCTCAAGCAGAAGAAGTTGTAAAACTGTAATTAAAGCATAGCTGCCTTTAACATGTTATAATGGTAAAGGCAGCTTCTTTTTTTTGATTAGTTATATAAAAGTCGACCCATTAGTTGTCGAGGCAGGAGTTCGGTGGGACGTGAAACTTCCGCTAAGTGTAGGCTTCTGTGAAATAACGTCGGTTAGATGTTTTTCCATAACAAAGGGGGTAGAAGTCATGTATAATCGCAAAAAACCGTTGGAAGAGATTCCACAAGCTGATGCGGCAATCTGGGAATGTACGAGTGATACGTGCAAAGGATGGATGCGGGACAATTTTGCGTTTGATAACGTACCTACTTGTCCGATATGTGCTTCTGAGATGGTCAGCACGACTAGGATGCTACCATTGCTTGAGAATTCGAATAGTAATCTGAAAACGATGCCTAAAGGAAATCGGATTTAACATAGCTTACCCGCCTCTAACGAGGTGTTTTTTTTTAAGATTAAATAGATACCCTGTGCGAAGGTAAGGGTATTAAATATGAAGTTCCCGGCATTCGTTTTAGCGAATGCCTTTTTTTGTCTCTTTTTTTCAGAGAGTATACTGTAATTGATGGGAAGCGTATGAAAAAACAAAGACCCTTTTCGCTATAAGCAAAAAGGGTCTTTGTTATGACTACAATTTTACCACGATCAAATTTGAGTTTAAATGAATAGGAATGGCAGCAGAAACAGTGTTGCTACCAGAGCCAGTTCGATCCCTGCTCCATAGCCATAACCCCGACCATATCCATATGGACCGTAGGCCGAAGATTTAACTTTCTTTGATGCAACAGCGTTTTTCTTGCTTCTTTTTACCAGTTGCTGTTTGGAATTGACTGAACATAGCCGTGGTCCCTCGAAACAACCGTTCAAATAAACTTTGCCATCACGACATTGACTAAGCGTGCCATACATATGCTTACCGTCGTTCATAACAAGACAAACGGAACGTCCAACGTGCGGAGAAACCGTTTCTTCACATACCGGATTAATTCTGTACATGCAAATCCTCCTCATTAGATGCGGTTGCCGCTTGAATTCAACGGTTTGTATATCATAGTAAATAAAAGAGGATTTGGTATGGACGAGTACCCGGTAAATCGAATGGGGAGGAGCCGTTTTTGAGTCTATTCCATACACTGGGAGGAGTGAGGAGGGGGTGTCGCGTGGATTATCATGACATGCTGGCCCGGTTAGGGGAGGGGAGTGCCCATCCCGGAGGATTTTTGGCAACGCTGAAGTTACTGGAGATCTTATCTCTGCCTGTGGGTAGTCATATTCTTGAGATAGGATGTGGTACTGGGCGGACTGCGTGTTACCTGGCTAAAAGTGGATATCGGGTAACAGCGATTGATCTTCATCGCCACATGCTGGATAAGGCAGTTCGGCGAGCGAGACGAGAACGGGTGGATGTTCGATTTGTTCAGGCTGATGTAGCAGCATTACCTTTTCTCGAAAATCAATTTGATGTGGTATTCGTGGAGTCGGTCACGATCTTCACCCCATGGCGGAGTGCACTTGCTGAGTATAGAAGAGTGTTGAAGCCGGGTGGACTTTTAGTGGATCGAGAGATGGTTATATCAGGCCAGAAGACCGAATTGATGTGTCGCAGGTTAAAGCAATTTTACGGTATACGAACCTTGGTAACGGCCACAGCATGGAGAAAACGTCTCAAACAGTGTGGTTTCAACAAGGTGGAGGTCAAAGAACATTCCCGATCCATGGGAAAATGGGGCGTTGATCATGATCCACATCGCGAGATCGATATGAATTGGTTTGAGGACGATCGTATGCAGCGTATGAGTCGGACCAATGATCGCTTGCTTGCGAAATACGGAAAAAAATTGGGATATGCTGTTTTTGCGGCTAGGACACCATTGGAAGTCAAAAAGGAAAAATAGGAAAAAGGCAACTCACAATAGCGTGAGTTGCCTTTGGTTTGTTTTGTCAGAACGTACTACAGCATATCGTTGTCGATAATCCGCCAGTGGTGTTTAAGCAGGGCTTCAAGTTGGTTCTTGTCCTTGGCTCGAAAAGCACTTAAAATTTGTCGGTGCTCTTCATTAACTTCGAGCAGTACCTCAGATAACTTTGGTTTATTATCACTAACATACGACTGCCGGATGAAGCTGTTCTTCAATGTGTTTAACATCTCAATGACTGTAGCGTTACCACATCGCTGGATGTACAAGTTATGGAACTGATATTGGTTCTTGTTGTAGGTTGCAAGATCAAGCTGGCTGATATCTTCGTCCATTCGGAGAACCAGAGTTTCCATCTCCAAAAGTTCAGATGGTCTGAGATGGTCTGCTGCAAGTGTGGCAGCAAGTGCCTCCAGCACACCGATCGCTTGGGAGAACTCCAGTTTTTTGCCTGCATCAAAAGGAGTGACAATAAATCCCCTGCGTGGGATGTATTGCAGCAGATTGTCCGAAGCCAGCTGGAAAAGGGCCTCCCGAGTAGGCGTGCGACTGATGTCCAGCTTTTTGCATATTTCAGCCTCGTTGATCTTTTGGTTGGGAAGTAGCGTCCCGTCCTGAATCTTCTGGGCAATGTAATCGTATACGTGATCTTTCAAGGACCGGTATTTGGGTACCTCCATACCGAATCCTCCTTTCTATGTATAGTGAATAAATAGATGGGTGTGAGGCCGTACTGTACGCGCCGTTCCGGAGTTTCAAGTTTTTATCATCTTAACACCGAGGGGGGAGTTGGGCAAGCAAACTTCATGTTTCAGCCGATGTAAATGCTGTGTTATATATAGCACATTTTATGGAATTAAAGCGTATAAATGTTTAAATAATGATTGTGATAAACCAGAATGTTTGTTAGTATTAATTACATATAAGTCCATATATTGTCTTGTGTATATTGTATACAAATTATTATGTTACTCATTAAAAAAAGAATAGGGGTATGATGTGTGAAAAAAGTGCTTTTGCCAATGATGCTGTTGTTAGTGATTGTATTCATGTCTGCTTGTGGGCAGGAAAAAACGACAGGAACCGGATCAGACGCTGCTTCGTCTTCGGGCAGTAGCTCTGCGGAAAAGGAAGTAATTGTACTTGGAACTAGTGCGGACTATGCACCCTATGAATTTCATAAGAAAATCGATGGTAAAGATACCATTGTAGGTTTCGACATCGAGATTGCGAAAGCAATTGCGGCTGATCTGGGAGTCGAGCTAAAGATTGAGGACATGGACTTTGATGGCCTTCTTATGGCCCTTGGTACAGATAAGGTTGATTTTGTAATATCAGGCTTAACCCCTACCGAAGAACGAAAGAAGAATGTTGATTTTACGGATATCTACTATTATGCAGAGCAAGCTGTACTTGTTAGAGGAGGGGAAGAGACGGCATTAAAGTCCATAGATGATCTATCAGGCAAGCAGGTTGGCGTACAAAAGAGTTCCATTCAGGAAGGGATTGCTCAGGAAATAGAGGGAGCAAAGCTCACTTCTCTGGCCAAAATACCTGAACTGATTCTGGAGTTGCAGACGGGGCGCGTAGACGCACTCATTCTGGAGAAGCCGGTGGCTGAACAGTATGTGAAGAACCAAGAGGGGCTTGTTGTTGCAGGTGTGGAGATTGAACAGGCTGAAGATGAGGGTGGTTCGGCGATCGCGGTGAAGAAAGGTAATCAGAAGCTGCTGGATCAGATCAACACGACATTGGAAAAACTCAAAACGAATGGAGATATTGAACGGTTCGTCGTTGAAGCAAATGAGATGCTCGGCGAATAAACCGGACGAGTGAGGGATATGCCGTGAATTTAGATTTTTCCTTTCTATTAGAACATTGGCAGGATTATGCACGAAGTGCGTGGGTCACACTTGAACTTTCCTTCTTCGGTGTATTGTTTGGTACGTTACTTGGTGTGTTTATGGCATTAATGCGAATATCCCGAATATGGCCAATTAAATTTGTGGCTTCGGCGTATATTGAACTCATTCGAGGAACACCGATGCTGGTACAGATTCTTATTATTCATTATGGTCTGACGGTTGTAGGTGTGAACTTGCCGGCATTTATGTCGGGGGTGGTCGCTCTGACGATGAATAGCTCGGCTTATATGGCGGAGGTGTTCAGGGCCGGGATTCAAGCGATTGATAAAGGACAGACCGAGGCTTCACGCTCCCTTGGTATGACACATGGTATGACACTTCGCTACATTATACTACCACAGGCTTTTCGTAACATGCTTCCAGCGATCGGCAATGAATTCATTATTATCATTAAAGATTCTTCGCTTGTCTCCATGATCGGCATAGCCGAGATTATATACACGGCCAGAACGATTCAGGGTGTTACGTTCCAGCCGCTTGCTCCGCTGCTTGTTGCCGCCGGCCTCTACTTTATAATCACATTTACACTGGCCAACTTACTCTCTTGGTTGGAACGTAAACTGTCTACTTCCCGCTAATTGTTTATAAAGGATTCGATTCGAAGAAGGGTTGGGAGTAGGCTACTGTGGAAAATAGTGGGATGTAGTCGTAAATGGCGGTGGTATCGCATACATTGATATCGTATTTTGTATACAATATTTTGGAAAGGTGTTGGGTGTGTATGTCAGATTCCAAAATGTTAATTGATTGGTCGGAGCGTTATGCTGCACCTAATTATCATCCGCTCCCAATTGTTATTGAACAGGCGGAAGGGGTATGGGTAGAAGACCCTGAAGGCCGCCGTTATATGGATATGTTAAGTGCATACTCTGCATTGAATCATGGTCACAGACATCCTGTAATCATACAGGCGCTCAAGGATCAGGCGGATCAGGTTACACTGACATCTCGGGCATTCCATAGTAGTTCAGCTTCTCTTTTTTATCAGAAACTCTCACAATTAACGGGGAAATCGAAGATTCTCGCCATGAATACAGGAGCGGAAGCGGTGGAGACTGCGGTGAAGGCGGTACGTAGATGGGCTTATCGTTGCAAAGGTGTACCGGAGAATCGAGCTGAAATTATCGTATGCTCTGGCAACTTTCATGGAAGAACTCTAACGGTTACGTCCTTTTCTTCTTCAGCGGAGTATAAAAAAGATTTTGGACCGTTCACACCTGGATTCCGGATTATTCCCTATGGAGATATTGAAGCGCTGAAGCAGGCCATTACGCCAAATACGGCTGGTTTTCTTGTAGAGCCTATTCAGGGCGAAGCTGGAATCGTTATCCCGCCTGCTGGATATTTGGCAGAAGCTTTTGCTCTGTGTAAGAGTCAACAGGTGTTGACCGTAGCTGATGAGATCCAGACTGGATTTGGAAGAACGGGTCGCCGTTTTGCCTCCGACTGGGAAGGGGTTGAACCAGACATCTGGATTATGGGCAAAGCGCTGGGGGGAGGAGTCATGCCAATCTCAGCTATCGCTGCTGATGCGGAGATACTTGATTTGTTTGAGCCGGGGTCTCATGGTTCTACGTTTGGGGGGAACCCACTCGCCTGCGCCGTGGCTATAGCAGCTCTGGAGGTTCTTGAAGAGGAGAAGCTTGCCGAGCGATCGGAGCGTCTGGGGAACTATTTTATGAAAAGACTTCGAGATATTCGCAGTTCAGCCATACGGGATATTCGGGGGAAAGGCTTATTTATTGGTGTTGAACTGCATGAACCAGCCCGTCCTTATTGTGAGCGTTTGATGTCTACTGGACTGCTGTGTAAAGAAACCCATGAGACAACCATTCGATTTGCTCCACCACTTACGATTAATGAGTGCGAGATTGAATGGGCACTGGAGAGAATTGAGCAGGTATTGATCAACAATGAGGGAGCTGACCTACATGAAAAATGATGAAGATGTACATGGTGGAATAAAAGATACTTCTATTGATACAAGTCAAACATCTGTGCGGCGTAATATTGCTATCATTAAGGTTCCTTTTGGACTCGGTGGAGCGAGAGGTGGAGCGGAGTTGGGGCCGGATGAATTGATTACAGCCGGACTGAAGCGGGAGATCGCGAGTCTTGGGCTAGTGCTTTCCAAAGAAGTGCGGGTAGATTGTACTTCTGAACTGGCTGCCCCTACTGAGCGAAATCGTGTAAAACACTTTAATGAGGTACGTCAGGTCAGTGAGAAGGTGTGTAGTGAAGTATCAGGTGCAGTAGAGGAGGGGGCTTTTCCACTTGTGCTTGGGGGAGATCATAGTGTAGCGATTGGTACTTTGGCCGGGTTAACAGCGCACTATTCGAATTTGGGTGTGATCTGGTTTGATGCGCATGCAGACTTGAATACGGAAGAACGCAGCTTGTCCGGTAATATGCATGGGATGAGTGTAGCTGCATCCTTGGGGCATACTGCATACAATCTGTCGCACATTGCTGGAGCGGGCGCGTTTATTAATCCTTCCGACTTGGTCTATATTGGTTTGCGTGATCTGGATGAGTATGAGAAAGAGCAGATTAAGGGACTGGGAATCCGAGCATTTACGATGCATGATATAGACCGGATGGGAATAGAGCGAGTTATTGAGGAAGCAATAGCTACAGCGGGAAAAGGGACAGATGGTATTCATGTCAGCTTCGACATGGATTGTCTGGATCCGCGGGAAGCTCCTGGTGTGGGCACCCCGGTACCGGGTGGTTTGAATTACCGAGAGGCACATTATGCATTGGAGATACTTGCTTCCACAAATCAAGTTACGTCCATGGAATTGGTTGAAGTCAATCCGTTATTTGATCATAATAGGCATACGGCAAGGCTTGGTGTGGAACTGATCGCTTCGTTACTTGGTAAGTGCATATTGTAAGCACTGAGAAGTGAAGCGGAGTGTGTAAGCTGTGCCTAAGGGTACACTTTCTTATTTATTATAGAAGGAAAGAAAACTGAGATCTCCGAAAACCAGGGCTAGTCACAATAAATTGTCCACTGCAATCGCAGTGGAAGTGACTTCCTTGGTTATGTTTAATGGATAAGTATATAAAAAGCGCCTTAATGAAGATGCTGAGAGTTATTTCTATGAACTGAGCGTCAGATTACATATTGCGCCGATGATAAGTGATTATCAATTATCAAAAAAAGACTTGCAATGTAAATCTGTACATGATATATTCTAAGTCCGGCCAAGAAAACACGGTTTACACGGTGCGGCAAGCGATTGAAATAAGCTTCGAAAGAAACTTGAAAAAAGAGCTTGCTAAGTTGGCTCGGACATGATATTATATAAGAGTTGCTGAAGAGAACAGTATTCGGTAACAAAATAAGTTTGATCTTTGAA
>NZ_JAGGNR010000054.1 GCF_018614975.1 Paenibacillus polymyxa | reverse complement strand
TACAGCACCGTCTCCAGTGCCAGTTCCTCTTCGCCGAGCCAGGCTTCGGCACGCTCTCGCAGTAGCGTTTGTGTCAGCAGCACCTTCGCTCCGCTGTCTTCCAGCATAAACCGCACGCGGTCTGCCGGATAATCCGGGTCAAGCGGTACATACGCGCCTCCCGCTTTCCAGACGGCCATCACGGCCACCAGCAAATCGACCGAACGCTCGGCGAGAATGCCAACGATCGTCTCCCGGCCGATTCCGCTTGCACGCAGCGTGGCCGACAGGCGATTTGCCCGCTCGTTCAACTCCGCATACGTCAGCCGATCGTTCTCGTATACGATGGCCTCCGCTTCCGGCGTGCGTTCCGCCTGTTCCTCGAACAGTCGATGGAACGCTGCCACAGGAGCCACTTCCGACTGCGCCGGGTGGAACGCGCCGAGAATTTGCTCTTTTTCATCTGCCGTCAACAAGTTCAGCTCAGCGATCTTTGCATTCGGACGGCTTACGATATTCGCAAGCAAATGTCCAAAATGAATCGACAGCCGCCGGATTGTGCTTTCTTTATAAAGAGCCGTTGCGAATTCAAAGCTGCACTCCAGTCCGCCATTTTCTTCCGTAACATCCACACTCAGATCGAACTTGGCCATACCATATTCGCTAGGGTACGGGGACAATTTCAGCCCTTCCAGCTCAAACTCTGTCTCCTCCAGATTTTGCAGGGAGAACATCGTGTCAAACAGCGGGTTGCGGCTCAAATCCCGGCGAACCTGCACTTTATCGACGAGTTCTTCGAATGGATAATTCTGATGCTCATAAGCGCCTAAGGTCGTTTCCTTCACTTCTTCCAAATACGACAGGAAGGTCTTCTCCGAAGCCGGATAATTACGGATCGCCAGCGTGTTGACGAACATTCCGATCAAAGGCTGCATGTCGCCGTGCGTTCTCCCTGCAATCGACGTTCCGACGATCAAATCATCCTGACCTGTGTATTTATGCAAAAGCACGGTATATGCGGCAAGCAGCACCATATACAGCGTCGTTCCTCTTTGAGAGGCCAGCTGCTTCAAGCCTTCGTTCGTTGCCTCGTCCACGAAAGATGTCAGCGTATGTCCCTCATAGCTCTGTACAGCAGGACGCGGATAGTCCGTTGGCATTTCCAGAACCGGCAGCTCGCCCCGGTAACGGTCCAGCCAATAAGCTTCCTCGCGTTTCAATTGCACTTTTTGCTCGTCCGATTGCTCCCATACCGCATAGTCCTTGTACTGTATGCGCAAAGGCTCTAATGACTCGCCGCCATACAGACGAACGAGTTCCTCAACGAACACGTCCATTGAAACCCCGTCGGAGATAATGTGGTGCATGTCAAACATCAGTAAATAACGATCGGCTGCCAGCTCTACGAGCTCGGCACGCAGCAACGGTGGCTTCGCCAAGTCGAAAGGCCGGATAAAAGCCTGTACGACTGCAGGCGCTTCTTCCTCGTTCGCATGACGGAACTCGACGGCAAAATCAACGCTCTCGTAAATACGTTGTACTGCTTCGCCTAGTACGATCTCAAATCCGGTTCGCAACGTTTCATGGCGTTCGATCAGGCCGCGGAAAGCTTTCTCCAGCAGGCTATGGTCAATCGATCCTTCGAGCAGCAGCACACCCGGCATGTTGTAGCTCTGATCGGCTCCTTCCAGCTGATTCAGGATAAACAGCCGCTTCTGAGCTGAGGAAAGTGGATAATACGCTCTTTCATCTGCCAGCGGAATGGACGAGAACGACTGCTCTTCAATCCGGGAGATGGCAAGAGCCATCTCTTCGATCGTTGAGTAGCGGAATACGTCGCGCAGAGGCAACTCGACGTTCAACTCCTGATGAACCTTGCTTACCAGTGTCGTTGCCCGCAGGGAATGACCGCCCAAGTCAAAGAAGCTGTCATGAACCCCGATGTGCTCCAATCCAAGCACGCTTTTCCATATTTCAGCCAAGCTGACTTCCAACGGATTCCGAGGCGGAGTACGTCCTTCACCCGGCTGCAAGCTTTCCTCAGGTGCCGGGAGGGAGCGGCGGTCAACCTTGCCGTTCGTCGTCAGCGGCAGCCGCTCCAACTGGATCAGGTAATCCGGGATCATATAGGCCGGCAGTTCCTGGGAAAGCACGCTCTTCAGCTCGGCCGCCGGAAGCTCACGGTCCGCTTCATAATAGGCGCAAAGCTGCTTCTCGCCTGAGGCGTTTTCCCGCGCGAATACCGTCGTTTTCCTAATTCCTTCCACTTTCTGAAGCTGAGCTTCGATCTCACCCAGCTCAATACGGAAACCGCGGACTTTCACTTGGTCATCTGTCCGCCCCACGTATTCAATCGTGCCATCCGGTAGCCATTTCGCCAAATCCCCTGTCCGGTACATGCGCTCTCCCGGCACAAACGGATGGTCCACAAATTTCTCCGCCGTCAGCTCCGGCCGGTTATTGTAGCCCCGTACCAAGCCTTCTCCGCCGACGCAAAGCTCCCCAGCCACGCCGATCGGCAGAAGTTTATTCTGGCTGTCGACGATATACACCGTCGTATTGCTGATCGGCCGTCCGATGGGTACGGTAACCGCCGACTCATCGACAAAGTCAACTGGAAGGTACGTGGTATAAACCGTGCTTTCCGATGGGCCGTACAGGTGGTTGAGCCTGCCCGGTCCGATATGAGCGAGCGCCTTCCGCACATGGCCTACCGATACGCGCTCTCCTCCGAACAAAATTGCCCGGACATCCCGCAGGCAGTCGACGTTCACATCTACAAGGACGTTGAAGAAAGCCGTCGTAATCAGCATGACCGAGATTCGCTCACGCTGGATGAGATCCGCCAGCTGGCCGATTTCCAGCAAAGTCTCGCGGGGAACCAGCACCAGCCGTGCCCCGTTGGTCAAAGCGCCGAAAATATCAAAAATCGCTCCGTCGAACGAATAGCTCGAAAGCTGGAGGACATGATCTCGCTCAGTGATCTCGATATAATTCGTATTTCGCACGATCCGCACGATATTGCGGTGTGAAACAAGGTTGCCTTTGGGCTTACCCGTCGTGCCTGACGTATAGATGATGCAAGCCAGATCTGTCGCTTCGCTACCTGGATTTAGATTTGTGCGGTCTTCGTGATAGAAGCACTCGTCATCCAGTAAAATCACGGAGTCCGAACCTCCCAGACGCTCGCGCAACCGACTTTGCGTCAGCATGACCTGCGCACCCGAATCCTCGATCAAGAAACGGATACGCTCTTCGGGATATTCCGGGTCAATCGGTACGTAAGCCGAACCAGCTTTGTGTGCCGCCAGCATACCCACCACCATTTCGATGGAACGCTCAGCCATAATGGCGACCAGACGGTCTTTGGATATCCCGTGGCTACGCAAGGTACGAGCAAGACGATTAACGCGTTCGTTCAGCTCGCGGTAGGTCATCTCTTGCCCATTCAAGGAGATGGCAGCTGCATCCGGGATGCGCTCCGCCTGCTCTTCGAACAATTGAATGAGCGTTTTCCCGCGCGGAAATTCCGTGATAGTGTCGTTAAAATGTCCGAGAAGGTCAGCCTTTTCCGCCTCCGTCACAAGTTCTAGCTCACCCACTGTAATTTCCGGGTTATCCACCACCTGCTCCAGCAATTGAACGAGATGCCCCTTGAGTCGCTCAATGCTGTCTTTATCGAACACTTCGGCGTTAAAGTCGAATCGAATTTCAATCTCGTCTCCCGGTACCACAGTAACGTTGAAGTTATAGTTTGTCTGCTCCTCCATCTGAACGTCAGCGATTGTCAGGTCGCCGTGCTGCTGGTCGCCCGCCTGCTCCATCTGCTCGTCCACCGGATAGTTCTCGAAAGCGATGATATGGTTGATCAGGTTCTGCTTTTGTACACTGCGGGCCTGAATTTCATACAGCGGATAGTAATCATAACGCCCGGACTCCAGCGCCCGCTCTTGGAGCTTCCCCATCAGGTCGGCGAACACAGTGTCCGCTTCACTCGTGACCCGGACCGGCACCGTATTGATGAACAACCCGATCATCGACTCAATGCCCGGGATTTCCGCCGGTCTTCCGGCCACAACGCTGCCGAATACGGCATCGTTTGTTCCGTTATATTTTTGCAGCATCACGCCCCAAATAGCTTGCAGCAATGTATTGACCGTAACCAGGCGCTGTTTCGCCACCCGGTCCATCCGCTCGCTCAAGTCCTTGCCCAGTTCGGCGGTGACGTGATCAGCCGTAAATCTGCCGTTGGGTGCCACTTCCTTTTGTCCCGGGAGTACGGTTTGCCCTTCATAACCTGCCAGGAATGCCTTCCAATAGTCTGATGCCGCCTGATCGTCCTGTTTCTCCAACCATTCGATATAGGCGCCATAATCCGATCCCTTATCTCCCGCTGACTGCTCGCCGGATGCCAAGGCCGAGTATGCCTCAAACAGCTCCTGCGTCAGCTGAGCCAGGCACCAGCCGTCCATTAAAATATGTTGAAAACTCCACAGTACATGATAGCTTTGCTCTTCGGTGCGCAAGATCGTGAACCGAACGAGCGCGTCATGTTCCATGTCGAAGCCGCGAAGCTTGTCCTCCTCGGCCTTTTTATCCAAGTAAGCTTGTTTCTCGTCCACCTGCACATGAAGCAGCTCTTCATATTCAAAACCGACCGGCTTGTCGCGGTATATGATTTGCAGCGGCTCGCCCGCCGGTCCTTTCACAAAATTCGCCCGCAGCACCAGATGACGTTTCGCAAGCTCCATCCAACTCCTCTCAAAAAGCTGGACGTCGAGCGCTCCCCACATCGTAAACCGCGTCTGCTCAAAGTAAGCTGCCGTTTGCCGGTCAAGCGCGCTGTGGAACCACATCCCCTTCTGCATCGGCGTAAGTGAGTAAATATTTTCAATTTCCCCGAGATGGCCCGAGCGCTGGGCGATTTGCTCCAATTCCGCAATGGTCAAGCCTTTAAATTGCACGTCACTCGGCGTCAATTCAGTGTTTTCTTTGCCTGCACAGTGGATAATGAGGTCTCGGAGACTTTCCTCAAGCCGCTGAGCGAGGGCTTCCATCGTTTCCTTGTGATACTGCTTCCGGCTGTAGCTGAGATCGAGCGATAAAGCGCCGTCAAGCACCATACCGTTGATATCCAGCACAAAGCTGCGGGCCTGCCGTTCGCTAGCCGGGCTGCCGCTGGAATAAGAAGATATGCCGATTTCTTCCTGGTTGACATCATCGTCGAACTGGCCGAGGTAGTTAAAATTAATTTCAGGTTCTGCGCCCCAAACCAAGCCATCCTCCGATTTCGAGAGATAGCGGCATATGCCGTACCCAAGCCCCTTGTTCGGAATGCGGCGCAAGTTTTCCTTGACCTGTTTAATCTGATAGGTCAAATCTCGGTCGGTTTCCGGCTCCAGGACGACTGGAAACTTGGTCGTAAACCAGCCAACTGTACGCGTGATGTCGATATCCGTTCCGATCGATTCACGTCCGTGTCCTTCGAGATTGATCCGCACCCGTTCGTGCCCCGTCCATTTGCGTAAGGCTATTCCGAGCGCCGTTACCAAAATATCATTCATTTCGGTGTTGTAGGCACGGTGAACCCGCTTCAGTAGCAGCTCCGTTTCTTCTGGAGTCAAACGGACAAAAAGCGATTCGCTGTCATGTTGCGTCGTAACGTCCGCCTCCATATCCTTCGGCACGGCCAGAACCTCCATTTGTTCCACGGCCTGCCAATAGGCCCGTTCCTTCGCCATCTCCGGCCTTTGCGCGTAAGCAGCCAGCTGCTCGGACCAAGTGCGGTACGCATCTGTTTTCGCCGGGAAACGAATTTCCTCGCTTTTGCCGGTCTGCTCGTAACCTAGAGCGAAATCCTCCATTATAATGCGCCAAGACACGCCGTCTACCACAGCATGATGAACCGCGAGCAGCAAATGATCACCGTCCTCGCACTGGAACAGTCCCGCCTTCATGAGGGGACCTTTCTCCAGATCGATCCCCGCTTGAATGTCCGTTGCCTTCGCTTCCACAGCCTGCGCGGGATTCTCCGCATCCTTGAAGTCAAACACGTCCAGCGTGAACAGCCCACTATCCTGAATCGCTCGGGTTAACGCACTAAACCCTTGTTCCGTCTTGCAGAACACCATACGCAAGGCGTCATGATGCTCGGCCAGCTTTTGCAGCACCTTATACACTGTCTCTTCGTTGAACCGTTCCTTCCGGTAAAACATCACCGATTGGTTGAAATGATGCGGGTCCGCAAAGGAGCTCTCGAAAAACCAATGCTGAATCGGCGTCAACGCCGTTTCACCCGTTATTTCGCCTTGATCGATGGTACGTCTGATTGGTTTCACATGCAGGCTGAGCTGTGAAATCGTCGGATATTTGAACAAATCCCGAATTTCCAGCTTGTACCCGGCTTGATGAAGCCGCGAAGATACTTGAATGGACTTGATCGAATCTCCGCCCAGCTCGAAGAAATGATCCGTTACCCCAACGCGATCGGCGTTCAATACCGCCTGCCACACATCGACAAGCGTCTGCTCGACTTCATTGCGGGGAGCTACGTACGCGCCGCCAGTCAGTGCGTTTCCTTCCGGTGCAGGCAAAGCCTTGCGGTCGATTTTGTCGTTCGGCGTAAGCGGCATCCGCGGAAGCTGAACAAAATGCGCAGGAATCATGTAATTCGGCAATTTTTGCGCCAGCGCGCTTCTCAGCTCGCCGAGCGTAAGAGGGAGGCTCGCGACCAGGTAAGCGCACAGTTCTTGCCCGCTTTTGCCTTCCCGCGCGATTACAATGGTCTCCTGCACGGAGTCTATCTTCAGAAGTTGCTCTTCAATCTCGCCGATCTCGATCCGGAATCCACGGATTTTCACCTGATGGTCGATCCGGCCCAAGTACTCCAAATTTCCGTCAGGCAGCCAGCGGGCGAGATCTCCTGTCCGGTAAAGGCGTTCTCCCGGCGCAAACGGATGTTCCACGAACTTCTCTGCCGTCAGATCCGGCCGGTTCCAATATCCCCGGGCGAGGCCGACACCTGCGATGCATAATTCTCCCTCCACTCCGATAGGAGCCAGCTGATTCTGTGCGCCCAGTATATACAAGCGATGGTTCCAGATCGGACGTCCGATCGGTATCGCTCTGTGTTCGGAGTCATACGTAGACGCCGCCCACACGGACGTTGCGATTGAGGCTTCCGTCGGACCGTACGCGTTATAGTAATGTACCTTGTCTTTCCACTGCTGCACGAATTCGGCTGAAACGGCGGAGCCCGCCGTGATGAGCCTTCTCAGACTCGGTAGGCGGTCTGAATTCAAATATGCCGCATAAGTTGGCGGTAAAGTGGCGATCGTAATTGCATGCTCGTTCATGAAACGTTCGAACAGCTGATTATCCAAAATTGTCTCGGTCGACGGTATATATAAGGCCGCCCCGAAATACAGAGCGTTGAACATCTCCCAGCACGACGCATCGAACGATAGGCTGGCGAATTGCAGCACTCGATCCTGTTCGGTCGTGTGAAGCGTATGAGCAAACGTCAGTTTCAGGCTGACCAGCCCGCGATGCTCCAGCATGACCCCTTTGGGTTTGCCCGTTGTACCTGACGTATAAATGACATAAGCAAGATCGTTTGGACCGCTGGCCGCCTCCAGGTTCGAGCCATCGTCGCTATAGGCCTGCTTGTCATCTAGCGCTAGTACGGTCCCTTCGAACGGGACTTGCTGTAACAGCTCTCTTTGAGTCAGCAGCAGCTGCGCGTTCGAGTTCTCCAGAATGTAGCGGATACGTTCTTCCGGGTACTCCGGGTCGATCGGCACGTAGGCACCGCCAGCTTTCAGAACCGCCAGAATGCCAATGACCGTCTCCAGCGATCTCCTGACCATCAAGCCTACCAACTGATTGGGCACCACACCGACCGACCGTAGCGTACGTGCCAGCTGGTTCGCCCGTTCGTTCAGCTCTGCGTATGAAAGCCGCTGCCCCTCAAAGACAACCGCCGTCGCCTCGGGCACACGCTTCGCTTGCTCCTCCACAAGCTGATGAATCGTCCGATCACGAGGATAGTCCTTCTCGGTATTGTTAAAGATTTGCAGTAATTGAAATTTTTCTCCCTCCGACAGCATGTCGGCTCGCACGATGTCCAGCTCCAACTCATGAAGCCCCACGGACAGCAAGCGATTCAGATGGCCAACGACCCGGGTCATGAACTCGGAGTCATATAAGTGCTCGTTATATGACAGCGCTAGCTGTATCGTTCCGCCGGTTAAACTGAATTCAAAGGAACAGTCCGTGACCACGTTTTGCCCAATTTCGTCCAGATGCAACTCCTTAAGGGATACTAGCGTATGTACGAAGGGTGTCCCTTCTGCATATTGCAGATCCAGCTTCTCCGTCATTTTCAAGAACGGAATATGTTGATGCTGAATCGCTTCCGGCAAGGAAGTCCTCAGTTCGCTCAGCAGCGTTTTAAAAGTTGCCCCCACCAAAAGCGAGTTTTTCAAAATGACCGTATGATTAACAGATCGACGCGTCTCCGCCTTTTTCGGCACAACCGGCATGCCGACCAGAATGTCTGAAGCTCCTGTATATTTATGCAAAAGTGCCTGAACACCGGCGAGCAAAATCATAAAAGCGGCAAGCGGAGCACCCTTGCTCATTTGAAGGACGCGCTTCGCCGCTTCCTCCGAAAGCGAACCTTCGACAGTTTTCACATTGGGCACCAGGGAGCTTGGAGCTTTGCTGTAAGGCAACCGCGTCAAGGTATAATCGTCACTACCGAATTTTTCGTTCCAAAACAACGTTTCTTTTTCAAAAGCCATCTGGATCGTTCCCCTCTCTTCTTCGGTAAAAGCAATCCGGCGGAGCATATGCCGCAGCAACGCTCCCCTCCTTTTCAAACATCAGACAACAATATCAATGGCTTACGCCAAGTTACCGCTTTGATTGCCCCGTTGATCGCATGCGGCAATCCTCTGCCTAGCAGCTGTCCCGCTCAGCTCCCATGCGTGATAGACAACAACAAGCATCGTTTCACGCAAGAGATGCGCCTGCTTTGGACTCCTCTGCTTCAATATGATTGCTGCGGACGAGCCACCCGAAGACGGGATTTGATTTAACATGGGGTTTGGAATTGGATTTGGGGATTAGACAAGGAATGTTCCTCCCGGTGATGTAAGGCTTGCCGCAGGGTTCCGGCCGTCCAAACCGTACCTCCGGATTTGGCACCGAAGCTGCCTTTGTCGAAGCCTATGTTTAAGGGGTATTGATACACTCTATGTACGATTTACTTATTCCCCCACAGCCCTGGTGTGGATAAGTAAAGATTCGGCTGCCGGGTAGTGAGCTTTTCCTGACGATTAGATTTGACGATGGTACTACATGGTGTCACCGCAGATAGCATGAGGAGAAAATCTTTCATTGAATTGAAAGCGCTATATTAACGTCAAGGCCGCACGCCCTCCGGAAGGCACTTTCGTGCCTCTTGCCGGGGGCGGGCCATCGGCTTGCCCAAGCTTAGGTCGTTACTAACAAATCCTTGGTCTCCTGAGAGATCACCTGCTGCAAACTGGACTTGATAATGTCGCAGCCGGCGGCCAGATGCTCCATCGAGACGGTCAGCGGAGGCATGATCTTCAGCACAAGATCTCCTCTGCCGGCTCTTTCAATGATGAGCCCGTTATCGAAGCAGATATCCGTCATCCGCTTCGCCCCTGCTTCATCCGTGAAGCCCGAGACGTCAATGCCCCAGATCAGGCCGAGTCCGCGGATGGCGATGGACGGATGCAGAGGCTTGACTTCTTGGTCAAGGAACGAGCGCACAAACTCTTCCTTCTGCTTCACCTGGGCTTCCAGGTTGTCTTTGTCCCGGAGCTCGAGAGCGGCCTTGGCGGCAACAAAGGCAAGCTGGTTGCCACGGAAGGTGCCGTTGTGCTCACCCGGCGTCCAGAGATCCAGTTCGGGCTTCAGCAGCAGGAGGGACATAGGCAGGCCGTACCCGCTGATCGACTTCGACAGGGTGATGAGATCCGGCTCGATCCCCGCACGTTCGAAGGAGAAGAATTCGCCCGTCCGGCCGCAGCCGACTTGAATGTCGTCTGTAATGAGCAGAATATCGTGCCTGCGGCAAAGCTGCTGTAGCCCGCGTAGCCACTGCGCGTCGACGACGTGAATTCCACCTTCGGCTTGTACCGTTTCAAGCAGGATCGCGGCCGGCTTGTCGATTCCGGAGTGCGAATCAGTCAGGATATTCTCGATATATCCGAGCGTATCCATTTCTGCGAAAGCCCCGCTCGGGTGCGGTATGAACGTAACTCCGTCCAGAGGAAGCCCCGCTCCTTCCCTCATGGACTTGGAGCTTGTCGCGGACAGACTGCCGAGCGACATGCCGTGGAAGCCACCCATGAATGCGAATATCCCGGTTCTCTTCTTCGCCTTGCGTGCGAGCTTCAGCGCCGCTTCCACCGCATTCGTCCCCGTCGGACCGCAGAATTGAAGCTTGTAATTCAGCTTCTTCGGCTCCAAAATCCGCTCTGAGAAACTCTGCATGAATTCACGCTTGGCCATTGTATACAGATCCAGACCGTGCATAATCCGGTCGGAGGTCAAGTAATCGAGAACCCGTTCCTTGATATAATCGTTGTTATGACCGTAATTCAGTGCCCCCGCACCTGCAAAGAAATCAATATATGCTCTTCCGTTCTCAGAATATAAAAGGTCTCCCTTGGCCCGGTCGAATACCACCGGAAAGCTTCTGCAGTAAGATCTTACGTTGGATTCCAGCTTTTCAAAAATGTTCACTCACTTCATCCTCCATCGGAATTGGGATAAGGTTGGCTCCACCCTTTCTGAACCTTCCTTTCTGAACCTTCTGACGTCATGGAGCAACATATTCTCGGTTGTCATTTTTCACAATTGTCGGCACCTGCATGCCGGCTTGTTGGTTAGCCAGTAGACTGGTTTCTCGCACACAGCTTGGATAGGTATAAAAAAGCCTACAATTCCATTTTATAGAATAATAGGGATTAAGACCTAGGTAGAATTATATCAAAATTTCGTAGAATGTATAGTATTTTTTTGTTAAATACAGTAAATCTATTGTTAAATTTGGTTTATAAAACATAATGTGTTAACATTTTTGACTAAAAAGAGTGAATGGAGAAGAAACGTCGGGAGGTTTTTGACATTAATCGAGGAATTAAGCGGTTTTTGACATTTAGATATGGAACAGGATAATTGATATATATTCCCTGTAAATATTCTTTGCCGGTGTTCCGATTCCTTTCACTTTGCAATAACTTAACATGATTACCTGACCAATTTCTGAAAGCCTGGCTGGAAGATGCCGCACGTATGGCAGCCGGCTTAGTATTGTATCACGCCTTTTCACTGCACCTTCTCATCAAACCGTACGTGAGATTTTCCCTCATACGCTCTCCGATGTCCTTCATTCATGTGTATGCAGATTACAACAGCGTTCTGAATCCGAGTTGAACGAACAATGAATTCACTTCGCGTGATAAGCTCGCGCATTGTTGCTTCCTGGCATACCCTTTTGTGAGTCGCTGAAGGATGTACCAGTCATGTTTAGCCATCTTCCTTAATTTTAATTTTTCAAATGATCTTTTATGCCCGATCTGCATCCTTCTTGGAGATATATTGGCACTTACGAGTTATGAATGTTAATGACTTTCTTTAAGAAGTTGATTACATTCGTGTACGAAGAATATTTCAAATGTGAGTGTTATAAAAAGATACTCTTCTTAAGGTACTCTATAATCTGGTGTATTTTCGTTTAATGAATGACGCAATTTACAGTACACTAACATAAATAAGGTGGTTCTAATATTCAGAACCACCTATTTTTACTTCTGTACCTATATATGCATCG
Source organism: Paenibacillus polymyxa (assembly GCF_018614975.1). Taxonomy (GTDB): domain Bacteria; phylum Bacillota; class Bacilli; order Paenibacillales; family Paenibacillaceae; genus Paenibacillus; species Paenibacillus polymyxa_E. The sequence continues at coordinate 13,309 of NZ_JAGGNR010000054.1, read as the reverse complement.
TCTTATCCTCTCTCCAATAGCTTATATCGTTTTCCCCCTCCTGAAACATCAAAAAAGTCCTGATGACTTAGAGTCATCAGGACCATTATTTTGTTTATACTTTATCAGTTTACTGGATCTATTGATCAACCCGTTATCCATGTCATCGGACAAAAAGGTAATTTTACAGAATACCTTACTCAACCGTTACGCTTTTCGCCAAGTTACGTGGTTTATCCACATCGTGACCCAGTGCCAGGGAAGCGTAGTATGCCAGCAATTGCAGTGCAACAACAGACAAAGCAGGGCTAAGCAGTGGCAGCGTCTTAGGAATTGCAAACGCTTGGTCTACGGATTTCAGCAATGGTGCTACGTGCTCTTCATACGTAATTGCCAGTACATCCGCGCCACGTGCTTTCACTTCTTTAATGTTGCTCACTGTTTTCTCAAGTACGTTCTCCTGAGTTGCCAAGGCAATAACAGGGATACCGTCTTCGATCAAGGCAAGCGTACCGTGTTTCAACTCACCTGCAGCATACGCTTCAGAGTGAATGTAAGAGATCTCTTTCAGCTTCAAAGATCCTTCTTGAGCTACTGCATAGTCAAGACCACGGCCAATGAAGAAGAGATGTTCATGTTTGGAGATTTGCTCTGCATATCCTTTGATTGCTTCGGCTTGCTCCAACATGGATTCCACTTGCTCAGGCAATGCTTGCATCGCTGCCAGCGTGTGTGCAATCTCTTCAGCAGATTGTGTCCCACGAACTTGTGCAAGGTACAGACCAAGCAAGTTGAACGCGATCAACTGTGAAGTATACGCTTTGGTAGAAGCTACTGCAATTTCAGGGCCTGCCAATGTTGCGATAACATCATCTGCATCACGTGCAATGGAGCTACCCACTACGTTTGTGATTGCCAATACATGTGCACCATTGGATTGTGCTTCGCGCAATGCAGCAAGCGTATCGGCAGTTTCACCGGATTGGCTCACTACGATTACGAGTGTGTCTTTATGCACGATTGGGGAACGGTAGCGGTACTCTGAAGCCACATCTGTTTCAACCGGAATACGCACCAGTTGCTCAATCACTGTACGCCCAACCAGACCTGCATGGTACGCTGTACCACATGCAATGATTTGAACGTTACGGATATTTTTAATTTGTTCCTCAGTCATTTTCAACTCAGGAAGTTGAACTTTTTTGCCTTCATTATCGATGCGACCCAGCATTGTATCACGATATGCTTTTGGTTGCTCATGAATTTCTTTTAGCATGAAGTGCTCGAATCCACCTTTTTCTGCGGTTACAGCATCCCAATCGACACGAATCATTTCCCGAGAAATAAAGTTGCCTTCAATCGTCATCAATTCGACAGCATCATGTGTCAATACAGCCATTTCACCATCATTCAGAATGTACACGTTACGTGTATGTTCCAGAATTGCCGGGATGTCGGAACCAATGAAGTTCTCGCCTTCACCAATACCAATAATCAATGGGCTTGCTTGACGCACAGCTACGAGTTTCTCAGGCTCATGCTCTGTCAATACACCCAGTGCAAATGCGCCACGCAACAACGTGATCACTTTTTGTACTGTTTTGACGATATCACCATTGTATTCACGTGCGATCAGGTGAGAGATAACCTCAGTATCTGTCTCGGAAGTGAACGTGTGACCTTGAGCCATCAATTCGTCCTTCAGATCCAGATAGTTCTCAATAATACCGTTATGCACAACAGAGAACTTTTGGCTTCCATCCGTGTGTGGATGAGAGTTTTCATCCGATGGTTTACCATGAGTTGCCCAACGTGTGTGTCCGATTCCGGCATTACCTACCAGAGGTGCACCATCCAGCTTGGCTTCAAGATTCGCAAGACGACCGAGAGCTTTCGTGATTTGCAGACCTTCCGGTGTGAATACCGCGATTCCTGCAGAATCATAACCACGATACTCAAGTTTCTTCAATCCTTCGACCAATACCGATTGAGTGTTCTTATTACCAATATATCCAACAATACCGCACATAGTTTATTTCCTCCGTTTGTATATGAATACTGTGTCACGAAGAGAACAGGCAGAGGCGGCATATCGGAAAAATGAGTGATTGCCTAGCGTTTCATGAATACTTGGTACTTATTCAATTATCAATGATCAGAGCGATCTCGTGTCGCCCGGCAGTCATCATAAGCTGTTATGAATGCAATCATGAATGTACATCATTTTCCCGTCCGCGTACCGTTTATGCTCTTCACGCACATTCATTTGAATTTTAGTTTAACTCTTGCACCTGCACCGACGCGTTGTGTGGACAGTCACCCATCCATTTTCCGCAATCCGGTTTACGGCTCTGGTGCTTCACCGGGAGGTCCCCGCCGAACAATCCGAACACCTCCACCTCGTCAGCTTGATTGCCGTTGATCTCCATCAGCCTTCCTCCAACCTCGAAGAAATCCTGATCAACATCTTCCCGCGCAACTCCAAGCTCTGGCGCTTGTGTAACTGTAACCTTACGTTCCTCACTTTCTGTGTCTGAATGACGACTCCACTCATTATATGCACGTCAGGTTCATTTTGCAATGGAGCAAAGTACCTGTGACAATTTCCGCATATTTACCCAAAATCCCGACCGGATAAACGGACCTATGGTCTCATCAGGCCGGGACGCAGGAATATCCATCATTAGAGGTAATTCCAAAAAGTCCGTATCTCTTACATCTTCCAATACTATACCAATTCTTTTTGCACTACATCTGCGATTTGTGACACAAATTGTTCAAGTTCTTCTTTATCTGGTCCTTCCGCCATAACACGAATCAGGGATTCAGTACCTGAAGCACGAACGAGTACACGTCCATTATCGCCGAGTTGTTGTTCTACTGTAGCAATAGCTTGTTCGATTGCAGCATTGCCCTCGTATTTGCTCTTATCTTCAACACGCACATTCACCAATACTTGTGGGTACTGGGTCATTAGCGCTTTGAGTTCACTCAGTTTTTTACCGGAAGCCTTGAGGGTATCCACGAGTTGAATCGCAGTCAGCATACCGTCTCCCGTTGTATTGTAATCCAGGAAAATAACATGGCCAGACTGTTCTCCACCCAAGTTGTAACCGCCGCGACGCATTTCCTCCATCACATAACGGTCACCTACTGCCGTTTTAGCTGTTCTCAGTGCAAGTTTCTCCGTTGCTTTGTAGAATCCGATGTTACTCATAACGGTCGATACAACAGTACTATCCTTCAACTTGCCTGCACGATTCATCGCATCACCACAGATACACAGAATGAAGTCTCCATCCACCTCAGCGCCTGTCTCATCAATAGCAATCAGACGATCTGCATCCCCGTCAAAAGCAAGACCCAAATCTGCTTTATGTTTGAGCACTTCTTGTTTCAGGTTCTCTGGATGAGTTGATCCACATTGCTCATTAATATTCAGCCCGTTAGGCTCAGCGCCAATGGCAATGACTTCTGCACCTAGTTCACTGAACAATTTCGGTGCCAGTTCATAGGCTGCTCCGTTTGCACAGTCCAAAACAATTTTGAGACCAGAGAAAGACTCATTTACAGTCGTTTTCAGAAAATCAAGGTAACGATAACGGGATTCTTCATCTGTCGTTAAAATACCCAGACCGCCACCAACTGGCCGTGGCAATTGATCTGTCTCCGCATCCATCAACTCTTCAATCCGGTTCTCTGTGTCATCAGACAGCTTGAAGCCATCTCCACCAAAGAACTTGATTCCGTTATCCTCAACCGGATTGTGGGAAGCCGAGATCATCACGCCCGCATCAGCTTTCAACAAACGTGCAATATACGCCACTCCCGGAGTGGATACAACGCCGAGACGAATCACATCAGCGCCAATGGACAACAGACCTGCAACCAGTGCGGATTCCAACATCAATCCCGAGATACGAGTATCCATGCCGATAACCACTTTTGGTCTTTCCACGCCACCTGCAAGCACGTAACCACCACAACGTCCAATGCTGTAAGCCAGCTCTGCCGTTAACTCTTTATTGGCAACCCCTCTTACACCGTCTGTACCAAAATATTTCCCCATGATTTAACTCCTTCTATTCGCATCAATATACGAGCACTATTATTATTTTTTGAAATTTTAAAATTAGAACGTTTACGGATTCGCGCCACTTTTACTGCCAGTACCGCTGTTGTTATTATTTAAATTACCTCGACTGCTTGTGCTCCCTTGTTGGCCCTGATCCTGAGTATCCGTATTCGATTCCGTTTCTTCTTCATCAGGAACAGACTCCGTTTCCCCGTTTTCGACCTCGGCTGGTGAAGGGTCATCAGGTGCTACCGTTCCCTCGTCCGTCGGATCTTCCCCAGGAGTAGTTGTGGTGTCTTCAGCCTTTTCGCTAATTTTGACCGTCGCACTCAATGCGGTGGATGATTCATCCAGTTTGGCATAACGGGGCAGGTCGGCTTCAAGCTTGATCTCATGCGTTCCGACCGCAAGTCCAGCAAGATCCCCGGTTAACGTGAGATCATCACTACTCAGACCCTCAAGCATACTTGCTGAGCCTGTAAGTGTAAGGTTCAGACCGCCGCTTCGAGGCGTAACCAACGTCCCTTCCAGTCCATTCCCCGCACCGATAAGTGTGATGGGGACGTTCGGAAAGACTTTGGTTGTCTCCTCTGCCTCGTCAAATGGTGATATGGTTACCTTGATCTGAATCGAACTAGGCTCGATTTTCTCAAAACCGGAAGGCGGCGTCAAGTCCACGTTAACTGTCGATGTACCCGACTGATCAAACTGTGTAAGATCAAGGGTTACTTGGTCGTAGGACTGTATACCTGCAAGCGCATCCTCTGATCCATAAACCGAGACTTCTTTCACGCTTGGCTCTACCGTGGAGAGTACCAAGCCTTCCGGAAGCTGTCCCGAATATTTGATTCTTAAGGGTACAGATGTATAGGGCTGATTGACCGGAACTCGGACTTCAACCGTTTGAGGCGTTATAATTGCGTTTTCAAGGACCTTGCCTTCAGCATCGTATGCTTGAAGTTTCACTTTTTTCTGTATGACATCTTCCTTGGCATCTTTCACGCTCACACTGCCCTCGACCTTCGCTATAGCCTCGAGTTGCCCTGCGGGCAGAGTTACCTTAACCGGCGTCGAAGGTTCAATTACGGGCGTTCCAGCGCTGTATCCGGCGGATGGTTCCCCTTCGGGTACAATATTCACATTGAAGGATTTGGTGCCCAATTTTTCTACATTCACCGTAACCATGGAAGGTTCCATACTGACCACTTCTACCCCGGAAGGCAAATCAGGTACAAGTGGCAGTGTGTTGGACCCATCTTTTACCTGACTCAGATCGACCAGTACCTTGTAATCGTCATTAGTAAAAATCGATGTTAGCATCGAGCGCTGTCCTTTGATCTCCAGCCGGACTTCATCCGTACTTAATGAAGTAAGCACATAGCTGTTGCTGTCTAATCCATAAGGTTGAACAGGCACCGTACGTTCCACAACCTTGTTGGTTGTCCCTGTCGTAATCGTAGGGGTGGTTGGTACTTCATCCAGATGAATCATGAACCAGAGCAGCAGGCTCACCGCAAGCGCAAGTATTTTGGCAAAGTTATTATTGTTAAACCACTTATCCATTGTTACTTCCTCCCTTCCGTTTCCAGAAGGTTGTCCAGCCATTCTTTTTCAGATTGGATGTAGGGCGCAACTCCTCATACAGTTTGGCAATCAACGATTCTTCCTTAATATCACGAACGACCTGTCCATTCATTGCAAGTGACACTTGCCCTGTCTCCTCGGAGACAACTAAACAGATCGCATCTGCAACTTCGGTAATCCCGATTGCTGCACGGTGACGTGTTCCCAATTCCTTACTGATAAACGGATTCTCTGATAATGGCAAATAACAAGCTGCCGCCGAAATCTGTTTTCCCTGTATAATAACGGCTCCATCATGGAGTGGTGTATTTGGAATAAAGATGTTAATCATCAGCTCCGAGCTGACCAGAGATTGCATCTTAATGCCCGATTCCGTGTAATCGTTCAGACCCGTTTCACGTTCAAATACGACCAAAGCGCCTATTTTACGCCGTGACAAATAATTAACTGACTTAATAATCTCACCAATTAACACGGTTAATTCTTCATCACTCGCTGCCGCTGAACGTCCAAATAGCTTACCGCGTCCCAATTGCTCCAGACCGCGACGCAGTTCCGGCTGAAAGATAATGAACACCGCAACGACACCAAAAGTAAACATCTGGTTCATTAACCATTTGAGCGTATACAGGTTTAGCCACGTACTTAATGCCCAGATCAGCACAAGGAACAGAATCCCTTTCAGGAGCTGAACCGCACGTGTCCCCCGCACAAGCAAAATCAGTTTGTACATAATATAGGTAACGATCAATATATCGATAACGTCCTTAATGGACTCTGTCCACGTTAAGTCAGCAAAATAATTCATAAGCCAGCCCCCGCTATCCCCATTGATGAGTAAACCCTGATCTCATATTAACCCATTAGGATTTTATATAATCCTTTGTCTCCGCATTTTTGCATCATTTGATTTACGCAAAATGCGTATCTATATGTAGTAGTATGTTCTCTTTAGTATCTAGGTTATAACGTTAACGTTCAGGTTGCAAGTTACGTCAGTCTCAAACTGCACATAAACATCACATTTACCATGAATTACAAAGTTTGCGTATAAAAAAAGAGTACCCCATGCAATCTGTAGGTACCCTGCTTGGTATATACCATTGAAGATTTTACCCTGTTCTAGCGATAAGCCACTTCATTTACCATATTGGTTATTTTGTACCAGAACCAGTCCAGCGCCTGATCAATACTTTTCACCTGACCTGAAATATGTGCCGTTGAAGCCTGAAACAGTTGTCCATCGATAACCGTCAGATTGCCGTTCACATCACCATATACTTGTGCGGTTCCATTTTCTATCGTAAGATCGCCAGCAATTGACTTACCTTCAGGAACAATAACCGTGTTACCCTGAATGACGATCTGGTCCAGATTATTTCCCTTAACGACCATTTCGTTATTCTGATTCCAGAAATTCAAGGCGCTAAAGAGCATCACGACCAAAAAGAAGGCTGCCGCCGTCAGCGCGGGATGTCCTTTGACCCATTTGAGCCATGCTTGCTGTCTCTTGGGCTGGGGCAGAGCATTCATAATTCGATTGGTCAGCTCATCAGAGGCAGACGGTGAATAGTGTTTCATGGCAAAGAGTAGCATTTCCGTCTGTTCCAACTCTTTAAAGCGCATGCGACAATCCGGACAGATCACAAGGTGACTTTTCAATTCAACCTTCTGGGCCGGGGACAACGACTCATCCAAACATTCATGCATTAAAGAGACGGCCGAGTTGCAATCCATATGAGAGCCAATCCTTTCTTAAATCACTTAGTCCATGAGCACTTAAAAAGCACGCATAAGACTTGCATACATTACATACGCATCCGTTTCGGATATGTTTCAAATATTTCGCCCATATTTAAAGTCGTTTAACATTTATAACTTATACTCCAATTTTTTACGTAGAAAATCACGGCCCCGATGAACGCGTGTCTTGATCGTTGTTACGGGCATACCTGTCACGTCACTGATTTCCTGTAGCGACAAGTCCTGTAAATATCTCAGAATCATAACGGACTTATACTTGGCTGGCAAACTGTCAATGGCCTCACGAATGAGTGTCTGCGTTTCTGACAGTAGTGCTTCACTCTCCGGTGTACGATCATCACTCGGGAGCATTGCATAACCATCAGATCCTTCCTGATCATTCAGCTCAGCATCCAAAGAGTACGAAGGTTTCTTTCTGCGCAATCGGTCAATACACAGATTCGTCGCGATCCGGTATATCCAGGTTGAAAACTTCTGGTTCGGATCGTACTTTTCCATATTACGAAACACACGCAAAAACGTCTCCTGCACAATGTCTTCAGCTTCATGACGATTGTTCAGCATCCGGTATGCCAAATGATATAACTTGTCCTTATATAGTTCAACGATTTCTGCAAAGGCTCTCTGGTCACCCTTAAGGACCAGTTTTACAAGCCTGTTCTCCAAATTGTCCACCCTTATTCCCCCAGACATGCTGATGGGTCTTCCGTCTTCTGATACCCGTCCACACTTGTAATTCACCAATCAAATCGTAAATCAACTTTGGTCAAAAATCAAGACTGTATGACAAATATCCGCCAAAAACAGTAAAAACGGGAACTCCCGCAGGAGTCCCGTTTCATCTCTCACTCCGTAGAGCAGAGAATAGAGCTTTTATTCATCAAAGTAATGGGTACTTTTTTACATATAATCATTCATTTACAACAGATTGATAATCAACCTGTATTACGCAGTCCTGCAGCAATGCCGTTGATTGTCAACAACACTTCTCTGAGCAATTCCGTATCATCCTCACCACGTTCACGCATATCTCTAAGCTCGCTCAGAAGTTGAACTTGCATATAGGATAACGGATCCACATAAGGGTTACGAAGACGAATAGATTCTTGAATAACCGGTACATCATCCAAAATTTCAGCTTCTCCGGTAATTTTCAGGATCAGTTCTTTGGTGAGCTTGAATTCGGCTTCAATCTGACCGTAGATGCGATCTCGAGCTTCTTTGTTGGAAGTCATGGCTGAGTATTCTTTGGCAATCACCAGATCTGCCTTGGCTACGGCCATCTGTACCGTATCAATTAATGTACGGAAGAATGGGAAGCTTGCATACATTTCTTTCATGACAACCAGATTTTCCTCTTTATCCTGATAGAAACTTTGCAGCCCTGTTCCTGCCGCATACCATGCCGGCAGCAGATAACGACTTTGCGTCCATGCAAATACCCAAGGAATCGCTCTCAGATCTTCGAACTTGTCGCTGCCTTTCCGTTTGGACGGACGTGAACCAATATTCAGTTCACCCACCTCTGGAAGCGGTGTGGATTCCTTGAAGAAGGTAAAGAAGTCCGGATCACGGAAAATCAGATCCTGATATTTCGTCAGGGATACTTCCGAAATCTCTTTGATGATGCTATCCCAATGACGCTCGGATTCTGATTCTTGCGGCTCAAGACCATTCAGCGCTGCTGTAATCAAAGCAGAAGTTGCCTGCTCCAAACTACGGTATGCAATCCCCTGAAGGGAGTAACGAGAAGAAATAACCTCTCCCTGCTCTGTAATCTTGATGCCTCCGCCAATGGTATGCGGTGGTTGAGCAAGAATACTACGGTTGAGTGGCATGCCGCCACGTCCAAGAGCCCCGCCACGTCCATGGAAGAACTTCAGCTTAACGCCGTGTTCATTGCCTACAGCCGTGATCGCATTCATTGCTACACGCAGTTCCCAGTTGGCTGTGACCACTCCGCCATCCTTGTTACTGTCTGAATAACCAAGCATGATTTCATGCAGTTCATTCCGTCCTTTTACGCTTGCGCGGTATACAGGAAGGTTGAACAACTTCTCCATAATGTCCGAAGCCGCATGAAGATCATCAATCGTTTCAAAGAGCGGTACCGCTTGAAGTGTAGATACAACGTCACCGTTGTGACCTTTGGTGAATAAACCCACTTCCTTGGCAAATACCATAACCTCCAGCAAATCACTTGCGCCCTGCGTCATACTGATCAGGTAACTTGTGATACAACCGGTCCCAAATTCGTTCTGAGCACGCTTGATGGTACGGAAGACATCCAGGCACTCTTTGGTTCCCTCCGTGTATTGGTGATAAGGAGAAGTAAGCGGACGTGGATCATCTAGCAAACGAGCGAGCAGATCGATTTTACCGTCTTCTGTGAGCCGCGCATAATCTTCTACAATGTTCATTTTGGCCAAAATCTCTGACATCGCATTTTCATGTTCCTGACTGTGCTGACGCACATCCAATGCTGCCGTATGGAAGCCAAACAACTCGACTTGACGAATCATTTTGCGAATGGTCGTATCTGCTACGTAATCGGCAAAATGATGGCGCAGGCTTCGATCAATGATCATCAGCTCATCAATCAAATCCTGAGCGCTATGATAACGGTCAGGCTGACCTAATTTATTCTCATCCAGTACATTGTTCAGCTTGGCTATCATATAGGCCAATTTGATGCGGTAAGGCTCTTTTTCATTCCGCCAGATATCCACTTTTTTCAATGTAACAGAATTACGGTCCTGCTCAATCGACTGCACCAGCTCATCCGATACATGAATGATGTTTGTGCTGAAGCTGAGATTGCCCATAAGTTCAATCATAATCCGTTGGTATTCACGCAAGGCAAGCTTGCGTTGCATCAACAACGTCTGCCATGTTACATCTGAAGTTACCGAAGGATTTCCATCCCGGTCTCCACCGATCCAGGAACCGAACCGCAAATACGTCGGCACATGCCAGTCATGGTCAGGATAAAATTTGTTCAGGCAGCGTTCCAGCTCCTGATATACATCCGGAAGTACGTGGAACAACGTTTCATGAAAGTAATACATCCCGTTCCGCACTTCATCGAGTACAGTCGGTTTGCGGTCGCGAAGTTCATCGGTTTGCCAGAGTGTAATAACCTCATTCAGCAGTTTCTCACGCAACTGTTCACGTTCACGCAACGTCAGCGTAGGATTATCAAGAAGCATGACATCTTCAGATATCCGTTTATGGATGTCCAGAATAACCCGGCGCATGGCTTCGGTTGGGTGAGCTGTCATAACGAGTTCCAACGACAAATCGTCGAGAATCTCTTCCACCTCTGTATGAGACAATCCACGTTCCTTAAGATCCTGTACTGCTTTCTCAATCGATCCTGGCTGCACAGCGTTCCCTGCAGAACGTTCATAATCCCGTTTACGCCGGATCCGATGGTTTTGTTCAGCAATATTAACTAATTGAAAATAAATAGCGAAAGCCCGAATAACCTGGTGACGATTGTCCGAGTCTAATTCCTGGATCATCGTTTTGAACTCTGCATACAGTTCTGGCAAAAATTCTGCACGCAACGATTTGCTCGTTTCCCGAATCTTCTCAACGATATCTAGAAGCTCCGTGCCGCCTTGATGGACAAGAACTTCTCCGAGTATATTGCCCAGGAACCGCACGTCTCTACGAAGCAGGTTGTTGGATTGGCTTTTGCTGGCGGTTACCATAGTTTCAGTCATGCTTATCCTCCCATCTGATCGTTCCATTCGTACACGTAAATTTGACACCCTCATAACATCATACAATAAAATGGTACGAAAATCTTTATTTTTCTACTAGAAAAAATGGGGATTATCCCCGATTTACAGCCAAAAACACGCTTTTTTATTCATTTTCTTGTTCTGCTTCATTTAATGGTCATATGCTGTCGCATGATACCTTTTTCACGTACTTTACATAAATCAAATGTCTCATACTTATGCTTATAAATTCATTAAAATACAGTTCTTTTAGATATAGTCCAATGTACCTGATAGTAAAGTTAAACCGCATAATTTCATTGTTTGAGAACAGATGATATACAAAGAAGCATGACCGGCAAAGCAAGCTTTTGTATACTTTACCACAGTGACGCAATAAATTAAAGATGTAATTATAATTTTCTTCCCACTACAGTCTGCTTATTAGACAGGTTTCTTATGTATGTTGTTAATCAACTGGACTCAAAGGTATATCTTAACAAACCATTTCTACATAATGTTCTTAGCTTTTTGGGCAGATTAATCTATAGCTCTTACTAAAAAGGAGGAATCCAAATGATGAAAAAACCTACTATCACTATTGCATCCATTCTTTTGGTTGCAGCATTGGCGGGTCCAGCTGCTGCTGATGGTCAAATGTCCAAAGGAATGGATACCAACACCAACGGATCACGTGTTCAGTCTTATCAGAACACCAACTACATGGATCGCACAAACACCAACATGAATATGGATGGAAACTACCGCAACAATGGTGACTATCGTACCAACAGTGTTCGTGCAAACGCCACAACAACCGACCGTGACAACGGCATGGATTGGGGCTGGCTTGGTTTGCTGGGATTGCTCGGATTAGCTGGCATGCGTAAAAGAGTGACGGATCACAACGAACGTTAAATTGTGCTCTCGTCACGTTACAATAGCTGCTACGTCTTAGAAGCAGCTCCTCCACAGAGATAAACAGAAGAGCCAAGACCCCTTTACTATTGTAATAGGGAAGTCTTGGCTCTTTTTTAAATAAACCTGTACTTTACTTTATATAAAATATTACATAAAAATAACTGCTAATTGTTGCGTTAATAAATAAAAAAACCTCTGCATCTGCAAAGGCTCTTTCATTATGTCCTGTAAGCGGGTGATGGGAATCGAACCCACGCTATTAGCTTGGAAGGCTAAAGTTCTACCATTGAACTACACCCGCGTAAACAAAAATCGGGATGACACGATTTGAACATGCGACCCCCTGGTCCCAAACCAGGTGCTCTACCAAGCTGAGCTACATCCCGATACTTATGAAAATAATGGCGCGCCCTGAGAGATTCGAACTCCCGGCCTTTTGATTCGTAGTCAAACGCTCTATCCAGCTGAGCTAAGGGCGCAAAATATTGGAGCGGAAGACGGGAATCGAACCCGCGACCCTCGCCTTGGCAAGGCGATGCTCTACCGCTGAGCCACTTCCGCAAATAAGGGATGCGCGTGGAGGGACTTGAACCCCCACGTCAAAGACGCTAGATCCTAAGTCTAGTGCGTCTGCCAATTCCGCCACACGCGCATATAATGGTGAGTCATGAAGGGCTCGAACCTTCGACACCCTGATTAAAAGTCAGGTGCTCTACCAACTGAGCTAATGACTCATACTAAAATGGCTGGGGATATAGGATTTGAACCTATGCATGACGGAGTCAAAGTCCGTTGCCTTACCGCTTGGCTAATCCCCAATAAAAATATGGTGGAGGCTGAGGGGATCGAACCCCCGACCCTCTGCTTGTAAGGCAGATGCTCTCCCAGCTGAGCTAAGCCTCCAACTATATGACCCGTAGGGGATTCGAACCCCTGTTACCTCCGTGAAAGGGAGGTGTCTTAACCCCTTGACCAACGGGCCCCATTTCCAAAGCTCTCAACCGGGATCGAACCGGTGACCTCATCCTTACCATGGATGCACTCTACCTACTGAGCTATGAGAGCAAATGGCTCCCCGAACAGGGCTCGAACCTGTGACAACTCGATTAACAGTCGAGTGCTCTACCAACTGAGCTATCAGGGAATAATATGCATTTGCAGAGCAAATGCAATTCATCGTACAACGTCCACATGCAGAGCCTGTTTTCTATGTATGATGAAAGAGTTCGCTTGGCGACGTCCTACTCTCCCAGGACCC
>NZ_JAGGNR010000053.1 GCF_018614975.1 Paenibacillus polymyxa | reverse complement strand
CCTGAGTTTGAAGACACGCCCTAAACGATTTGCCTCATTGATGAACATACGAATAAAAATATCAAATATGGTGTGCCGTTCCGTATGGAGGCCCGATTGCCGGAATATCTTATAAGGGATTTCGCCTGTCACACTTAGCATGTGAAGGAAGATGCGCTTCGTCTCTTCATCTGAACTTTCGTTATTCTGGTCAAACACTTTGGGCATAATCTCAACCTGTGTGCCCTCCGCCATCGTGATGACCCCCACATAGTTTTTTGCGCTAATGAGTTTTCCGATCCCTCGCCTGCTAGTGACACTCAGAAGTTCAAGCGCATCCGTCCCATGATCGCCACCTTTGTTTTCCAGTATGAACCGCTCCAATTGATCAAAGGCATGCTCATTGAGATAATGATAACCGAGCACCTTTCCATTGCTATGTTTGCATAGTCCCTCATACTCTTTAAGAGTAACGATCTTTTTCTGTTGTGGAATGTCGGTGATTCTAGTTTTACGACTTTCTAATAGCCGGCTCTTCATGTGCTCCCCACTTAATCCAAGTTTGCTGATTCGTATATTTTCAGATAGGATTCTAATTTTTCAAAGGCTGCTGTATTCACCCTATAGACCATCTCATCTTCCAGATTCACATTTTCCAGATTGCCAAACAACCTCTGAACGTTCACTTCGGTCTGATTAATAAATTGCTCTTCTTCAGGTTTATTGTTATCTCCAAGAACAAGCCGAATTTTCTCAACATCGTCGTAGAAATATTCCTGTAGCAAAGGAATAACCATGTGCTGAAACAAGTGTCCCAGCAACTCCAAAGACGGAGCCTTGTTCACTTCGATAAAATAAGCATGTCCAATCGTATGCTCACGGTCATATAATACTTCGATTCGACGGTTCATCGTCTCCAGCATCTGCGATAAATTGATTAATTGTCCGCTAACCGTATGTGAGGCAAGACATTCTGGATCAGGCATCATCTCTGCAAAAGTAAACCGCCGCCGCAGAGCCGTATCCAGCCGGGCTATTGAGCGATCTGCCGTATTCATCGTGGCTAGAAGATAGACATTGTTAGGTACGCCAAAGATCTTTTGTGAGTAAGGCAGCGTTAAACGAGTTTCCTCTGCCATACCAAGACGCTTGCTACCCTCAATAAGGGTAATCAGCTCACCAAAAACTTTGGAAATATTACCGCGGTTGATTTCATCAATAATGAATACATAGTTTTTCTCATTATTCTGAATGGCCAACTTCATGGGAGCACTCTCTTTTTTCTCTAAGATGGATAATACGTCTGCCAATGTAATTCGGCTAAGACGGTAGACGGAGCTAAGGGTCAGGTTGGTATTGCCGTTTAACTCCAGTACGTTCTCCCGGATATTCTTGGCTAGCCAGCTCACCTTGCGAGACCGCTTGAATTGCGGCGTGTCCTGAAGCCATTCGTAGTCTCCTGTGACGACGCCGATTGCGTCAATGGTCGCCTTATCATGCAGAACGAGGACCAAATCTCCGATAGCCATCTCCACGATGAAATTATTCAGAACAGCTTGACCACCGTGCTCATAGTTCGTTTCTTCATTCAAGATTTCCCCATAAGAATCCCACCCGATTCGAATCCGGTCATGGTTGAAGCAATCCGTTTTGATAGCATTTTCCCCGGAGCCACCCAACGAAACTTTCCATATCGTCGGGTCCTGGCGAATACCATAATCATTTTGATCCTGAACGATAGGTTTTTGCGCCGCTTCGCAAAAACGTCTGAAAATTCCAGGAGCAATTTCATAGGAAATGTCTCCACTCGAATTTTCTTGCCCCTCATCAGCTAACATCTGAGGTTTAATGCCCTCGATAAATTCTTCATAACCATAAGATTGATGAAATGTTGTGAAAGCAATTTGTCCTTGAGCCTTATAAGCATCGTATCGTGATTTGATATGATCGTAACCAGCCGTCTCCGCTTCTTCGCGGATATCGTCCAAAGGTTTATTCTCTATGATGGAAACAGCGTACAAGACGGTATGATACGTTTTCCCAGTCCCTGGAGGACCGTATAGGATGATATTTTTATCTAACAGCTTCAGTCTGGCGTCTGAAATAGCGTATCTTTCTCCCAATGGCTTTGTTTCCAATGCCAGACTTCCTCTGGACTCGAATTCTCTAAGAAACTCCTCGTAATACGCCAAACTGTACTGAAAGGTGCGATTTCCCGCTTTTTTATTGATCTCATTAAAATTTTGAGCCTGCTCCATTCTCAATCGTAACTGAGAATACTCGCTAACCGAATCCACCTCGAATACATTCGTTGTTTCCAACGAGACTCCATTTAATCTTGCCGGAGCCGTAGTTAGTGCAGAAACATATGAGCTGATCGTATTTTCGGAGTAGGACTGTCCATTCGATTTCCTTTTGCGCCTCAACCAATCTGTATAGTTTTTCTTTCGATTCCTCATCTGCTCATCCATCCTGCCTTCTTTCTCCTCTCAAAAGTATTATTGATACATTCTCATCCAGGCTGCCATGCGTGCTTTCATCTCTTCTCGTGCCGATTGTGGTTCCAGAATCTCTGCGTCGGGGCCGTACTGCAGTAACCACATGATGAATTCATGCTCATTGTTCACCGTCACTTCAAATAGAAGCGATCCATCTGCTAACTCTTTCATCCATGGTTGAACAAAGAGCTCCTCCTCCCGAATGTAACGAGCCACTTTCGAATCAAAACGAACCCTAAACCGAGTGTTGCGCTGTCCCGGATGAATCGACCATGTATTTTTTAGATATTGTTGAATATTGAAATCGCCTAGATAGAATACTTCGTTCGTGATATGTACTTGCTGGAAACGGCTCAATCGAAAAACTCTCATACCTTGTGCTCTATGACAGAAACCGATTAAGTAAAAACGTTGTTCTCTTGGAATCAGATAATACGGATCGATCATTCGGTTGCTTGTTTCATCCCTGGATTGAGTATGATATACGGTGTCAATCGTTCTCTTGTCCAATATCGCTTGAATGATTTCATGAAGAAAATTAGGATACTCTGTTCGGTACGCAGGGGTTCCCATCTGAATCATATCCGTAATATCACGGACGAGATTACTGCGCTGGGTCTGATTCTTTCGATGGGAGGTCATTACTTTATCATATGCACTGTCAAATCCGGGAGGACGTTTATCCCTTTCGAGTAGTGAAGGAAGCAAAGTGAAAGCTAGTTCTTCTTCTTCATTAAAACGAATGGGATCCAAAAAGTTTTCGTTCAGAAAACGATACCCTCCGTTTCGTTTGTCTTCATCTTCTAGCATCAACGTCGTGAATAAAGAGATCTGACTAATATCACGGTAAATCGTTCTTTGGGATACTTCGAGTTTCGTCGCAAGTTCACTCGCAGTTATCCCTGGCTTTGCATAGATGGCATTTATAAGTTGAAATAAACGACTAGTCTTTTCACTCATATTTTTATTTCTCCCTAGAAATAACATTTAGATTCTCTGATTCTATAGTACTATCTTTTATTTTAAAAAAATACCTTATTGTGTATTTATAGGCCTATCTTCATTCTAACTGGCTGGTAATTTCCCGCACAGCTTTTAGCATTTGTTCATGACGCATCATGAACAAACCTGTATAGTGAAAAACATAGGTTCCTTACAGACTCAACCAAAGCTCTATTTTCTATTTTGATATTCTTATACTGGAGCGATACATATGCTAACCCACCAGCGCAAAGTCCTCATCATCGAGGATGAACCGGATATTTCGCGCATTCTGCGAGATTATTTAACCAAAAATCAATATGAAGCCGCCGTGGCAGCCACTGGACAAGATGGACTTCAGATTATGGAGCTTATTCAACCAGACTACATCATTCTGGATATTATGCTTCCGGACATGGACGGAATTGAGGTCTGTCGAGAGATCAGAAGACGCAACAATATCCCCATCCTCATTCTGAGTGCCAGAGGCAGTGATACCGATAAGGTACTTGGTCTTGGCTTTGGAGCAGACGACTATATGACCAAGCCCTTCTCGCTGAGCGAACTGTTAGCACGGATTAATGCCCACTTCAGGCGTTATGACAGCATGACATCCGTTGGAGACAGAACAGATCTGCTGCATCTTGGAAATCTGGTGATTGATAAAAAAGCCTATAAAGTTACATTAAACAGATCGGAAGTTTCTCTGTCTGCCAAGGAATTCGAATTACTTCATTATCTGGCAAGCCACAAGAATCAGGTATTCTCCAAAGCCCAGTTGCTCGACGCCATCTGGGGATATGCAACCTACGGTGATGAAAATACCGTAACCGTGTACATTCGCAGACTACGTGAAAAAATTGAGGCAGATGCCTCGCATCCGACCGTTCTGAAGACGGTATGGGGTGTCGGTTACAAATTCAATTACGAATAAGTGAGATTGGAGGCTCCCACATGTCATTGAACAGCTGGTCCAAACGCTGGTTGTTAACAACACTTGGGCTTCTCATTATTATCGTTTTAAGTATCCTTGCACTGTCGATGATGCTGTTACAAGATCGAAATTCAGGCGAATCCAATCTGTCCCTGAATCAGGTTCGCCTCAAGGTCAATCCGATCTTACTCGCTTTGGAACAAAATCATCAGCATCTTAATGAACAAAATATTCGTGAAGTCATACGTTACACCGCCAGAGAGACCGGGGTTCTGCTTACCTATCTAAACTTGGATGGAAAAGTCATTCTGTCCTCCAACCCCACCTCTGAAGGGACGCAAGTTAATCTGCGTTCAGCTCTCCATTATGATCTGCATCATGCCACGCAGGCCGTGGACGGTAACGAGTTGCTTGATATTGCTTTTCCCGTGATGGACGGACCCGTGGGAAGTCAGATCGGCAATGCTATCTTTTCCATCCCCCAAGCCATGGTTACGGTTCAGCAATCGATGACTTTTCCGGTTATATTGATTAGCGCACTTTTACTACTGTCATCGATCCTAAGCTTATTTCTATTCTGGATGAAACGAAAACTGGATAAACACCTGCTCTCTCCCATCCATCAATTGAAGCAACATGCGGAATCCATGCTTAAAGGCAATTATGAAGAAAAAATCCAGTACAACCGGAACGATGAATTGCTCGAAGTATATGCCATGTTTGATCTAATGCGCACGGAGATTAAACATATGAGCGAGCAGCGTATTCGGCAGGAACAAGCACAAAAAGAACTCATCACCAATATATCTCATGATATTAAAACACCAATTACCACAATAAAAGCATACATAGAAGCTATTGAGGAAGGACTATGTAACGATCAGGAGACGCTGATGGAATATATGGGAGTCATGCGGACCCATACGGATAAAACGGCACGCCTTGTGGAGGATCTGCTGGTTCATGCACTTCAGGAATTGGGGCAAATTTCGGTGGAAACCCGTGAAATGTACAGTGGGCCTATACTGAAGACGATGTTGAAACCTATTGAACATGTTGTCCTAACAAAGGGGCTTATCTATAAAGGACCCAGCTACATCCCCAATGTGTTAATCGCTATCGACCCCACTCGAATTGAACAGGTGATCTCCAATCTTGCTGCCAATGCCCTCAAGCATACAGCTCCAGGAGACACGATACGTATAGATATGGAACTGGAATCCGGACACTTGAAAGTGACGATTGTCGATTCGGGTCAGGGAATACGTGTACAGGACATGCCGTTTGTTTTCCAGCGTTACTTCAGAGGGCAGACGAGTCATGCAGAACAACGTGCTCAGGAAGGTACAGGGCTGGGCCTTTCCATCTGCCAAAGCATTATTGAAGCACACGGAGGTCATATTTCCTTTACTAGTAAAGAAGGACAAGGCACAACCTTCCGTTTCTATCTGCCGATATGCTGAGCCCACACTCCACAGCTGTAATACTTTATTCATAATTTGATAAGGCTTCCTCAACATCCCTCCTCTAGAATGAATCCTATACTGCACTCGGGAGTGATTCAACTTGTCCAAAAAAGTGATTATTCGTGCACAGAATCTGTGCAAAACGTACAACAGCGGAAGTGAGCAACATCATGCCATCCGTAATGTAGATCTCGACATCTATGAAGGAGAATTCACGGTCATCATGGGTAACTCTGGCTCTGGCAAATCAACTCTCTTATATCTGCTAAGCGGACTGGATCAGATTACAGCAGGTGAGGTCTATTTTCGCGACCAGCGGATTGACGCTTACAGTGAACGGGAAATGTCCAACTTCCGCACCCGCCGGATCGGTTATATCTATCAGAGCATCAACTTGGTCCCAGACCTTTCCATCAAAGAGAACATTGCTTTACCGGGATATATCGCTGGAAACAAAACGAAGGACATCCAATCCCGAGCTGCTGAACTGATGAGTGCGATGGATATTAATGCACAACGTGATCGCCTCCCCTCCCAAACTTCCGGAGGACAGCAACAGCGAGCTGCCATTGCACGCTCTTTGATCAATTCGCCGGATATCATTTTTGCGGATGAACCGACCGGAAGCCTGAATATGGAACACGGCACAGCTGTTCTCGATATCCTTACGGATCTCAACCGGAAAGGACAGTCCGTTGTTATGGTGACGCATGATATCAAGGCCGCCTGTCGGGCAGATCGCCTGATCTACATTTTGGACGGCAAGATTGGCGGAATCCTTGAGTTTGACACTTATGACGAACATCAAATTCAGGATCGTGAAGCGATCACCTTCGCTTTAGTTACGGGGAAGGAATAACGATGGCAGTCATGTTTAAACTTAGCTTATCGTATCTGAGTAGGAACAAAATACAAAATGCGTTGATTGCGCTGCTCCTGCTTCTCTCGACACTTCTTGTATCTACAGCTATTGTCATTCTGGCGAACACCGGCAATCAGTTTTATGAAATGCATACCCGAACCCATGGATCTCATCAGATTCTGACGTTTGAAAAAGGGCTCAATGACCCTGACGCTGTGCACAACTGGTGGGCTTCTCAGGATGGAGTTCAGGTGTCCCCTTTGCTAACGTATCATACATTGTCAGGCATCATTTTGAATGAAACTCACATCCCTAACATCTACCTGTACATGTTTAATACGCCTCCGCCGCCATGGGGTGTGGATGAACTAAATTTCTCAAGCGGGACGCCCGACACCGTTCCCAAACAAGGCTCCGTCTGGATTCCAACGTCCATGGCAAATACCTATCATATTTCGGTAGGTGATACCATTGGCTTCAAAACCGGCTCAAGCACACTCGAATTGAATGTATCGGGCATTGTAATCGATGTACCATACGGGGCACCCTTCTCCAATACAGCACGGGTCTGGATGAATCCTACCGATTATCAACATGATCTCGCTACACTTGCTGGCAACGAGAATCGTATGATGGGCATCCATTTTAACGATTACAGCATGAATTCGGTGTATTGGGAACGGTACAATCGTGAGACAGGTATTCCGTTTCTAGAATCCAAAATGGAGTTTGAGGCCATTGCCTCTTTCTATCTGATCATCAATCAGGTTATTGGATTTATCATGATATTCATGGGTGTTGTCATGCTCTCTATCGCCCTGATGACCATCGGGTTTACGATTGCGGATGCCATCCTGGCCAATTACAGAACGATAGGAATCCTCAAATCACTAGGTCTGACTTCCCGAAAAACGATAGGCACCTATGTTATTCAATATGCATTGTTATCCATCGTAGCCATTATCCCAGGACTTGTACTCAGTATATGGATATCCAAATGGATCATTAATATTTCTGTATCCTCTCTTCGAGTGGGGAATCAGAACATCCCAGTCCAAGGATTGGACGCGGCCATACTGGCCGGCGTACTACTATTTGCTCTAGTAATTCTGTTCACTGTGTTATATGCCAAAAAGGCACGCAGCATACAGCCCGTACAGGCTATTCGTTATGGTATGTCGGAGACAGATCACAGCCGGATGGCTGGCAGAATGAATTCGCCATGGGCGCACTGGATCGGATTCACACGACTGCCTGTGACCGCCGTGCTTGGATTCCGACATGTGTTCAAAAATACCAAAAGCTCTGTTCTAACACTCCTGCTAACCACCATGGCTTCCTCCGTACTTGTTCTGGGTTATGTTCTGCTGACCAGTATAACCGGAATTGAACAGACCGCAGCTAAATGGGGGTATGACAATGCCAATATCGCAGCAGTCGTAGTGAACAAAAGTAACTTCCCCAAGGCTGAACTAAAGCACGTGTTAGCGCAGGATTCGAGGATCAGTAATGTAGGCTGGCAAGGGAACACAACGGGTGTAATTAGCCCGGAGTCTTTGGCAGCAGTGGAGGGCCAATCCATCAGTCTCAACTTGAGTGTACTGGACGGGAGTTATCAGGAACTTGGATTCGAAACGTTAAAAGGGGGTAACCCACAACATGCGAATGAAATTGCCATTGGTGTAAGTGTAGCCAAAACATCAGATAAAGATCTCGGTGATCTTATCGACATCTATATTGAAGGAGAAAAGCGTACATTCATCATCACAGGCATCTATCAGGCGATCGCCAACATGTCTGTTTCAGGCAGAATCACCATTGATGCCATGAGAAGTGTGAACCCGGATTATAGTGAATTTGATGTTATCTTCATCAATGTGAACGATATGGCACAAGCGGGTATGGTTGCCTCACAATTAAATGAGCAATTTAAAGATTTTGCTTCGGTAGTTACTCAGAAGACATTGCTTGATTCCGTTTACGCAGAAGCCGCTAATATCCTGATCTATCCGATGAGCCTGATTGGATTGCTATTTATCATTGTGACGTTCATCATTATTTTCAGTACCTGTAGAATCAATATTCGCAAAGAAAGTACAACGTACGGGATATACAAATCGCTGGGAATGACATCTTGCCAAATCCGGTTGTCACTCACCATGGGAATGATCATACTGTCCTCCGCGGGAGCCATACTGGGTATTTTCGTCGGCGTATATCTGCTGCCTCTTTTACTCGAAATAGTCCTTTCCGGTTATGGTATCGTACAACTTCCACTGATCCTGCATTGGGGTGAAATGGTACTGTTCACCTGTCTAAGCATTATTGCAGCCAGTCTTGGCTCGTGGTTCTCTTCGAGAATTATTCGAGAAGCATCGCCACGTATGCTGGTTATCGAATAATGTAACCAGGATGCCTTAACACAATAAAACAAGCCCTTCCATACCTCTATAGGATGTGGAGGGGCTTGTTATCATCATATGAACTATCTCCGCCACTTCTTCGCAAATTCACCAATCTGATGTGGCGTAGTGCGGCAACAACCACCAATAATTTGTGCACCCGCAGCAACCCAGGCTTCCGATGCGTCCCTCATGCTACCACAGGTCCCCTGTCCGCTCCACGTCTTCGTCACAGCATCATATGTCTCACCTGAGTTTGGATAGACAATAACAGGTTTGTCGCTGGCACGGCGCAAAATACTCACGGCTTCCGCCACCACTTCCATCGGAGCACAATTCAAGCCAATTGCTGTAATCTGGGGCTCGGAGCCAAATGTCTGTGCACATACCTCAATCGGCGTACCTTCGCTGATTGCTGTTCCATCTTTTAAGGAGAAAGATAACCAGGCATATGCATGTGGAAACTCCTTCAGTAAATTAACGAGCACCTGTGCTTCCTGCAAGGAAGGAATCGTCTCAAACGCCAGAATATCAGCACCCGCTTCAAGCAACGCTGCCATACGTGGACGGTGAAATGCGGCAAGCGTCTCATCCGACACGCCGTAATGTCCCACATACTCTGAACCATCTGCCAGATAGGCGCCGTACGGACCAACGGACCCGGCAATAATTGGACGTGGACGAAGACAGTCTCCTTCGCCATCCCCTGTACGTTCTGTTATATGCTCCTCATTCTCCACCGTCTGGGCACGTACCGAAGGAGCTTCTACAAGCTGACTCGTCGAGCTTTCTCTCCCTACTAAACTACTCTGCAATTCCGCCCATACGTCATCTCTCGCCTTTGCAGCCAGCTCCACCGTCTTGCGAATCAGGTCCAACGCTTCCTGCTCTCCGATCCCTCTCTTGCGGAAGCCATCCACCGTCGCCTGATAACTGGATGTAATCGCACAGTCGGCTCCTGCTCGAAAATAATCCGCATGGACCTGAACAATAACATCCGGATTCTCAAGCAACACACGAGCAGACCATAGTGGATCATCGAGATCACATCCATGCTGTTCGAGCTCCGTTGCCAACGCTCCATCCAGAATCATGACCGGATGTTTACGAAGGATCTGTTCTATCGGGTTAGTCTGTTGTGCTTGCGTCATGTACTTGTCCTCTTTTCTTATTCACACGTTCTGTCAGATAATAAGCTGCGTAACATACTGCGATAAATGGAACCCCACAATACAGCGCAATTCGCTGTGTCGGGTCGAAGGCAATACCTATGCATGAAGCCAGGCATAATATAAATGAAACAATCGGTACCACCGGATACAGTGGTGTGCGGTAGACCAGATCTTTGACCGCATGTCCTTCCCGGGTATACTGTCTGCGGAACATGTATTGGGAGGCACTGATGCTCATCCATACCGCAACAACAGCCAGACCTGAAATGGAAACCAGCGTAATATACACCGTACCTGGCGCAATGATACTGGACAGCAATGCCAACGCACCACCCACCATACTAATCAGTAGTGCATTCAATGGCACCCCTTGTTTGGTCAATTTGGCAAACCACGGAGAGATCGTTTTTTTGTCAGCCAGAGACCAGAGCATCCGTGAAGATGCATACAGGCCCGAATTGGCAGCAGAGAGAATTGCCGTTAGAATAACAAAGTTCATAATGTCTGCTGCATAGGGTACACCCACCCGCTCCATTACCGCTACAAACGGACTTTCCAGTACACTGGCATCCGACATGGGCAGCAAGGCCGACAAGATAATAATCGTTCCTATGAAGAAAATAACCAGGCGCCACAGTGTCGTATGAATAGCCTTCGGTATCGTCTTTTCCGGGTTCTCCGTCTCACCGGCGGCAATGCCGATTAACTCGGTGCCTGAGAAGGCAAAGTTTACAGCAAGCATGGTCATCAAGATCGCTGTAGCCCCATGAGGGAACCACCCGGATGCAGTAATATTTGATAGAAATGGAGCCGGTTCGGAATCCGCCATCGGGATGATGCCAAACATGGCTGCACCACCGATTATAATGAAGATTACGATGGTCACTACTTTGACAGATGAGAACCAGAACTCAGATTCCGCAAATAATTTCACCGTTAAAGCGTTAAACAGAAAGATCATCAGTGCAAAAATCGCGCTCCATATCCATACGTTCACCGATGGGAACCAGCGCTGCATCAGCAATCCGGCGGCTGTGAATTCAGAGCCAAGCGCAACAGTCCAGGTTAACCAGTATAACCAAGCCACCGTGTAGCCTGTTGCCGGGCCGATATATTTGGCTGCATAACTATGAAATGCTCCCGTCTCTGGCATATGAACAGACAGTTCACCAAGACAGAGCATCACCAGATATACAACGATGGCTCCGATCAGATAGGACAGAATGGTTCCCAGTGGTCCCGCCTGTTGAATCGTGTAACCTGAGCTGAGGAATAATCCCGTTCCAATGACTCCTCCGAGAGAGAGCATGACCACATGCCGTGCCTGCATTTTCCGCTGAAAATGCCCTTTGTCGTTGTTGTTCTCCATACCTGCTGCTCCCCTACTTCTTCATCCAGAAAAAACAAAAAAGACCCACTCTGCCTAAAGAGTGCGCCGTTACTGACAAATAAAAACAAACGCTCCTATCTATCAGGCTTTCACCCGCTGGAATTAGCACAGTATCCTTCAGATCTGTTGCTGAGGTTTCTAAGGGCCAGTCCCTCCACCTCTCTGGATAAGAATATGATTTTTTACTAATATAGCGATCTATCATGAATGTGTCAACATTTAAATCACAAATGGCACATCTCGCTATTCGGTGGAAGACCCCGGATTGGTGATGGTGATCTTTACATCGTACGTGATCGGCACGGTCCTAAAAATCTTGTCCCAATCATCTTTAACTTTCTTCCATGTTTTTGGATGTTTGATCCGCAAGCTATCCCGAAAATCTGCAACATCAACCTTGTAGGTATGCTGAAGTTTGTATAATACCTGGCGAATCTGTTGTTCGGCCATTTCAGAGAAATCTTTCTCAAGTTCCTTAATATAAGAGTCCTTTTCCTCTTCTTCGGGAGCCCGCCAATCCTCCATTAGCCAACCTTCGGATTCGCACTTCACATGGAATGATATATCATTGCCAACCACCTTGGGAGTGACTTTTGTTTTTTTCTTCTTTGTTTCGAATAGAACGGTGAATCCCTCCTTGTTATATGTCTTCAAGACCCCTCCTCGTTCTTTGGGCATGATCCATGATAGCCCTTCCAGCTCCGTTTGGTTCAGTTCCCCGAGAAACTTTTTCGTCTTGCCATCAAAGATGCTGACACCAGAGAACTTGTCCTCTCCCTTCGAATTCAGTACATTCTGAAGCATGAAGCTCGAACCGGACTGCATTTTGGCATTTAATTTGGAGAGCAGGACTGGGTCCAGAATCTTATTGGACATGTAGGAATTATTCGTTATGCCTGTGAGGTAAAATGCAGGAATTCGGGAAGGGTCCTGTGAAGTCAGCACATCGACCGCACGTTGATGGCTGATCAACACCAGACAGTTCGGACGAATATCGTTATCCCGCAATACAAAATCAAGAAGCTGGTCCAGCCCGTATTTTTGGGCAATATCCTTGGAGATGACAATGACCTTCAGATGATGCCCGATAAGCGGACGATCTCTTCTCAGCGCGAATTGACGAAAGATTTGCAGCAATGAATCCCCCGTGAGCTGTTCATTGGAATAGGATTTTTTGCCAGAAGCGGGCGAACCGGATTGCTGGCTCTTTTGGCTGCTGGAACTGCCTGGAGCGATTTGCACCGTAGCTGTCAAGTTATTTTGCTTTGCATACCCCCCTCCCTGAGCTGCAATGTTCTTCTCAAATTCCGTTTCTTTAGCGATATCAATACCCAGACCAACATACACACTAAGATCTTCGATCTGTCTACTGCTCCAGCATCCAGATAACATCAAAAGAGCACTCAAGGCCATCAATACACGTAAAAACATACGAAATTGAATCATGCATGCTTGCCTCCTTTTTTACGAATCAGACTTAGCAGTAGTAAAAGCAGTGGTAAAATAGCAAATAAAAACACGGATGCATTGCCCAGCATATCACCTAGTGCAAAGGTCTCATTCACCGTTTTGGGCATCATTGCAGTCACATAAATGACTGGAAGCAGGCAATACATAATGACCTGCACCTTCTTCATACGAAACAAATCACGTATTCCCACCGAAGCGCAGTAATGTGTAATCGCCATCGTCGAAAAAATTTGCATAATCCAGATGACCAGCAGCAAGGATTCAAATCGCTCGAATATTAAACCTTGTACCTCAAAGCTTCTTACCAAATCCAGCGTTGGCCACGTTCTGGTCTTAACCCCGTCAAGAGACAAGCTGCCCACCACCATAATTGCTGTAATCAGGTAAATCATTGTCGAGATCATTAAGCCCCATGTCATAGCCTTATTGCTTTTCTTCGGATCTTGCATATATGCGGTCATGACCAGCATCACCTCGTAACCTGTATACGACAGTAATGAGGGCTTCAATCCTTTAATAACCGGTAGGAATCCCTCTCCAAGTACCGGCCTCAGATTACCAATCTCGAATAGCTGATTACTGAGCAAAATTTCAATGACAAATATAATCAGCGTAATCGGCAAAATGATCTCAAATACACGTACAAGGACGGCCAGCCCACCGGAGATCAAATATATCCCAATCCACATGAACACCATGACAATGGCCCACGTTGGTGTACGTTCAAGCAGATACATCCCCGTTACATCTGCCATGACTCTGATTTCGAATGCGGCAATGACCATAAAATACATAATCATGGCACAGCCCAGTATGTAAGCAATCCAGCGCCCGGTAATCTCACGGGTGAACTGGAACACGGTTTTCTCGGGAAATCTGCGACAGAGGGTGACCATAATAAGGCCGACACCCGTAATAATCAATCCGGAAAGAAGAATGGAAATCCAGACATCTGGTGTGCCAACAGCCTTACCGGTCGTCCTAGGGAGCGTCAAGATCCCTGCCCCAAGCATGTAATTGACAATAATCACTACGGCCTGTCTACCGCTAATCTTTCCCTCTGAGTTGTTCACTTCTCGTCACCTCCATCCCTTTATGAATTTGTTCGGTCCTTATCCGTCGGATGAGTCATCTCCGGACGTTTTCTCATCATATTTAGCGGGGCGCGGATTACAAAATCCTTCCACTCTCCAAATCGATAAGGCACGGCTGGTTCAACATAAGGCACGCCAAAGCTCGTTAGTCGCGCCAGATGCGTACAGATGAGGAGAAAAAACATAACTACACCAAACAATCCGAGCACGGCTGCACTAAACATGGCGGCAAATCGCAGAATTCGCAGGGTTATGCCAGCACTATAGACAGGGATCGTAAAGGAGGATATGGCGGTAACCGCAACGACAATAACCAGGAATTGACTTATAATCCCGGCCTGTACTGCTGCCTGGCCAATAATCAAACCTCCAACGATCCCCATCGCAGGCGCAATCGGCTTAGGCAGTCGTATGCCTGCCTCTCTGAGAATTTCAATCGAGAGCTCCATGATCAACACTTCAATGATCGACGGAAAAGGTACGCCTGTCCTTGTTTCAATAATGGTCAGTACCAGCTTGGTCGGAATCAAACCGGGATGAAACGAGATAAACGAGATATAGAGCGCAGGAGCAAGCAATGCCAGCATGGCCGACATAAAACGTAACATTCGCATGAAGGTTCCGGGAATCCATCGTTCATAGTAATCCTCGGGAGATTGCAGCAGCATGCTGAAGGTCACTGGTACAATCAACACAAATGGTGTACCGTCTAATATAATTGCCACCCGGCCTTCTAATAATGCACCTATCACCCGGTCAGGCCTTTCCGTATTTAGTATCTGTTGAAAGGGACTCAGGGTATTATCTTCAATCAGCTGTTCGACATAGCCTGATTCCAGCATGGAGTCCATGTCAATCTTTTTGATTCGTTTGCGAACCTCATCCACAAGCGCAGGATTAGCAATGTCCACAATATAGGCTATTGCCAACTCTTTTTTGATTCGTTTCCCCACTTCATATTTCTGAATAAACAGGCTCTGCTCGCTTCCATAACGACGCAAAATGGCTGTATTATCGCTTAACTCCTCTGTAAAACCAATACGAGGGCCACGAAGCAATCCTTCGGACAAAGGTTCATTCACGCCTCGTGCTTTGACTTTATGAGCTCCAATTAATAGAGCCCCCGGCAATCCATCGACGAATAGTGCATTCTTGCCAAAAAGCACACCAACTGAGACCTTTTGAAGGGACTGGGTCTCTTCAACCAGACTGACAGGTAATAATTGATCTTGCAGGTAGGCCGACAGTAAATGTGCATTATCCGGATGGAGGAATCCCTCCCGCTTAAGCTCTGGAACACCCTCCAACATTAACGGTGTAATCAGGTGATCATCGATTAATTCTTGATCTACCAGGCCTTCGGTATATATAACGGCTGCCCGTGTATTCGTACCCCTAATCGTAAATTCCCGAATATGCACGTCAGCATTTTGACCAAAGCTTTCTCTTACGCTAGTTAGATCCGTATTGTACTTCCCTGTTATCTTAATATTCGCATAATGGCCCGTTTCCGTTCCCTCGCCCTGCCCTGCGGCGGCTGGCGAGATATCCTTTGAGGATATGGACGATTGCTTCGAACGAGAGAAGCTTCCACGCTTAATGGCAGCATTGATCCAGCGCATGCTCAAAGTAATACCAATCGGAATGATGAAGACCAATAATGCCTGAATCCATATGGACCCTCCCGGCACGTAGGATACAATTGTTGACCACATGTTCCCACCCCAACATTTCTCTGCATGACAAAGCTGCAGGTATTCCCAAGTATTGTGTCCCCGTTTGATCACAATAATTCCCGTTTTTTGTGTACTGAACGACAAAAAAAACGGTTCCTGTGTAAGGAACCGCTATTACTATATATTCTTATACGATTCTGGTTACATGCTCCGCCTTTGCATCAAGCAAGTGAGCCGATGCAGCAATTGCCATAAAATCAGTCAATGCGATCTCAATCTGCTTCTGGCTCCGCTCAACGTATTCCTCTACTTTTTTTGTGCCGCCTGTGATATTACCAATCTCCTTCGTTATTCCGGTAACGCTATCACGAATCTCATTAATCGAACTCTCCACCATTGCGGATAGTTTCTTAACTTCCTTGGCCACGATATCGAATCCTCGTCCAAATTCTCCTGCATGTGCAGCCTCAATGGCAGCATTCAACGCGAGCAGTTGCGTCTGAGACGAAATCTCGCGTATCGTTCGTACCACGCCCTGAATCGATCCGGCCTGTTCCTGCAAATGAGTCAACGTTGCACGGTTAGAAGTCGACACCTCAGAGATATAGGAGATACTTGACATCAATTCCTGACTGCGTTCAATGCCTACATCTGCCTGACCATTCAGTTCATGAGACATCGTTTTCAGTTCATTCACTACGACCGAAATGTTGTTCTGACGGTTGGTAATGTTGGTGGCGATTTTGGAGACACCCAGTATCTTCTGATTCGTCTCATCGTACACCGGCATATATGTCGCCTCAAGCCATACCGAATTCCCCTTTGCATCCTTGCGTTCAACCTTGTCCTGGAAGCTGACACCATCAAATATGCTATTCCAAAAAGCATCATAGTCCGGGGTATTCGCAAAATGACCGAAGCATAGTTGCTGATGCTTCATGCCGTACATCTCATCTACCGTATATCCCATCGTCTGGGCAAAGACTTCGTTCACGTAGGTTACCCGGCGATCCAGATCGAATCGAATGATAGCAAGACTTTTCTCCATCGCCTTGATGACCATTGCATCGGTGACAACATCTTTCTTTTCCATATCTAATATAGACACTTGATAACCCCCACAGTTCATTCCATAATAGACAACCTTTAACTAGCAAAAACGATCATAACAACATATGTATCCATTAGGTTCTAGATGACACTACTATTGATACCCGATTTGCAGCATTTTGGATCACCTGTTGTCAATTATTTTTTTAAAAAAAATCTGCTCCACCTCATCCGCTGGCAATGGCTTATCCCATCCGTAAAATGTCTCTGTATCTACTTTCACGTATCGTAACACAAAGCAAAGAAGCAAACACTTCTGTATTTCTAACATTTTTTCTGTTTTTATAGTAACCGTTTAACCCCGATATACAAGAAAAACAGGACGATTCGTCGTGCATCGTCCTGTTTCTTATCCAGTCTCATTTTATAAGTTAGTTATATTCTTACATCCCGAGTGAATATCTTGGGTATAATATCAATTCAAAAATCGTGCACCGTCACACACAGCTGAATCGCAATGCCAAATGGGTCCCGTACAATACCGTATCCTGGGCTGAATTCATTTTGTTCATACGGTACCAGTACCTTCACACCCTCATGTTGCATCAGAGAATGATACAGTTGATCGATGGGATCTTTATCCTTGGATTGAATACATAGTGACGTGCTGTTCCCCAGCTGCCATGCTCTCTCCGTGTCCATTGCTTCTTCCGCAATCATGACTTTGTTAACCCCAATCTCCAGCACCGAATGTGTAATATACTCATCTTGACCGGCGGGGTACTCGAAGTGCGGGTTCATCTCCTTCATCTCTTTATAACTTTTCTTGAATATCACCTTGGCGCCCAGAAACTCCTCATAAAAAGCAATGGCTGCCGCCGCTTCCCCGTTCAATGACAAAAAGGGTATCACTTCAAAATTCATTATATTGCCTCCTTGTTCCTGTTGGATTACACTTATCACTATAACAACGAAAGGTGCCAATCCATGGCACCATTAAGAGGGTTTGATATGAAAAAATCAGAACGTATGAACCAGATGCTGCGCTTCATTAACCAAAAACAACAGTTCACCCTGCAAGATCTCATGCAGGAGTTCCAGATCTCCAAACGAACCGCGTTAAGAGATATCGCTTCATTGGAAGAGTTAGGAGCGCCCATCTATGTCGAATACGGACGCTACGGCGGATATCGACTGCTGCAGCAGATGCAGCTGCCTCCCATTTCGTTTAATACAGGCGAGCTTCATGCCCTTTATTTTGCGATGCAGGCCCTCCGCAGCTTCTCCAGCTTACCCTTTCAAGTCTCTTTCCGTACCATTCATGAGAAATTTATGAGCGCGTTATCCGACAAGCAACGACAGGATATTGAGAACATTCAACACCGGGTTTCCTTCCGACATACGGAGCAGATCCGCGATAGTGCACATTTGGAATTTCTGTTGATGGCTGCTGTGCAGAATATAGTGATTCAGATTACGTACGCTAATCAGCGTAGATCCTCTGATCAAAGGCCATCTTCTGCACACACCAATATCCGCACCATTCAACCCATCGCGCTCTATGCCAGGAAAGGATATTGGTATTGCCAAGCCTATGATCTGCATAAACAAGCGTATCGTGTATTCCGCTGCGACCGCATCATTTCAGCCGAAACAACGGAGATTGAACCTTTAACTCATGTAAATGAACGCTATTCACAGGATGCCCAATCTCTATGGAAACCATCGGAACAAGCAATTCCATTCAAATGTCTGATTGATGAAGCCGGGATGGAGCTATTCCAGCAAGAACATTTCCCATCTATGCAGATCATACACGTCAACGAATCAGGCATTGAACCGGGTCAAATGCTTCTTGCAGGTTCATATGAGACTCATGAACTTGATTTCATTGTTCGTTACCTCGCAGGATTCGGTAAATCCGTTAAAATCATGGAACCTGACACGTTAAAGGAATCATTAAGGCAGTACTATCTGGACTTGTTAGATCATGTATAAAGATCATATTTCTATATCCATTTTACTTTACATGCCTTTTAGCTCTGCTCCTGGCTAACTTTTAAACTTTTTTTATTGCCAATAGCCAATTGAACGATAATCTGCAACACGATGATGATAGCCAAACCATAAAATGCTTGCACAAAGCTGCCTGTTAGATCGCGGAGCCAACCAATCGCCAGCGGCCCAAGTGCTCCAAGAATGTAGCCACCAGATTGAGTCATAGCCGACCAGCTACTGGCTTCCTGAGCATTGTTTGTCTCATCAATTGGCAACATAAGTGCAATCGGAAACAGTCCACCTGCACCAATCCCGAGCGGAATCGCCGCGAGCCACGGACTGACAGAGAGATTCAGCATCAGGACACCTATTAACTCCAACATCGCACATCCAACAAGCCAGAAGACACGTCTTTGGTATCGGTGTACAAGCATGGGAATGAATAACGTTGAGGGCAGTGATATCAATGTAAATAACGTTTGGATGTTGCCAGCAGTCTCTTGGCTATATCCATGGCTCTGAATGGCTGGCGCAAGCCAGGCAGTTAATGAATAGAAGATCGCGGCCATCAATCCGAAGAACAGTGTCAGCACCCATGCACGCCTGTTCTTCACCGGAAGTGGTGCATGAATGACAGCCGAGGTTTGTCCGGATTGTCGCTCTGTACGCGCGGACCAAGCTAATTTTAACCAGATCGGCAATGCAATGGCTGCGAGTAATGCCCATGTAGCCAAAGAACCTCTCCAAGATCCACCCAGCGTATGCTGGAGCGGAACTGATAACCCCACACTAATGCTGGCCCCCATCACCATTGCTGTAGAGTAGATGCCGACCATGGCTGCCACTCGGTTAGGGAAATACTGCTTAATGAAGCTGGACAACATCGGCCCTGCCAATGCAATCCCTACACCTGACAGAAAAGAAGTGAACATCATCAACGGAGTTGCACCTACGAACAATCGTAACCCCGTACCTATCCCAATAAGGATTAAAGCCAGCACAATGGCTCCTTCGTTCCCCCACCTTCTACTTAGTCTTACAGAGAATGGAGCGAATATGCCCATACATAATACTGGTAATGTAGTTAACAGACTGGCAGTCATGCCGCTCAAACCCAGATCATTCTGTATGGTACTCATCAGCGGAGAAATGGAAGTAATCGGTGGTCTTAAGTTCAGTGAAGCCAGAATAAGCGCCAATACAATATAAAAAAGTTTCATTATGAATCACCTCATCGGAGTAGTCTCGTTGCCTTCACCAAGATCCTATTCTTTTAATGACAAGATCTTCGGGTGGTGCACGAATTAAGTATAGGATCATTATAATGATTGAACAATACTATTGTTTCTATTAAAATGATTACTAAAACCAATGATTAGAGGTGAATTCATGGAGATTCGTCAAATGGAAAACTTTATTACAGTGTGTGAGGAGCTTCATTTTACACGGGCAGCTGAGAAACTTGGCATATCTCAACCCACGTTGAGTCAACAGATACGTGGGTTGGAAGATGAGCTTGGTGTTCCTTTGTTTGACCGTGTCGGCAAAAAAATTGTGATGACCCAGGCAGGCACTCTGTTTCTGGAGCACTGTGTACAGATGATCCGGCATTTACAGAATACCCAGGATGCGCTAGCTGAATTCCGGAATGATCAGCGGGGACGATTGGTTATTGGTGTTCTTCCATCCGATTTGGATTACCGTATCACTCCGCTGCTCGTTGATTTTCATGCCCGGTTCCCCAAAGTGCAATTGAAGGTTATCTCTTCGATCTATGTCGTGAATCAAGTGTTGGAAAATGAAGTCGACATTGGTATCGAGATCACATCTGCTCCTGATAGGCGGCTTGTACGCATTCCTTTGTGCAGTGAAGAATATGTACTCGTCGTTTCCGAGAATCATGATTGGGCTGAACGAAGCACAATTGAAATTCAGGAGTTACGTAATATCCAAACGGTGATGTTCCCCGAAGGATTTACAGGCAGAGAATTGGTCGATGGCTATTGCCGTAAATATGGATTCACCCTAAATACCATCATGGAGACCAGTTCTGCAACCTCCATCATTAGCCTGGTCAAAGCCAACGTCGGAGGAACACTGCTGCCTTACCCTCTGATCCAAGCCATGAATGAGCCCACGCTACGTTGCATCCGAATTACAGACGATCCGCCATACCGGCACTTTGAGATCATCCATCGGTCCGACCGTTACCTGACACAATCGGCCAAGGCATTTATTGAGAAAACAATCGAGTATTTCAATCAAAGGTGAGATTTAAAGGAGGATTTTGAAATGAAAATAAGAGAAGTAGGTTTGTTGACACATCAGATCGAGGCAATAAAAGAGTTTTACGGTACACTACTGGAACTGGATCTTGTGGAGGATGGTACAACATTCGTTTCATTCCGTGCAGGGAACTCGTTCCTATCTTTCAAGAAGGCGCCAGAACAAGAGAATCCCTACTATCATGTAGCGTTTACGATTCCAACGAATAAACTTGCTGATGCAAAAACTTGGGTCCAAGACCGTAACATTCCATTGCTCTCCAGAGACGGACAGGATGAATTCTATTTCCCCTACTGGGATGCAACAGCCTTCTATTTCTATGATCCAAGCGGCAACTTGATGGAATTCATCGCTCACCATTCACTCAATAATGCAGTTGATGAAGCTTTTGAAGCGAAGCATCTGTTATGTATTAGTGAAATCGGCCTGCCTGTTGATGATGTTCCTGAGACGATGAACACATTGAATGGGCATTATCAACTTGAACCCTTTGCCGGAGACGGAAAACAATTCTCACCAACGGGTGATGCAGAAGGCATGTTTATTGTCATTGATAAACAGATGCCCTGGTTCCCAGACGGGCGTATGCCTGGTGTATTTGCTACAGAGGTGAAGGTGGAAACTGGGCAGCCCGGTAATCTGCGTATACAGGACGAAATGTACTCGATTGAATCGATATGATGTAAGAACGTACCGAATGAAAACCTCAAGAGGGACTTCCGGCTCAATACTTACCAAAACCATCCTCACACGTGATATCCGATTTAAGAATTTCGTACAGATTTTGTTTGGAATTCTCTAATTTATTTTGTGTTTCTTCAATTTCTGATATTTTCGCTTGGATAATGCTTGCTTGATCATTACTTGAAAACCCATGTTTAGAGATCATAGATTGGATCTCATGGATCGTAAAACCAACAGCTAAACATTGTTTGACCACTTCCAGATGCTGAATAATGCTCTGCGCATATATTCGATAGTTATTATGATCTCTCAGCATATGTTCATCCGGGATAATACCTATTTTCTCGTAGTAACGAATCGTGGATATCGGAAGGTTTGCATGGTTCGCTACTTCACTAATCTTCATATGGATTTCCCCCGTTTCTTCTTCTTGCTATAAAGTATACTTCATAGTTTACAATCCTCATAGTGAGACAGATGGAGATATAGTTTATACCCTACTCTCACCAATATAGATATGAGGAGAGATTTCAATATGAACACAATTACCGGTCAATTCAACAAAACAAATGATTTTGATAACATCGTCTTGGAGCGCCATTCCGTTAAAACCTACGACCCTGAAGTGAAAATAAGTCGCGAGGAGATGACCGAAATACTGGCGAAAGCTTCACGTGCCCCTTCGGCCATTAACATGCAACCTTGGCGTTTTCTTGTTATCGACAGTGCTGAAGGCAAAGAGAAACTTGCACCACTGGCCTCTTTTAACCAGACACAGGCACTAACGTCTTCCGCTGTCATTGCCGTGTTTTACGATGCCAACAACGTTGAATACATGGAAGAGATTTTCAGCAAATCAGTGGAACTTGGGTACATGCCCCAAGACATCATGGATATGCAGATGCAGCAGGTAAAACCTTATTATGCGAACATAAACGCATCCGAATTGCGTGACATGAACCTCATTGACTCAGGCCTCATATCCATGCAACTCATGCTCGTTGCCCGTGCCCATGGTTATGATACCAACCCTATGGCCGGTTATGACAAAGGTCAGATCGCCGAAGCGTTCGGCCTGGATAAAGAACGGTTCCAGCCCGTGATGTTGATCTCCATAGGTAAAGCAGCCAAAGATGGCTATCCTTCCTATCGTCTCCCGGTTGAAACGATTACAACTTGGGCATAATCAACAGCTACTCTCAAGACTAAAATGACTATGGATGATGCTATTCTTGAGTATTAGAGACAAAATGAAGTAATATCTCTTGTATTAAATAGTTAAGTGAATATAACAACTATAAGTAAATACTAAGTCGAAAAATAGATGAAAATCACTGTGCATCCCATAATACCAGAGTACTCATCCTATATCAGTTAAAGGCTTTCATTATAATAGCCTCATACTGATTTGGATATAGGAACATTAATTATACGTTCATAAACAAAGGGTCCTGATGACAACTGTCATCAGGACCCTTTGTTACATAACTTAAATACTTTTGTCAGGTGATAAAAAAGTCGTGAAACCACCACAAATTTTCATTACCACTTTCTCAATATACCGGATGTCGCATATAACGTGCTTAAATGATCCATCTTCACCCAAGCCGGGTAAAGGATTAGAAAATAATATCAATAGCCTCTAGCTCATCTTGCTCCTGTTTGGAT
Organism: Paenibacillus polymyxa; assembly: GCF_018614975.1. GTDB lineage: Bacteria > Bacillota > Bacilli > Paenibacillales > Paenibacillaceae > Paenibacillus > Paenibacillus polymyxa_E. Next base: position 6,105 of record NZ_JAGGNR010000053.1, on the reverse strand, counting down.
TGGCCGTTCAGGGAAATATCCTTGAGCAGCACCGAAGGCTGTTCGCAAATTTGGCTGATGATCACGAGCAGGTCCTGAGCGAAATTGTCGATCAGATTGCGCGTAAACAACTTGGTTGCATATTCAAACTGCCCGTTCATTCCCTCATCCAAGAGCGAAATGACCAAGGTAAGGTCAAACTGGGAAACCGCATGCGTTTCTGGATAAGATTCGATCTGGATATCCCCAAAGCTTTGCACGTTATCTTCCTTTGTTTCCAGTGCAAACATGACATCGAATACTGGATTGCGGCTTTGATCTCGCGGCAGCTGCAGCTTTTTAACAAGCTCCTCGAACGGATAATCCTGGTGGTCGTAGGCCCCCAGCATCGTTTTTTTGACTTCGTTCAAGTAATTAAGGAACGTCTTCTCCCCGGATGGATAATGGCGAATCGCCAACGTATTGACAAACATTCCGATGAGCGGCTCCAGGTCGGCATGTGTGCGGCCCGAAACTGGCGTGCCTACAATGAAGTCTTCTTGTCCCGAGTACTTGCTGAGCAGGATTGAATAGGCCGCCGATAACACCATATATAGGGTAGCACCGTTCTCATCGGCAATGTGCTGCAAGCTGTCGGTCATCTGCTTGTCGATACTGAAAGGCAGCACATCTCCCTCAAAGCTGCGAGCAGCAGGTCTGACAAAGTCCGTAGGCAGCTCAAGCGTCGGCAGTTCACCTTCCAGCATGTCCAGCCAGTAGGCTTCCTGGCGTTTCAGCCGTTCTTTTACAGGTTCGGACTGCTGCCAAGCGGCGAATTCCTTGTATTGAATCCGAAGCGGTTCCAGCGTCTCACCGTTATACAGGCGCAGCAGCTCTTCGACGAAGATACCCATCGACATGCCATCCGTGACGATATGATGAATGTCCAGCATAAGCAGATGACGTTCCGCTTCCCATTCAACTAAGCCCACACGCAGCAGTGGCGGCCGCTCCAAATCAAAGACACGGACAAAGGCATCTGCAATACTTTTCGTTTCACTTTCCGTCGCTTGTGTATACTCGACGGCAAACTCCAAGTCCGAATAAATCCGTTGTACCGGTTCGCCGTCGACCATTTCGAAGCCAGTTCGTAAAACTTCGTGACGAGCGATTAATCCTTGGAGCGCCGCCTCGAATTGATTCCGCTCCAAGCGCCCGACGAGAACCGTCATGCCGGACATGTTGTAGCTAAGCTCGGCGCCTTCCATCTGCTGCTGGATGTACAGCCGTTTTTGCACAGAGGAAAGCGGATAATGCTCCCTTTTATCCAGAACCGGAATGGAGAGGAATTCCTGCTGCTCCAATTGGCTGATCACTTCGGCCATCGTCTCAATAGTCGAGTACCGGAATACATCGCGCAGCGGCAGGTCCACGCGCAGCTCCTTATGCACCTTGCTGACCAGCTTCGTCGCCCGCAGCGAGTGACCGCCGAGGTCGAAGAAGTTGTCCGTCACACCAATCGTAACTGACCCGAGCACGTCCTGCCAGATGGAGACCAGTTTCGCCTCCAGATTGGTGCGCGGCGCCACGTATTCGCGCCCTGCACTTGCTCCATCTTCCGGCGCCGGCAGCGCTTTCCGGTCGATTTTCCCGTTTGGCGTCAGAGGTAAATGCTCCAGTTCCACGAAGTACGACGGGATCATGTAACCCGGCAGCTCGCTGGAGATCGCTCGTTTCAGGTCGGCCGCCGTCAGTTCGCTTTCCGTTGTGTAGTACGCGCACAGCGCCTTTTGCCCGTTCGCATCACTTCGAACCAGCACCACCGCTTCGCGTATACCTGCCACCCGCAGCAGCTGCGACTCGATCTCACCCGTCTCGATCCGGTAGCCCCGGATTTTCGCTTGATTGTCGATCCGGCCGATGAAGTCCACGTTGCCGTCTTCCATCCACCGCGCCAAGTCTCCCGTGCGATACAACCGCTCACCCGCGGTGAAAGGACTGTCTACAAACTTCTCTTCCGTCAGCTCTGGACGGTTCAAGTACCCACGTGCTACACCAACGCCGCCGATAACCAGCTCGCCCAGCACACCGACGGGTACGGGATTCAGATGTGCATCCACGATGTAAAACTTCGCATTCAGCCACGCTTTGCCAATCGGCACATGGCCTGTCTGCGGCAGTTTCTCCAACTCCTCGTCATAGAAACTGGAGTCAATTGCCGCTTCCGTCACGCCGTAGGCGTTAATGATGCGGAACGACGGGCCGAACCGTTCCTGCAAGGTCCGGTAATCTGCCACACTGCAGCTATCCGAGCTTGTAATGAGCAGCTCCATACCGCTTAACTCCAGCCTCTGCTCATGCACGTATTCCATAAACGGTACGATTAGCGCTGGTGTTGATTCAAAGATTGTCACTTGCTCCCGCTCTATCCAATAGTGCAGACGAGACGGATCAATCCGATCGTCTTTCGGTACAATCACCATCGTGCCGCCGTTGTACAGCGTCCGCGCAATGTCGCCCACGAATACATCAAACGAGAAACTTGCGAGCTGCAGCAGTCGCACCGGGAACTGATCCAACCGATATTCCCGTCGGTAGCCCGCTGCCGTGTTCACCAGACTGCGGTGCTCAATCATCACACCCTTGGGCTTGCCTGTAGTTCCCGACGTGTAGATGACGTACGCCAGATCCTCCGGACGGGCTTCATGGAAGCTGTCCATACCGACAACATCAACATCAGTTGGATGACTCTCGCCACCACCGTTCACAGCCCCCGTTAGCTTGCCGGCAACTGGATCGGAAACCGTACCAGAGCCCATTGGCGCATTGCTTCGTTCCTCGCTGTATGACGTTTCGTCGTCGAGATACAGCACTGTCGCCAGTGCCAGTTCCTCTTCCCTGAGCCAGGCTTCGGCACGCTCTCGCAGCGGCGTTTGCGTCAGCAGTACCTTCGCTCCGCTGTCTTCCAGCATAAACCGCACGCGGTCCGCCGGATAATCCGGGTCGAGCGGTACATACGCCCCTCCTGCTTTCCAGACGGCCAACACAGCCACCAGCAGGTCCACCGAACGCTCAGCGAGAATGCCAACAATCTCCTCCCGGCCGATTCCACTTCCGCGCAGCGTTGCCGACAGGCGGTTCGCCCTCTCGTTCAACTCCGCATACGTCAGCCGATCGTTCTCGTAGACGACAGCTTCCTCTTCCGGCGTGTGTTCCACCTGTTCCTCGAACAGTCGATGGAACGCTGCCACAGGAGCCTCTTCCGGCTGCGCCGGGTTAAAAGCGCCGATAATTTCTTCTTTTTCTGCCGCCGTCAAAATATCCAACTCGGAAATCGTCGCTGACGGGTTGCGGAGAATGGATTCAAGCAACTGCAAGTAGTGGGCAGCCAACTTCTCCACCGTTTCCGTTTTATATAGAGCCGTGGCGTATTCAAACAGATATTCCAAACCGTCCTCAATCTCGGTGACGTCCAAGCTGAGATCGAATTTGGAAACAATTTCTTCGCTAGAATACGTCGACAAATGCAGTCCCGGAAGCTGAATTTCCACATTTTCTGTATTCTGCAAAGCAAACATCGTATCGAACATTGGATGACGGCGTAAATCACGAGCCACATTTACCTTATCCACCAGTTCCTCAAACGGATAATTCTGATGTTCAAAAGCACCAAGCGTTGTCTCCTTGATTTCCTTCAAGTAGTCAAGGAACGTCTTACCGGCAACCGGGTAACTGCGGATGGCCAATGTATTAACGAACATCCCGATCAGCGGTTGAACGTCGCTGTGATTTCTGCCTGCAATCGGCGTACCTACCACCACGTCTTCCTGACCTGAATATTTATGCAGAAGCACGTTATACGCCGCAAGCAGAACCATGTACAGCGTTGCGCCATTCTCAGCTGCAAGCCGTTTCAGACCTTCGCTTTTCTCAATATTCATAAACAATTGCAGCGTGCGGCCCTCATAGCTCTGCATAGCCGGGCGCGGATAGTCCGTCGGCATTTCCAGAACTGGAAGTTCTTCGCGGAATATGTCAATCCAGTAGGCCTCCTGCTTGGCAAGCTGAGCTTTCTGGTTGTCCGATTGCTGCCATACTGCATAATCTTTGTACTGAATGCGGAGTGGCTTGAGCGGCTCCCCGCTGTACAAGTGCACAAACTCTTCGATCAGTACGTCCATTGAAACGCCGTCCGATACGATATGATGTGTATCGAACATCAGAATGTGCCGGTCCGGCGCGAGTTCGGCAATGCCCACCCTCAGAAGTGGCGGCTTCGCCAGATCAAACGCACGAACGAATTGGCGCACCGTTTCTTCCGCCTGCTCCCCGCTGATCTGCACATATTCCACCTGGAAGGTGACTTCTTCGTAAATTCGCTGAACCGCTTCGCCTTCAACCATCTCAAAACCGGTACGCAGCGTTTCATGACGAGCTACAAGCCCGCGGAATGCTTCTTCAAACCGCTGCCGGTCGAGCTGCCCTTCGAGCAGCATAGCTCCCGGTATGTTGTAGCTCAGCTCGCCTCCTTCCAACTGGTTCAAGATATAGAGACGTTTCTGAGCGGAAGAGAGCGGATAATACTCGCTAACTTCCGCTGCCGGAATAGCCGTAAACGAGCCGACCTCTAGCCACTCCATAGCCACAGCCATTTCCTCAACTGTCGAGTAGCGGAATACGTCGCGGAGCGGGAATTGGGTGCCCAGCTCCTTATGCATTTTGCTGACAAGTGTTGTGGCCCGCAGGGAGTGTCCTCCGAGGTCGAAGAAGTTGTCGGTTACGCCTACCGCCTTCTCCCGAACAAGCACTTCCTGCCAAATGGCGGACAGCTTTGCCTCCAGTTCGGTGCGCGGCGCCACGTATTCGCGGCCTCTGCCTGCTCCCCCTTCCGGCGCTGGCAGCGCCTTCCGGTCAATTTTCCCATTTGGCGTTAGAGGCAATTGCTCCAGTTCGACGAAATACGACGGAATCATGTATCCCGGAAGCTCGCTGGAGATCGCCCGTTTCAAATCTGCCGCTGTCATGCCTTCTTCCACTGTATAATAAGCGCACAACGCTTTCTGCCCCTCTTGATCTTCCCTTACAACAACGACCGCTTCCTTCACGCCACCTACACTCAGCAGCTTCGCTTCTACTTCGCCCGTCTCGATCCGGTACCCCCGGATTTTCGCTTGGTTATCGATCCGGCCGATGAAGTCCACGTTCCCGTCCTCCATCCACCGCGCCAAATCTCCCGTGCGATACAGTCGCTCACCTACGACAAACGGACTATCTACAAACTTCTCTTCCGTCAGCTCTGGGCGGTTCAAGTACCCGCGCGCCACACCAACGCCGCCGATAACCAATTCGCCCAGCACGCCGACCGGCACCGGGTTCAGGTGCGCATCCACGATGTAAAACTTCGCATTCAGCCACGCTTTGCCAATCGGCACATGGCCTGTCTGCGGCAGTTTCTCCAACTCCTCATCATAGAAACTGGAGTCAATTGCCGCTTCCGTCACGCCGTAGGCGTTAATGATGCGGAACGACGGGCCGAAACGTTCCTGCAAGGTCCGGTAATCTGCCACGCTGCAACTGTCCGAGCTAGTGATGAGCAGCTCCATCCCGCTTATATCTAGCCCCTTCTCGTACACGTATTCCATAAACGGCACGATTAGCGCCGGCGTCGATTCAAAGATCGTCACTTGCTCCCGCTCTATCCAGTAGTGAAGACGAGACGGATCGATCCGATCGTCTTTCGGTACAATCACCATCGTGCCGCCGTTGTACAGCGTCCGCGCGATATCACCCACGAACACGTCAAACGAGAAACTTGCGAGCTGCAGCAGCCGCACCGAGAACTGATCCAACCGGTATTCCCGCTGGTAGCCCGCCGCCGTGTTCACCAGGCTGCGGTGCTCGATCATCACGCCTTTTGGCTTGCCCGTCGTTCCCGACGTATAGATCACGTACGCCAAGTCCTCCGGACGGGCTTCATGGAAGCTGTCCATGCCAACAACATTCGGATGGCTCTCATTGCGTTCGTTCACAGCACCCGTCAGTTTGCCAGAGTGTGTACCAGAAACCATGCTGGAGCCCATCGGCGCATTCGTCCGGTCTTCGCTGTACGACGTTTCATCGTCGAGGTACAGCACCGTCTCCAGTGCC
>NZ_JAGGNR010000052.1 GCF_018614975.1 Paenibacillus polymyxa | reverse complement strand
ACTATGAGGGGAGCATATCAACCTCCCCGTTTCGCTACAGTAGGAAAACTGCAACGCTACGGGGGAGGTTTTTTTTATATAGAGTCGGATTGAATCAGTTAATGGTGGTATGCGTGGGAGCTACTATTTATCAGTTGGTGAATCCGTAGGTGTGAAATCACATTCCTGCAGCGGCACCACTTTGGTCTTTTTGATCCATTTGTAACCGAGCCACAACACCAGAAACAGTGGTACGCTCAGGTAGGCAACGATGGCTCCACTCCAGTCGATCTGGTCACCCGTGAATGCCTGATAGTTCTGTCCAATGATCACGATAATACACAGGACAAAGGCAAAGATCGGCCCAAACGGGAACCAGCGTGCACGGTAAGGCAGATCGCTCAGATCCCTGCCTTGTGCAACGTATGCACGACGGAAGCGATAATGACTTATGGCGATTCCAAGCCAAGTGATAAAACCACACATACCGGATGCATTCAGCAACCAGGTGTACACAATCCCATCGCCGAACAGGGAGGCAAGGAATGCCAACATCCCAACAGCTGTTGTAAGCAAAAGTGCATTCATTGGAATGCCTTTTTTATTCAGCTTGCCCAGGAAACGAGGGGCTTTACCGTCACGGGCAAGGGCATAGAGAACCCGACTTGAAGCGTACATGCCTGAGTTACCGGCAGAGAGTACAGAGGTTAGAATAACGGCATTCATCACGGAAGCTGCAATGGCGAGGCCAGCTTTCTCAAACACCAGTGTGAACGGGCTGACACCGATATTTTCCAGATCACCTTTGAGCAGGTTCGGATGGGTATACGGGATGATCAGACTGATCACGGTGATCGCCAAAATGTAAAAAATCAGAATGCGCCAGAATACCTGACGAATCGCACGAGGTACATTTTCGCGCGGGTTTTCACTTTCACCGGCGGCTACCCCGATAAGCTCGGTACCTTGGAATGAAAATCCCGCAGCCATGAATACGCCTAACACGGCGAAAAATCCGCCATGGATGGGCGCATCACCGATGGTGAAGTTACTGAAACCAACCGCTTCTCCGCCCATAATACCAAAGATCATGAGCACACCAACGGCCAGGAAGATGATAACAGTAGCAACTTTGATAATGGCGAACCAGTACTCGGACTCTCCATAGCCTTTAACAGACAACACGTTCAAAGAAAAGATCAGCACGAGGAACAATAAGCTCCATAACATGGATGAACTGTCGGGGAACCAGTATTTAATGAGTACTGTAGCGGCAGCAAGCTCTGCTGCAATGGTTACCGCCCAGTTGTACCAGAAGTTCCAGCCCATGGCGAACCCGAGAGCAGGGTCAACAAAACGTGCGGCATACGTATTAAATGAACCGGAGTCCGGCATAAAGGTAGCAAGCTCACCAAGGCTGGTCATTAGGAAATAAACCATGATGCCAACGGCCACATAGGCAATTAATGCTCCACCAGGGCCTGCGGTTGAGATGGCGGTACCACTAGCGAGAAACAGCCCGGTACCAATTGAGCCACCGAGGGCGATCATCGTCATATGGCGTGCGCGTAATCCTTTTTTCAGAGAAGGTTCAGTTGTTGTTGGGTTACTGCGGTCTTGCATGGAAACACTCCTTCATTCGATATACTGATGTTTGCGATACCTGAATTCATAAACAAAAAGACCACAGGCATCAGCCTGCGGTCTTTAATATTTCAATGTCCGCACCATGTCCCAGATGATTAAGATAGCTCAACACAGAAGAATTCATACCTTTATATAAAGGAAATGTACTTCCGTGACAGTTCTGCGTCTTTCGACAGCAGCCCCAGCTCACCGGACCTTATAAGGAACGTCCAGCGAGCTTCGGCGGGTACACCTTTCGGCTGATTTCATAAGCGGCTCCTTAGCGCCTCCATCAGCGTACTGATCGCACCCGCGACCTCTACCTCACCATCAAAGGATGAGGTGTATCTATTGTCTATGAAATTATGAACAACACAACTTAACAACGTGTGTCCTGTTTAGTAAACAGACAATCAGTATAACGCGCATGGTTTTCCAGTGCAATAACAATTGTTGGATGTGAGGTCTGAGAGACGACTATTCCTCTTTTTTGTTACGGCCAGCCATCTGCTGCCATACCGTTCCAGCAGCTTGTTCGCCGGACTCGATTCGCTCCAGAGCCATTTTGGCCTGCAGGCTGACTTCAAATTCGGGATCATCGGCTGCAACTCGCAACGCTTGCTCCGCTTCTTCAGTTCCGACCTCATAGAGAAAACGTGCTGCACGCCAGCGTACAAGTTTACTTTTATCGGATAACGTGGCTGTCATGGCTGGAGTTGCAGCAGGGTCACCGATATCAGACAAGGTGTCACCGGCAGTACGTCGTACCGCAGGAGAACTGTCCTGAAGCGCTTCATACAGCAGTTCCATCGCTTCCGGTGTACGAATGTCACCCAGGTATACAACGGCCAAGCGGCGAATCTGCATTTTGTTGTCATGCAAGGCATGGGCTACGAGAGGCAATCTTTCTGCTGTAGGCTCCATGCCGTCAAATGCCGCATAGCGAACATTCCAGTCCTCGCTCCGCAAAGCCTCTTCAAGTTCGGCTCCATCCAATTCACGGCGGCGCTCGACGAACTCTTCGGATTTGGTACCATGTTCAATGGCCTGTTGGATAACCTGTTCCAGCCGTTCCGGGGGGTAAGCGGCTTCCAATTCCTGCTCGACTTCACGTGCAATATCAGGCAATTCACCATATCGAACACCGTAATCACTCAGTTTACGTTCTTTGATCATTGTTGCACTGGCGACTTCTGTCACCGCTTTGACAAAACGATCTGACAACGAGATTCGTTCTTCCTTGACCCCGGCCTTGACCCTGATTTGCATCGGTACGCCACGGAAGAATTGTACAAATACCTGTGCTTCTCCGAAGTGCTCGCCTGAACCATCTTCGGATTCAATCCAGTCCAGATCAATGCCTTGCTGTCCAAGGCGATTTTGGACTTCGCCCAAGATAACGGACCAGTCGGCATTCCCTTTACGATCAAGTGCCACAAAGTCTGTGGTGTGGAACACACTCTTTACACCGGGAATATGAAGCATCTGGCGAATGAACGCCGGAGCAGATCGTTCGTTGTCCAATGTATATGTTTTGCGAATTCCGTCCTCCAGACGTTCATCGAGATGTAGCATCATCGTATTTGGACTCGGTGTTGGTTCAATGGAAACAATATTCATCAATGTAACCTCCTATAGTACCAGATTCATCTTTAACTTCCCGTAAATTAAATCACAGGGTTATTTCTCTATTTTACATCAATGTGTGGAATCTGCGAAATCATCCAGAAGTGAAATGGACGTGCCTAACACTTAATGTGAAGAAGTACGAAATTTGTTAACACTTCTTTCATGTTCACGCACAAACATTTTTAAACGAAAATTGGGACAATAAAGATAAGAATCAACTGGAGGTTATACCTATGGAACCCATTACCGTGCTCTCGGATGGAAAACGTCGTATTGCATATGAGAATATTATTCAATTGTTCAGGAACTGGATTGAGGACTCAACATCTGGTTCTGCGATAGAAACACATCGGGGAAGTTGGGAAAATGCCCGTTATTGTATTGTTGATTATCAGGTTGCCGAAGAAGCGGTGTCAGCAGCAAATGCCATTCGGGCTTTTATGCCACAACTTCCGTTACTGGTCATTACGGATTTCAAATCCCTTATTCGGAAGCGTCACCTGCAACAGATTACAGGTACAGGTGAGATGAAGATGATTCTCTGGAACGAGCAAGACCCGAATCAACTCATCAAGGATATGGAAAATTGGTTGCATTCTTCGTCTGTCCATAAATCAGAAATAGCCATACCGCCCATCTTATCCATGAGATAAAAGAGGGATATGGCCAAAGGTGTTAAATTACAAGCGTTACGAACGTTTTATATCACATATTTGTAGCCTGTTCCCCAAACCGTCTTAATATAACGTGGGTTCTTGGGGTCAGGCTCGATTTTTTTACGCAGACTTGAGATATGAACATCAATGGTACGATCCAGATAGGCACGTTCGGAGCCTTTGATCCGATCCATCAGTTCATTGCGGGTGAACACTTTACCCGGATTGCGGTACAATTCCTTCATAATCTCAAACTCAATATGAGTGACCTCGATTTCAACGCCATCCACAAACAGAGTTCTTCTGTACTCATTCACATTCACATGTCCCGTAACCTCTGCCTGCTTGTCTTCTTTTACAGGTTTATCCTTATAGGAAATGATGGATCTTCGCAGCAGTGCTTTGATCCGGGCATCCAACTCTTTCAAACTAAATGGTTTGCACAGAAAGTCATCCGCACCATTATGCAATGCGCGAAGTCGGTCATTCAGCATGGTGCTTGCCGAGATCATCAGAATGGGCACAGTGGAGTGCTGACGAAAAGCTTCTACGAGATCATTTCCATCCATTTCAGGAAGCATGAGATCCGTTACAACAATATCCGGCTGGAATTGTGGAAACAGTTGAAGTGCCTCGCGGGCATGATGAACCCGTTCCGTGATGTATCCTTCCTCCTCAAGGAAGAAAGCAATCATGTCGGCCAGATTTTTCTCATCTTCGATAAGAAGTACTTTGATAGTCATAGGGTCACACTCCTGGTGAAAATAATATGTTAAGAAAATGCTAAAAAAACAAGGTGAATTGCGAATAAATGCCGCAAATTTTTTAATGTTTCTATTCCAATATATAGGATGTATATGTAGAGAAGAAATAAGCTTTTTGAATGGACTTCGATATTTTAGCATGAATGTAGTTTGGTTGCCGATCAATCAGAATTTCCCAAAGCTACACCGAGTACTAATTACAGTATAATGGATCAGAACGAGTTAAGGGGAAAAAAGTAAGATTGTATCCGCTTAAGTTTATAGGGGGAACCAACGTTGTTGTTGAAAACAGAAGAAACAATGATCCATGAGGGCAAATGCTTATGGATCGTATAAAGGCAAGACAAATGCTGGATTGGGTCGTGTTGAAGCTGAGAATACCCTGGATTGGGACCAGCATTCTGATCATTCTGGGCTCACTAAGCACTATTTTTCCGTTTACTTTATTCTATGGTGTACAGTTTATGATTGGTAGCGCGGCGGCACTCGTTGCTCTTCGTTTGCATGGGGCCATCTATGGATTTGTCACCCTTACAGTCATCCATCTGCTGAATACCGTCTTTGTCGGCTTAGTGCCGCACAATTTAACTGTAGTGCTTGCCCACTTCATGGAATTAATCTGGATGCTCGTTTGGCAGACCCGTTGGAAGAATGGCAGCCTAATCAAGGCTAATGCTGTCTTTTGGGTAGTGATGTTACTTCCTGTTATCTATGTCGGGCATTTTATGTTGGGTTTAAATATAGACGATTTGAAGTATGAGTATATGTATATTGCTGTGATTGGTATGGTGAATGCGCTCATTGCGGGAATTGTAGTTGATTTCTGGATCACCACGGGTGAACACAAATCCAAGCGGACGGGAACCATTCCACTAACAAGAATTGCGTTCAAATACGTAGTCGCCTTTGTGGTATTTGTTTCTCTTGTACTGTTATCCGCAGATAGCCGCAGACAATTGAGTCAAATGAATGATGCCATATTACGTGATATGAAATATGCAGCGACTGCGGTTGTTCAGGATATTGATGAAGAGTATGTTACCTCCGAGAATATGGATCAGAATATGGCGCGTTATCATCATCTATTGGGTGTGAATGTGATTCTGTTGGATCGGAATGATACAGTCGTTGCTTCTGGATTGAATACACTTCAGGAGGGCGATTACATGGACATGAACAGTTTCCGTCTTCTGAAATCAAGGGATAACCTCTTTGTGTTAAGTTCCGCAAATATCCATTACAGCGATTTATTGAATCACTGGAAACAAGCCTCTTTTATCTATGAAGCAGAAATGACAAGATTAACACCTTATCGGGTATTTATTGTGACCGACTCGTCCAAGTATTACCCCCGAATTGAATCGATTTACCTGACCACGCTGCAATCCCTGTTCATCATCATCGTGGCTTCCATGATCGTAGCGGCTCCGCTCAGCAGTAAGGTTGTTAGCCCGCTGTTAAGACTGACCAGGATGACAGGCTCTCTTCCGAGACTGCTGTTTCGAAATGGGAAGATGGAGTGGCCAACCAGCCATGTAACTGAAGTACAGATCCTGATTGGTAATTTGCGCAAAATGGCCGATGTGTTGCTGGAACAATTCGAACAGATTCGTCACGACAAGTTAACGCTGGAGGACAGGGTCATAGAGCGGACCAAGGAACTCAAGAATAGTGAAGAGGTCAAACGTGCCATTATTGAATCCTCTATTGATGCAATTATCGCTGTGGACTCCAGTGGGCTGATCGTTGAGTTTAATCCGGAGGCTGAAAGAATGTTTGGATTGCGTCGGGAAGAAGTGATTCTGCACAAGGAAGCGCCGTCACTTTTTCAAGGGGCCAGCTGCAAGGAGATCAAGAATTTGCTGGAGCGATTTGAATATGTTGAAGGTAAAAGATACACCATCGTTGAAGAAATTTCAGGTATCCGACGGGATGGTTCTGTATTTCCGATAGAGTACAAAATTGTTGAGATCCAGTTGGGCAAAAATGAGACATTATATAACCTGTTTATTAAGGATATTACAGAGCGGACCAGAGCAGAAGAAGATCGTGTACGTCATGCCCTTGCGCTGGAGAAGCTGAACTCGGAGTTGTTCAATGAGAAGATTGCGATTCAGGAACAGCGAGATATCAGTGAGCAATTTATTGAATCCGTACGAGAAGGGCTCGTGATGTCTGATCGATCAGGGACCATAACCATCGTCAACCGAAGGATAGAAGAGATGTTTGGTTTGGGTGATTTTATGGGCAGATCCATTGAAGATTTGGCGCAGTCGATTGATACAATGGTATTAACGGACAACTTCAATCTGATGGAACAGACGAGAGCATTCCTGAATGGAGAAACGGCGTTTATCGAGACCGAATTTATATTTAATAATGTGGATAAAAGTGTATTTTCCTTGTACATGAAGCAGATGGATGTCCCGGGTAAAAACCATGGGTTCTTGCTGGTGTTCCGCGACCGGACAGGGGAAGAACGGCTGGATCGGATGAAAAATGAGCTGATCAGTGTGGTATCTCATGAGCTTCGAACGCCTGTAGCTACCATTATGGGATATGTGGAATTAATGATGATGTATGACCTTCCGGCAGCTCAGCAGCAGGAATTCATGCAGACCATCTCTTCGGAGGGCAAGCGGCTGAGCAGTTTGCTCGATGATGTACTCGATATTCAGCGCCTCGACAACGAAGGTATGGCTTACCATATGACTTATGTGCCGCTGGTTGAGTTGGTAGAAGGGGTTGCCGAACAGTGGAATATGAAATCTGCCCAACGTATCTACGTTCATACGTTTAATGGAGACTTTTTTGCTTATGCTGACCAGAACAGGATGGTCCAGGTTCTGCATAATCTGGTGGGCAATGCAGTTAAGTATTCTCCGGGAGCCGATCGTATCGATGTTACGTTATGGGAAGAAGAGGAATGGTTATGTCTTGATGTGCGCGATTACGGAATAGGGATTGCGGAGCAAGAGAAGGACATGCTGTTCAATAAATTCTATCGGGTCGATAATTCGGATCATCGGCAGATTGGTGGAACAGGAATTGGATTGTACATTTCCCGTAAAATTGTAGAGGACCATAAGGGTACACTGACCTTTATATCTGCACCGGGCAAAGGAAGTACATTCAAGGTTCGACTGCCCAAGCAAGACGTATTGGTGTAAATGTATTGATGGATGAAGAACCTGCGAATAGAGCCTTTGCCCTTCAGCGCGTGAGCGTGATAAGGGGAAAGGCTTTTTTTGTTTTTCAATTTCCCCGGATAAAAAATCAACTTCTTTTGCAAACTGTCTATAGAGCCATAATTTGCATTCCACGCAAAAGGAGGACGGCAGGTATATGTTCCGTAAACAAGAGAAAACACTCATTATCGTCTGTCTGGTTGCAGCTGTGGTTGTACTGTATGCCGTTGTGAAGAGCATCATTCGAATCATGAGTTATTGAGATACACGTTTAAGCAGAGTGATCTGCGGTCGTACATAACGATTATGTGAAAGAGGAGTGTAATCATGTCATCCCTGGACCCTGTTTTGCTCAGCCGGATACTGACCGGTCTTACCCTGTTTGTGCACATCATCTTTGCCTCCATTGGTGTAGGCGTTCCCCTCATGATTGCCTTGGCCGAGTGGCGCGGATTGCGCACCAATGATATGCACTACACCTTGCTGGCACGCAGGTGGGCGCGAGGTTTTGTCATCACTGTTGCCGTGGGTGTCGTTACGGGCACCTCGATCGGATTGCAGCTTAGTCTGCTATGGCCCATGTTTATGCGGGTGGCGGGTCAGGCGATTGCCTTGCCACTATTTATGGAGACGTTTGCCTTTTTTATAGAGGCGATCTTTCTTGGAATTTACCTCTATACGTGGGATCGTTTCAAAAAGAAATATACGCATATGCTGCTGTTGATTCCGGTAGCTCTCGGCTCATCTGCATCTGCGATCTTCATTACAACGGTGAACTCCTTCATGAACCAGCCTCAGGGATTCACCCTGATTAATGGCATCATGAAGGACATTCATCCGATTGCTGCCATGTTGAATCCGGCAACCCCAACCAAAGTGTCCCATGTACTCGCCTCATCGTACACCTTGAGTGCTGGTGTCCTGGCGGGCATAGCCGCGTTCAGTCTGCTTCGGGGGCGGGACCATGTGTATTACAAAAAAGCACTTAAACTCACCACGGTGTCTGCCCTCGTCTTTGCGATCAGTACCGTCATGATCGGAGACTCCTCCGGTAAATTTCTGGCGAAATATCAGCCGGAGAAGCTGGCTGCCGCAGAATGGCATTTCAAGACGATGAAAGAGGCACCGCTCGTCTATGGGGGTATTTTGGATGAGAACAATGAGGTGAAATACGCGATTGAGATTCCGTATGCCCTTAGCATTTTGGCGGGTAATCGTCCAGATACGGAAGTGAAGGGTCTAGAAGAATTTCCGGCGGATCTGAGGCCACCATTGTCTATTCACTATATGTTCGACCTGAAAGTCACAACCGGAGTGATCATCCTGATGATTCCTGTGTTATATGTGCTGCGTCGATGGTTGCCAGGGCGTAAGCCATATCCCAAATGGCTGCTGCTTGGCATTGTCTTGCTGGGGCCTCTGGCCATGATAGCCATCGAGCTGGGGTGGATGTTCGCTGAAGTTGGCAGGCAGCCTTGGATCTTACGCGGGTATATGAAGGTGTCGGAAGCAGCTACGACGTCAACTTCGGTAGGATGGATGCTGGTGTTGTTCATCTTGCTGTATCTGATCCTTTGTTTCTCGTGCATTCGGGTACTCAGCAAGTTGTTCCGCAACAAGGAAGCAGAGAAGGAACTGGAGACGCTGGGGCTTGAAGGAGGGATCGTGCATTGAGTTTCGAAATTGCAGGCATCGCGATATTGTGGACGTTTTTGTTCGGTTACCTGATCGTTGCTTCGATTGATTTTGGTGCCGGGTTCTTCAGCTTTTACAGTATTTTGACCGGGCATGAGAACAAAATTCATAACATCATTCAGCGCTACCTGTCTCCCGTGTGGGAAGTGACGAATGTGTTCCTGATCTTTTTTGTGGTTGGACTGGTCGGATTTTATCCGGACAGCGCCTTTTATTACGGGACAGCTTTGCTGGTTCCGGGTTCCCTGGCTATTGTACTGCTTGCGATCCGGGGTGTGTATTACGCCTATAATACGTATGGCAATCATGGGAAGAACAGCCGGATCTATATGGCACTGTATGGAGCGACGGGGTTGCTGATTCCAGCGGTGTTCTCCACCATTTTGGCGATATCCGAAGGCGGGATCATTGAGCAGGTAGGCGATCAGGTGTTTTTTCGCTGGCGTGAATTTCTGACGAACCCCTATACCTGGTCGGTTGTATTGCTTGCACTGGTCAGTGTGCTCTATATCTCGGCGATGTTTCTGTCCTATTACGCCAAGCGGGCAGGGGATGAGCCGGCATATGAGGTGCTTCGAGAGTACGCGCTGCTCTGGAGCTTGCCCACTATTTTTGCGAGTTTTCTGGCATTTCTGCAGATTAACAAACAGAATCCCGCACACTTTGAGCAGATGGTTAATATTTCCTGGATGTTCATTGCTTCGTTTATTTGTTTTGTCATTGCCGTGTCGCTGGTATGGAAAAGTAAATATCTAGGCTGGTGCTTTATCGCTGTCATGCTTCAGTTTGCCTTTGCCTGGTATGGTTACGGGCGATCCCACCTTCCGTATATCCTGTATCCTTACATTAACATTTACGACAGCTTTACGAATCGTACGATGGGGATTGCGCTCATTACAGCTTTCAGTCTGGGGCTGCTTGTGCTCATTCCTTCGCTTGTGCTGATTATGAAGCTGTTCCTGTTTGATGCCAATTATGTACGCGGTAATTCTGGTAAAAAGAAAGGATGAGTCTGTCCATGCACCCATACATGTTCTTACTCATGACGCCCTTGCTGGATCCACTATCTACTGAGGGAGTCACGGGCATACCCGGTATAACCGGATTGAGCTTTTTTGAGACATTCACCATTATGTACGCCCCTCCACTGATCATTGCGGCTGCTATTGTCTTTCTGTTTGTATATCTGGCCGTATGTAAGAACCCACAGGATTGATTGGCTGGTACGTCCATTCCCGTTTGGGGTAATCTCTTGTTAAGAAATGAGGAAGGGAGGAGGGCCCTTTCATGCCGAAAATCCGTTATAACAATATCGATAATGTAAGTACGGACAAAACGCTGAAGGAATTCAAGCAATGGAGGGAGCAACGGCGGAGCAAAGTGAAGGACTACTCCTACACCGTGCCCAAACACCCGCCTGAACTGGATTATCTGCATGCCAACCGGGATGACACAAGTATTACCTGGATTGGTCACTCCACGTTTTTCATTCAATATTATGGATTGAACATCGTGACTGACCCGGTGTGGGCCGAAAAAATGGGATTTCAACGAAGGCTCGGTGCCCCCGGCATTCCGATTCAGGATATTCCACCTTTGGATGTGATTCTGATATCCCATTCCCACTATGATCATCTGCATCTGGCTTCCTTGCGTAAGCTGATTACAGCCAAGACGTTGCTCATCGTACCCGATGGTCTGAAGCGCAAGATGATTCGCAAAGGATTCCATCGATGCCAGGAGATGAAATGGTGGGATCATATGACACTTGGCGGAGTCAAAATAACCTTTGTCCCTGCACAGCACTGGACGCGCCGAACGTTGTTTGATACCAATACGTCCCATTGGGGCGGTTATGTATTGGAACCAATCCATCCGGCAACGACTTCAGCAGCGGAAAGTGCTGCAACAGCGAGCAGTCAGGATGAATCATCCACGGAATCAGGGAAGAACGAAACATCCAAAACATCAGGCGGTCCGCCTGTGTTGTATTTTGTGGGTGATACAGGTTACTTCCAGGGTTTCAAAACGATTGGAGAACGCTTTGACATTGGTGTTACCCTGATGCCCATCGGTGCCTACGATCCGGAATGGTTCATGACTTCTCAGCATGTGACACCCGAAGAAGCGTTGCAGGGGTTTGTTGAATCCGGTTCACAGCTCATGGTGCCAATGCATTACGGCACATTTAAGCTGGCGGATGATACGCCCAAGGAAGCACTGGATCGGCTGGAAGTTGAACGTGAACGGCTAGGCATTGGTAAAGAGCGGATTCAGGTACTTGGTCATGGCGAGACGCTCCGCATCCGGCATGAAAAGGTAAACAGGACTAACAAACGCAAGCCAAATATGTTAATGTAGGGATATGCCTGCATGAACAGTACATTTACCAAATCTTTAATAAGTAAAAAGCGGCCAATTTTCGAATTTGCCGCTTTTTTGTGTTATAATATGGTGCCAGAATAGGCATCGGGATATTGAATCCATGATTTACGCAACTTGCTATTCATGCAGTATGCAGATTAACCAATAAAGGATGGTATGCTTAATGATCAGTACAAGCGGCATCACGCTCCGCTACGGAAAACGTGCACTTTTTGAAGATGTAAATATCAAATTCACACCAGGAAACTGTTACGGCCTCATCGGCGCCAATGGAGCCGGTAAATCAACATTCTTGAAAATTTTGTCCGGTGAAATTGAATCAAACTCGGGAGAGGTGCACATCACCCCGGGCGAACGTATGGCCGTTTTGAAGCAAAACCACTTTGAATATGATGAGTATCCGGTTCTCGAAACGGTCATTATGGGTCATAGTCGTCTCTATGCCATTATGAAAGAAAAAGATACGCTGTATGCCAAAGCGGACTTCACTGAAGAAGACGGCCTGCGTGCAGGTGAGCTTGAAGGTGAATTTGCGGAGCTCAATGGCTGGGATGCTGAGCCAGATGCAGCGGCACTCCTGATCGGTCTGGGTATCGACCGTGACATGCACGATAAGAAAATGAATGAACTAAGTGGTAACGAAAAAGTTCGTGTCCTGCTTGCACAAGCATTGTTTGGTCGTCCAAACAACCTGTTGCTCGATGAGCCTACCAACCACTTGGATCTCGAATCCATTCAATGGCTTGAGAACTTCTTGATGGACTATGAAGGTACTGTTATTGTAGTATCCCATGACCGTCACTTCCTGAACAAAGTATGTACGCACATTGCGGATATCGACTTTGGTAAAATCCAGTTGTACGTAGGTAACTATGACTTCTGGTACGAATCCAGCCAATTGGCACTTGCGTTGCAGCGTGATGCCAACAAGAAAAAAGAAGAGAAGATTAAAGAGCTTCAAGCCTTTATTCAACGTTTCTCTGCGAACGCCTCGAAATCGAAACAGGCAACTTCCCGGAAGAAACAACTCGACAAAATCACGCTGGATGACCTTCGTCCATCGAACCGTAAATATCCGTTTATCAACTTCAAACCTGAGCGTGAAGCCGGTAAACAATTGTTGACCGTAGATCGCATCAGCAAATCCATTGATGGTGTAAAAATGCTGAATGATATCAGCTTTGTCGTGAACAAAGGGGATAAAATCGCATTTGTTGGTCCAAACGGGAATGCCAAGTCACTATTGTTTGATATTCTTATGGGTGAAACGGAATTGGACAGCGGCGAATACACTTGGGGCGTAACAACAACTCAAGCTTATTTCCCGAAAGACAATTCCAAATATTTTGACGGTGTAGACATGACTCTTGTGGATTGGCTTCGTCAATATTCCAAAGATCAGGATGAAACGTACCTGCGTGGATTCTTGGGACGTATGCTGTTCTCAGGTGAGGAATCCTTGAAAAAGGCAAGTGTACTCTCCGGGGGCGAGAAAGTTCGCTGTATGCTGGCGAAAATGATGCAGACGGGTGCTAACGCATTGATTCTGGATGAGCCTACGAACCACTTGGATCTCGAATCCATCACAGCGTTAAACAATGGTATGATTGATTTTGACGGCACAATGCTGTTCACATCCCATGACCACCAGTTCATTCAAACCATTGCTAACCGGATTATCGAAATTACGCCGAATGGCATCATTGATCGCCAAATGAGCTATGACGAATATCTGGAAAGTGATGAAATTAAAGAACTGCGCAATAAAATGTATCCGGTAGAAGCTTAAAATAAGCATCATTTACGGCACATTATGCATATAGGCACAAAAGAACCGCAAGCCTCTGTAAGAGGGCTTGCGGTTCTTTTTGTTAGTGTGCCCGGCATGGGCGATAACCTGGCAGCTCTAAGTCCTAAGATCCACCAGTACGGCGACGTTGGTTGTTAGGCTTTTTGTTGTTCTGACTCTTCATCGCTTTTGGTCCGCCTTCAAAGTAGGCGCTGGATTGGTTACCGGAATTTGCTTGTTCTTTCTTTTGCGCCAGCTTCTGGCGTATAGCGTCCTGCAAACTGACCTTTTTTGGTTCGTTATTTTCGCTCATCGTTATTTCCCTCCCGGTCTTACAATAAGCCGTCCAGATTGGACGGGATGTACCTATTTTATACGTTTTACAAAAGCCCCACAAGGGCAACCTGATAAAATACTCAAATTTACGGGTTTTACCCGGGCCAACATTTTTTCTCATCACCTACAGCAATGCCGTCTGGAAACTTTGTTTCAGCCTTCCTACAGCAATGTAGCTTGGCAACACTGTTTCTGTAGACCCACACGCTCCGCATTTGTTAACATGGAAAAACGGTAATACGAAACGTTAAAGGGGTGTCGCCCGGTTTGAACGCTTATGAAGAAATTCGAAAAGGGGAGCGAGGGGCTTGGGTTAGTATCGCAGCCTATCTCGTCTTGTCCGTCTTTAAGCTGATCTGTGGATATTTATTTGCTTCCAGTGCCTTGCTGGCAGATGGTTTTAATAACCTGACGGATATTGTGGCCTCCGTTGCTGTATTGATTGGACTTCGAATTTCACAGAAGCCTCCTGACTCCGATCATGCATACGGGCATTTCAGAGCGGAAACCGTAGCAGCTCTGGTGGCTTCATTTATTATGGCGATGGTAGGATTGCAAGTGATGGTTGAAGCGGTTCGTTCCTGGTATGAAGGAGCCTTCACTGCTCCTAATCTGTGGGCAGCAGCGGTTGCTGTGATCTGTGCTGTAGTTATGCTGGGTGTATACCGCTATAACTCCCGTCTCGCCAAACAAATAAACAGCCAGGCCTTGATGGCTGCGGCCAAAGATAATCGTTCGGATGCCTGGGTCAGCATAGGCGCTGCAGTTGGAATTATAGGTGCGCAGTTCGGACTTCCATGGCTGGATAAAGTAGCTGCGATTGCTGTAGGTCTGTTGATCTGCAAAACGGCTTGGGGGATTTTTCGGGATTCTACACATCGTCTTACCGATGGATTTGACCAGAAGGAACTAACGGATCTCAGATCTTCCGTAGCTCGGGTTCCCGGAGTAGAAATGATCAAGGATGTAAAAGCACGTGTGCATGGTAGTCATGTACTTGTGGATGTGGTGATTGAAGTGGACGGAGGCCTAAGCCTGGTTGAAGGCCATCAGATCTGTGACAGAGTGGAAGAGCGATTGAAGCGATCACATAACATCATGCATGTGCATGTACATGTGGAACCGAAGATGGATGAGGTTACGGGGAACACTTGAACAGAGAGTGAACATATGGGAACATCAAAAGAGGACAGCCGCGATTGTGCGTGCTGTCCTCTTTACTTATCGTTAGAACGATTATACGATATTATTGAATGGCAACGTGGATCCACGCTTTGCCTTTCCAAGTGTATACTTGAACCCATTCACCGCCGTCGAATCCATCTACTACTTCACCAGTGGTATCGATGACTTGGGAACCTAGTGCACCGATTGGTTTACCGTTAGGTGCATCATAGAACCAAGTGCGCTCGAGCAGGTTCAGCAACATCGTTGGTACCATTACTTCATCGCCTGGTTTTACCAGTGGCTCTTCAAACATTTTATCATCTGTAGTTGTAGTTGAAGTGCCTTCTGCGCCTGTAGTGTCTACTGTTGTACCTGTTACTGTCTCAGCAGTACCTTCCACAGTTTCTACAGCAGGTTTGTTCACTTCAACAGCTGGTGTTGTTGTCGTAGCTTCAGTACCTGTTTCCGGAGTCACCGTTCCGGTAACCGCTTCCTCAGCACCTGCAGCGGCAGCCATCGAACCCATCAACGTTAAAGCAGCAGCAAAACTTACGATTTTTTTCATTTTGTTTTCCTCCTCGATTTAGGTATGTAATTTGTTGTCCTGTGTTTAAAGTAACCAAGCAAGCTACCTTATGAATCACAAATTATAACAATATTTTCTTGGATCCTCCTGTGTCAACTGACGCATATGTGGGTATATAGCAGCCTGTAAATATCATACTTCAGTGGGATAAAACCGGGTTGGCTATCTCATAATGGTTCTGTTTTCTATGGATTCATGTGAGAATGTTTGGAATAAAGCAGAAGGGAGTGTAATAGATATATACGTATTATAGAAAAGTTGACCTATGCCTGAACGCACAAAAGCCAATCGGCTTGGTAGCACGATCGGCTTTTGTGATGTATTCGTTAGTAAACACTCAGTCAGTTCAGAGCCTGAGGTTATCGCATTCGGCTGCGTCCCGTAATCAGGGAAATTACGAACAGTACAACAAAGATGAAGAAGAGTACCTTGGCGATTGAAGCAGCTGCTTCAACAATACCGAAGAATCCAAAAATACCTGCTACCAGTGCAATAATTAGAAATAATACAGACCATTTCAACATAAGTATTCATCCTTTCGTATACTTGATTGTGGAGTGAGTTATGTTCACCTCACCGCCTTGTGTAGTCTAACTTTAACCTGGGGTCCTCACATTGAAACATGGTGTTTTTTTCAAATCACAGGCATAATATGAAGTGGCATGTTTTATTGTTTCGTCCGGGGAAAGCTCGGGTAACTATAGCAATAACAAACTGATGCACATGTGGAAAGAGAGGTTCTACTATGATCTATCAAATTAGCGTGGCCCTGATTGCAGTGGCATTTGCAGTACTGGTTTTCTTTTTGGTTCGCACCTTGAAATCTGCCCAGAGTTCACTGGACAATGTCTCTCAGACATTACAAGAGGTTCAGAAGACGATTGATGAACTTAGCTACGAAGTGAAGCAGACGGTAAGACATGCCAATGATATCACGGTGGATGTACAGCACAAAATGAAAAAAATTGATCCTGTTATGGAATCTGTTGAGAATCTGGGAGAAGTGTTGAATGAAGTGACGGCAGCAGCCAAACAAGTCTCCACAACGCTGATGGCGAAATTCCAGACCAAACGTAACAAACCTGAACAGACCAAGCATGCTGAATCGCTTCATGTAACTGCACCGCCTGCTACATCAACGGATCGTACCCTGCAATCCTATGAAGCTACATATAATGGTGAAGCTAAGGGCGGGAAAAACTGGATGAAGTATGTTGATGTTGCAGCGAATGTATGGCAACGGATGCGCAAGTAACATGACCGCTTTGTAACCCATGAAGAAGCCTTCAGAGCGGTGATGAACCTGATGAAAGGGTGAGAATCATGATGAAACTACTGCTTGTGATGTTTAGCGTAATTTCTCCCTTTTCCGTTCAACCGGCAGCGGTACCCGCTGCTCACGATATGCAATGGACGGCAATGGAAGAGAAGGCGTCAGAGGTAACTCTGGCTGTTGATCGATCCGAGACTTTCCAGCATTTTCGGACTCTGAATGGCATTTCTCTGGATGACACCATGGACGATTTGTTGGCCAAGAAGGGCCAGTCAGTATATAAACAGGAAGATCCTTATCTGGGGTGTCCTGAATATCACTTTCATGATGTGAAGGTTGGCTTGTGTGAAGATACGGATGTTATTCAATATGTGCATATCGATGCATCTGAGAATCACATCATGTTAAACGGAAAGAGAGTTGAGATGAATATTGAAGCGATCCATCATGCTCTCGGGAAACCTTATTATGTGGCAGAGGACGGAGAAGTGTTTCTCCGTGGAGACCAGGCGCTGAAGGTATATATGAAGTCAGGCTCTCAGCAGATTAAAGGCATTGACCTTTTTGATGACACAGTTTCCTAGGATTGGTTATTACCGAATCGTTTCAACCCTATATAGTATGGTTATATATTAAGTAGCTCGATACAGAAGATTAAATCAGAGGAGAGTGGAAACGATGAATTCAACCAATGAGCAAGCTTATGCAAAAGTGGTAGAAAACGGAGTCCAGGCGGTAGAAGCGGTGAAAGAATTGCAGATTACCGGATACCTTGCTGATCAAATCTTTGTTCTTGCCCATGAGAAGGATCGTACAGATCGGATTGCCGATACAGCAGATGCCAAAGAAATTGGCATAAAGGAAGAAGGCGTATTTGATTCCTTGGCGAATCTGTTCCGCTCACGTGGTGATGAACTCCGGGCCAAAATTGTTTCGATGGGCTTTACCGAAGCCGAAGCTGACTTCTACGAGAGTGAACTCGACAAGGGTAAAGTACTCGTTATTGCTAAAAAGAAAGATTAACCCGATATACGTTCAAGTTGAAGTTTGCTGAACATGGACAAGCTTTCATATAACTTCTTTAAAACACTTAATCAAAAACATAGATAAGGAATGGGGCTTTCCCCATTCCTTATCTATGTTTTTGCGAGTTTGGGAGCGGGATCAGGACGCTGCAAAAACAGGTTGGATTGCGGGGAGAATCCCCTGCAATGGTGCCATTTACTGATAGAGTTTTGTGGTTTTTACGATTATAGTTATACTAGGAATTATTATGTCTACTGCCGTTTTGTATGCGAAATTTGTATAATCAACGTTCGTTTTAACTTAATAAGAATCGACAAAACCGGACGCCACAGATAAGGAGATATCAATGAGAATACTTATTGTTGACGACAATCCGACGAATGTCATTATCATTCGAGAAATTCTGAAAAAAGAAAACTATCGTGACATTGTAACGGCGAGCTCCGCCATGGAAATGTTTGAAGTGTTAGGAATTGGAGAGGAAAGCAACGAACTTCGTCCAAGACCGTCGGATATTGACCTGATTTTGTTAGATATGATGATGCCCGAGATGGATGGCATCGAAGCCTGCAGTATTGTGCAGAAATTCGAAATTCTGAAGGATATCCCGATTATTATGGTGACAGCGATCGGCGACTCCAAGAAACTTGCCGAAGCCTTGGATGCAGGTGCATCAGACTATGTGACCAAACCGATTAATAAAGTCGAACTGATGGCCAGAATTCGACTCGCACTTCGTCTGAAACAGGAGAAGGATTGGCATAGAGAGCGTGATCAACGTATTCAGGATGAGCTCAAGTTGGCAGCGATGGTTCAGAATGCAGTATTAACGCCGACGATTCGGGACCCATTGTTTCAAGTGCATGCCATATATAAACCATCATTTGAACTTGCAGGTGATCTGTACTCATGGTATCGGCTGGGAGAAGGGCGCTATGGGGTATTGTTGCTTGATATGATGGGACACGGCATATCTTCTTCTTTATTTACGATGTTTATTGCATCGGTGCTCAAAGACACGGTGACTACTTATGTCGATCCAGAGAAAGTTATTCAGGAACTGAACCGTCGCTTTAACCAGCTTCATTTGGGCAAGCAATTGGTGCATTACTATTTCACGGCCATTTATATGGTTGTTGATACACGCATGAAGCGCATTGATTATGTGAATGCAGGACATCCACCTGCTCTATTTTTCCGAAATAATGGAAGTATGACCAAATTTGACAGTGTATGCGCTCCTGTCGGTTTGTTCGATAAAATGGACATTGAACCGCAAACGATCCATTACGAGGATGATGGACACATTGTGCTCTATACAGATGGATTGCTGGAAGCGGTCCAAGGCGAGCAGGAAGAACAGCTTGAATTTCTAACTGAAAGATTGTCTGGCTCACATCAGTGGAATGAGGCTGCTATGCAGAACTTATTTTTCAATGATAACATTCCGCAGGAACGGGATGATGATAAATGCCTGGTCTGGATTACTTTGGATAAAGGAGTGGGAGCTGAATGAAGATCAGGAATAAACTGCTGATTGGCTTTACCGCTTTAATGGCCATTTTGATCGTACTCACATTTGTGAGTTATGAACGGCTGAACAGCAGCAATCAACAGATTGACCAGATGTACCAGGAACGTTATATCAAAGTGAGGTTCACCTCTGCTGCGCGCGGGGAAGTCAATGACATTGCCAAAGTGTTGGCTAATTTGTTGTTAAATCCGAATAATTCCATTGGTACAGCAGACGGTGAACTGAAGGAGATAAAGAGTCGAGGCGAAGGTTATCTCGCTGAAGTGAGAAATCGAGCGGGCAGTGCGCCTGAACATCAGCTGGTGGATCGTGTAAATTCGGCATGGAATGCTTATACAGCCTCTGCTACGAGACAGATTAGCCTGATGTCCCAGAACCGGTTAGAAGATGCGAATAACTTCCGCAATTCAACAGGACTCGAAGTGCATAAAGAAGCCCTAGATAGTTTGAATGCTCTTTCCCGTTATCAGGATCAAGAGATTGATACGGAGATTAAGGACGCTAACGCAGCGTATACGAGAGCAGTGCAGATTATGGTAAGTATTATGATTGCCGGATTGTTGCTGGCGCTGGGTGTTATTCTGTGGGTGTTGCCAAGTATTACCCGAGGTCTGAATACCGTATCGATGATGATCACCAGTTTTGGCAAGGGCCGTTACCGGACCATCCGTCGTATTCAGATCAAGTCCACGGACGAAATTGGTCAGATTGCCAGTGTGTTAAAAGATGTATCCAGCGATCTGGAAGAAAAGCAGGAGATCGAGAGAGCCTATGCACAGGCCCAGCAGGATCAGAACTGGATGAGTTCCAATATCGCAAGAGTTCCGGAGCTGCTTCGGGGAATTGGGTCTATTCGCCAGATTTCGCAGATGTTTATCAGTGAGTTCACACCTGTGCTTGGAGCGCAGTTGGGCGTTGTATATTTGATTGATGAGGAGAAACATCCAGACGAACTGAGACGTTATGGAGCGTATGCTTTTGAAGAGAACGAAGACGTTGGTAAAGAAATGTACCGGATCGGCGAAGGGCTGATTGGTCAGGCTGCGCTGGATATGACCCCGATTATTCTGAAAAATACGCCAGATGATTACGTACAAATTGGTTCAGCTTCAGGCTCAACACGCGCAACGGGTATTATGATCTATCCTGTTGTGTTTGAAGATGAACTGATTGGTGTAGTTGAACTGGCTTCCTTTGAAGGGTTCAATGAACTGCACAAGCAGTTGTTCTCTATACTGATCATGAACCTGGGTGTTATCCTAAACAATGTTCGCCGTCGTTTACGTGTGGAGGAACTGCTTCGTGAATCCCAGGCAATGACAGAGGAACTGCAGGTTCAATCGGAGGAGCTGCAGACACAGCAAGAGGAACTCCATCGTTCCAATGAAAATTTGGAAGAGCAGAGAGATGCACTTAAACGTTCCGAAGAGTTGCTGCAGCGTCAGCAGGAAGAACTGGAGCATTTCAATACTGAATTGATTGCCAAGACGAGGGCGCTTGAAGAGCAGGTACGTGAAGTGGAAGAGAAGAATGATGAGATTGAGAAAACGAAGACTCGGTTGGAACAACAAGCTTTACAGCTGTCGATGACAAGCAAGTATAAGTCTGAGTTTTTAGCGAATATGTCACATGAACTTCGTACACCACTGAACAGTCTGCTGATTTTGTCACAGCTATTGTCGGAGAACAAAGATGGAAATCTAAGTGAAAAACAGCAAGAATACGCACAAACGATCTATATGTCGGGTGCAGATCTGTTGAAAATGATTGATGAGATTCTGGATCTGTCCAAGGTGGATGCCGGTAAGATGGATATCAATTATGAGACCGTTCGAATGGAAGAACTGACTGGTTTTGTTAAGCAAAACTTTGGTCCCATGGCGAATAAAAAAGAGCTAAACCTGAACATCGAGTTCGACAGTGACTTACCAGAATGGGTATATACCGACAGCCATCGCGTCAAACAGATTTTGCGAAATCTGTTGTCGAACGCGTTCAAGTTTACGAATCGTGGCTCTGTGAGTCTGATTGGACGGCGGATGAGACCAGAAGAAATGCCAGGATATATGAATACCAATCAGGAATATCTCGGATTCACAGTGAAAGACACCGGTATTGGCATTCCATCTGATAAAACGGATCTGATCTTCGAGGCGTTCCAGCAAGTGGATGGAACAACGAGTCGGAAATACGGCGGGACAGGACTTGGTCTGTCCATCAGCCGGGAACTGGCACGTCTGCTTGGGGGAGCCATACAGGTGGAATCATCTGAAGGTGTGGGTAGCAGCTTCACGTTGTACCTGCCGGATAATCATGATGAGGAAGCTCTGGCGAAGGAAGAAGCTTCAAGAGAAGCAGCCGTATCCTCAGAGGAACGCTATGAACAGCCTATAGAAACAAGAAAGATGCGTTCAAGTCATCAATCAATTCTTTCTCCTGATCCGAATCAGAGCCATGTGAGGGACATGTCTCGCACACATTCTCCAGAAGTAACTCAATTCGAAGATGATCTGGAGAATCTGATGGAAGGTGACAAAATTCTTCTTATCATTGAGGATGATGTGAATTTTGCACATATTCTGATGGATATGGCGAGAGGCAGAGGTTTCAAGGCACTTGTTGCTCTTCAAGGTGACAAAGGGCTTGAAATGGCACGTCAATATCTGCCGGATGCGATTATCCTTGATATCCAATTGCCTGTTTTGGACGGCTGGACTATTCTGGGAGAGTTGAAGAGTAGTGCAGTAACACGCCATATCCCGGTACATGTAATTTCGGTTATTGATGACATGAAGCAAGGATTGATGATGGGAGCCATTGCGTACTTGAAGAAACCTTCCAGCAAGGATTCACTGGACCAAGCGTTCTCGCATATTGAGTCGTATACTGAGAATCAGCTGAAACAACTGTTGATTGTTGAGGATAATGAGATTCAGCGTAAAGCGATTATTGAATTGATTGGTCATGATGATGTAGCGATTACGGCCGTATCCACAGGCAGTGAAGCAGTGAATGAATTACACAGCAAGCGCTATGACTGCATGGTACTGGATCTGATGTTAACGGATATGACCGGTTTTGAGTTGCTCGACCAGATTCGGGATGATGAATATCTGAATGATCTGCCAATTATAATCTATACTGGAAAAGAACTGGATTCCAAGGAAGAAATGAAGCTGCGCAAGTATGCCGAATCGATCATTATCAAGGATGTGAAGTCTCCAGAGCGATTACTGGATGAAACTACATTGTTCCTGCATCGGGTAGAAGCCAATCTGCCGGAAGACAAACGCCGAATTTTGCAAAAGCTGCATAACAAGGAAACATTGTTTGAAGGCAAGAAGATTTTATTGGTGGATGACGATATTCGTAATGTATTTGCCCTTTCAAGTGTTCTGGAGGGCTACCGTATGGATGTTACATTTGCCGAGAATGGCCGTGAGGCACTGGAGATTCTGGATAAGAATCCGGAATTCGATCTGGTATTAATGGATATGATGATGCCTGAGATGGATGGTTATGAAGCGATGACCCGAATTAGACAAATACCGAAATTCGAAAAATTGCCGATTATTGCCCTTACAGCCAAGGCAATGAAAGAAGATCGCGGGAAATGTATCGAAGCCGGAGCATCGGATTATGTGAAAAAACCGATCCAGACAGATCAATTGTTATCGTTAATGCGCGTATGGTTGTATTCATAAGTTCAGTATTCACAAGCTCATTCTTTGGGTAATGAATGATAATACAACGAATACGCAAGTAACAATTGAAGAAGTGGAGAGAAGTTATGATACCGTGGGAACCTGCCGATACGGGGGCAGATTTGGTCCGTATGCCGCAAGATGAAGAACGCGAGTTGATCGAGATTGAGTTGCTGTTGGAAGGCATGCACCGTTTATATGGATATGATTTTAGAAACTATGCACTGCCATCCTTGAAACGGAGAATCTGGCATTATGCACATGCCGAAGGTGTTAAGAGCATATCCGGCTTGCAGGAGCGAGTCCTTCATGATCGTTCCGCGTTTGACCGTTTTGTACAGAACTTATCCATCCCTGTAACGGAAATGTTTCGAGATCCTTCGCTTTTCCGAATGTTTCGGGAACAGATTATTCCTATCCTGAGAACTTACCCGTATATCCGAATATGGCATGCGGGATGCTCTACGGGGGAGGAAGTTTATTCCATGGCCATCATGTTGCATGAGGAGGGGCTGTATGACAAGGCGAGAATCTACGCAACAGATATGAATGATCGCTCCTTGCAGCAGGCCAAAGAAGGCGTCTACGGTATTGAGAAAATGCAACTGTTTACTACAAACTATTTGGAGGCAGGGGGTACTAAAGCCTTCTCCGAGTACTATACAGCAAAATATAATTCGGTGATATTTCATCCTTTTCTCAGGAAGAACATCATCTTCGCCGAGCATAATTTGGCAACAGATCGGTCGTTTAACGAGTTCAATGTTATCTTTTGCCGCAACGTCATGATTTATTTCAATGATGACTTGCGTAACCATGTACATGGGCTATTTCATGAGAGTCTGAGTCATTTCGGCATACTTGTTCTGGGTTCTAAAGAATCGATACATTTCACAGAGTTCAGCGATTCCTATGAGCCGTTAGACCGGACCGAAAAAATATACCGGAAGATCAAATAGGGGGTTAAGCATCGCCATGGGGCTCAATGAACCAATTCACATATTATTGGTAGATGACCGCCCTGAGAACTTGCTTGCTCTCGAAGCAGTTCTGGAATCAGAACAATATAAACTCGTCAAGGCAACATCCGGAGAAGAGGCGCTCCGTTGTCTGTTGAAAGACGAATTTGCGGTTATCGTACTTGATGTGCAGATGCCTGGACTGGACGGAATTGAGACAGCAAAGTTAATTAAGGCACGGGACAAGTCCAAAGATGTTCCGATTATATTTATTTCTGCCAACAGCAGAGAGGCGGAGCATTTGTTTGCGGGGTATTCGGCCGGGGCTATTGATTATATGGTCAAACCCTTTATTCCTCAGATTCTAAAATCCAAAATTGAGGGCTTTGTGGAGATGTATATCATCAATAAACGATTGAAAACTCAGACCATGCTGCTTCATCAGAAGACGCAGGAACTGGAGAAGATGAATCAACAGCTTATTCAGGCCAAAGAAGAGGCAGAGATTGCAGCCAATGCAAAGACCGAATTTTTGGCGATGATGAGTCATGAAATACGTACACCGATGAATGGAGTTATCGGTATGGTGGATCTGCTCATGGAGACGGAACTAAAAGAAGATCAGAAGGAATATGTGGGTATTGTTCGTCGCAGTGCGGATGCACTTGTTACAGTAATTAACGACATTCTTGATTTCACCAAGATGGAATCGGGCAAAATGGAACTTGAAGAGTATCCTTTTGAACTGGTCTCCTGTATTCGGGAAGTGCTGGAGTTGTTTGCCGCCGAAGCAGGAAAAAAAAATCTGGAACTGGATTATTTCCTGGAGGATTCTGTCCCTGAATTGATATATGGAGATATGACTAGGCTTCGCCAGGTTCTCTTGAATCTCATTGCGAATGCCATCAAGTTCACCGATCAAGGCGGGGTATATCTGATCGTGTCCATCAATGAGGAAAAAAGCGGATATATGTCACTGGAATTTGCAGTTAAGGACACCGGAATAGGTATTGCCTCAGATAAAGTAGATCGGCTGTTCCAGCCGTTCTCCCAACTGGATACCTCTATGACGCGTAAGTACGGTGGAACTGGCTTAGGACTGGCTATATGCAAGACGCTGGTTGAAATGATGGGCGGGCGGATCTACCTGGACACATCAGAGCAACGGGGCGCAACGTTTGTATTTACAATTCAGGCGAAACGTTATGTAGAAACTGAACTGGTCCAGAGGAACGGGGAAGAGAAGTCAACGGATGTGAAGAATGAGAACAAATATCCGACGGTATTAATTGTGGATGATCATCCTATTAACCAGAAGCTGCTGGCGATAATGCTCAGTAAGCTTGGCATGCTCTCGGATATCGCAGAAGATGGGCAAATTGCATTAGATAGGGTACTGAATAACCGTTATCCTTATGACTTTGTGTTCATGGACCTGCAGATGCCTGTGATGGATGGTCTGGAGTGTGCACGGAGGATACGAGAGAGTCTGCCCGAGCCAAATCAGCCGATCATTATCGCGATGACTGCTAACGTCATGGAAGACATTCAGCAACGTTGTAATGCCGCAGGCATGGACGATTATATTAGTAAACCCGTGAAGATGGGCAGTGTGAAGCAGACATTAGCCCATTTCCAACAACAGCAGCACCCCATGTTGGATTCAAGTCCATCTGTCATGAACCATGCAAATTGAAGCATTTGCCAAGCTTCTTTTTGTTTCATAGGTGCTAAAGTTGGGTTATTAGGTAAGGAAACCAATGATCAGGAGAGAGATGTCTAATGAATACAAATAGAAATGAAAAATTCAATGCAAGAACTGAAACAGATAATGGTGTATGCACGGTGTATCTGACGGGCGAACTGGATCTGTCGGTCGCTCCTGACTTTCGTTTGGTGATGGAGCCGCTCGTGGATAACAAGGAACAGGATCTTGTCATCAACATGAAAGAACTGAAGTATATCGATAGCACAGGGATCGGTATCCTGTTATCTGTACTGAAGGCAAGACATGGAATGGAGGCACGCTTTGAAGTACAGGAAGTTCCTGCGCAAATCCAGAAACTTTTTGATATGACAGGCATAGCTAAATTTTTTGTCACACAGAAGAATTCCCAATAGGAAAGGATCGAAAAAGGAATGAATGCAGAAGTTCAAAGAGTTACCCTTAATTTACCGGCGACAGCTGATTACGTTGATATTGTAAGACTTAATCTTTATGGAGTTGCATCAAAAATGGGATTCTCTTATGAAGATATTGAGGATATGAAAGTGGCTGTATCCGAGGCATGTAACAATTCTGTACTGTATGCCTACTCACACGAAGGCGGGATGGTTGAAGTTGTATTTGATGTGGACGGCGAAACATTGTCCATTACTGTCAAGGACGAAGGTGCCAGCTTTGAAAACATGAATTCTGTTTCACGGGTCGGTCTTCACGACAAAGAATTGACAGAAGCACAAATTGGCGGACTTGGGTTTTACCTGATGCAAGCTTTGATGGACGATGTCAGTGTGGAAAGTGAGGCGGGCAAAGGTACGAAAGTAGTACTCGTAAAACGTCTTGCAAGAAGTGAGGAGAAAGTATGAATGAAAAAGTGACTCCCCCAGAGTCCATGTCTGAAGCTATAGGTTTGATCTGGGAATACCAGCAGACCCAAGATAACGAAATTGCAACAGTTCTTATCCGTAAATATGAACCGATGGTCAAGATGGCAGCAGGCAAAATTGCCCGGAATCGTCCCGATCTATATGAGGATTTATATCAGACTGGACAGATGGCGTTAATTCGTTTGCTCAAACAATATGATATTAACCTGGGTGTTCCATTTGAGCCTTATGCCATGAAGAGTATGATCGGTCATATGAAGAACTATTTGCGGGACAAGTCCTGGTATATCCAGGTGCCCCGGAGGATCAAGGAAAAGGGAGCACTTGTCCAGCATGCTATTGATGAGCTAACCGTGAAGCTGGAGCGCTCACCTGGCGTAAACGAAATTGCTGAATACCTTGATTTGACTGCAGAAGAGACAATTGAAGTTCTGGCTGGTCGGGAATGTTACCACTATGTATCACTGGATTCTCCTTTATCTCAGGATGATAGTGCAGCAACATTGGGAGAACTGATCAGTGCAGATGTGAATGACTATGATTCGGTCGAAAAACGGATGGACTTGCAACAGGCATTGGGACAATTGAAGGAACAAGAGCAGCAGGTACTTATTCTAGCATTCCAGGATGGCCAATCTCAGCGGGCAATTGCCCAGAAGCTTGGTGTTTCACAGATGAGTGTATCTCGGATTCAGAAGCGAGCTACAGAGAAATTGAAACAGATCATGTCGAATGCTTCAATGTTATGAAAAATGGAACCCTAATGTTGTTGAGTACGGCATAAAAAAGGACACGTCATTGCGCTGAAATGCATACGTGTCCTTTTTGGGATCAAAAAAGACGGATATGCAATGAACGAACAAAGTGCAGGAGTGGATAAAGTGATTGTGAACCAAATCAAGTTGGAAGCTCGGCGTGACAAGTTAGCTTGCTCGGACCATTGGCAATGGTGGGATTGGGTTGCACCTGACACCGATAGCATGAACGATGCTTTGGAGGAGCTGATAGAGCCATTTCCGGATATGCAGTATTGGCTTCATAAAATTCCAGAATCTGAATCGAATTATTTGTCGGTCCGTTTCGTGAATGGAAAAGAACCAGTCATATTTGGTTCATTGTTGTATGCGATCAAGAATGAGAGAGATGACCAACGTCAAGATAATCAGATGTTTTTTTATGTCGATCGCAATAACCTGGTTACCTTGAATATGGATGACAATACACGATGTATTATGAAGACGGATGAACGTGCCCATATGTTACAGCAATGTAGCGAGGCCCGGGACGGGATGTTTGTACTTTTTCGAGCTATACTGCATTACTACCATGTGGGAATGGATCATTTTGAGATGAACCTGCGTGATCTGGAACGCAAGATGGAATCTCGCAATGCTCGCACCTTGATGGACCAGATTCTTGCCGCTCGATTTGAATTATTGTATTGGAGTAATCTGTTCATCCCTTACTCGGAACTGATGGCCGCTTCACATGAGGCTTATCTTGATGAAATAAATAAAAATCGATACTTTCAGCAGCTCCAACATCGAGTAGAGCGAATGGAACGTTTGTTTAGTCACTACGAGAAAGAGATTGATACATTAATCTCCATTGATAATGCGATCTCCGGTGTACGTGGCAATGAGATCATGAAGACGCTAACCATTGTTACCGCTGTGTTCATACCTGCCACGGCAGCTGGCGCGATATGGGGGATGAACTTCGAGAATCTGCCCTTTATCGATAAATCTTGGGGAGTTGTACTGGTCCTTGGTCTGATTATTATAAGCATGATCAGCATGTATGTATGGCTGATGATGAAAGGGTGGACAGGGGATCTGCTGAAAGTGAAATCCTCACAGTCTTCTGTGTCTGTTAAAGGTAAACAGAGCAGAGGAGCGACAGAAAAACAAGAGACTTGATCCGCTCTGCTGATCCATTTTAATTTTTATAATCTTGAATATAGCCAAGTAAATCAGCGATATATTGGCCTATAATTGGCATGTTGACGAATTGACTCAGAATGAATGCCAAGAGACCCAGGACAACAAATGTCCCTACGGTCAGGCCCAGACCTCTTGCCATACCCGCGGTGAAGTTGGTAATAATCCGTTTTTTGGGATTGCTATAATTCTCAATAATATCCTTAATCTGTGCTCTCTCCAGACTGTCTGCAATCTGATCCAGACGAGTATTCAGCCGTTTTACCTCATGACGTAATTCAAAAGGATGCTCGCTTGTATCATACTGCTGCGTCGGTGTCTCCCCTGCAATCGGAGTATTTCCGTTGATTGTAACTTTACTCATCTTTTCTTCCTCCATTCGCATTGGATCAAAAATAGCCAGCTGGGATGCAGCTGGCTATTGGTTAACTCGATCTATATCGCCTTACAGGCTAGTCGAGTTCAGTTCTTTACGTGTATCTTCCTTCGCTTCTACGGAAGCGGCAGCCACTTCTTCGGATGCACGGGATGCTTCGTTAGCCACATCCGAAGACGCTTTTCTTACAGAGTCCATCACATCATTGCGCCCTTGATTTACTGTTTTTGCAATGTCGGAAGTTTTGGAAGAGACCGTTTTAGCCAGTTCAGAGGCTTTGTCACCTACAACAGTTGCCACTTCTTTGGTACGGTCAGTAACCATGCCCACTTTCTCGGAAAGATCTCCACGCAATTCACGTCCCGGTTTAGGCGCAAAGAGTAGTGCTGCTGCAGCTCCCAGCAAACCCCCGATGAAAATACCTTTTGCGAAAGTCGAACCCGTCTGTATAGGATATTGCTCTTCTGCTTTGTTCATGTCTAATCACTCCTTCTTCAATTTAAGAAACAAATACGAAACAACGAACACCGTGTTGCCCGAATCAGGCAGCCTGTCTTAGCAGTCTGGACACAAGCCCCAGCAAGAAAACAAAGAGCGCTGTACCAATGATGGCAGGGACGACAGCAAAGTTACCGATAACAGGTCCCCAGTTACCAAGCAAAAGTGCTCCTAGCCAGGCTCCGGCAAATCCGGCAATCATTGCACCAATCACGCCTCCAGGCATGTTATGGCCGGCAAGTGCATCTCCGATCAAACCGATGATAATTGCCATCACAATGCTGATAATGATGCCCCACATAACAACCGCCTCCTTTAACTTGATGTAGGATGTTGTCTGTTCGCGTTTGCTTACTTCGTATATAAACACCATGCATGACAATGAAACAATAAAGATGAGGATCTGAGAACTGGAAATTGAAGGGATACAACTCTCAACGGGTTCGTGTAATGCCTTTTATCATACAAATGATCCATACAAGCCCTGCGGAAAATCCTGTAAATACATCTGTAGGATAATGGACGCCGAGCATGATCCGGCTGAGGCCAATCAAGGAAATAAAACTGATACCACATAGAACAGGAAGCCACACACCTGAAGAGTTATGTCGCTGTCGTTCAATGGCCCAGATTACAAAGATCATACCGTAGAAGCCCATGGAGATCATCGCATGTCCACTCGGAAAGCTGTACCCGTGAACGACCAGCAGATGATCCAATTCAGGTCTGCTTCGTCTGAAAAATCCTTTCAATAATGTGTTCAGAATCCACATCATGGCAAAACTTCCCGTGAGCGCATATCCATATACAACAAACCTTGGACTGCGTTGAATGAAGAAAAGAAGAGCAAAACCTCCTGCAGCCACAGCAGAGATTTTGAATGAGCCCAGTGCGGTTATGAATGCAGTGTAAGGGAATAGATGAAGACGTGAATCTGAATTCAGATAAAATAATTGCTGAATTTGATCATCCAGACGAATAATAACATCAGCACCCAACCAGGCACCCAGACCTGCCAGGATGAATACGACCGATGCGCTGAGGGCCAGACCAGCCAAACCCCAGTTGAGGAGTGGACGTAACAACGTGCCGGGAGTTGAACTGAATGAAGCTGGTGAATACGTTTTGCGCGGCATAATGAGTCTCTCCTTCAGTTATTGTAGTAGATGAACACAGGTGATAAAGCTATACCGGAAATACCTGTCGAAAAAACTGTAAAAACGTCGCTTTTGTACTATACTATTTAAGATATCCCATGCGGCGTCGTGACGCAAAGCAGAGATGAAATCGGGAGCACAAAGGAGAGAACTCGCATGGAGAGTGCCTTGTTAATTAAAGAATACCGTGCAGGCGTTATGGAATGCGCCCATTACGGACACATAAGTATTACGGATGAGTATGGCCGAATCGTATACTCGGTTGGTGACCCTCATTTTAGAGCGTTCACTCGCTCATCTGCCAAACCTTTTCAAGCCATTCCAGGTATTCGGGCAGGAATTGCCAGTCACTATGGCCTATCAGCACAGGAGATTGCCATTATGTCCTCTTCGCATCGTTCGGAACCGGAACACATTCGGGTGCTGGAGCAGTTATCCGGTAAGATCGGATTGGGAGAAGAATGCCTGATTTGTGCACCAAGCTATCCGCTTAATGAAGAAAGCCGTAATCAATGGTTACGTGGACAAGGAGAGAAACGGCGCATCTTGCACAACTGCTCCGGAAAACATCTGGGGATTCTGGGGTACAGTCAGATGAAGCAGGTTGATCTGGGCAGTTACGCTGAACCGGATCATCCGGTACAACGAGAAATTCTTGAAACCTTTGCCGACCTGGCAGGTATTGAGGAAAAAGAGATTGAGCTTGGGACGGATGGCTGCGGCTTTCCGGTATTTTCTTTGCCGTTGTCGGCATTGTCGAACGCTTATCTGAAGCTCGCTTGTCCGGATCTTATCGCTGATCCTTCCACAAGAACAGCTGTAGAGACTATAACATCAGCAATGAATGAACATCCGTTGATGGTAGGTGGGACGGAGCGTGTAGATTCAGTGCTGCTGGAAGACGATAACATTGTAGCGAAGGGTGGATTCAAGGGGGTATTCGGTTTTGGTCTGAAAAAAGAAAGACTGGGAATCACCTTCAAGGTGCTTGATGGTTCCGAGGAAGAGTGGGCCTTCATTACCCAATCCATCCTGAGACAGATTGGTTATTCCAATGAGAGAACCATTGCGCGATTGGCTGAAATGTTCCCTTCGGACATCCGAAATGATGCGGGTACCCTTGTAGGTCATGCAGATAGTGAGTTCATTCTCCACTCACTTGAAGATAGCGTATAACCTTGAGAAGGGGCGTGATTAGAGTTGCCGGACCCCGGGTAAAGATGACATACCAACTGGTATTCATCATACAATTCATATACACGCATAGACTGCCGCGGTAAATGTGGCAGCTCTAAACCCCTTGGAGGTGGATGAACATGATTAAAGTGGTGACATCGGAAGAAAGGCACACGTCGGATCGAGGTTGGATACACAGTGAATTCAGCTTTTCCTTTGCGGATTATGATGATCCGAGCAATGCCCATTTTGGCTGTCTGCTGGCTCATAATGAAAACACGCTGATGCCGCAAGAAGGCTTTAAGAAACATCCACATCATGATCTTGAACTTGTCAGTTATGTCATATCAGGTACACTGAAACATACGGATAGTATGGGAACAGAACAATTGCTTGAACCGGGTACGGTTCAGGTGATGAGTGCGGGTACGGGTGTGGAACACTCCGAGACCAATCCGTCAGCGGATGAGCCGGTACGTTTCCTTCAGATGTGGTTTTTGCCATCGGAGCGTATGCTGAAACCATCCTATACGAATCGGAAGATAGAGCCGCAGGAGCATTTGAATCGTCTATGTCCGATTGTATCCGGGCAAGTGGGCGAGGGAAGCGAAGGCGCATTGCCTATTTCCCAGGATATAACCTGTTACCTGTCCCATTTGGAGTCCGGGAAGAAGTTGATGTACCCGCAACACGAAGATCGACGGACACATCTTTTTCTGATCAGTGGACATATAGAGATTCATTGTTCGGATGGTAACTTCAACCTCAAGCCGGGGGATGCCGTACGAATTCGCAAAAGCTGTGATCTGCAAATCACGAGCACAGACAGTGAACCTGCCGAATTCATTCTGGTTGATTTGCCTTAAGGATGAGATGTATTTCGTAGAAGATAGTCTTGAAATACGAACATGCGAAAAAGGACCTGTTCCCACATTGATGTGGAAAGCAGGTCCTTTTCTTGTCTTAGGATTTACGAAGATTACCCAGTTCCGAAGCGACAGCTTCCACTTCAGAGATGCTGAGATGTTCCTTGCTCAAAATCATTTCATACAGATCAAACAGATCTTCATATTTCTCAAGTGGGAATGAAGAAGCTTGCATGGCGGCGCCGCTTGCCATACGAAGTTTGGTTTTGATCGCTTCAATCATATATTCCATATTGGCTGCTGTTGCTTGTGTTAAATCCATCGTTAAGTTCATCCCTTCCGTATCGGAAACTATTGTTATTGTATCATGATTGGAAGCGCTCAGGCTAATGCTTTTGCGGGGAAACCAAGCATCGGTTACAATGATGGATACAACAACAGGATTTATTGGAAACCTGAGTGTACTGGAGGGAATACAGCTTGGCAGCGTATAAGCGAGAAATGGTTCGCCATCAAGGAAGGGAAGTCCGCAGAGGCGTGCCTGCAGAGAATCTGGTCTTATTTTTCAAAAACATCGTTCAACTTCATTCTCCAGCTGAAATCACGTTTGTCTGCATTGGTACCGATCGTTCCACCGGGGATGCTCTGGGTCCGCTGACAGGAAGTTTACTGCAAGAGAGCGGAATGGAGAACGTGATTGGCATGCTGTCTTCCCCTTGTGATGCAGATACGCTAGAGAAGAAATTGGCACTTATTCCTGCACACCATGCCATCATAGCGATTGATGCATGTCTGGGTCCAAAGAATGCCGTAGGTACATACTATCTCTCCAATAACCCACTCATTCCGGCCCAATCGGTTGGAGGCAAGCTACCCCCTGTGGGACAGTATAGTGTAGCAGCTGTGGTTAATGCTAATGGACCAAGACCCTATTCCATTTTGCAGATGACCTCGCTTCACATGGTCATGAGGATGTCCCGAACGATTGCAGACGCCGCAATTGAAGCATGGAAATGGAGACAAACGTTTCATTCATGATATGTAGGCTTAATAATATACAACCTGAATTATTTAATTCGCGCAGAGAGAGGGATTCATATGGAAAAAGTGATGTGTGATGGAACAACGATTTGTTATGCCGAACAAGGTAAGGGAGAAGCACTCATTTTGCTCCACGGATACTGTGGCAGTTCCTCGTATTGGGATGAGGTTGTACCTGAACTGGCACGCAGCTATCGCTGTATCGTACCTGATCTGCGTGGACACGGAAAAACAGATGCACCTGTTGGGAGTTATACCATCGAACAGATGGGCAACGATGTATTACAGTTGATGGATGAGCTGAATGTCGAAAAAGCGGTCCTTCTGGGACACTCGATGGGGGGATATATTGCGCTCTCGATTGCACAACGTCACCCGGAACGTTTGAATGCATTTGGCCTGATTCATTCGACAGCCTATCCGGACAGTGAAGAAGCCAAGGAGAAACGCCTTCGTGCTGTATCCACCATTCAAACCGAAGGTATCGTAAATTTTGTAGATGGACTGGTTCCCGGACTGTTTGCACCGGAACATGTGGGATCGCTATCTAAGCATGTAACACGTGTGAAGGAAATTGGTTACCAGACTGCTCCTCAAGGTGCGGTTGGTGCTGCACTTGCTATGCGAGAACGCCCGGATCGCCGCGATGTGTTATCGGCTACACCTCTACCTGTATTGCTGGTAGCAGGAGAGAAGGATGCTGTTATCCCGCCAGAACGCACGTTCACAAGTGACAAGCCACATATCGTGCAAGCCGTTATCGCTGGTGCGGGTCATATGAGCATGTATGAAGCTCCTGAAGAGTTAATTCAGGTCATTAAGCAATTTATGGCTGGATTATCGAAATAATTTATGAAGTGATTTATGTTGATTTCATTGGAATATAGTTTGGTTTCTGGATGATTCAACCTCTTGTAGAGGAGTAACCAGTTCCATTCCAACCGAGCCCCTGCCACGTCCCTTTGGGATAGGCGGGGGCTTGGTGTGTTCATGGGCAGAGCATAGACGCATGTCTTGTTTTTGGCTTTTTGTCATGGCATGAATTAAAATAAATATAAAGGAACGATATGAGAACGATTGGATTGACATGGTCGAATGATGAGGGGGCATACCGGATGTTCAGAAAAGATTATCTGCTCCGCATGATGGAGGAAATGACAGAGGCCATTGGCAAAGTGTTCACGCTCAAGCAGCAACGTAAGCATGCGGAGGCATTGTCCGAGCTGGATGAGTTGATGCGCAGACAGTTTGGGTTGAACTTATCTTTACTGAACTCATTGCCAGCGGAGGATGTCATTGAAATGTTTCGTTTTCGCGGAGTGATCGAAGTGGACAATCTGCAGCAAGCCGCAAGGCTAATTGAAGAAGAAGCTTACATTTATCAAGAGAAGGCCAGAGTGGAAGGCATCGATGATCAGGAGAGAATGGACGCAGAGGATGAGGCTGTTATTCGATTGATGAGATCACTTCATTTTTACCTGTATACATTGAATCATGGCGCTAATCCCAAGTTGTTGGACGCACCGGAACGGGTGGAGGGTGTATTGGGGCTCACAAAAGAATATGAACTTCCTGCCCGGACTGAAAGACAGCTTGCCCTCTATCGTGAACAACAAGGACGTTACGACCAGGCAGAGAACAGTTGGTACAGATTGCTCCAGCTTGGTGATGAATTCCCGGTGAGCTACCAAGATGATGTACAGGCGTTCTATGAAAGGTTGAGCCAACTCACGAATGAACAACTGGAGCAGGGTGGTTTGCCACGTAACGAAGTTGAAGAGGGGTTAGCTGAACTAAGTCGTCAAGAGATGAACTCCTAATTATGGATAGGATCAAGGCCTGTTACATGCCTTTACTTGGAGAGGGGACGTAATTGTGGTATGGTAACGGTTGACCAAACCAAACCGAAAGTGAGATGTACCCCGTGGATTCATTGCGAAAGCTTATACAAGACATCTTTGAACAGAATTCGCTGATTACAGCGACCTGGAGCCAGCTGCGCAGACGGGACAATGTCTCGTATACCAAAGTGCAAGTCAAGCCGGTGACACTGAAGAATCAGCTGCACTATCAATTCGCATTCCATTACAACAACAAAGTGCTGCACGAGAATTTGACTCCGGCTGAAGCGGTAGAGCGCATGACTTTGTTATGCGAAGAGACGTTTCGTCAAGGCCTGCTCTGTACGACCGAGGCAGACTATCAAATTTTGATCAGCAAAAAATATAAAGTATCCATCCTGACCAAATCTGCTTCCAAAACTGCGGTGGATCTGTCGCATAATCGCAAGAAGCAATATGTATTGGAAGAGGGAGTACCCGTATCGTTCCTCGTTGAACTTGGTATTATGAACGAAGAAGGTCGTGTGCTGGCCCGCAAGTATGACAAGTTCAGACAGATCAATCGTTTCCTCGAAATGGTGCAGGATGTTATTCCGCATCTGCCGGAGGGACGGCCACTGACCATCGTTGATTTTGGTTGTGGCAAGTCTTATCTGACATTTGCGTTATATCATTATCTGTCTGTGCAACAACGTCGTTCACTCAAGATTATTGGGTTGGACTTGAAGGCAGATGTCATTGAACACTGTAATGATCTGGCTAATCGATTGCATTATGGTGATCTAAAGTTTCTGGTTGGAGACATCGCGGACTACGATGAATTGAACGAAGTGGATATGGTTGTCACGCTTCATGCCTGTGATACAGCTACCGATGCTGCTTTGGAGAAGGCGGTTCGTTGGGGAGCTTCTGTTATTCTGTCTGTTCCTTGCTGTCAGCATGAACTGTTTGATCAAGTAGAGGCTTCCGTGATGAATCCGTTGTTGTCCCATGGCATCCTCA
Source organism: Paenibacillus polymyxa (assembly GCF_018614975.1). Taxonomy (GTDB): domain Bacteria; phylum Bacillota; class Bacilli; order Paenibacillales; family Paenibacillaceae; genus Paenibacillus; species Paenibacillus polymyxa_E. The sequence continues at coordinate 19,516 of NZ_JAGGNR010000052.1, read as the reverse complement.
AGGAACGTTTTTCCGCACTGGCTACGGATGGGATTCGTGCCAAGTTGCTTGATCTGATGGGATACAAGACACAATTACTTGAATTCATCGATATGGAGAATACGCCTAAAAACATATTGATTCGTGCTGTTCGCGGTCAGGCGGGCGAAGTAATGGAGATGTGGAATGAATATACGGCTTTCCGTGATTTCATTCATGCTGATCCATATTTGGAGCGAGCTTGTGCCGATTTGCTTCCTGGCGATGGCAAGCAGGCCGGTGGGAAATCAAAATCAAGCAAAGAAACCGTTCAAGATTCCGCAAATTGCGATCTTTGCTGAGTGTGCCAATGCCAAACCAGGGACATACTGCAATTAGGGTCTCTGAATGTAAAATGATATTCAATGCACATACTTCGTAGCAAGCAGCATCATAACTGTCAGATGTATATCAGGCAGAAGGACCCGTTATCGGGATCTTCTGTCTTTTTGTTATGCATATGGAGCGGTGGAAGGAAGGAGGGCGTATAAGGATGAAGAATAGGACAATGCATAAGGGAGTTGTAAGGTATAGACGAGGGTATGCGGCGAATGAGGAAATGATGGAACAGGCGTTTGAATGGTCTCACCACACAAATGGTACAGAATATGTAGATAACAGGGATTTATGTAATGGGGACAATAGGGACAGTACATATAATAGAGGAGATACATACAACAAAGATGGTACGTATAAAAAAGAGGATACATATCATTCGAATGGAGTTATCCAGACGGAGGTGTCAGGTCGTTTTCCACGGATATTGAGATGTGAACATTATTCAGGGTTGGGATGGACTGGGGCAGTGGGCATACTCTCCATTGTCTTGCTGCTCGCAGGGTGTCTGAGTCGGGGATTGTATTATTCGGCCGATCTGTATCCTGTCCTTTGGATCACAGCAGGAAGCATTTTGATCATGTTTTTTCTTTTCCTTGTAAGTATTCGTCCACAGAAGGCGAATGAACGAATCGTCGAGAAAATATTTCGATTTCCGGGAATGTGGCGGGTGTTGTGGCCGCTGGGGATGATGACATGTTTTGGGGTACATGCATGGGCAGGCTCGGTGAGTAAACAGGGCAGCATGGATGAAATGCTGCGATGGAGCCTGCTTGTGATGTTTACTCTGCTCACCGCAATACTGGCTGAGCGCACGGATGGTGCGCATTGGTTAGCCTGCGGTTGGCAGATGGCGGGCGGCTTGCTTGTGCTGAGCGGCATCCTTGCCGTGTGCGGGATATTGCCGCTGCCCTTCGGGGTGATGCGGACTGCTGACCCCGAGATCAGCTCCGCCGGAGCAAGGCTCGGCGGACTATTGCAGTACCCTAATGCGTACGGTGCCATTGTTGGCATGTACGCATTGGAGCGGCTGACAGCTGCCGCGCGAGTCATAGCCCGGCCTGTGCCGGCCGGGCGACTCATCGCGGCAGTGCTGCCGCTCATGCCCGCGCAAGCCGCGCTCCTGCTGAGCGAGTCGCGCGGCGCTTGGCTGGCGACCGGCTGCGCCGCGGTCGCCGCCTTTGCTTTGCAGCGGCGCGGTGCCCGCCTGCCGCTGCTGCTGGCCATGGCCGCGCCACTAACGTGCGCGGCCTGGCTGTACCGCCAGCTGGCTGCTGCCCAGCTGGCGCCTGCGCCCGTGCCCGGCCTGCTGGCACTGGCCGGGGCATGGGCAGCTGCGCTGCTCGGCACGCTGCTGCTGTGCCGCCTATGGCACAGCGGCGCCGCCAAGGCTCCGCGCGCTGCTGCCCTGACGGCCATCGTGCTGGCGGGAACCGCCGCCGCACTGATGGCCGTGGCCTCCACCGCCGATCGCCTCGCGGCAGGTGTCGGCACTGGGGTATCCCGCCTACAGATGTGGCGGGATGCCCTCCAGCTGTGGACCGAGGCCGTATGGCTCGGCCACGGGGGGGATACATGGCGCAACATGTTCCGCGCCATTCAATCCTCGCCTTATGTCGGAGGCGAGGTTCACAACGGCCTGCTTGATCTCGCCCTGGACACGGGCATGATCGGCATCCTGCTTGTCGCAGGGTGGTTTCTCCTCACCCTGCGAAGCATCTTTCATTTTGCACCGCAGCTCATGCCATCCGTGCTTATTTTTGGCCTGCATGGGGCGATGGATTTTGACTGGAGCTTCACACTATTTTGGATGCTGTTCATCTGGCTCGGTGCTTGGGCAACTGCATTGAAGATGGAAGCAGATGGATTCCAACGATCCGGCGGAACTGTGGAATACACCTCCTACAGATCCAAATTAAGATCTAAATCCAGATCTATTTTCTTACGATATTTACCAACCCAATCCCGACCATCAACTGTCCCGATGCGTTCCTTCTTTCATATGCTTCAGCGAGTAACTGCTCGGCTAATAAGGGTATCCACAGTGATGATCATCCTTTTCTGGCTTGGTGGAGCAGTCTGGCTGACCTCCCAATATGCCGTAGCAGAAGTGCAGTACCGTCAGGCAATGTCTGAACCGGATGGCACTCCAGCACAGAAGGTGCATCTTATGGCTGCCCTTCAGTCTAACCCGAATCGACCGGATATCGTGATATCCCTTGCACGATCTCTCCCGGGACGAGAAGCAGAAACACTCCTTTTGAGCAGCCTGTCCCATTCCCCGATGCACCCTCAGATTTACATCGAACTGGGACGATTGGCAGTCCAATTCGGCGAAGGACAGCAGGCAGGAGAATATTTTGAACAAGCGATCGCATTGAATCGGTATGATGGCATTGGCCAATCCACGGCTTTGTATTGGATGGAGCAGGCAGCGCGGCGGGAATGGTGGGCAGGATTCACGGATCGAGCCCAACAGACTGCCGCCGCTGGTGTACAGATGTATGAACGGTATCAACTGCTGGCTGAGGAAGTGGAAGCAGGGAACGTTCGCAATGATCGCCGTTTTGTACTGGAAGAACCTGCTCCAGGCTATGGAGAGCACCTGCGCAGGCTTGCTTCGGCTTTTTCTCCTCCGTTTACTCCAGAGTTGACCAGGAGGTATCCAGTTCAACGAAGCAGGTAGCATCACAAGCTTTCTCCGTCTACCTATTTCATGGCTGCCATATTTTACAGACGATACCCGCCAAATGCGTGCTGAAATGCATCTTTTAATGGTTCAACATCTACTTCCCACAGCGCGGCGATCTCTGCACTGACATCCGTGTTCCACCACTCACATAATTTCTTGCGGTTGTCGCGATTCTCCCCGATCCAGAGCAGATTTGTGATTACCTTACCGTAATAATATTCTTCCGCCTGCTTCATCCGTTCGGGAGAGACATATACTTTTAGCCTTTTGGCTGTCCGGTACAATTCCTTGCTGCATGCTCGGCGAATTCCTCTAGCGGAAGGAAGATTTTGACCGGATTGCGTATGTTTGACCGGCGGAGAACCGGGTATTGACTTGTGTGACATCTTTTCACGCTCCTCTCCCCATACCATATGCGGACTGCTGCGAACGGGACACTATCCCAACCTCGTGAAGTAGCAACGTCCACAGCCCTGTGATAAAATAGGGACGAACATCCATGGTGCGGAGGGGCACCGCCAATCAGGATGGAGAAAGAGGGTTGAGATGGACTTTATTCATAACCTTGTTGGCCAATTGTTCGATTGGATTCAAAGTCTTGGGTACTTTGGAATCATGCTTGGATTAATGTTGGAGGTTATCCCGAGCGAAATTGTGCTGGCGTATGGAGGTTTTCTTGTTTCACAAGGTAATATCAACTTTTTCGGTGCCATGCTTTTCGGTACAGTGGGCGGTGTGATTGCCCAGTTATTTATTTACTGGATTGGCCGTTATGGCGGCAGACCTGTACTTGAACGCTACGGTAAATACATACTCATCCAGAAAAAACACATCGACCATTCTGAAGAGTGGTTCCGCAAGTATGGTACAGGTGTCATTTTCACGGCTCGTTTTGTTCCTGTGGTACGACATGCAATCTCCATCCCGGCTGGCATCACGAAAATGCACACAGGCAAATTCATCTTGCTTACTACACTCGCTGTTATACCTTGGACTGCATTGTTTATATATTTAGGGATGATTCTTGGAGATCAATGGGAGCATATTGATGAGAAAGCGGCGCCATATGTTATGCCTATTTTGCTGGTCGCTCTCGCCCTTATGATCGTTTATGTACTTATTAAATGGATGAATGCTCGCAAAAAGAAAGGAAGTGTTTAGTCATGGGTAAACCCAACTTGTCTCACAAATTCGGTAAAGGTCTGCCACCGAAAGATTTTATCGAGAGTATGACCAAGAACCAAAATGAATTTCAGGCCAACTACGATAGCTTTACATGGTCGAATGAAGAGGATCGTGAGTTCTTTGAGAGTCTGAACCATCGTGACGATCTGCGTGTGTTAATTCTGGCTGCTGACTGGTGTGGGGATGTTGTCCGTAATATTCCGGTGGTGTTCCAGGCGCTTGAAATTTCTGGAATCCCAACTGAAGTTCTGATTATGGAGAACCATCCGGAAGTGATGGATGAGTTCCTGACGATGGGTGGCCGTTCCGTGCCAGTCGTTATTTTCACAGATACAGGTGGTCATGTGCTCGGTCAATGGGGACCTCGTCCGCAGCATGTACAGGAAGTCATGATTGAATTCAAACGCCTTAACCCGGATCGTGAAGCAGCAGATTATCAAGAAAATTTGGCTGCAGCGCGTCAAGAGATAGGTAAACGTTATGGGGAAGGAACGGAGTCACATGCAGCCATTATCCGTGAGTTGCGTGAACTGATTTCGGGTTACTAAGCCGATATGCTTAATATTCGTACGTTTACACTAGGCCCGCTTCAAACCAATGCATATCTGCTACAGGGAGATGATCCAGGTAAAGCTGTCATTATAGACCCGGGCATGAATCCGGGGCCGCTACTCAAAGCAATTCAAGACCTAGAGATCGAAGCCATTCTCTTGACTCATGCTCACTTTGATCATATGGGCGGGGTAGATGAGATCCGCAAATGGAAGGGATGTCCCGTCTATCTTCATGATTTGGAGAGTGACTGGCTCACCACCCCGAAGTTAAATGGATCATTGAATTGGCCGCAGGCGACACCACCGCTTTCGACAGATCCTGCTGAATATGCCATGGACGAAGGGCAAAAGCTGAATCTGATTGGTCATACGTTCAAAGTGTTCCATACACCTGGACATTCACCAGGCAGTGTAAGTTTGCTTTGTGATAACGACCTGTTTGCCGGTGATGTGTTATTCCGCATGGGGGTGGGCAGAACCGACCTGACAGGAGGACGTGAGCGAGATCTGATCGACTCAATTCAGAACAAGCTGTATACCTTCCCTGATGAAGTTAAAGTGTATCCAGGGCATGGCCCCAAAACGACCATTGGTTATGAGAAACAGAACAATCCTTACGTGTCCGCAAGATAATCCGACATGATATGTGAAGAAAGTCTGGACAAGTGACAACTTTTTCATTAGAATAGCAATTAGTTGTTACAAGCGTTAAGGCATCATCTAACTGAAGCATTACCAAGAAACACCCAACCTCGCGAAGCACGCAGACTGTGGTCTATACCCGGTTTGCGTTCTTTTTTTTGTTTTCAGCCCCTTTTCATCACAGAATTAGCCTTTTTTACGCTACATAGAGATGCAAGATGCGCTTCATCACAAGCCAGTTTGAGACCAATAGCAAGTTAGCAGCAAGTACAGATTGTTTAGAGCGATGAATTTAAGAATTAGTAAATCATGAGAGAGTGGGGAATATCAAAGTGGAGAAACCGAGAGTTATTCCGTTGAATCAGCGTGTCGAGTATCCGATTATGAATGAAAACCGTCGCATATTAGAAAGTGTGAAAAGAGAAACTAGTACCAAGCGAACTTTAATACATAACCCTAGCGTGACAGGTGAAGTGATGAAGTCTCAGCAAAATATATGGACAAGCCGTGTGTTAAGAAACGGAGCCCGCAACCAACCGTGGTTCGACAAGCTGCAAGATTACCGGAATCAAGTCTGATTGCCCGGGAAATTGTCGGGTTTTAATTTTTTTTAATTTCATTGAACGTTTTTGCAGAGCCTGTCGTATTAACTCCAGATTGAACGAGAAGCAGGTGATTTTCATGATAAAGGCAGCTGAGCAGGAAGAGGTACGCAGAGCGGTATCGGGAGACGATAGCGCACTCGCAGCGTTGTTGCAACGTCACTACACTTTTGTGTATAAGTATCTTGTCAAAGTTACGATGGACGCTAACCTCGCAGAAGAGACGGTGCAGGATACGATGATTCGTTGTATGGAAAATATCCATCGATATGACGGCACGTCTGCCTTTTCATCATGGATGATCACCATTGCAACCCGCATCTATATCGATAAGACAAGACGTAAGAAGAGAGAACAGAACTGGCTTGCTCTCATCCGGGATCAGGCTGTACGTCGATTCCGCTGGCAGCTTGAGACTCGGAATGAAGAATGGACAGATGTCATGGATGCGATGACAAGACTGACACCCGAACATCGTGTTGCAGTGCTGCTGAAGCATTATTATGGATACGGGTATGACGAGATCGGGGAAATGCTGGGTATTCCTGCGGGAACGGTGAAGTCACGCACAGCTTATGGTCTCCGACAGTTAAGAAAGGAGCTGGAGTAAGGATGAGCGGATCAGATGATGCACAAGAACAAGAAGTTGTAGAACGATTGCAGCAACACATGAAAGTGCTGGATGATGCTTTTGAGCCGACAAGTATTCCTTCTTTGGGGGCACTTGAAGCCCAAGTCAGGGAACGGAGACAGATTAGACGTCGAGCCAATTGGATCGAGATGATATGTTTCTGGTTGGTTGGATTGCTTGCCATTACCTTTGGGGCATTATTCTTCGTATCTGCTCCAGGTTTATATCTGGGAATCCAGGCTCTTGGTACAGCTGTTGCGGTGATTTTGGCTATGATCTGGGCCGGGCGGCGCCGGAAGGAGGTTCGTCATGAATAAAATGCATTATTCATTGGATGAGATTTCTCCACTGTGGCTTACATTGCTTGGCGTTTTTCTTCTGGTTCAGGGCACATGGATTTTTCAGGACGCACGCAGACGTGGACGTTTCCCCTGGTTATGGGGATTATGGGGGATCACCGGATTTCCTACGCCGCTCATCATATACTGGTTCGTCGTGATTCGATCACAACGCAAGTCAGTTACACAAAATAAGAAAATATGATTGTTTTAATAAAGGTTGTTTAAAAAGTCCGCTACTCCATTTCTAGCTTCATCCCATCTTCTCGTTTCTGAGAACCGATCTTTTTGAACGCATACTAATACAGAGAAAAAAGATTTTGCACAAATATGTTGTTTAATTCTAGTATTCCTAGACATCGTTATTCTTTTCTAGTAGACTATACAGATAAGTATGAAGATAGACTACCAGGAGGTTAGACGATGCTGCGATTAGGAGAGAAGGTTGTCATCGTCGCGGATGCGTTTGAGCAGAATCTTCCTGTGGGGGAATATGGTTTCATCATCGCTTATGACCGGAATCCGGACAATGCGTTCGATTACGTGCTTCGAGTGCCGCAGGTAAACCGGAACTTTTTTGTTCCATCCGGCGACGTCGATCTGGAAGAGATTCTGCTTAAGCAGGAAGCTGAGCGGGTCGAGCGAGAAGCGTTGATAGATTACGCCCTTGCGACACACAATGAGAAGCTGTTTCATCATCTGATGAACGGAGAATTTCAAGCTGTGGAAGAGGAAGAGGAAACCGCGAACGATGTTATGTCACAGGCGGATTTTATAAAGCAGGTTAATCTGCGTGCATGGATTTAAAATGTGAAGAGTCGGCTGATGCTGGCTCTTTTTTATTTTAGTAGTTCGTTTTTGGCTTCACAGGAGCCAGTCAGGTCATTTGCATTGAATTGTCGAACCATCTCACCTATAATGAAAAAAGTTATCTTGAGACTTTAGCCCGTTAAACGAGCGATTCGTTTCAGGTCGTTTCGGGAATCAGAACAAATGAAGGAGGCATCCGGTAATGAGTATTTCAAATCATGACGTTCAGCATGTGGCCAAGCTGGCCCGGCTCAACTTGACTGCTGAAGAAGAACAGACCCTGACAGGTCAGCTGAACGCGATTTTAAAATATGCAGAAAAGCTGAATGAGCTGGATACGGAAGACATCGAGCCCACCACTCACGTTCTGCACGTAAGCAATGTTATGCGTGAAGATGAGACCAAAGAAAGCCTGTCGATTGAACAGGTGATGCGCAATGCACCGGAAGAAGAAGACGGGCAGTTTAAAGTGCCTGCTGTCATGGAATAACGGATAACCGGAAGGAGGACAAAAACTGTGAGTTTATTTGAACAATCGTTGCCTGAGTTACATAACAAGCTACATGCCAAAGAGCTGTCGGTCAGCGATCTGGTGGATCAGGCGTATCAGAACATTGGCGCGCATGATGATAAAGTTAAGGCATATTTGGCACTGGATGAAGAACAAGCACGCACTCGTGCACGTCAACTGGATGACCGTCTGGTTAGCGGCGAGGAGAAGGGTTTGCTTTTTGGTCTGCCTGTAGGTATTAAGGATAACATCGTTACGAACGGACTGCGCACGACATGTGGCAGCCAGTTTCTTCGTAATTTCGACCCAGTGTATGATGCTACGGTTGTCGAGAAATTGAAAGCTGCGGACACCGTAACTATTGGTAAACTCAACATGGACGAATTCGCCATGGGCGGCTCCAATGAGAATTCAAGTTTCTACCCTGTCCGTAACCCATGGGCACTTGATCGTGTTCCGGGTGGCTCAAGTGGTGGATCGGCTGCGGCTGTTGCTGCGGGCGAAGCATACTTCACGCTTGGATCAGATACAGGAGGCTCGATCAGACAGCCTGCTTCGTATTGCGGTGTTGTCGGATTGAAGCCAACGTACGGACTTGTTTCCCGCTTTGGATTGGTTGCGTTTGCCTCATCCCTGGATCAGATTGGACCTTTGACGAAAAATGTTGAAGATTCTGCTTATGTATTGCAAGCCATTGCTGGTTATGATGCCAAAGATTCGACATCTGCAAAAGTGGAGATTCCCGATTATTTGAGCGGACTGACAGGTGATGTTAAAGGACTTCGTATTGCCGTTCCGAAGGAATACATCGGTGAAGGCGTTGATCCACAAGTGAAAGAAACCGTTCTGGCTGCATTGAAAGTTCTCGAAGGACTCGGGGCAACATGGGAAGAAGTATCGCTTCCGCATACCGAATATGCGGTGGCTACGTACTACCTGCTTGCATCTTCAGAAGCTTCTTCAAACCTGGCTCGATTTGATGGTGTACGTTATGGTGTGCGTGCAGACAATCCGGATAACTTGTTGGATCTGTATCATCAATCCCGCAGTCAAGGCTTCGGTCCCGAAGTGAAACGACGCATCATGCTCGGAACGTATGCCCTTAGCTCGGGTTACTATGATGCCTATTATCTGAAAGCACAGAAAGTACGTACATTGATTAAACAGGATTTCGACAATGTATTTGCCAAATATGATGTCATTATCGGACCAACTGCACCAACTACGGCGTTCAAGCTGGGTTCACAGGTGGATGATCCACTTACAATGTATCTGAACGATATTCTGACGATTCCTGTCAACCTGGCTGGAGTACCTGCCGTTAGTATCCCATGTGGATTCTCGGAAGGGTTGCCAGTCGGCCTACAGATTATCGGTAAAGCCTTTGATGAAACGACCGTATTGCGTGTAGCGCATGCGTTTGAACAAAATACAGAATTCCACATGCAGCGTCCGCAGCTGTAGACTGCCCGGAACGGAGGAATATAGAAATGTCCGCATCTAAATATGAAACGGTCGTTGGACTTGAGGTTCACGTGGAGTTGCACACGCACTCCAAAATTTTCTGTGGCTGCTCCACCGCTTTTGGAGCTCCGCCGAATACGCATACCTGTCCGGTCTGCCTCGGGCATCCGGGCGTATTGCCTGTACTGAATCGTCAAGCTGTAGACTACGCGATGAAAGCAGCGATGGCACTGAATTGTACGATTGCTGATGTCAGCAAGTTTGACCGTAAAAACTACTTTTACCCCGATTCACCAAAAGCATATCAGATCTCGCAATTCGATCAACCCATCGGTGAGAACGGCTGGATTGATATCGAAGTGAATGGTGAAACGAAACGAATCGGCATCACACGTCTTCACTTGGAGGAAGATGCAGGGAAGCTTACACATATTGATGGTGGGTACGCGTCTTTGGTGGACTTCAACCGTGTCGGTACTCCACTCGTGGAGATTGTATCTGAACCTGAGATTTCTTCTCCGGAAGAGGCGCGTGCGTATCTTGAAAAATTGCGTGCGATCATGCAGTACTGTGATGTGTCGGACGTGAAGATGGAAGAAGGTTCATTACGTTGTGACGCCAACATCAGTTTGCGTCCACATGGACAGGAGAAGCTGGGAACAAGAGCCGAACTGAAAAACATGAACTCTTTCCGTGGTGTTCAGCGTGGTCTCGAATATGAACAATATCGTCAGGCTGAAATTCTGGATGATGGCGGTGAAGTGGTTCAGGAGACGCGTCGTTGGGACGAAGCTCAAGGGAAAACACTGTCAATGCGTGGTAAGGAACAGGCGCATGACTACCGTTATTTCCCGGACCCGGATCTGGTGAAGCTGCATATTGATGCAGGCTGGAAGGAGCGGATCAGAGCTTCCATTCCTGAGCTCCCGGACGAGCGTAAAGCGCGTTACACAGCTGACTATGGATTGCCTAGCTATGATGCAGAGGTTATTACCACCTCCAAAGCTATAGCTGATCTTTTTGAAGATAGTTTGAAATACACCCAGGATGCCAAAGCAGTGTCTAACTGGATTATGGGCGACTTGCTTGGTTACCTGAATACGAGCAATCTCGAGGTGACTCAGGTACCACTAACAGGTCAAGGCTTGGGTGAGATGATTGGCTTGCTTGAGAAGGGCACTATTAACAGCAAAATCGCCAAAACGGTATTCAAGGAAATGCTCGAGAGTGGCAAGCTTCCACAGCAGATCGTTGAAGAAAAAGGTCTTGTGCAGATTAGTGATGAAGGTGCCATTCTTGCTATCGTTGAGCAGGTTGTGGCGAACAACCCGCAATCCGTGGAAGATTACAAAGCGGGTAAACAGAAAGCCATTGGCTTCCTTGTTGGTCAGGTTATGAAAGAAAGTAAGGGCAAAGCGAATCCCGCTCTCGCCAACCAACTGCTTGCAGATGTACTGAACCGCTAATCCTTCCGGTGAGGCCGGACAGAAAGAGGCTCGTCCCTGTGACAGCCTCTTTTTGTTATTATGGAGACAAATGTATTTCGGACGGGGGAACGGATATGAACATTCAACCATTGTCGCTGAGTGATTTGGAAACGTTGGGACAGTTATGGAGACTTCAACATGTGGCCTATCGGTTGGAAGCTGAAATCATCGGATTTCAGGAGATACCTCCTTTGATGGATACGATGGAGACACTCCGGGAATGCGGAGAGCGTTTTTATGGTGTCCATGATGACGGAGAGCTTATCGGGGCTGTTGCTGTAGCGGAGGAAGAGGAGAACACACTGACCATTACACGAATGATGGTGCATCCAGATCACTTTCGCAAGGGAATTGCCGCATCTTTGATGGCGTATGTGTTGGAACAGCATGCGGATGTTCCACGTTATATCGTCTCCACAGGAACGGTGAATCAACCCGCTGTGAATCTGTACACCAAATTTGGTTTTAACCCCGTGGAGGTCACACAGATTGCACCTGGAGTGGAATTAATGACTTTTCATAAGAATAAACTTTAATAACGTTAACAACTTGGAGGAGGAATACCGACTTTGGGCAATCCCTGGTTCATTGATGAGTGGCACATTTTATTACGATTATTACTGGCTATGCTGCTTGGAGGGCTCGTAGGCCTGGAGCGGGAACGGTCCAATCATGCTGCTGGTTTGCGTACCCATATTTTGGTGTGTCTGGGCTCTGCACTGATTATGATGTTGTCTGTTTATGGATTTAAAGATTTTGCTAATGAATTAAATGTAAGGATCGATCCAGCTCGTTTGGCTACAGCTGTCATTACTGGTGTGGGATTCCTGGGAGCAGGGACAATTCTCTTCACGGGAAAATCCATCACCGGACTGACTACGGCAGCTTCAATCTGGGTTGTTGCAGCCATTGGGCTCGCAGCAGGTGCGGGATTCTTTTTTGCATCTATCGTATCCACCGTCCTGGTATTGCTTAATCTCTGGGTATTTAACAAACTAGAGCTGAGGTATTTACGAGGGAACAAAATGCATGTCGTTACACTTCATACTTTGTCAGAACCTGGTTTTCTGGAACAACTGTCTTCATGTATGGAGCAGGAGAAGATCAACATTCGTAAAATTACCGTGAATGAACAAGATTTTGCATATGCAGAGATGATATCGGTTGAACGCAAAATTGAGATTGTGCTGCATGTCCAGGTACCGCATGATTTCCAAACAGTAGGCCTGGTATCTAAGTTAAGACAGTGGGAACACGTGACCAAAGTATCGATCGAATAAGGAATTACAACCCTCCCCAGGCGAGCAGTGCCGGAGGGTTTTTGGTCATATCCATATTTCTTCCAGTTACTCTCCTTGCTCTTTAGGGTACTATCTAACCAAATGCATGAAGAGCGGAAGGTCAGATCAGAAGAGAGGAGTATGTTATGAAACTTAGACGTCAATTGAAAAAAAAGACCCGTACAGTTCAGACCAAACCGGTCAGAAATCGGTCTCACAAGTTTATTGCGGGATTACTGAGTGCCATTATTCCTGGGCTTGGTCATATTTATCTAAGATTGTACATGAGAGGTTTGACCTTTATGCTGCTTGTTTTGCTTGATCTGTCATCAGTGTTGTACTTCTCATCTATTGGTATACAGATCAATGTGCCATTGCTCATCCTGCTGGCTTTGTGTATCCCGGTTATTTACTTTTACAATGTATATGATGTGTTGCAATCTGCGGATTGGGTCATGATGCGCAGACGTAGAGCACTAACCCAGGCAACCTCGGACAAGCCGATATCCAATGAACGTTCTACACGAGATGCAATGATGGTCTGGGAGAGAGGCATATCGTTTGGATTACTTCTGATTGTGGGAGGGTCTTTGATGGTGCTGTTTTTCCGCAAACCACGTTGGTTTCAAGAGATTCTCGCCATGTACGGCGGATATTCATTTGCGGTTCTCATGATCGTAGGCGGTTTGCTTCTGTTTGGTCGTGAGTTCTGGGTTATGTTGAACAAGAAAAAAATGTAGTGGAAACGACACAAGGAGGGAATGTGATGAACCGTAAAGTCCGGGTTGGCCGCTATACGGCTGCCGCCTTAATCATAGCGGTCGGTGTGCTGTTGATTTTGGATAAACGGTGGGGAACTGACTATGTATATGAGATGGTGGACTGGTGGCCATTTTTGCTCGTTGTTTTAGGTGTTGAATATATTGTGCTGTTTCTGTGGACACGCAGAAGAAACAAGGTGCAATCGGATAATCCGAGCAATCCTGATGAGCAAATTAAAGTGCGTTTCAGACCCGATGCCAAGGGCATTCTAACCTCACTGATTTTGGCGGCTTCCGTATTTATCGTCACCGAGCAGGATCACTACATGCACTTATGGAATAGAGTGAGTTTAAATCTCGGAGCGGCATCCATGGACTACAGTCAAGCGGCAGGGTATATGGAGGATAAGGGCACGATTCGTGTACCTGTTCGCATGGATACATCGGATCTTGTGGTCGAAGGTGTCAACGGCGATATCTCGGTACAACGCGGAGATACGGATGAGATTGAAGTACGGACGGTGATCTGGGTAGATCAGACGACGGAAGTACAGGCAAAGGCCGTTGCAGCAGCCTCTTTTGTAGAGACCGATGGTACAAAAGTAATTTATATCAAGGCTACAGGCAAGACGTATGGAGACAATGAAAAAACGCAGCCACGTATGAATCTTACCATTACGATCCCGGATGATCGTCGTTTTAATCTGGATATTCGAACTTCTAATGGAGCCATATTATTAAACCGTCCGGAAGCCATTAGTACCATATTGGCCGAAACGGGTAACGGACGTATCCGGATTACCAATGCTGTTGGAGATATCTCAGGGAAAACATTGAACGGGGATGTCATTGTAGCCAATGCCATTGGTAATGTGGATCTGGACAGTAACCGTGGCGACATAAAGGCTCGCGGCATTTCCGGCGATGTAGATCTTACTACACAAGTGGGAAGTATCAGTATCGCAGACTCTGTTGGTGAATTCACCGCAGAGACACGCAACGGCAATATTACGCTGGATGGAGCCAATCTGGGAATCAAGGCTCAATCGCTTAATGGCAGTATTAACATCGTATCTACCAAAGTCGGAGGGGACTGGGATGTGTACAGTGGTGTGGGGGCCATTAACGTATTACTTCCTGATCGTGGAGACTACAGTCTTGCGGGTTCCAGCAGTTATGGAGATCTAAATACGGATCTGCCTTTCAAAGTACAGAATAAAACCATAGAGGGCCAGCTCGGTGAGGGTGAGTACAGGGTTAAAATAGAAGGCAACAGCGATCTTACCATTCAGCGGAACCCGGCTGTGTCTACGCCTGAAACAGTTGCACCTGATTCTGAAGATACGGCTGAGAACCTGGAACAGACTACCGAGGACGGACCAAATTCCCAGGAGGATTCTACAGAGGTTCCCTGACTGCCGCGTTGACAATAAACTTGTAATCGCCGTACAATAAATGTACACTGGCAAGATTACACGGCATGAAAGATGGATTGTCGTTTTTAATGGCCGGGAATCAACTCTGTGCGAGGAGACAGTAACTTACTCTTCACCAGAGAATGAAAGGTAAGGCGGTGGGTTTTATGGCAACACGTGTCCAACATGCGTTGGAGCATCTGAAAACGACCGGTGTCCGTATTACACCCCAGCGTCATGCCATATTGAACTATCTGATGGAATCCATGGGGCATCCGACAGCCGATGAAATTTACCGAGCGCTTGAACCCCAATTTCCCAGTATGAGCGTGGCAACGGTATATAATAATTTGAAGATGTTTCTGGAAGCTGGCATGGTCCGGGAATTGACATACGGAGATAATTCAAGTCGCTTCGATGCCAATGTGACGGATCATTATCATGTTATCTGTGATCAATGCGGCAAGATTGAAGACTTCAGCTATCCTTCACTTAAAAGTGTAGAGCTTCAGGCGGAGTCTAGTACAGGATTCGAAGTACACGGTCACCGATTGGAAGTATATGGCGTTTGCAAAAGTTGCAGGGATTAAGAGAGTTGAATTACAATATTAACGTGCAGAATTCAGTATGGATTCTTCACGTTTTTTTTTAGCATTTATGCAAAATGCTCATTTTGATAACAACTTATGCGCACATCCTTATGATCAGCATAATTAACGGAGGTAGACGTTTGGGTAGAAAAAGCAGATATACACGTCAGAAGCGACGTTCATTTTGGCCCGGTTTTCTCGGGGCTTGTCTGATCGCCGGGGGGGCTTACTGGCTTATAACAAATGTATGGTTGAACCAGACCCATGAAGACCCCGATTGGGTAGGAAGAAGCCAGCCTATTTTTGTAGATGGGCAACTGATGGATGGAGACGCTCTGGGTACAGGAGATCAACTCAAGTTGCCTGTAAATGTGCTGCAAGAGGCAGTTGATGCGGGTATACGTTATGAACCAGAGTCAGGCGATATCATTATTGCCTCCCCTCAGCGAGTTCTTCATATGAAAGAGGACAGCACACAAGCAGAACTTAATCACAAAGATTATCCTGTGACAGTTAAGCCTGAGGTTAAGGATGGAGAAGCATACATTCCACTCAAACCTTTGAAGGAAGTGTACGGCATCGCCATACAGGAAGATTCGGTAACAGGTGCTGTACTGCTGATGCGTGGAGGAGACACGATACAATATGCAGAGATTGATACGTTGTCATCCAAAGCAGACAAGACGGTGCCGTTATATAAACGTGGGGGAGAATCCTCACCAATCATTGCCGATATGGAAAAGGATGCACGGGTACGTGTATGGCAGACGGGTGATAAACAGAGTTTTGTTCAACTCGATAATGGGTATGCCGGATATGTGGATAATGATTATATTGTCCTCACCGAGAAAAAGAAGGTGGACTTGCCCCGGTATACGCTGACTGCAGCAGAGAAGAAGTGGCAGAATAAACCGGTAAATCTGGTTTGGGAAGCCGTGTACAATCGTCAGCCTGATGTGGGCTCTATCGGTAAAATGCCTGGTGTGAATGTGGTCAGCCCTACATGGTTTCATATTACGGATGGACAAGGCACTGTGAAAAGCAAGGGAAACCAGGCTTATGTGAACTGGGCTCACCGTTCCGGTATGGAAGTATGGGGACTCATGGATAACAGCTTTGACCCGGACATTACAAAAGAAGCTGTAGCTTCTTACGAGACACGCACACATATTATCGAGCAGATGTTGAAGTATGCACAGACGTATCAACTGGATGGTATCAACATCGACTTTGAGAACGTGTATACAGATGACGGGCCGAATATTACGCAGTTTGTGCGCGAAATCAAGGCGATGGCACGTATACATGGGTTGATGTTATCGATCGATGTAACACCAAAATCGAACAGTGAGATGTGGTCTGCCTTTCTGGATCGCCGTGCATTAGGTTCTTTTGCAGACTATGTTATTGTGATGGCTTATGATGAACATTGGGCGGCCAGTCCCAAGGCCGGTTCGGTAGCGTCTCTGCCTTGGACCGAGGCTTCCATGAGACGCATACTTGAAGAGGATGAAGTCCCTTCTAACAAGTTGATCATGGCGGTTCCGCTCTATACCCGGATATGGACGGAAGAGAAGAATGATCAGGGTGAGGTTAAAGTGTCTTCCAAAGCGGTGGGCATGAATACCATTGTGGACCTGATCCAAGAGAAGAAACTCAAACCTGAACTGGATCAGGCAAGTGGACAGAACTATGTGGAATATGAGGAAGACGGAGCTACCAAGAAAATATGGATCGAAGATGCCGTGTCCCTTCAGGCGCGTGTGGATTTGATTGCTTCGCTGAAGCTGGGCGGAGTAGCTGCGTGGAATCGGAGTTTTGCTAATGCCTCTGCATGGGAGGTGCTGAAACAGGCAGGTTACCAGAAATAATTTGCTCATGCTCCGTGTTCGACGGATGGCTCAACTTATTTTCACTAACTTCAAAGTTTCTCCTTGGGTACCATCATACGTGCCGTCTACCGTTTTATTGGTCGTAGAACTTATAACATAATTTCATATCTTAGCTATTGATAACAGCATCAAGGGCTTACTTACAATCCAAGTCCAAAAAGGTCCGGTAAACATACCGGGCCTTTTTTTTTTCTTCAATGAAATTAAGGCAAAACATTTAGCGTTGGAGATCATTTTGTGCTAACCATCGGTGGGGGGGACTTGTGTAGAAGACGCTTTCAGTTGTTGACTGGTCATATTGGCCTTATTAGGGTCCAGGGTGAGGATGGTATGACAGAACATACAACGATCCGTTTTGCCCAGCATTTTGGTTAACTTCCCGCATTCCGGACAGTCGACTTGTACTGCACTGGTGGAGAGCATACCCGCCCAGAAATAAATTCCTAGACTGGCCATCATGGCAATCAGTCCGATGACGAGCCCTACAGCTGCGAATACCTTCCCTGCATGTCCCCAGAAAACAATCCCGGCTGTTCCCAGTATCATTAGGCCCATACCTAGCATGGTCAGTAGTAATCCCCAAGTGCGAAAAGCATTAATTTTTGCTGATTTAAAAATCATAAAAATGCTCCTATCGTATGAGTAGTATTGGACCTGGAAAAGAAGGAAACTTCAGTCTGGATGTAGAATTACATTATAACTGACTTGGCGCTTATCTGCCATGAAATGTATGGAGGGAATCGTGGAATTAAAGAACCTTGCTTTTTTGTCCGAACAGTCGGAAGAGACAGGGGTAGTTGGGGCTATCGCTTATTCCCACCCGGGAGAACGATTCCACGGCTCCCTAATTCAAGATTTCGAATTATTAGTACTTGTTGTTCATAATGATGATCAATTGAAGCCGGCGGTGGGACATTACAGATATGGTGATCTTCGTTATCAGATGATCTATGCGAGCCGTCATGAACTAAAGAGTAGTGTAGTTACCGGGAATCATAATAATCTCACCCAGTGTCTGATTGAAGGTGAGATTATCTGGGAAGCGGACAGCGCCTTAAGTGATTTGCGAGAAGAACTGTCTAGCTTTGGGGCAGAATTGCGTGAGCAGAAGCTGCTTCATGAATTCACCAGTTTCTTGAGAATGTATGTGGAGGCCAAACGTCATATCCAGGAAGGTCATGTTGTAGACGCCTACTACAATGTATTAGAGGCACTGGGGAACTGGGCAAGAATTGTATTGATTGAACAGGGGATATACCCGGATCATGCCGTCTGGACACATGTGCAGAATCTGGATCGCGCTTTATGGAAACTATATCAAGAGCTTACCGTAAGCTCGGAGACGCTGGAGCAGCGAGTAGAGCTTGTCCTGCTTGCCTGTGAGTTTTCGGTAATGTCCAAAATGAGTGAATGCTCAGAACTGCTGCTGCGTGTGTTAAGAAGTCGCAAGGAGCCGTGGAGCATGAATGAACTTGTTCATCATCCCCAGTTAAGATTTGTTCGAGAAGATCTGCCTTTGGTTATACGTAAGCTGGTCTTCCGTTCTATAGTAAAAGAGTCGGCAGGATGGCCATCGATCGGAGGAGAGGGTAGGGAAATTCGGTATTGGATTGAGGCATAACCTTCTCTCGAAGCCTGACGCTATATTGATCACATAAGGGAGGGGAAACCTTCCTTTTTTGTTTGTTTAATAATTTATAAAAAGATGTTGACTCTCATTCACGATATATGATACATTATATTTCGTTCCTCAAACGAGATTATCGCCAACAAACGATAAATTCCTCAGAGGAAAAATAAAGAACTAAAGCTTCAAAAAAAGAAATCAAAAAAAGTTCTTGACGAAAACGAATGAAATGTGTTACATTATTTAAGTCGCCGCCGAAACTTGGCTGAGACGAAAAAAGAAGTAAAACAAATCGTTTTTGATCTTTGAAAACTGAACAACGAGTGAGTGAACATTCTGTTTGCAGAATGAACGCGAAAGTTTGAAACAAGCCTTGGCTTGAATCGGCTGGAGCACAATTGAGATTTTTAATCTCGTCAGATTCAAAATGAGCTTATCGCTCTTTTCAATACTTTATTGGAGAGTTTGATCCTGGCTCAGGACGAACGCTGGCGGCATGCCTAATACATGCAAGTCGAGCGGACTATCCGAGAAGCTTGCTTCTCGGATAGTTAGCGGCGGACGGGTGAGTAACACATACGCAACCTGCCCTCAAGGTTGGGACAAGCACCGGAACCGGTAGCTAATACGGAATAATTGGTTTCTTCGCCCGAAGGAAACTGGCAAGGCGGAGCAATCTGT
>NZ_JAGGNR010000051.1 GCF_018614975.1 Paenibacillus polymyxa | reverse complement strand
TTCAAAGATCAAACTTATTTTGTTGCCGAATATTGTTCTCCTCAGCAACTTTTATATCATAACACTTCCGAACCAACTTAGCAAGCTCTTTTTTTAAGTTTCTTTCGAAGCTTATTAGTTTTGCCTGCGGCACTTTGTTTCTCTTGTTTTTTGGCCGGAGATAGAATATATCATATACACAACACAATTACTACTTGTAAAATATGCCATATGCAAACCAATTAATGATTTGATTCAATCTCTTCATAATCTCTTTTCCAATGGCAATATCCTCTTACTATATCCTATATACACTCACCGGTCTAATCTATCTCAATAATAGGATGTGAATAGACTCATTCAACATCATTACATTCGTTCTATAAGATAAGAAACATAATACATCTACTCAATAACACTGCTATCTATTATGTCGGCATCAAATCTACTATTTAAACTCCATAGACTGTGAACTTATATAGATTGTGTTTTTCACTTTTTATACTATAACTCTTTGCACCTGCGCATCACTATCGTGTCATGATACTGTCCATCCGCGTGTCGCCGATCCTTTTTCAAAATGCCTTCGATCCCAAAGCCACACTTTTGATATAGCCCGATTGCCTTGTTGGATGCCAGCACGTTCAACGTCATCTTCTCAACACCGGTCTGGTCTGCCCATTCTATCGACTTCTCCAGCAAGTTCTTGCCAATCCCATGTCCCCAGAATTCTCGGGCTACACACACGCCGAACTCAACCTTATGGCAAAAGCGCTTCAACTCTGTACCTTCACATCGGGAGTATCCCACAATCTCGCCCGCCACTACAGCAACAAGGAACAGATTCCGTGACTTCTCAGTGTCCAAATGGATGATCCGCCTAAACCCGGCTGCGTCGATATACGCCTCGCCCTCTTCACGATCCATGTTCTCGGTTTCCCCATCGATTTGTACACGTAGTGAAGACAATGCCTCAGCATCCTTTTCCTCTGCCGATCTAATGGAGTAAGATAAACCTTTAATGTAGTATTCCTGCTGATCGATCCTCATAAGAACCATATCTCCTCTTCCACTTTATTAAAAATACTGTACCTGTATCGCTCTACCCCACCTCAGACGGACTCTTGCCCGTAAGCATTTTGAACACCTGGCTGAAATACGTCGCATTACGGAACCCCGTCATCTCGCTCACCTCATATACCATGTAATGTCCCGACTGCAACAGTTCCAACGCTCTCTGAATTCGGTACCCGTTCAAATAACTCACGAAATTCTCCCCGGTCACCCTTTTGAACAGTTGACTCAGATACTTCGGATGTACGAACAGCCCCTTGGCTATCGCTTCAAAACTAATCTCTTCGGCGTAATGCAATTCCACATACTGTTTCACCTGCTCGATAAGTTTATTGCTTTTCTTCTCGCCCATCTCCTTACGTACCTGTTCCAGCCATTTACAGATAATACGATCCATCCAGCTTACCAGATCATACAACGCATATTTTGATTGAATTTCACGCAGAAAATCACTCATCGCCAGCGGTGGCGTTAACATAGGGTGAAGTCGGTTCCAGCTATGCATCAATGTGTCAAACAGACTGACGGCCACAACCTGTACATCCTGTATCCCAACACATTTCCCCTCTTTCAGCAAAAGGCAAATATGATGCCATACCTCTTCCGCCAAGTCAGGTCGAATATCCGCCCAAGCCTCATTCCATTGACGAAGCAATAATGAATAATCAGTCACATTGGGCTCTGTTTCCTTTGATGCTTCATAGTGGTAGATACGACTGCCTCCTTGAAACTCTGCTGTTTCCACCGCTTCCCTGCTCTCGAGATAAGAATCTATCACCTCACATGGGTGACTCTTGGATTTCCCGATTCCAGCACTTACTTCAATTTTCAGATACGTAAAGATCTGATTGATCATCCGCTCCACGAGTGGCAGGCATTCCTCCAGATGATCTTTATCTCCTAATAGAAGCAACACAAATACCTGATCCGAATAATCAACTATCTCTACCTGACCATTCATGCGCGCCGTTTGCTCCTTCACCGTCTCCTGAATAATATCGGCCGCCCCATAGCGGAGAAGCTGCCAATCCCGTTCTTTCATTCGTGTCAAAAATACGGGGCGATTCAGTTGCAGACTAATGGCGCGTGTCTGTGAGTACATATGAATGCCTATATAGTCCATGCGTTCTTTAGGCAGTTCGTCTGCCCGATATCGCGTAGTCAGCAGTTCGTGAAGAAATTGTTTGCGTAAATACGGTAGTACCCGTCCGACCTCCTGCTTGTACGTCTGCTCCAGCCGCTCATGCCGCTCTCGCACATCTTGTTCCAGTAGCACCTCTCGCAGCACAGACTCAATCTCCTCAACCTCTGCCGGCTTCAGCAAAAAGTGATTCACACCCCAGCGCATGGCTGCCCTGGCGTTCTCAAATTCGTCATATCCACTAAGAATGATGATTGGCAGGTGGGGATGATCACGTCGTAACGTCTGTGTGATCTCAAGCCCGGTCATCCCCGGTAGATAGACGTCAGTCATAACGACATCTGGATGCATGCGGTGAAACAGGTCCAGCGCATCCAAGCCATTGGAAGCAGTGCCTGCAATGCTGAGGCCCAGAGAAGGCCAATCAATATGATCTGTTAATGCCTTTACAATATGAGGATCGTCATCAACAAGCATAATGGTCTTCATCATTTCTCACCATCCAGCCATAGATTTAATTGCTCGTCGGTCTCAATACGCGGCAGCGCAATGGTCACTTCCACGCCACCTGACTCTCTATCGCCCAGTTTAACGCCATACCTCTTCCCACAATAAAGCTGGATGCGCTGATGTACATTCCGTACACCGATGCCACACGTCTCTTCGAGTTTCCACCCCTCCGGCAACCCCCGCCCATTATCCGTGATACGAATAACGATATCCTCATGCGGGCCTTCCACTTCGTGCATATGCACCTGAATTCGAAGTGTACCTTCTTCAGGGTGTCCGTGCATAACGGCATTTTCGATAAAGGGCTGCAAAATGATCTTGGGAATGTAACAACCGCGAATACGCGGATCGATCTGCTCCTGATATTGAATAGAGAACGGTAGCCGTTCTGACTGGATGTTAACGTAACAACGGGCATGTTCCAACTCATCACGAACCCGTATAAACAATCTCCCCCCACTCAGTCCGATCCGTAACAGCTTACTGAGCTGCACAATCATACGACTAATATCCTTGGCTTCGTAATCAAGTGCGCGCCAGTGGATCATGTCGAGGGTGTTGTATAAAAAATGGGGTTTGATCTGGGCCTCAAGCAAGCCCGTCTGGGCTTCGCGCTTAGCCCGGCTCTCATCCTTCACCTGCTCCATCAGCGTCGTGAGTTGTGAAGCCATGTGATTAAATCCATATGCCAAGTGGGCATATTCCTCCGTAAACGAAAGATGCACCCGGGTATCGAAGTCCCCTTTCTCCAGTTGTCTCATTCGCTTGATCAATTGTCGCAGAGGGCGGATGATCTGCCTTACAAACAGGTACGCCAGCACAGCCGAGCATAATAGTCCCAGCACGGCGATGCCGAGGATCTGCCAGCCCGCTTGTCTGAGCGGAGATAACAGTGTATATACCGGAATAGTCTGTACAAGGCGCCACTGAAGCATGGCTGGCCTGGAGTACAGCACCAATTGAGCACCACCGGGTTGGCCGGAAACCACTTCGTATCCATCTTCACCAGGTTGGACATGTTTCTGAATCCATGCACTATCTATAATAGAAGAAGATGGGTTTACAACCTCACTCGTTTCTTGAACTGCACTCGCTTCATTTCTTCTATCCGCTCGTTCATTCTCCCCCGCTGGATCAACTCTCCCCATCTGCATTACGACATTACCAGCCGTATCTACCAGCAGGACTTTTCCATCAAGCACCATGGGTACATCAGCAAACCTGCGTACGATGTCCGCCCTACTCAGTCGAATGAGCACATAGGCAACCGTTCCGCCTCGACTATCAAAAATCCGCTGGGCGTATCCGACCAGGGATTGGCCCGATTCGTTCTCGCGCAGTGGAACCCAAGCCGCATCAGCCTTTTCCAGGGTAGCAAACCAAGAGTCGTGTTGTGCGATGGTGTCCACCGGAAATATGCGATCAGCCATAGTCACTGTCACTTCATTAAAGACATCCGTGTACAGTTCGATGGAAGTAATGCCTTCACTCACGACCATGGTATGATCCAGAATTCGAGAGACTTCTCTCCGCTGGTGAATCTGTGCAAGCCTGCCCGTATCAGCCGTTTCTAGCAGACTGGACAATTCCCGATTGCTTGCCAAAGAATAGGCAGTTCCGGTTACCCCTGTGATGAAATCAAATCCCCGACGTGTGCTTTCGTTCAGAAGAGCCAGGCGTGCTTTGCTAATCTCGGCAAAGGTGACTGCTGAGAAAGACTGATATGCCAGCCAGACGACAACCGAGACAAGCAACAGGTTAAACGCAATAAAGCAAGTCACCATCAATGTGGAGAGCTTGCTTTGTTGCAGCTTTTGATCAATGAATGAAGACCATCTTCCTTTCCCCATGGAAAAATCAACTCGTTTCGTCTTGGAATTACCCTTTGAGCCCAGAGGTCGCGATTCCTTCCACGAAGTACTTTTGACACAAGATAAATACAATGAAACATGGCACCAGCGACAACACCGACATGGCAAACATCGGACCCCAATCGGATTGAGAACTGGAATCAAGGAACAGACGCAGACCCAGCGGTACAGTGTATTTGCTAACGTCACTCAAGTAGATCAGCTGACTGAAGAAGTCGTCCCATGTCCACAAGAACGTAAAGATCATCGTGGTAACCAGCGCTGGAAAAGCAAGTGGAATGATGATTTTGGTGTATATTTTCACAGGACCGCATCCATCGATAGTTGCCGCCTCATCCAGCTCTTTGGGCAATCCCCGGAAGAACTGTACCATGAGGAAAATGAAGAAGGCGTCGGTCGCCAGCCATTTTGGCACCACAAGCGGCAGATACGTGTTCACCCACTCCAGGTGGTTGAAGAGAATATACTGCGGGATCAGCGTCACATGATGGGGCAGCATGATTGTCATAAGCATCAGGCCGAAGCAGATGGCTTTGAAACGAAAATTCAGTCGGGCGAAGGCATATGCCGCCATAGAGCAGGAAATGACATTGCCGAGCACGGCACCAAGCGACAGGATGACGGAGTTGGTCAGGAACCGGGAGAATGGATTGCCCTGAATACCCGACCAGCCATTGATGTAATTTTTCCAATTCCATTCCTGTGGCCAAAACCAGGTCTCTGTAAAGATCATATGTCCCGGTTTGAATGAGCTGCCCAGCATCCAGAGGATCGGGTAGAGCATGACAAAGGCGATGCCTGAGATCAGCACATGTTTGCTGACAACCCATGCTGTAGAGTTCCGTTGTCCAATCATGATTTCCCACCATCCTCATAGTGCACCCACAGCTTGCTGCTGCGGAATACTAGCAATGTAAATACGCCAATCAGGATGACCAGCACCCAGGCCATCGCGGAAGCATAGCCCATCTGAAAGAATGAGAATCCTTTTTTGTACAGATACAGAGAGTACATTAAGGTTGAATTCACTGGTCCTCCGCTACCATTACTGATAACAAAAGCCTGTGTGAATGATTGAAAAGACGTAATCAGTTGCATCACGAGATTGAAAAAGATGACGGGTGACAGAATCGGCAACGTTATATAAAAGAATCTCCGCAGAGGACCTGCACCATCTACCGCTGAGGCTTCATCATATTCAGGTGGAATCTGCTTCAAACCTGCCAGGAAAATAATCATGGATGATCCAAACTGCCATACGGATAACAGCACAATGGAGTACAGGGCATACTTCGGATTAGCAACCCAATCGGGTGCCTTAATGCCCACCATGGCAAGCACACTATTGAGTAGCCCGTCCCCACCCAGCATTTTACGCCACAACATGGCAATCGCCACGCTACCTCCAAGCAATGTCGGAATATAATACACTGTCCGGTAAATACCGAGCCCTCGAATCCCTTTATTGAGCAACATGGCTACCAGCAGCGCAAAGATCAACTTGACCGGTACCGATACAGCGACATATGTGAAGGTGACTTTGAGCGACTGGGTAAACAGTTTATCCGATGTAAACATCGTCGTGTAATTATCCAGACCGACCCAGGAAGGGGCGGCCAGGATACTGTAATCGGTGAACGAGATGTATAACGATACCAACATTGGACCCAAGGTGAGAAATAACAATCCGACAAGCCATGGGGCAAGGAACAGAAGCGCTGCTCCATTATGCGCATATCTTCGTTTGACCCGCCGGGTAGCTACACGCTCGATTCGGGCTTGAGTGACCTGTGATGTCGTCATCTTCGCAACCTCCCCGCAGAATTAGAAGTCTGAGACAGTTTCAATCATTATTGACTCGATCCAAGCGTAGCCTTGGCTCCTTCAATAAACTGGGCAATGACATCTGGAGTATTGCCTTGACCGAAGGCGATCTGCTCGCTTGCGCTCTTGAAACTTGTGTCCACTTCAGCGAATCCTTGCGGGTATGGTGGATCAATCTCACTGGAATGCTTCGATACGGTATCGATAAATTGGAAAATGACTTGCTCCGCTTCCGGCAGCGTTGGCTGCATCTGCTCACGAATGCTTGAGTTAACCGGCACACCACGCTCAGAACCAAGAATAGCGGTTGCTTCTGGATCATTGACCATGAAATCAATGAACATGGCAACTTCCTTCGGATGTTTGGTTTTGCCATAACCGGAGAGGAATTGGCCTGGTTTCAGATATTCACCGATTTGCTTTTCACCTACACCATGCGGAAGCACTTGTATGCCAAGCTTATGATCCTGGTTTTTGTTCACCTGCTGGAATGTCAGCAATTGATTGGACCATGCAAAGTCCATGGCAGCTGTGCCCAGTGAGATCGGGCGTGTCTCCAGCGCATTGGTTGTGGATGCCGTTATCTCCGCTGTGGTCACTCCACCATTCTCGCGTAGTGCGCTCCACATATCGAACCATTGCTGAAGCTCCTCGCTGGTAGCAGTCATTGTGCCACCGTCGAACAATCCTTTCCCGGATTGGCGGATAAACACTTCAAACATGTTCGTTGTACCGGAAATGTCTGCAGATCCATAGAACCCCTCACCTTTGGCTGCGGCAATCTGGGTCGCAATATCCCCAAAATCCTTCCATGTCCAGCTCTCTTGTGGTTCTTCGATACCTAATTCCTGAAATACGGTGGCGTCATATATGACACCTGGTGCGTTAACTCCGAGGGTAATCGCATATAATTTATCGTCAATCGAACCGGCTGTAATCATGCTCTGATCATGATCCTCTGTCCGCAGCTCTTTGCTCTCTGCAAACGGAGTCAGATCAAGCAAGGCACCCCGCCGGGCAAAGTCAGTCAGAAAGGCGTAATCCATCTGGATGATATCCGGTGCATTCGAACCGGCTACCTGTGTAGTCAACTTGTCAAAGTAACCGTCCCAACCGGAATATTCAGGCTTAATGGTGATTCCCGGATGTTTCTCTTCAAACAATTGGATCACTTTGGTCGTCAGTTCATGTCTGGTCTGTGATCCCCACCAGGTCATGCGCAGTTCAATCTTGCCTGATGAATCTCCTTCACTTCCACTTGCTTCACCAGGAGAAGTTGGTGTATCGGTGGCCCCTCCAGAACAGGCTGTAGCGAACAATAACAGGGACAGGCAGAACAGGGTTACCCACTTTTTTGTAATCATCATAAATGAATTTCCTCCCCTTCTTGCATATGTGGAATCGCTTACAAAACCTATTGTATCGGTCCATTGCTGCACATGACATAAACAAAAGTAAGCTTTCCTGTCAAAAAAGTAAGGAGTTACAGGAATCAAAAACCACCGGGAATACCATTCCCGGCGGTGATGTTCCCGTCTCAAATGTGGTCTGTCAGGAATGTGAGACCGCAGGTGAAGACACCCTGTGTTCAGCCAGATGTTTCTTCATTTTGGCTACTTCAGTTCCTGCCAGCATCATAATGCCTATTCCGTGATTGTCATTGGTGACGGTACGCAAGTCCTGATCATAATACTCTGCCGTAAACGCATATCGTGATCCACTGCACACGCCATGGACATTCCCTTGACGGTCAATCGCTTTGCAGATGAGTCCCTTCCAAGCCCGCTCGGCAGCCGTGACGTAAACTTCAGGGTCTTTAAACCAGCCAAAGCGTACACCTCTCGCAAAACCATAGGCAAACATCGCCGTGCAGGAGGCTTCTTCATACGTCTGCGGAACATTCAACACCTGATGCCACAACCCGCTTTCCCCTTGGAGTGCCGCGTACCCTTCACACAGCTCATTGAAGAAATGAATTAGAGTCGGGCGCTCAGGATGCTCTGTTGGCAAAGCTTCCAGTACTTCCGTCAAGGAAAACAGTGTCCAGCCATTCCCCCGTCCCCATGGAATCTGCGTTGCCTGTCCATATTTGAAATCATACACATGGGACATAATCTTGAACTCAGGCATAAACAGATACTTCCGATACAGTGAAAATTGTCTGGCGGCTTCATCCAATGCGGTTGAGTTGCCTGTCACCCGGGCATAACGAACGAGAAACGGCGTGCTCATATAGAGGTCATCTGCCCACATGGTATTCTCTGCATACTCCCCTACGCATGTGCGATAAAATGCCCCATCCTCCTGTCGTTCCAAACGGGAAAGCATGAAATCGGCGATCCGTTCAGCAATCGGAAGAAACGTTGGTTCATGACACTCGGAGTACGCTTCCAGCATGGCTGAACCAAAAGAACCACAGTTATCCAGCATTTTCAGCATGACCAATTGTTGATTAACTGCTGGGAAACCATACTGCTCCCGATCCCATAAGGAGTATTCATACATCTGGGTACATGCCTGTACATGCTCAGCCGCATAACGTGTAATGTCCGGTCTCTGCAAATAACGCCCCGTCCGTAATAGACCATATACAGTGACACCCAATGGATAGTCCCAGCGACCATAATTAGTCACACTGCCCACTGTCCATTTGTTGCTTAACATGGCATTTTCATAATAGGGTCTGATCCAGGCATCCGGTCGATCCAAGCGCCAATATGTCTGTTCTAATCCTGTTTGGTACACTCGATCCGTTCGGGTCAGATCCTGCAAATCCGGTTCAACCCCCGATTCAAAAGGGCCGACATATAACCAAGACTCTCCGGAAGCACCGTGAACACGCTGAGGAAGTTCAAGTAGAAGTGGCTTACCCGAAACGGTTGCGCTCAAATTAAAATGCCATGGTTTTGCCGTTTCGGTGCATTCACTTCGGACAAGCAGGTCACTCCGTCCAAAAGAGGCTGGTACATCTACCTCGAACGGACCCGCTTCCTTCACTTGCGCCACGGGCTTGCCGCTAATCCATATACTTAAAGAACCGGAGGATTGACCTGACAATCGTACCGCATTTCCGGTTGAATCGTTATTGTTCAGATGGGTCCAAGCATAAGCATGCCGACCAGGAAGATGCCCGTATATTCTCTCGAGAGCTGGCTTGGTGCTATCTTCATCAGACCAGTCTGTCTCAGGCAGCCAATTCAAGCTGAAGTCTGATTCTTTTCCAAGCAGGTCCGGTTGTTTACTCGTGGCTGGGTTCGGTTGGGAGAACACCCACCCCGCTTGCCCCTGTCTCTCCTGGAATGGAGCAAATACGTTCAAAATGCGCACTTTTCCTTCATCTGACCCAAATTGGCAGCCAAATCCGGCAGGAGTATTTTTCATTTCCAGCCATATGGTGTTCCAACCAGGCTTGATGTCGATGCTGAGCTTCACCGTTGCGTCTGGACTAATCTCATCCATTACGGTTGAGCGATAGACCATCTGCTCATTGAAATAGAAGCGAACAGGTCCATAACAGCGGACCAACACATCCAGATTCCGGTCCTCATCCCCCCAGACCAGCGCAGCTGCATAGGACATATGGTCTTTGGGTGTGTCAGGAAAGCGTTTACCTAAATTCAGATCATAAAGCCCTTTTTCATTTTGCAAAATACCAGACTTCTGGAATACCCGATATACAAAATCAGCCTGCGCATTGGCTCCAATATACCTCTCGGCCAGTACCTTCAGCACCTGATCCTGATCTTCTCCAAATCGGTAATACATGCTCTGCGGTTCACTGAAATAGGTCGTCATCGATGGCACACATCCTTCTCTCGCCTGAAATAAAGTCTTATATCATTGCATTCATACCATCCACACTGGAGCACCAAACTAATATGCAGTAATGAGGTATAGCGCTTAACCTAGGTGAGTAATCCCCTTACCGGGAAGTAGGTATGTCCCTTGGTTATCTTCTGAATAGCCGAATAATAATCCCAGTATAACTGACATGTTCGGTGGTGGCTACAGATTTTTGATTACGCTTACAATTATATCAGATTCAGTCACCTTGTGTCTCCAAGTTAACTTAAATTTAAACAATGGTTTAAAAACGAGAAAACGTTACCGATATAAATACTAGGACGAAAAATTCCACTTTTTGTATCGGGAAGGAAAGATGCACATTGAATACTCTTGAATCTCTGGTAAATGCTACGCCTTTTGTTAGCCAAATGTTCCGTGACGACATATCCATATCCATTAATGATCATGAGAAAGTATTGTATTTTTCCGAAGCAAAAAGTCTGGAGATTGGCGTGAAGGTTGGAGATGAGCTGCATGACGATTATAAAAACTTCAAAATGCTCACCAACAAGGATACACGTACCGTGGCACGTATGCCTGGTGATCTGCAAGGCAGACCTTTTGATGCCATCTTGATTCCTATTAAAGAGAACGATCAGGTCGTTGGTATATTAGGTGTAAACTACGCGCTGGATAGCCATATGACCCTCGAAAATCTGATCCGTGAAAATGAAACAACCATTCATGCGCTCGTCGGTGGCATTCAGCAGATTGCGGCACATTCCGAAGAACTCTCTGCAACCTCGGAAGAAATTCTGCGCAACTCCAAAAAAGCTTCAGAGAACTCCGTCAGTGTGTCTAAAGTAACAAACGTCATTCGTGAAGTATCGGAACAAACCAATCTGCTTGGACTCAACGCCATGATAGAGGCAGCTCGAGTGGGTGATCAGGGAGCCGGCTTTGGTGTAGTTGCCAGTGAAGTACGCAAGCTGTCGGATCATACGAAACAAGCAGCAGCTGATATCGAATCATCCTTAGGTAGCGTGCAAGATTCCATGAAACATATGGAGCAGGAGATCGGTCAGATTACAACCGCAACAGTGGATCAGGCCAAGCTTGTTACCGAATTCATGGAAAGTATCGAACAGCTTAGTGAGACAAGCGCGAATCTGAAAAAGTTTGTACATCAGATGCTGACGCTCGAATAACAATACAGTTCCACAACAGAAAGAACGAACGATATGACATGTACATAACAAATGATTTAGAATGTGAAAATCCTCCGGCCAATTCCCTTTGCAGGAAGTCAGCGGAGGCTTTGTTTCGTATTTGCGGTGATATCACCTTTATGGTTTATGGTCACACGGCTGTTATATCTCTACTGCGACGCCAAAATGGTCGGACACAACCGGTCCGTTTTTACCGTTCAAGACCACGGTAGAAGATTTAGCCTGAATCGGACGATTGGAGAAAATATAGTCGATCCGCAGATCGCGTTTGTTATCGGCCCAGCCGGCAATGGCCTTCACCACGGTTGCTCCTTCATCCTTTTGCAATGCTGTGGTGTACAGGTCATTCCATCCTTTGCTCATCATATAATCATAGCCCTCATCACGCACTTCCGCGACATTATTGAAATCACCCATTATATATAAGGGCTGATCCATGTAGGGGGCAAGCTTGCTCTCCGTCAACTCCCACTGTCCCTTGAAAGGTTCCTGCGCATCATCCCACCAGTTATAGTGTCCGTTCACAAACCAGGTTGCTTCACCTTGGACGACCGTCTGGATTCCCACAATCTTGCGTGTACGATAGTTGTTATAATCCCGCATGTGGGACACGTATTCCCCAAAAGCCTGCTTAATTGGCGTCCGGCTAAGGATCGCCAGTCCTTCATCGTATTTTTGAAACCCGACATGCGCGGGAATCCACGTCCAGTAATATTGCTCTGTCAGCTGCTGAAGCAGGACGTAGGCATAGTTGTCTTTTTTAATCACAGCATCGGATTCAGTAGCATAATACATCTTCAGTTCTTCTTCAGAAAGCGCCGCTTCCTGCATGGATTGGTTGACCTCCTGCATGGAGATCACATCGAATTGATGTGTATTAATAAAATCAGCCAGCTGACTGATCTTGTTCAGTTGATCCTCTTCCGCCCAAGCGTGTGTATTTAACGTAAGTATTTTCATATGCTCTCTCCTGTTGTGTGTAATATGACCGTTTCCCCGGCCTGCATCGTTCCTGATAAGAATACATACGATAAGCATACACAATATGGTGCATTCTTGCATGTCATCCACCAGCATAATCGACATGTTCATCCTGATTCCAGTTGGTCTAAATAACTTCAAATTCTTCATAACCCATGCACGGATTGGCTCATAACTGATATGATGGATACAACAAATTTGCAACATCACGTCACAGACGTGGTGATTACTGAACCTATGTTTACCCCAGGAGATGGAATGATGAACATACCCAATAACATGAGGATGGATGATGCGCAGTGGCAACAGTTGATCAGACAGGTTGCGGAGCATTTTAATAACCTGACGATCATGCGTGGATTCCAATATTATAAACAGAAACGTGTCGGAGCATTAACCTATTCCGAACAACAAGGGATTTCGGCCGTTGTACAAGGATCGGAAGAATATGAGGTCACCCTGAGCATGCAATCCCTGTCTACAAGTCATTGTACCTGCCCGGTGAGTTCCGTATGCAAACATATGACGGCTGTCTTGATGAGTTATGCCGAGCAACTGGAGCGACCTGTGCATGCGATTGTGAATGCGCACTCCAGTACTGCGCTCAAACAAACGACCAAACCCGTCGGTGCCATGACTGCAGGACGTTCCAGCTACGCAGATGCCGATGAACAGCAGGATATGGACATTCCGGATAACCAATACAGCCAGATCAAGGAACGTGCAACAGAGCTTGCTGATCTCGAAATCTCGGAATGGCACGAACTATTCCACTCCTGTCTGAGACGGCTGGGTACCGGCACAGCAAGCACATCCTACGTACAGGAAGCAACGGACGAGCTGTATGCCATTAAACCAAGGCTGAACGCTGCGATGGACCAACTTTTTGAACTACATGTGCAGCTGCACCTCATCCGATTCTGCGTGCCGCCTGCTCGAAACTCCATCACGCATACCCCCGTGTACTTGAGCTACCCTGCCCAGCTCGCGGTGGATGCACTTCTGAAAGACATTGAACGGATCTTTAACCATCCACTAGACCTTTCGGGTCTAAAGGGAAACAAGCTTGAACAACTCTGGAGCAGACTGGCTGAAACCTCAGCTTATTTACGCAAACAGATGATGCCTGAGACAGCCAGCATGATGTTCTTCACTCCGATCTATCGACAACTGTGGTTGAACTGGATCGTACCTGAGCTTCAAGGGTCGCGGGACATGTTAGTGTCGGAACAGGCTATCTTAAATGATATCGAGCGCAATATAACCGCTGCTTCGACACCTCACCAGTCAGGTGGAAGTGTCTTGGATAGCGCTCAAAGTAATGGAAGTAGTAGTGATAGATCAAGCAAAGCCGTAACACTGCCACTGCCGCTAGTACTCGCGCAGAGCTGGATGCACTTCCAACTGGTGCAGGATGATCAGGCGTGGCAACGACTCGTCCATGGAAGTTCGGCCTACGGTTTCCCGCCAGAACATCTGTTGCATTTTCTCCATGTACTCGCAGATTCGGCTGAATGGAAGCGGCTTGGGGATTGGTTGGTACAACTTGGCCCCCTTCTGGCAAATCGGCGCAACACACCTTTGAATGATTACATGCATCTGTGGGACACGGCCATTCAACATCTGCCCGATGCAGAGAACCGTATGTGGGACACGCTTGTCAGTATGCTTCCCCACTCCCGCCCCGCCTACGAGGATGCTATGCATTCGCGTGGACAGTGGCGCAGATGGATTGATTTTCAGCTAAGTACAGGGACGGAACCTCTCGAATTCCGCGTAGCGGTGCTGCAACCGATTGAAAAAGATGCACCTGAACTGCTGCTCCCCTTCTATCATCAGGCGGTAGAGCGTTATATCGGACACAAAAACAGGGACGGATACAAGGCAGCGGTGAAGCTGCTGAAACGTCTGTCCAAAATCTATAAAAAGTTGAAGCAAGAAGCGCACTGGGAGCAATTCATCACCACACTTGCCGTTCGTAACAGTCGGCTGCGCGCCCTGCAGGAAGAGCTTCGGAAAGGTAAACTGATCTCATGAGCTTAATTCATCCTTACACTGAAACGATTGAGGTTCACGTAGCTTTAACCGAATATGGCGATGCTTTGTTTTACGGAGCACTCAACACACACCACTTTGTATCAGGACAGTCGCTTAAGCAGCGATTGTTCGCCTGGCATGCGCCTTCCTTCTACGGTACCGAACTGGAAGTTCGGCAGATTGAGGAGATTGAGCTGGTTGTTCTGCCTGCGGAAGAAGTGATTCCCTTCTTTGCCGAGATGTATACCCTGCTTCATATTGAATGGAAGTGGGACGAGCAAGCGGAACATCTGATTCGACTGGCTCCGGCACTCGCAGCATCCATAGAGAAACGCAAATACGTACCTAGCTTCGAGGCCTACCGTGCAGGACAGCTTCAGTGGACCTGGGACCCGGATAGCTTGAAAAAGCAGGATCGAGCATCGCTTACCAAGGCGATTCAGCAGACGGACGAGAGTTATGCCGAAGGACTTGGGGCGGCCTACTCCGCCTTTGTATTCCAGCGATGGTACAGTTCGGAAGAAGCGGCGACCGATCTGCGGCGTGAATTCCCGCAGTTGTTCCCAGAGCGTGGCACTCTCCCTAAGACAGCCGGAATGGATGCCCAGTCCTGGCTCGTATCCATTGGTTGGAAGGCAGATGCAGCACCTTTCAGACCCATGCTGCAATTGCAGGAGCCAGACGAGGATGAGCCATCTTGGCGGCTGCGACTGGTATTGCAGAATAAGCTGGATGCAGCCGTATTGGTGCCCGTCATGCTGGATTCACGGGGCCGGCTTGAAGGGGAATGGCCAGAGGTATGGACACCGTTCATTCTGGATCGCTCCGCCGGATGGCTGGATCAACTGCGTGCACATCTGCCGCGTCTCGGAAGCTCCATTAGTGGCAGACGGGATGTGCTGAGTGACCCTTTGGGAGATCAGGAAGCCTGGCAGTTCCTGACGCAGGATAGCGGCAGGTTGCTCGCAGCGGGCTGGCAAGTTCTACTGCCTGGTTGGTGGGAAGCAGCCCGTAAGAAGAAGCCGAAGCTGCGTGCCAAGGTGCAGCCGGAGGAAGGCAGTGAGCGGGGACAGTCGTTCTTCGGACTGGACTCGATTATTCATTTTGACTGGCGCATAGCGATTGGTGACATGGATCTCAGCGAAGATGAATTCGCCGACCTTGTTGCCCGTAATGAACGATTGGTACGCTTCCGCGGAGAATGGGTTCCACTCGACCCGGACCTGCTGGAACAGATACGTCGTGCCATGGGCGGTGTAGATCGGGAACAGGGACTCTCATTCCAGGATATTCTGCACCTGCATCTGCTGCATAATGAGCAACGGGAATATCGCAACCAGAAATGGAAGGAAGGACAACAAACCGAGGAGGAAGAACAACCGCAGGCTAATGAGAACATTCGGCTGGAGGTTGAACTTAACGAACACCTGAATCGGATTATCGCACAACTGGGGGGCGGACAAGGCGGTGCGCCTTCACTGCCCATTCCTACAGGGCTTCATGCCGAGCTGCGATCGTACCAGAAGGAAGGTTTTGCATGGCTTGGTTTCCTGCGCAGATTTGGACTTGGGGCATGTCTTGCCGATGATATGGGTCTCGGTAAAACCATTCAGTTCATTACGTATCTATTACACATCAAAGAACATGAACCACGTAAGCCGGGACAGGCTCCGGCACTTCTGATCTGTCCAACTTCTGTACTCGGCAACTGGCAAAAGGAGATTAGCCGCTTCGCACCCTCCATTCATGTCAGTCTGCATTACGGGGCACGCCGATTAAGCGGGGAAGAATTCCGGGAGCAGACGGAGCAAGTGGACATTATCATCACATCTTTTGCTACCGCTACACTGGATCAGGAAATGTTGCAGACTTATACGTGGTCATGCATCTGCCTTGATGAAGCGCAGAATATTAAGAATGCTCAGACCAAACAGTCCCTGGCTGTTCGCAGTTTCCCGGCGAAACACCGTATTGCCATGACAGGTACGCCAATCGAGAATCGGTTGTCTGAACTGTGGTCGATCTATGATTTTACCAATCCAGGATATCTGGGCAGTGCCCGAGCATTTCAGACTCGCTTCATTAGTGCCATAGAGAAGGATAAGGATGAGCAACGGATGCAGGATCTTCAACAGCTCGTGAAACCGTTCATGCTGCGCCGGAAGAAAAAAGATCCGAATATCCAGCTTGATCTGCCGGACAAAAACGAGATGAAGACTTACATTCACCTTACGGGCGAACAAAGTGCATTGTATGACCAATCCGTGCAGGCCTTGATGGATAAAATGAAAGAGCTGGAAGGCATCAAGCGCAAAGGTGCGATTCTATCAGCGTTAACCCAGCTTAAACAGTTATGTGATCACCCTCTGCTGCTAACGAAAGAAGCTTTGCCGGAGGAACTTCCCGAAGACAGTGCACTGACATCTGCTTATGACGTGTACAGCCCACAAGATATGGCGATGCTGATCAGCCGCTCCGCGAAGTTGGAGCGACTGATGGAGCTTGTCCGCGAAT
Source organism: Paenibacillus polymyxa (assembly GCF_018614975.1). Classification (GTDB taxonomy): domain Bacteria; phylum Bacillota; class Bacilli; order Paenibacillales; family Paenibacillaceae; genus Paenibacillus; species Paenibacillus polymyxa_E. Next base: position 46,922 of record NZ_JAGGNR010000051.1, on the reverse strand, counting down.
TGCGGGACGAGGGCGAGCGATGCCTGATTTTCACCCAATACATCGGTATGGGTCAGATGCTGCAGCAGGTACTGCGTCAGGAGTTACAGGAACCTGTATTGTACCTGCACGGGGGTACGTCCAAAACAGCGCGGGATCGCATGATTGAGGAATTCCAATCCCGTACACTTCCTGAGGACAAGCAACCGTCCGTCTTCATTCTGTCTATCAAAGCAGGCGGCGTGGGATTGAATCTGACCGCAGCCAATCATGTCTTCCACTTTGACCGCTGGTGGAACCCGGCTGTTGAGAATCAGGCCACCGACCGGGCTTACCGGATGGGGCAGACCAAGGATGTACAGGTGCATAAGTTCATCTCTCTTGGTACATTGGAGGAGCGGATCGACGAGATGTTGGAGAGCAAACAGCAGCTCAGCGATAACATCATAACAAGCTCCGAGAACTGGATCACGGAATTGTCGACGGACGAGCTGAAGGATCTGTTCACTCGGCGTCGTGATTGGTCCGGCTAACTTGGATTGAAAAGAAACACAAAAAGAGCGAAGTTTCGGAATTTGAATTCCGGCTTCGCTCTTTTTTGTATTGTTGCAGTTAATCATCCGTTCTTGACGCATGTTACCGATGATGGATGATCTTGATTCCTGCATTTTTTGATAAAATTGATCATTCATCCCCGTTTTTGGGTTGAGATCTTCCGCCATTCTAATTCACAAAAACTCGTTGTTCAATCAAATTACTATCAAATTGGCGATCAAAGATACGGTCATGATTTTACTTTAGAACATGGTTATGTTATATTTACTAATACATTTTACACAATTTAATTTTGTGACATTTAATATAAATGAATGTTATATACTTTACGGGAGGTTTTTATATGAAAAAGATACTGGTTGTTCTAACAAATGTAGATAAGTATGCAACGAAGGACGAGCCTACTGGCTTGTGGCTGAGCGAAGCGACTCACTTTATTGAAGAGTTTGAGCATAATGACAATGTTCAGATCGATCTGGTTAGCCCTAAAGGCGGTAACGTACCTCTTGATCCGAAAAGTCTGGGCGACTCTCTGGATGAGAGCACCAAAGCCTATTTCGAGAACGAAACATTCATGAACCAACTGAAGAACACGTTGAAACCTAGCGAAGTAAATGCAAGTGACTATGATGCCATCTACTTCACAGGGGGCCACGGTACGATGTGGGATTTCCCGGACAATGCCGAACTTCAAGAGCTTTCTCGTGATATCTATGAAAAAGGTGGCGTTGTATCCGGTGTGTGCCATGGGGTTACAGCCCTGCTGAATGTGAAGCTGTCCAACGGCCTGCTTTTGATCAACGACAAAACGGTTTCCGGCTTCACGAATGAAGAAGAAGCATTGGCTCAACAAACCGAGTATGTTCCTTTCCTGCTGGAAGATGCTTTGAGAGAACGTGCTGCACAATACGATAAAGCGGCTGCCTTCAGCTCATATGTCACAACAGATGGCCGCGTGGTCACAGGACAGAATCCGCAATCCAGCAAAGCTGTAGCTGAAAGTGTTAAACAACTGCTGGGTCTGTAAAATAAACCGATCGATCCCTCTCCTCCCCCAGGAGATCATATAGATGTACAAAGCAAAACAGCACGTGATCCGTCATAACCTGACAGAACACATGCTGTTTTTTCTAGTGATTTGTTGATGCAGAAGCTTCCGTCGCTGTTCCTCCAGCCAGACGCTTCACGATATAAGGTACGGTCACCGACGTCAGGATCACAGCAAATGCAATAGCGTAGCGAGTACACCGGTAGGGATCGTTGATTGTTCCGTCCCCATTCAGCTTGTCGTAGAAGCCTGAGCTGTTCTCCAGAATGAAGACTGGTTTTTGATACCGATCGTAGACGAGATTAAGTGTATACCGCAGGCCAATCGGATCAATCTGCCAACCCCACTCATTAGCGGGCAGATGCGGGTTTTTATATACACTGTGTACATTACCTGCCTTTAGTTCGAGCTGCTCCGTATCACTGCTGGGAATTCAGAATGATTGGAATGACGGAAGAGGAATATTTCATTAACAGAATCGGCATACCGAGAAAATCAATACTGTTTACACCTGTCTCAGCAATCTGAGCCGCAGCGTTCAAAATAGTTGGATGCATTAATCCCGCAGCAAGAGCTACCGCCAAATAGGGATTGGTTTTGAACCGGTTTGCTGCACTGACAGCCAGGAAGAACGGCATGAAATAGAAAATGCAGTCCCCGATCATGTTAATGATCGTCAGGAAGCCGGAGCCTTCCAGGTAACCCAATGCCGTTATAACGGTAGCCAAACACTTGATCATCCCGTACTGGCAGAACAGGCGTGAATATAGCTGCGATGGTTTCAAGCACTACGTTGACGGGGTTACGTCTCTTTTTCGGTCCACTGTCTGTAGACTCCGTAAGCTCGCCAATATGATCAGAAGTTAGATTCTTCACTTCACTGTATACCGCGTCTACTTTGGCACCGATAACAACCTGAACCTGTCCCACGGAATTCTGCGCCTTAAGCACACCCTCGAGCTGATTGAGTGCATTCAGATCGGCCTTGCCAGCATCCTTCAATACAAAACGCATATTTGATCACGGACAGGATCTGACTACCCAGCTTGATGACTTCCTCCGCGAGATAAATATCCTCAATAGGAAAACTGTTCAGCAGATCATACATTCGGATATTTTTGTTGCTACGAAAATTTTCTCCACCAAGTCCGTCTCTGTCAGCTCGTGAGGCGTTTTCAGGAATCCACCCTTGCCTACCACAAATACCTCGTTATGTTCATTAATGGCAATCGCCACATTGTTATTCACTTTCTTAATAACCCTTCAATATTCTCACCCCCCAACAAAAATAAAAAAAGACCGAGAGCGATTACAGTAAAGCAATCGAATTCGGTCATGCCTGGTTTCCCCAGTAACAGTCCATATTATGAATATAAGTTTGTCATAGTGCTGTTTTTGAAAAGGCCAATCATCCAATCTTAGGGAAAAATCAGCCTCTCTTATCGTTGAAGGGAACGTAGAGACCCGATACGTCATATATAACAACGCCCTTTTTTAAAACTATAAAAAGAAAATGTGACCATACGCCCTACCCGCCAGTCTAATTCATATAAAAACCAGCCAAGTGCTGAGTTCACCCCTCAAATATGAAAGGAGCTGTTATCCATGGGTTCAACCGATCTCGTTAACCAGGCCATCCAAGGAGATCGTGAAGCCTTTATCCGGCTTATTCGAGACATTGAAAACTCTTTGTATAATACGGCAAAATCCATGCTGAGAAAAGAGGAGGACGTGGCCGATGCCATTCAGGAGACCATTCTGAACGCATACAAATCGGTGCATACACTCCGGGAACCCCGGTATTTTAAAACCTGGCTGTTTCGCATCCTCATCAATGAATGTAACACGATGCTGTCCCGCCGCTCTCTCTCCACCGCCTATGCGGAAGTACCTTCAGAAAAGCGGGAGCAATCCAGTCCCTACGATGAGGTCGATATGCGAGAAGCGGTAGACCGTCTTGAGGAATCGAAACGAATTGTTGTCGTTTTGCATTATTTTGAAGACCTGTCCCTCCGTCAAGTCGCCGATGCCCTGAATATTTCCGAAAGTGCAGTAAAAATGAGGCTTACTCGGGCAAGGCAGGAGTTATATCAGAAATTCAAAAATTTTCGGGAGGTAAACTTACATGTCAAACCCGTTTAATATCGATCAGGAATTAAAGAACCAAGCAAAGGAGCGTCCCCTGATGTCTGAACTCGTGCGTAACCGGATTGATGCCACACTGGAATCTCTGCCAGCATCATCAAACACATTGAAAACCAAACAGACTTTGCGCTCCAGTCGCCAGAACAAGCGATGGCACAAGGCTGCAGCTGCGACGATCGCAGCCGGAGTATTGGGCGTGACCGTATTTGCATCCGGCTTTGTATCACCAGCCATGGCTGCCTCCTTGCGCAATATCCCACTCGTGGGCAGCCTCTTCAGCTCAATAGAAGCCGATATGGGTCTGCGAACAGCGGGCAACGAAGGCTTGACTACCCCTGTTAACAGCAAGGTCGCTTACCAAGATGTGAAGTTGGAAGTGCTTGAAGCGTTCTATGATGGTACCCGTGCTGCGTTTCTGGTTCATTTCACTGCGCCTAATCTGAATCAAGGCGAATATGACAATGGCAGGGACATCGTGAAACTGAGCAGCGGAATTGAGAATGTTTTTTTCAAAGTCGACGGGTCCCTCCCGAATAGCGGACTATTCTATAGTTCGGTAGGAGAAACACAGCCAAATACACTGCTCTTTGAGCAGGTCATTTCCTCCGATCAGGGAACTACACATTGGCCGGATCAGTTTGACGCCAAAGTTCAATTGACGTTGCAGGGTATTGATCATGAGTTCGAGCTGACGGTTCCATTTACCAAATCAACAGATAACATTCAGCAGGTTCTGCCTAAGACAGCCATGACCAACGATTTGTATACGGCGGCTGTTACGGAAGCGGAGGTTACCCCTGTCACTACTCGCCTAACTACTGTTATCAGTTTGAATGATAAGAATACTCTTACGGCAAAAGAGCAGGAACAACTGAGTCACATCGGATTTGCCGTCTATGATGATCAAGGGCGGCAACTGACCTCACTTAGCGGCGAGGGCACCTATAAGGGAACCCAATTAACATCCGAACGCATATATGCCACAACTGCCAAGGATATAAAATATCTGATAGTGAAACCTTTTGAGATCAAGGATGACTTCGCTGAAGAGGTTAAAGACACACAATTCATCAAGGGAATGGAAATGAAGATTCAGCTTCAATAGCCTGATCTCATTTCCTTATGAAGGAGCCATTCCATGTCCATCCAATATTCAATCTCATCTCCCATCGTACTTGGTCCGTTATTCGTTCTGGTCCTGCTCGCCCTGATGCTCCATGTCAGGGTGAGCAAAACCAGGTATACGGTCAGACAGTATGTGTCGATGCTCGCATTTGCCATATATATGTTGGGCGTTATGCACTTTGTATTTTTCCCTATCGACGTGAACATCGGGATCTATGCTAACCTGACACCATGGTATCAAAGCATTCAATGGATTCCACTTCTGACCGCGGATGCACCAAGCTTTCTCCTCAACATCGTACTGTTTATGCCACTGGGGTTCATGCTTCCTTTCATAAAGCCTTGGATTCACTCGATACGAACAGCAACATTAGTAGGATTGGCCCTAAGTTTCCTCATTGAAATTACACAGTTGCTGCTCCGAGTAACCTTAGGCAACGGTCGCAGCACCGATCTGAACGATATAATAGCCAATACAACGGGAAGTGTACTTGGCTTTATCATCCTGAATATGTTCACCAAAAGTTCCATCGGACAGCGCCTAATGGCCCTATGGGAGTCACCACGGGGAGTATCATCCAAAGATATGCAGTAAAATGAATATTAGCAAGCATAACACCCCTGAAGGCAAAACATGGTCCATACACCAAGATGAAAAAAGCCGTCTGCTATGGTACAATGAAAGAATTGTGTATTCAGAGTCAGACATGTGGATAAAGGTACTGAATCGATTGTGGATCAGTACTCTTTATTCATGATTATGCTGCCATTCTAGGGAGGCTTATGGAACAACCATGCTCATTATTGGTATCGCCGGAGGAACCGGCTCCGGTAAAACGACGGTAGCTCGCTCCGTCATAGACCGTCTGGGATCAGGTAAAGTCACGTTTATATCCCAAGATAATTATTACAAAGACCAGTCGCAGCTCACACCTGAGCAACGCCGACTCACCAATTACGATCACCCGTTTGCATTCGATAATGATCTGTTGATTGAGCATCTCACCCTGTTGAAAAAAGGCCAAGCGGCGTATGCTCCCGTATATGACTTCACCATGGATAACCGTGCTGCAGGTGAGACGGTTGAACTGGCACCTAACCATATTGTCATTGTAGAAGGATTGCATGTGCTGATTGACGAACATCTTCGCAGTCTGATGGACATCAAAGTATTTGTTGATACTGATTCCGATGTGCGGATTCTGCGGAGAGTACTGCGGGACATTGAGGAACGCGGACGCACGATCCAATCCGTGTACAAACAATATCTCGAAACGGTAAAACCGATGCATGATGCTTTTATCGAGCCATCCAAAAAGTATGCTGATATCATTATTCCAGAAGGCGGACATAATGAAGTAGGTATTCAGATGTTATCCATCCTCACCGAGAAATACCTCACCGGAGAGAATTGGAACGGCGCATAAATGGCTGCAAAGCACCACAACACAGAAATCCAGGTTACGATACAGCGTAATCTGGATTTTTTGTTGATTTTTCATTTATAATAATCCCCAATAGTTGAAAGGAGATCTACCTTATGGCTACTTTTGAAGAGTTCATGCAGCATGACATCCGAGTCGGTACCGTGGTGGAAGCCGAACCCTTCCCCAAGGCTCGCATACCCGCTATTAAAATGACGATCGATTTCGGACCACTTGGCCTGAAACGTTCCAGTGCTCAGATCACCCAGCGATACACGCCTGACATGATGATCGGCAAACAGGTTGTTGCTGTAGTTAATTTTCCACCTCGGCGGATTGCCGGTTTTGTCTCTGAAGTACTCGTACTGGGCGGCGTGCATGGTGAAGGCGATGTTGTCTTGCTCTCACCGGATAGCCCATTACCTAATGGAACACCGATAGCCTGATTTTATTTTTGAGTAAGAAGAATAGGGCTTTTCAAATGTTTGGAAATCGAGTATCCTTGATTTATTGATTATTGATGGAACTACATATGTTGGAGACCTTAAAGCATAAGGCTATGAATCTGCAGATTCGTGGCCTTTTTTTGTGTTTTTGAGGAAATATAGGTCTGGAGCATTAGTAAAAGTTCTATGCAGAGGAGGGATTTTGTTGATAAATCATACCAACAGCCTAGTTATACATGGTAGAATATTGATTATTATTACAAATTTAGTATCTAGTAGTCTGAATAGTACATATCAAGGAAAAAAATTCACAATTGAGAGGAGTAAGATTCATGAAAAAAATGATGATTTCCGGCGTAACGGCATTAGCTTTATTAACAGGGGGTATCGTAGGTTTTGGAGGTGTTGGGAGTTCTGTAGAAGCCGCACAAGCTACAATAAAATTCAAGGACGTTCCTTCTACACACTGGGCATCTTCAGCAATTAATTCGGCCGTGGAACAAGGTTATTTCAAGGGGTATGCCGACGGGACATTTAAACCAAGCTCACCGGTCACCAAAGCTGAAATGGCAAGTATCCTGGGACGTCTATCCGACCAACCTACTGCAACGACACAAGAACCAAACAATTTCACGGACATACCCGAATGGGCAAAGAGCGGTGTCTCTACTGCTATAGCAAAAGGTTTTATCAGCCCTTCTAATTACAAGGGTAAACTGGATGCACAAGGCGCTCTTCAACGAGGCGAGATGGCTACTTGGCTGACGCAAGGGCTAACCGTGGTTGATCCCGAGTACAAGCAAGCACTCTCTGATGTGACAAACACCGTTGTTCCTGCAAAGGAATACTTCACAGGTAAACTCGCAAGTTCTCAAAAAAATGCAGTAGCCGTTGCCCTGGGAACGGGACTGATGAGTGTGGCAAACGATAAAACATTTGGCGTTGATCGTACCACCACTCGGGCGGAAGTAGCTGTATTGATTGCCCGTTATTCAGCCGTTGCCAATACTAAGCCTGCCGATTTCCAGGGTCTGAATGAGCTGCGGGCGGTGGGTTTGACGGGGACGAATTTGAATATTATTGCGCCATCGTACGAAAAAACACCTGAGAAAAAGGTTGGACCCAACGTTGACTACAGTGAGGTTACAGACGACTTCTCAAAAGTTCGTAATAAAAATATTATTACAGATACTAAATATGCCGATCTCAAGATAAAAAATTGGATTATTGTTAATACCTTTGCGAAGGGTGCTGAAAGAAGTATTTATTATCCTGTTTTTGTAGATGAAGGATACACCCTGGTACGAGGAGCTTATTATTCTTTTGCGGAACTTGAATTGAACGTGAAAAGTACTACCATGAATGCACTACAAGCCGGAAGTTTACTTAATTCAGCAACAATTAATCCTATGAATTCTCCAACTTCGAAAACCTTTGCTACCTATGCTGGGCCTGTAATTAATGATTTCACAAAAAGTAGAGGGGTATTCGCTGTTAATAATCCAGTCTACTGGAGTAGAGGACTTTTACATTTTGATAAAGAGCTGATTTTTGCTGTCAGTCTTGTAACCAAAGAAGGCGCTGCTTACAGCGTAATAGCCACAGATTAGAGGGATTAAATTTGAGGGGAAAAAAAGCTGTTAAAAAAATGTTGTTGTTCGTGTTATCACTCGTATTACTTGTATCATCAGTAACTCAGGCCTCTGCAGGTGGAGGACCGGGAATTAAACCTGAAATAAACACATTCCATATGGAGCCTTCTACACCTGCGAAGTCACAAAAAAAGGTTATCCCTGTTGAAGGGAAAAAGAAAACCAATATAGGTGTATATATTTACCAAATTAACAATCTAAAATGGAAGGTTGATGGCCAGTGCAATAACATCGAGCTAGAAAACGATCCCACGAAAAATCTTCCGGTATCTTCTACAATCTGTGTCGACCTTGATTTGGATAAAGATGTTTATATTCCGACTGAGTACTTTGATAAAGTAGGTGAATCACATTCTTCTACGGAAATAACTGATAAATCTAAAGAACCTCACTACATGGATAATACAGCTTACTATGAGCCAGGGCTGCCCATTTTGGTTTCTGTTGAATCATTTACAGGTCGTAACACAAAATTCACCACTCAAATTGGTGGTGCTATTCCACCTATCAAAACGGAAGAATATTCCCCTTCCAAATGGAATGCTGACTATCAATTCAACACAGATTTATATTGGCGAGCCTTTGCAGAAATAACCAAAGAGATCAACCTCACCGCTGGCGGGCAACTTAGCTTGAACCAGTCCAAACAATTGAATGCAACGGTCAAAACCAAAAATGGAGATGGAAACTTTGGAGTAGAGACCAATGTAAACACCGGCAGCGGTGGTACAACGACATGGGAATCTTCCAATCCTGGTGTCGCTACCGTTAGTAACTCCGGAGTAGTTCAAGCCGTCAGCAGAGGAACCACAACCATCAAAGTACTGTGGGAAAAGGATGATTTTGAGCTAACTACCACAACAAACATTGGCGTTGAAGAAAATCCGGGTCCTGGTGGTGAGGACGGTAACGGAGGCGGTGGAGGTTGCACACCAACGATTGGACCACCTTCTGCTGGAACCATTATGAGCATGAATGATCTCGATCCAAATGCCAACGGTGTTATTAAGTCAGATAACAGAGATAATGAGACATTCAATGTGTTAAGAGGAATCCCTACTTCCGAGTCACTCTACACAAATGCCTTTGCTGACAATTACCTGTTTAAACAAGCCTGGGCGAAAATGAGTGGTAAAGTTACATACAACTGTAATGTCACAATCTCTTACGATAGAGAATGGACAGTACCTGGACCAGAAATATGTGATGATGATGGTTGTACACCAGGGCCACCTGTACCCGCGAACGACACGGTACCCAAGCCATACACCTTCCAGATCACAAGAGACTACTCCTACTGGAAAATTAACAATCTGGAAGTATACAAGATCTCTAAAGCAACCATGAATAATTACGCTTTGCCCGGTGAGACCGTTACGATGAATCCAACAGGATACACACCACCAACACTGGAGTCTACAAATGATGAATCCGTAGAAAGCCATGTACGACCCGGGCAAACCACTTCAATCTCATATACTCCACCCAAATTAACAGGTGGTTTGAACCAACCTCCCAGTGTGCCTGATGATACATCACGGTTAAAAGGGATGGCTGAATCCAATACACCTCAAAGTAAAGTGAACAATGATTTAGTTAAATTCAACAGCACAACCATTATGAATGATGTGGAAGCAACCAAAGAGGGCCCAACACCATCCAACATTCCTAATCCAACGACAATTGGGCGTGATGTGCTGTACAAACCGGGTAATATGATCAGCAATTCCCTGCTGAATAAAGCAAACACCACAAGCTCTGGTGAAATCTATTATGATTTGCTACCGGGTAACGTAAATGGTGGCTCCAATAAAATATTACCGATTACCGGCATCAACACCGTCACAGTGCACACCCCTGTCGTCAACTACGCCTGGGTATCGGATGATCAGCCGCATAATCAGAAAACCGGACCGGACCCAACCAGCGCTGCACTCATTCTGGAACGTCCGTTCATTGTGCGAATCCCTACATCGGGACAACACTTGGACGCAGCAAGTTATCCCGGGTATGGGAATCGGGACTATGCCAAATATTTTCGAATCAAACAGGTGCAATTCCCGTTTGATGTCTACAACGCAGACCGGAGTCAGTTTATCCCCACCAAGACATGGGTTGATATTCCGGTCAATCAACTGGATACCACATTTTATCTCCCTGTATGGGTAGACGAAGGCAAATATCACATTACATTCCGCAATATTGCAGAGAATGCACCTGCAAACTTTACAGAGCAGCAGGATGCCAATACCAATCTGGCACATCATGTTGCAGCGGACACCGTTCCGGTAGATGTCATCGGGAGGTTATATGATTTTCACGTCACTGATATCTCCGATTACAACTGGGAAAATGTATTTCGCAAGCGACTGGGTAGTCCCGAACCAACGGGCTATAGCTATTGGACCGGGATGAATAGCATTGATGGTGATCCACGAGGTAACCTGGCTCCATTTGTATTACCCATTCGACCAGGAAGCCATCCGGTGCAGGGATTTGCTAACGCAACCGTGAAGACAGGGTACCATTTCAAGTTTGATCTGAAGACCAAGGGCAATATGTTTGGCAAACAGGATGGTATTCGAATCACACCCACTTTTGCATTTGTAAGTAAAGGCGGGTCCTCCCGGCAAGAAGTGGATCTGTACTACCATCGAGGCCAGGAACGCCTGATCCGTATCGGATCCGCTCAGGATCTGGAGAAACGCTTTGTTGTCCTTAACTCACGTCTTCGAAATGTACCCGGCACAGAGTTAGGTGATACAGCGCGTTATCAGTATACTTATGAACTGTCAGGGGAAGAACGCAACCAGCGTACGTTGGCGGAACATATGGTTCGCCTGGTCGATCAGACGTCTCATCAAAAAACATGGGTAGGTCGTTATGACTGGATGATCCTGTCTGCTCCAATTCGGACACTCATCGGACCCAAAATGGACATTCCTTCCGGGGTCAACGTGGACCGAGCCAATGCAGCAATCCAGCGTTGGTACGGGGAGTACAGCTTGCCGGCCGATGTATATGCCGTACCAAAAGGGACGGATCTTGAACCCATCGCCAGACAAAATCAGCTGGATGAGAAATCGAATGTTTTTCTAAAGAATGGTTATATCGTGGTCAACTTCAACATGGAGAGCCTGCGGAATGGAAATACAGATGCACCCCATCTGCAATATATTCATGCGCCGCTGATGAATCAATGGCAGATGGAAGGTTTCAACAAAACGCCAACAGACAGTCAAGGCAGAACCTGGCCGCTGAAGGATGGCGATATTGTCTTTTACCAAGCTGATCAGTCCAGCCGGAACGATTTTCAATCCCAGGTACCACACTAGTTCTGAATCACCCAAGTCCAATACAACTGACTAAGCAGATGTAGAAAACTATGATGTGGACAGAAGAGTCTTATGTCTAGTACCTCTCCAAAATAGATTGAATATCCGTAGAGCGATAATCGCCCAATGAAGCAATCAATAATGTATGATGAAATAGCCATGAAGTGCCAGACTAATACTATACAGCCTGCGCAAAACTATGGTGTACTGAATGACATAGGTGCTCTAAACGACATACGATCTAACATTAACAAGTTATTGCTGTATCACGTCCCAACTACACACAACATGCCTGTTATACAATAAAAGGGTTCCCCTGAAAGTCATCTATGGACTTAAAATGTACCCCTTGTAAAGGACAATTTAAAAAAGGTTAGGCAACTTCAAGCTGCTATCTGTATCGTGCAGGCGGCAGCTTGTTTAAGTTCCATTGACCTCGATAATGATTGTAATAAATCATGTAGCTTTTTACTTCTTGCTTGACCTCTTCCAAGGTCATACATGTTTTGAGATTCGTTTCATCTTTAAAATGCCCAAAGAAGGACTCTTGTGGAGCATTATCCCAACAGTTTCCTCGACGCGACATGGATTGACTTAGCCCCATGTTCTTCACAAGCTTTTGAAACTTTGGGTTCGTATAGTGAAATCCTTGATCCGAATGAATCAACGCATCCGGGGTGAGATGACGATGCTTTTTGAGTTGTTTCAACGTCTCCATCGCAATGTCCAAACCGAGTGAAGCAGAGACTTCATAAGCTAAAATCTCATTACTTTCAGCGTCTTTAATGGTCGATAGATAGGCTCGCTTATTTTTCCCATACGTTAAATACGTGATGTCTGTTAAATAGTACCTTGCCTGCAATCCCTTGCTTAAAAGCTCGATTTAACGTGTTAGGACAGGTTCGATGCTCGTGGGTAGCTTTGGCCATACGACGTGCGGGATTCGCTTTTCGAATCGGACAAACGATGTTGTACTTTTGCATGACACGACGAATTCGCTTGAGATTATATGTAACTCCATAGTGGAGCTCCAGCGTCATTTTGATTTGACGAGCACCTTTCGTTCTTCCTCGGTAATGGTAGGCTTTCAGAATGATTGCTTTTACTTTCTGATCGTCTTGTTCCTGATTTTGACGATGTAACCTCGCATCTTCGCTACAATATTGGTAATAGCCCGAGCGTGAAACTCCAGCAATTTCACAAAGAACATGCACCTTGCGCTGGAAAGGGTATGTATGCATCATCTGTTGAATTAGTTCGAATTTTTGCCGCGTACTTAGTTGGATTTCTTTTTTCTCATCTGCCTTTCGAGTTGATCGAGCTTTTTTAAGAATTCATTCTCCGCTTCAAGCCATTTCATTTTCGCTTCCAAACGGGCATATTTTTCTTCAAGACTTAATTCACGGGTCAGAGGACGGCCTGGAGCATGTTTCCTACCGTCAGATAACCCAGCAGGTCCTTGTTCTTGAAAAGCCGTACGCCATCGATTGGAAGCCTTTCGAATCCGAGTTGCACCCAAGACGTCCACAGGAAAGCCCGCTTCCTGAAAAATCTCACTAGGAAGCGTACCTTGACTGTATTCTTGAATAAATCGTTCTTTGAACGTATCCGTGTACGTAATAGCTTTAGTACTAACTTTTTTCACATAGGGATTTCTTCTTAACTGATCTTGCTCTTGATTTGTAAAGTGTTTTTTTGACATTCGTTTGACCACCGCTCGTTTTTTTATTTATTGTACACAAAAAGACCCTACAAGATGACCTTTTTTAAAGTGTCTATCTTATAGGGTACATTTTAACTTCTGGGGTAACCCTTTTTGTGTCATTCTCTTTGTATAAACAGACTTAAACTTACAATGAATCAGCGCATCAGGTTATCCTGACAGACTTTCCTGAAGAACCCCCATCTGTCCTTGTTCCTGTTCTTGTCCCTCTTCCTGCTTCTGTACCCGCATCTTATGCTTCATTTCCCTCACGGACAACACCGAGGCCATTAGGCTACGAGTATAGGGATGATTCGCAGAACTGGTCAGCTGTGAACTCTCCACAACCTCAACGACTTCACCTTGGTACATCACGGCAATTCGGTCGCTCACCTGCTGGACCACTGCAAGATCATGCGATATGAAAATAGATGAGACACCTGTTTCCCTTCTCAACTCCACCAACAGATCCAGGATCTGCTTCTGGATGGAAACATCCAGTGCGGAGGTGGCTTCATCGAACAGGATGATGTCTGGCTCTACTCCAATCGCACGAGCAATGACTGCTCTCTGCTGCTCTCCCCCGCTCAGTTCATGAGGATATTTATCCGCAGCAGCAGTCGGCAACCCCACCCGTTCCAACAGCCTGAGCACTTCCTGCTCCGCTTGCTGGCCCTGCATTATTTTATAAATGATGAGTGGCTCCCGGATAAAAGCTCCAATCTTCATTCGTGGATTAAAGATAGCCGAAGGCTCTTGGAATACCATCTGGATCTGCTTTCGTTGCTGGCGTAGTGCCTTTCCGTTCAATCGGGTAATATCCTGCTGACGATAACGAATCTGCCCTGAGGTCGCTCGTTCCAGATGGGTTACACATCTGGCCAGTGTGCTCTTCCCGCTACCACTTTCCCCTACAATCCCCAGACACTCCCCCGGGTACAGCTTCAAATGAACAGCTTTCAATGCATCAACTGCCCTATGTCCCTTTAACTCGTAGGTTTTGCACAGGTTTCTCAGTTCCAGAATCGGTAAACCCTCATGAGCCATGAACATTTCCCTCCAATTCAGGTACAGCACTCAGCAGCTTGCGAGTGTACTCATGCTGAGGGTCGGATATGACGCGGAAAGTATCTCCCATCTCAACCAATGTACCATCCTGCATCACACCAATTCGGTCTGCCATATGAGCTGCAACGGCAATGTTGTGTGTTACGATGATCATGCCTGTCCCTTGTCGGGAACGAAGCTCGCTCAATCGGTTCATCACTTCATTCTGTGTCGTCACATCCAATGCACTCGTCGGCTCATCTGCAAGTAAGAGTTCAGGTTCCATCGTAACCGCCATAGCTATAGCCGTTCGTTGTTTCATCCCCCCACTGAGCTGCGATGGATAGGAACGCATAATTCGTTCGGGTTCATCCAGTCCCATGTCGGTGAGCATATTCACAGCCATGGTCTGAGCTGCTTTTCTGGACACGGTGAAATGAGTGCGAATCGCTTCAATATACTGACTGCCGATGCTGCGAATCGGATTAAGATACGATCCACTGTCCTGAAACACCATGGCGATCCGCTTCCCGCGCACTCCACACCAATCCAACTGCGACTCACGTAATAGCACTTTTTCCTGAAAGGAGATCACTCCCCCGGTGTATTGACCACCTTCTGGTAACAGGCCAAGCAAAGCCCGAATAAGGGTCGACTTTCCACTGCCACTTTCACCTACAATCCCGATAATCTCTCCCTTATTCATGGAGAAGGACAATTCCCGCAGAGCCAGAAAATCTCCCTTGTAGGTTACAGACAGATGATTGACACTAAGCAAGGGCTTCATTACTGCCCAACCTTAATATTTCGATCCAACAGGTAGAAGTCGATGGGATACATCGTCGCGCCCTGCACGGTACTTTTACTCACAATATTAATCGGGGTATAGGTCAAAAACATATAGGCTGCATCATCCAGAATCATCTGCTGGGCCTCTGTTGCAAGGGCATATCTTTTCTCTACGTCAAACTCAGAGTCAAGACGAGTTATCACCTCATCCAGCTTCGGATTGCTATATCCGCCCACATTCCATTCCGCACCCGTCATGAAGTAGAAATCCAGAATATACTGCGGGTCACCCGTGATGCCTGTATTAATACTTGTTAAAGCGAGATCGTAATTCCCGCTCTTCTGATGATCGGTTAGATCCTCATAAGAGGTCATCTCCACTTGGACGCCAATCTCTTTAAGCTGGGACTGCATCGCAGCAGCCACAATTGAATCGGACTCGTAAGCGGAATTGAGAATCAGCTGTAGCGACAGCTTCTTTCCATCTTTTTCACGAATACCATCTCCATCTGTATCCTTGAAGCCGGCCCCATCCAGCAACTGTTTGGCTTTCTCCGGTTCGTAATCATATCCTCTGATCTTGTCATAACCAAAAGGCAGAGCTGAGGTGAATGGTCCTTTGGCTGCCTGTCCCCCCACCAGCGTATTTGCGTACATCTCCCGGTCAATACCATAAGAGATCGCCCGGCGAACCTCTGGATCACTCAGCAGTGGATTGGTGGTGTTAAACCATACAAACTGGGTACGCAGGCTGGGAATTTCATCAATAGTGTATTGACTCTTATCCTGGAATAATGCCAGACTGCTGCGTCCCACGTTACTTGCTACATCAATCTCTCCGGACTGCAGGGCCAGAGCACGTGTGCTGTCATCCTTGATGTATTTCAACGTCAATGTGTCGACATCTGCCGCACCACCCCAATACCCGTCATACTTTTTCACCTGAATCTCTTGATCCGGCATATAACCTGTCACCATAAATGGCCCGGTTGCAATAGGCTCGCTCTTGAATTGGGATGTATCAGCACTCGTATCCACGATGATAAACAGTGGCTCGGCGATATTACCAAGCAAGGACGCATAAGGCTCTGTCGTCTTAATCGTCAGATCTTGTCCTTCAGCAGTCATCGAGGCTACTGGTACAGTCGCTTGTCCTCTCTCGTTTAGCTCAATGGAGCGTTCTATCGATTTTTTCACCGCGTCGGCAGTTACCTTGTTTCCGTTATGGAAGGTTACACCCTCCCGAATATGAAAATGCCAAGTTGTGTCATCAACACGTTCCCACGTATCTGCAATTTTAGGGACTAACTTCATATTCTCATCAAACTGAATCAGTGTCTCACCAATCGCTGCACGCGTAAGCGTCCAACCGTTCCATTCTTCTGCCGGGTCGAGGTTGCTGCCAAGCCAGAACAGGGCTACATTCAGATGCGTTGGTGCACTTGTAGTATCCTTGTCCGTAGCTGCCGACTTCTCCGTCGCATCAGACGAGGTCGATGGATGATTGGTAGTGCCACAAGCTGCAAGCAAGAACACAACAAACATGGATACGATGGTAAGCAGGATTGATTTTTGAACATTGCTCTTCATTCCGGTTCCCCCAGTTAAGCTGTATTATTCTTGGGATCAAGCACATCTCGCAGGCTGTCTCCCAGTAAATTAAAAATAATGACGGTGCTAAATATCGCCAGGCCCGGATATATCAACAGCCACGGCGCAGTCTGCAGATATCTTCTGCCTTCATTTAACATGGCCCCCCACTCGGGGTTTGGTGGCTGCGCGCCAAGCCCAAGAAAGGATAACCCCGAGATGGACAGCATCATACCACCCACATCCATCATCGCCATGACGATGAGTGGTGAGATCATATTGGGCAGGATCGTCCTGCCGATGATCTGGATCTTACGTGCTCCGCTGAAAGCAGCGGCAGCGACATATTCCTTTTGCTGAAGAGAGATCACCAAACTTCTGGCCATCCGTGCATACTTCGCCCACCAGACAACCGACAGTGCCAGCACTGTATTGAACAAGCCCGGCCCAAGCATGCCCACCACAGCGATCGCAAAAATAAGGCCCGGAAAGGCCATTAATGTATCAGACAGCCGCATGAGCACCATATCCGTCACACCCCGAGCGAAACCGGCAACAACCCCAACCGCTACGCCTAACACGAATACAATGCCAATCATCATAAAGGTAAGCAGCAGCGAGGTTCGTGCCCCATACAGAAGACGTGACAGTACACAGCGACCTAGCTGATCGGTTCCAAGAGGATATTCGGCGCTGGATGGCTGCAGCACTTTGGCAAAGTTCGTTGCAAGTGGATCGTGTGGTGCAAGCAACGGTGCAACCATGGCAAGAATAATCCAGAAAACAGTCAGAGACAGCAGGAATGTGAACCAGCGATTCTGCAGTAATACAAGCCTGAAAGCTCTCATCTATACATCCACATCCAGTCGGATTCGGGGATCACGAAGATGTGTCCATACATCAACCAGCAGATTAAGCGTGACATATATGATCGCCATCCAGATGACATACCCCTGAATCAACGGATAATCCCGTGTAAAAATAGCATCCACGGCCATCTGTCCAACACCCGGCCACACAAATAAACTTTCCACAATCGCTGCACCACCTAACAAAGCACCTGTCGTCATGCCCATAAGGGTAACGATCGGCAGCAGAGCATTAGGGAGAATATGACGCAAAATAATGATCGACTCCTTCACACCTCTGGATCTTGCTCCGATCACATAGTTCTGGCTTGTCTCCTCAAGCAGGACCGTACGAATCTGTCTGCTGTACTGGGCAACAAGTGGAATCGCGAGTGTACATGCAGGCAGAATCAGGCTGTACCATCCGGATTTGCCCATTACCGGCAGCATCTTCAGCTGCACACCGAAGACCAACATGAGCAACATACCCAACCAGAAGCTGGGCATCGATAATCCAGCAAAAGAAAACAGACGAATGACGTAATCAAGCCATTTGTTACGATAGACAGACGACAGCATCCCTAGTGGGAAGGACACCAGAATAACCAGAAACATGGCGCTTCCTGTTAGCCAAAG
Organism: Paenibacillus polymyxa; assembly: GCF_018614975.1. GTDB lineage: Bacteria > Bacillota > Bacilli > Paenibacillales > Paenibacillaceae > Paenibacillus > Paenibacillus polymyxa_E. The sequence goes on along the minus strand of NZ_JAGGNR010000051.1, from coordinate 28,601 downwards.
CGTTGCCGGGAGCCTTGCCATGAGCACGTCCAGTACTGGACGTTTGTATTTATATGATGTACCGAAGTCCCCAGTCACCACCTGTCCCAGCCATGTCCCGTATCGATAGAGAAAGGGCTCATCCAATCCAAGCTCCGACCTCACTTGCCTGACCAGTTCATCCGATGGAGTTACACCTGTAGACATGAGCATAAGTCTGGCTGGGTCTCCAGGAGACAGGTAGGTTAGCAGGAACGTCAGGAACGTGATGCCGAACAATACAACTACCAGTTGTAATAATCGTTTAACGATATATCTGCTCAAGTGCTCTAACGTCCTTCCCCAAAACTTTATGTATGTGCCGTGATGTTCTTCGTCCATAACAAAAAAAGCATCCCTCTCCGTGTTACTGGATGAGGACGCCTTAAATAAACAGATTTTCAGAAAAAATCATGCTCTCTAAACACCTTCCTATCTCCCGTAGGGTACTACTGTGTTTGTTAAACCTGGCAGGTCTCCTGGCTCCAGAATCATCGTCACTTGCAGCTCCTTCCCGGCTTACACCAGTGGATTATCGCTACCTGACTCCTCTGTTACAGTGGCGGGACCGCGCCGGTATTACACCGGACTTCCCTATTAAGCTTCCACCCTGACGGGCAAAGCACCAAGTTCCACATATTCAATTACACTTCTGTATCAGTATAGCGGGACAACGATTAATGATCAAAACTTTCTTTTAAATTTGAAGCACTAGATGCTTCTAATCTCGATTTCTCGAACCCTTTGGAGATACACCGGTCACTCGCTTGAACATCTTGGAAAACAGTAACGGGTCCGTATAACCCACAGAGTGGGCTACTTCACTAACAGAAAGTCCAGGGTTCTGGAGAAGTTCGGCAGCTCGATTCATACGGTACTCCAGGAAAAAGGACTGTAGCGACATGCCATATCGCTCTTTGAACAATCCCGATAGATACGTTCGATCCAGCCCCACAGCTTGGGCAATATCCAGAATAGAGGTTCGCTGGCTATACCTGTTCTCCATAAACTGCACCGCCTGCCGGATGTACGTCTCTTTGTTTGAAAGGAGCTGCCCTATTTCTTCCTCCACAGGCGAAGAAGAGATTAATTCTGCCATCAAGCGGTACAAGAGACTCTGGTTCAACACATCGCCTCCCGGTCGCGTGGAAGCTTGGACCATCTCCGTATACAACTGTTCCATCGTATTTGTATCACGGGCATCATATACCGGTCGCTCCGGGCTCAATCGGGCACGTTGCATGAAGGCTTTGGCTTGTACACCTTTAAAACCGAACCACGAATACGTCCAGGGCTCCTGCGAATCTGCCTCATAATGAATAAGTGTGTCGGGGAGAATGACAAAACCCTGTCCCTCGCTAAGCTTGTATTCCTGATTCCCCATATACACGATGCCCCGTCCTTCATGGATGTAGTGCACAATGTAAGAATCACGTACACCCGGTCCCCAATAATGCGCAGGATCACATGCCTCCCACCCAAAAAACAACAACATCAGCTCCATCTGTGTCCAGCCTGCGGGAACCACATTCATCTCAATGCGACTCATTTTTCGCCCTCCATCCTGACTTCATTTCGCTTATCTCTTCATTTAGTTTATTTATATTATAACAGCTAAAGTACTTCCATATTAGTTGAAAGCGGGAACAAAAATGGGATTATGACATGTTTGAAAGGGGTTGAGCCATAGTTATATGTGCCGAATCGGCCTATAGTTGGGGTACAACATTTTTCAGGGAGGCTGAACTTAAATGAATAAAATTACATTTCTCGGTGCAGGTAGCACCGTCTTTGTCAAAAATGTATTGGGTGATGTCATGATGACCGAAGCACTGCAGGATTTTGAACTGGCATTGTTTGATATCGATGCGCAGCGCTTGAGCGATTCAGAGCGTTTGCTAACCAGTCTGGCCCGCTCACTCGGAAGTCGTTGCGTCGTGAACGTATATCATGACCGCAAAGAAGCGCTGCGCGGGGCCAAATATGTCATCAACGCCATCCAGGTCGGTGGATATGATCCATGTACCATTACAGACTTCGAGATTCCGAAGAAATACGGACTGCGTCAAACGATTGCAGATACACTCGGTATCGGCGGAATTTTCCGTAATCTGCGGACGATTCCAGTCATGCTGGATTTTGCTCGAGATATGCAGGAAGTATGTCCAGATGCATGGTTCCTGAACTACACCAATCCAATGGCTGTGCTTACTAATGTCATGAATGTACATGGTGGGATCAAAACCGTAGGTTTGTGTCATAGTGTGCAGGTCTGTGTACCGCATCTATTCGATGCACTAGGAATCGATCAGACAGGTGTCGTGGCTAAGATTGCAGGGATCAACCACATGGCGTGGCTGCTCGAAGTTACCAAAGACGGGCAGGATCTGTACCCCGAGATTAAACGTCTGGCGAAGGAAAAACAGAAAGAACAGCATGACGACATGGTTCGTTTTGAGCTGATGCAGCGTTTTGGCTATTACGTAACGGAATCCTCCGAGCATAATGCCGAGTACCACCCTTACTTCATCAAGCGGAATTACCCGGAGCTAATCGAACGCTTCAACATTCCGCTGGATGAGTATCCACGCCGGTGTGTGAACCAGATTGAAGGCTGGAAAGAGATGCGTACCAAGCTGTTTGCCAGCGAAAATATTGAACATACCCGCAGCCGTGAATACGCATCCCATATTATCGAAGCGATGGAGACGAATAACCCGTACAAGATTGGCGGCAACGTCATGAACAACGGACTAATTACGAACCTGCCGCGCGAGGCATGTGTCGAGGTTCCTTGTCTGGTGGATGGATCAGGAATCAGCCCTACGTACATTGGTGACCTGCCTCCACAACTCGCAGCATTGAACCGGACCAACATCAACACTCAGCTGCTGACGATTGAAGCGGCAATCACTGGCAAGAAGGAACATATCTATCATGCCGCCTTGCTTGATCCACACACGGCTGCCGAACTGTCTATTGATGACATCGTAGCGATGTGTGATGAGTTGATTGAGGCTCACGGCGACTGGTTGCCAAAATATACGTCATAATATAAAAGCACCGTTTCCTTTACTGCTAAAGGGGACGGTGCTTTGTACTTAATTCGTCAAATCATTATATAATGTGAGTATCAAAACTCGGTTAAGGACTCATCAACTACAGATGATCTTTTGAAAACAAGCGCGCCACTCTATCTGATTCACCGGATATAGTCGATTTCAAGAGCTACGTGTGGGCATTTCCCTAACATTTTGAATACTAGTTTCAGGCTTGTTCGTCATGTACTTGTTAAAAAAGTCCGTGTTTATTCCTGTCATATGATGAAAGAAGGATGTCTCCACTTTCCAATCCTCCTCAATCATATAACGGATATCTACAAGACCTTTCTTGGAGAGCAGGTCAATAATGGTTTTAATTCGCATCGGCTTTTGAAGTGGAATCTCCCTGTCGAAAGGCTCCTTTTCCAGATATCCTCTTCGGTGCATCGCCGCATAGAAATTACGATGATCCTTATTTTCCATCATTCCTAGATGTGCTGCTCTATATCCCAGCATTTGTAGGGAAGTCTTCCATTTATTTTTCAAATCAAGATATTGATCGGGATTCGTCTTATAAGTGATATCATTCATGTCCGATGAAAACTCTTCTTCGGGCAATAAAAATGCACCCGCAAACAGATTAGCTTCATTTTCAATCAATTTGTGTTCTTTTCGATCCAGATTGACAAATTCAAGACGATAATGAAGCAACAAATGACCAAGCTCATGTGCAATATCGAAATTCCTACGAACCGCAGAACGTTTGATGTTGCCCAGTATAATAAACGGACGATCATTTCGTGTCCACAGGCTGTACGCATCAATTTCTTCACCAATCGCTTTTTCAAAAACGTACACACCACTTTTTTCGATCCGGAACATCAGGTTCTCATTCGTCGATGGCTCCATATTCAGCCGTTGTCTCGCAAGATAGGCAACATAATGGATCTGAGTCGTACGATCATCGTCTGTATGGTTCATATACTCAATTGCCTCTTCCCGCAATTGGATAATATTCAGTGTGGGAAGGCTGATCTGAGCGGTAATATAATTAATGAACGTGTCCAGATATTCTACATGCTTTGCTTCTGTCTGTGTCTTGGATATCACATTCATCACTTTCGAACGATAGGCAATGTTCATAACATCAATGTTGGCTGCGTTATTACGCTGTGTAAGCATATCTTTCGTATAAAAATACTTGCTTTTCACACTGAAAATGCGTTTCAACTCATTCACAATTGGCACCTTCGGAGAGGTATACGCATTTTCATATTGCCAGACTGCTTGTTCTGTCACACCTAATTGTTCGGAGAGCTGTTTTCTCGAATACCCATGCATGATCCGCAAATTGGTCAAATTTTCACCAACGAACATGCTGCTCCCTCCTTATTGAACGACACAGGGAATCACCCCCGCTGTTCTCCTTCCAAAATTTCAATATCATAAGCTGCCGGATCAACGATATCTTCCATATCTGGTGCAAGTACCTCACGGTCACTCTCATTTAACTCAGCACCTGAGATCAGATCCGACAAATCTTCTATAAAATAAGCGATATTATCATGCGGATTAGGCAGATAATGCTGAACCTTCGAAATTTGGTATGCATCATCAATAGCATAAGTGAGTATATGAAACTCATTATATGTACATGCAAGATGTTCAAGTTCTTCTTTCACACGGCTGACCTGACTCTCTGAGATTGGAAAAGAAAGTTGCTCAACCCTCTGCAACTCACCATGTTCATTACGGCGTGGTTGAATCAAAGAAAATTCCAGATCGTTATTAATCTTGGAGAGATCGTGTAAATAGGTACGGAAAGCACCTTTGTTGTCAACGCCCGTAGGTAGCTTGGCACTGGAAAAACTATTCTCATTAAAGTAGGCTGCGTTCTTTATCAGAAACAGAACTTTTGATTCTTCATGTGTGAACTGGAGATAATCCCATGTTAAACCTGCTTTGGATTTTTTGTGAGTGAATCCTTGTTCACCGCAATAATCTGCGATTTTGCTCTCAATAAAATTTCCCTTTGTCCAGGCAAAGGCTGAACTAATCTTCATGTTTCTCTTGCGATCTTTACGATGATCAATATATTCGCGGTATCCTTCAACAATAGCATCAACAAGCATCTGACTATGTTCCGACTTGAACTTATATTGTTCCATATAGATCACTCCGATTCATAAATATGAAGACAAGTTATATTTTAATCGAAGTTCGTGTGCAAAGATATGATTTTTTTTGATATTTTTAAAGTAGACCTATCTCATACACTTCATCCCAATGGATTCTGTGCCCACTGCACTAATCTCTTTTTCGTGATTTTGCCATGGGATGTATGTTTAATGACTTGTCCCTGATCGAGCAGAAGTACCTGTGGTGACTCATGGTAAACCTCTGTCTCTTCCGCAATGTGGCGGGATAACGAACGATTTTCAATCACTTTGACGATGCGGTAGTCCATAGGTTGTTTGGGATCTGATGCATTCGTACCTACAAACGCCATAAATTCTCTGTACGCTCTCGCACTGGTCGGACAAGTCGTGCTGTGTTTCAGAACAAGCACCGGATGCTCCTGCGAGCGATGAAGCGCGTCTTCCCAGTCATCTGGTTTATGCAATTCACGGACATGTTCGCTGAGCATATGTTCCGAGTCTGAACCCGTACGTTTGCTAACCACCGAACCAATCACAATGCCAAGCGCCAAGCCAAAAGCAATCCCGAGTCCAAGCTGCTGTGTAGCCGTACCAATACTGACTCCCATGGCAACACCTATAGCCAGCCATACGGCTTGATGATTCACTTTTTTCTTCATGCGGATGTTCCCTTCTTAGACTATGTATATCAGGGCTGTATCTTCCCACCTTATATTCTGATCAAATTATAGCATAGGCCTCTGTGAGCAGGCGTTGATAATCTTCATCTCCGGGTACGAATTTCAGCGTTTCGATTTATGCAAAATGCTCATTTGTGATACACTGGTTGTAATTTGGAAACGATGAACATGAAGAATGGATTGGAAGGGCGGAAATTCCATATGACATACGCATTTATGATCGAACCGCAGGATTTTATTGCGCTGGAGAACGAAGACGAACTGATTGAGAAATGTCAGGAGTGGGGTTTGCTTTCCGGTAAAGCCACCAAACTCAAAACGTTCTATTATAAAGGAAACGGATTGAACATGCCGTGCACCATCATTGGGTATGTCGATCACATGGCAGCCGTTATTCAACTGGATAATGGACAAAAGCATTGTATCCACCCGTCGTATCTGAAGGAAATGCAAGCGTCCAGCTACAGCGCTAGAAGCATAGGAACAGCAGGATCAGATCGCCGCACAGAATCGACAACTTCGGATACAGTCGCACCAGGTACCCCTACTGATGTTACGCCAACTCCAGATGCCCTGGTTAACCCGGAAGATATTACGACGGATCCGGATGATTCGGACGACACGGATACAGATGAATTCTCCTCGGGGCTGAAGGGTGATCCAGATGGGTTAGTAGAAGAGTATGTTGGACCTCAGTCTGGGGCAGCCAGTGAAGCCAAACCTAAAGCCAAAACAGCGAGCAAGGCTAAGACCGTCAAGATTGATCTGCCAGAAGGCAAAGTGAAGATGAGTGCCGTTGTTAAAGAGTTCACCACGGTACCGAATCACTTCTCTGACAATGACGATGAAGTCATCATCTATGAAGCAGTTACCATCACGGAGCCAGACGTCATCGATGTTGGGGAAGCCTGGTCGAGCCACAGTGCCACCGTTAAGAAACAGGAACTGGAAGTGGGAGATGTCATCACGTTTGAAGCAAAAATCATCAAGAAGAAGCTGACACGTAACCCGGTTCCCTATAAAATCAACAATCCTTCCAAGATTCAGAAGGAAGGTTAATCACGATTCATTACAAAAAAAGCAAAAAAACCTCCACAACTGCTCAAAGCAGACCGCGGAGGTTTTTGCCATTTGAAGCTTATATTAGTGAAGAGTTCGCTCTTAAGCTTGTACCGGCGTAGCACTGATCTGAAACTGTACGCCAAACTTGTCGATAACCGAGCCGTAGGCCGGACTCCAGAACGTCTCTTGTATCGGCATAAAAAGGTTTAAGATCATGTCCTTTTTATCAAAAAAAAAGACCACTCTCCCGAATCCTGTCGGTAAAATGGTTGTGTTCAATCCTATGAAGTTATCACGTTTGAACGATGTTATCTAATTCACTTTTCAGTAAGAGGTATCGGTGAACACTTCTCATGATCGGGACCTTCGTAAGTTTGTTCTTGTCTACATATAGTTTCATCTGGTCCTTGGTCAAACCGAGCAAACTTCCTGCTTCCGATACCGTCAAGACAACCTCTGGGTTCGTAGCATTAAACGTCCTCTTTACTTTCTGATTCCAGTCCTCGAATATCTGCATAGATCAGTAACATCTCCTATCCATAGCCAGTTATTATCAGGCTGAATATATCCATTATACCACACTTGTGCTGCTCGTAACTTAATCCTTGCGAAGAACCATATTCTTACAGGCTTTTTCGCTTGCTTTAATATGAGAAAAAGAGCCACGTTTGAACGTGGCCCTTCATTATCTCTCTATGATATTCGTTACGCTTCTTCCCAGAAGCGGCGCAGGTTGTCCATGGCGATTTTGGATGCCAATTTACATTCCTCCATGCCTTCGAACTCTACCGTAATGTTGCCATCATAGCCGGAGTCTTTGATCAGCTTTACAATTTTGCGGATCGGAATATCCCCTTGCCCAACGATGGCCCCACGCAGGAAGTTACCGTAGGCTGTCGTGAACCATTCACCCTCACCCGGATGCTCATCATAAGGACGGAAGTAGAAATCTTTGAAGTGGACCAGAGAAGCGTAAGGCAGATTTTTCATGACACCAATGATCGGGTTCTCATCCACACACATGAAGTTGCCAATATCAAGTGTTGTTTTGAAATTCGGACGATCCACAGCATGCAGGACACGCTGCACCCGATCACTCGCCTGCACGCTAAAGCCGTGATTCTCAATGGTTGTGGTGATACCAAACTGCGCAGCATAGTCCGCAATGATCTGGCTTCCCCTCACCATCAGCGGCAGATGTTTCTCGAACCAGGCAATGGTCATCTTCTCCTTTGGCAGGGTAAATGCCGTGACGTCATGCCGCATATGTTTTACACCCATCCGGTGTACGACATCCACATGTCTTTTGACCCGAGCCATCTCTTCTTCAAACGCCTCTTCCCTCTCCTGCACGAAATTCGCTGGCATCGAGTAGTTGGACAGTTCAATACCCGCAGTCGCTGCCCGTTCGCGAATCGCATCCGCCAGATCGTGATTATCCTCCACGATATAACCGTAAGGCACCATCTCCATATGCTCGCCGCCGTTCGCCGCAATCCAGTCGATCACATCCAGCACCGTCATCTCACCCGAATTCAAATCGTTCAACAAACTATACGTGCTCAAGCCCACTTTCATCTGCTCAACTCCCTATCGATATCGCTCTATAAATCGAACCGCCTTGCGAATATCCTGCTCCGGCTGATGGCCTACCTCACGTTCAATCGTCAGATACCCGGTGTAACCAATCTCCTGAAGCGCTGCAAAGTATCCGTCAAAATCAACGCCACCTTCGCCCAGCGGCACCTCACGGAAGAACGTTCCGGAAGAGACCATCTCGGCAATCTTATCGTGATCCATAGGCGCATAACCGACTGCACCGTAGACATCTCTTGGGTCCACTTCCTTCAGCCGCACACCATCCTTCACATGGGTATGTACGATGTAATCCTTGAGCAGGTGGACGCCCCGCGCCGGATCATCTCCGGTCACCATCACCATATTCGCCGGGTCAAAATTCACCGATACCCCATTGGTGGACAACGTATCCAGAAATCCTTTCAAGTCAGCAGCCGTTTCCGGCCCTGTCTCAATGGCAAAGTATGCCCCAACACTCTTGGCGTATTGACCCAGTTCCTCACAAGCAGCATGCAGCGTAGCGTAGACATCCGATGAAGGGTCATGTGGAACAATGCCGATATGTGTAGTGACAATGTTGGTACCCAGATCGAGGGCCAGATCCACGATCCGCTTCGACTTCTCTACTTTCCACGGATTATCTTCCTTGACCTGAAACCCATGTCCGCCCAGGTCACCGACCAATGCTGAAATTTCGAGACCCAGCGAATCGATGTAACTCTTTAACTCCTTGCGCGCCGCAGGTGACAAATTATCAGGGTCCATCTCTCCCTTGACGGCGTAAATCTGCACACCTTCTGCACCTACGTCTTTGGCTTTGTTCAACCCTTCCCGTACACCTACGCCAAAGCTATCCACGATGACACCGATCTTATTCGTTAATTTCATGTCATACCTCCTGAGGATTACGTAATTGGATTCACTGGAACAAGCTTCACCGACTTAATCTCATACGGTTTGAATGTCAGTTCGAATGCTCCGTTCGGACAAGCCAACGGATGGATCTCATCCTCTAACAGATTAATGATGGACGCTTTGATTTCCTTTTCAGCCCACTCGACTTGTACTGTTTCCCGACCTCCTGATGATTCATAGAAACGCAGCACCGTTCCCGTGCCATCTTCCGCAGCCTTAATTGCATCCAGAATGATATGCTCACTGTGGAACTGAACCCAAGCGTGCTCAGCTGGCAAGTGACCAGAGGACTGACTCGCTGCAACAACCTCCACCGGATGATTAAGCTCCATCGCCCGGCGAACCACTGCGGCTTGTCGCCAATTGCCCTGATGGGGCAGGATCGAATACGTGAATTCATGATCGCCCTGATCAGCATGTTCATCTGGCCATTTTGGAGCACGAAGCAGGGACAGGCGGATCGTCCGATCCTTGATGTCATACCCGTACTTGCAATCATTAAGCAAACTGACACCACCATTGCCCTCCGAGATATCCGCCCAGCGATGTCCGCAGACCTCGAACTGCGCCTGCTCCCAACTGGTGTTGTTATGGGTCGGACGTTCCAACGCTCCAAACGGAATTTCATAGGCTGCTTTGGCTGCCACCAGATCCACCGGAAATGCCACCTTGAGCAGCTTATGACTTTCATTCCACTTCACTTTTGTATGGAAATCAACACGTCGCTGGTAACGATGCAAAATGATATCCTGGCTGATCTCCGATTGATTCAGCTTCCAGACAAAACGCAGTACATCTCGCGTATCCCCACGCTGTACAACCTCTCTGGAGATCAACTGCACTACACCAGCCCGCTGGGATTCAAATCGTGGATCGATATCCCAGGCATCCCAGTACGTGGGTTTGTCGTGGAAAAACTGCCACTCATTCGCCCGATCACTGGGCTTCAGCCAGTCACGTCCTGCCGTTTTGTCGTACCATCGGGTGATCTCTCCCAAGTCATTGAACTCAAGGGTATAGAATTCGGTTTCCCATGTGGAAGGGAAGCGTTCTTCTTCCCTTACTGGAAGGATAACATCCAATGCCTCGCGCAGCCATATGGTTGTATACCCAAAAGCAGGAATCGAAGGAACATGCACAAGCAGCGTATACTTGTCTTCCTTTTGTTCGAGATCACAGACCAGACGGTTCCCTTGACGATCAAATGCAGCCACCCCGGCGAGGCGGGCATCCCCAGTAATGATGATATTTTCTCCACGTTCCCAGCCAAGGCTGTTGAATATAATGTAGGGGAGACCATCGACTTCATCTGTCGTAATCTTCTCCGCAAGGGTATCCAGCGTTTCCCGCAGTGCAGATGTACCTAATGTAAATACCTTCGTGTACTCCTCAGTGGACGTTACGTATACTTCAGGAATCGACGTTCCTGGAATAATGTCATGGAACTGGTTGAGCATGATCAGCTTCCAGCCCTCATCCAGATGATTCTTCGTGTGTGCGGCGCAAGCTCCGGCAAACTGCCCCCAAATCTCCGCTTCCCGATACAATACCTCTGCCTTTCGGTTGCTACGTTTGTTCCTCGCATGAGTTGTGTACGTTCCGCGATGCAGCTCCAGGTACAAGTCCCCGTGCCACTTTGGCAACGTCGGTTTATTTATTGATATGTCTTCAAAAAAAGCGCCTGCTGTGCTGAATTTGCTGATTGGCTGTCCAACCATCAAGTGGGATCGCTCCGCAAACTCAACCATCTCATTTGTTACACCGCCACCACCATCGCCATGTCCATAAAGCAACATCTGCTCGGGATGCACATCCTTTTGTTTGTACGATTGCCAATGTTCATCCACATCTTTGGGCCTCGTGTGCTCATTCACCCCATGATTCAGATACGCCAGCACGGAAGTGCCATCTATGCCTACCCAGTCGAAGAGGTCATACGGAAACGCATTGGTATCATTCCAATTCAACTTGGTGGTCATAAAATAAGGAATATCCGCGAGTTTCAGCATCTGCGGCAAGGAAGCACAGTAGCCAAAGGTATCCGGCAGCCACTCGATGTTGGAGCGTTTACCAAACTCCGCCTGGTAGAAGTTCTGTCCATACAGAATCTGCCGAACCAGCGACTCGCCACTCGGAATATTCAGATCTGGCTCCACCCACATGCCTCCGACCAGCTCCCAGCGGCCTTCGGCAATGCGGGCTTTAACTCGCTCGTACAGCTCTGGGTAATGATCCTTCACGAAAGCGTACAACTGCGGTTGGCTCTGGGAATACACAAAATCCGGGTATGTGTCCATCAATGTACACATGGTTGAGAACGTGCGACTGGACTTGCGAACTGTCTCACGTACAGGCCACAGCCAGGCAATATCAATGTGGGATTGTCCAACCAGGTGCATGAAGCCACTTCGATATTCCTCCGGGTCTTCCTGCTGTACCGACTGTGCCAGTGCATGTTCGAAGTTCTGTACCCATGATGCATCACTCCAACGTTCCGGATCATTGTACATCTCATCCATCACCTGGTGAATGGCCCGAACAAGTGCCATCCGCTTGGGTTCCTTCTCGGTATATGCCCGGAGCGACTCGGCGAGTACCGTCACGCTGTACATCAGGCTCTGCAGGGGCTGATTAATATGAACCAACGCTGCCCGAATGCCCTGAATAGGCGGCTGAATAACAGCTTGTCGGTTGAGTGGATCATGCGGCTCTGGAATCGGATCATATAGTTCAATCTCCAACTGCGGCGTATTGCCAACACGACTCCTCGGAAGGGGTACGAACCCGTGATTCCGATCCAGCCCGTGATAAGGCATACCATTCACCTTCAGCAGCCCTTCTCCTCCAGCCTCGAAGATCAGCCCAACAGCCTGATCCTGCCATTCCGCAGGAATCTCCACACGTTTGCTCAGAAAATACGTCGTGCCATGTACGCTGTTCAGCGGATTCAAGCTTTGCATGGCCTTGTCTGTCTGCTCACCTTTATTTTCATATCCCTGTTCGTACTCGTATTCCCCTGGCCGAATGTATCTGGCCCGCTGCATCTCCCACGCTGGAAGCTCAATCGTATTCAGCCATTGCTGCCGCTTCAGATCTTCGATGAATCGCTGAATTCGAATCATACTTCCACCCCCAGCTTCTGGATATGCAGACTGCAAGCGGTCCAGTCAGCCGAATTGCGGCCAACCATCAGCCTGAATTCGCCCGGTTCTACAACAGACTGGAGACGAGAGTCGATCAGTGCGAGATGTTCTTTTTGCACAGGGAATGTAACGGTTTGGGTCTGTCCTGGCTCCAGATGGATTTTACGAAAACCTTTCAGTGACATTTCAGCTCGGGTGACCGAAGCCGATACATCCGTGATGTACAACTGCACAACCTCACTTCCCGCAACCGCTCCGGTATTCGTGACCTCAACCATCACCTGAGCTTCATCTTCCGGGCCGATGACTTCGGGCAATACTCTTACATTCTCGTATTTGAATTCGGTATAGCTCAGTCCATATCCGAACGGATATTGCGGCGCAAGATCGATCTCCAGATACCGCTTGCCACGCGTGCGTTTGGCATGATAGTAGACCGGAAGTTGCCCAACATGCTTGGGAATGGAGACGGTAAGGCGACCCGATGGATTCACATCGCCAAAAAGAATATCTGCAATGGCGTTACCACCTTCCTGTCCGGGATACCACGCTTCCACAATGGCATGGACATGCTCATCAATCCAAGGCTCAGCAATGGGGCGGCCGTTAATATACACCACGATAACTGGTTTTCCCAGCTTATGTACTTCCTGCACCAGCTCCAATTGAACACCCATGAGATTCAGAGAAGCCCGGTCAATGCCCTCGCCACACTCCATGTCATTCCATGGATCATCGGTCACCACAGATGCACCTGTCCGCAAGTCTATCGTACCTTCGCCAAAATCGCGGGCGCTGGACCCGCCCATCACCATCACAATGGCATCCGCCTGTTCCGCACAGGCCAGCGCTTGCGCAAAGCCCTCTCTGGAGTCCCCTTTAATCCGGCAACCAGGTGCGTACAGCACCTGACCCGAATCCGCGCCAAGCTTGCGCGTTATGCCATCCAGTACGGTGACAATCTGTTCTCTCGGCTGTGGCGAGGTATAGTCCCCAAGCTGGTTGTAGATATGGTTCGCGTTAGGACCAATGACAGCCAGCTTTGTACCTGTTTTGGCAAGCGGAAGAGTATTCCCCTCATTCTTCAGTAAAACAATCCCCTCTTGTGCGACTTCTCTCGCCAGCTGAATATGGTCTCCACATCCGATAACCCGCTCTGCAAAGTCAGGATCTACGAAAGGCTGTTCGAATAATCCGAGTCTGAATTTCGTCTCCAACACCCGCCACACAGCCAAGTCCAGATCCTTCCCTTCGATCAATCCCTGCTCAAGCGCCTGACTGAGATGTTTGCGATACATGTACCCGGACATCTCCATGTCTACCCCTGCTCGAAGGGACTGTGCTACGGCCTGCTCCCCATTCTCAGCGGTGTTATGTCCATGGACCAACATCTGAATGGCGCCAAAATCAGTAATGACGAATCCATCAAACCCCCACTGCTCACGCAGAAGATCATTCAACAGGTACGTACTGGACGTACAAGGTACACCATCAATCTCGTTATAAGCGGTCATGACGGAGCAAGCCCCAGCTTCCACTGCCTTTTTGAACGGTAACAGGTCTATTTCATGCAATTCACGTAAGCCCATATGCACCGGAGCAGCATTACGTCCACCCTCCGAGCTGCCATAAGCCGCAAAATGCTTAAGTGTAGCTACAATTGTCTGGTTGGAATCAAGGCGGTCACCCTGCAGTCCCTTCATGGCTTCTACTGCGAATTCACCAATCAAATAAGGATCTTCGGCAAAACATTCCTCCGTCCGTCCCCATCTCGGGTCACGTACGACATCAAGCACCGGGGAATACGTTGCTGCTCCCCCCTGGCTCCGGGTCTCCACAGCGATGGCTTCGCACATCCTACGGTACAACTCCATATTCCATGTGCTGCCCACGGTTAACGGTACCGGAAATACTGTCGCTCCAATCGCCATATGCCCGTGGGAACATTCTTCCCCGAACAAAATGGGAATGCCTAGCCGAGAATGCTCCATGGCATACTGCTGAATGACATTCGTGGCAACAGCTCCTTGCCGTGGGGTCAGCCCCGTTTCCAGCGTCACTTCAGTCCATGGATCGGCCCGAAGCACACCGTACAGAGAACCGACACCGCCCTGTTCCATGTCCGCTTTGAACTCTTCCGTCACCTGTACTGTACCATCAGCTGCTTTATCATACGTCTTCCATCCCATCGGCTGAATGAGTTGCCCAATCTTCTCTGCCGTTGTCATCCGTCCGATCAGATCCTGAACACGCTCCCGAATGGGAAGCGAAGCATCTTTATAGTCCATATGCACATTCTCCTTATGCGTTCGGAATTAGTTAGGTGCGTGCACTCACATGGCCTTACGGTAGTCACTTGGCGCTACACCCACCACGTTCTTGAAAGCCCGGTTGAAGGAATTATAGTTCGTGTATCCCACTTCCTCACTGATTTGCTGAATGGCCTTATCCGTCTCCTGCATGAGCAATTTGGCTTTTTCGATGCGATGACTAATGAGCAAATCCACAAACTTCTCCCCAATCTCATCCTTGAAAAGCTTGCTCAGATACTTCGGATTAATATCGAATAGATCACTAAGATAGTTCAGCGACAGATCGGGATTGTTGTAATGCTCTTCGATGTATTTGCGAATCTCCAGAATATGTGATCTGTGTTTTCGGGAACAATGCAGCGTCTGCATCTGTAGCGCCAGTTCCCGGAACCCTTCCCAGCACAGCTCACGCAGGTCATCTAACGTCTCCCAGCCCTCAAGCCTTGGGAGAAGCGGGGTGAATATAGCGGCCCACGAATCCTGATACTCCCGTGGAAGTTCGGCGAATTCCCGATTGTAATGTTGAAATAACAATTGGATTGTATTCATAATCTCCTGACGAGACAGAACGGACTCACTGATTTGTTCAAACAGTCTTTCAAAATGCTTTTCCCACACTTCGTCCGATAAACGCATCGCCTGTACCAGCAGTGAGATGGTCTTCAGGAACTCATACACATCATTGGTCGAATTCGGCACATCACTACATGGAATGATGCGATTTATGCCCAGTACAGCTTTGTACTCCAGCGCGTGCACAGCTTCTTTTAATGAAACCCTCAGCCCCCGAATATCGACAGCAACTCGACCAACACCTATGGTCACGGTGAAGTTCAGATACTGATCGATTCTGTCCAGATAACCAGCGAGCAATCGATGCTCCGTCTCCTCAGCCTGTTCCATGTCCGGAATCCAGAGGATGGCGTACAGGCGCTGATCGGAGATCCATTCAGCCCATAATTCCGTTCCTTCATGACGTGCACTCTCCTGCAGAATACTGGATAACACAAATTTCAGGAGGGATTGGTCCTGATCATGATACTCCGTCACAAATGCATCATACCGATCCATCTCAACTACCATGACGGCCCAGCGATGCTCCAGCTCAGGCAGTTTGAACTTCTTCATCTCCGCTGTCAGCTCCGTGCCTGTAAAGTCTCGTGTGCCCTCCAGCAACTCCTGAAAGAACATTCTTTTCTGCATAATCAGATTCTCTTCATGCTCCTCCTGATATTGTCTCGTCTGATCAATCATGCGTTCCAGCGTTGTATGGATGAATCGGAACTCATTCTCTTTGCCATAGTTCAGCCCCGATTGCTTCTGCGAAGAGACGGTCTGAATTAACGTGACAATCTGCTGAATCGGCTTATAATTTCTACGGGTCACGTAGATCACCCACACCACCCCGATCAACACAACCACTACCGCAAAGGCAAACCAGATATTATAAAATTGCAGAGTCCATTTGACGATTTTGCCATTGTTGAGACCTGTCTGCACCTTCCAACCGCTATAACTTGACGTAAATTCGGAGAAGACTTCTCCCGTCGTGGTTTTAGTAGAAGCTGCAACCCTCTCTGGCATGCTGCTATCCCACAGATTGCCGCCCGAACGGTTGAAGATGTTCACAAACGTAAATTCCGGATCATACATCTGCATAATGGATTTTCTCAGGGTACTCAGGTCCACGTTTGTCACGACAAGTCCTTTGCCGTTTCCTACACTTCGCACAATCGTAATCACCTGCTCCGTCGCTTGTGAAGGAAAAGCCTTAAACGCTCGTGCTCCTGCCCACTTCTGTTCATCCCTTGACCGGCTATCTGCAATAAAGTCTGCATCCGGAAACTCTTCAATCGGGACAGCCTTCCCATTACTGAAGACGGTGCCATCTCCATATCGAACGAGATAAATTGAATCAATCAGCGGATACTCTATTTTCAATTCATCAACCACCTGGACCGCCTGAATGCCGGCATACACATCATCGCTGCCAGATACCGAGAAATAATTCTTCAAGTTAGGGTTGGTCAAAATCTCACGCAGTACCTTGAAGTCAATGGAACGCAAGGAGTTGTCCAGATATTGCGTAACCTGTGAGGCAAGAAATTCATTGGCCTTGAGCGCTTCTCTACGGTTCTGTTCATTGAATACTTGAAAGAAAATAAAGAATAGAATGGTCGTCACAATAAAGAAAACAGGCAGATATGATAACAGCAAACGTCTAAACCAATTGTTGTTCATCTCCGAGATCCCCCCGCTATTACTGTGCATGCTGAATGACGACAAACATCTGTGCTGATCGCTAATTTTCTATAAATATTCAGTACATTATATCGGATGACGTGGGGTTGTCATAGGAGAAGACCGTCCCGGTCACGGGTGACAGACGGGACAGCCTCTATATGGAATCCTTCAATTATTGATTCTTCTCAATGGCACGCTGGTAGATCTCAAGGTAATTACTCAGTCCGAGACCATCAAAGCCTTTGACATACGAATCCCATTCCTTATCAATGCTCTTGCTGCCAATAATGAATTGTGCCATATTCGTCTGCACATAATCCTTGATGGCCGTAGTCAGTTGTGCAGCTGATTCCGTATCCTCTGGACGAATAAATACGTTCGCAGGGTATACTTCTTTGGGTGCATAAGGTTCATACACATTAGTTGCTTGAGCCAGACGTGTCCCATAACCCTCTGCTTCTAAAGGATTCTGTCCTTCCGCAAACAGATTACGGAATGAGTTGGATAAGTCATGCGCTCCGATCTGTGACCAACTCTCGTTCACAACAACGTTCGGATCACGCTCAGGCAGGTTGTAGTAGCTGTATTTGGCAGGCTCGCCATTGATGTTTTTCTCATCGGCATCTGCCTTCTTCCAGCCTTTTCCTTCAGTTGGTCCATACTCCGCGTACAGTGCCCCTTCTTCACTGAACATGTAGTCTACGATTTTGATGGCGGCAATCTGCTGTGCTTCTGTCGCTTTGTTCGTGATGGCAAACTCAAACTCACCTACACTCTGCGTGGCGCCTGTCGTCTGCACGCCATCCGGTCCTTTCAATGGAGGAACGATCTCCCAGTGTTGGTGACGGGTGATGTCTTTGTCATAAGTATTCACGAGATAACTGACCAGCGCCGTTGTAATGGAGCCGACCACTTCATCGCCTTCCTTGTTGCCCAGTTGTCCGATCGCCTGATCGTTCTGTGTAAAGGAAGCCGGATCAATCAGGCCATCTGCATAGAGCTTGTTCATGTACTCCAGCCCTTTCTTCCAGCCTTCCTGATTGGCGGCAAAACTCACCTTGCCATCGTTCACGATCAGGTACTTGTCGTTATCATTGTATATAAAGCTATTCATCAGGTAGGCATCAATATTGCCATTCCATACATACTTGTTCGGTGCTCCTGTAAGTGGAATCTCGTCCGCTTTCCCGTTACCATTTGGATCTTGTGTCTTAAACGCCTTCAGAACGGTATACAGTTCATCAGTTGTGGTTGGCATTTTCAGACCCAGATTATCGAGCCACTCCGTGTTGATCCAGTATTTCTGTGCATACGTACAGTGATAACATTCATTGAAGATTGGCAAAGCATAGATGTTGCCATCCGGTGCCGTAATGGCTTCTGTGAAGTATGGCTTCTCTTCCATCATCTTGGTCAGGTTCGGACCATACTCCTTAATCAGATCTTGTAGCGGAAGGAACACGCCTTGTTTTCCATAGGTTTGAAGGTCTGAGGTGGTGAACTTGCCGTGAAGAAACACTTCCGGATAATCACCACTGGCCAGCAGCAGTTGCCTGCGATCCTGCAAGGCGTCCGTTGGGGCCAGATCCCATTTTAGGGTAACGTCGAACTTGTCTTCGATAAATTGGGTAAATTCATTCTCTTCCATGGACGCTTTGCCTTGCGGAGCAAAAAGGGTCATGGTTACAGGACCGCCGCCCTCCCCGCTACCGTCGCTACTTCCACCCGATTCCTCGGATGAACTACATGCGGACAACAAAGCCAGCGAAGCAAAGACCAGAAACAACATCGAAATCCAAGATTTTCTCAATCTGACTCCTCCTTTTTGTTCATAACGGCAAATTATTAACTTGTAGTACAAATGTATAAAATCGCTCCCGGAAGCCGGCGTGTTCCCTCCACCTCCTTTCAAGAGGCAACCGGGCTTAACTCACAAGGATTAACCTTTCAGGGAACCAACCATGACCCCTTTAACAAAATGCTTCTGTACAAATGGATACATGATCAGAATGGGAATACTCGCAACAACGATCAGTGCATATTTCAACACCTGCTCAAACCCTTGATCCCGCATCTGTTGGCTGGTACCTGCAAGCATCGCCGGATCAGCTGCGTTCAGGATGAGCAGATTGCGAAGCACATATTGCAGAGGGAACAATTTCTCGGAACGCAGGTAGATCAGTGCATCAAAGTACGCATTCCAGTGACCTACGGCATACATGAGTGTCATGACTGCCAGAATAGGCTTCGATAGAGGAAGAACTACACTGATCAGATACCGGATATCCCGGCAACCGTCCATTTCCGCGGCCTCGCCAAGCTCTTCCGGGATGGAAGATTGGAAGAACGTTCTCGCCACGATGACCTGGAATACCGCGAGCGCCCCAGGCAGCCACATCGCCCAACGTGTATCCAGCAGATGCAAATCCTTCATCAAGAGATAGGTGGGAATCAGACCACCATCAAAGAACATCGTGATCATCATGAAAATGATGATAGCTCCTCGTCCGTAGAACGACTTGCGTGACAAGGGATACGCCAGCATGACGGTCAGCACCACGTTAATGAACGTGCCCACCACGGTGTAGATGATCGTGTTATAAAAACCGAGCATAAGCTGTTGGCTTTTGAAAATGGAGATGTACGCCTTGATGTTAAAGTCTACCGGGAACAGCCACACCTGACCGGATGTCACGGCTCGTGAAGAGCTGAACGAAGAACTGATGATATACAAGAGCGGGTAAAACACCGTTAGCAGTATGGCGAACAGAAAGATGTAGTTAAATGTCATGAAAATGCGGTCACCGAGCGGGTCCTTGATCCGGTTACGATTAATCAGGTTGAACATGGATAAGCTCCTCCTTTACCACAAGCTGTTCTGGGATACTTTGCGCGATATGCCGTTGACGATAACCAGCAGGATCAGGTTGATAATGGAGTTGAAGAACCCTACTGCCGAGGAGAAGCTGAAATTCGCACCGATCAGACCCACCTTGTACACATACGTGGAGATGACCTCCGAAGCGCTTGTGTTGAGTGGATTCTGCATCAGGTATATTTTCTCGAAGCCCACGCCCATAATGCTGCCTAGACTCAGAATCAGCATGATAACAGTGACTGGAATGAGGGATGGGAGGTCGATGTGCCATATTTTCCGAAGCCTTGATGCGCCGTCCATCTTTGCTGCTTCATAGAGAGATGGATCAACACCGGCAAGAGCTGCGATATATATAATTGATGAATATCCCATGCCCTGCCACACACCTGACCAGACATATATCGATTTGAAGTATTCGGGAATGCCCATGAAGTTGGTCATCGGAAAGCCGAGCAGTGTGAACAGCTTGTCTATCACGCCCACATGCGGGGAGAGCATCAGAATGATAATGGATACCATGACAACGGTGGAGATAAAATGCGGAGCGTAGGTGACCATCTGCACGGTCTTCTTGAAGTAACCCGTTCGAATCTCATTCAGCGCCAGCGCCAGCAAGATGGGAATAGGGAAACCCGCAATTAAGGAATAGAAGCTGATGCCTATCGTGTTTTTGATTAACAGCCAGAAGTTTGGAGATTGGAAGAAGGCCTCAAAGTGTTTAAATCCGACCCACGGGCTTCCCCAGATTCCTTTGACCACACTGAAGTCCTTGAAGGCGATCTGTACACCCACCATAGGAATGTACTTGAAGATCAACAGGTACAACACCGGGGGCAACACAAGCAAGTAGAGCTCCCAGTGCTTCTTGAGGCTTTTGATGAATGGATGCTGCCGCTTGGGCTCCACATGTTTCCTCTGCTGGAGTTCCATCTTGGCGGGTATGCTTTCCGTAGCTCGACTCATTTGCGTCACTCCTTCTACACCTCAAGTGTAATAATACATTACATTTACATCCCTTAAACATCCTTTTTTCTGTTCTCGTTTCCTTGTTAAACATAAATGATGTAAACATTCATACCAGGTAGCGCTTTCTTAATTTGATAGTACATTGCACGGTAAACTTTTATCAATTTGCAATTTTCTCCGACTTCTCTTTATTCCACAAACCCTTATGTGGCAAGCGATTTTGGACCATTTCTATTGGGAATTGTGTCCCTTATGTATGATTAAAAAAATCCCGGAGGCAGTGATATCTCCCCCGGAATTGACATGGCATTCTATGCGCTTGTGACCAGCCTGAACGTATGTGTGATGGGTGTGCCAATGGTTGCAACGGATTGGGGCAGATTTACAAGAAGCCCATCTTCGGTCTGTTGATACGAAAGTACGTCATCGCTACCAATGAGTTCGATCCGCTCTACCTTTTCCAGATAAGGAATGATTAACTGTGGTTGTACGATCTCATTCTCGTTACGGTATATCCGGAAGGCATATACGGTGTTGATCTCTTCTTTCTGTGTAAAAGCCCAATCTTTCGTGAAATATGGCGCGCAGATTCGGGTTCCATAGACACCTTCTCCATGCGTACCCAGCCATTCACCGAGGCCCTTGATGGCTCGAATTGCCCCTTTTGGCAGACGCCCATCGGGTTGTGGCCCTACATTCAGCGCCAGGTTACCGCCCTTGGACACAACTTCAAGTAGAATGTGTGCCAGCTGTCTTCCCGTTTTATACTGATCATCGAATCCGAAGGCAAAGGAGTTCCCCACGGTAATACAGCTCTCCCATGGAATGTTCATCGGATGTTCCGGTATGGTCTGCTCGGGGGTAACGATATTCTCATACGGCCCACCCACGGTGCGATCTGCGGACAGGAGCCAAGGTTGTGTGGTCTGACGCGCCCGTTCCACGACTTCTCCAAGCCTGATATCCTGACCGTGACGACCTTCGCGCACCCAACCGGCATCCAGCCACAGACATTCGATTCGCCCGTAATTCGTCAGCAGTTCCATGATCTGCTCATGCGTAAACTCTACGAATTTCTCCCACAGCCACGGATACTTATGGGGATCATACGAGGGCCCGCGCCACATATGACGTCCACGCTCCATGCCCGGTGCCCAGTAATAAGGGGTATGCCAGTCCGCTTTGGAGAAATACGCTGATATACCCAGTCCCTTGGCCCGAAAAGCGTCAAATAGTGCTCGACAGATGTCTGCATACTTATGGGTATGAAAAGGCGTGTCTTTGCCTGTAATCCGGTACTCCGTCGTCTTAGTATCCCACATGCAGAAACCGTCATGGTGCTTGGTGGTGAACAGGAAGTATTTGAACCCGTTATCTGCCGCCATCTGTGCCCATTCCTCGGGCTGGAAGCGAATCGGATTGAAGGTTTTGTTCAGATCGAAATATTCCCGCTTGAAGTCTTCCATGTCATCCGTCCAGTCGATGTCATCGCGCGACCAATCGCCGTCCTCGTCGCTCAGCGCCCAGGACTCCACGAGACCAAGCTGGGAATACGGCCCCCAATGCATCATCAGCCCCAGCTTCTGATCCTTGAACCACTCCAGCCGTTCATTCAGCATCGGATCTTCCGGTTTGATCCACTCTTCCTCTTTGCTAAAATTGTGCACGCCAGCTTCGACAATCTGCTCTTCCTGCTCCAGTACGGTTTCTTTGGTTTCGCTCATCCTGTTTCATCTCCTCTGGATTACATAAAAGATAAACCTTGCATGTTACGCCCGGTCACTCCGAGTGCAGTACCATCTTTCGATCGCTGTTATCCCTGGATTTCTTTCATTTCACTTTATAATTGTTGGAAATCCGATGATAAAGGCGAGCGCTTCGCTTCTTCAGATTGGTTCTGCCCTCTCCAATTACTATGGACCCCTTATTGGAATGCCCCTCCCCTTTTACAGCGTGATTTCGCGGCCTTGGCGGGCTGATTCGTAGATGGCGCAGAGCATTTTCATTACTTCGACGCCGTCTTCGACGGGGCTAAGTGTTTCTTTGCGGCCCTCCGTACTGTCGATAAAATGATTGATCTCATTGCGGAATGAGCCCATAAAATCAAATGATTTGAAATCCACCTGCGGGGTCATGTTCAAAATAGTGTTGAATTTCTCACCAATGATCGAAATTTCTGGCTCCAACTCGGCACCGCCCTTATCGCCATATAGCTTGACCGAAGTCTCATCCGCTGTGGCATGGAGCGTGAAACTGACATCTACGAGCAGGCTCGCGCCGTTCTCGAAACGAATCAGGGCATTTGCCATATCCTCAACGGTGTTTTGCTCCGCGTCATAGTCCGCTGCTTTGTAGAACGACAGATTGTTAATGTTCGAGCGGTTCCCCAATCGATTGGATACGTTAGCGGAGACGGATTTCACCTTCGGTCTGCCCATCAGATACCAGCAAATGTCGATCACATGCACCCCGATATCGATTAGTGGGCCACCTCCAGAGCGGTTGATATCTGAGAACCAGCCACCGGGATTGCCCAGACGACGCAGACTGGAGGCTTTGGCATAATAGATCTCGCCCAGCTCACCCTCGTCGATAAACTTCTTCAGAATCTGTGCATTGTCGCTATAGCGGCGAACAAAACCGACCTGCAGCAGCTTTCCGCTGCGATGAACAGCCTTCTCTACTTCGAGTGCATCCTCCACCGTTTGGCAGAGCGGTTTCTCACACAGCACGTTTTTGCCTGCGTCCAGAGCAGCAATGCTAATCTCGGCATGGGAGTCGTTCCATGTACAGATACTGACGGAATGAATCTCGGGCAGTGCGAGCAGTTCCTTATAATCGGTAAATACATGAGGTGCATCATATTGCTTCGCCACTTCTGCGGCACGGTCTGCATTCAGGTCACAGATGGCGTATATTTCAACATCCGGGTTACTGGCGTAGGCTTGCAAATGGCAATCGGATATGGATCCGGCACCGATGACGGCGACTTTTAATTTGGACATAGTGCTGATTCCTCCATCGTTTTCATATGAATTGACTTAAGAAATTATAATAATCGGCTTAACGTAACGACGGTGAATGCTCGGACTTTCGGCCGCTGTTGTCTGCAAATTTCTTTTATTGACCGCTCTAGCGGTTGAAATCCGCAGACAAAGGCGGTCGCTAACGCTCCTACAGTTCCAAGCTTCCCCTCTGTTACTCACGCCTTCTTTAGAATTTGATTCAATTTATTCATTTAAAACAAGCACTCAGCCCTATGCCTTTTCCCATATGCGCCTGACGTTATCCATGGCAATGCGTGAGGCGTTTTTGCAATCCTCCATGCCTTCAAATTCAACCGAGATATATCCGTCATACCCGGATTGTTTCAACACACGGAACACCTCCGGCATGTCGATATCGCCATGGCCCACAATGGCACCGCGCAGGTAATTCCCATGCGAGGTTTGGAACCATCCTTCACCAGGATTCCGGTAGGAAGGTCTCCAGTAGAAGTCTTTGGCGTGCACGATCGACGCGTACGGAATGTTATTTTTTACGGCACTCACCGGGTCTTCGTCCACACAGAGGAAATTGCCAACATCCAGTGTGGTTTTGAAGTTGCTCCGCGCTGTTTCGTGTAACAAACGCTGAATTCGCTCACTCGACTGCACGTAGTACCCATGGTTCTCGACGCTTGTTGTAATTCCAAAATCCGCTGCATAATCGGCTATCCGCTGACAAGCTTTCACCATTACTGGCAGGTCAATCTCGAACTGTGCTACGGTTCCTTCTGGTGCAGGGCGAAAAGCCACGTCATGACGCATCAGCTTTACTCCCAATGCAGCGGCCACATCCACATGTCGCATTACATTCTGAATCTCTTGCTCCAACGCTTCGGCGTCCTCCAGCACAGCAAAGTTAGCACCAATGGCATAATTGGAGATGTCGATCCCTGCCTCTTTTGCCACAGCTTTAATCTCATCAATCAACTCCGGATGTTCGATCAAACTGAATCCCATTGGAACAATCTCTACATGTTCCCCCCCCTGATTGGCAATCCAGCGAATAGCATCTGGCACGGTTAATTCTTTACGATCCAGTGCTTGTTGCAGACTGTAGGTGCTGAGTCCAACTTTCATTTTCCCTCATCCTCTCCTGTAGGACGTGTCTCAAAACTCACTGAAGTGCATCTTTTACCACCTTTTCGCCCCCTGCTGCGTCACTTTCCCTTGACGTGCCCCGGCACGCCTGCGGAAAATCTCCTTGCTTGGAACGAGAATTCGGCAAAATCTGCTTCCTTCGGAGTTTTCAGACACGCCCTAGTCGATATCCATACCCAACGTATACCTTTTTCTAGTGGACACGACAATTCTCAATAATCGTTTGGCTCACCTATTTTCCTTTTCTAGCCCAAATCCGGTGTATCCAGATTGAATCCGTTTGCAAATACCCCCCCTTGGTCCAGCTATCCAATCTCAGAAAAGTATCTCTGACATCCGTGATCTGAATATTTCACCTATAAAAAGCTGGTCCCTGTGCTTCGTTAATCACATCGTTGAATTGTAAACCCGACAGATCGGTTAATGGCAGACAATGAATCGTCCAATCATATAAAAATTAAAAGCCATGTCGCACACCCTCCGTAATCCCCTTCGGATCTCTCAGGTACCGGCCATAGTTGATTCGCCCCATATTTTCAACAAGGATTAATAGATCTGCGCCTTTGTCGATATAAAAACAATACTGCCCTGCTGCGGCTCATGGACATTCTATGGCACATACGTTTCCACTGTATTGAAACCGCAGGCTTTCAGCTTGAGTAACCGATCCTTCCAATAGTCGGGACCACTCTGAAATAATGGATGGCACCCGACAAAATCCGAATGGGCTCACCACCATACATGAATTGTGAACCTTTATACGTCAGCACCGCCATTTCACAACCCTCCCCGCTCGCTCAGATATATACCAACCCCGGACAACGTTGGGCACCATCTGGATTCATGAATGCTTAATCGCACCTTTCTCGATGTGACCTGTGGGAAACAGCAAATTCGTTTATACCCCACAACCGTCCCCATGTAGAACTCTTCCCAACCACCATCTGCCCTCTGTAACTCCAGTGTAAAACGCTCAATCCGTTGGCCTGTCTGGATATGTTCCATCAGCACAACCCGGTCAAACGATCGTTCTTCCTGCAAATCCAGCTCGATCCAAGCCTGCTCCGTTCCTTCAAGCGGACACCAATACGTATCCCGGCGTTCCGTCAGCACTTCCGATACGGCATGTTGTTCATCCATCGTCTCCGATGCTTTTACTAGCGCCTGCAAGGCGAAATTTTCCTGAAAAATGGTACGCAGCTCATCTCCCAATTCCTGTAGTCGCTCCACATCCCGTTTGTGAATGAGACCACGCGTATCCGGTGGCAGATTGAGTAAAAAGGTGGCGTTGCCCCCCACTGCGCCGTAATAGACGGCGAGCAGTTCTTCCAATGTTTTGACCTGATCATCTTCACTGGCATGATAGAACCATCCTGGGCGAATCGAGGTATTCACCTCGGCAGGGTACCAGATCAGTTGCTCACCTTGGGAACGAATAACCTCTCGGCTTCCCAAATCGCTGTCCTGCGTATTGATCCTTCTGGCAAACTCACCATCATCCACCTGCTGCGATTGCTCCTGAATCTTCTCATTATCCTGCATATGCGCTGGCACAACGCTCCATTCCGATTCCCGCGTATGCCCTGCCTCATTGCCGCACCAGCGAACATCTGGGCCACATACCGAGATGACAGCTGCGGGCTGAAGTTCACGAATAAGCGCATAATAGGCTTCCCAGTCATAGACCTGCCTTTTGCCATTCGGACCCTCCCCACACGCACCGTCGAACCATACACAGAAGATGTCGCCATAATTCGTTAGCAGCTCGCGCAACTGATGGAGGAAAAACTCGTTATACCTCTCGGAATCTCCATAAGTGGCTTCATGCCGATCCCAAGGAGACAGGTACACGCCAAACTTCAATCCACCCTCACGGCAGGCATCGGCGACTTCCCGAACCAAATCTCCCGTACCATTCCTCCACGGACTAGCCGCGACCGTATGCGCTGTAAACTGACTGGGCCACAAACAAAAACCATCATGATGTTTACATGTCAAAATCAGCCCCTTCATCCCCGCAGCCTTGCACGCCTGCACCCATTGCGCTGCGCTCAGTTCAGAAGGATTAAAGATCGACGGGTCTTCCTCCCCAGTGCCCCATTCCCGATCTGTGAATGTATTTACCGTAAAATGAATAAACGCGTAGAACTCCATCTCCTGCCATCTCAGCTGGCGTTCGGATGGGCTGATCTGTGCTGCGGACTTAATCCATTCGACTGGTTGCAGTTCATAATTCATGGCGGATCACTCCTTTTATTTAGCGCATCCCTATATCATTGGACCACCCTTGCTTGGACCACTACTCAGTGCCTACTGTCCATGAATGGCCGTGATGCAAGCAATAACTGCTGCTTGGCTTCTGCGACCATTTGTGGATCAATGGGATGTTCGAAGCTACCTTCGTACCTCACGCCTGATCCCATATGTATCTCTGTGATACCCGTCTGCCTCACTAGCGTTTGAATTCCCTCTATGGTGACCCCCGACCCTGCCATGACAGCGATATTCAAGGTTTGCCCCAGTTCCTGAAGCTGTTTCAGTTCTAGCGTCCCTTCAGGTGCTGTCTGTTTCCCTCCCGATGTAAGCACACGCTCCACGTTCCCCAATGTGTTAATTGATTTGAGCACCTCAGTCAGGCTTGTGCTCACATCAATTGCACGATGAAACGTGACGCCCAGACCCTGAGCTTCGGCCATACATGATTGCATGGATGAGAGATCCACTTCACCCTCTCCGGTGAGGGCGCCGATTACGATGCCAGCGGCTCCAAGTTCCCTCGCCACACGTACATCCCGGGTCATGGCGTGGATGTCATCTGCGCTATAGCGGAACGAGCGGCTATGTGGACGGATCATGACATACACCGGGATGGAGACTTGGGACATCACTTGCTCCATGACACCATAACTGGGGGTAAGTCCTCCTTCGGACATCGCAGACACCAGCTCAATCCGATCGGCCCCTCCCTCCTCAGCTGCCTTGGCATCTTCCACATCCACAGCAATGACTTCCAATACAGGCTGTCTTTCCATAAGTGTCGCTCCTTTCACTTCATCCTTAGATTATTTCAGCGTAATAAGCTTCCGAAATCACTCGAACTGCACACAGCCTGCTCCATGACATAAAGGACCGACTGAACGCTTCATCAGCGCTCCTACGGTCCCTTCTTCATCATTATTTGACGACGGCCAGCTTCCCGGAATGCAATTTGCAAAGGCTGACCTTCCTGAAAGATATATGGTTTGTCGGCAATGATCTTCATGAATGGGTTCTCCTTTGGGGACCGGAATGGGCTAGCAAATAGAGAGCGCAACGGATCTCATCACTTTATCTAATGAATTTTGTTATTTTTGTTATTCATAATGGTATAATTTATTAGCAATAGTCTAAAACGTCAGGATCAGAACGTCAATACAAAAAAAGACACCTGGAGGGTGTCTTTGAACCGCTCCCTGTCAAG
>NZ_JAGGNR010000050.1 GCF_018614975.1 Paenibacillus polymyxa | reverse complement strand
GGGTAGCTATGTACGGACGGGATAAACGCTGAAAGCATCTAAGCGTGAAGCCCCCCTCAAGATGAGATTTCCCAGTATGTAAGACCCCTTGAAGACGACGAGGTAGATAGGCTGGGGGTGGAAGTGCAGCAATGCATGGAGCTGACCAGTACTAATCGGTCGAGGGCTTATCCAATAGCAAGTTGTAAATCGCATGTTTCGTTTCGAATCTAGTTTTCAGAGAACAACCACTCTGAAATGTAAGCTAAGCTATGCGTTTGGTGGCGATGGCGGAGGGGTTCCACACGTACCCATCCCGAACACGACCGTTAAGCCCTCTAGCGCCGATGGTACTTGGACCGCAGGGTCCTGGGAGAGTAGGACGCCGCCAAGCAATAAGAAGACACACTTGATGATATCGAGTGTGTCTTTTTCATTTTTATGTAATTCATTTTATGTAATTCAATAATTCTGATTTGACTTGTTATATACATAAAATACTGGCGTTCCAATCCTTAAAGCTGTGATACAATAGGTGAGGTCTATATAGAAAACGGAAACACGCATAAGTACGAGGAGGAACAGTGAACACGATGAAATCAGCCCCGTTTATTGCCGTGGAAGGTCCGATCGGAGCGGGGAAAACAACGCTGGCAACGATGCTTTCCCATGAATTGAATCTTCCGTTAGTTAAAGAAATCGTAGAAGAGAATCCATTTCTGGCTTCCTTTTATCAGGATATCGACGAGTGGAGTTTCCAATTGGAAATGTTCTTTCTTTGTAATCGGTTTAAACAATTGGAAGACACGGGCGCTCACTATGTCGAGCAGAATTCCCCTGTCATTTCGGACTACCATATCTATAAAAATTTGATTTTTGCCGATC
This sequence comes from Paenibacillus polymyxa, assembly GCF_018614975.1. GTDB lineage: Bacteria > Bacillota > Bacilli > Paenibacillales > Paenibacillaceae > Paenibacillus > Paenibacillus polymyxa_E. Next base: position 26,149 of record NZ_JAGGNR010000050.1, on the reverse strand, counting down.
GTACCTTAAAGGGAACGAAACGGGATAAATATCGTCAAATCTATCATCTGTTAACAGATGATCTGCCAAAGCCCAATCTGGTGCTCTATATTGAAGCTGAACTCGATACGTTGATGTACCGCATTAACAAGCGTGGACGCTCATTTGAGCAGGATATGGACCCGGCATATATGGAACAACTGATCGCCGATTACAAAACAGGCATGGACTATTTGGCAAATAGCTCAAATCCGCCAGTAATCATTAAGGTCAATGCAGAGCAGCTCGACTTTGTGGAACATCCTGAACACTTCAGGCAAATTGTTAATCAGGTAAAGGAGTATATCATATGAATAACTATGGCATTCCTACGAATGCATTAATTACGGTAGCAGGTACGGTTGGAGTGGGCAAATCCACGTTAACGGCTGCGCTTGCACAGCGTTTGAATTTCAAGACTTCTCTGGAACAAGTTGATCATAATCCATATTTGGAGAAGTTCTATCATGACTTCGAGCGTTGGAGCTTCCATCTGCAGATTTATTTCCTGGCAGAGCGCTTCAAGGAACAGAAAAAGATTTTTGAACTAGGTGGGGGATTCGTACAGGATCGTTCCATCTATGAAGATACGGGTATTTTTGCACAAATGCATGCAAATCAAGGAACCATGTCTGCTACAGATTTCGAGACATACAGCAGTTTGTTTGAAGCGATGGTAATGACACCGTATTTCCCACATCCAGACGTGCTGATCTATCTGGAAGGCAGTCTGCCTTCGATTTTAAACCGAATTACGGAACGTGGACGCGAGATGGAGATTCAGACGGATCGTTCGTACTGGGAGCACATGCATGAGCGCTATTCCGTGTGGATTGATCAGTTTACAGCTTGCCCTGTGCTGCGTCTGAACATTGATGAGTATGATGTGCATGATCCGGCATCGGTGGCTGCCATTTTGGCACAGATTGCAGCTGTTATTCAGCCTTCCAAGGAAGTGCAAAGGTAAGATAGAGAGAGCTTTCCAATGTATTTTTCTGAGTTACATTGGTTATATCCATGATATAGATATGGACAACATCCCTTCTACGGCTATTATGCTGTTGGAAGGGATGTTTTTTTATGTGCCAAGGGAGTGATTATGAGTTGTTTGTGGATAAAACTAAAATGATTTATCTGAGCAATTAAATAAACGGAAATATAATATATCTCTTATGTTATATAAATATATTTGCTCACCAAAAGTAGAAAAATGTTGAATAATAGGTCTTTTTGTGGTTTCATAGGAAAGGTGAATTCTGGAAAAGAAGCATATGCATGACTCAGGAGGGAAAGACAACGTGGAAGAGAAACAAGGAGTTAAAATCGGTATGCCGGTCATTGGTGGTTTAATTGCAGCCATTCTGGGAGGCATCGTATGGGCAGCTATTGCTGCAATGACCGATTATGAGGTGGGATTAATTGCGATTTTGATTGGAGCGCTCACGGGCTACGCAGTTGTGTTGTTCTCCAATAAACGAATTGCGACGGTACATAAGATTATTGCCGTACTGTTTGCGCTCGTAGGCATTTTGTTGGGGAAATATCTGACGGTGGTTTATTTTACTTCCGAACTGTTTGGTGATGTAAGCGTGATGGAACTTGTGTTTGATAGCGAGATGATTAGTGCGTTTGTGGAAACCTTCCAGGAGTATTTCAGCCAACCGATTGATCTGTTATTCATTGTGCTTGCGATTGTGTCTGCATGGCAGATTCCTGGCCGGATGGCGAGAACTAGTCTAGCCACGGATGCCTCTTCATCGGATCATGCACCAAGAGCTTAATCGGATAGACGGTGGACGCTGGCAGCAAAATGAAGAACGTTTGACAGAAGAAACTTAATATCATCATCCTAAACATCTGGTGAAACGGTTATATCGAAGGACTGGGAGCAGAAGAAAACGTAGTAAAGAGCATCTACTTTAAAAGGTATTTATAGTACTCAGAGTGAGCAGCAGTTAGGCTTGTTCACATTGCGGCTGAGTTACTTGCACACAAAAGGGACGATACGCCTGAGGGCGTACGTCCCTTTTGTATATCTACTGGGTAGTAGGTGTGGGATACGGCTCATAACTTTTGCAACAACTCGGATCGATTTAAATTACTTACCACATAACCCTAGTATATATCCAACATGTTCATAAGGTTAATTACAAGAAACATGTGGTTACCCCAGAAGGTAGGTTCAAATATCCGAATGGTCATTTACTGCGAATAAAGCTGATGACATGAAAATTTTTACCTTTACAGGACAGGGCGTTAACTTCCAGACTATCGTTTACAGTCCACATCTGACGGCAATGAGAGTTGAATAATACTGTATGTGGTTGAAGACAGGGCTATATTATTTGTTTTGGTCAGCAAATACAGCCATAGCATCTCTCATAAATACTGCTAATCCATCACCAAACTGATCAATATTACGCGTGAAGCGTTCATCGTCTACGTACATCTCACCAAGTCCTCGAAAGGCTTCAGGCGAGTAGCTTCCCATTTGGTTTAGCCAAGTGTACCACTTTTTGATGCCGGCCTGTGCCTCCGCAGATGCTGGTTCTGTGTGACGAAGTGAAGCCAGATGTTTATAGATTTCGTTCATTTGATCGGATAGAGCCTTTTGCTCCGTGGTTGATTTACTGTGCAGCTCCTGATTTACATGATCGACGGCATGGTCTCCCCAACGTTCCCGCGCTTCTTGTCCATACGGATTCTGGTTAAAATCAAATCCTTCGAATTGTTCTTTGGCTGTCATTTTAATTTCTCCTCTCACGTGTAAAACCGTTCTATCAATGGTAGCAATCATCTGGTCCAGGCGTTGGCGTTTCTCGAGCAGTATAAGTCGATGCATTTTAAGTGCTTCTTCCGGATTGAAGGAGGGGTTGGTTATAATGTTTTTGATCTCCTTCAGAGAGAAGTCGAGTTCCTTGAAAAACAAAATCTGCTGCAACCGTTCCAGATTGGCATCTGAATATAATCGATACCCGGCAGAAGTCACTTCGTCCGGGGTTAATAGTCCGATCTCATCATAATAATGCAGTGTGCGCACACTGATCGAGGCAAGTTCGGCAACTTCTTTTACCTTCATGGCCATGTGTGAAACCTCCTTACAACACCGATTGTACAGTGTCACGTTACGTGAGAGTCAACCGTTGAAAATGAAAAAAAAGATGCAAGCATGGAGGCTGCATCTTGATCATGGATTGGTGACTAGATGTGAAAAGGTGTGACTAAAATATTGTATCATTCAGTCACTGGAGGGGAGAGGATGCGCTTTTATGTCGAAGACATGGGCTGCTGCCGCGCCCCAGGGGGAGGCTCCTCTGTTATAGAGAGGAGGGCGAATGGTTGTGAGCTGCACCATGTATTCGGTGCAGCTCACGGGGATGGCAGTGCAGGGAGAGCAGGGCTACGCCTGCATCCCGCGCACTGCCGCAGCGAACTGCGCAGCCGCTGCGCGCACATCGGCCGCGCCCGCGATGGCGGAGATGACGGCTACGCCGTCGGCTCCAGCCGCCATCACGGCGGCCGTGGTATCGGGCGTAATGCCGCCGATACCCACAATCGGAACTGCGATGCCTGCGGCGCGCAGTTCCGCCACCCCTGCGGGGCCCAGCACAGCGTGGGCATCCGCTTTGGAGCGCGTCGGGTACATGGGCCCGACGCCAAGGTAGTCGGCGCCCGCCTGCACCGCACGGCGCGCCTCATCCACAGAGTGGGCGGATACGCCAAGCATCCGCCCATCTCCAATGCGGGCGCGTACTAGGGCTGCGTCCGCATCTTCCTGGCCGACATGCACGCCGTCGGCCTCCACCGCTACAGCCAGCTCCACATCATCGTTCACGATGAACGGGACCCCGTGCTGGCTGCACACCTCGCGAAGCCGCATCGCAAGCGTGATGCGAGCTTCGCCAGCCAGGGCGCCAGTTCCCTTCTCACGGAACTGGAACAGCGTGATGCCGCCAGTAATGGCCTGGCGCAGCACTTCCACAGGGTCTTGCGTTGTATTGACACTGCCCATCACCAAGTACACCTGCATCGCGCGTTGTACCGCATCTGCTTCCCAAGGGTGCATCACTGCTCACCCCGCTGCCTGCGCTGATACGCAAAATGATTCGTTGGCCCATGTCCGGCCCCAATCCCCAGCTCATCTTCAATGGCTGCCTGAATGAATGCTCGCGCAGTCGTGACAGCAGCCAGAACAGGTGACCCCTTGGCTAACTCTGCGGTGATCGCAGCAGAGTATGTGCATCCAGTTCCGTGTGTATGACGTGTTACCACACGAACATTCTCCAGGTAATGAAATGACTGCCCATCGTAGAGCACATCCACGATCATGCCACTACCTTCATCATGACCACCTTTGACCAAAGCATACGTTGAGCCCATCTGAACGATCTGCCGTGCGGCTTCTTCCCGCTGACTCAGATTCGTGATAGACATCCCGGTAAGCAGTTCCGCTTCCGGAATATTGGGTGTTGTGATCAGGGCATGGGGCAACAGCTCCGTAACCAACGCCTGTACAGCTTCCTGCTGGAGCAGGGGGGCGCCACCTTTGGCTACCATCACAGGGTCGATGACCAGATTCGACCAATGGTATTGCTGCCATTTTTCAGCCACTAGACGAATAATCTCGGCACTATATAACATGCCGGTCTTCGTTGCGGTTGGTTGAAAGTCTTCGCCGGTCGAGTCCAATTGCTGGATAATGCCATCGTAAGGGATGGGAAAAACGCCCTGCACACCGGTTGTATTTTGGGCAGCAATAGCGGTGATAACGGTCATGCCGTATACACCAAGTTCCTGGAAGGTTTTCAGATCAGCCTGAATGCCTGCGCCGCCCCCGTTATCAGAACCTGCAATGGTTAGTGCTTGAGCAATCCTCATACTGCACCTCCACGGATCTGACGGATCTGTGCGCGTTCTGCCAAGAGGTCAGGTGTCACTTGTGCCAGTTGATTCAACAACTCAATCTGGAAGCTACCCGGCCCCTGATGAGCCGTCCGCTCTGCCGCTAGTTCAGCTGCTAAACCATAAAAAGTGAGTGCTTCAACAACACTGCCTAGAAGATCGGCTTCTGATTCTGCTATGGCTGTAAAAGCGCCAATCACCGAACTGAGCAGACAGCCAGCACCCGTGACTTGAGTGAGCAGGGCATGACCATTACTCGTGAGGAATGTGGATTGTCCATCGGTAATGATATCTTCTTTTCCCGTGATGACCACGACACAGCCAAGTTGTTGTGCTGCCCGCTCCGCAATGTCGATCCGGTCGCCCTCACCTGATCCTGCGTCTACACCTTTGATACTCCAGCTCTCACCGATGACATTGGCGACCTCTGCCACATTGCCGCGCAGTACCGTGAGACGAAGCTCACGAACGAGCATCTGCACGGTTTCCGTGCGATAGGCGGTTGCGCCTGCACCGACGGGATCAAGCACCACAGGCACGTGATGCACATTAGCCGATTGGCCTGCCAGACGGATCGCCTGAACGACTTTGTCATCGAGTGTACCGATGTTGAGTACCACGGCTCCTGACATCTTGGCGACATCAGCGACCTCTTCATGAGCATAGGCCATAAAAGGGGACGCACCTAGTGCAAGCAGACCATTGGCTGTGAAGGGAGCCACGACAAGGTTGGTGATATTGTGTACCAGCGGATTTTGCGTACGAACACGTTCCAGATAAGACATATAATTTCCTCCTTGTTTTGAAGTAACCCCATCGGCGGAAGTCCGATATCTGTAATCACTCAGTAGAATAATAGGATATGAGTCTCCTTGCCTGAGTAGGGCGCAGAGTGTAACAATAGCCAGATGCATTATTGTGGGAAAAGCAGAAACGTAAAACGTAAAACGTAAAATCAAAATCTAAATCATTTTCATAACTCACTAAAAATGGATTTTTGTAACTGAATATAGATAAATTGAATCCATTTTGATCTATATCTCCCATTGATTGAAACAGCTAAAGGTTGGATTAATATAATGTAAATTTGCAGAAAGGCAACAGTACTAAACGAAACAGTAAAAAAACGAAACGATACAAAATACAGAAAGTGAACCCAGGATATTTCTTCAAACTCAGGCTAGAGTACGGTGATGGACGTTAGCATCCATCCAGTATCTTGAAGTTCAGGCTGGTCGATACCCAACTGATTGGGACATGATCGGGGCACGACTGGGCAGACGCTGTTTCTAAAGAACACAGGACATCTTATTTGGCTGTCAGGTCCTCCTTTTGAAATGTAAGGAACATCAGACACGTTATTTCCCAAATTTCCCTGACCAAAAAGCTGCAAACAGCTGTTTATTCTGATATAACATGTCTCAGATTCTTTAGATTTCTGCAACCGCTCCAAATCCCTGAATAGGACGCCTCAGATTCGTTAGCGCTCGCTCCATGTTCTACTCTGAGCATATTAGGGCGCGCAATTCAGCTCCCAGTAGGCTTGAAGATATGCGTTAATGTATATTACCAAATACATATCAACAAGCCACCCAAACGCATATCAATCTACCCAATTGCACATCAAGCCACTTAGGCTTGTTAAAAATTCTGATCCTCAGATGCTTGCTTCAGGGCAATTCCATTTCGCAAACCTTCCTGCATCCGATCCCACGTTTTTCTAACTTTGCTTTTAATCCCCTTGCTTTCATTCCCTTTATGTTCAATCACTTTTCCTTCATTCACGTTGCGCCCCTTTACTTACTCTCCTTGCAGATGAATAAAAGCATCCTCGGCTTTCACCGATTCAGGAATCAAATCCTGTTCAACGAGCCATGCACGTACATTTTCCCACGACTCCATTTCCTGCCGACCAAACATCTGACCTTCTTCATTCATGAGTGGCAGTAGAATAGCCAGGCTTTTGGTTTCGATCTCCGGGTCAAGCGGAGACGTTTCATTCTCATGAGCGAGCAGAATATTCAAGGCTTCTTCTGGATGCTCCGTTACATATTTCTGTCCTTCCTGGATCGCTTTGACGAACCGGGTAAGTTGGTCATTTTTCGCTTCAATGCCAGCTTCACTTGCAGTCAGGACCAGTTCATAATAATCAGGCACACCATAATCGACGGGGTTAATGGATTTCATGGCATGTCCTTCTTTCTCCAAAATCAATTGTTCATGGTTAATAAAACCACCCATAATCGCATCTGCCTGTTCGGAAGCCAGCGAAGGAATCAGATCGAACCCAACGTCAACCAGATTCATGTTGTCAGGATTGCCGCCATCGTGGCTGATCATCGTACGTACCATCGCTTCATACAGCGGAATCGAAGAATAACCGACAGTTTTTCCGTCAAGATCTTTGGGTGAATTCACGTTACCATTTGCTTCGGTCAACAGATGCACAAGCGGGTGCCGAACAACAGCAGCAATGGAACGTACAGGAATGTTCTCACCACGAGCGAGCAAGATTTGGGGTTGGTAGCTTAGAGCCAGATCAATTTTACCGGCAGCAACAAGTTTGAGTGAATCATTGGTATCCGCAGGCATCTGAATTTCGACATCGAGACCTTGGTCTGTGAAGTACCCTTTCTCCTGAGCCACATAGATGAAGGAATGTACTGCATTCGGGTACCAGTCGAGCATGATGGAGAGTTTATCTTTGGTGTCTGATGCTGGTTCGGTTGCAGACTTGTCTGTTTGTTGTGCATTGCTTGCAGAGTCTGTTGTTGGCGTGTTTTTGCTGGTATTCGTGGTGCTGCATCCGCCAACGATCATCAAAAGGCTAATGAGCATGATGGGAAGCAGGGTGTATATACCTTTGTTATTCATAAATGAAGTTCCTCATTTCGTCGTTTTGTTTACCTCTAATTTCTGTCTAAGTATTATCCAACTTTTCTTTTGCCTCCATGACGATGACGCCGTATGTTAAACCGTTTCTCCAGCCAGGCAATCAGTACAAACAAAACGATCCCAAGCAGGGATAACAGCAAAATGGCGGCAAACATTGCATCCGTGTTCATGTTGCTGGACATACGACGGCTGAAGTATCCGAGACCTTTGCTGCCACCAAGCCATTCGCCAATCGTTGCCCCAACTACGCAGTACACCACAGACATCTTTAACCCCGAGAAAAAAGAGGGAAGTGCCAGCGGAACCTGGAGTTTTCGAAAAATATCCCACTTGCTGGCTCCCATGGTGAGCAGCAGTTCACACTGCTCTGGATCGCCTTGGCGGAGTCCATCGTAGGTACTGACCACAATGGGGAAGAATGCGATTAAGAACACCACCGCAACTTTGCTCCACAACGTGTAACCAAACCACAAGATAAATACGGGGGACAAGGCAATCAGCGGGATGGTCTGACTGATCACGATGAAGGGATACAAGGCCTTTTCAATCGATCGGTTCATATGCATGGCTGTTGCCAGCGTAATTCCAGTCACTATGGACAAGCCAAAACCAACAGCAACTTCCATAAAGGTAGCAGGCAGATGGATGGTCAACAGCAGACGACGATGCTCAACCAGTGAGCCTGTGATGGCCGTGGGTGCAGGAATGATAAAGGAGGGCACCCATCCCATACGCACAATCACTTCCCAGATCGCCAGTAATAAGAACATGAGCACAATAAACAAACCATATTGAGAAAACGACCTCGAGAGCCACTTTGAACACCACGTCCAAACGCTAAACTCAGCTCTATCATTTTGCATGCAATTGTTCCTCCAGTTGTTGCCTCATCTGCACGAGAGCCGGTTCGTAGATCATGTCCGAATGCCTTGGGCGTGGTAAAGGAACCGTCATCTCCCGCAACTGCTGACCTTGCCCCCCTGGAGTTAACAGAATGATACGGTCACTTAACAGCAGGGCTTCTTCGATGTCATGTGTAATGAACAGCACGGTTTGGCCAAAGCCCTCCCACAGCTCCAACAACCAATGATGCATTTCTCGTTTGGTTAAGGCATCGAGTGCACCGAAGGGTTCATCCAGTAACATGAGCTGCCCACCTGTAAGCAAGGTACGAAGCAGAGCCACCCGCTGCCGCATGCCGCCGGACAATTCATCTGGATAGGCCTGTTCATAACCGGACAGGCCGAATCTTGCCAATCCTGCCATGATATCGGCTCGTAACTTGTCCTTGTCCTTGTTCTGTCGGCCTGGTGTCAACTCGGCAGGCAGCATGCAGTTCTCCATGACGGTTCGCCAGGATAACAGCAGATCTTTCTGCGGCATATAAGCGACTCGTCCGAGCCGTTGTCCTTGCGGTACATCAGCAATATCGATGGTGCCAACGGTTGGCTCATGCAAGCCTGCGAGCAGCTTGAAGAGCGTGCTTTTACCTGACCCGCTGGAGCCGATGAGCGAGACAAATTCTCCTTGTTGAACCTGAAGCGACACATTGGCGAGCACGGGGGAATCCTTTTTTTCGGCAAAAGCAAAGCTTACGTTGTGAATGGTTACATGGTTATTCATCTGATCCTCACCCCCTTGATGTCAGACTGCTGGAATAACAACGGCATCCTGTCTCTGCAAAAGAAACAAAAAAGACCCACCCATTTCCGGAGAAATGAGTGGGTCTGTAAGTTAAATCCGCAATTTATCTTCACATACATGAAAAAATTCCGCTTACTAAAAGGCCGCTCCACTTCCCTCCGCTGGTATAATCCAGATCAGGTTCAAAGGGTCCGAATAGTCATATTCGTCTCAGCCGGAAGGCTCCCCTAGTGCAAAAGTTCAAGATATGCAGTTGTCTGTTCAGCATATATCACTCGAACATGAACTGTAAAGAGGCAGCATGATTAACTGAACAATTTACCTCGGCTCATGAACCCGATATAATAGGGATGGCCCGTATAGGCCGGATCACAAATTGCAGGTGGGATTGTTCTCCCTCCTAGGCAGAATGGGGACCCGAGTTGAAAACGTTTAAAAAAGTATATATTGAGATCACGAGTATCTGCAACCTGGCTTGCAGCTTCTGTCCACAGACGCAGCGTGCCAAAGGATTCATTGACCCTGAAGTCTTCAACAATATACTGGAACAAGTTAAACCACACACCAACCATATTTATCTACATGTCAAAGGTGAACCCTTGTTGCATCCCAAAATAGATCTGCTGCTTGATTCCGCATATGAGAAGGGACTCAAGGTGAACATTACAACGAATGGTACGCTGCTACCTAAGACTCAGCATAAATTGCTTGGCAAACCGGCGCTGCGGCAGATGAATTTCTCCCTGCACAGCTTCGATGGGCATGAAGGTTCAACAGACCGTGACGGATACCTGCGCCATATTTTGTCCTTTGTACACGAGGCCGTTAAGCATAATGTCATCATCTCATTCCGACTGTGGAATCTGACGCAGGATAACTTCACGAATGCTCAGATGAATCGAAATCGGGAGACCCTTGAAGTATTAGAACGTGAGTTCAATCTGGACTTCCGCATTGAGGAAAAAGTAGTTCCAGGCAGCGGGGTCAAAATTGCCCCAAATGTATACCTGAATCAGGACCATGAGTTCCAGTGGCCAAGTCTGGATGCACCTGAAGATGAAGGCAAAGGCTTCTGCCATGCACTTCGCAATCAGGCAGCTGTGCTTGTGGATGGAACGGTGGTTCCATGCTGTCTAGATGGCGAGGGTGTAATTAACTTGGGTAATGTGCACGAGAAGTCATTCTCGGAGATTATTGAGGGTGAGCGAGCGAACAATCTGGTATATGGCTTCTCCAAGCGGGAAGCTGTGGAAGAGTTGTGTCGAAAGTGCGGTTATCGTCAGAGATTTGGAGCCTGATATCTTATATCAACCAGCCGAAAGCTATTCAAGATCACACATTTGGAGACAAATGTAGTGGTCTTTCTTGGTTACTGGGATTAAAGTTAGAGGTACATACATTACAAATGAGCATACCAGAGGTTAATATCAGCATATTGCTCCAAGGACCTGGCTTGCAAAAAATGCTGATATGACAGGGATTGTGGGATGTCTTGAACTATCTGATCTAATGATTATTCTAGTTACCTTCCTTATTTGGTAGGATTAGGCTGAGGTCGGACAGAGGTGCACCTCTGACGAACTTCCAGGACAAGCTCAGGCTTGTACACTACCAAAAAACGAGAGAATAAGGGAGGAATAAAGTTATGAAAAAAATGTTGACGTTGTTGCTGTCCGCTGGTTTGGTTGCTTCCATATTTGGTGCAGCTCCGGTTGCTGCTGCGCCTACAGTTGTAAATTCAACCATTGTGGTTCCTAAGGGCACGACCTATGATGGTCAAGGTAAAACATTTGTAGCTAATCCTTCCACACTGGGCGACGGATCTCAAGCAGAGGGTCAGAAGCCAGTCTTCCGTCTGGAGGCGGGGGCCACGCTCAAAAATGTAAATATCGGATCACCTGCTGCAGATGGTGTTCACTGTTATGGTAACTGTAATATATCGAATGTGGTCTGGCAGGACGTGGGCGAGGATGCACTGACATTGAAGTCGGCCGGAACAGTTAACATTACTGGCGGAGCAGCGTACAAGGCCTATGATAAAGTGTTCCAGATGAATGCAGCCGGAACGATTAACATCAAAAATTTCCGTGCAGATGATATCGGCAAGCTGGTACGCCAAAATGGTGGAACTTCCTTCGCAGTTAACATGACGCTGGATAACTCCAACATTTCCAATGTGAAAGATGCAATTATGCGTACAGACAGCAGTACATCACAAGGCAAAATTACGAATACCCGTTATTCCAAAGTACCAACGTTGTTCAAGGGGTTTGCTTCAGGGAAAACGAGCCAGTCTGGGAACACGCAATATTAAACAGAAGATTGAATCGCTTGAGGTGTTAAAAGTTTAAGCGCCGCTTGTGATTTTGAGATGGAATATAACGCCAAAAAGAGCGTCCCAAGGTCATTGCCACACTGACTTTGAGGGACGCTCTTTGTAATGCAGATATCAGAGTATGGTTCTGCTGAGCAATGTTTTATAGAGGATGCTCAAATTATTTCTCTCCTGGAACTTCAACAATGACTTTGCCTTTCTCGGGGACAACAGAACCGGTATCAATAGAGCCCAATTTGTTCATGATCTCGTAAGAGGTTTCTTCAAGCATACGAGAGTACTTGAATGATACGAGTGTTTGACCTGCTACGGAAGGACGAGTCCCTGCTTCAGCAACGGCTTTGGTTTTAATAAAGAACAGGTCACCGATGGTTCCGGCATTTTTGCTGATGTTGGCCTGCCATTGTAGCAGGGCACTTCCATTTTTAAGGGTGTAATAACTGATCAGATCGTTATCCTCAACAACGAAGAAACGATCTTTTTTGCCTTGTTCAAAAATGTATTTGATGGATGAATCCACCGGACCCAAAGGGTTGCGAATGTCCAGACGTGCTTGTCCCAGTTCAGAGAAGCGTGGCAGATGCAGTGCGGCTTCACGCGCCACAGTCAGATCGGAACTGTTATAATCTTTTACAATAGCAGCATCGGTAGTGTAAATGTAGGCTTCCTTGGCCTTCTGGTTCCACTGCACCTTGGCACCAAAAGCTTCACCGATGGCACGGAGCGGAAGCATGGCTTTACCATTCACCAGAATCGGCGCGGAGGATAATGTCGCATTCTGACCGTTTTTCTTCATTGTTTTGCTGTTCGGTGTAAGGACATATTTATCGCTGCCTGTGCTGATGCTGATCTCTTTTGTTTTGTTATTGTAACCAAACGTATAGTTGCCGAGGAATTGAAGCTCCGTCAATGCCACGTACGTAATACCCTGCCGTATGACAACATCATATTGAGCTTGAACATTGTTAATATAAGCTGTCGGATTAGGTTTGGTTGCTGCGGCTTCCGCCACAGTGGATGAGAGCAAGGCAGGTGCCGTGCCTGCGGTGAGTATCGAAGCGACAAGGACCATTTTCCATGTTTTAAGCTGCCAAACAGAGTTGTACTTTTTCATTACTATCCATCTCCCTTCTAATATTTAAGACGCACTACATAACCTAAATGTTGCATATTATGGAAAGTAAATCGACAGATATCCCCTTCCCTTTTACACCAAATGAAGCACGATGATTCTTCTGGGGATTGTCACAAATACCCATCTGATGTAGAGTAGAGGCAATGAAATAAGTGAACCGGGAGCTCAATGAAGTTGGGCTGAGAGAGTGGCCTTGTGCCGCTGACCGTACATCTGATCTGGGTAATGCCAGCGTAGAGAACATGGATTTGCAATATGTAAGGGTGAATTGTGGGAATGAACGTGGATGAACAACAGTTCTCTTTGAATTATGGTAGTGTATCTGCCAAGGCGGAGAGGGATGGTTGATATTCCATATTTTCGACATTCATCCAATACATCATTGTGAGGATTGTACACTGTGCGTAAGGCCTTCCCGGAACCGGGGAGGCTTTTTCGTTTATTTTTAGAGGTTGCTCAAAAAGTCTTTTTGAACACACACTTTTACAACCCCCACAGGGAACAGAGGAAGGACGTAGAGAACATGGCAGCAACAGCAGGCAACAAACGATTGAAACTAACGGATATTCTGGTAACCATTGTGATCGCAGTGGTGTTTGGAGTGATTTATAAGATATGGGGACCTACGTATGACTTGATGAAACCATTTGGCGTTCATGCGGAGCAGATGATCTACGGGATGTGGTTTATGGCGGGCACGTTTGCTTTTGTTATCATTCGTAAACCAGGCGTGGCTATTCTTGCCGAAGTTGCGGCTTCAACGGTAAGTGCTTTTTTGGGCAGTGAATGGGGCATGTCCACACTTGTATACGGTCTGTTGCAAGGATTGGGAGCCGAGATATTCTTCGCAGCATTTTTGTATCGCAAAACCAATCTGTTTGTCACCTGTCTTGCAGCCATAGGAGCCGCAGCGGCTTCGCTCATACTGGATTACCAATACGGGTATATTGATTCACTCTCGGCCTGGAATTATACATTATTTATCGGATTCCGCTTCATCGGAAGCATCTTGATTGCAGGAGTGTTTGCTTATTATCTCTCCAAAGCATTGGAACGGACAGGTGTAACACGTTCACTGAGGCCGGTATCCAAACAGGATTATGAGGCGCTGGATTAGATGAGCGGAGAGGGGAATTCGCAAGCGGTAAGTGTGACAAATCTAAGATGCAAGTTCCCGGGAGAGAAAGCCTTGGTATTTCAAGGCTTGTCTCTCTCTGTGCGTCAAGGAGAGAAAGTGCTGTTGCTTGGCCCGAGCGGCTCCGGTAAATCGACGTTATTGCAAATATTGAGCGGTCTGATACCGCGTTCGGTTGAGATTCCGATGAAATGTGATGATATTCAGGTTCCCGCCAAAGCAGGAGTGGTCTTTCAAGATCCGGATACCCAGTTCTGTATGTCCTTTACGGATGAAGAGATCGCATTTGTTCTGGAAAATCGAAATTTTCCGCGTGAAGAGATGCCTGCTCTGATTGAATACTATCTGAAACAGGTGGGGTTATCCTTTGAACAAAATCGTGTATTGATCCAGTCCATGTCTCAGGGGATGAAGCAGCGTCTTGCGATTGCTTCGATGCTTGCCATGGACCCGGAGGTATTGTTTTTGGATGAACCCACTGCACTGCTGGACGATGAGGGGACTTCCCAGGTGTGGGATACCGTCAAACGGATCGCCAGTGACAAAACGATCATTATCGTTGAACACAAAATTAATGAGATTGTGGATATGGTCGACCGCATCCTTGTGTTATCACCTGAAGGAAAGATTGTGGCGGATGGGCCAGCACAGCAGGTATTTACGGATGAGCGGGGCAAGCTGAAGGCTTATGGAATCTGGTATCCAGGCATATGGGAGGAGCGAGAGCAGGTAGCTAAGGAAGAAGAGGGAAGTGCTTCTGGAGAGCTTCAAGTGTGTGTGGATCAAGGCATCTCAAGTTTGGAAGCACAGCAATCGTCTGGTTTATCCGATACACCGGGTATATCCCCCATACTTCACGGCTCACCCTCATCACCTGTATCTCCCGCCGATCAGCCTGCACTGGACTTGCAGCAGTTCACCGGATGGCGTGGGAAAACACCCTTCATTCAGGTGGAGCGGGCCAAGGTATGGTATGGAGACTGGATTGGTATTGTCGGAGCCAATGGGGCTGGCAAGAGTTCATTGTTGTTATCTCTGATGAATATCCTGAAAACAACAGGTCATTATGAGGTGGACGGTCAGCCTTCTGGCAAAACGGAGCAGCTTGCAGATCGAATCGCGTTTGTATTTCAGAACCCGGAGTTTCAATTTGTGACCAACACGGTCGCGGAAGAAGTGGAATTCTCATTGCTGGGGGGCAGGCTTACAACGGAAGAGAGACTTGTCAGGACTGATCATATGTTGAATCAATTTGGACTAATCGACCTCTCCGAGCGCCATCCCTACCAATTATCGATGGGGCAGAAACGGCGCTTGAGCGTTGCCTCGGCACTGGTGAGAGAGCAGCGAATACTGCTGTTGGATGAACCTACTTTTGGACAGGATGCCCGCAATACGTTTGCCATGTTAGCACAACTGGAGCAATTGCGGAGAGAGGGAACAGCCATTGTTATGGTTACCCATGATCGTGAAATTGTAAAAAGATATTGCACCCGAATCTGGACGGTGGATGAGGGGAGGTTATCTGATGCAACTGTCGTTTCCTCACCGTGAAACCTGGCTTCATAAGGTCAATCCGGGATTAAAGATGATCATTCTGACGATGATGTTTGTCATCGTTATCCTCATTCACAATCTGAATGTAATGGCCAACGTTGCGTTGGCGATGATGCTGTTACTGTGCTGGACAGGTCATCCGTGGTATAGATTGATGCTGTATGCATCACCATTCATTCTGGTATTTATCTCCACTTCCACAGGTATGATGATGTTTGGCAAGGGTGAGACCACATGGTATAAGTGGGGATTAATTCACATAACCGAAGAGAGCTTTTATCGCGGTCTACACTTGGGTTTTCGCTCGCTGACTATGGCAGCGGCTGGGTTACTCTTTGGTCTTACGACCAAGCCGGTACGGCTGTTTTATTCCCTGATGCAGCAGTGGAAGCTGCCTGCAAAATATGCCTATAGCTTTCTGGCCGCGATGCGCATGATCCCCATTTTGCTGGATGAATTCCAGACGCTCCGTTACGCTATTCGTATTCGTGGAACACAGCAACGAGGCTCACGCTGGAATGTGTATGGTACACTCAAGCGTTACGCTATTCCGCTGCTGGCACAGAGCATTCGCCGTGCACAGCGAATAGCGGTAGCGATGGAAGCGAAAGGATTTATGGATGGCGCGAGCCGAACGTATTACATTCAGATTGGCTATTCGCGAGCTGATCTGTTGTTTGTATTTTATTATATCCTCACCTTAACAGCTGCTTATTACATGGGGGTTACCTTTCCTTATCATGCTACGATGGTGGATGTCAGGTAATACGGGGGGATGAACGAGAGTGAAGACGGGTCCTGACACAAGGTAACCACCTCCAAACAAGTGGCTGAGTGGTTAGGCGAGCCGGATTGGAAAGAGAGTTCAAGCAATCTAAATTACACGGGTTATTCAATGAGTATTGGACAGACCGAAGCGAGCCGCCTGCAGGAGGCAATCTTACCTTAAAAGCTTGTCTCATCAGGGATGTTGATTTATTATAAATGAACAGGATTGCTCGCGCTCCGGTTATCGGCTGTGCGGGCTTTCTTCATGTGTTCTTGAAGAACCATGCATGATCATTCACGGGAGGATTCTCCATGATCTCATTATATGGTGTAAGCAAACGTTATAACGAGCGCGGTTCCCGTGCAGATCAGGGATTCGAAGCGTTAAGCTCGGTCTCGCTTGAAGTGGGACAAGGCGAGATTCACGGCATCATCGGTTCGAGTGGCGCAGGCAAATCCACACTTCTGAGGATGCTCAATGGATTGGAGAAGCCGGATGATGGTGAGGTTGTTGTGAATGGGCAGCATCTGACCCAGATGAATGAGCGCACGCTGCGTCTCGCACGAAGATCCATTGGCATGATCTTTCAGCACTTCAATCTTGTCAGTAACCGAACGGTGAGTGGCAATGTCTGTATGCCACTGGAGCTGGCGGGGATGCCCCGTACACAGCGAGTTGAACGTGGACTTGAGGTACTGCGGTTTGTTGGACTGGAAGACAAGGCAGATCAATATCCTGCTCAGCTTAGCGGAGGACAGAAGCAGCGTGTGGCGATTGCACGAGCACTCGCCAGTCGTCCGGATGTGCTGCTCTGTGATGAACCGACCTCTTCGCTTGATCCACAGACCACGAACGGTATCCTGGATGTGCTGCGTCATATCAATGAAACGCTGGGCGTGACCATTGTTATAGTGACGCATGAGATGGAAGTGGCTCGCAGACTATGTCACAGGATATCCGTCATGAAGGATGGGCGACTCGTTCGTACGTTGTCTAAAGCGGAAGTGAGCAGTATCCCTGCTCCGCAGCCTGATCTACTGACCTCCTTGCTTGCGGATGACAAATACGGGATGGCAGGTTCGTCTTTGTTCCGTCAGGCAGAACAGGAGGACAAGTCATGAGGTTACCTGAGTCTGTGCTGAAGTATCAGCATGAGATATGGCAGGCGATCGGAGAGACTTTTGTCATGGTGGGCATCTCCATTGCGGCAGCTGTTCTGATCGGGTTACCTCTGGGTACACTGCTGTACTTATTCAGGAGAGGACAACGGTATCAGAATCAAACACTGTCCTTTGTACTCGGCAGTGTCGTCAATATCGTTCGTTCGTTTCCGTTCTTACTGCTGGTTGTATTCATGATTCCATTCACACGGATTGTCGTAGGAACGTCCATAGGTACGCTGGCGGCAACCGTGCCACTCTCGGTCATTGCGATTGCCTACTATGCCAGACTGGTGGAACAAGCGTTGTTGGATGTACCGAGGGGAGTAGTTGAAGCTGCTGCTTCCATGGGGGCATCGACGATGCAGCTTGTGGTGAAATTCTTGTACGTGGAGGCACGATCCGGCCTTGTACTGGGACTCACGACAGCTACGATTAGCTTCATCTCCTACTCGACGGTGATGGGCATTGTAGGTGGCGGCGGGGTTGGCGATTTTGCCATTCGATACGGTTATCAGCGCTTCGAAACGGAGATTATGGTATTTACGATCATCATTATGATTATCCTGGTACAGATGATCCAATTCACAGGCAGCAGACTGTCCCGCTGGCTGGATCGCAGATCTTAAGCGGGTGGACAGTGCAGTATGAAGAATAACCAATACAGATTATAGAATGAGGGGTAGACATAAAATGAAAGCAAAAATGATGCTTATGTTGCTTGCAGTAATGCTGATCGTCGCTGCTTGTGGCAAAAAAGAAGAAACACCTGCGGCTGAAGGAACAAAGGAAGATACACAAGCTGTACAAGAAGTTACGCTGAAAGTGGCTACATTGATTCCACCGATGACAGACGTACTGGACATTGTAAAACCGTTGTTGAAGGAAGATGGCGTTAATCTTGAAGTTGTTGTGTTGTCGGATAACGTTCAACCAAATACGGCACTTGCGAACAAGGAAGTGGATGCGAACTTCTTCCAGCACGTGCCTTACATGAACCAATATAATGAAGCAAACAATGCCAACCTGGTGGCCGTGCAGCCCATCTATAATGCCATCTATGGCGGTTACTCCAAAAAATACAAAACGATTGAGGAATTGCCAGCAGGCGCAACCATTGCAATTGCGAACGATCCTTCCAACATTGGTCGCTCTCTTGTGATGCTGGAGCAGAACGGATTGATTAAGCTGAAGGAAGGCGTAGATTTTAACGCCACACAGGCGGACATCACCGAGAATACGAAAAACTTCAAGTTCAAGGAAGTGGACTTGTTGATGCTGGCTCGTATGATGGATGATGCTGATCTGGTAGCCATGACACCGGCATATGCCAGTCCGCTCGGCCTTACACCGAAGAAGGATGCACTGTTAACCGAGAAGGATGATTCCCATTTTGCCATCACCCTGGTTGCCCGTGAGGATAATAAGGACTCCGAAGCTATCCAGAAGCTGGCTAAGCGTATGGCGGGTCCAGAGGTCAAAGCCTTCTTTGAAGAGAAATATGCAGATATTGCGATCCCGGCATTTGAATAGAGAATACGTTAACCTAATGTGAATAGCCTTTAGATCTGAGCGATAACGCTTGGATCTTTTTTTTGTGATGTGATCTGCATGCTTATTAACAAGTATTTAGAAAGTTAACAATTTGGTCATATTCCCGGAACACTTTATTTAATAGTTTTTTCGTATAATTTGTTTGGAAATAGTTCTTTTGGATTATAAATTAAGAGATATGTTCGAGTTTTTTAGTATAAAAAGTGTTTTTTAAAAGAATTGAGACCTAGTTTTTGAAAAGATGGTTTACAATCTATGAGAGCTTTACAAGAGCTATATAAGTTGTATGAATCATTTAACGATTGGAAGGTTGTTCTGTCATCGGAGTGGCAAGTGTAAATAATCACTAGTTCAACTTATAAGTAGATCAAGTAAAACTAAAATTAATCTGGAAGAGGTAGAGAAATTTGTCCAAAAAAAATAGGAAATCGACCTGGTTCAACAAGATAAATAAGAACTTTAAGACCAAGCTGGTGGTGTCCTTTATTGCTTTCCTGGCCATTCCTTCGTTAAGTATTGGAGTTTTATCGTATAACAGTGCAAAAGATGAAGTGGAGAAGCAAATTTTACATAGTGCGATGGAAAATGTGAACCTTGCCAGCGCGACGATCGACCTTTCGATCAATGCCAAACGGAATCATATTGAATACTATGCGAATATACTTGCAGAGCAATTACGACAAGAAGATGCCGAGGTTCGGGTTGTGAACGAATTGAAGGGATACGCTGCGCAGAACACAGATATCATCACCATAGGTGTAGGCACAGAGGCAGGTGTGTATCTGATGTCCTCTGATGCGGAGATGCCTGAAGATTACGATCCCCGAACCAGACCATGGTACACGGAAGCAATGGGTGCTCCACAGCAGGTCATTGTTACAGAGCCTTATATTTCTGCCGAGACGAATGAGATCACCATCACGATTGCGAAGGCACTGGAAGACCAATCCGGTGTGGTTCAACTGGATCTCGATCTGTCGGACATTAGTCAATTGGTTAGCGGAATTAAAGTAGGAGAACAGGGGTATCTGATTCTACTGGATGCCAGCGAAAAGTATATCTATCATCCGACGATGCAACCTGGAGCAGATGCAACAGAAGATTTTTGGACACAAGTGTATATGAATGAATCCGGCCACTTCAACTACACTTTTGATCAGGTTGATAAGGTCATGTATTACGCCACGAATCCGTCCACGGGATGGAAGGTCGCAGGCACCATGTTCTCCTCTGAAGTAGAGGATGCCGCTACGCCTATTCTGAATCGAACGATTATGGTCATCGTTTCTTTTCTGGTCATCGGAATTTTGATCATCTGGCTGGTGATGCGATCTATTGTTAAACCAATTCGTCAGTTGAAGGATCAGGCGATTCAGGTGAGCGAAGGAGATCTAACCCAGACCATTACAAGCACAAGTCATGATGAGATCGGTGAACTGAGTGATGCTTTTGGCAAAATGCAGAGCAACCTGCGTGTGTTGATTCAAAATGTGGAGAACAGCGCCAGTCAGGTAGTCATCTCATCGGATGAAATGACTCAGAGTGCGGAATCAACCAGTGCAGCCAGTGAGCAGGTAGCGCGAGCCATTCAGGAAATTGCGAGTGGTGCGGAGAAACAGACCGAGAGTATTGAACATAATCATCAGGCCATGAATGAAATTACGATTGGTATTACAAGAATCGCCGAACGTTCCATACATGTCGCTGATTTGGCGAAACATACAACCGTACAAGCAGAAGAAGGCGGCAACACCGTCAAGCAGACGGTGAGTCAGATGCAATCGATTCAAGAGACGGTAGAACAGACAAACCAATTGATTCAGGCGTTATATGAACGATCACACCAAATTTCAGCGATCACGGAGTTAATCGGAAATATAGCCAAACAGACAAACCTGCTCGCGCTGAACGCATCCATTGAAGCTGCTCGTGCAGGTACACATGGCAATGGATTCGCCGTTGTAGCAGCAGAGGTTCGCAAGTTGGCAGAGCAATCCGGGCAGTCCGTCAATGAAATCACCGTGCTGACTACGGCGGTTCAGGAAGATATGGCTGCTTCCGTTCGCATGATGGAGAAGGTGACTTCAGAGGTTGGAGAGGGCATGGACATCTCTACAGAAGCGATTCGGAAGTTTGAACGTATTCTGGATAGCATGAGGGAAACGACACCTCAGATTGAAGAGATTGCTGCCACGTCGCAAGAGATCACAGCAGGTGTACAGGAAGTATCTGCTGTATCCAATGAGTTGGCAGGCATTGCGTCAGGCAACGCTGCAACTTCCGAAGAAGTGGCCGCTTCCTCAGAGGAGCAACTGGCAGCGATGGAGCAGATTTCTTCTTCGGCTCGTGGCTTGTCTACCCTGGCTGAAGAGCTGCAGCGCCTGATTAGACAGTTTAAGTATTAAACGGGATTGTAGAAGAGAGTATCACACAGGGACAGCATCACATCATGTTTCATTAGAGGGAGTGGACAACCATGCAACTGGAACTCAGAGCCTTCTTACTGCTAACGGATGCGGTCATGATTACAGATGAGGAGGGTGTGATTCTGGATGTGAATTCCGTTTATGTAACCAAAACAGGATTCTCACGGGAGAGCACCATAGGTCAGCCTGCCCGATTGCTAATGGATACCCACTGGAGAGGAAATCAGACCTGGTCCGGCGTAGCCAAACTGATGAAGGCTGATCAGGAAGTGTGGGAAGCCCAAGTTACGATTACATCGGTGCATTTGGATGATTCTCTTTTTTATATCAGCATATTTAATGATGAATTTTCATGAAAAAAAATCGTGGTTTCGTGATAAGGGTATGTTAGCTGAAAGTAGTAATTATTTGCAAAAAAATGGTCAATATCGTCAATTGAATAAGGGAGCCCGGCATACTATGATTTGTGTACTGGGGAACTGCGACCGTGAATCTGACAACATTCATTGAATGCATGAAATCCTGAAGTCGTAATGTGGACGGTGACCATTTGCTACGCGATCTTGTATTAAATTTCACGCTAATTTGGATCTTTGTTTTCCTTATTCATCACTATCTGAACCAAACAAATGCTACCCGTTCAACATCCATCACGACTCGGATCATTATTGGTATTACGCTGAGCATGTTGGGCACGGCGCTCTATTATTTCTCTATTGTACTTGAGGATGGTACATTGTTGAATTTCCGGGCCAGTGTGTATCTGCTCGCTGCTTATTTTGGTGGGAGTGGCTCTGCATTCGTTACTTTTGCATTCATGTGGATTTTTCGGATTAATATGGGGCGTAATCCCTTGTTGGAGAATTGGCAGTATGCGTTGACAGAGTTGTTATTTGTTGTAGTCATATGCCTGATCTTTAAGTATATCAGGGGATTTATGCAGAAGTGGTTGTCCGGAGCGTTGCTGCTGATTACTGTGTATGAGTTTTCTGTACTAAAGACAAATGCTCCTTCTCTGCTAATGATGGGGCAGATTCTCTTTTTTCAATGTATCTGCCTGCTGTCCGTTATATTATTCCTGTATTATCTGAACCAAAATCATCGATATAGGAGATTGGTCATTCAGAGGGATCAGGAAATGTTGGAGATGCTTCGTATGCAGCCGGGGTTTACTTTTAAAATCCGAAAACAGAATGGGAAATTCGAGTATCTTCTGCTTGAAGGAGAGATGCTCTCCCGCCTGGGCTTGGATATGAGTAGTCTGAAGCAAGATTGCACACTGGGCACATTGGATATTTTACCTCAGGAAAAGGTAGAATTTCTGCGAAAGCAGTTTAACCGGGCATGGGAAGGGGAGTCTTTTTTTTACGAGATTGAGCATGAAGGTTACTATTCGCTGGTGAAAGTTCGCCCTCTGCGAGAAGAGGGTGTGGTGAAATATATCGTGGGATATGGACTCGATATCACGGAACACAGAGCAGTTAAACGAAGGATTCAAGAAAGTGAAGAGCGATATCGAACACTTGAGCGAGTGTCGGCAGACTGGTTTGTCGGTTTGGATAGGAACAGATGTATTGTGTCGGTTAATCAGAAATTTCTGGATGTTCTCGGTCTAGGCAGGCAGGTAGTGATTGGGCGTCAGCTTGAAGAATTGTTGTTCATTGAGCAGCTGGAGAACTGGTTATTCGTTTTCCAAAAAGCCTTACATCACAATATAGCACAGGATACGGAACTGAGTTTCATTGTTGGAGAAGGTCATGAGCAGCATGTTCGAGTTTACCTATA
Source organism: Paenibacillus polymyxa (assembly GCF_018614975.1). GTDB lineage: Bacteria > Bacillota > Bacilli > Paenibacillales > Paenibacillaceae > Paenibacillus > Paenibacillus polymyxa_E. Next base: position 2,834 of record NZ_JAGGNR010000050.1, on the reverse strand, counting down.
CCCTGTTAAAGTACTAAACTCGAGTGAGAAAATTAAGGCAGTCATTCATGACATTTCGGATCACTATAGACGTGTTAAGGCCGACAAAGCAAGCCAGGCGAAGAGTGAGTTTCTCGCATTCATGAGCCACGAGATTCGTACCCCACTGAGCGGCATTATCAACTTTTCGTTGTTGCTTCAACGAACAGATCTATCTCCACAACAAAAGGATTATTTGAGTAAAATCAACGCGTCCTCCCAAACATTGCTTACCCTCGTGAATGATATTCTTGATTTTTCGAAAATTGAGGCAGGCAAGCTGATTTTGGAAAAGGTCTCTTTTTCACCAGAGGATGTGATCAAACGTGTGGCAGATCAGATCGGTGTGGCCATCGGGCACAAAGATATCGAAGTGATCTTTACAACCGATCCCGATCTGCCATTAACGGTGATTGGTGATCCGTTCCGACTTGAACAGGTGTTATTGAATCTGCTCAGTAATGCGATTAAATTTACGGAGCATGGATATGTAACATTGCAGGCAGAGGTTCTTTCATTGGAGGCGGAGCGAGTTCATGTCCGTTTTGAGGTAGAGGACACGGGAATCGGAATTTCACCCGAACAATTGGAACGGCTCTTTGTCCCGTTTACTCAAGCGGAACCCTCGACGTATCGAACATATGGTGGCTCTGGTCTTGGGCTGGTCATCTGTTACCTTCTGGTCACCTCTTTGGGAGGAAGCTTGCGGGTGGATAGTGTGCTGGGAGAGTACAGTCTGTTTTCATTCGACTTGATATTTGAACTTGCAGATTCGGAAGAAGAAAGTTCCTTCCTGCAAACATATCCTCTTCTATATTGTGCTGATGATGTGGTTATCGTTGAAGAAGATGAACGAATGGGCGAAAGTCTGAAGCAGTTACTCTACTCATTCGGAATGAAGCCGAAGCTGTATCCTTCGTTGAACCATATGATGGAAAGTGATTGCTATGTCCATCATGCAGAGGGGGCAAGTTCCATGTTGATGATGATGGATATGGATGCAGAGGAGACCGTAAACGGATCGCCATGGGACCGTTTCATGAAGCGATTGAATCGAACCAAATTTCAAATGGTGGGGTACACCCATGCCTTTAGTGAAAATGCCCTGTGGAGGGAGGAGAGATCCTTTCGCCCGGATCTCATGATGATCAAACCGATTACACGTCTGGGATTGTTCGAAGTGTTACTTGCACTTCAGGGTGAAGGGCCATTGGAGAAAAAGCGGATGATAGAAGGCGATGAATCCTGTTTGCTTGAATCCAAAGGGCACATTCTGATCGCTGAAGATCATGAAATCAATCAACTGGTCATTCGGGCCATGCTGGAACATACCGGATTCAAGGTGACGCTGGCAAACAGTGGCACAGAGGTTTTGAAGAAATTGGACGAACAAACATGGGAACTGATTCTGATGGATCTCTATATGCCAGATATGAATGGAATTGATGCAGCGCGACACATTCGCAAGATGAGGAAATATGATCGTACACCCATTATCGCGCTTACAGCGAATAGTTTAAAAAGGGACCATGAATTGTATCTTGAAGCAGGCATGAATGCCATACTGACTAAGCCCGTACATGAACAACAGATCGCAGACATTTTGGAAATATGGATTGATCTAAAAGGCATAAGGGAGATCAATGGAATTGATGCAGATAAGGCGATCAGACAGATGGACGGCAAGCCACATATTCTGCAATATGCGCTCACGAAATTCAGGATGGAGTATGGCTCGATTCAGCGAAAACTGGCGATTCAGCTTCAGCAACAGCAGATTGCTGATGTAATTCGTAGTGTTCATTCTCTTCGAGGCGTAGCTGCGAATCTGCATGCAGTGGATCTGATGTGTGAAGTTCTCCAACTGGAATCGCTCTTGTCCCGTCCGTTATACGAAGAAAAGGAACTGAGTTCGATATTGGAGAAGGTACAACAGGAAATTGATAAAATTACCGGGTCTCTGCCATGGTGATGTGAATGAAGCTGTATTGTTTTAAGGTGTGAACTTATAACCGACCCCCCAGATGGTTTGAATATATTGGGGGTTTTTTGGATTGTCCTCAATTTTTTTGCGAAGCTTGGTAATGTGAACATCGATGGTGCGATCATTAATGTAGGCATCTATACCACGAATGGCTTCAATCAGGGCATACCGACTGTAGACCTTGCCAGGATTGAGGATAAACAGTTTCATGATCTCAAATTCGGAAAACGTCATCTCCACGCGCTGGTTATTCAACAGAACAGTTCTTCGGGCCAGATCGAGAGATACTCCGGATTCCTGTTCAGTGACAACAGAGCTGTTCAATATAGAGTAGCGGCGCAATACGGCCTCAATACGTGCCTTCAGCTCCTGCATGCTGAAAGGTTTACATACATAGTCATCAGCCCCATCTGTTAATGATCGAATCCGCTCAGAAACCTCGGTTAACGAAGAGATGACAATGATGGGGATTGCCGTATGTTGGCGCATGAGAGAACAAGGATTCTTATTACCCAGATCAGGGAGAATCAAGTCAAGAAGCAGGATATCAGGCCGCGCTTGAAGCTGTAGAAGACCATCTCTTGCGTTATCGACACGGATAACATCATACCCTTCACCTTGCAAATACAAGGATAATGTATCGCCTAACATGTTGTCGTCCTCTATGATAAGCACTTTCGTCATGATATTCCTTTCTGAACCCCCTTCTTGTAGAAGGACTAAGATCCATGGATTAACTTAATATACCTGATATGTGAACTACACACCACCTAAGAGGTGGGGGGCTTCTTGGTCTATAGAGCAACTGCCTCAAGTTTACCCAAGCTTACAG
>NZ_JAGGNR010000049.1 GCF_018614975.1 Paenibacillus polymyxa | reverse complement strand
CTTTACAGGGAGCGGTTCATATCTATAGTTGGCGCCAAATCATATCATCTCTCCTGTTTGCTAAATAAAGGCTTTAATGTACCCAATGGATTTATCATTACGACTGATGCTCACTTGGCAATTATGGAGCCTTATGCATCATCGGGCTCAAAGATTCGGGAAGAGGATATATCGTTTCCCAATCAATTTGTGCAGGATTTAAAGTTTGAATATCTGCAGCTTCTTGAACATTCGGAGGGTGGTTCTGTCGCTGTTCGATCCTCTGGCAATATGGAAGATTTGTCTGAGGCATCTTTTGCAGGCCAATATATTACATTTCTGGAGGTTAAGACGTTTGAACAACTGCTAGACAGTATAAAAAAATGCTGGTTATCAGCTGTCAATGAACAGGTTTTAGAATATATGGATAACAAAAGATTAGATTATCAGCAAAGACTTGCCATGGCTATACTCGTACAGCAGATGATTCATCCCCGTGCCGCAGGAGTTGTATTTACTCGCAACCCTGTCAACGGAGATGAAGAGGAAGTCATGATTAATGCAAGTATTGGAATTGGAGAGGCCGTAGTATCAGGGTGTGTCACTCCCGATTTGTATGTCATATCTCGTTCCCGAAAACAATTGATTACTAAGGAACTGGGGGAGAAGGAGAGCAAGCTTCAATGGTTAGGAAATACTGAGCAATGGGTCCTGACTTCTGATCAGGAACGCTCCAGTTATTGCTTGTCTGACAGTGAAGCTCTCCAGATTTCTCAGCTTGCCTTGCGAATAGAACATGAGCAGCAGTATCCCGTTGATGTCGAGTTCGCCTTGGACAACAACAATCTTTTTATTCTTCAGGCAAGGCCAATAACTGTATAAACGGGGGCTAGCAATGAATACATCAGTAGATGATAAACATGACATTCTGTTGCAGGATCAAGAAATGGAATCTGCATTCTGGGTACAAAACGATGTCCAGTTTCCTAAGCCACTTAGCCCGTTATTTGCCTCGTTTCTACTTCCAGCAATGGAGAAAGGAATGGAGAGTGCATTTGAAAAGTGGAGCATGAATACTAAAAGAATCAGAACCAGACTATGGAACGGATACTACTACCAATCAATAGAATTACATGAAACAGATCTTAGCATCAGGCAAAATGAACATTTCAAAAAAGTGCGCGCGGAAATTTCCAATCTGTTGACTACATTTAAACATCATGTTGCGGACACACTTATGCCTTTTTATGCAAAACTTGATGCATGGGCTGAAGAAAAGATGACAATAAAGCAAGCTGCAGAAAGATTGCAGGAAATGGAAGATTTCTTTTATTTAGCCTGGCGGATTCATTATGAGGTGTTACTCCCTAAGCAGTCTGCCGGCTGGTTACTAGAAGATGCCTACAAAGGCGCTGGTCTTCAAGGTGATCCGGTGAGTGTATACTCGCTGTTGCTTGGCACGATGAATAAATCACTTGAAACCGATAGAGAGTTATGGATGTTGGCTCGTTCTATATCAGAGCAACACGAACTGTCCACACACTTTAAAAAACTTCCGTCACATCAATTAAAGTCCGTTTTGGCGACAAGCGATATAGGTCTCATGTTTTTGGAGCAAATCAAAAGATTTTTAGCGGTATACGGTTATCGTTCTACGGATTCCCATGAATTTTTAGAAAAAACATGGAAAGAAGACATAGATTTTGTACTTGCTCTTGTTCAATCACTTCAACAATCTTCATATGATTTTGACTCTCATTTCGAGAATGTCATTAAAAAAAGAGAGGCGCTTCTGAAAGAAACATTAGGCCAGATTGAAGATTCTTGCCTCCGTGAGGATTTCATTCAAATTTGGGAGCAAGCAATCAAGGTATGGAGGATTGAAGAAGATCACCATTTTTATATCGATGCCATGCTGCCGGCACGCTCCAGAATTTTCTTGCTTCAAGTCGGAAATTTGTTGGTGGAGCTAGACATACTTCAAGACAACCAGGATATTTTTTATTTGTATCTGTATGAGGTCAGAGATTTATTACAGCAACCGAAAAATGTTGCCGAGCAGCTGAAGGCGAGGAAGAGAGAATTAGAAGATTTGCGCCAAATGCCTCCTATCCCGTTTTTGGGAGTTATCAATGAGGTTAGAGCGGATCGAGAACTTGAGCGAATATTTGGTTTTCCCCAAGAACCTGTCAGCATGGAGATGAAAACCTTCAAAGGGTATGGCGCCAGCCGAGGAATATACAAAGGAAACGTGCGTATTGTAAATTCTCAGTCCGATTTTAACAATATCAATTCCGGTGAAGTTCTGGTATGCAAGTCAACAGCCCCAGCATGGACTGTTCTGTTTTCAAAAATAGGGGCACTAATCACCGATAGCGGAGGAATTCTGTCGCACGCGGGCATTATTGCAAGAGAATATGAATTACCCGCTGTCTTAGGCACCAAAGTGGCCACTTCCATGTTAAAAGATGGAGACACAGTCATCGTTGATGGGAATAAAGGCGTTGTATATTTCGATTTATAAATTCAGACGATCAGACAGTATAGGGGGGAGCACTGTGAGTAACTATCGTACCTTAAGCGAAATGATTCTGGATCGAAGAGCTTCCAGCAAAGGAGTTGCTTTCATCGAAAACGGTAGCAATGAGTATCATGTAAGTTATTCCGTTTTATTGGATCGTGCGCTTCGTGTCTTAGGAGATTTTCAACGTAAAGGATTTAAACCTGGCGAGGAAGTTATTTTTCAGATTGATGACAATAAAAGATTTTTAGAGATGTTTTGGGGTTGTCTTCTTGGGGGCTTTATTCCCGTTCCTGTATCGGTCGGCAGTAATGATGAGCACCGTTCTAAACTGATTCATATCTGGGGAATTCTCAACAAGCCAAGATTGTTAACGGAGGAAAAACCTTTTACAGGATTGAAAAAATTTCTGGCAGAAAATGCGATTCTTTTAAACGGTATTGAAGAAAGGGCCGTAATCGTTAATGAAATCGGTTTTAGTGGAGAACAAGGGATCGTTCATGATGCTTCACCCGAAGATATTGCCTTTATCCAATTTTCCTCTGGATCTACTGGTGATCCCAAGGGAGTAACACTTACACATGACAATTTGATAGCTAATGTGAATGCAATTGCCAAGGGGTTTAAGGTTATTGAAGGCGATGCTTATTTAAGCTGGATGCCGCTTACGCATGACATGGGCCTTATTGCATGTCATATTATGCCCCTTACTGCAAATATCGAACAAATTATAATGCCGACATCGCTATTTATATATAGACCTATGTTGTGGTTGCTTAAAGCGCAGCAATACAAAGCAACCATTTTATCCTCACCGAATTTTGGCTATCAGTATGTTTTAACTCTCTTCAAGGAAGAGGCTGCGAAAGATCTGGATCTGTCGGCCGTACGACTGATAGCCAACGGCGCAGAACCTATCTCGCCAAGCCTGTGCGAGAGATTCTTGGAGAAAATGAAGCCTTATCACTTAAGGGAAACATCCATGTTTACCGTTTACGGCTTGGCCGAAGCTACAGTCGGTGCCTCCTTTCCTGAAGTAGGTGAGCTCTTTGTGCCTTTGACAGTAGACCGCAGGCAACTTCAAGTAGGAGAGCAAGTTCAAAAACTTGAGAGGGGGGACAAGAACGGTATTGATTTTGTAGAGACGGGGACAGCAATACAAGATTGTTATATTCGAATTTGCGATGAAAATGACAGAGAGCTGAGTGATGGCTATGTCGGACATATCCAAATCTCGGGGAGAAACGTAACTGCTGGCTATTATAACAATTCAGAGGCGACCAAAAAAGCTAAAACGAAAGACGGATGGATGATTACAGGCGATTTGGGATTTAAAAATAATGGCCAGCTTGTAGTTACTGGCAGAGCAAAAGATATTATTTTTGTTAACGGGCAAAATATTTATCCTCATGACTTAGAACGAGTTACTGAAGGCGTACATGGTATTGGCTTAAATCAGGTTGCTGCCTGCGCAGTAAGGACGAATGATAACTTCAACGAGAAGATTGTATTGTTCGTAATTCACAAAGGGAAAATTGAGAACTTTGTCAATATTGCTTTTGATGTGAAAGAACAACTTAGCCAAAAAATGGGCCTTGAGGTATATGGAGTTCTACCGATACGTAAAATCCCAAAAACAACAAGCGGGAAAATCCAACGTTTTAAATTGGCAGCAGAATTTGAAGCTGGGGAATGGGATGAAAAGTTTAGCTATATTGAAAATCAAATTTCTACACTTCAATCCAGCCAACCCACGGAACAGTTTTCAACTTCCACCGAAGAAAAAGTATGTACATTGTGGACAGAGGTTATGGAAAGACCGGTGGGGATATGTGATAGTTTTTGGGTGTCGGGTGGCAACTCATTAAAGGCAGCAAGGATAGTCAATAGCTTGAACAAAGAGTTTCAGGTGGATTGGAACATTTCAGATTTGTTTGTACACTCAAGCATTCGAAAGGTAGCTGCAGCTTTGGATCAGGAAAATCCTGGTCAGCTTCATACATTGACGGCTAGCCCGACCGATGTTTGTTTGGCTTCTTCAGCTCAAAAGCGGGTCTATTTGTCATGTCAAAATCCTGGGGCGGAATTGGCATACCATCTAACTTTTTCGATTTCTTCATCAGGGCAGTGGGACCGTCAGCGATTACATAATGCTTTGGAGCTTTTATTAATGAAGCAGGAGTCACTACGGACTTCATTTGAATGGGAACAAGAAGATTTGATTCAACGAATAAACCCTACGGCATTTATAGATTTGGAGGAGGTATTTGCCGAAGAGGAAGAGTGGGCTGGGATCATATCCCGTTTTGTTCGCCCTTTTGACCTGTCACAATCTTCTCTAATGAGAACACTTCTAATCCATGCAGAGTCAAAGTCTATTGCGGTATTTGACCAGCATCATTTGATTTCCGATGGTCCTTCTATATCAATATTCATTCAGGAGTTAATTGAAATTTACAAAGGGCAACCCATTCAACCTTTAACCCTTCAGTATAAAGACTACTCCCATTGGCAACAAAAATGTCTTCAAGACAGTAAGCTGATTACAAGTAAGGAAGAATACTGGTTGAATGAGTTTGCGGGAGATCTCCCCACGTTGAGACTTCCCGAAGATTACCCTCGAACAATGGAGTATCGGTTTAAAGGGGAGCATTATAGAACCTTTATAACCCCGGAACTCTTTGAAGGTCTTGACAAACTTGCTATACAAACCAATTCAAGTTTATTTATGGTTATTTTAGCCGCCTATCATGTTATGTTGGCTAAATGGTCTAATCAACGGGATATCATCAGTGGAATCTTGGCTTCGGATCGGCAGCATCAAAGTGTTGAGCCACTTATCGGAATGTTTATTAATACACTGGCTTTGCGAACTAAGCCTGACGGAAGTCTGACGTTTAAGGAATTTATAAATCATGTCCGATCGAAAATGATCGGTGCTCTTAAGCATGTGGACTACCCTTTTGATAGATTAGTTGAACAATTGGATATTCAGTATGATCCGACTCGTAATCCTCTAATCAACACGATGATGGTTATGCATAACTATGAGATTTTTCCAAGCAAAGCACGTGAACTAGGGTATGAAACAGCCTTCTATGATAGTAATTATTCAAAATTTGACTTAACACTGACAATTACAGAACAAGACGGGGGACTAGTCGCAGATTTTGAATATGCGTCACATCTATTTAATAGAGAAACCATTGAACGAATGGTAAGAAGCTTTGAGAAAGTCATCGTCCAAGCAGTGACTGATAGTTCAGTGTCTCTATCGGAGATCAGTATCTTGCCGCAGAAGGATTTGGAATGCATTTCATCTATAAATAGGACAGAGAAGGAAATCGTTAACCCTACGATTGTTGAATCTGTAAGAAAGTCATGGGAAGCCTCTCCGAATAAACCGGCACTAATTTTTGAGGACAATACATGGACATATCAAGATGTATGGGAGAAGAGCCTAGGGCTGGCTACTATATTAAACAAAAGAGGTATTCAATCAGGTGACGTTACTGCAATAATGATGCGTCGATCCCCTGAAATGGTAGTTGCCATGTTGGCTGTTATTCTTGCTGGAGCAGCCTATGTCCCGGTAGACCCTGAATTTCCTTCCGAACGTGTATCCTATATCTTATCAGACTCTGGCGCCCGTGTTCTTCTTCATGACGGATCAGCGAACTCTATTGACTATCAAGGCGAGAAACTTATGGTAGAGGATACTTTGTCGGTATTTAAGTCGCTTAAATCTGAAGAACCAATCCGTATTCAACCCTCTGAATTGTGCTATGTTATGTACACTTCGGGTTCAACGGGAAATCCCAAAGGGGTCATGATTACTCACGATAATCTAGCTAATTTCTTTGCGGCAATGGATGGAATCCTCAAACCGGGACATCAAGATGTAATGTTGGCTGTTACGACTTTCTCTTTTGATATCTCTATTGTTGAATTGCTATGGACGCTTTCTAAAGGTTTGACTGTATTAATTAAGCCTGAGGAAGTAAGAGATCACTTTAATAGATATATGGTTCATGATGTTACTCTATTTCAAACGACGCCTTCAAGACTTGGCATGCTAATGGAAGACAGCAACTCACATGATTTCTTAAAATCCCTGAAAACGATAATGGTGGGTGGTGAAGGTCTGCCATTGTCACTAGTTAAAAAAATCAAACAAATTACGAATGCACGGTTACTAAATATGTATGGCCCAACCGAAACGACAATATGGTCTTCATATCAAGAAATCCATGAAGATGAAGCTATACGAATTGGCAGACCAATAGCTAATACTGAAATTTTTGTGATGGACCTTGATGGGAATCCGGTCCCTGTAGGTGTAATCGGGGAAATATACATTGGTGGGGACGGAGTAGCTTCAGGGTATTTCAACCGGACACAACTCACTGAGGAGCGCTTTGTTCCAAGTTTATGGAGCCAAAAAGGATTGCTCTATCGAACAGGAGATTTGGGACGTTTAGGATATGACGGGAAATTGGAGTGTCTTGGTCGCAATGATTCACAAGTTAAGGTGCGCGGTTATCGTGTTGAGTTAAACGAGATTGAGCAGAAGCTGAGCCTTTGCTTAGGGGTAAAAGATGTAGCTGTTATACACAGTACAGATGAAAATGGAGATGGTTATTTAGCAGGCTTTTATACATCGTCTGAACCGTCATTGGACCCACAATTAATTCGCAGTGAGCTTAGGAAAAGCTTGCCTAACTACATGATCCCAACTTACCTGACTCAGTTATCAGAAATGCCAATGACGCCGAATGGAAAAATATCTCGGAACGCCCTTATTCAACAGTCCATTGGTCGTAAGCCGATCCGTATTCAAGATGGTTTCAGCTTACAAAGTGATACAGTGTCCCGCTTATGTGGCATGGTTGCAGAGATAATTAAATTGGAAGAAGTACGTCCAAATGATCATTTTTTTGAGCTTGGCGGCCACTCACTGCACGCTGCTCGTTTGGTTTCCCGGCTTAACTCGGATTTCGAAATCAAAATTTCCATAATGGATATCTTTAATCATCCAGTACTTAGTGATCTTGTCAGCCTAATACAAGCAGAGTCTACAACTGCAAGAGATCATATTAACCCTGTTGTTTTACAACCTTTTTATCATGCTTCATCGGCTCAGAAGCGTCTATACATTTTGAATCAGCGGGATGTCAATAAGACCTCCTATAATATGCCTGTAATGTTGAGAATTGAGGGACAACTGGATCATGAACGCTGCAAAAAAGTGTTTCGTCAATTGATCCAAAGGCATGAGGCATTTCAAACTTCTTTTCAGTGGAAAAATGGCGAATTGGTTCAAGTCATTAGTCCTGAAATAAACGGTGAAATGCAAGTCTTAGAAGTGAGTGAAGAAATGCTGGATCGATTTATTAAAGATTTTGTGCAGCCTTTTGATCTAAGCAAGGCTCCACTTCTACGGGCAGCGCTGCTGTCACAATCAGAATCGAGCTATGTCCTTCTTATAGATCAACATCACATCGTTTCAGATGGAACATCTGCAGGGATTTTATTGAGAGAATTTTTTGAAATGTACAATGATGAACCTCTACCAGGTTTATCGATCACATATAAAGATTATTCAGCTTGGCAATTAGAGGAATCGTCTCAAAACAACATACAGAAATCAGAAGATGAACAATACTGGCTTCAGCATCTTGCCGGCGAGTTACCTGTACTCCATCTTCCGATGGACTACCCAAGACGGATGGACAACGAAATGGAAGGTGGACGGGTTGTATTCCATTTTGATAAGGAACTTACTGATCGTCTTTATCATCTGGCATCCGGAAGTAATTCCACCTTATATATGATTATTCTTGCATGCTATCAACTGTTTTTATCCAAACTAACCAGTCAGGAAGATATTTTAGTTGGATCGCTCGTATCCGGCAGAAGCCGTTCAGAGATTGAACCTTTAATTGGCATGTTTGTCAACACAGTTGTAATACGCCAAATCATAAAGCCTGAATGCACTTTTATGGATCATCTTGCTGAAGTACGAACTCAAGTGTTAAACATGTACGCACATCAAGACTATCCATTCGAAGAGCTGGTGAATAAGCTGCCAACCGGGATTAGAGGCCACGAATCGAATCCTATCTTTGACACAATGTTTATTTTGCAGAATATGGATATGGGTAATAAGGGAATCCCTAACTGCTCGGTAAGTTTGGATCTACTTGATACGGGGTCAGTAAAATTTGATTTGATGCTAACAGCCATGGAACAGCGCAATGGACTTCGCTTTGATTTCGAGTACAGTAGTTCTCTCTTTAGAAGGGAGAGCATTTGCAACTTCGTGGATCAGTTTACTTCCTTAGTTAAACAAGTTGTTCATGCTCCGGAGAAATCGTTGAACGTATTCAGTTTGTTCACAGCCGAGCAGGAACAACTGATATTAAACAATTTTAATAGAACAAAAGCTACTTTTCCTAAAAATGTCACTATAACTGAGATCTTTGAGCAAACGGCAAAAGCTTTCCCTGACAAAACAGCCGTAGTTTATGAAGGAGAAAGCCTAACATACGCCCGTTTGGACGGCCTGGCTAATCGCTTGGCATCCACACTCTGTGAGTATGGTTTGGGACCTGACCAATTAGCTGTTATCCTGCTGGATCGTTCGTTGGATATGATTGTGAGTATGTTGGCTGTGCTTAAAGCTGGTGGAGCATATGTCCCTGTTGATCCCGATTATCCTGTCGACCGAATTCAATACACGCTGGATGATAGTGGTTCCAGGTTACTTATCACTTCAGGTAGCCTTAGAGAAGGCGTCAAGTTTAAAGGTGCCATTGTAGACTTGAAGAAAGAATCAACCCATCAGGAACAAGCCCAGGGGCCTGACGTTAAACGTGCCGCTCATCATTTAGCCTATGTGATCTATACCTCAGGTTCTACCGGAAAACCTAAAGGGGTCCTGGTAGAGCATCGGCAGGTTGTAAGTTTGATGAAGAATGATTCTCGTTTGTTTGATTTTAATGCTCAGGATATATGGACCATGTTCCACTCCTACTGTTTTGATTTTTCAGTTTGGGAAATATACGGAGCACTGCTTTTTGGCGGCAAGTTAATTGTCGTTCCGAAAGAAATCGCCAGAGATTCGCATCGTTTTTTAAAGCTATTACAAAGTGAAAAGGTTACGATACTTAACCAGACTCCAAGTGCTTTCTATTATCTTATGCAACGGGAAAGCATCGAACCGGCATGTGATCTTAATGTTCGGACAATAATCTTTGGTGGAGAGGCGCTTAAGCCAAAAATACTAAAGGAGTGGAAGCAAAAGTATCCGGACATTAAGCTGATTAATATGTATGGCATAACAGAAACTACGGTACATGTCACTTACAAGGAACTGAGTCCTGCTGATTTGGAAGAAACTCTTTCCAATATAGGTGTTCCGCTCCCGACACTAAAAGTTTATATTTTTGACAAGCACGGTAAGCCATCTCCTATTGGAGTGGTAGGCGAGATGTACGTTAGCGGCGCCGGAGTGGCAAGAGGGTATCTGAATCGAGTGGATTTAACGCAAGAACGGTTTATTGAAGATCCATTCGAACCAGGAATGCGAATGTATCGTACTGGAGACTTGGCAAAATGGCTGCACGACGGATCGATTGAGTATATTGGCAGAAACGACCATCAGGTTAAAATCCGGGGCTTTAGGATAGAGATTGGTGAAATAGAAAACCAGCTGATGGAGATAGAAGATATCCAAAATGTTTTGGTTATGGACAGGTCAACAATACAGGATGAAAAGTATCTGGCAGCTTATTTTGTTGCCTCCCGTTATATTTCAAGTGCTGAGTTGCATGCTAAGCTTTCTCTCATGCTTCCTCATTACATGGTTCCGTCCAGATTTGTACAAGTAGATGCCATGCCACTTACTGTAAATGGAAAAATAGATCGGGCCAAGCTGCCTGAACCTTTAATAGAGCATGAAATGGATTCTGGTGACACTCCTGCTGACGAGTTGGAAGAACGGCTTGCAGATATATGGAAATCACTTTTGGGGATGGAGCGGATCAATGTTTCAACTAATTTCTTCACTCTAGGAGGACATTCGCTCCTTGCAACGTCCTTGTCCAGTCATATAAGTCAGGTATTTCATGTGAGCATTCCGCTTAAAGATCTTTTTATTCATACGACTGTTCGCGAGCAGGCAGCATTAATCCGCAGAATGGCCAGCAATGTGCCGGTAGTCATTGAATGTGCTGAACCTAGTGATACTTATCCTTTAACGTCAGCACAAAAGCGTCTTTACCTTTTGCATCAGCTAGAGCCGGAATCTACACAATATAATGTGCCGGGCGGACTTGAAATACACGGCTTGCTTGACACCAGTCTTTTAGCAGACGCGGTACAGCGCCTCATTGAACGGCATGAGTCATTGCGTACCTCGTATCACATGAAGAATGGTGAACCTGTTCAAGTTATTCATGCTAATGTGAGAAGTTCGATAGAGTTTCATGATTTAAGTTCTGCGACTTACGATATTGATCAATTTGTATGTCCATTCGATCTCAGTCAGACACCGCTTATCCGGTTTACCCTGTTAAACAAGGGTAGCAACCATCACATTTTATTGATGGATGTCCATCATATCGCCGCAGACGGTGCTTCCGTGAATCTTATACTTCAGGATTTAATGGGATTCTATAATGGCAAACCGATTTCGCAGCCGGATATCCATTATAAGGACTATGCTGTTTGGAAAGGCAAAAACCAGGCTAGAGCGGAACAGCAATCATTTTGGCTGAATTCCTTTACTGGCGAATTGCCAGTTCTGCAACTGCCGACAGATCATAAGAGGGAAGTTATCCAAACTTATGAGGGGGACATGGTGGTAACAAGACTTAATTCCACTCAAAAAGCAGCTTTGATTAAGCTCACTCAAAAAACGGAAACAACGCTGTATATGTTGCTATTGGCGTGTTTCAATGTACTTCTTTCAAAATACGCTAGCCAAGAGGACATTGTCGTCGGAACGCCTACTGCGGGAAGAACACAGGTTGAATTAGAAAAGCTGGTCGGAATGTTTGTTAATACATTGGCTATCCGCACCTTCCCACAAGAAAGCAAATCATTTATCAGGTATTTGTTTGAAGTAAAGGAACATGTTCTGAATTCATTTGAGCATCAAGATTTCCCTTTTGAAGATCTGGTAGATCTGATTCAGGTTCCGCGTGACTTGTCAAGAAATCCATTGTTTGACGTATTCTTTGCTATGCAAAATATTCGTTTTGAACCCGTTGCTATGAAAGGGTTGGAGATAAAAAGATATGAACTAGCGCACAAAATTTCAAAATTTGATTTAAGTCTTTTTGCCATCGAAGAAGACGAGGGAATACGTTTTGAATTTGAATATTCCAAGAAACTCTTTAACCCACAAACCATTGAGCGTATGGCTGATCACTTTGGTCGCCTTATCAATGCGATAACAAGCAATCCTTCCACAGACATTGTTGACTTAACGATGGTGGGAGAGACTGAGCTTGACTTTATATCTAAAGCAGGTAGGGGAGAACCTTCACCATTTAAAAAGAAAGATATCCATCAATGGATAGAGGAACAAGTTGAACTTAACCCTGAGGCCCCTGCCATTGTATGGGAAGATTCCATTGTAAGTTATATGGAACTAAACCGGCGCTCCAACCAGCTTGCACATCAACTTCATCGACTGGGGGTAGGTAAAGGGGAGCCAATCGGTATTAGCATCGATCGTAGACCCGAGCTAATTGTCAGTATGCTTGCAGTATTGAAAGCTGGTTGCGTATACGTACCGCTTGATCCTGGACTTCCAATGGAACGGCTTGCCCAAATGGCATCGACGGCTAGCGTCAAAATTATTATTACCGCGTCGGAAACGACGTTTCCATACAAAGAGCCAGCGTGGAAGATCTTAAATCTCCAGTCAAATGAATACCTGCAGCAATGCAAACACTTGCCGGATGTAAATCCTAATTGCCCAGCAGATATAAGTGACTTAATGTACATTATTTTCACTTCTGGCTCAACAGGAGTGCCTAAAGGAGCTTCTGTTTACCGCGAGGGATTTGCAAACTTGCTGCAATGGTACATCCGTGAATTTGATATGAATGTAGAGGATCGAATGCTCCTTATGACATCACCGAGCTTTGATTTAACTCAAAAAAATATCTACGCTCCGCTTGTAACCGGAGGGACGCTGTACCTGTTACCGGCTGGTCATTATGATCATGAGGCAATTATTTCAGTTGTCTCTAAACAACGGATTACTAAGCTTAATTGTACGCCATCAGCTTTTTATCCGCTTGTCGCAGAAAGAGGGAACTATGATCTCTTGACCTCATTGACACAAGTGTTTTTAGGCGGTGAGCCTATCCACAAGGAATACTTGAGGGATTGGATCTTGCATGATAAGAACAGGACGGAAATTGTGAATACCTACGGACCAACCGAGTGTACAGATGTGACCGCGTATCACAGATTAACAACAGAAGATTGGAAATCTGAACGAGAAGTACCCTTGGGACGTCCCATTGCGAACAGCCAATTTTTCATCTTAAACACAGCACTTCAGCCTGTACCGATTGGTGTTCATGGCGAGATCTATATCGGGGGGATCTGTGTAGGCGGTGGATATGTCAATGATGCAGAAAAGACAAGTGAACGCTTTATAGCCAATCCTTTTGGTAACAAGCATTGTCCGGTACTGTACCGAACAGGTGATTTAGGGCG
Source organism: Paenibacillus polymyxa (assembly GCF_018614975.1). Lineage (GTDB taxonomy): Bacteria > Bacillota > Bacilli > Paenibacillales > Paenibacillaceae > Paenibacillus > Paenibacillus polymyxa_E. Next base: position 7,550 of record NZ_JAGGNR010000049.1, on the reverse strand, counting down.
CCTGACTTCGGATGGAAGGCTTGAGTACCTCGGAAGAACGGATCATCAGGTTAAAGTTCGTGGTTACAGGATTGAACTTGCGGAGGTTGAGACTCAGATCGTATGGACGGGCGAAGTTAAAGAAGCCGCTGTCATTATTAGGAAGGATAGCAGTGGAGAAAATTATTTATGCTGCTTTGTGGTTCTTGGTGAGGGAAGCGGAATCTCAACGCTTCGCTCCAAACTCTCTCAGAGATTGCCAAGCTATATGATTCCATCCCGATTTATTGTTTTGGGTGAAATGCCGCTAACGAACAGTGGGAAAATTGATCGCAAAACATTGGCTGAAATGGATACGACGTATACAAATGACCAGCCGGTGAAAGAAGCTCCGACGTCAGATATGGAGACATGGCTTGCTCGTCAGTGGGCAGAGCTTTTAAATATACCTTTTGAGAGCATCGGTCTGGACAGCAACTTTTTTGAGTTGGGTGGTCACTCATTAAAGGCGACAACCCTAATCTACCGGATAAAACAGGAACTAAGAGCATCATCGATACAGCTAAGAGATGTATTTACAAGCCCAACGATCCGAGAACTTGCGCTGAAATTAGAGAGTTCCGCTAAGAGACGCTTGAATGAGATTCCAAGAGCTCCTTTGCAGTCAACCTATGCTGTTTCATCGGCTCAGAAAAGATTGTTGTTGATCGATCATTTGAATGATGTGGGAACTAGTTACAACATGCCTAACGTGATACGTCTTGAAGGGAAACTGGAGGTATCCAAGCTTCATAAAGCTCTTCAAAGCATGGTTTCTAGGCATGAGGTTTTTCGTACGACCTTCTCATTTGAAAAAGGGATGCCTGTTCAAACGATTTCAGATGAGATCGATCTAACTCTACCTGTGATTTCAGCCAGCGAGGAAGAACTGAGGTCAATTACAGATGCATTTATCCAGCCATTTGATTTGGAACATGGACCGTTATTAAGAGCGATGTTAGTAGAGCACAATACCGAAAGCTATACGCTTCTAATCGATATGCATCATATTATTGGCGATGGAGCATCATTTGGTGTGCTGGTCGGCGAATTAGCTGCTTTCTATGAAGGACAGGAACTGGGATTGCCGCTCTTACAGTACAAAGATTATTCTGAGTGGCAGAGAGGGCAGTATCGTACGGAAGCCTTCCAGGCACAGGCCAGCTATTGGTTAAACCAGTTCCAAGACGGAGGGCCTGAGCTTAGTCTCCCAACCGATTATCCGCGCCGCAATACTCAGCGCTTTCACGGTGATCACACCACTTTCCGGATCGAAGCTTCGGTTAAAGAAGAGATTGATCGCTACCTACGGCAAGAAGGTATTACGTTGTACGTTTACTTGTTGTCCGTTTACAAAGTTCTATTGTCCAAATATGCAGGGCAGCAAGACCTCGTTGTAGGCATGCCTATTGCCGGGCGTTTGCATCCTGATCTGGAAAATGTAATGGGGATGTTTGTAAATGCGTTGCCCATACGCAGCCAGGTTGATTGGAATCAGAGCTTCAATACCTATGTAAAGGCGTTAAATGAACTGGCGCTGCAGAGCTACGAGAACCAGGAGTTTCCTTTTGAAATGCTTGTTGAAAAGCTGGATTTGGAAAATCGTGAAGGACGAAATCCGATTTTTGACACTGTATTTGTACTGCAAAATAATGAAGTTCCGTATCTTCAGTTGCACGGATTGAAGGTCACTAGAGTTGAACTTGAGCGTAAAACCAGCATTTTCGATTTGAAACTTGAAGCAATCGAAATGGATGGAGAGCTGCTCTTCATCATTGACTACCGCACGGATCTGTTCCGGAAAGAAACCGTTGAACGGATGGTACAGGATTTCATTGAAATTATTGAGACTACACTCAAAGATAGCTCTCTCAGAATCAAAGAGATTGAACTTCAGAGTCTAATGACGGTAACTTCAAACAAGGCGCAGCACGAGGACGTCGAATTCAGATTCTAGTGAGGGGTGAAGGAATGGATAAGTTTACATTAAATATTCTTCTATCGAGCGGCAAACTGGACAAGCCTAAAGACTACTGGACGAAAAAATTACAGTCTGGTTACACCATTACCACGTTCCCTTGTCAACATAATAATCAAGCGACCTTAAAATCCAAGAAGATGAAGCAGCAAATTGTATTTCCCTCGGAATTAAAAGAAGTGATGGAACGAGTAGGAGGCGGCTCAGCCTATGCCAAGTATTTGATCGTACTGGCAGGAACCATAAAACTTCTGTCAGTATATTCTCGAGAATCTCTGGTTTATATGGGCTCGCCTTTATCCGGAAACATAAATGGTGAAGAAATCGATTGGGAAGAGGTGCTCCCTGTTCAAACCGATTTATCCAATATTGAAACTTTTAAAGAATTGTTGATTTCCGTTAAAAAAAGTGCGGAGGAGGCGGAGGAGCATAACGCCCTTCCTCTCTCCATGACACTCGATTTATTAGGGAATCTACAACAAGACCATGAGCCTTTATTCGGCTCGGTTCTTACTATGGATACAATTCATGGTTCTCCTGCATTTGATTCTGACCGAACATGTCTGTTATTTCACCTTCGAGCAACGGATGATCGGCAGGAAGTTATCTTGGAAGCGAATTACTTGTCTGAAGACTATGAGGATTTATTTGTTGAGCGTTTGCTTCAGCACCTGGTTAACGGTCTGAACTGGGCTCTTAACCATCCGACAGCCCCATTGTCTGAGATGGAAATCATGAATGAAGAAGAGAAGCAAAATGTATTCAAAATGGCTGGTAATTCCAAAGTGAAGTACCCATATAACGAAACCATTGTCTCCTTGTTTGAGAGCCGTGCAGATCTATTTCCGAACCATTCGGCTGTTACATTTGAGGGCAGACATCTAACCTATCGAGAACTGGACGAGCGCTCAAACCAGTTGGCTCACTATCTCTATAGGACTCACGCGGTAGGTCCGGATTTCCTGGTGGGTATTATGATGGAGCGTTCGGAATGGATTCCTATCGCCATCATGAGTGTATTAAAGGCTGGGGGAGCTTATGTCCCAATCGATCCTGATTATCCTCGGGAACGAATTGAAACGATGGTGAATGACTCGGGAATCTCTGTCTTGCTATCGATGAAGAATTGTATTGCTTCCTTGAATCATTTCCTGTGGTCCTGTCCTTCGTTACATGCATTTGTATGTCTGGATAGCGAGAATGTATTTGAAGAAATAGAGTCTGATGAGAACGGTCTTATGAGTAAAGAGCTGTGGGAGCACATCGGTGCCGAAGCAGAAGATGATATCTCAGGAGGCGCTTGGGTAAACAGTTATACTCGTGAAAACCTCTCCCGTGAAGAGATGGATGAATATGGCGATAACATCGTGCAAAAACTCCTGCCGAAGGTACATAGTGGATCCAAAGTACTGGAGATTGGATGTGCTTCCGGGATCAGTATGTTTAGGCTTGCTCCTCACGTTGGCTTATATTATGGGACCGATTTATCAGAGACTATTATCCAAAAAAACAAACAATTGGTTATGGAGCAAGAGATCAATAATATAAAGCTGGATTGTTTTTCTGCTCATCAGATCGATAATATTCATGAACACGATTTTGATATTGTCATTATGAACAGCGTAATTCAGGCTTTTCATGGTCACAATTATTTGCGCCGAGTCATCTGCAAAGCCATCTCTCTCATGCAAAATGAAGGCGTGTTATTCCTGGGAGATATTATGGATTTAGATAAGAAAGAAGAGCTATTACAGTCCTTGCGTGATTATAAACGACAGTATCCTCACGCCAGGACTAAAACGGAATTTCACGATGAACTCTTCTTGTCCAAAGAATTTTTTAAAGAGCTGGGGTGTGAACTCAAGGAAATTGCATCCATAGAGTTCTCGGAGAAGATCCATACTATTGCCAATGAGTTAACTAAATTTCGTTATGACGTTGTTATTACAATTAACAAGGAGAATAAAAAGAAATTACCGCTTTTATTGAAGAAAAAACACCAGCATGGATTTGACGAAATCCAATATATGAGCAGTTCCCGACTGACTGTTGCCAATCCGTCGCCCGATAATTTGGCTTATGTTATTTATACGTCAGGATCAACCGGCGTGCCCAAAGGTGTTATGGTTGAACATCGTAATGTAGTACGGCTGTTATTCAACGATCACAATCGCTTTGATTTTAGTGAGAACGACACATGGACCATGTTTCACTCATTTTGTTTCGACTTCTCGGTCTGGGAGCTTTTTGGGGCTCTGTTATACGGCGGAAGAGTCGTCATTGTGCCTAAGCTCTTAGCTCAGCATCCTACTGAATTTGCCAAGATGATCCATAGTGAAAAGGTGACTGTTGTCAATCAAACTCCGGCTTCATTCTATAGAGTGATTGAAGCAAGCGAAGCGGATCTGGATTATTCCTCACTGAGATATGTCATTTTTGGAGGAGAGGCGTTAAATGCCTCGCGTCTATTACAGTGGCATTTGAAGTGGCCTGATACTCAATTGATAAACATGTACGGCATTACAGAGACGACCGTTCACGTGACTTATCACAGGCTCACACTGAAGGATATGACTTCAGGTAGCAACAACATTGGACAACCGCTGCCTACACTTGCAGTGTATGTAGCTAATAAGGATGGCAATATATTGCCCCATGGTATAGCAGGAGAGCTTTATGTGAGTGGACCCGGAGTTGCGAGAGGTTATCTGAATCGTCCTGAACTCACCGCTGAGCGTTTTATACCCAATCCTTCTATACCTGAGGAACGTATGTATAGGAGCGGAGACCTTGTGCGCTGGTTGCCAGATGGCACCTTGGAATATCTCGGTCGTATTGATCATCAGGTTAAAATCCGTGGCTATCGAATTGAACTGGGCGAGATTGAAACGGCTTTGTCGGAACATGAAGGTGTGAAACAAGTGCTTGTCATGGAGATCAAAGAAGAAGAAGACAACTCCCTTCTATGCGCTTATTTAATCTTAAACGATGACCGACTGACGATTGCCGATATAAAAGAGTACCTCCAAGCCAGATTGCCGAACTATATGATTCCTGCGAAGTTTGTCGTTGTTCCAACGTTCCCTCTCACGAATAATGGGAAAATCAATCGTTCAGCATTATTGCAGCAAGAGACTCAGATGGAGATCGGCGTAGCTTTTGTGGAACCGCGTAATGATACAGAGATTAAACTCGCTTCCATTTGGCGAGACATTCTTAAAAAAGACCGGATTGGAGCCATAGACAACTTTTTTGATCTAGGTGGCCACTCACTGAAGGCGGCTTCTTTAATATCAAGAATCCATCAAGTATTTGGTGTTAGTATCTCACTAAGAAAAGTATTTGAACTGCCTACCTTGGAAAGACTCAGTGAGTTTATACTTCGATCTGATCAAGACCGTCTTGCTCCTATTCCTAATTGCTCAATAGCTACTTATTATCCATTATCCGCTTCCCAACAAAGACTGTTTATTCTTAATCAATTGGAGACAGCAGGAAATGGATACAATATGCCTGCATTTTTCAAACTTGAGGGGACATTGGACATGGATCGTCTTCAACAAGCATTTCATTTGCTTATTGATCGGCATGAGTCGCTGCGGACCTCCTTTGGTATTGTCAATCAGGAGCCGGTGCAGTACATTGCGCCATCTTCTGCATTTACCATCACGACAGAACGGGTGGATTTAATTCAATTAGAGGAAAAAATGCGGCAGTTCATCGTTCCATTCAATCTTGAGCAGCCTCCACTATTAAGAGTGCATGTTCTAAAAACCAACAATAATGAGCATTATTTGCTTCTAGATATGCACCATATCATTACGGACGGCGCATCTTTGGAGATCCTGGTCCAAGATTTTCTGGCTTTTTATGAAGGCAAAGATCTCCCACCATTGCGCATTCAATATAAAGACTTTGCAGTTTGGCAGAAGAAACGGTTTGCGGATATGGATATGCTTCGCGAAGAAATGTATTGGTTAGAGCGCTTTTCAGGGAGCCTGCCTGTGCTATCTCTTCCGATGGATTATGAGCGACCTTTATTATTTGATTTTCATGGCCATAGACATACATTCCATATAAGCACAGAACTTACAATACAAATCCGGCAATTGGTAAAAGAGAAAGAATGCACGCTTTACATGTTTCTGTTAGCCGCCTTTAGCGTGCTTCTTTCCAAGTATAGCGGACAGGAAGACATCATTATTGGCACTCCTGTATCTGGAAGAATTCACCCTGATGTTGATTCGGTTGTAGGCATGTTTGTAAATACGCTTCCTATGCGAACGTATCCTGCGATTCAGCAATCTTTTGAAAGATTCTTGGACGAAATTAAAGACGACACACTGAGGTCCTTTGAACATCAAAATTACGCTTTGGATAAGCTGGTTGATAAACTCGGACTTGTACGAGACCTCAGCCGAAACCCTCTTTTTAGCGTAATGCTAAATGTGCTCGATTTTAATACGGATATGAGTTCACTTGGGGAATTGAAACTGACGAATCTTAACATGGACAGTGGAGTGTCTAAGTTTGATCTCACCCTGCAAGTTACTGAGGAAGAGGGAGCGATTAGGTGTGAAATGGAATATGCCTCATCGTTATTTAAGCAAGAAACGATTGAAAACATGGCCAGCCACTTCATACAGTTACTGACTTCCATAGTGAACAACACAGGGCTATCTCTGGGCGAATTGAAAATGATGTCCTCTGTTGAAGTTCAAGAGATTTTCAACAAAGGGCAGGGACAGCAAATGCTTCCTCTCGCGGAGCAAACGCTGGCTGATCTGTTCAATAAGCAAGCCCAGCGCACGCCGGGCCACCCTGCCTTGCTGTATGGAGACCAGGTCATGTCTTATCGTGAGCTGGAAATAGCCAGCAACCAGGTAGCAGATGACCTCATCCAGGCTGGCTGTCAAGGACAGCCGGTGGCACTTCTGATGGAGCGTTCAGCCGAGCTGGTCATTGCCATGCTGGGCATCGTCCAAGCGGGGGCAGCCTTCGTCCCGATCGATCCGGCTTTCCCGGAGAAACGGGTGCGATATATGCTTTCCGACTGCGGAGCCTGTCTGTTGTTAGCAGATGCGTCCCATCAAAAGAGGGCTGTTCAACGATATGGTGACCAAGTCACGGTCTGGGGTCCGGATGTCCGAACGGCGCCTTGCTCACAAGAACGAGAGACGATGCCTTCCGTCCCGGAAGGATTGGCTTCCTCTACACCTCCGGATCTACAGGGCAGCCCAAAGGGGTGCTGGTGCAGCATTACAGCATTTTGAACACGTTAAATGGCTTACACAAGCTCTACCCACTGGGGCCACAAGATGTGTACCTGTTTAAAACAGCCTATACCTTTGACGTCTCCCTTTCCGAGCTGTTTGGCTGGATGTGGGGAGGAGGGGCGCTCGCGATCCTGGAACCGGGAGGGGAGAAGAATCCAGCAGCCCTGGCTGCCGCTATTCGGCGATACGGAGTGACGCACATCAACTTTGTACCTCCCATGTTGAACGCGCTCATCCACAGTCTGGATGATGAAGGAATTCAGGCGCTGCAAGGCCTG
>NZ_JAGGNR010000004.1 GCF_018614975.1 Paenibacillus polymyxa | reverse complement strand
AGTTATTTTTAGTTTTCTACAAAGTAGCGACTTTTTGGAGGAAGAATGAGGGAGTTGAATTTGAGGTACTTATCCAGTTTAAAAGGTAACATTATTGGCTGATGCTATGTTGAAAATATCTTTGTAGCCGAATTGATGTTTAGACATAGAGCGACTGAATTCACTTAGCTTTTCTCATCACTATTAAAAGCAGGAATATAGTAACCTTGAAACTGTTGAGGGAGTTTCATAAAACAAAAAAGCGGCGATTAATCGCCGCTGAAATGTTATCCTTCTAAGTTAGAGAGAAAACGCATCTCCATTAAACGATATAGCCAAAATCTCCAACGGGTTGTTGAGTGATTAATAAACTGTGTTGTTGTTGAAAGTGTTGAGGAATATTGTGCTGACAAAAATAATTATGATATTGTGCCGCCCATTCGTATTTTAGATAGACTTGTTGATTTCCTTGAAATTTCGCCAAATTCTGTTCGATTGCTTGTTTGTGAACGAGTAAATGATGAATAACATAGTCGTAGTTTCCATGTTCATGGACATCAAACATAAGAGCCTCAAGGTAGTTAATAAACCATTTGCCATCTCTATTATCAATGAGTAATTCTGTCCTTTGCGGTGCCCACTCAGGTTCAGTATAGTAAGCGAGATGTTGGCGAACCATAATAACAGTCTCATCGCTCAGTATTATTCTCGGAAAAATAGCTTTATTGTTTTCAAGATGATGTGCCTCAATAATTGAAGGGCCATAAGCAAATTCATTGTCACCGTAATAATCGCCGATTGCAATACCGCCTCGGATAAAGAAACCTTCCAAGGTTAATGCTGACTGAAATGAAGCGAAATTAAGAAAAATACTGCCGAGCTGAACCTCTCCATCTTCAATGATAGGGAGACCGATTATGATATTGTCCGTAAAGGCTTTGAATACGCCAATGTAATCTTCTGTTGGCTTCAGTTCATTGTATTGTTCAGTTAAAAGTTTGTGTAGACGTTGAAGAAGTTGATTTCCCGTCCCATTACCTTGAGCATCAAGTATCATTTGGGAAAAACCGAGAATATCAGTAAAACAGACCGCAGAGTGAATCATTTCAGGATTTGATGGATCGTATCTTTTAAGCATTGTAGCCCCCATTAAGTTCAAATTTTATTGGTTTGACCTTATTTAACCAATTTTATGGCTAATACTATATTTGTGTCAAATACAGCCATTGGGAGATAGTCAGAATTTCATCTGTATTTGTAATTTTGTTTCTAAAGACTTCGGTTTACTGAACAAGTGACAGGAGTGAGTTCATGCAATTGTTAAGAAGAATAACCGACAGTGATTTCATTGGTGGTGCTCCTGAATTCATGGAAACCATAAGTCGTTATGCCTCAAGGGGTGTATTAGTGGACGACAAGATGCATATTGCTATGATGTACATGTCAAAAATTAACCTTTATAAGTTTCCTGGCGGAGGAATTGATGAAGGCGAAGAGATCAGAGATGCGTTTCTACGTGAAATAAAGGAAGAGACAGGCTATGAAGCTGAGATTATATGTGAATTGGGTTACGTCGAGGAGCATAAGAACAAAAATAATTTTATGCAACATTCCTACTGTTTTGTAGCAAAAGTACACAGCCGCGTAAGTAACTCGATGCTTACTGAAAGTGAAGTAGGGCTTGGAATGATCGTTGAATGGATGACATTTGAAAAAGCATTAGAAGCATTAAACAGCTCGGAAATAATTTGCGATGATTATTCAACCCAATTTATGATTGTACGGGAAAAGGCTATTCTTGAAAAAGCGGTTGAAGTATTAGCGAACCAATATGGGAGAGGGATATTTGAAGAATGTAAGGTAGCGGATGAGAATGACAAAGGTTGAGAAGATCTACTTACAGGAAAAAGAGCAAGCCTTAAAAGAACAGGCATGTGATTTTGCCAAAAAAATGCTGAAGGACCTTGATCCAGATAAAGTTGCTGAGATCACTGGTCTTCCAATTGAAGGGGTTGAGGGTTAATCCCAAGGCTTCTTTTTATTTGGTTAGCTTATTATGGAAATGGTATTTCATACGAAGATCGATAGCATTGGAATTTCAAAAGACGAGGTGAAAGTCGACGTTTATGAGGCAAAACAACTTTCGGAATACATAGTCCTATATATAGGGACAAAAAGTTCTTCTATGGGTCTTACGCATGCCATCTTCGGAAGTAAGTTGCTTATTCATCAAAGGGTTCCGATCATCTATAAAGGTATGGTGAACTCATTCTAATTTTGAAACGAGCCTACGCTATGGTTACATTGCACGCAACGTTGTTCGTTCATCTGATAAGTATTATGCAATTAGACTCTAAAGATATAGGGTTCAATAAAAGGCATTTGCGAAAAGACTTTTATGCACTCTTCAATGAGTGGTTAACCAGTAAAATTCACCAAAGTTGTCCAATACTGATTTGAATTACTACTCATGGGTTTCACCTATCAAGAGGTGAAACGTAACAATTCCCCTTAATATCGAATACAAATCCCGATGATAGAAGTTTTGAGTTGTACTTTCAGGATCGTGATGAAACAGCAATTTCCCGTCTTTCGAAACCCAATCATACCAATAACCCTTAGTAAGATGTTCAGTAACATATAGCATGGTATCGTCGATAAATATAATCGTTGCCCTCTGAATCTCCTCCGAACTCGGCTCTCCTGACTTGTCTGTATTTTTCACTGACTTTATGGCAAATGAAAACTCCTTTGTTAAGCCTTCAAGATCGGTCAACTTCTCCAATCGTTTTCACCCCTCCGTCTGATCGTTATACCATGTATAATCCTATTTTGAGCATAAAGCAAGATGGAGTTTGGATTTATTTTCAATGTGGTTACAATTGCAACACCATCCAGTTTTTATTGACGGAATTAATATGCTTGTGTATGTTCATATCAAACAAATCTCCAAGCTTTTTAGGAACGGGTGATTTATGATGCATCTTCCAAAAGAATATTTGGATGACCTTTTAGTACGTATGACACATCATTCTTGTGCAATTGAGAATAACACGAGCACGTTTAGCGAGGCTGTTTCCATCCTACTTTATCGAGTAATTCCTGGTGAAATTTCAGTTCATGAATTTTACGAAATAGAAAATCATCGGTTAGCTTTCAACTATATTATAGAGAATATCGATCAAGAGCTTACGATATCTTTCATTCATGACGTTCATTCTCTTCTGATGGATAGACTTGATCATGAGAAGGGGCATTTCAAGTCCCACGAGAATGCAATTGTACGAGCGACATTCTCTACAGCTTCTCCAAAAGAAACGCCTTCACTTATGGATCAGTGGCTTCTAAATCTGAACAATCGTATTCAAAAAGCGAAGTCATCTGATGATATCATTCTTTCAATCTGCTCCAGTCACATTGCGTTCGAGCGAATCCATCCTTATGCCGATGGTAATGGACGAACAGGTCGATTGCTTATGATGTTTCTGTTGTTACAAAATCAAGTTGTGCCTCTTGTAATTCCAAAGGAAAATAAGCTCGAATATTTTCAATTTCTTGAAGAGCAAAATGCAGAAGGGTTTACGGTTTATGCTGTTTCAACCATAGAGAAAGAGAAACAGCGATATAAAGCATTCCTGAATTCACTTCCTAAGGAGTAATCAAGGGAGATGGCACGAGCAGGCGTGTAAAGAATTTATAGCCATTGTGGTAGGGCAAATTAGGACATTGAAAATGGGGGAGGAGCGGTATCTATGGTTAACTATTATAATCATCAGCAAACCGTTAAAGAGTCCATAATTGCATTCATGCGGCAAAAAGGGTACTCAAGATTAACGCTCTCAAAATTAACGAATATACCCAGATCAGCGATTGATCAATTATTATTGCAAGGTGAGGAAAATATTGATATGTCGACATATAACGCTTATATATTGCAAATCAATCAGAGATTTAATTTTGCGGAGGAAAATCTCTTAAAAGTAACACCTAATCCCAATTTGTTTCCATCACCACCCGCTCAAACAGAAAGAAGTGCGCTGGCTCAAGAGGCGCTGGATGGACTGGAGCAGATTTTGGATGTATTTTCGATGTATTATAAAAAGTGAGTAAGAATTGAAAGTTATATCTGAGAAGAACGTATTTAGCGATAAACCTTCAGAACGATAAGATTGTTTAATAATTTAAGTGGCAGTTGTATACATTTATAATTCAAGAATATAGTTTTGCAATAACACTCCATAGCATTCTAAGTTGCAAGAAGCCAAGAAATCAGGCATTTATCTGGTTTACTTCGGCTTTTTTCATTTAGGAAAGTGGATATGTATGCGATTAATCCGTCTTGGAGATTACCAATTTTTGTTGAAACACAGATCAATCAATCTGATAAACACTACTTAGAGAAAGTGCTTGAAATGTTAAATGCAATATCGGAAGGAACTATTATTTGGATTGTTTCAGGATTCCATGAGGGTCATCTTGAACGAGTAAAAACATACATGAGAAGCCAAAAAATAAGTACATCGATTTTTATGCCTTGAGTGTAGATGAAGAAGCCGTCGTTAAGGTAGAGGAGCTTAACAAATTGTACAAGCTTGATGTATGGGAAAGTTACAATGAATAGGGGATTCCGTGTGTCCGCCGCTGGAGCTATTTGACGTTTATTCACAAGTTCCGTCAACTCATACTGGACGAGCAATTGCTGTCACAGATTATAATTTTGAGCGAGTTGAAGAAGTTAAGCAATATATACTTGTAAAGCTAAGAGATCACGTACCCTATTTAACCAATGTGTGGAAAGCTAAGAAGCATAACAGTTATGATTGTCAGATCTCGATTGGCGGAGGTCGAAGTGGCGTTAACTTTAGAGTGAGTACTCGAAATAAATATGGACTCACCTCGATTCAAGAGAAAGTTACTGAACTTTGAACAGTTCACCCTGCATTTATGGCGAAGAATCGGAAGATAGGAGTTAGTTTTAAACCAGAAGATGACCTGGACGGTACGATAAGAAAGCTGGCTTACATTCTTGATGAGATACTCGTGGCAATGGGACCAAAATTGTATTGGGCAAGTCGATGAACCGCATTTATTTGCGGTTTTTTTATAGTGAGAGTAGATGTGGATTAATGTGTCGTCAAACCAAAAAAAGTAACAGATAAATACTAAAAAAGAATATTGGCAATACTCTTTACAAATTGGCGTGGATTAGTTATTATAGAAAACAAGGAAATACAGCACGTACACAACTGGTTTTAATGTGTATTGTCAATACATATTTAATGTAATTGCAAAAACGAGGAGGTTGTATAGAATGAGAAACGCAGTTCTTAATGAGGCTGAGAAAGATGCATGGGTTATTGGGGATAATTGGAGAAGCGAGATGCAAAACAGCGAGATGAGGCTTACTTTGCAACCGATGCTGACTTATAAGCTCTTATGTGAAAACACCGATCATGGATTCAATATCCCGAATAACCAGTCCTGGGAGATAGTTACATCGAATGGATTAGATTTAGGAAAAAGGCTATCCATAGCTTTTCGAGAGCTGGAGAGATTGAATCCTTCCTTAAAGGATGTCTTTACTTTAAATGATTACAGCCGATATCGTAATGATCTGAGTCTATATAAGGTTGTCGAAAATATTTTAAATCGCCATTCTTACAATCGTGACTTATACGAGGATTCAAATCCATTAACAGGAACAGTTACACGATACTTAGACAATTTACTGGAGGCTTTCATTTCAAGGGAAGGTACTCAGGGCGGGGAGGGAAATAGTCCAAAAAGCATTAGCACACTTCTTCCACGCCTTCTTGATAAGACAAGTGGAATGATATGTGACCATGCTTCAGGATTAAATGGTTTTTTAATCGAGGCTTATAAGTACGCACAGTTGAACCATGAGGAGGTTAAGCTATTTGGTCAAGAGATCAATCCTCAGACTCGTGCTTTAGGGATAATGAATCTAATCATACATGGGTTATATCCCGAAATAACTGATGTTAAGCTGGGTAATACCATCACCTCACCTCAGTTGAAGGATGAAGAGGGACACTTAATGAAGTTTGATGGAATCCTTAATTCGCCACCGTTCGCAGTGAGTAATTGGGGCTATGATGAAGCTGAGAAAGATGTATACGGACGTTTCAGATACGGTCTTCCGAGTCGGGCTTATGGGGATATGGCTTTTGTCCTTCACAGTATTGCTTCCCTCAAGAAAGACGGTAAGGCGGTTATTGTGGTTCCTCATGGTGTACTTCAAAGGGGTGCTTCCGAAGCGAGAATTCGTGCAAACTTGATTCAGGAAGAGTTGATCGAAGCCGTCATTGGCTTGCCATCCAACCTATTCATCGGTACTGGAATACCTGTGGCTGTACTGATTATTAATAAGAACAAACCTACTACGATGAGTGACCGAATATTGTTCATCAATGCCGAAGATGGCTTCAAGAAGGCGATGCGAAATCAGAATGAACTGCGTGAGTCTGACATTGAAGACATTGTTATGGCATATCGTAATTACTCTCATATCGATGGGTACAGCAGAAGCGTGCCAGTCAGCGAGATCTCATCTAATGATTGGAGTCTGCTCCCATTGAGGTACTTCGAAAAGGCAGAGGTAGACACTAAGATCGGGCGAGCAAACATTAACCGTAAGCACTATGAGCAGTCTGATCTCCCGAAAATAGCACTGGGTGAAATTGCAGAGGTCGATAGGGGGCTTAATCCTACAAAGGATGATTCCGATGATGCAGAGCCAACCCATTACTTGGTGAATCTTGTTGATGTGCAAGAAGGAAAGATCATACCAGATGGACTGAAGGGGATTACATTGAGTCCAAAAAAAGCACGAGAGTATGAGTTGGAGCCAGGTGACTTATTACTGTCCAGTCGTGGTACTACGCTTAAAATGACTGTGGTGACTCAAGAAGATGTCAAAGAGAAGCCGTTGGTATTTTCTCAGAATTTCCTTCGAATTCGTGTATTGGACCCAATGCAATACGACCCGAATTTTATTAAGGCGTTTCTGGAGAGTCCCATTGGACAATATTACCTACAAGCCTATCAGCGTGGAACAACCGTCACTGTATTGAGTCATAAGGATGTTGCGTCGATTAAGTTGCCAAAGCTTGCGATTGATAAGCAACGTGATATCGCACAATTGTTACTTGGATCTGACGAAGAGTATCAAGCAGTGATGGAGCAAGCGAGAAAGAGGCAGGAGCACAACTATAGTGAGAGCTATCATATGATGGGAATCTCTGATTCTTATGTGATGATTGATTAATACCGATAATTGTTAAAGAGGGAGAGATACTCACTCTCCTTCCTATCATGTATTATTGTAATAAAGGCTACTTGAACAATAATAGGGAAGTAGAATTTAGGGGGAAGAAAGATGATTGAGCAAGTCACATCACAACAAATAAATGCAGTTTTATGGCAAGCGGCGGATACATTTCGAGGAAAAATTGATTCCAGTACATATAAGGATTACATCCTGACGATGCTGTTTATCAAGTATTTGAGTGATGCGTACAAAGAGCATGTTGAAGAATATACCAAACGTTACGATGGCGATCAACAACGGATTCAACGTGCATTATCCAGGGAGCGTTTTGTATTAGACGAACTATCCACTTTTGATTATTTATATAGCAAACGAACTGATCCTGAAATTGGCGAGATCATCAATAAGGCATTGGAACGCTTGGAAAACGGAAACACAGGTAAACTGCGAGGTGTTTTTCGTAATATCGACTTTAATAGTGAAGCAATCCTTGGAAAAGCAAAAGAACGTAATGCGATGCTTCGGTCTTTGTTAGAGGATTTTAATAAGCTGACTTTAAAGCCTTCCGTTGTTGGAAGTGAAGATGTCATCGGGGATGCATACCAGTACATGATCGAACGATTTGCTTCAGATGCAGGTAAAAAGGGAGGAGAGTTCTTCACCCCTACCATGGTATCGGAATTGTTAGCTCGGTTGGTAAAGCCACAGGAGAACGAGCGTATCTACGACCCAACATGCGGTTCAGGCTCCTTGCTAATTAAGGTAGCTAATCAAGTGCCAAATAAAAAGGTTGCTATTTATGGACAGGAAAGGAATGGAGCCACTCATTCTTTAGCTCTTATGAATATGTACTTACATGGAATAGA
Organism: Paenibacillus polymyxa; assembly: GCF_018614975.1. Lineage (GTDB taxonomy): Bacteria > Bacillota > Bacilli > Paenibacillales > Paenibacillaceae > Paenibacillus > Paenibacillus polymyxa_E. The sequence continues at coordinate 48,124 of NZ_JAGGNR010000004.1, read as the reverse complement.
TGACGCAAAGATCGAGTGGGGAGATACATTATCCAATCCCCTCCACTTAGAAGACGGAAAATTGATGCGGTATTCAGCGATTGTTGCTAATCCTCCCTTTTCTCTCGATAAGTGGGCGATGGGCTTTGCTGGCGAGGCAAATACAGATGAGAAGTTCAAAATGGAAGCAAGCTTGGATCAGTTTAGGCGATTTGAGTGGGGCGTGCCACCTACATCTAAAGGTGATTATGCGTTCGTACAACACATGCTGTACTCGTTAGCTGAAAATGGCCGTATGGCAACGATCCTTCCGCATGGTGTGTTATTCCGTGGATCAAGTGAAGGGAAAATTCGTCAGCAAATCATTGAAATGAATCTATTAGATGCTGTTATTGGTTTGCCAGAAGGATTGTTCTTTGGGACAAGTATCCCAGCATGTATTATGGTTTTCAAGAAGGATCGAAACCGTAAAGATGTAATATTCATTGATGCTTCAGCTGAAGGGAATTATGGAAAGGGTAAGAATCAGAACAAATTGCGTGAAGAAGATCTACAAAAAATCATGGAAACGTATGAGAAGTATGAATCTATTGAAAAATATTCATATGTTGCAACGATAAATGAAATTAAAGAGAATGACTTCAATTTAAATATTCCGCGTTATGTCGATACTTTCGAAGAAGAAGAGCAAGTGAATATGGGAAAACTGAAAGAGAATATTGTGAGTATTAAGCAGGAGCTTCAAGAGGTAGAGGAACAAATGGATAAATATCTTAAAGAGCTTGGATTGTAGGTGAATGAACATGGATGGATGGAAGATTATATCAGTTGATGACGCTTGCACTATTACTGATTGCCAACATAAAACGGCACCAATAGTTGAATACATCACCCCGTATAAGATGCTAAGAACTTCGAATATAAGGAATGGGAAAATTGATACCATCAATGTTAATTATGTAACAGAGGAAACTTACAAAGCATGGAGTGTTAGAGGAGAGCTTAATATTAATGATGTTATTTTGACGAGAGAAGCTCCAATGGGTGAAGTGGGGATTATTCGCAGTGAAGAGAGGTTCTTTTTAGGTCAAAGAATGTTACAACTTAAAGCAAATCAGAAGCTAATACAACCCAAATACTTGTATTTATCTTTATTGTCCAGTTACTTTCAGAAACAACTTGCTCCTTTGAAAGGGAATGGATCAATTGTTGCAAATATTAGAATACCTGAGTTGAAAAAAATGAGATTACTAATTCCCTCTAAAGAAGAAGAGCAACAAAAAATTGCCTCAATCCTTTCTACCTGGGACAAAGCAATTGAGTTAAAAGAAAAGCTAATCGAACAGAAAAAAAAGCAGAAAAAAGGGTTAATGCAGAAGTTGTTGACGGGTAATGGCAGGTTGCCAGGGTATGAAGGTGAATGGAAGAAAGATAAGTTGAAAAAATTGTGTGATAAAATCATGGATGGCACACACAGTACACCTAAATATGTAGATAGTGGTATACCGTTCTATAGCGTGGAAAATGTTACACGAAAGGATTTTGAAAATAGTAAATATATTACTCAAGAGGAGCATGAAGCGATTAGTTCAAGATGTAAGGTTGAAAGGAATGATATTTTAATCACAAGGATTGGTAGTATTGGGGATGCGGTCCTGGTAGATTGGGATCATGAATCAAGTATTTATGTTAGCTTAGCGTTATTGAAGACTAAGGACAAGATTATGCCTGAATTCTTAGTTCAATATATGGGTACGGATATTTTTAAGAGGGAAATACTGAGCAAATCGTTAACAACCGCAATCCCGCAAAAAATAAACTTAGGTGACTTAGGTGAAGTCAACATCTCATATCCTTATGATGTTAGAGAGCAAAGTGCAATAGTTGATTTTCTATCAAAAGCTGATGAAGAAATTTACTTGTTAGAAAGGGACCTTAAAGAAACTGGAATTCAAAGGAAAGGTCTTATGCAACTTTTACTTACAGGAAAAGTGCGGGTAAAGGTCTAACCTTTGCCCTCTTTCGTTAAACTCTGACTTGGAGGTGGGAATATGGAAAGACCGAGTAGTTACGATGAGCGATATATCAGCCAACAGCCTGCCCTTGAGGTCTTACAAGGATTGAATTATAAGATTCTTACTCCTGAGCAAGCTGAATTAATGCGTGGTAGTCTCTATGAGGTTTTAATTAAAACGGTATTGGAAGCAAAGTTAAAAGAGTTCAACTCATATGAATACAAGGGCGTTACGTATAAATTCAGTCGGAAAAGTATTCAGCAAGCCATTCGGGATTTGGATGAGCCATTGACGTATGGTCTTGTAAAGACGAATGAAAAGATCTTTGAAACCCTGATGTTAGGGCGAAGCTATACTGAGTTCCTACCTGATGGCTCAAAGAAGTCGTTTACGATTCAGTATGTAGATTGGGATAACTTCGACAACAATGTTTTCCATGTGGTTGAGGAATTTGCTGTAGAGCGGATGGATGGGCGTGGCACGGTACGTCCTGATGTTGTTTTATTCGTAAATGGGATCCCGTTTGCAGTTATCGAGTGCAAGAAGGCATCAATCTCCATGGAGCAAGGAATTAGCCAAATGATTCGAAACCAGGGGAAAGACTATGCTCCTCAGCTCTTCAAGTATGCACAGATCGTCATGTCCACGAATAAAAATGAGACGAAGTACGCAACATGCAACACACCAAAGAAATTCTGGTCAGTCTGGAAAGAAGAGAAGGAAGAGTGGTTGCAAGCTTTGCTGAATGAGACAGTTAGCGATCGCATGCCAACTATGCAAGACAAAAACATCATATCGCTATTTCATCCTGAACGGTTATTGGAATTGACGCACTTCTTTACTTTGTTTGATAAGGATGTAAAGAAGGTTGCTCGTTACCAGCAATACTTTGCCATCAAAGAAATCATTAAAACGATTCAAGAGTATGACGAAAGTGGAAATCGTCAGTCTGGCGTCATATGGCATACCCAGGGTTCAGGTAAGAGCTTGACAATGGTGATGCTGGCGAAGTATATCCTATCCGAGATGAACGAGGTTAATCCTAAAGTATTAATTGTTACGGATAGAATAGAACTCGATAAACAAATACAAAAGACATTTAAGCACACCAGGTTAAAGGCAAGTAGAGCAACTAAAGGGTCACATCTTGTTGATCTTATTAAAGACAACAATGCGGATATTATAACAACCTTGGTTCACAAGTTCGATACGGCTTCGACACAGCTAAAGCCTATAGAATCCAAGGATATCTTTATATTGGTCGATGAATCTCATCGAACACAGTATGGTGAACTTCACATCAAAATGAAAAAGGTTTTTCCTAATGCCTGTTATTTGGGTTTTACAGGTACACCTCTGATGAAGAAAGAAAAGAGCACCATGATTAAATTTGGTAAGTTGATTCATACATATACGATTGCTGACGGCGTAAAAGACAAGGCGATTGTTCCTCTCCTTTATGAAGGGAAAATGGTCGATCAAACCGTTAATCAAAAGGCAATTGACACCCGTTTGGAAATGATTACTCGTAACTTAAATGATAAGCAAAAGGATGAAGTTATGAAAAAGTGGAGTCAGTTCGAGCGAATTGCTTCATCTAATCAACGGATCAGTATGATTGCATTTGATATAAATCAGCACTTTTTGGATAACTATAAAACACAGGGAAGTCAGTTCAAAGCCATGCTTGCAACCAACAGCAAGATCGAAGCTATTCGATATTTGGAGGCTTTCGAAGAATTTGGTGATTTAACCTGTGCTGTTGTGATTTCTCCACCAGATCAACGAGAAGGACATGAGGTTGTTGATGAGGTATCCAGAGATAAGGTTCTGAATTTTTGGAACCGAATGATGAATCGTTATGGTGATGACGAATCTTATGAAGATGCAATAAAAGAGGATTTCATCGAGGGTGATGAGATCGAGTTGTTAATTGTCGTTGATAAGCTACTTACAGGTTTCGATGCACCAAGGGCAACTGTTTTATATATTGATAAGCCAATGAAAGGGCATACATTGTTACAGGCAATTGCCAGGGTCAATCGCTTGTATGAAGGTAAAGACTATGGGTTCATAATCGATTACAGAGGGTTGCTGGATCGACTCGATCAAGCATTAGAGATGTACTCAGGTGCAGGGCTTGAGAACTTCGATCCAAAGGATTTGCAAGGGGCTATATACGATGTAATAAGTGTGATTGGTTCATTGAGGCAATATCACTCCGACTTACTTCAAATCTTTGCTCCAATCAAGAACAAGCAAGATGCGGAAGAATATGAAGTATGGCTGGAGGATGAAGAGCGTAGGGAAGATTTCTACGGTGTCCTTTCTCAGTTCGGGAAAAATCTTGGAATAGCACTGGAGTCTGAGAAGATCTATAATGCTCTGCCTCCAGAAGAATTGAAAAAGTATAAGAAGGATTTGAAGTTTTTTCAGGAACTTCGTAAGGCTGTTAAGCTACGCTATTCCGATTCCATTGATCATAAGGAATATGAAGCCAAAATGCAGAAGCTTATGGATCATTATATTTCTGCCGAAGAGGTTATTCGTATTACTAATCCAGTAGATATTCTTAATGAAAAAGCGTTTGAAGAAGAGCTGGATCGATTAGAATCAAAACGAGCAAAGGCAGATGCGATTCGTACACGTCTGACAAAAAGTATCAATACCAAATGGGATGAGAATCCTGCTTATTATAAGAAGTTTTCGGAACGGATCAAAGAAGCAATTGATGCCTATAAGCAACAACGTATTTCTGAGGCAGAATATTTGCATAGAATGAATGATCTAAAGAGGGAATATCAGCAAGGGGAGCCTGTTGAGGATTATCCTGATAGCATTAGGAAAAATGTAAATGCTCAGGCTTTCTATGGTGTAACGAAAGACATCATGAAAGAGCAAATGATGAGTGAAGAGTTATTGGCTAAGTTAGCAGTGAAAATGGAAGACATTATTCGTGCTTACACCAAAGTGGATTGGCATGATAACATGGAAGTGCACAATCGGATTGCTCAGGAATTAGATGACCTTATCTTTGACTTTACGAAAGAGCATAGTGTCAGTCTTGGCTTTGACCAAGTTGATAAAATTATTGAGCAGATAAAGACAGTGGCATTACGTCGTTATTAAGGTAGTGAAAAAATGGAAAAACATCAAATAGTATATGCTAATCGAGTAATAGAATTTTTCGTTGAACGAAAAAATGTGAAAAATGTAAATATCAGTATCAAGCCGAACATGACTATTATGGTATCGGCTTCGGAAAAAGTCCCTCTCAAATTTATATGCGATTTTGTAACAAGTAAGGGTAGCTGGATCTTGAAGAATGTCAAAAACTTCAAACAAGTTCAGCCTTACAAACAAAGTGAACGTGAATATGTCAGCGGTGAGTCGTACAAGTATTTAGGTAAGCAGTACCGTTTGCGTGTAGAAACTTCTTCTGAAGAAGAGATGGTTAAGTATTACCGAGGCTTTATCGTTCTCATGGTAAAAGACCCGAATGATCGTGCCCGAAAAGCCAAGTTGATGGATGAGTGGTATCGAGAGAAAGCGATCAAAACTTTTGAAGAGTCCTTAGATAAGCAATATTCGCTGGTTCAAAAATATGGCATTCAAAGACCGAAGATTGACCTGCGTATTATGAAGGCACGTTGGGGGTCAGCACTCATTGATTCAAGCACTATTCTTCTTAATTCCGAGCTTATTAAAGCACCAAAGCATTGCATTGACTATGTGGTGCTACACGAATTGATTCATTTTCAATATAATGACCACAAGGACGGCTTCTATAATATGCTTTATTCGTTTATGCCCGACTGGGAAAAGAGAAAAGCTATGTTGGATGAAGAAATAGTTAGAGAATTATAGCAGAATAACGCTGAAATAACGCGAGGAAAACCGATTAGGTTTATGTGAAGTTGAAATAAATAAGAAATATGATCAATTCCATCTCCGTTAAACTTGCCTGAAATGTAAAATGCGAGTTGTCAGGTTGTGAAAAGGGGCAGAGTCACCTGTTTCCGAGTTTGCAAATAGAAACTGCAAGACAAGAACTTTTATCGCAAATGGCTCAAGCTCAAGCCCGAGTTGCTCAAGAACTTGCAATTGCGCTCGAATAAATACGGCTGAAACCGTGGAGATAGAAGAGTTTTATGATACAAGTGGAAAAGGTGGGCTTTCTGCGACAATAAACGAGGGGGCTATTACTGGTGGTGTTACAGGTGAAGGCAGGAAAGTAACCAAAAGGATTTATAAGTTTATTGGTTGGCACGAAGGGGCAAAAGAAGTATTTGGGAGTCAATTCAATTATGAAAAAAATGAACAGTACACTTTTTTCTTAGATCAATACAAGTCTTAATTCCAAGTATGGATTGAACATGAGGAGATTACTTGAGCCTTGAGAATCTCTGTCACTAATATAACAATTTCGGATTGGCGGTTTATTCTTAGTTGTGGGGTCATTAGAAGGTAGGTTTTCTGTCATTGAAGCGATGATTATAACGAACGCTTTCTCCATCCCTGAGATTTCTTATTCAGATGTATAAGAATAATCAAGAGATAATTAATCAATAAAAGTACCGTCGATATCGGTGAATGTAGCCGATTCTTCGGTACTTTTACTTTGAAAGGCGAGATTTTAGAAGAGTTGGGTAACAGATCGACATCTTCCTCTGAAATCTGTGTTCAGGAGAGGAGGAGGTTTAGATATTGTGGGAATCTTTAAAAGAGGCAAGGGAAACCGCGCAGGATTGTGTGGCACGGAATTATAAGGACGTTATCAAAAGCATGCCCAGTTGACTATATTTCAAATTCCAATATGCAAGCAACTTTCATTGCCGACAACAATGCTCACTCAAATAGCTTATCTGATTGTTGCTCGGTTTTTTTTTATGGATAGATGTGTAACAAATTCATAAGAATTACGAACATGTTACCGAATAGATGTGAGGATGTTCATAACTTGTTCATAACATTTATGAGGTTGTATGAAACATGTTCATACAATGTGTGATAAGTTCTTATATACTTTTGATGCTGATTTGTGATAAAATAATTAACTTTCTTTTGGTGTTGACTTTTTACGGATATTAACAGTAAACTTACCATCAAAATCAGCATTAGTAGTACAAGTGGCTGCTCCTTCAGACTCGAATGGGGGGATGATATATGGTTAAAGTAAATCGTAAGGATAACAGAAACAGAAATATAAAATATGAAATGAAGACAACGTTGATTGGACGACATGAACTCAAATTAATGAGAGAAGCATTGGAGTTACTGAGGAACCCTGAACAGAGTTGTGTCTGTTTAAAGTTGAAGGAGAAATCTCAAATTAGATAAAATCCAGCGGTAAATTGATACTAATGACCGAGCCTCAGCTTTTGGAAATCTCCAAAACGCTAATTGATAGCAACACATCAGATTGTCTGTAGATTAGTGTTAAAAGGTGTTGAAGATTTTCGTGAAATCGATGTTGGAAAGTAGGATTAGCTTGGAAAACACGACAAGAATACGAAAAACAACACGTTTGTCTGATAAATCAGCCACAGGAGAATCGACTGAATTGGATCGAATAAATAGGAATATACTGAAATTGCTCTGTGTAAGACGGTGTGGAGGTGGCTATTACTCCAATATTGCATGCCCAATTTTGCAACTTAATTGTGCACATCGTTTGCTACTATAGTTTGGATTGTTCGCTGTCATCAAATATAAAACCATGCTTCTCGCAAGCGAGAAGAGGCTCCTGCGCTTGGTGCGTATGAGCCTTTTTTTGCATTCATCCAAAAATCGTTATAATGCCGCAACCAAATAACTATGATGCTATCATCTACGGGATAAGGGGCTTCGTTTCAATGGGTGGGTTCTAACCTCGCCTTTTCCTACGGAAAATCGGCTCACTAAGAACCACCAAGCCCCGTTGTGCTCGCCTATCGCCGACCGCTCGGCCTACGGCACTCCCTGCAAAACGGAGCCATGGAAACTCGCCCCTTGGGAAAAGCTGTTGCCCCATTTGCCAATGGGACAAGTGTTTCTGCGAAACACAAAAAGGCATTGCCTCATCTTCTGATGAGTCAACAAAGCATGTTGCCGCGAAAGTACGTCGCGACAACCGTCTCTCCGAGACGCAAATACCACTCTGACCATCTATGATGGTCACAAAAACATTGCCACCACGAACAAATCATCCATATAGCAAAAGGAGGTGCATCAATGGCAAGACGAAGCAAACGACTCGTTACCCAATTTTTTACCCGAGATCGACTCGCATTCACTGCAATGCACAGAGTTGGTCATGTCTCTTCCGATCATCTTCACTCTTGCGGCTTAGCTGATAGGCGTATCCAAAACCTTGTTCGAGATGGCCTTGTCGAAAAGATTGCTTACAAGAGACAAGGGAAAAGCGTGTATTGTTTTAAGCTTAGTAAGCTTGGGCGTGAAACAGCCGCTCGCTTATGGGCTTTGAGTTATGCATACCATGCTCAAAGCCCGATACACGACCTTGCGATAGCAGAAAAATATTTCAGTTTATCAGAAGAGTCGCGAAAAAGCTGGAAAACGGAAACTCTAATTCGCAAAGAATTTGAAGATCGTATTTCCGATATGCGAAAAGAAGGAAACGAGGTGGAAGCAAAGCTGTATCAAGATATGCTCAAAGAGAACCTATTATCAATGCCAGATGGCTTATATATCAATAGCGCGGGAAACGAAGTAGGGGTTGAAATAATCACCAATTCGTATGGGATCGAGGAAATGAGGTCTAAAGAAACATTCGTCAGCATGATTGGATGCCAATACGAAACAATTAGAGTTTGAAAGGAGGAAACGAAATAATGACTATATCAAATGCTAATAAACAAGCAGTTTGCGAGAAATATAGAATCTATCTCGAGATTATATATAGCTTTGGAAACAAAGTCATGTTGATGAAGCAATTGTATCACTATGCTCAAATGATGGGCATAGCAAAAAGCTACTCAGCTTTTTACATCTCCATAATAGAACTTGTAGATGCCGATATTTTTAGAAAAGAGTCGTTTAACGCTTTCGGTAAGAAAACCCAACTCCATATGCTTGTGATGCGAAAATATGGCATCCGTTTTTTAGAGGAGAAGCCTGACAGCTACAGTGTTGCCTCAGTTAAAAAAGCTTTGGGTAATGAGCGGATTCTGGTAAGCATCTTTAAAAACCATTATATACTCAATAAAATCATCCCTCGTATCCAAAAGGAAGGCACGAGGGTAACTTTTGGTGCAATCATTGATCTGTTGGAACGCGACCATAGTACAATTTTATATAACAAGAATCAAGGGCTTTCCTTCCTGGGAAAAATGAAAAATGAAGCAACTCTCCAAAAGTATTTGGATATGCTATCGATTGAGCAGGATAACGATAAAATGCAAGACATCCAGCGGAGAATGGGAGAGGGATTAAGGAAAGGATCGGAGGCATCGGACGGAAAAGGAGGAGGGAAACACCGTTCGCCTGAAATGACCTCAGTTGATCGTGTTAAAAAAGTCGCTATGAGAAGTCAGGATTTAAACAAGGAAGAAAGAGTCCATCATTATACACTTGATACGATGCTTTCGTTTAATGCATACATTGCTCAAATTAAGATTAGTGAGGGTCAGGTTAAGATCACAGCTCTTATTTTTGATATTTTCAATAGGTCAAACATTTATAAAGTAGCCACGCATATTGCGTGTATGTATCATATGTTCACTCGCTATTTTAATGATCAAATTGAGCTGAAGATCGGCGTCGTATCCATTGACGAGTTCGCTTCCAATCATTTAAAGACGCAGGCTGAATCGGCAACTATCGACTTTGTTTCAAAAGAGCGAAGAGATTCAAGACTTACTCATATTTTAGAGAAATGGCATATTGATCGATTTAATCAGGAGAAAATTGAAGTACAATTTGTGGACTATGATATCACAAATCAGTTTTTAGATGGCATCAAGCACGCGAACCTTGTTAGACGCTAATTTTTTATCGGATGGAATTACCATCCATTACATAATTCAATGCGGGTCATGATATGAAAATTGTGAAAAAAGCCAGTCGTTTTAGTTAGAACAGTAGTGATTTCCTTGAGAACATTCTCATCCCTCATGTAAATGTCTTGAATTTCACCATTTCGATCCTTAGTGGCCAACATCATCTTTCCTTTTGAATTACCAACCAAGCGACTAAAATCCTTATTCTTAACCTTTTTCATTGTATATTTAGCTTTATCTTTCGATTTATCACGGGAAATCGGATAGCGAAAATAATCGCTTTTATCGTCAAGTTCATAAATGGATTTCATGTAGCCTCTAATTCTACCTGTGATCAGCCAATTTGCTTTTGGAGCTTGTAGTTTTAAATCCTCATCATTCTCCTTGATTAACTTGCAAAGGTACTCAAAAAGTAGTTGTAAGGAATGACAATTTTCAATATATAACGGATTTCCTTTATCATTGACCATAAACTGATGGTTTTCGCTGGATGTAACAAGCAAGTATGGTATATTTAGCTCTTCGTGGATATGCATAATTAGAGATTTCAAAAAGAGCTCGATAGAATGTCTATATAAATAAAGAACAGGCATTTCAGATTGCGCAATTATCCCATCCTTGAAATCGGAATTGTTTAAATGGTCAGCCGCTTTTTTAAAAGCTTCAGCGGTAACACCAAACCCCTTATCGGCATGTGTGTCAATACTGGATAACAGATATTTAATCAAGATGCATCCCCCTTTTTTTATTTATTTTATGATAGATTTCGAGTATACGAAAGCTTTTTCTACCCTTTTAGATAACATAAGATGAATCGAAATATCTGCAAGTAGAAGAGAGGCAAAGTAACTGATACTTAGCCAAATTGCAACCAAACAGTTGGCTCGGTAGGAACATTACAATGTCATCCCCGAAACGATATCAGGAGTTAATCGCAGGGTGATTTCGCCGCTCACCACTCTATCCAAAAATTGATTGAGCCGCTCTTCAGACAACGAAAAATCGTAAACCTCAGCAATATGCTCAGACATCTTTTTCGCATTTTTTATCAGTTGCACATTATTACTTAGCAATTTGAGAGTTCGTCAAAAACTTTGTCCAGACTTGATCTCCTATGTAACATTTCAATTGAATCAAAAGCACTCACTCCAATATTATTAACAGCCACTCCATAAATTTCAATGCTTTTCAGATGCTCCGACATATTCAATCCCCTCTCGATATTTGGAAATGATTTTAGCACTAATGGTGCTCAATTGCATGAGACATTCCTATACTGTTTACAAGGTGACACCTTCCAAATTATGGTTGACTGTCTTTGGGTTTAGCTGTATGATTGTGCTCAAAACGATGTTAAGCAAGGTGCAATACAATGCAAGGACCATTAATCCATTATATCTGCATAGATTGTGCCAAGGGTCAGCCAAATTAGGCTGACTTTTTTTATACCGTTATGGATACAACATCATTGAAACGAGGAGGAGTATTAACATGGGACAATATCTACAAATGGGAATTTGTCATCAAATGCTGATTGGAAAAAGAGAAATTGAGAAAACAACGATTGAAAAAATCAAAGGAGAACTTGGCAAATTAATAAACCTGGAACTCTTTGATCTCGAGGAATCAGAGGAGAATATCTCCTTTATCATCAAGGAATCGGTTGTGCAAGAGCAGTTGCATATGTTTTTGAGCGAGCAGTTCTCTCTTTACGATCAGAGTTATGCGGAGGATTTTTCTGAACTACTTTTAGAAATTGAAAAAAGGCAATCGCTTGTTGAAATCATTGAGCTGGCGGAAGAAAAGGAATTCCGCTTTTTTAAAAATAGTGAGGTTTACGATTATGTGGATATTACACCATGGAGTCGGATCCGCGTTGAGACTTCACTAATGCTTTTCTTTTTTGAAGGCAAATTGCTGATGGAAAGCTATTGTAGCTTTCTTCGCTACCTGGAAAATATGGTGCGTGTCAGCTCCAGTCAAGCCATATCGGGTGCATTTCGAGCATTCATAGACTAAGAGGGATTAAACGCTCGTTCGTTATGAATTAATGAGACCCTGAGTATATTAACAATACGAGGCTTGATTGTTATATATATAAAAATGAGAAGAGAGGAGGGAATATATGTTGAAGAATTGGATGAGAAACAAAAAAGGATACGTCTCGATCGAGACGGTGATCGTTGCTGGTTTGGTTATTGCTTTGGGTGCTTTTTCCATGACTACATTCTATGCAACCGCACAGAATGTAGTAGAAGTGTCGATGGACAAACTGGATATGGAAAAAATAATATTACGCATAGGTATTGTAGGTGATATTGAAGAGGTTGAGCTTTAACAATGTTGATTACAAGGGAATGGAGAGTAAAAACTAATGTACCACCAATACGTCTTTAAAAGATGGAGGATGCCGAGTCTAAATTAAAGGTATCCTCCATTTTTTTGATGAATCCAATGGTGTTATAAATGCAACAATATCCAAATATTGGTTGAATGAAACATTGGAATGATTTATAATCAAATAACAACAATCTGATCGAGGTGCTGAGTATGCAGGAACCAAATCTGCTTAATAAACAATTACATAAATTCCAAAAACGCTCAGCCAAAATGGCTGGGTGTTTCTTTTTTTAATAGAGTTTTCAACCGAACTGTATTGAGATGATTGACGATAGAGAGGGGAATTACCAATGAAACAGGACTATCAACAACAATTTATAAAGGTCATCGCCGACGATGAGGAGTGCGTATTTATTATCCCCACCGCTGTTTTAAAACAGGCAAACATTAATATTGGAGAAAAATGCGTTGTCGTTGCTGAGCAAAACAAAATAATCATTAAACCTACAGGAGAGCATTAGCAAATGGAGAGGGAATGTGTATGTGGAGGAATGGCTCGGTTGCAATATAAGAACCAGCCAGGGCGAGAAAGGATAGAATCGTAATCATAAAAAATGTTCCAATTCTATACTGCGAGGACTGCGAGGAAGAATACATGACGGGTCCTAATAGCTTGAGATTTGCCGAGAGAGTCAAAAAAGCCGTCGAGTGGGGCGTCAATGAGCTTGAGTTTGAAAAGGAGGAGACAGCGGATGATATTTGATCAAGAGGCATTCGGTGAGTATCTGGAGCAAATGTGGGAGCATCTATTTGAGACAAACACGATCAGCCAGATTATAGCCAAAATTAATAGCAACCATAGAGCCAGACGTTTTTTTGCTATGTATTTGCTGAAGAATCGAGAGACGTTTTATTTGTATTATCAGATGCGAGAAGAGCTTGGTATCGGCTACATTTTTGATACTGCAATTTCGGCTCTATTTCATGAGCTGGAGAAAAAGCCTGTGAAGCAAGAGTTAATCGATCTTTTACAGATTGATTTGAGCATGGCGGATCAGAAAGTAGAGGGATATTTGCTGAGGGAATTCGAAAAGGATTTGAACTCCTTTTTGACATTTTGGCGAAAGAGGACTGGAGAATGGGAGCATCTTCGCAAAAGTTAAGAATGAGTTAAGAACAATTTCATAGATGTTGTGCATTTAGTCATTACTATGTATGAATGAATGCGTACAAATGGTGTATAACATCGTAATAGTAGCTCGGACGTGGTTCGACACAAAATCTATGTCCATGTAGTGCCAGGCACTTTACAATAAAGAAAAAATAAACGGAGGGCGATGAAATGAATAAACAAAAGAAAATGATTACATCGGCTATATTGTCTGCCATCTTATTATTAGTATGCGTTAATGTGGTAATGGCCGATCAAAGCACTAAGACGCTTTATGTAGATGGTATAAAAATTGCCAAGACAGAAGGACAGCCAGTTGAGCGGACAGAGACACTGTTTGTGCCCATTGAGGCTGTAGTTGGGGGCATGGGGGATAAGCTGATTTGGATTGACGAGCAACATTCTGCTTTAATCACGAAGAAAGATGGTACAAAGATTAATGTTTATTTAGGTAAATCATCTGTCATTGTCGATGGCAAAGCTGTTCCGATTGCGACCAAGGTGATTAACACCGTCACGGTTCCAGTGGCGATGAAACCCGCACAAATCAGCGGCAAGCTCTATGTGCCTGTTGAGTTTTTGAAAGAAGTAATGGGTTACGATGTTGAAGTCACAGAAGAGGGTAATGCGGAGTTTGTTATTGTGGGCAAGACTCCAGCAAATTTAGAGCATGTTGAAGATGTACCAGTAACTCCTACTCAAGCGCCGACGCCGACATCAACACCGTCTGAGTGGAAACCTGATTTAAAATACCCCGTTTCTGCCGAGTGGAGTCCGCCACAAATACGCTCTACATCGACAGATGACTTTCAAAAAGACAAAGCAATTCTTGAAAAAGAGCTTGGCTTCTTGAAGGGTTACATGTACAATATCCACGGTATCACGAATATGGAGGTGGGAAACAAAATTATAGTAAGAACCCATTCGGAATACTACGTCGATATCCAATTTTCCGCCTGGTATGGAGACAAGACGGCTGAAAATGATGCAAATAGAATTCCTTATATTGGAAGAGAACTTTTTAATTTTTTCCTTCCCGATGAATATATGAAGCTATTCAACATTGTCCAAGACGGTGCCGATGGAAAGAATATTGATAAATACATGAAGCCGTTTACTCTTGATGGGAGGAAAATTAATATTGTGAACAGCGAAGGCTCATTCTCCATCCAGATCGGACACAAGAAGAAATAAATATCTGTAGTTTAACAGCAAGTAGGAGTTACGGAGAGATCCGTAGCTCTTATTTTTTTTGCTGATTTTAGCATATAAGATATTGCAAGCTCGAACAGTATAGAACAGATTATCCCTGTTGTATATTCTGGATAAATATAAAATTAAATAAAGAGAGGGGCTGAAAAAATGAAGAAAAAGAAGAAACTTTTAGTAGCTGGAGCAGTATTATTGTCGGTTGTACTTATTGGGACACTGAATATCCAAAACTCTTATGCCGCCCTTGGCGGAGGAGCAGGGATTCAAGATCTTGCCACCCCGCATTGGGATGATGGGATAAATATGGGCATTAATGTTCGGGATCCAAACACTGAGCCGCCTACGTATATAACTTTTAATAAAAATACGGAGCAGGAAAAGTGGTATAGCAAATATGGCATAACTCAAATTTGGGAACAAATCCATATGAATAAGTTTTCTTGGTACTCTATCACAGAAGATACACCTGCTGAACAACGAAACGACAATCAGGATCACTCCTTGATGTATGAAAATAATGTGGAGCGTCCAAATCTTGACTATTGGAAATTGGTAAGAGCTGAGAAGGGCTTGTGGCAAAATCTCAAAAAGGGTTCGGTTGATCCTTTTAATTCAGATGTCATGGATTATCAGGGTGATAATACAGGGACAACTACAATTACGAATACCAGTCGATTGTCAGCATACTTTGGACAAAAATTAGAGTGGAGGTATTTGGGGTATTCAGGAGATGGAGGCGGGATTGTTATTGATAACCCGTATTTTCCAGCAGATTATCCAACTGAAAATTGGAATCCTCTTGAAAAAGACTGGTGGAGAGAGCCTTGGAAAGAGATTGATGGTCATCCACAAAAGGTTGATGCTTCCCCTTACGATGTCAGCATTAGCGAAAATAGGGAGGTATTTGAACAAAAAGTTCAATGGTTTATTCGCTACCTCTTTCCACAGCACCCAGAGCTAAGAAGAGCTAATATGGATTTATGGTCTGATGCGGCTGACTGGGCGACCAAGCTCACTCTCAAAAACAATCCTGATCAATCGACAGGCATCGCCGTGGGATGGCATGGCTCTGGATACTACGCCGTTTTTGTTTTGAAATCGCCCCCTCGCAATAATCTTAGGGTTGTGGAATTCAAAGTTTCTGATAAGAAATCGGGTAAAGTCGTAGGTCTAATGACTGCCGATGCAAGCAACAACGACAACATCGCAAAAACGTGGGCAATCAACAACCAAGAGGTTGCCGCTGGCGAAAAACTAATCATTACTGCCAAGGTCAAAAACATGGTTCAAAAAGACTTTGATGGTCGCCCAACTCGCTATACGCCGATTAGAATGATGCAGATGGCGGCATTTGACGATGATTCGATGATCCTTGGAAAATGGAATACCGCTGTAACGGAAGATGTTATCCCAGGAGTTAACACGAATACATCGACAGCCATAAGCAAAATAAATGTAGGTCAAGTTGTAACCTTCGACAAAACAAAGAACGATACTACTGGAGAGATCCTACAATGGGAATTTGCTGTCCCTTCAACGGTTAAGGAGCAGTTTGTTTTGGGTGCTGAGGTTTCCCCAGGATTCAAGCTCTACAATGACAATATCTACACGGGTGACGACGATGGGCGACTTCGATTCAAGATTAAAGAAGAAGATATCGGACTTGTAGAAAGTTCTATCGAGCTTCTTGATAATCAAGGAAACGTTACAAACGATGTTGTTCCAGGGATGACTCATGGTGTGAGAATCACAGTGAAAAAAGTCACTGGTAACAAACTGGTTGGTGATCCAAACGATTATCACAACCCATTTGCGGCTGTTTCTATCGCTCTGAACGATACAGGAACCGTCTATATTGACCATGACAAGGTATCAGCAACGAAGGCACTAACCTTTAATGGTGATACGGCAGTCATTGAGATTAGAGATGCGATTACACCACTTGTACCGAGCATTAAGGCGGATTTCCAAATCCATTGGTTTAACGCATCGGCAAGTTTCGGTAATCAAAGTTCTGATCCTTCGAACGACAAAGCATCTAAAGTATGGAGATCCACGAACAATCTGAGCGCAAGCAATTTCACAATTGTTCCTACATCGGTTATTGGTCCATCTTCTACTTTGAATGAGACGCTGACATTCGAATTCATAGCATCGAACATTAACCCTGAAAACTCGGATCGAGATGTGGAAATTGAAATTCGAGATCGGAATGGTAGAGTTGTTAAGGAAGAAATCGTTACACTTCCAGCAAACGTTGATTATCCATTCTCATGGACTGTACCCAATGTTTCGCTAAGTGCGGGATCCAATGGTACTTCAAATGCCTTTACAGTAGAGATTAACCCACCACCGAGGCGGATAATTGAAACATCTACAAGCACAACAAATCCGTATGCTGACAACATCGATACGAGTGCAGTAATGGCATATATGACGGATTCGAACCCTGAGACATGTTTGGTCGTAAACAACCGAAATACATGGTCAGAGACTCACTATATCCATGATCGAGAAGGTTATCGTTATTACTGGTCAAACCGTTGGGGATCGGGTAGCTATTGCATAACCACCTATGATAATACGTGGACTGATACAAGAAGCTATTACGAGGAGTACAAAATCACAAATGTTATGTTCAGAAGCAAACTGACGAAAGATAAACTTGGTGGAGATGGTTGGGTGGATATTTTAGCTCGTCCAGATCAAGCAAAGGTCAAAGCTGGATATGGATTTGAGATCAAGTATATCGTTAAGTTCGATACAAACACGTATCGCAACTCGCCTAAAGGGTGGCCTGGCGATTGTTCCTTTAGAACCGTGTCTCGTCAGTATGGTGGAACTGTAACGGCACCAACTACCCTGAGTGTTAAAATGCCGTTTGCTGATAAATACGGGAATCATGTGACGTACAATCTGACTAATCCGTCTCAGTCAGGCTCATGGGACTCGCTCAGTCAGGTATATGAGATGCAGTTAAGGAATGCATTTAATCTCGAAAACACAAGATCCATTTTCGTGAATGAATCAGCAAAGGACGGAAGCTATAACATGATCGTAAGCACCTACCGTTACTTCTATGGAAGTTCTTATAAACCGAATCAGTCCGAATATTTGTGTGATATGAAAACTTTAAGCATTATCGTCCTCGGGAGTAATAAAGATGATATCAAGAGTCACGTTACACAGTAAAAAACCAGGAGAGTCGCTAAAATGACTCTCTTCCAATACTACGCTGTAATTTTCTTTTCTAAGGAAACTCTATATAATAGTTTTAAGAAAGAGGTGAGGATTATGCTTGTGACTGAAAACCCTCATGTTTCAAAAATGGAATCCATTTGTCGTTGTGGTCAAAAAAACAAATTCGAATAGGTGATCGAGATTTTTTCATTGGAACAATAAAAATTACGGTTAACATTATTCCTCATTTTTAATGTGCTCACTGCGAAAAATCTTCCTACGATGGCGAATTGAATGTTGATGAAGTGCTGAAATATGCATATAAAAATAATTTGGATAGTATTGACTGGCGGGAATTTCATTAAGTTTTTACCAAATCAAAGAAGAATGGAGCTAAATACTCCTACAAAGATTGTAAGGGTTTAAAAACCCATTAAAGAAGAAGCAAGCCCCCTCGCGGCTTGTTTTTTTTATACACAAAAAAAGCAGAGCCATCAATCAGCACTACTTTTCGACATTCAAGTATACATCAAATTCCTTTAGTTCCTCCCACAATTTTAAGAATTTCTTCCATTTCCTCAATTAAGTCTTTCCAACGATAGCAGTCGATTGGATCATCCAAATCCCCCTCCGCTATGCCTTTAAATGCTTCTTGGTAAGTCATCTTGCCATGCCGCATTTGCAACTCAGTCAGTTCT
The DNA here is from genome assembly GCF_018614975.1 of Paenibacillus polymyxa. Lineage (GTDB taxonomy): Bacteria > Bacillota > Bacilli > Paenibacillales > Paenibacillaceae > Paenibacillus > Paenibacillus polymyxa_E. The sequence goes on along the minus strand of NZ_JAGGNR010000004.1, from coordinate 29,529 downwards.
TGATTAATTTCAAATAGACGCTCTTGAGGAGTTTGTTCTAATTTTTTTTCTTCTGATAATTCATTTGCATCCGTATGGCATAAACCGTATCCCGCATGATTTCGACGGCATGCTTAGGAATTTTCTTGTGAGATCCATTGTTGTCTTGGCATTCTAACCCTTGATTTACGTATTTGCGTAACGTCACTTTTGAAATGCCCAGTAGATCTGCGGCTTCCGAAGCGGTAAGTAGGTAGTCGTCATGGTAGATATATTCAATAGACACACCGCCTAATTCATAATACCAAGTGTCAAGGTCAATCTTCCATTTCCCGAAATCTAACTCACTAACTGGCGAGTTGATTTCGTAGACTCGATCCAGCCATGTTATCAGATTTTTTTTGTGAGTCGGAGATAAGAGGTATTCTGCCGTGTATGTAAATTGTTCGTTCGAAACCTTGATGCCTACAACTTTATCCTGAAAGAATATTGCAAAACTGGCTAAAACTTTGGATAGGATATAATCCGTCTCTTTTTCAATCACCACAGGATTTTTTTCATTGAAGCCATAACTAATTCGCTCATGGGTGTAATCATATACCGTTCTATTCATCATCTACATCTCCCTTGTAATTCTATTCTAATGCAAGGTTAACGAATTATAAATTTCGTTAATGTTTGTTTTGTTGGTTTAGCTAAATTTCATATATGAGTCGAAGAATTGTGGCAAAACAAAAGACCTCCTAATGTATGTAGGAAGTCTTCTTTGCCGAAATTATTGCTTGCTACCTCAAGGAAGGATTGCGTCCATGATCTCATATGAAATGTTCCATTTTTCCTGCATCATAGTTGCCAACTCAGGTGCTGCAAATCCAAGCTCGTCCGCCGCCTCGACAGGATGAAAAAACTCAAACAAAAACTTGAATTCCGCCTCAATTTTGTGAGACTCGTCCTGTACCCATTCCATAAACTCATCTGTTTCTACCTCATTATCAAAAGGATTAGCGCCTTTATTAAATCCGAAAAACGTGCTCCCAATCTGCTCATTAGCAAGATTATAAATAGCAAACTCCATATCGTATTTATCAAAATTAATTGATTGCAAAAAAAAGAATTTGTCCTTATACATTACCAATTTTTCCATTTCGAAATACCTCCGTATATAAAATATGTTTTTCTGAAATTTCTCGATTTTGAGCCTCAGTGATCCTCCTTAACGTTGCTGTTTTTGATACACATAATTGCTCATCCTTTATTGTTTTTAACTCTATATTATAAGCATTTTCCGCAACATAATTCGATTGCATCCTTCTTTTTCTGCATAAAATATAAAAAATTAAAAACAAGGGGGTGCAGTATATGTACGGGCATCAAATCTATCGGCTGTCTACGAATGATAGAGCGGATTTATTAAACATGGAGCTAATGAAAGAGGAATATCGGGAGCTAAATCAACTGGCGAGTGAGTTGATGGTTGATGAGGCTGATCTGAGAGCGGATATGGCGATTGCGGGTTGGTACTACATTGTAGAGCTAAATCGGTTTGTGAAAATTGAAGCTGACAAGCATCTTAACATTGATTGGATGGTCGGACTTGCTTGAAGGCATTAATAGTTATCAAATCAGTTGCCCTTGACTACAAGAATAAAAACAAAAAAGAGAGGCTTCGACACTCCCGCCAAGTTGTGTTTGTGTAAGCACTCTCTTCATTCACACTATGTAATGATTATACTACGGATAATTAAGAAATATAATCTTGCAATTGCTTGAGATGGTTTGATATTTCGCAGATGAGTGAATGTAAGAGAATGGGTCAGTTGAAGCCTCCTGTACAAAGGGGGCTATTTTTCATGAAAGAAATGAAGATTTTTAACCAAGTGCCAGTCTTGACGGATGGGCAGATAGACAAGCAAGCAGAGAAACAGATTAGGTTTTTGAAGGCAGTACATCCACAATTAGAGGATACGCACTGGAACGAGGGAAGAGTCGAGCTTAGACCAGTTAAGCGAGATCCATCCATAAGAGAGTATCTACGGAGCTTCGGAACATGGCACCTCGGCGAAAAGGATACCTCGGAACTAAAAAAGTTTCTCCAGATTATGAATGGCAAAGGAGTAGACTTATACTTTTCGAGCTTTGCGTTTGACTATGGCTTGGAAGTTTTCAAGAAGGATGGGAAAAAGTATGAAAAAGGAAAGGTGAATAATGAAAATGCCTTGTTTACGAGTATTTTACCAATGGATTTTGACGGCATAACGGCAAAAGAATTTCAGTCTCAAAAACAACGGCTAATAGATTTGGGTATTGAAACAATTGATATTTTTTCGGGGCACGGCTATCAAAGTTCTATACTGCTAAATCATAGGGTTACAGATAAGGAAATCTACAAGAAGTTTACTACTCTGATGCTTGCGAAGGGCTTTAAAGTTGATGAGGCAGTACAAGACCCTGCCAGAGTCCTTAGAATGCCTTACTCCTTCAATTGCAAGGCTCTTGATCGTAATAGTAAATATTATAGCATGACAAAACCAGAGATTGTTCCAACGACGGATGTTTATTGGACGGAGAAGCGGTATCACGTCACTGAGGTTTTCGAGAAGCTGAACAGTCTGCCCGATCTGATTAATCAGATAGAGCCTTTGAGCGAGATTCAGGTAAAATCTATTCTAACTACACCGCTAATCGATACAGACAGGAGAGGAAAAAAGGAGAGAAACAAACGGGAAATTGAAGTGGTTGGGGAGATAAAGGTTGAAACCCTTAAAGCCGTTTACAATATGCTGGACTTCGAGCGGCTTCCTGATGCCGTACAAAAGATGCTTGCTGGAAGCCAGGAAGGGTTGCGGAATAAAGTGATGATGTTCATCATTCCGTTTTTGCGGAACAGCCTTGGCTTAAATATCCAGACGATTAAGGACGTTATGGTTTGCTGGGGAGAAAGATGCTCACCGAGTCTGGATGCATCCCACATTTTCAAAGAGACAGACAGAATATATGCAAAAGACTTTAAGGGCAAACATGGCAAGTATACGGAGGAGCTTCGCGGTGCATATGGGTATTTAGAGTTTGAAAATTATACGAAAAAAAACAAACTCATCATTTCGAATGACTTTTTCGATGATCTAAGCGTTCTATCTGATTGTGCAACACGGATTTACTTGGCTATGAAGCTTGGAGAAAGCCTGGAGGAAACCAAAAACTTTAGCAAGTTGGACATCCAAAAGTACGCTCAAATTTCCGAGAGAACTCTGGAGCGAAATATGAAGGAGTTAGTTTTAAAAGGGCATGTCACTAAACGCAGAGGGAATCGTAGAGCTGGCGAAGGGTATGTGTATTACTTAAATCCCTTCTTTAATTCCGTTTCTGGCTTTACTACCCTTGAGAATGCAACGGTTAAATTGATGCTGAATGATCTTACTGATGGGGAGTTAAAATTGTACAGCTTTCTGAGCAAAATTGTATCTCAGAAAGGAGCTGATTGCTGGGCAAGTCAAAAGTACATCGCTCAAAAAATTGGTAAGAAGGGTCATGATTCAATTTCCAAAATGACAGCCAGCCTTCACAAGAAGGGGTTCGTTACAAAAAAGACAATAGACAGGAACGGGATCAAGCATTCTATTTATAATTTGAATTTCTAATACATCAAACCTGTAGCAAATCTAAGCTCCAGGTTTTTTTGTTTTCTATCAAGTTTTAACCGTCATCTATTCACATACTTGGAGGAGCCGAAAACCCTCGTTTTATAAGGGGTTTCAGGTTTTAACCGTCATCTATTCACAATAATAATAGAAACAGGAGAGGAGCGAAGTGAGAGGATGCGAATAAGGATAACAATACTTAAAACTGCAATACAACATTGAATCAATTTCATAGATGTGATACTTGTTTTTGATAGCTTGCATGCATATAAGGTATAAACCAACAAACAAGGAGGCATATGTATGCAATTTCATTCAGACGAGCACAAAAGACGATTCAATGATTTATGCGAAAGAGACAAAACGAATATCAAGGATGTTGAAAGGCGCTCACTTTTTTACATTTTTTCAGGAGCAGAACTGTTGCATAGAAACATCGAGATGCTTTACAATTTTGAGGATCACACTATAAGACTGGAGGCGTACAACGAGGCTTTTTTGTCTGGCGGTACTCGTAGCTTAGTTGATCTGGCATTTAGTCTGTATGGCTCGGATGCAGAATGCGAAATTCGATATCTCTTTAACACGCTTGATGACCGCAACAGCATACTTGCATTGCAGGCAATTAAGTATCGCTTTCAAATCCTTGTTGAGATTGTTGATTTGAAATAAAGCAGAAGAAACATTATGATGGCGAGGGAGCAACTGACAAATTTATACTCAATCACTCTAAGGGTTTATTTACTTGACTCGAAGTAACAGGTATAATGAAGACAACTAAATCGAATACTCCAAATCGGAAGCACCGATCTTACCTTAAGGGGGGATCTGTGCTTTTTTTATTTGTTTGAAGAGAGTTAAAGTGCAGGAATCAGACTAAACAGATCGTTGATTTTAGGAGGGGAACGAAACGAATATGGAACCAGAGAAGCTATTTCTGGCAGTTCGGCTAATGGTAGGAGGAGGTTTATTGTTTTTAAACCAAAGGATTTATCAAATGTACGGTCACGATCTGCTAAACAGACCTTTTATGCAAATTACTTTCTTTCTCATGTTTGTTGCGACGATGCATATGTTTCAAAAATTGTCGCTTTTTCAACTTGCTTTGGAGATGTTAAGGGATCTTTACATTTTATATAGGGGCAGCCGTAGTAAGGATTGATAATAAATCTCTCTACATTAAACAACTCAATTGTTTACTACTAAATCGACGGCGGCAACATGATTAATCGGGGTATGGAAAGCGGGGAAATTAGTAGGTCAATCAAGTTGCTAAGTGAACAGTATTCGAATAACATTCATGCCGTCATTGGCGTAGTTGATAGGCTAAAAGTATAAATGCATTAATGGACAACTTATCTGCTGGACAGATCAGTAACAGTATAAAAAGGAGACTGTATTACAAGAATCAGATGAAACTAAGCTGGAAAAGCAGTAGGGTTTAAGAACAATCGTTAACCGTCTCTCCATAAAATTATGATCAATCCTATTGGCGACTATGATGTAGGGTTAAAAACAAATCAGGATTCCTAACAAGGATAATAATGGAGGGACACATGACAGAAGAAAAGATTGAACAAGGAACAGGCGGTTCTGATAAATTCGCACTTTTGATCAAGCATTATCGAAAGTTGCGCAATTACTCGCTAAAGGATCTTGAAAATGCCAGTGGTGGATCAGTTAGTGCTGGCTATATCCACCGACTCGAAAGCGGCAAAAGAGACAGCCCGAGCATTAAAAAGATCCTTGCATTGGCAAAAGCATTGCGGATTCCAAGCGCGGTTTTGGTTGCAACTTTGCTCTATGAATTAGATGAAGAGGAGAGACCATTTTCGCTTTCCGAGGTGTTAATTCAGAATAGCTATTTTTTAGGGAGTGGCATGCTTAGTTCTGAAGCTAAACAGTCGCTTATACGCATTGTTGAGTTTATTGATCATGCCGAATGGTCGCCGACATCTAAAATGAGAGAGATGTATCAGTTGTCAGAGATAATTGATGATTTTAAGCAGACGGTTAGCTGAAAAGGGAGAAGTGGGGAAGCGGGAAATTGGCTCCTTTTTTGTGCAAATTTTTGTTCAGTGATGGATAACCATAGGAGATAATGAAAGAGAGGTATACTATATACTAAGTGGTAATCACAAAAAACAGTATGCAAACTTTGAAAACTGAATTTAGTGATGTATTTGAGCATGAACATTTAAACTAATCTCATGTGGTATGTGCATTTATTACACGAACCAGTTTTCAATTTCGTTATACTGTTACGGTACGATGAAAATCGGCAATAGATCAACTGAGTACTATAGGAGGGAATTAAATGGTAGAACACGCAAGGCAACATTTGCAAGAACTTGGTGCATTCGTGGTTCCTAACCCAACGGTATACAAAGCAATTGCAATGCGTCGTCTTCTGGAGCAGGGAGTTAATGAGATCGAAGCCAAACAATCCGTAGATGAAGCGATGAATAGTCATCAGTAGACCTCATTATACTAAATAAAAGGAGAAGATAATGAAAAAGAGGTGTCCGTATGACTGGACACCTCTTTTTCTTATTTTATTTTTTCTCAGAAACAGCCTGTTGCAGGTGGGTGGAGTGATAATGAACCTTCCCATGTATCATTCATCCTTGAACCAAGTGGAAATCCGTTTATTTCAGCCCCCAACAAAAAATATCCAACTACTTTGATGTTAGCGGTATCTTTAGGACTGCACTTTTGAGAGTATGTTTTACTACCACCAGTCTGCTCCCAACCTATTAGGTTAAGACCTCCAAGGTGTGACTTAATACTGCTTACACCTGTATATTGGGGCCAGTTATTCACATATTTATAACTATAATTTATAGTTATATTTTTGGTGGCGAATGCACCTGCTAATCCCCAAGCTGTAAAAGGAGCAGCCCATGATATGATATATGTGTCCTCTGAATTCATCGTTGTTATCAGAGACGGATCAGATGAAGGGGAAGGGTTTGAAGGATCAATTGAGAATTCGGCAACTTCATGCTTGTCAAGATCAGCTCTCAACTGAGCAAGAAATTGCTCATATTCATCCATATCTTTAAATTTTAAAGGCTCCAATTCAGACGCTTTTGATGGATCTTGTTGTATGTTATTGTCATTTGACTGAATACGAGATTGGATGATCTCAATGGGGACAAATTCCACACCATACTTTTTCGAGAGTGAGTCCAATCGAGGATCACTCAAGATATCCTCTTGTGCAAATAGAGCTGATGGAAAAGAAGCTAATAAGAGTACAAAACTAAGAACGACAGGAACAAATTTAATTTTGTTGATTTTTATCATTCCTTTCTTTGTGATAGAATATATTTTACCATATACAATTTATTTTTCCATACTTAGGCAATAAATTGTATATAATTGTTTTTTTTATTCAATAGAAAGGAGTGGTGATTTGAAATCAGAAAATACCATTGAGAAAAAATGGAGTGTCAACAAGTCTGTAATCTTGCCTTTGGTAATCAGTTTAATATTGCCGTTACTATCTATCCTGTTGCCTATATACAATACTGTCGATGGATTCACGCATAAGTTAGGTTTTCCTATTAAGTTCTTTTATTTTTATGGATCAAATTTGCCTACTGGTTTCGACATGTTTAGTTGGGATATACTCAGCAAACAGGTATCTTTTCAAATGCTGCTTTATACACTCAATGTTATGATATGTTATTTTGTGATATATCTCATTAGATTAGGTGTGGCTAAAGTCAAGAAATAAACTCATGTTCTAAAATTTGAGATTCACAAAGAAACGTGTTAAATTTCATTTAGCATTACTCATATTTGGTATCGTAGCCATATTGGACAGAACGAAAATTAAGCCGCAGATCTCAAATCTGCGGCTTAATTATTTTCTAAATATCAGAAGAAAAGGTCAGTTGTATACATAATGGTTAAAGATATATTATACCCAATAATTATCGTGACACGTAGGAGACATTGGCAATAATATAATGGACTTTGAAGGCATCTTGAAGGATCGACCTGATATTATTGCTAAATACAAAGAAATTGCTGATCGAGAATAATATATAAGAGAAAGAGCCATGAATACTTGGTTCTTTTTCTTTTGTAAAGTAAGCACTTTCCACATAAGAAATATGGATTTTCAGAAAAAAGGAAACCAATGTTTATTTGTGAAAGGATGGTTGCTTGAAATGGCACAAGAACATTATTTTCTAACCTGGGTTGAAAGTGACAAAGCTGAAATCGTGGAGGAGATGCTCGATGAACGAAAAGTTCCAATTGACATGCTTCCGACACCAGAAGCTATTAATGATCAGGAAGTTTTTGTTTGTAAAGATTGCTTTGAACTGTTGACGGCTAAGGAGATGGTTTTACTTCTTTCAGAGTTACCTTTTCCTGATCAGACGAAATGCTTTACATCAGAAGGTGAGATGCTATTTTCAATTTAACGAATGGAGGGATATTGCCTTGATTGGTGATCAATTACTAATTGAAGTCAATTACATTCCGTTTCCTGATGGAGATTGGGAAGTCACGGTCACAGGATTCTCTGGTCGATTTGACTTGACGGAGTTACAGCGGTTAATTTCGAATCTTCGTGGTCACATTCCATTAGAAGTAAAGCAAGCGTTGGAAAAGGAATGCGAAAAGGAAAAATTCATAACATACTTCCTTGAGGTTATTTATGAACCAGAGGAATGTAGAGTATGGAGATGGATTTGGAGTTGTTTTCCGCACTCCTGCTTATTATCGGATTGGAAAGATTCTTGGTAAATCAAGTTATAACCCTTTTGAAATAAAATCCGATGAAATCGAACTGGAGGGCTCACAAAGGAAAAAGTGATTAAGCACTTGGAGAAGCCAAAGCGAATCAGGTTTATTTGGCGGAATACCTGCAAAGAAAGTTAATTCAGCGGATAATTCGAAATCGATTGTTGAAACAGAAGACCTATCATTTGACTTGGAGGACGATCCTATTCCATTTTAACAATAGCAAAATCATATAATTCGAACTATAGTTATCGGTTTAACGCATTAAAGTTGTGTATCCCATGTTTGGAGGAACGCAATCTTATATCAAGCATATTTCCCTGAGATGGGATGCTTAGTTTTTTAAGCTTATCACCAATGAGGAGATTACACAAAAACCAAGGTTTACGCGTAGGCGAATATTGAAACCACGTTTTTCGCTAAGGGTCCGTAGGGACGCACACATAGAAGATTGCGAAGTAGCGTAACACTGTTATTTGTATTTTAGCTTGATAAATTAAAGACATTTTATATATGCAACCATTTATTTACAAAAAAAATAAAAACTCACTCAAGGCGCACTTTTTCCACGACAAAAAAAGAGAGGCAATCTAATCCTCTCTCCCTCGTCGTTATAAACTACCAGACACTTTTCATTGCGTTTGAAAATGAAATAATCTCGACCTTTTTTACTTTTGACAGAGCATATCGAGACGACTCCCACAAAACCAGCATAAGCAATATCCCACAGACCACATATCCTGCTGTTACTGCAATTTGCTCATAGCTCAATCCAACAACAATACTCGCAATTAGATAAAATGTTAAACGTGGCTTCCCCATTTTGAAAACCTTCATAATTACTCTCAGCCATTTCCTCAATCCAACTCCCTCGTGCGTCCAATTCTTACTGTGACGCAAAGATCCCCAAATCGGAAGAAGAATGACTACACAAACTGCTGCATACAGCAAAACGTCTAATAGCATCGATAGAGCAAACGCTAAAGTCGAACCTATAAATGCGATGCCTAAGATATAACCTAATGTGCCTTTAATCATGTCAACACACTCCTGTTTTTTATTTTGCCTTGTATACATCTCACTGCCTAACTTCCTGCCTGTACTTTTTTGAACTTAATCATTCCCCATTCATTTTAACTCTCTATATGATAGATTTCTCCATTGCATATAATCGTGCTTTTGACCAAAAAGTGTGAGAAGATCGTTGGTTGTTGATTAGCCCGTTATGAGTTATAATGTTGCCAATAACACTTTCACCAACTTTAAATGCATTGCCTATATGCTGTTTCCTTTAAAAAAAGGAGACTTGTCGCATATAGGCAATGCATTTTTTTATGCTTTAAATAAGAAGAAAGAAGGTTGAAAAATGGAAATTGAGTATAGTTGCAAAGTTGTCAGATACAATTTTGGTGAAGATTATAAGACAGATGTTGTGATCATCTTTGATTTTCTATTGGACTTAGGATCGCTTCGGAACCTACTTAAACATTTAACGGTCTCGTCTATGTATATACCAATCAAAACGATTGCATTTATCGATGAAAATATCGGAAAGTTGGCTGAGTTTTACCACGGTGACATCACTTCTCGAGCTAAAATAGAATTCATCGATTGTAACAACTTTAGCGTCAATTTCAGAAACGATGCTATTCAAGGCTTCATTTCAAACAAAGCTTTGAAGCAGTGGGATGTCAAAAGTGTTGAGGAGATGCTTGCAGGAGATACATTGAACAGCGTAATACTGACGAATTACACATACGGTCAAAAACATGCTGAAGCGACGGACGCCTATCATATCTCTTTAAGATTGCAGAATGGGGAGAGATCTGATGTCTAAATTTAACTACGATGCTTCTGATGCCAAATTACAACGATTCATTAAGGAAGGAAGAGGTCAGGGGCGTGGGGCAGAATACCAGCCATGGCTAAATGTCCATAGCATTGCATCCCGCGGAAGAGTGAGCAGAGTTTCGGGCTGGAAAACGGGCAGGGTGCATCATTTTCTATCCGATAATGAGACGCGCTATTTCTATTTATGCGAGTGGTCAGATGCGATCGACATCCGCGAGCATTATCCCCTAATGGATTTGTACGAGATGACTGATATTCTCGATGACGACTTAGCCAAAAAGCTAATGGATCGCAAAACGGGTACTCCACATATTTTGACGAGCACCTTTTTACTAACGATGAAAGACGAGCGGGGACAAGAGCGACATTTTGCACGCAACATTAAAGAGGCGAGAGACTTTGAAAAAAACTCAGTCATTGAACGTTATGAGGTCATTCGCCGATATTGGTACAAAAAAGGTATTCCCTGGGCACTGGTCAGCTCCTCTGAAATTAATGCGGTACGGGCAAAGAACATTGAATGGTTGCACGCCGCAAGAAGACTAAGCGACTGGAGCTACTCGGAATATCAGATTGCAGGCGAAAGCCAATTATTAATGGAGCTGTTAATCGGGGGGCGAGGATCGATAAAAAATTTAATCGAACGCTTCGATAGTCAATTCTCAGAAGAGCCAGGTAAAGGGCTACTACTATTCAAACATTTACTTGCCAGAAAGAGAATCAAACTGGACATGGATAAGCCTATTGATCTTAACCAATCTACTGAATACATCGAGATTGCTGACTATAAAGGATGTGATACATTTGCCAAGGATAGCGGTTAATACGATGCTCCAATATGGAGGAGATCCAAGGCAAATCGAAAGAATCTTGTGGATCGATGCTGGACGAGTCCATTGTTATATCATTAACATCTTCATGAATCGATTCCCTGAACTACGATTGATTGAGGATATTGAGAGAGGAATACAGGAAGAAGTGATTCATGTGGTCGAGGATCAGTGGTTCTCTCTCGTATGCGAGGAGCTTTTATCTGCAAAGGCAAGGGTTCAAATGGATGATGCTTGGGGGAGCATCAAACAATTAGTAGATCGTGAGCCAGACATATTTGAGCCAGAGCTTCGCAATCAGCTCATTCAGGAGGCATCAAATCGTTCGGGACTAAGCACAAAAACAATTGGAAGGTATCTAAAATCTTTTTGGATCAAAGGAAGAGTTAAATACGCTTTAGCTCCTGGATTTGACAAAAGAGGAGGTGCGGGAAAGACAAAAGCTTCAGGTCAAGCCAAACGGGGAAGACCGCGAAAATACAGCCAGGATACGGGAATTAATGTTGACGAGGAGGTTGAACGTATATTTCGAGTCTCATTAAAAAAATATTATTATACCTCGAAGAAAGCACCGCTGAAGTTTGCTTATCAAAAGATGATTCAGGAGTTCTATAGTCAGGATCATAAAATAGAGAATGGCGTAAAGATGCCTATTATCCAAGGTCCTAATGAATTGCCGACATATGCACAGTTTAAATACTTCTATCAGAAAGAAAACAACATAAAGAAGGAAGTCTCAACGCGTTACAGTTCAAAAAAATATGAGTTGCTTCATCGTCCTGTGTTGGGGAGTGCAACTACAGAAACTATTGGACCAGGGTCACGCTACTTGTTCGATGCGACTGCTTTCGATGTATATTTGGTCTCAAGAATTAATAGGAACTGGATAATCGGACGTCCCTACCTTGTATACACCCAGGATGTCTTCAGCAGATGCATCACTTCGATCCATGTCACTTTGGAAACAAGCTGGCTCTCTGCGGCAATGGCAATCGCTAACTGTTGTGAAGATAAAGTGGAGTTTTGCAAGCAGTATGGGATCGATATTCGACCTGAAGAATGGGAGGCAAAACACCTACCTGAAACCATTCTCGGGGATCGCGGAGAACTCTTTACGCAGGATGCGGAGACACTCATAAGCAATCTGCACGTCAAAGTTGAGAATACGTCCAGCTACAGAGGTGATCTTAAAGCTATACTTGAACGACATTTCAGAACAACAAATGATTTAACAAAAATGATGTTGCCTGGAGTCATAAATCCTGATTTTAGGCAGAGGGGTCCTTCCTCACGCGATTATCGATTGGATGCAAAATTGGATTTATACCAGTTCACCCAGATCATCATCCGATGCGTGCTCTATCATAACAACCACTACCTGCCGAATTATCCTCGCGAGGAAATGATGATCAGCGATGATGTAGAGAGCATCCCATCAAAAATCTGGCAATGGGGTGTGCAATATAGATCGGGAAAATTGAGAGAAGTTTCGAAGTCAGTTGTCTTAGTAAACCTGCTTCCAGTCGCTGAATGCTTGGTGACTTACCAAGGGTTGAAATTTAAAAGTTTGTTTTATAGCAGTCATACGGCACTGAAAGAGCGGTGGATGGAGAAAGCACGCGTAGGAACCTGGAAGCTTTCTGTCAGCTACGATCCACGAAATTTAGGGACAATATATTTGAGAGGTGTAGGCGAGAATGGGTTTGAACCATGCTATCTTCTGAGCCAGTACAATCAATACAACGGTCGAACGCAGGAGGAGATTGAGTATTTGCAGGAGTTTGAGCGGATGCAAAAGGCGCAACATGTAGAAAAAGAGCTACAACCTCAAATTGACTTGATAACACACATCGAGGCTATTGTACAGGAAGCGGAAAAGCAAACGAAAGAGCAATATGTCTCGGGTACAAAAGCTGAAAAACTTCGTGGAATTCAAGACTATCGGAATTTTGAAAAGCAACTCATGCGAAATGAGGAATCCATACACGCTCAGCTTGGGTTCGGAAAATCAATGAATTCTAAAGACAATGTGGATTCCGCTGGCAACATTGACTATTTTAATGATTTCGATTTGTTGAATAAGAAACGAGGGGAGGAATAGCATGACTGAATGGATACATATTCCTAACGGCGCTTTGGCACAAGTAGCTCAATATTCATCCCAAATCGTGAGTCAATACAAAGACAACGCAATGATTGAGGCACTGCCCTCTATCATGTCTAAAGAAGAAGTAGTTCAATCCCTGAGTAGTTACCCTCATTTTGATAAGGAAGAACGCTATGCCGACAGTCATTACCGCTTTCACATGATCCAGCAACTGCTTGGCTATTTTCAGGTGATACCTCTTCACATTGACCTTGAAAATCGAATATCGAGACTGATTCGGCAGGGCTATGTCAATCGAAACCCTATACAGCCTAACTACGCGAGCCAAATGGTTCAAGGATATGCAGATATTCAAAGGGGGCAAATCCATCCAAACATACAAACTTCTTCTTCGGGACTGACCATTGTTGGCGTAAGTGGTATGGGGAAGAGCACGGCTATCAATCGCATCCTCTCTACGATGCCACAAATTATTAGTCATTCGGAGTACAATGGTGTTCAATTAAGCGCCTATGAGGTTGTATTTCTGCGTTTGGAATGCCCTCCAGACGGCTCAATTAGAGGATTGATTAATAACTTTTTTGTAGAGTTGGATCAGCTCCTCGGGACAAATTATATGGATCGCTTTGGCAAGAACACAAAATTATCTGCCGCCTCCTTAATGCCGATTGTTTCCCAAATATCCAGAAGCTGTAACTTAGGTATTCTTGTAGTTGATGAAATTCAGAATTTGTCTGTGGCGAAAAGCGGAGGTGCTGAGAAAATGCTCTCATTCTTCGTCACACTCTCTAATTCAATTGGACTCCCAACAATTTTAATTGGAACCCCCACCGCCCAAGCTCTTTTTTCGAATTTTCGCATTGCACGCCGCGGAAGTGGTCAGGGTGACGTTGCCTGGCTACCAATGAAGAAAGAAGAGCCGAGTTGGAGGCTTTTCATCGAAGGAATTTGGGACTATCAGTGGGTTCGAAATCCAATGGAATTAACAACTGAGTTGAATGATGCCATATATGAAGCGAGTTGTGGAATAACGGACATTGCCGTCAAGATTTTTATGTTCTCTCAAATACGAGCAATAACATCAGGAACGGAGACGATAACTCCACAGATCATTAAAGGTGTCGTTAAGGATAGCCTGAAATTAGTTGAGCCGATGTTGAACGCTCTTCGCTCAGGCAACCTGAACGGGATTGCCAAGTTTGGCGATATCAACATTGCTCCTATTAATGGATTTATTGCGGCGGAACAATCCAAGTTGGATTTAGGCAGTATGCTTCAAACCTTTCAGAAAACACAAAAAGAACAACAGGTGCATGCTGAGCGATTGAAACAGGACGCCGTGGTGCGATTAACACTATTAGGGGTTCCAGAAAAAGAAGCCAAACATAATGTCAGCAAAATTCTCTCGGAAATGCCACATGTCCAAAGCGTTCAAGAGGTTGTCCAAGTAGCATACAAGTTTCATCTCGGACTAATTGAAGATAAGCAAACTACAAGCAAAACACGTCCGCAAATCGAAGATGAACGCGACTTGAGGAAGTTGGTTAAGGCAGGAAAGGAGAATGGTCTCACTGCCTATCAAGTGCTTAAAGATGCTGGATATATTGCATCGGACTTTTCAATAGACGCTGGAAGTGAAATCGGATGATGCTCCAATTCCCGATTCCTTACGAGGATGAACTGCTATATAGTTTGCTTGCCAGAGTTGGGATTCGAAGTGGCAATATAAGTCACAGAGCTATCTTGAAGGATATATTCGGAATGGATAGCTTCACAGCAGGTGTAGAATTGCAACCAGGTATTAGTAACATCGTCACCAACTTGCCTGCTGGTTCAACGATATCATCCGACCAGCTTATCGTCCAGAATACGATGTACCTTTTTTATACCGTTTTTCGGGATGAAGAGCAGGCGCACGCCATATATGTGAGTATGCTTGATGAGCATGGGAGGGATCTGCATAATGCAATTGGTTTGATGTCGTCAGCTATAAAGCCACATGCTCATTTCCAATACTGTGTATTGTGCAATCAATTAGATATGGAGAAACATGGTGAATACTATTGGAGGCGAATTCATCAAATTCCAGGCGTTCGAATTTGCATCAAACATGGCATATGGCTTTCTGAAAGCTCGGTTTTGATGAGAGAAAGAACGAAGTATGCATTCATAGCTCCAACACAGGATAATTGCTCTGATCATTCTGTTCAAGAAATTGCTGACAAAGAACTATTGAGTCAATACAGTTGCATCGTGAACAACATTGAGAAGTTGCTCAATTTCAAATATCCTCATCGTCCAATGGAATGGTTTCATAAACACTATATAAATCTGTTGATGCGGAAAGGCTATGCCTCTAATAAGGGAAGAACTGATTATAAGCGATTGAGAGCAGAATTTGTTGATTTTTATGGAGTTGAACTGCTGGAAATTCTCCAATCATCAGCAAATGGCGAAAGTAGTTGGCTGAAGCTAATCTTTCAGAAGCATCGGAAAGGATTCCATCCTGTTCGTCATCTACTGGTTATGCAATTTTTAGGACTGACACTGGACGAATTATTTAATAGTGAACCATCGGATTTTTTAGATGGTCATGCGAGTAAAGGATCTCTGCCAAAGAGAAAAATTATGAAGAAAACAATGACTGAAGAACATAAAGGACAAGCTAAAAGAGAAAGACGAGAAGCGTGGTTGCAAATGCGAAGCCAGCATCCTGGACTTGGGAGATTAAAGTTGAGGAAGCTTAATCCCAAGGTATACGCTTGGCTCTATCTGTACGACCGAGAATTTCTTATGGATCACATGCCCGAAAAGTTGCCACCGAAGGCTGGTGCTACGCGTCATGATTGGGAAAAGCGAGATATGGAAATTCTTGAAGAAGTTACTGGGATTGCAGAACAGTTGATGAGTGAAGGAGGGAAGCCACGCCGCATCACTTTAAAAAGAATACAGGAGATTCTGGGCAGGAAATGTTTAATGTCCAAGCATTTGAAGAAGATGCCACGTACTCGAACCTTTCTTGAGCAGGTGGTAGAAGATGCTGAAGCGTTTCAAAAACGTAGAGTATTGTGGGCAATCGGGGAATTGAAGTCGAACGATGAATCACTAACTTTAAACCAAATAAAGATTAAGGCAGGGGTAAGTAACGTGAAACACATAATAGAAGAGTTTGAGTTCAACAGTGTATATTGAGTTTGACACGGAAGTTTTACAGAGTCTTAAGTAAATTACTGGACAAAAATGAGGTAAAATAGTAAAATCATATACATATACGAGAGGAGTGGTGTTTTTTGGAGACTGTTACCTTGCACGATTTTAATGAGAAGAGAAAATTGGTTGAGTGTTTTGTAAACGGAACTGGAGTGAACAGTGAAAAAAAGTATGCAGATAATAGTATAACCAAAAATAAGTATAGAAACTCCAACTCCGATGAAGTTAATCAACTTGTATATGAAGTATTTAAAGATATGTATATCATTGATACTTATAGAGAAAATGGGTACGAGCATATACGGCTTTACTCAATTTTTAACAAACACTTGTATGTAATCCTGAGAGAAAGCACATTTCAGGAGCAAATTGATAGAGCTGATGATGAAAATACAAGTATTCATTACTTGTATGCTTATGCTATGAAAAACAAATACTTAATTAATGAACCTCTTCCAATAAGAGGTCAATTAGAAATGTTTGAAGGGGAAATAGTTTCAGCAAGAGATGTCCTTATTCAAAATAAGGCTAATATTGTAATGAAAAATATGGACGTAGAAGTAGTTCAACTTATTACCTACAATGTGGTTCATGGAAAAGTTATCTCAGCCAAGAGCAGGGTTCTTCATCCAGATATTGTTTTAACCCCAATTTATGAAGAAGACTTAAGTCATTACATTGTTGGGTACAACAACGAAGATGATACTGTTGGTTTTGTAGTTGAATCAAATTATTCAGATTTTTCAGACCAAAAACAGGATCAGGAAATTCAAAACTTACTCAAACTTAAAAGTATACACAAGGATCAAGATGAGTGAAAAATAAATTCTGAGAAAGGAGTTAGCTATGGCTATCGTAAGTACCTTTAACAAGGACAGATTAAAATCAGCAAGAGTATTCTTAGGATTTACGATATCCGAGTTGGCGGAACTCTCGGGTGTATCTAAACAGGCGATTTCACAATTTGAGAATGGTAAAACTAAACCTACTTTAGAAACACTCATGAAGTTAATGTATGTTCTTAAGTTCCCAAGGGAGTATTTCTATGAATCAGATACCCTTGAGGAAATACTGGTTGGAAACACTTTTTTTAGATCGTTAGTATCAACATCTAAAAAGGAACGATTATCACAAATTGAAAAAACAAGATACTTTTCTAAACTTTGTGATTACCTTGAAAAGTACATTGATTTTCCTTTAATAAACTTGCCTAATGTCAGCGACCTGATTAACTTACCTGAGAATAAATTAGATAACCCCAGTGTTTTGGAACGTGAAGATATTGAAGAAATTGCACTTTCATTAAGAAAATATTGGGGAGTTAACGAAGACCCGATATCTAATATTGTATTCTTGTTAGAGAAAAATGGATTCGTAATAACTTCGTTGGCAACAGATACTTATAAAATTGATGCTTTTAGTCAAAGGCAAATGATTAATAATCGCGAGAGATACGTGATTATTCTTGGAGACGGGAAGCAATCAGCAAGTAGGAGACAATTTGATACAGCTCATGAATTAGGACACATGCTTCTTCATAATTGGAACACTGACTACAATGACATCTATCTTGAGGAACATCGATTAATTGAGCATCAAGCAGATTCATTTGCAGGAGCATTTCTTTTACCAAAAAATGCATTTTTGAAAGATCTTCATTATCCCAATAATCTTAGCTTCTATATTGACTTAAAGAAAAAATGGAAAGTATCTATTCAAGCGATGATAGTTAGAGCGTTTCACTTAGAAGCGATTAACTACAATCAGTACACCTATCTTATGAAGCAAATGAATCAAAAAAATATGCGGAAGAAAGAACCTCTGGATGATATTCTTAGCGTTCCGAGACCAATGTTAATTAATAAAGCGGTGGATATGCTACTAAAGGCTAATATATTAAGACCGAAGGATATCATTGAAGCTGATGGATTAAATCTTACACAGGAAATTGTTGAATATTTGCTTAATCTTGAAAAGGGAACTTTGAATGAAGAGAAGAAGGACAATGTTGAAGTCTTATTGCAGTTTCGAAATCAACATGAACTAAATACTTTACCATAGACGGTAAAAATAATAAAAAATAGAGCTAAGCGTATTCAATTCATCTCACAATACGTTCAGCTCTATTTTTGTTGTGAGTCCAAGTAGTAACTCAACATATATTCCTACTGAACAGTGCAGGACAATATTACTGTTTTGTCGAATTTAAAATACTAAAAGGATCTTGTCTCATGAATTTTATATTTTCTGATTTATTTTCTTCATCAATAGACGAGTGCTTATGCATTTCGGTGCTATTAGTATGTATATTGTTCAAATGATTACATATAAAAAGTTTTTTGTTCATTTCTTGATAGAATCTCAATGATGTTAGGTAATCGTTAAAGAATTCTAATATTTGTAAATTAATGATAGATATGAGGGGTTAATATCTTGGGAGATACTGATAATATAAAAAAGAACTTAGAGGACTATCAATCTTATTTAGATAGTCTTCAGGAGAAGCTTTTTATTCTTTCTAAAAAATTTAGAGGTGTTGAATATCCAAATAATTTTTGCAATTATTCTTCGGTTCTTACATATTTCTTTCTTTTGAATGAAAATAAGGAGTTGTTTAGTGAGTATTGTATTCGAAAGATAAGAGTAGATCTGAATGATCAGAATTATTGTTATCACTGGTTAATTGTACATAAGACAGATGGATCAATTGGAAAATTACAAAATCCTGTTATTGATATGACAATTCATCAGTTTGATCAGAATTTAAAACCTGGGATCATTGTAAAATATCCATTTCCATACGAAATGATTACTGATATATGTAATCATACAAGAACATTAATAAGATTGTTAAGGATTATTAACCATAATGCCATTAGAAAAAACTATCATTCAATTAAATCATTTTGTTCACAGATTAATGAACTTTCCTATTATTATTCAAAAAGATATTTTTCCGAAAGGTAACAATATAGGGCGAGATTTGAAACGGATAGATTCTCTTTCAGGATTAAAGACTAAAGAAAGAACTGATGTAAGTGATCTCCATCGAATAGCCAGCGTTTTTGAGTTGGCTTTGGTTGCAGACAGTGAGGAATGAATTGTAACAATCTGAAAATAGTCATAACCCGCGGCGGCTGTTATTCGTATTATGTACTTGAAATGTTATATAACTATATACTATATAGGCGGTGTGACGACTATGGACGATCAAGAGTTAATAAAAGTACTTGAAAGTGTACACAAAGAAGGTTTGAATTCTGAAACTGTAACTCAGATTAAAAGCTTTCTCAAAGAAAGATTACGGCAAGTAGATGAATCGAATGAAGAATATAGCGACCTCGTTGCCACAGCCTTTCAGACATTGCTGAAAGCTTATGTATGCCCCATCGTAATAATTTATGAAGATAAAGATAAAAGGAAAATAGAGAATGCATCTGGAGTCCTTATGGATATAAACGAAAGTCTTTTTCTTGTCACTAATAAGCATGTAACCGATTTTTATTTTAATAATGAAAACTGTATATTCAAAGTTGGCGATCTACAGATAGATTTAGCAACCCTTTTAATTGATGTAAATGAAACACTCGACCTGGCTACTATTAGTTTAAGCTATGATGATCTAAAAACTATAAATGCCACATGTTATAAAGAACCATTTCGGCCTCAAAGTGGACCGCCTTCAAACTTTTCAGAATTAATTGGTGAAGTAGTAACAGTGGTTGGATATCCAGGAGTCTTACGGCATGATAATATGCAGGAATCAGTGTTGGGATTCGGAGCGTACTCAGGTCCCGTTTCAGATGCTTCCGAGATCTCAATAACAATTCCAATAGATATGGATCAAGTAGTAAAATTATTTGGCGAAGATGATCAAGAATTATTAAGAATTCGTCTTGGTGGTTTTAGTGGAGGAGGAGTGTTTATACTTAAAAATGATGGAGAATTTCACTTAGTAGGAATTATTAAAGAAGACTTAGGATCATTTTTATATGGTCTAAAAGCTACCCCGTCGAATATGATTTGTAAGAACGGTATGATTGTTGCACAATACGACTTGTATAAAGGGAGATGATTTCATCAGGGGGGTATTTTATGACTTTGGGAAAATTAGAATTAGATAAATTAAAAGTTGAGCTTAGAAAAATAGACAATAAACTCAGGGAGTCATCCTTCAGAGTTGATGTTTTATCGAGGGAGAGCATACAAGAAGCATTTCAGGAACATAAGGATGCAAAAGGGCTTTATACGTGGTATGCAACATGCAATCCTTATAATGTTAAAGCTCTATGGATAAAGCGAAAAGCACTTTATCAAAAATATATGCAGTTGAATTCAGAATCGAATAACTCCATAAAGACATTTAAAGGGGATTCTATTAAGTTTTTATTGCCTGAAATAAATCCCAAATGGAATCAAGATTCGGAATACAATTCACAAGAATACTCGGATGTGTGTCTATATGTGGGAGCAGCCAAGGGTAATAAAGAAACGTTAAGAGAAAGAATTCTGTGCCATTATAATGGTTCAATTCAAACATCTGCATTAAAATTGATTGGCTCAACATTAGAGAAGCAAAGGAAAGCTAATTCGTTAATTAAAGAATTTTTGGAAATAGAGTCAGAGCTTATTGATGACTTTAAATTACATTCCATATATTGTGAAGTGATTTTAATTGATCAATCAGAGAGTGACAGACTATATACATATGAACGAATTCTTAGAGAATGTAGGATGCCACTGATAGGACGTCAATAGTTTTGATATTTTGAGCTTTGTCCCTTGCATTCTGTCTTATTCTTACTTCTTAAAAAATTTTATAACATCCGATAAATAATTATCATCAATCTCTCATTAACTACTCTCAAACCGACTGAATACTGATCTGCTAATCATCCGATCAATCCCAGTCTTTTTCTCAGCGTTTTGAGTTAGAAAATTTCATCACGTAATTGGTGGTGAAGCTTTGTGGGGTAAGGGATTAGTGACAGTTATTTTATTCCGCAAAACAAAATCGGTGAAAGAGATGCGGTTTTGTAGGAGTGATGGTCATTCCCAACATAGGAGGGATATTTTGGTTTTGTGTCGAAATGTAGTTCAGTAGCTATAAATTTTTTAAGAACAGGAGCGGCATATAGTGAAATTGGAACTTCATCACATTGAAAGATTAGTACCTTGGTTTGGGTATGGGAATTTTAATGAAGCAGAAGTAGTCTTTTTTGGAAATGAAGAAGGACTGGGTGGCTATCCAATTGAAGCGGTTTTAGGAAGGTGTCAGCTTTACGGATATGATTCAAATACGTGGATTGAAAATGATTGGAGACTTGGATATTGGGATGAAACAAGTCATGATGGGTATTTAAAACTGGGAAAGGTAACAAATGAAATAAGAATTGCGAAGGGGCTACCATCTGAGGATCCACCTCGACGTTCATCATCTCCATTCTTAGAATTCCAAGCGAGGATATTGTTACATTTCGAGCAAATGGATAAAAATTGGTTTAATTTTAAGAAAAACCTTCTCAATGATCAATGGAATCAAATACAAGAGTTAAAAAAACACTTATATTCAAACAAGACTAAAATTAAGGTAGGATTAGTGGACTGGAGACCCTTGCCTCGACCCAAAGAGGGCTGTTGGCCATACGATGGAATCGACAGAAAAAAGTACATATCAGCTTTCAAATTAGCTAAAAGGAATTTTAAAAAAATAACTGAATTAAGCGATGGCAGATTGACAAAAGAAGAACTCGATGAGTATTCCAAGATGTTATGGAATCGTGCTGAGCTTATTAGGAAAGTATTTGTGACATTCCCTTTCTCAACACTAATCGGTGTAGGGGATATAAACGTCAAGAAGAAGTTGTTGGAATTTATTTTCAGAAATGAAAATTTAACATTCACGAAAAAGACTTTGAGAAATGGAAAATCGTATGAGACTGCTGAGCTAATTCTTCCAAACAAGAAACTCACCATAATCCTTACATTATTCTTTAATCATCGTTCTAATTGCTTACAATTAGAAGGGCTACAGCATTTATGTGAGGATGTTCTTGAACCAATTATCGGCTGTTAAAGTTAATTCCAATTATAATTAGATGGTTTCTTCTACATAAATTTACACAAGAATAATGAGTTAATTGCTAAGTCGATGAATTTCAGGTGTTTGATTCCTGTTAATCGTTTGGCTTTTTTGTTTTTCTACAAATTCAGTCTTTCTTCTTTGATTGGGTGTTCTTCACTCAGTATCGAGATCAAAGTGTTATATATTCCGAAAAGGAACGTTTTCGGAAGTTATAAGTATATTGTACCTATATTCTGGAAGGACATTTGTACCATATGTCGAATCAATAATAATTGTGGAGTTTTATGTATCTTATGGTATTTTGATTAAACTTGAAAAAATTCATAGCTGGATACAAGGAGACAGAAACATGAGAAGAACACCAACTGCTAAGGAATTAAATGATTTTTTGGATAATAAGAAATGGGAAGATTTGTGCAACCATTTATGCGTGGAGGAATTTTCAACGAAAAGAGTTAATGATGCTAATGGTAAAGGTAATGGTTTAGACGCATACAAAATAGTAGATGATAATTCATTGATTGGTTTTCAATTTAAAAAATATACGAGTAGCTTTAATGATAGTCAAATTGAAACATTGAAAAAAAATATTAAAGATGCTAAGCAAAAGACTCAAACAGAACTTGGTAAAAAGTTGAATAAGTTTATTGTTATTTTTAATATGAACTTAGATCCTTCTCATTTTAGTGTAGACGGAGATCTGAAAAAATTTGAATCAAGAGTAGTAAAATGGGCAAAGGAAAATTATGACGTTCAAGTTGAATATTTCGATCTGAACTGGGTTCATACAAAGTTACTCAAATATCCACACTTTTGTCCTGAATTATTCGAAGAATATGTAACGACCGATGTATATCAAACAGGCAATGAATCCTTGGAAGAGAAATTGAATAAGTTGATTCAGATGAGTCGGCCGTACAAGTACATTAGTAAATTGATTAAGGAAAGTAACATTCATTATTCCAGAGCAAATGAAGGTAACTATTTAAAAAGAATTGATAATGTAATAATCAATCTGGAAGATGCCATCAGATTGCTTGATCTTGATGGAGAATGTATTGATGTGGGATTTAAAGGGAAAATACTAATGTGTCTTTCAGGTATGTATGTACTTGTTTCTAATAATGCCAATGCTATCACATGTGCTGAAGAAGCGATGAGTATATTAAAAGATGAAGATGACAGGGCATATTGTAAGGGGAATTTGGCGTTTGCACTCTTAGAGTCGTCAGGTGATTTAAACTTTGCTGAAAAGCTGTTTAAGGAAATATTGGAGCACTTCGAAAGTAATTATAATTTATCAGAAACAATAAGAACAACAGGTCATTTACTTCAGATTTGTATTTACCAAGACCGAATAAAGGAAGTTATCTCTTTATCGGAAAAATTAGATAAGATTATAAATCAAAGTATGGAGTCAGGTGGAGAATTAACCGATGTTATCCTTTCTGCACAAGGAGCTATTGCTAATTCTTATGGTTATTTAGGGGATTGTGGATTCGAGGAGTATTATCAACATTCGTTAAAGATTCTCGATAGAATGATGAGAATTTATAAGAGTAATGGTATTTATTTTATGCTTTACAAGGTCAAAATATCTAAAGCAACAATTTTATGCAAAATAGACAAAGAAAAAGATGGAAAAATCGAGTTTGATGAAGTAATCTTTGAAATAAATGAACACCTTAATCGAGCCCAGGATGATAGCGTGTATCATTTATTGGCTATCGCCTTATTTAACAAAGCGTTCATAATAGAAGGACTTAATAAAGCTGAAAAACGAATTACTCTTTTAGAGGCTGAGAAGTTATATCTACAATTTGGTGATATGGATACAGTGCAACAAATAAGAGAAGAGCTTAACAATATTTTTTAAGTACAGTTATCACGCTTAATTTGATATTAACGAGATAATAGAAAAGTGGAGGACCTATGAATCAACATATTTATGCAGAGTTTTCTAATGTTTTCTTTGATATAGATATGGAAACAGCATGGCAAGATTGTCTAAGTAATATTGATACTCTTGGATTTGCAAGAATACTATCCATATTTGGATTTCTTGATACTAATAGTAGCTTTAGTCCTGATAATGATATAATAAAAAATTTATTACTCTACTATTCCTCTCGTGAATCAGAGATGATCCCTGTTTATACACTGAAAGACGAACACCTTGTTACACGGCAAGGACTATTAATTGGATGGAAATATTTGCTGAAAAGTCATACCGAGAATTCTATTGTGAATAAACAGCGTATTAGTGAGAATTTTATAAAGTTAATTAAAATGGTGACGATTATCCATGAATCATACATGGAGTATGAAGGAGAAGAATATATTCCATATTTAGCTTCAAACTCTGTATTAAATTACTATGATTCTGCGGCTCATCAATATGTTAGATCGTATTATATATTTATATTGAACTCATTTAAAAGTGAGAAATTACAATTGTATACAGAGCAAATACGAAACCGATTTAATGAAAAGTATGGTATTCATCTAAATGAATATATTTATGCGGTGGCTGGAATGTCATTTTGGTTGTCAAAAAAATTAAACGAGGATTGGAATAAATCTGAAATAATATTTGAGAATTGGTCAATCGACCCTAAGGATCTTCCTCCTCAATCTCCTAAATCAAAAGAACTGTTTAATAAAACACTTGAAAGTTTAAGTTTTTCTTTAGAAGAAGGAAAACAATGGGCTGATGAATATATAGATGCAAACTTTGATTTTAAATTATTTGAAAAAAAGCCATTGTTAAAAATTAATTCTGACACATACATTCCAATAGAGAAAAAGTTGTTTCAAAATTCACTATTTCATTCTCTATATGTAAAAATCAAAGATTCACATTCTAAAAATGAGATTGCAAATTTTAGAACTAATTATGGATATCTGTTTGAAGCATACATCGTTGAAATTGTTCAAAAAGTACCCGAGCTTTCAGAGCTTAAATATTCATCAATTCCAGAGTTTTATTATGGTCCTACTAATAATTTATCATCAGATATATATCTGACTTATGAAGATACTGTAATGGTAATTGAAGCTAAAAGTTTTAGAGTTAGATATGATTTAGACAAAGGGTTTTCTAAAAAGGAAAGTGTGAAAAAGTCTACGGATAAGCTCATATTTTCTCCTCTTTTGCAAGCTGTAGAAGCAATGAATTTAATTGTTTCAAATGAGGTTAACCAACAGTTGAATGATGAGAAAGTATACTATTATGTAACGGTAACTATGGATAATATTCCGTATTCGAATTTTGATGGAAGTGAATTCCTCAATAAGTTTAAACAAATTAATCAATTGAAAACAGGCGGATTTTATTCGTTTTCAGTGGAAGAATTAGAATTATTTTTAGAAGTTATATGTTCAACAAACGCCCCATTTGGATATTTCCTTGAGAAATATAGAACAACAAGTGAACCATCAATGTCATTTAAGAATTATATCAACAAATTTAAAGGGAAAACTAATGGACCTGTATCCCAGTTAATGATGAGAGCTCAAGATGACTTAAACGAATTCTTTATGAACCTTGAATAGTAATAGTTCTTTTCTTAAAAGCTAATAGCCGACATTTAAAATCGTCAGTGTTAAAGCATTAATCAAGGCTTTTGGGGGACAGTTTTACTCAGGTATTTTCAAGGATCTTATCTAATCGCTATAAAATACCGATCGCTACATACTCAAGGGATTTCTCAGCCCCCTTCAGGGAAACAAATTATTATTGATGGTGAAGAGAGGTAGCGACAACCTAACTTGTTGTCGCTACCTTTAATCAATCGTTGAATAAAATGGGTTTTTACTGCTACCAACTGTTGAAGGTACAGGGGAGAGGAAATGAGATAGAAGAACATTTATTAAGAAGGAGTCTCAAGAACAATGATAAATTTTGATAAAGAGTTCCCCAAAGAGTCTATTAAAATTATTAACAGTTTAATTGATGATATCTATTCATATTTTATGGAGATTGGGGGGAATCTTGAATTCGAAGACATATATGCTACTGTTTTCCCAGAACACAAGCAAGATGACGAGCATTCAGCGATGCAAGATCTAAAAACTCTCCATAGTTATATACGAGATCGGTTTCCGCATAATTTAAACCCACTTTATGAGTATGTGTTATTTAATATACTCTATTTCGTTTATGATTCATCTGATGATGGCTTCAATGTAGGTGAGATTGTAACCAAGTATTTAACTGATGATACAGTAAGGAGATTAGATGAAGGTACCTTGAGAATTCTTAGGGAAATTGAGACACCTTATGATTTGATTGGTATCATATTTGAAGATATTGATTTTCTTGATGTGGGTGAGTTATTTGAGATTTACAAAAATCAGCCCCAAATAGTGACTAAGTTTTTCAACATTGATTTAGACTACTATGAAGAACTTATGCCACAGGATATAAAGGAAGAGTATCGGAGAATTAGAGATAAACTTGTTTCTCATTCATTAGACGAAGTGAAGAAATATAGCGTAAATGAATTCAAAGAAGCAGTGATGGAAATGGTGAAGTATTTTAAAAATGTTGTTGAGCACCAAAAAGGGTTTGAGCTACTAAATACCTCTGAAGGTGGTGTGAACGAAAAGAAAGTACAAAGATTGTTTCAAATAATCGCTAAGTTATGCTTGAAGGATACAGACATAATAGTAAATCAAGAAGTAGATCTTGGAAGAGGATCTGTTGATTTTTACTTTTCTATTGGAAAAAATAAAAGGGCGTTAATTGAATTAAAACTTGGTAAGCATCAAAGATATCAAGATGGTATTAATTATCAGTTACCAACGTATCTTTTGGTGGAAAATGTTGATTTCGGTTATTTTGTACTGATTTGTTATACGGATAAAGAGTATGAAAAATCAAAAGGATTATTTAAGACAGCAAAAGAGCTTAGTACAGAATACAAAAAAGATATTAGATATGAACAAATAAATGCTTCTGGAAGTTATAAATCGGCTTCCGAAATAAAGAACAAGGAAGAGATAAAATTTGAGTGAATGTATTAATTTTATAGTAGAGAAAGCTGTGGAGAAAACATGTTTTTTCGGAAGATATACAACTATTTATTGTTGTTGAAATTTACTTCTGTGTAAGGCAAGGGGCTTTTATGAAGAAAGTCTTTATTACTGCCTGGGGTTTGGTCAAATAGGTATACAATCCAAAGGGGATGGGAATTCTTGTTAATAAGAACGAGGAAAATATAAGGGGGACAAACACATGTATCAAAGTGACTATGTTGATTTCATAGCAAGAATTCGCCAAGGTAATCCTTCTCCTGGAGGATTGTCTTTATTGCGACAATCACTTCATGGAATTTCTCCATTAACCAGCGATGCAAAAATACTTGAAATAGGAAGTAATACAGGTTCTTCACTTGCGGCATTAGCGGAAATGTTTCCAACACAAAGTATTATAGGAATCGACATTTCTCCAAAAATGACAGAAGTAGCAAAAGAGTATATAAATGATTTGCAAGAAAGTGGTTTATTGGTTAACAAGAATGTTTTGGTTAAAACAGACGATGCTCAAAATCTTGCCTTCAGTAATGAAACTTTTGATTTAATTGTATCAGGGGGGACACTTTCTTTCGTTGAGGATCGTGAGTCGGCGGTAAAAGAAATGGAGCGTGTTTTGAAGCCTGGAGGATATCTCTTATCACTTGAATATTGTTATAAAGAGGATATTACCCCGCCTCAAGATCTGCAATACAAAATAACAAATTTACTTGAGTTCGATGTAAGCCGATTGAATTTAACTTATTGGAATAACATCCATTTACAAGGTTCTCTCTACATGGAGGGTTTGCAAGTTTTCAAACCATATATACACAGAGCTAAAAATGTAAAAAATACTGTTGATTCCGTTTCAGACTACTTGCAGAGGGGGAATAGAACTTTATCAGATAATGACAGAAGTAAACTAAGTGAGTCACTTAACTTGTTCATTCAAAATGAACAATACTTACTATTAGCAGTGTATACAATGAGAAAGCTTCAAGGCACAAAGTTGCTTATGGATGTGGTCAATTAGAATGCAGATTAAACCCTTTTTAACTATCTCAAATTCTCGGAGTAACGGCTACAGACTTGGATTAACTAATCGATTTAAAATAGATTTGACAAGAACAATAATGGATGTTCAGGATATTGAGAATGAATTTGTCCTTGAAAGGTTAAATTCTGTAGGTTTGGTAAACTACGAGAAAGTTGAGTCTTCAAATAAATTTTCAAGGACACTTTCGTACTTCTCTTTATTTACAGCATATCCTGTAACCTTACTTGAAAAGGTCAGAAATGCACATATCATAATATTAGGTTGTGGTGGTTTAGGAGCTCGATTGGCTCTTGATTTAGCCGCTTTGAATCCTAACCAAATAACTTTAGTGGATCCAGATATTGTAGATGCAACAAACATTCAAAGGATGTTTTGGCTTAGCGATTCTGATGTTGGTAAGTACAAAGTTGATGTCTTAAAAAAATTGATTAATGATATCAGTCCACAAACGGTAGTTACCATTTATCCAAAATGCGCTGAGCTCTATATAAAAACGGAAAGGTTCAGTGGTGATTTTATATTTGTTACCGCAGACGGAGAAGACGGTGCAATTCAACTTCGTATTGGGACAATATTGAAGGATTCTGGGATCGCCCATATGGTGATGGGATATTGGGAATCTACCTTAGTTGTCGGACCAATTGTTGATTCAAATAGTCTGTGGAATCTCACAGACTTATATCAGAAAGGCGACAAGTTCGAAAGGAATCAGTACCAAAGGGATTTTATTCCGCCCTCAGTAGGTTTCTCCAATTCAATTGTTGCTGGTGTTGCCATCAACGAGTGGATAAAATATTTGGAATATAAGAATACAAAGTTGTTATTAAATCAGTGGCAATTTGATGTGATTACACTCTCTTCCAAGTATATACCTATTAGTGAATGGAAGAATTAAGGTAGGGAAATGGTATCAGAGAATAGATTTTCGCATATTGAATGTTCTAAATATTCCCCTACAACTCTTTCTTCGATTTAACAAATAAAAAATTCCT
>NZ_JAGGNR010000048.1 GCF_018614975.1 Paenibacillus polymyxa | reverse complement strand
TTTACAAAGGGTACACTTTAATGCACAGTGGGGTTATTTTACATACAAGGTGTTCAATGAATAATTATCACAAATGTAAATATATTAACTTAAAGGTATTTATATCCATTTACCCCAATTACGATGCGTTCGAACCACTTTGTTCATCCGAACTTCCCGTGGAGTCATTAAAAACTCGCAGTCGCTCCTCAATATCTCCGCTGGTGCGTAGGGCGAAGCACTTTCGTGCTTCTTCTTTGGCAGCCGATGCGGTTGTGTTCAGCACTCTGTGCTTCACACGTAACAGGGATTGTGGAGACATACTCAAGTGGCGAATGCCAAGCTCCAACCAAAGCGGAATGGCACGTTCGTCCCCTGCCATCTCTCCGCACACACTCACATCAATTCCAGCCGTATGAGCCGCATCTGCTGTCGCACGAAGCATCCGCAGAACAGCCGGATGATAGGGGTGATACATATGAGCGATCTGCTCATTCATTCGATCTACTGCCAGAACATATTGAACCAGATCGTTCGTACCAATACTGAAGAAATCAGCTTCCTCTGCGAGCAGATCAGCAATCATCACCGCTGCTGGAACTTCAATCATGATTCCCACCTGAATGTGAGGGTCGTATGATAATCCCCGCTCGTCCAGATCGGACATCGCCTCACGAAGAATCTCATTGGCCTGCTGAAGCTCTTCCACCGAAGAGATCATTGGATACATGATTTTGACATTTCCGGCAGCGCTGGCACGCAGAATGGCTGTAAGCTGTGTTTTGAAGAGATCCTTGCGGTCCAGACTAATCCGAATGGCACGGTACCCCAGAAACGGATTGTCTTCCTCAGGCAATTCAAAATAATCGAGTTGCTTGTCACCACCGATATCCAGTGTACGAATGACAACGGATTGGCCTGCTGTTTTCTCTGCCACAAGGCGGTACACCTCATACTGCTCCTGCTCACCCGGGAACGTAGCCCTGTCCATATACAAAAACTCTGTTCGGAACAAGCCTACCCCTTTGGCTCCTTGTTTCAAAGCAAGGTCCAATTCCTTCACCGAACTGATATTGGAAGCCAAGTGCAAAACGGCCCCATCTTTGGTTACGGCATCCACTGTAGCCAGGACTTGAAGTTGTTCCTTTTTCTTCAGTTGTTTGCTGCGAAGCATGGTATATCGTTCAATCGTCTTGCGATCCGGGTCCGTAAATACCAAGCCATTGTCACCATCCACCACAAGCATATCCCCTGTCTCTACCGGCATGCCAAGACTCGCTTCCAGACCGGAAACGAGAGGAATGCCAAGGGCACGAGCCATAATCGCAGAATGTGATGTTTTCCCGCCAATCAAGGTCACAATGCCTAGTACATGGGTGGGATTCAGATGCGCCAGTTGAGATGGCGACAGTTCTTTGGCAACGAGTACATACGGCTGGGTATCCGAAGGAAGTGTAATCTCCGGTGCACCGAGCAAATGCTTGAGCAGACGGTTACCCACATCCTTGATGTCAATGGCCCGCTCCTTCATATACTCGTCTTCCAGCAAGTCAAACATCGTGACAAAGTGATCAATGGCTTCTTTGACCGCCACTTCTGCTGCCTTATATTGACGCTCGATAATGCCGCGGATTTCGTTCATGAATACCGGATCTTCCAGGATTGCCAGATGTGCATCAAAGATACTGGACTCCTCTGGACCAACAACTTCCTTGAACTCATTTTTGATATATTCGATCTCATCCTTTGATGTCCGTATGCCCTCATACAGCCGTTCGAACTCTTGGGCGAGATCCACCGAATCCATCTTCTGATCCGGCAGATCCCATTCCCAACTGGGCAGGACAAATGCTTTGCCGATGGCTATGCCTGCAGCTCCGTTGATGCCTTGTATCTTCATTCTACCCCTCCAACGTTCCTGTCATAGAGCACCACGGACATAACGGATGCCTGACCTTTCTTAACTTGCTTAAATGGAGCAAAACTCCATGATTTTACACGATCCGGATTCGTAATTACCATTGGTGTTGTTAGTGACGCCGCTTGCTCGCGGAGTACTGCCAGATCAAACTTGATCAACAACTGCCCTGGCTCCACCGTATCGCCCTCCTGAACAAAAGCTTCAAAATGGCCTTTCAACTGAGAGGTATCGATGCCGATATGCAGTAACACCTCAAGACCCTCACGGGTGGAAATACCCAAGGCATGCATGGTCGGGTACAAGTGCATAATCGTTCCGTACACGGGTGAGACCAGCTCTCCCTTTTCCGGAACAAAGGCTACCCCATCCCCAACAAGCTTGGCTGCAAAGATCTGATCCGGCACCTCTTCAATCGGGAGCATTTTGCCCTGAACGGGGGCACAGAACAGCACCTGTTGCAGATCTCTTTCCAGCAGCTTCGCGATTTCTTCCCGAATCAATTCCGAGTAGGTCCCGAATACCACCTGTACGTTACCGCCACCCAGCTTGATCAGTCCAGCAGACCCCATACTCTTCATGGCACCCGTGTCGATCAGGCGGTCATCATGCACAGTCAGGCGAAGACGTGTAATACA
The DNA here is from genome assembly GCF_018614975.1 of Paenibacillus polymyxa. Taxonomy (GTDB): domain Bacteria; phylum Bacillota; class Bacilli; order Paenibacillales; family Paenibacillaceae; genus Paenibacillus; species Paenibacillus polymyxa_E. The sequence goes on along the minus strand of NZ_JAGGNR010000048.1, from coordinate 50,394 downwards.
TGCTTCAACCTGTACAATGTTACTCTTCCCACCCAATGCTTCGAGGATTAAAGGTGCCTGATAAGGGATGTTACCTACCCAATCTTCCAGCATGGAGCCCTCTTCACGTCCTGGTGTTGGAATCTTGAACGTACGAATCGCCCATCGGAACAGGAAGTAGTAAACCAGCCCATATAGTATGCCAATCGGAATGAGCTTCCAAGCATTTTCCGATAGATGGAAATTGAGTATGTAATCAATAATACCTGCGGAGTAAGAAAATCCATGTCGGATATCAAGCCAGTAACTAATCCACATGGCAACGCCGGACATCACTGCATGCACGATGAACAGATAAGGTGCTGCGAACAAAAAAGCAAACTCAATCTGTTCCGATACCCCGGTTAAAAAACAAACGAGTGCCGATGTGAGAAAAGTTTTCTTGATTTTCGGTTTCAGATCTTCCCTGGCTTCCTGAATAATAGCAAAGGCTATTGCCGGAATGGCAAACATCATGACGGGAAACAAACCCGCCATAAAGAATCCTGCTGTTGGATCACCTGCAAAAAATCGGGGCAAATCCCCTTGCACAATGTTACCATCAGGCGTTTCAAACGTCCCTAACTGGAACCAAAACACATTGTTAAGCAGGTGATGAAGCCCGAAAGCGACCAGCACCCTGTATAACACTCCGTAGATGAACAGTCCAAACCCCCCGAGACTGTATTCCCAGGTAGCAATGCCGTTCAATCCATGCTGTAGGATCGGAGCGATCCATAACATAAAACAGGAGAACAATGCCGAACAGAGTCCGACAATGAGCAAAACAAACCTTGAACCTCCAAAAAATTGTAAAATTTCAGGCAGTTTAATGCTTTTAAACCGATTATGCATCCCACCGGCAAGCGCGCCGAGTATGATTCCGATTAAGGAAGCGGGCTGAACGGTGCCGTCGCTGAAATTGCGAGTCACCTGATCATATATCACGATACCAGCCAGCGCAGCGAGTCCCGCTTGTCCGGCCTGGTTGGAGAGTCCCAGTGCTACACCGACAGCGAACAAATACGGTAAGAAATAAAAAATACCGTGTCCGGCCACGGTCGACACTTCACCGACAATATCCAATCCCCAGGCGTCCCAAGGTAGACTGCCAACACTGAGCAAAATTGCGGCGGCGGGCAGGACCATTGTAGGCAGCATTACCGCTCGTCCGAGCTGCTGCAAGGATCCGAGCCAATTCATGGCGACCTCTCCTTTCTATCCTAGATGGTAAGCTTTACGCAACGTTTTGTCAAAGAAAATTAGTAACCAATTGGTAATTAATACGGCAAAAATAGCACAGAAAAATTCCCGTCAACTTCAAGTTAACGGGAATCATCCTAGATACATTCAATTGGGTGCAATCAGGAGATCATCCAGTCACAGGTGAACGGACTTCTCAGCCGCGTCCAGCGCCGCGCAGAACGATGGAATCCTCTACCTTGATACAACGATTCGTTACCGCTGTCATGCCGTTCTCTGCAGCAATCTGGACCGCTTCATCACTATGGATGCCAAGCTGCAGCCACAGCACATTTGCTTTGATGGCAGCGGCGTCACGAGCGACATCCGCGCAAAACTCATCGCGACGAAACACATTGACGATGTCTACTGGCTCTGGAATATCCGCGAGTGTGGCATATACCGTCTCGCCAAGAATTTCACCTTGCACCTGTGGATTAACCGGGATGATGCGATAACCTCTGCTCTGCATGGCTTCGGCCACCATATAGGAAGTTCGATCCGATTTGTCTGATAAGCCGACGACTGCGATGTTGCCTGCCTTGCGCAAAAGTTGTCCAATTTCTTCACGAGTAGGGTTGTTAAATTCCATGTTCAAGCACCATCCTTTTCTGATTAAAGTGCGTGTTCAAAAGACTGAATTTCAGTTGTTTACTCTTTTACCCATTGAACCGAGGCGCCAAGCGCCTGCAAATGATCGAAATATTGCGGATAAGACTTGGCTACATGGTGTGCATCCCGAATACGAAGCGGCTCCTTGGAACGCAAACCAACGACTGTAAGCGCCATAATTACGCGATGATCGTAGTGAGCGTTAATCTCAACGCCGCCTTCAACGCCTTCCGGACGTCCGTGTACGATAATCTCGGCCTGACGCTCTTCAACGTTCGCTCCTGCCTTCCGCAGTTCGTTCAAGTAATCGGTGATTCGGTCACATTCCTTGTAACGCAGGTTCTCTACATTATAGAACCGTGATGTGCCTTCCGCAAACACTGCTGCGGCTACCATAGCCAAAACGGCGTCCGTCGCGGCATCCCCGTCGAATTCGATCGCTTTCAATCTGCCATTACCTTGAACGTGAACAACATCGTTCTCATGTGTCAATGGCACTTCCATCATGCGCAGCACGTCAACGATGGCACGTTCACCCTGTTTGCTCTGCTCCATCAGGCGCAGAATTTTCACATCAGACTGTGTAACCGCTGCTGCGGCAAGAACGGCTGCCGAGCCCGGGTAGTCCCCTTGAACCGTGTAAGTCGTCGGCTGGTAAGCCTGTCCACCTGGTACACGGAAGGACATGTAATCATCACTTGCTTGGATAACGATGCCTGCCTGCTCCAGCACTTCCAGCGTCTGTCCGATAACCACCTTGGACTTCAGGTCATTCAACACTTCGATGGTGCTGTCTTCTGCAAGCAACGGCGTAACAAACAACAATGCACTCAGATATTGGGAGCTGACGGAGCCGGATACACGAATGTGTCCACCCATGGCATTGCCACCCTTGATTGTAATCGGCAAACGTCCTTGTTCGTGCTGTACATCTACACCCAATTGACCAAGCGCATCGATCAGGTCATCATGCGGGCGTTTGCCCAGCGAATCCGGGTACGTATTCACAAATGTAACGTCAGGGCAGAGCGCTGTAACTCCCATCAGGAAACGAAGTACAGCACCTGCATTCCCCACATTCAACTCACGCACATCACGGGGATGACTGCCAAAGCCCTGGATCACAATCTTGCTGTCGTCTTCTTCAAGTACTGCCCCCAGATCACGAATACATCTGCGCATGGCATCACTGTCTTCACTGTGTGCCGGGAAATGGATGGTACTTGTGCCTTCTGCCAGCGCAGCAGCCAGCAAATAACGAGTAGTGTAGTTTTTGGAGGACAGAGCCCCGATTTCCCCATTCAGGGTAGGGGTTGGTTTAACAATAACGTCCATGGATGAAATTCTCCTTCATTGATTATATTGTGGCCAAATTGACATTCCGTGCATCGCTTGGGTATCATTATAGCGTTAAGTCCATACAGAAAAGAGGACCTGAATATGACACAAATAGCTGAAATTGAAACGTCTGAGCTGCGCCGCCGTTTACAGGCGGGAGAGAAGCTGCAGATGATAGACGTCCGCGAGGACGATGAAGTCGCGCAAGGCATGATCGAAGGAGCCAAGCATATTCCGCTTGGACAGATTCCGGACCGACTGTCTGAGATTGAGAAATCAGGTGAGATCGTGATCATCTGTCGTAGCGGGTACCGCAGTGAGCGTGCATGTGATTATCTGCAGCAACTGGGATATGAAGGCTGTACAAACATGGTCGGCGGTATGCTTCAGTGGCAACAGGAAGACTAGAGAAACCGGAGCGAGCGAAGTCATTTGTAACCTTTAAACTCTACTCCCAGAAACGGGCCTGTATGGCCCGTTTTGTTATCTCTGCCCCCACCGATCAACCATTAAACTTCCACAATAACAAGCTTAGACGCGGTAATGCGCTAAAATTAAACGAGTCACTTCAGCAGCGGATAACTCGGTTGTATCCACCGTATAATGTGCGAACCGATATGCGTCTTTCCGTTCTTCCATAATCGACTTGATGCGTTCCTCTGTATTGCCTGCAAGAAGCGGACGATTTTCGCAGCCGCTAACACGTTCTACAATCACTGCCGGGTCAGCAGTCAGGGCAACAACCCAACCATTCTTCGACATCACGTCACAATTATCCGAACGCAGCACCACGCCACCTCCGGTCGCTATGACCTGTGACTTCTTCTCCAGCACCGAGCATAACATGCGGCTCTCGGCATCACGGAAATACGTCTCTCCCTTGCCAGTGAACAATTCTGGAATTGTACAGCCTTCCTCTTTTTCCACCGCGGCGTCTACATCAATCAATCGATAACCAAGCTCGCGTGAAAGCATGTCAGCGACGGTTGATTTGCCGGTCCCCATCATACCAATGAGAATAATATTGTTAGACTTGCTCAAGGTGTACACTCCTTTAATTCAAGCAATTCGTGAGCACTTTTGTCCTATCATAACACAGCCCTGCGGACTGGGAAAGACCAAAAAGAGGCCTGGCTTTAACCGGCAATCACCGGAACGCCAAACCTCTTTTGAGCCTCTTAGCAGGCCAAGCTCCTGCTTAAGACCACTTTAGCCAAGCCTCATCGATTCATATATGTGGTACTACTCCATCCAGTTGTGGTGGAAGCTGCCTTCTTTGTCCACACGTTTGAATGTGTGAGCACCGAAGTAGTCACGTTGTGCTTGCAGCAAGTTTGCTGGCAAACGCTCTGTGCGGTAGCTGTCGTAGTAAGACAGTGCGCTGGAGAAACCAGGTACTGGAACACCTTGTTGTACAGCCGCCGCTACAACTTCACGCCATGCGTCTTGATAAGACTCAACGATGTTTTGGAAGTAAGGATCCAGGAGCAGGTTTTTCAGAGCTGCGTCTTTATCATAAGCTTCCTTGATGTTTTGCAGGAACTGCGAACGGATGATGCAGCCACCACGGAAGATCATGGCAATATTGCCGTATTTCAGATCCCAGCCATACTCGTCGGAAGCTGCACGCATTTGTGCAAATCCTTGTGCGTAGGATACGATTTTACTTGCGAAGAGGGCTTTACGCACGCTCTCAATGAACGCTTTTTTGTCGCCTGAGAACGCTTCAGTCGCTGGCCCACTCAGGATTTTGCTAGCTGCTACACGCTCGTCCTTCATCGCAGACAGGAAACGGGAGAATACGGATTCCGTGATCATGGACAATGGAACGCCGAGATCCAGCGCACTTTGGCTTGTCCATTTACCTGTTCCTTTTTGTCCAGCAGCATCCAGAATGACATCAACCATTGGTTTGCCCGTTTCCGGATCGTATTTGGAGAAGATATCTGCTGTGATTTCGATCAGGTAACTATCCAGCTCTCCCTGGTTCCATTCCTTAAAGATCGCATGAAGCTCTTCAACGGAAACGTTTAATACGGATTTGAGCAAGTGGTACGCTTCACCAATCAACTGCATATCTCCGTACTCGATACCGTTATGCACCATTTTCACATAGTGTCCGGCACCGTCTGGTCCAATATATGTACAACATGGATCGTCACCGACTTTGGCTGAGATCGCCGTCAGGATCGGTTCAACCAGTTTATAAGCACTTTCCTGTCCTCCAGGCATAATCGAAGGGCCTTTCAATGCGCCTTCTTCACCACCGGATACACCTGTACCAATGAAGCGAATGCCTTTGTCTTCCAACTCTTTGCTGCGACGTTGCGTGTCAGGGAAGTATGCGTTCCCTCCATCAATGATGATGTCACCCTCATCCAGGTGAGGAAGCAGTTGCTCAATGGTAGCGTCGGTCGCTTTGCCTGCTTGTACCATGATCAAAATTTTGCGCGGGGATTCCAGGGATGCTACGAACTCTTCAATGGAGAATGAGCCTGTCAGGTTTTTACCTTCAGCTTCTTTCAGAAGATCATTGGTTTTCTCCGGGGAACGGTTATATACCGATACTGAGAAACCTTTGCTTTCAATGTTAAGGGCCAAATTTTTGCCCATGACAGCCAGGCCAATTACGCCAATTTGTTGTTTTGTCATCTGGTCCTCCATCCTTTGCTCCAATTAATTTTATTGAAATAAATTCTCAACAATACTCCCATTTTAACGGTTTTATGTATAGAAGTGAACCCCGCGGCACAGCTACGCAACGAGAAAACACCCCAATCTGCTGAGGTGTTCATCGTATTTTCATAAATACGGCCTTATCTTCTCATCCTTCCAACATTAACAGATGTCCGGACAACTGTTTTAAGACTTCACGGCAAGCATTTGCTTTTTCGATATTATCCATCTGCATGGCCGTGTAGAGGCGCTCCAGTTCATCGTCCACTTCCATACGCAACAACATGAGCCTTTCCTCGCCTTCGCGCGAGAGGAACATTTCTTCCATCTCTTCCGCCGTCGGCGCAGGTTCCTTTTGAAAAATGACACGTTGTTTGAATCCGGAAACTTCCACGAGCCGAATGACTTCACCGAATAAAATGTTCTCCACGGTCATCTGCTGATCCTTGAACCGCTTCACAACCGCATGCCCACGTGTATCTCCAATCAGCTTCTCCAGCCACTCTGCAAGCTTGGCATCCTTAATGATATAATCCCCAGTCATCTTGTAGTTCCCCGTGCGTGTCTGTTGAAAGCGGAGCTTTACCAGCTTGCGGCCGGTCCGGACTGACAGGATAAAAAAGGATTCGTCCTCGCTCCAATATAGTGAATACCCCTCACGAATAAGGTCTCTGATCAAATTTTGGATATGCCGACGGTTGAACCGCAGCTCCAGATTGCAATATTCAACTTCATAACTCTTATTCACGGCACTCCCTCCATCTGTACCGGATCAACTCCGGCCCTCGTCTTCAATCGCTTCTACTCAATCGGCTTACCCTATTTTATACTTCAATTTATGTAAGGGTACTTGGTTATTTGACTATTTTTCACCGAAAGGACCGCCGGATTGCAGCTTTCCGCAGACGCACAGGGGCAAGCCCCCGATTATCATGATATAACGAACTCCCTTTTCTTTTGCTTATTTGGCCGGAGCGGTGCGAAACGGATTGCGGGATAACACAAAATGCACAACGGCAAGTCCTGCCATGACGATGGCACTGCCGATGAATGGAGCCGGATGACTCACGTGGTCCCACAGCAGTCCGGATACAATAGGCCCTACAACCATGCCTGATCCCTGCAGTGTGAGGAAAAATCCCCAGATCGCTCCTCGCTCTCCTTTGGGAATCAGAGTGGCTACAAAAGCATTCCAGGCGGGCAGAATCATGGCATAACTGATGCCCACCAGCATGACAACACCAAACACCACCGGAATGGATGTTATGGAGGAGAATGCAAAAAGACTCGCCGCCGCCATCAAAAAACCAACGTTCAGGAACGGCTTGGTGCCGAACCTGTCTACCATTTTACCTACAGGCAGTAAGGCAATAACAGTTATTCCACCACCTGCAATCAGCAACAAGCTGTATAGATTTGGTGAGATGTGCAGGTCTGTGCGTGTATATAGCGTGATTACTGGACTGAGCAGCCCGATGACAAACGACTGCATGAACAAGGCAGGATACACCAGTGGATTAACATTAAGCGTGCTGCGTACCCGTTGTAGTGTGCCCTTTACACTCTTTTGCAGCCGGATGAACGGCGTGAGCAAATTCGGTTTGGCTGGATATTTCACATCACTATTCTTCGCTGCTTGCTCGGCATGCTCTCCTTCAACAATGACACGTCCAGGAAGAATCATGGCCACCAGAATAACGAGAATGGCACAACCCATCAGCACGAGGAATATAGTTCGATAATCATGATGCGTGCGCTCCAGCAGCCAGTTCATGCCTATAGGTCCAAGCCCCGTTCCGCCGAGAGCAGCCATCTCCAGCGCCCCCATTGCTGTACCATTCTTGTTCTGTGGGCCTGACATCGCCGTCACCCCTGTCATGGCGCAAGGCCAGAGCGGTGAGGTACCTATGCCAAGAATCAAACAGGCCATGGCCAGTCCAACGGCACTTTTGAGAAAAAGGATCATAATAACAGCGATTAATGTACAGATTAGTGCTGTAACCATCGTTGCCCGGAACCCGATCCGTTCTGCTGCCCAGCCGGAAGGTGCACGGAACAGATTATCTCCCAGATATTGAAGAGCAAATGCCACACCAATAACGCCTGCGGACAGACCCAGAATATTGTCCATATAAACGGGCAAAACAGCTACCAACAGGGCTCCTTTGATAATTTCAACTAGAAAAAGTGTCAGCCACATCGCGATAAAAAATGGTGATCTCAGAATTTTGGCTGGTTTTGTATCGGTTTGCATTCTTTTTCCCCTTTCGGTGTTCATTTGCCTATTCCCTATCCTTAGTGTAACCGTGGGGAATGTGCCCAAATCTCCGCAATTTAAAAAATTGTCGATTATACTGTTGCATTCGGTTCTTAATTTGCTATACTCATCTTTGTTTACCAATTTTATTAGGAAGGGTTGTGACAGCACTGATGAATCACCACCGTACGCCGCTGTTTACCGCTTTAAAAAATCATGCGGCACTCAATCCGGTACAGTTTCATATTCCGGGCCATAAAAAAGGATTGGGAGCGGATACCGAATTCCGTGAATTTATTGGCGATAATGCCTTCTCCATAGATTTGATTAACATCGCACCGCTGGATGATCTGCATCAGCCAACCGGTGTCATTCAGGAAGCACAGATTTTGGCAGCAGATGCCTTCGGAGCCGATTATACCTATTTTAGTGTACAAGGCACAAGCAGTGCCATTATGACCATGATTCTGTCTGTATGCTCACCGGGTGACAAAATTATTGTGCCCCGTAATGTGCATAAATCGGTTCTGTCCGCCATTATTTTTTCAGGCGCCAAACCCGTTTTTGTTTCTCCTTCACAAGATGCCAATCTGGGTATTGACCATGGAGTGACCACACAGTCTATCCGTCGCGCACTTGAGCGTCATCCGGATGCCAAGGCATTGCTTGTAATTAACCCGACCTATTACGGCGTGGTTACCGATCTGAAGGAGATTGTTGAGCTGGCACACAGCTATCAAGTCCCTGTGCTTGTTGATGAAGCACATGGCGTACTCATTCATTTCCATGAGGATCTACCATTGTCTGCGATGGCAGCAGGTGCCGATATGGCTGCAACCAGTGTCCACAAGCTTGGTGGCTCCATGACACAGAGTTCCGTACTCAACCTGAACACGAAAAATGGGTTCGTGAATCCACAACGTGTACAGACGATCCTGAGTCTGCTCACCTCAACATCAACTTCATACATTTTGCTTGCTTCACTCGATACATCAAGACGTAACCTGGCACTCCACGGTCGTGAGATTGCACAAAAGGCGATTGAACTAGCTGAGTTTGCCAGACGTTCGATTAACGATATGGATGGACTGTATTGCTTCGGTGAAGAGCTGTTGGGTACAGAAGCGACCTTCAATTACGATCCAACCAAAGTAACGATCCATGTTCGGCATCTGGGTATTACAGGGTATGAAACAGAGAACTGGCTACGTGAACATTACAACATCGAGGTCGAACTTAGTGATATGTACAATATTCTGTGTCTCATCACGCCAGGAGATACGGATGACAGTGTGGATATCTTGCTGAACGCTTTGCAGGATCTCTCCCGTACCTATTATCAAGTGAACCCGGCCCATGAACTGGTAGTAAAAGTTCCGGATATTCCACAGTTGATGCTGACTCCACGTGATGCATTCTACGGTGATACCGAAGTGATTCCGTTTAAGGAATCCGCAGGACGTATTATCTCGGAATTCATCTATGTCTATCCGCCAGGAATTCCGATCCTGTTACCGGGTGAGGTTATCACCCAGGAAAACATCGACTACATCATCGATCATGTCGAAGTTGGATTACCTGTCAAAGGACCCGAAGATCGCAGCGTAACCAACGTTAAAGTCATCGTGGAAGCCGATGCCATTTTCTAAAACACCCCCCTTGCGCTGTGCAGGGGATGTCTTTAAAGGACCAAGCCCTTCGCTTGGTCCTTTTTATTTTAGGGGACAAGCAAGTTTGCATTTTCCCGTCTATTTCGTCGTTAAAACCGGTGGTGTGACTGCTTATATATCTCTTAAAAAACAAACAAAAGGCCCCCTAAAATCAAGGAGCCTACATGTTATGTTCCAAAGAATGACTATTCTTGTGATGCAACGAGTTCGTTGTAAGCCACTTCAACGCGGTTCCACTCTTCTTCGTCTTCAATATTGTAGAGCACCATTTCCTCGTCTTCTTCTTCCATACGCAGGATGATGCCGTCAGCTTCAGGATTGTTACGTTCCAGCAGGAGCGCATAAACATGCTTCTCCACGTCAAACGTCTCCACCAAAACCATCTCCACGTCTTGGCCGTTCTCGTCTGTTAATGTGAGAAGGACTTCTTCATGCTCGTGGTCGTGGTCGTGGTCTTGCCCGCATCCGCAGCCATCGCCGTGTTCATGTGTGTGATCGCTCATTGATATACCTCGCTTTATAAATAGAAATTGTGTAACCTTGCATATCGTAACATGTTCAATGACCCAGGTCAATTTAACTCACAGGGTAATTTTTGCTTCAATCGTTCAGCGCTGTAATGATTTTCTCCGCCACCAGGACGTAGCTGCTGTTTGCATTTTCTTTAATATGAAAGCCCACCTGATACTTGCCGGCACGACTGAAATCGTACGTAAAATCATATGTGCGGAACCAGAAGTTATCCTTCTGAGTCGTAAGCTCCTGGGACTGGATATCCTTCACCTGACCGCTCGGGTTAGTGATTGTTACTTTCACGGCAGCTACATCTGCTGTCAGACTGTCCACTTGAGAAAATACATTGAATTTCAGCTTACCTACGTTAACGTTGCCAAATACAGTGTCTCCCTTGAAGAGAAAAATATGTACATTCGGTTTGATCACCGTTACTCTCTTGTTACTGCTGTCCCATTTGACGACGCCTCCGGCTTCCCTTACAGGTACATAGGTCGTTCCATCAATGAGATAACCTCCATCAGCTGCTTCCTTGCCGTTAATGAGAACACGAATCTTCTCGTTCACCGAATCAGCAAACAATAAAGACCCGCCGAGCAAGGAGAATACCGTGACACAAAGCAATATTCGTTTCCATTTCATTCCGTCAATATTCCCTCCCCTGCTGCTAGCTGTTGTACATTTATACTGTAGATTCATCCACAAAGTTGCGCTGTTTTTCATCATTTTTCATTTTTTATCCAGAATTTTTTCCACCCCTTGGAATGCACAAAAAGAGGCGATCCTCATTAAAGGATGCCCCTGATCTATAATTGTTATATATACGGCATTATACGAAGAGTTATGAAGAAGTATGGCGGGTCAGGATACAGGGAACGCCCTTGCCTATAGCCCCTTCGATGCGCATCCGTGCAGCGTAATCCATTCCTCGTGTACATGGTGTCTTGCATCTCTCGCATACATCTGAAGTAACCAACTTCATGGATACACGAATTTTGTCACTCTTTAATGCGGGAGCTTTCTTTCCCTTTGCTTTTGCCATCCCGGATTCCCCATTTCCCCAAGTGCTTACTGATGTAATGCATCATATGGGGATTCGCCCGGTTGTGTGTCTATTTAAAAAACGTATTTAAATAATAAAAATATGACAAGGAGGATCCCTCCGAGAATGAGCCAGTTGCTGATTTCATACCAAATGCTCTTGCCTCCGGACAAGTATTTCTGTTCATTCTCCTGATGACGCTGACGGTGGGTATCGGTCTCAGAGCCATGGGGTGGTTTGCTAAAATCCATCATAAGTACATTCCCCTTTCAGCAGTTTTGTGTAAACTTAATACCATTATAACCCATAATTGAGTTATAAATTGATTTTTCTGCATAAAAAGGGCTGTTTCATACAAATGGTTCTATTAGATAGCAGATAATTCTTCTTCTGTGACCCATTTGTGATTCTTAATCAAATCTCCCCCTGTTGTCGGGGTATAATCAACCATATATACCGTTGTCTGTTCAGCAGAATCAATTGTGGCCTTGGCGCCCTTCATTCCTTTCATGTGATTAGCGCTCAACAGCACCTCAGAACCTGCCGCATACGATTGATCCGTATGGTCCTGTATTTCCTCATGGATAACCCATTTATGATTTTGCACGGGATCTCCGCCTGTGGTTGGCGTATACGTAACTGCATATACCGTAGTCTCATATGCTCCAACGATCTTTGCATTCGCGCCCTTCATGCCCGACATGTGGTCGGCACTCATCAGCGCCTGGCTTCCTATCGGGAAGGTGGGATTGTTTTTTTCCCGCAGTCCTTCCGGTAGCTCTCCCGATTCAGAATGGTGCATCTCACCTGCGGCGGCTGTATGACTGTCATCGTTACTTTTAATAGTCTGCCGAGTCTCCTTGCCACATCCACTCAAAATCAAACTACTTGTGATCAATATAGTCGATATGGTCAGTAAGTACTTTTTCATGTTTTGCACTCCTTTAATTCTATTTGTATCATTCATTATACCCCCTACAGGTATGTTACAATCATTATTATTGCTTTTTTCCGGGCAGGCGCATCTTACAATGGAGCAAAATAATACAAAAAACCTCCGATTTCTCGGAGGCTTCTTATCAACAACAAATAGTATCATTAATTACGCCAGTTCCACGTTAACATTTACGTTTCCTTTGATTCCTTTAGAATATGGGCAGTAGTCATGGGCAAGTTTCACAAACTTCTGTGCTGTCTCCTCATCCAGACCAAGGATTTTAACTTCCAAATCGACTTGAAGTTTCACGCCGTTATCCTCAGAGTCCGTTACCAACATTACGGTTGCAGCTACGGTACTTCTTTCAATTTCAACCTTGTGTTTCTTCAATTGAAACTCCAGTGCGGAGTTAAAACAAGCACTATACCCTGCTGCAAACAACTGCTCTGGATTTGTAGCTGTAGTTACCTTGCCTCCCAGTTCAGGCGGTGCAGCGACATCGAGCATAAACACGTTATCTGGCGATTGTACGATTCCTTGACGTCCACCTGTATTGATGACTGTTGTTTCATATAATGTTTTCATTTGTGAAAACTCCTTTAGTTGATTAGATTTATTTTGACTAAATTTCGATCTCTTTTTCTTAGCTAACAATTATATTGTACACAATTAAATTGCGTATGTAAATAGTTAATGTTAAAAAATAATATAGTTTAATGCTGCGTTTAAATGAATAGCGATGAGGAGGAGTATACTGTATTATCAGTAGAGGAAGGAGGAATAACACGTTTGGAGAATAATTCATTTCTAACCCCGGACAAGCCCAAACATAAAGTCAGAACACTTTCTGAGGTGTTGGCTGTATCCACCAAACTTGGCCTGACTTCATTTGGAGGACCCATCGCTCATCTTGGTTATTTCCATGAAGAATATGTTCGCCGTAGAAAATGGATGGATGAACGAAGCTATGCAGATTTAGTTGCGCTATGTCAATTTTTGCCCGGACCTGCCAGCAGTCAAGTCGGGATTGGAATTGGCATCATCCGCGGCGGTTTGCTGGGGGGACTGATGGCGTGGCTTGGTTTCACACTTCCTTCAGTCATTGCGTTAGTTTTGTTCGCTTTCCTTATGCAAGGACTTGATATCAGCAGTACTGGCTGGATTCACGGTCTGAAAATTGTTGCTGTAGCTATTGTCGCTCAAGCGATATTAGGCATGGGGCAAAAACTAACTCCTGACCGTTACAGAGCAACCATCGCTATCTTTACTGCCGCGGCGACTCTTGTTTGGCAGACTACGTTCACTCCAATCCTTTTTATTGTTATTGCAGGCATAATAGGCATGATCCATTTCAGAGAAATGACAGGTATTAAGACAGTAGACTTGTTTATCCCGGTGAGTCGTAACTTGGCAATAGTCTGTTTGGCTACGTTCTTTGGAATCCTGATTCTTCTCCCGGTACTCACACCATTGGATCGTTCGGGATGGCTGTTATTCTTTGATAGCTTCTACCGTTCAGGCTCACTTGTATTTGGTGGAGGGCATGTTGTACTTCCGTTACTGGAACGTGAATTCGTCCCTGCAGGTCTGATCAACAAGTCCGACTTTTTGGCGGGATATGGAGCAGCACAAGCTGTACCAGGACCCTTGTTCACCTTTGCCAGTTATTTAGGAGCAATGATGCGTGGAGTTCCGGGTGCTTTGGTTGCAACGATTGCTATCTTTTTGCCAGCGTTCCTTCTGATCGTAGGCGCATTGCCCTTCTGGAATTCTTTATGTAAAAGCTCGAAAATTCAAGGAGCATTAATCGGAATTAATGCAGCCGTAGTAGGTATTTTGTTGGCTGCGTTGTACGATCCGCTTTGGACAACTGCGATCCTAACTCCTGTTGATTTTGCACTGGTATGCATGTTGTTTCTAATGCTCGTTTTTTGGAAAGTACCACCGTGGATCGTTGTCGTTGCTGGTGCAGCAGGTGGTACAATCATGAACCTTCTCTAAATAAAAAAGGTACCCAAACACTACACTTCTTTTTCAAAGCGTCTGTGTTTAGGTACCAAATTAATTCAAGTATATCTTTTCACCTATCCATGCAGGTATCTATCTGTTCTCATCATCATTCCAATTCGAATCATGCACCTTGTTCATCTTCAGACTTCTCCCTAGGTTTAATCAGTTACTCCAGATATCTACTTTCATCTGTGCACATTTGAAATACTTGGCCTCGGCTTTGCTTGTAGTCAGTTTCAACAGACATTGCAGTTCTCCATGTTGGAACAACCCACCACTGAGGTCAGCAGCAACACCGCCATATTGATCATCCGCACCAAGCCATATGGACGGTCTCTCAAACCCGGCTGAGAACTGTAATCCGGTGCAGAGCAGCACAGTGAGATTCTTACGGTTCTGCGCCTCGTCTCCTGCTACGCCATGTGTGGTGAAGAATACCATGTTTTGCTTGAAATCGGTGTACGTTCCATCTGCTTTGTAGGCCCGAACCATCCCATACTTCTGATTTACGTTTTGATAAAATGTAATTCCGGCCTTACTATCCTTCGATTTAATGCCAACCTGAACTGAGATTCCAATGTTCCCGTTTAATTGTAACGCTTCCAAAGTAATTGCAATTGCGGTTACTTTCGAGCTGTCAATCAGATGTTTCATTTTCAATTCTGCCGTGGCTCCTGCCATTGTCGGTGTTGTAACGGTTATGGTTCCTCTGTCGGGCAAAGGCTCAAACGTAGGGGTGCCCACCACCTCCACCCAATCCGGTAACGTTCCGTAAAGAAAATCGGCTACAAGCTGTTTGTGAACCTTACCAAAGGGCACGATCTGTCCCGCTGCATCACGTATAACCATCTCTACACCCCCACCGAATAAGCTACACCGATATTATGATCGGTATTGTAATACACGTACACTACGCCGTCCATAACGGATACCATCAAGGATTGCATATTCGTCGTTTCCCAATTCAATGCCGGAAAATATATATTTGAAGGTTTGTCCAGCAGTTGACGAAAGTCTGCGCTGATCTTGGCAATGGCAGGCCGAGCTACAGTCGTGCCCCCACCGGAAGCATAAGCCGATAACATGCCCAACCACCACATGCTCCCTTTGTACATAAATACACCAGCATTGGGTCTCGAAATGTTTTCTTCCGCTGATAAAGTCGCATCGTTACCACCCATTAATGGTCTTGGATCAGCTAACCAGTTACGTCCGTCATGAGAATACCAGATACATTTACGGCCAAAGTCACCGCCGCCCATCACCGAGAAACCAATCCATTTGCCTCCATTTCTGAAACACGAGAAGTATCCGGTATGACCATCACCTGGGAACCCGGGAGGTTTGTCCAAAATCAACCCCACTCTTGTCCAGTTAATCATGTCTACAGAGGTCGCAAGTGCCGTTGATTGATTGATTCCCAACCCGTTTTGTTGATAATACATAAAGAACAATTGTTCCTCATCGTTCCAGATCACGAATGGCGTTTCGGTCGAATTCCCAACTACGGTATCCAGATAAACCTGTCCGTGTTTGGTCCATGGTCCTGTTGGACTGTTGGAATACGCAAGTCCAATTCCTCCGATGTGATTATGGTTGGTAGAATACGTAGCATAATAATCTGCTTTTGCATCAGGGATAAGCCCCTTTACCTTGATCGCCCGAAACCAATAGATCGATTGAAGACCCGCCATTGCAGCGGTATACATAGGATTGTCCATTTTTTTATCAAATTGAGGCGTGTACATCCGTCTGGTTTCTGCATCGCAATAATCATAAGGCGCAATGGCCCTGTTTGCCTTCATCGCGGCGCCCAGTGCTGCCTGAGCAATATTTTCAGTCATAGACATGGTAACTCAACTCCTTTGTGAGCAGGGTATTACTCTTTACCGGTCGCGAATATAAAACATCCGAAGTGTCCTTTAATAGGATTGAAAAATCAACAACATTACCCTCATTCGCAGCCGGCTCCTGAGTAATACAAATGATAGAACAAATTCTAGCATTATATGAATACGCTTTCATTTTGTTTATTCCTTTATTTCCTTTACAGTTGTTATCAGCAACTGTCCCTTTCATTGGTACGCCCGGATAATGTTGATCCTTCATATTAATCCCTCCTATTGTTTTCTCCCGATAAGTATATTCATGAAGTTGCCTTTGTGTTAAAGCATTATGCCCATCTTGCAGCCTATTATTCTAAGACTGGTTTTCATAACAAGACTAAACAGGCTAACCAATAAAATTGGCTAACCTGTTTGAAGGAAGAAACTGCAAAACCCATTGCTTATTCTTCTGCAAAAAGTGAAGATATGGGATTCGTAACTTTTTTATTGGATTTCTCCTTGCCTTGATTATCCAACACATAGTACTGGTAAAAATCATTAGTGAATCCGATAGACTCCTGTATTTTCAGCTTAAAAGCTTCAAATGCCGCATCACTCAGATGGTCCTCATTCCAGAAATAATGAAGCATCAATCGATTCTGGTTATAGGGATGTTTGATAACATATGCACCCGCGGCGAGAGGTTGATTCATGGTATTTTTCCAAGGAAAACCCGTCTGTTTCGTCCGATCAATAATGTTGAATTTTAAAGCCTGCACCAATCCGTTTGACTTGGCATTGCCAATGACAATAAGGTTGCTGTTGCCGATCTCTTTTTTCATCTTTTGCTTCAGTTCCTTGCGATCCCTTATAATGTCGTATCTCATACCGGTCATATCAAGGAATCCGGTCAACTGATTAACCATATCTTCCTGCTGTTTAGTTGCAAGTTTACTCACCTGATCGCTGAGCACAATGGTTAATTCCTCGCCTTGAAGGACTTTGTCCATCAATCGATTCATCACTTCATAAGGCAGATTAGGGATCATGCCCATGACAGCCTGATACTGTTGTTGTAACATGTCATGTACATAGGCGGCGGTCTCTTCCTGTGATAATTGGTATTCCGGCTTTAAGACAAAGTTAGGCTGATATAGGGCCATCTGCATTTCTGAACGTACTTCCTTACCAAGCACATCTTCAATGGTGCGAAGCAGCCCCTCTAAAGTTGCATTCTGGTACACGTAGCGTTTGAAATATTCTTTCATAAAGTGATCAAACTTCTCTTCACCAACGGAGCGGTAAAGCTGGTATATCGCTTGTCGCCCTTTTTGATAGTAGACCAGACTAGCCAAGTCCCCTACTTCATCATTCGTCGACGCAATCGCCACATCTACTGGTGAATCATCAAACTGTATGGATCTGAACCCACTTAGCTTGTCTCCCTGTTTCTCGGCAAAATACACCATGGAGAAATCAGCAAAGCCTTCATCCAGGAAGGACTCTGTCTCTGAATTATTCCCAATTAATGCATGGAACCACTGATGCGCAATCTCATGCACAAATGTCGTATCTTTCTCTGGAACAGCACCGCTTTGAATCTGTCCCATCTGAATGAGCCTCGCATACTCCACGGCTACACCTTGTACATACGTCTCAACAATCCGAAACTCTGGATAAGGATACTTCCCATATTTCTCACTGAAAAAATCAATAGCTTGGAAAGCCTGATCAATATATTGCTCAACAATCTCTTTTTTTCCAGGCTGGTTGTCAAAATAATAGTACTCAACCGTGAGACCGTTACGGGTAACGCTTTCTACTTGAAATTTCGGGCTGGCAAAGAAAACAAACTCCCTTGTATTCTCAGCCAGAGCGGATACAATTTTACGTCCATGTTCGATATCCTCTCGTGTTGTGATAACACCAGGCATCGCTACCTGATAATCATCAGGAACGTTTAAATCAACTTCATAATCCGCTGAGATATAATAGTCACTTTCGAATGTTTGACTATAGGGTGCTGTATCCCACTGATGCTTGCCCTCGTCATACACAGACATCACAGGGAACCAATGTGCTCCATTGATAATATCCTGGTAATACGATATACGCTGCGATCCATATGGAATGTTCAGTTGAAAACTCACTTGAAATGAGACGGATTTGCCTGGTTGTACAGGTTCATTCAATTGTACCGTCAACGCTTGGTTCTCGTTTTTGAAATCGAGAGATTGCCCCCCTGCTGTGGTCACTCCCTGAATATCCAATCCGCCAAGAAAATCTTCCGGTTTTTTATCCGGATTATTTTTGCTGATATTTTCATTAGCTTGTTTAAACATCGTCGCCTGTGTAGACTTCGACAGGTTCGCATCAGCATACGTATGGAGGACTAATTGCTTCAGAGTATCCTTGCTTGTGTTACGGTACGTAATCTTTTCGTTACCCCGGAGAGTCATGTCCTTCTCATTCAGCCGAGCCTGAATATGGTATTGAATAGGCACCTGCTCTAAAGAGTCTTTCTGTGTATTATATATCTTCGTAGATACAGGCGCTGGGTCTGCTTCCGCGGCAACAACCCCCATGTTGGCAAGTGGGCTTGTTGCCAATATTAAAGCCAGTGTACCCGCGATCCCTACTCTGGCTAACTTTGATGTAAATGGGTTTGAATAATTCATAAGTTCTCTCCTTCTCCTGTTCTATATTGACCTCAGAACCAAGTATAGAAGACGAACCTTACGCTGAATTTATGTTTTATTTAAGTTTTGTTTAAAAAGAGAAAGAAACTGTACCATTGAATTTATTATCAACAAAAACCACCTACACATAATATTGGAGGTAGCCATAATGTTATATAAAAAAACAACTCCTCTTGAGATATAATTCTCAAAAGAAGTTGCCTTTAATTTTTTCATATAGGACGAGTGGGGATCGAACCCACGACCCTTACCCTGTCAAGATAATGCTCTCCCGCTGAGCTATCGCCCTGTAATAATTAAGATGCTACAATAACGGTCATACCACTATCTTTAGCTGAGCTAACAGATCATAATATATAATTGTTTCCCAATCAAGTAACAGTATCATATCAAGTAACCGTGTTCATTGTCAATGATTTATTTGGTTATAATTCACCCGAAATGGTGCACAATAAAGGAAAGATTACCATTTCTACAACGAGGTGAATTCCCTATGAGAAACTTAACAAAACGGTCAAAATCCAATAAATATACATTTACCAAATGCTTCTTTCTCTTTGCTGGGCTTGTGATTCTCAGTACAACCGTTACTGGTTGCAGCTTAGAGAGGGATGAACATACAGTTCAATTCCAACAATTACAACAGCCCAATGAAAATGGTGAATCTCTGCCCGTCTGGCTGGACGTATACTCCAAATCTGTAATTCAAGATGTGTATTCTCCGCGAGGAAGCAGTGAAGTCTTGCCGTGAAGGTTAACAGGTGAATTACTCATCTTCATCCCACTTGCGTGAGTATGCTTTCTTCGTAACGTAATACAACAGAGTAATCATTGCCGCCGACATTAGCAATGTAATTACCATGATGCCTGTCATGCCCATCACTACCCCTCCTCTCCCAATATGTTCCAGACTTCACTATACAGGAAAAACATTTTTTTGTATAATTCAGTCTGATATGTCGCGCAAGAGCAGAAAGAAGGAATGGAATTGGCAGCTGAGATTAGTTATGTATCAACAGAAGAACAACTGGAGCAAGCCCTGGAAATTCGCCATCACGTTTTTGTGATCGAGCAACAGGTGCCTGCCGAGATTGAGATTGATCAATACGATGTCATCAGTCCGGATGTGCATCATGTATTGTTGAGTACAGATGGACAGGCTGTGGCAACGGGACGCCTGATCTATTACAGTAAGGATACGGCCAAAATGCAGCGGATCGCAGTGCTTGAATCTCATCGTTCATTCGGTTATGGACGTGTGCTTCTGCTGGCGATGGAGGAGCTGGCACGTGAACTCGGCTTATCCTATTCTGTACTGGATGCGCAGTGTCAGGCACAGAAATTCTATGAAAAACTGGGTTATGAAGTGATTTCGGAAGAACCTTTTTATGATGCAGATATTCTGCATGTTCGTATGAGAAAGAGCCTGTAAAACCTCGACGTTGGCAGGTCTTATCAGCATATGGTGCATACTTCCGATGAATTCGGATAGGCTAATCAGGTAAGCAGATTCCTATCTCGTCATATAAGGAGAGTGTGACATCATGGATCAAACGACACGCGAGAGTTTCACAGCCGTACAGAAAAATGGTGACGGTGACCTGACAGCATTTCAGACTTCAGCAGGACGTGTACTGGATTATCAGCAGGCACTTGCAGAAGTAAAAGCTGGCGCTATTGCCGGTGTGAATGTATTTAAAGGCAAGGATGGCGAAATGTACATTCGCGGAGATGCCGACGGTGACCCAACCAACAACCTGGACCAACTTCCCCATCTCTAAAATAGATACACATGTCGTACATGTGACACAATAAGCGCCGATCCGGTTACCCGGGTTGGCGTTTTCTTATTATGACTGTATTGCGTGTTCAAAAAGTCTGATTTTCAGTGCCGAGAAGATGGAATGAAGCTAGAAATGGAGTAGCAGAGCGTAGGAAAACTACGTGAGCAACGGACATTTCGGCTGAATTTCAACTTCGATGCTGATGATGCCGTCAGGCATGATTCGTAATCAAAAGTGGACTTTTTGAACAACCTCTAGTAGTCCGTAAAATATTTTACGGAGTCCCCGGAAGGCTGGCTTTTGCGAACCAGCTGTTGTGCCTGTTCCCATGCCTGCAAAATCTGTATCCCTTCAAGAGTAGAACGGTTCTCCCACGCGATGTGCCCGGTGCGTTCAAGCTCCAGCAAAGACTCATGAATGTAAGCTCTGCTTCGTCCCGTCTTGTTCTCCAGTTCATCCATACGCGGCAGCCTGCGCCGTTGTCCTGCATAGTTCACCATAATACGCAAAATCTTGCGTTCAAAGTCGTTCAGCATACTTTACCTCCCCATTCAGATCGGTAACAGGACGCCATGCCAGAATACCTTGCTCCAGAAATGTTCGGGGTGAGCCTTCTTTTCCCGCTGATGCTCTAATCATCCCGCCACGTACACTGTTAATTCGAATCTGTCGCTGCGTAATCTGCCCTGCACGATCCATGTAGACAAGCTCCACCATCTGGCCAATATATTTCCCTAGCATAATCATCCCTCCGATAAGAACGTTTGTTTGTATTTCATATTATATGCGAACATAAGTTCTTTATTCAATAGTAAAAAAAGGATTTTGTAAAATAAAAAAAACCAAACTTTCACCTTAATGATTAAGGCAGTCTGGTTCAACCCATAGTATAGCTAATATGAAAACATGGCTTGTCATGACCAAGTTCAGTAACGGATCAGTGTCGATCCGATTCCGAAAATTGCACTTTCTTTAACTGCTGTGTAGATGGATTAAAATCAACATTTACATAGACTGCGAATTGCTTGCCGTCTTTCGCTCGAACCCATAGCTTGAACTGTTCCCGTGATTGATCCGCTGTTAGAGAAGTACGACCGATATGCTTATAGTCCAAAATATCCACATTATACTTGGTCTGTGTTTCCTTGACCGCAATAATCCCCCACTTCGCATAATCAGGGATGGCTGCGCCTGTGCCTGATGTAATTCCGGCTAAACTCAGAACTACCGACATGACGGTAACGATGAGCATTCTCATTTCACTCACTCCTTGGGACAATATGTTTCTGTTATATTGCCCGTCCGGGTTTCATTTTACACGAATAAACGAAAGATCCAGGCCAGTTGCCGCAGGGAAAAAGGAACCACATGAATAAGTCGGTCAAACGAATCAGCAGGCTCCGTCCGGAAACTCATTCCCCAATCACCCGAGAAAACGTATTGTTGTGTCTGTGGTTCCTCAGGACGTTCCAACTCGTATTTCTTTTCAAGTAACTGCCTCGTTGCTTCATCGACCTGAACCTCGTTCGTATCGACATATGCTGTGGCAGGCTCGCTGCTTATGTACATCACAATCATTAGAAACATTACAATCCCAACTATTTGTATCCAACGCTTGTTCATCTCTTACTCCTTTATGAATTTATGACTCTCTTCTCTTGTACGTGAAGACTCGTTTGAATGTTTGATTATACATAAATTTGACCGTATTGGAAATAACAAATGGGAGAAGAGTTGAGACATACGTTATGCGATGCTTAAGTCCCATTTGGTTGATTTTTTGTTTAAAAAACCCAATAGACGTGTAATAGGCCATGACAGAGTGATTTCACGATCTGCAATACCAATTCGAGGAGGTTACACCCGAATGTTCAAACGCTTGGATGAAATCCTGATTGAGATTCCCAATGTCGAGAAGCCAGATCCGAATGCTGCGGCAGCCATACAAGAATTGCTCGGCGGCAAATTCGGAGAAATGTCAACGTTGAACAACTACCTCTATCAATCGTTTAATTTTCGATCCAAAGAAAAGCTGAAGCCCTTCTATGACCTCGTCATGAGTATTACCGCCGAAGAATTGGGTCATGTTGAGCTCGTGTCTCATGGCATTAACAAATGCCTCAGAGGTTCAACCGAGTACAAAGAACCCGACGATACACCGCTAGGTTCCGTGAAAGATGCTCGTCTGTCGTATCACTATCTGGCCGGTGCACAAGGCGCAATGCCTTTCGACTCCATGGGTAATCCATGGACGGGAGCAAACGTCTTCAACAGCGGCAACCTGGTCGAGGATCTGCTGCATAACTTCTTCCTAGAATGTGGCGCTCGTACCCATAAAATGAAAGTATATGAGATGACGGATCACCCGGCAGCCCGGGAAGTGGTTGGTTTCCTGCTGGTACGTGGCGGGGTACATGTTGTCGCATATGCGAAAGCACTTGAGATTGCAACTGGCGTAAATGTGACCAAGCTGGTTCCTATCCCTTCACTGAACAACAAAGCCTTCAACGAGGCTCGTAAATATGAAGAAAAAGGGGTACACACCAAGCTGTATACCTATAGTGATAAAGATTTCAACACGATTGGCCAGATCTGGAAAGGAACTCACCCCGAAGATGGACAACCTCTTGAAGTCATCCAAGGGATTCCTGAAGGATTCCCGATTCCGGAAGCTCCTGCGGTCGAGGAAGAATTCGCACCAGGTATATCGCAAGAAGACTTCAAGGAAATTGCACGTCGTCTGAAGATGGCAGGGAATATTGCGGATTAAGGAACAATTGTTTAACAGATTCTTTCCCTATATATATTGTTAACTCTATGTTTAAGTGAAGCCCTCGAACCCTGCTGCTGAATGCAGAGAGGATTTGAGGGCTTTGTTATAATCAATTTATGATACCATTTTATGATGCAAAATGAGTATGTTGTATGCACGTCATTTCCTGAGAATTTAGCTGTAAAAGTAAGCCGGATCTCTACTCACATCGTTAAACTTCGTTAAACTCCAACGCCGCTTCCGTATGCATGCCCTCACATCTGCCACACAAGTCAAATAACTGTTCAAGCTCACGGAATTCTTCCTCGCTCAATCGATTCTTCCATTGCTCTGTCAGAGCTGCAATCTGCCGCCCTAACGTTTGGTATTCAGGATGTGTCGGCATCATCGTCTCATCCGGTCGAAGTCGTCCATTATATAATGCTTCTAATATCAAATTCATGTGCATCCTCCTGTATATCAATTCGCACCTCACTTGAATGAACGTTCTACACATGGTAGGATATTTATGCAGTCAGCTCATTCAAGTGATTGCGTGATAGGAAGCAGCGTGTTCTTCTCGGGACTAGCGCTGCTTCCTTTTTTATTTTTGGAGTTCGTCGTAAATCTTCTCAATCCCTTTGCGAACGATGTCTGATCGATTCGTATTCAGCTTCTCAGCCGAAATATCGAGCTTGTTCATAATTTCCTGATCAACACGGATTTTAATCGTTTCGCTTTTGGGATTGTCAGACAGCGGACGTCCCATCTTCTTGGCGGACATTGCTTCACCTCACTTTTTGTGCCAACAATAATAGTATAGTTGTTGTTGGCACAAAAAGTCAATTCACTTGTAAAACATACGTTCGTTTTTGTCACAACAGATCCATAGATAAATTTATAGTCAGTAATCCGTTTGTATGATAAAAAACAACCTTGAACGGCTAGGCCCTCAAGGTCGTTAGAGTACTATTATTGAGTAACAATTTAAGATTCAAACTTGCAAACAATTACGAAGAAGAATTTGGTGTTTTAGCATTTTTATCACTACGTATTAAATATATTTATCTCGAAAAATGTTTTCACTTTTCCATTGGGTTCCATATCTCACTAAGACATGCCACAGTAATTTTAACTCTTGTAGAACTTCTGTGTATGTTCCTCTATCGCTCCAATGGCTTGGGTTTCGTTTCAAGTCCATAGCTGCAGAACCAATGATATTTGCATCAATCAAATCACTTTTTGCAATTCTTTTGGCCAGTGAAGGCATGGAAGGACCTCGAAAATCCATAGGAACGTCATCAACCAATAGTGTAAAGCCCATGTGCCAGTGCAGATCAATGGAATACTTTAAACATATCTGCTCTAAGATTCTTCCTGTATGGGTGCCTTTAAATGATGGGTCGGCAACAAGCATATTTACGTCTTCTTTAAGGGAAATGTCACCATGAACCTGAGCTTCGATATAATGGTCCAGATTTCGGTTTGGCTCTTGGTTTGATGGATTTTGGAATGGTTTCTCAAGATTGATGAGCATATGATCGATTAACTTTTGAACTGTTAGATTTCTTTCACCAATGGCAAAATCACTATAAAATACATCCCTCATAAGAGCAGCCAAAACGAGGTCAAATTCCTCATACGTCCCCTTTTCCTCAGGTTCTTGGTGAGAATCCAAATATGTATACGTGCAACGATGAGAGACCTCAGTCGATAAAAGGAAATAACATGATCCAAAACGTGGAGCAGGTCCATCGGGATGTAACATAACATTGAGTGCCCCATACTTGGGCCGTTCGCTATTGGTTGAGCCATTTATTTGGTACGCTCCGCCAAACATTTTATTCTCCCACACGTCACGTTCACCGCCTGAAAATGCGGAGACACTTCCATTCGATAAGAAAGTCTCAAACTGACTTTTATAACCCCCCTGCTCAAGTAGTGCTTCAGCAACGCTTTTCATATTCGGATCTAATCGATCTGGGTGAAAGTGTAGCGCGATACTTGCATGAGATTTTAGTTTAGTGATAGCATCTTCAAATGTATTAAGCTCGATGTTGGACATACGAAGAATTTCTCTAATGGTTTGCTCCGCCTCATTTTTGCGGCTTCTTGCATAATTGGTTACATGCTCTTGAGCTAATTGCTGAGACCTTGATAATTCCATGGGCAGAAGAGTCCTTTCCCTTTTTCTAAAATCATAATACATAATGGACAGTAAGGGAACTTACGTCCGTAGCATATACTTAAATGTGATGTTTCATAATCATGCTTATCGCGGGAATAACACTCCCTGATATCCATTTAAACTTCCTCATCTCTATATGCAAAATCGTATACTCCCTCTGTTACTCTACTGGCTCTACATCCTCTACTCTGATCTCAATCTCATCTTGATTCTTCGTCGTTGACATCGCGTCTCTTATGCGAATCGTCCACGTTCCTGCATCCTGATAAAATCGTACATCTTCAATCACAGGAACACGTACTTTTTCTCCATCTGGTGAATATAGTCCACCCCGAATTGCGTCCGCCTCACTTAGATGAGCACCATCTGGAGTATTTGGACAAGATTCCGCTATCTTTTCTGCTCTGGCCTGCCCAGGATAGGGTTGATTTTCTGGGCCTCCATCCGTCCAAACTTCAACATAGGAGCCGATCTGCGGATCAGGTGCATTGGAGAACCATTTTGCCGGATAATATCGATCGGCTCCTCCATTGGAACTGTTATCTCGGTAGGCAGGATCAACGACAAGAATGGAATTGTCTTTGCGATCAACCACATAACCAGTGAATCCATCTTCACTTGGTGCATTGGCTTGAGTCTGCACGGAGTTGCACTCGATATGTCCCGAACATCCCGTAAGGCATACGATCAGGATTGAGAGCAATATAAGGACTCGACGAAGATTGGACATATATAAATCCCCCTTTAATAACACCTCTTTCTAAATTTAACGTTCCATGTCAGGTTGTTGTTGCGTAAATAGCCTTTAGCTCACCCTTAACTTCCTGACGGGCCCAGCATGATTAACGAAATATTCACTTCTTTATATCCCTTTTGTACATGTACCTTCCCCATACCACCAACGCCGCACACAACAAGATCACACAATAAGCCCATACAAAAAACATCGCAAGCCCCAACCCGATATTAGCATCCAGGCGCTTATCAAAGATCTCGGTGTATAGCGAAAAACTGAGTGGCACGGCGCCAACAACGAAAAGTCCAATGGACCATCCACCCCCGCGTCGGAAACCGGACCCCGCACGAGTACTGGAAAGTTTGCGAATTCCTTGGATCAAAAACCACCAAATCAAAATAAATAATAGACAGGTTATAAGAATCTTCAGCATATCGTTCAACTGCATATCGTGTACCTCCTCTACATCTTGCAAGATGATGAACATATCTTACACGTTAAGCGTTCTCTTTACTATATTACCCGTTTCCATATCCATGATCACAGGCAGATCAGAGCGCAGTACACCTGACTCACACCCTGATCATGAAAAAGAAAAAGACGCCACCGTCCTGACTCCTTCCAAGTCAAGAACGATGGCGTTACTTCTCGTATTCACATTGTTAAATCCACATAGAACAGGTTACGCACCAAACTGCGCATAGTGAAGGCGGCTGTACACCCCACCTGCTGCAAGTAATTCTTCATGACGTCCCTGCTCCGTAATCCCTTGTTCAGCAACGACAATAATACGGTCTGCATTTTTGATCGTTGCCAGCCTGTGAGCGATGACCAGCGTGGTCCGACCCTCAGACAGCTCAGCAAGCGATTGCTGAATGGCAGCTTCCGTTTCTGTATCCAGAGCGGATGTGGCTTCATCCAGGATCAGAATCGGTGGGTTTTTCAGGAACATACGGGCAATAGACAATCGCTGTTTCTGTCCACCGGACAGCTTCACACCGCGTTCACCTATTAACGTATCCAGCCCTTCCGGCATGTACTGAATCAAAGGTTCCATCTGTGCACGTCTGGCAGCCATCCAGATTTCTTCTTCGGATGCATCCAGCTTGCCGTAGGCAATATTCTCGCGAATGGATCCATCGAAGAGGAACACGTCCTGTTGTACAATTCCGATCTGACTACGCAACGAGTCTAGTGTCATATCTTGTATCTCCTGCCCATCAATCGTGATGCGACCTTCCAACACATCATAGAACCGCGGCAGCAGACTGCATAGCGTTGTTTTACCTGCCCCTGATGGACCGACAAGCGCTACAGTTTCACCTGCACGTACGTTTAGATCGATACCTTTGAGCACAGGCTCCTGATCGGAATAACCAAAGGTCACTTGCTCATAACGGATATCTCCACGCAAATGGGATACCGATACGGCTCCTGGACGATCTTCCACATCCGGTTCCATATCAAGCAACTCCGTATAACGTTTGAAGCCTGCAATCCCTTTTGGATACGTCTCAATAACCGAGTTGATCTTCTGGATCGGTGTCAGGAACACATTGGACAGCATAATAAATGCAATGAACTGACCGTAGGTCATACTGCCTTGAATAACAAACCATGTTCCGCATACCAGGACAAAGAGGGATACGAGCTTCATCAGCATATAACTGACAGAGGAGTTCCAGGCCATGATTTTGTATGCGATCAGCTTGGTCTGACGGAAACGACCGTTGTTCACAGCGAATTGTGCTTTTTCATGCTCTTCATTAGCAAAAGCCTGAACAACACGGATACCTGTGATATTGTTCTCTACACGAGCGTTGAAGTCCGCAATATCTCCGAACATTCGGCTGAACGCCTTGGACATTTTGCTACCAAAGTAGAGCGACAGATAAATAATCAGTGGTACGATGATAAAGGTTAACACCGCCAGATTGCCGTTAATGCTCATCATGATGCTGAATGCACCAATTAGC
This sequence comes from Paenibacillus polymyxa, assembly GCF_018614975.1. Lineage (GTDB taxonomy): Bacteria > Bacillota > Bacilli > Paenibacillales > Paenibacillaceae > Paenibacillus > Paenibacillus polymyxa_E. The sequence continues at coordinate 22,118 of NZ_JAGGNR010000048.1, read as the reverse complement.
GTCATGACCGCGATAAATACATCCTCTGGACCATGATGGGCAATCTCACCGATATCCATCAGGTCGTTAGTCATGCGGGACACCAGGTGTCCTGTTTTTGTATTATCGAAGAAACGGAACGATAACTTCTGCACATGATTAAACAGACTTTTACGCATATCCGTCTCGATGTTAATCCCCAGCTTGTGTCCCCAATAGGTAACCACGAAGTTCAGGAATGAATTCAATAAGTAGATGCCAAGCAATGCCAGACACGCCCATAGAATCCAGTCCCAGCGGCCGCCTGGCAGCAGATCATCGACTACCCGGTTGACCGCCAGTGGAAAAGCCAGTTCCAGCAGCGCGACCAGAATCGCACAGCTGAAGTCAAGAATAAAGAGCTTTTTGTAAGGCCTGTAATAGGCAAAGAAACGGCGAAGCATGGACTGAAGTCCTCCTTATGCAATCACACAATAATGATTACGTTCTATTTCGTCTTGCTTAAGAGATACAGGAAGTATGGCGCACCAATAATGGCAACCAGGATCCCCGCAGGAATCTCCGAAGGCTGCAGGATGACACGGCCCAGCGTATCTGCAACCAGTACGAGCAATGAACCGATCAGTGCAGATGCAGGTAAAAGGAATTGATGTTTTGGACCCACCAGACGACGCGCCAAATGCGGTCCGATCAGACCAACAAAACCGATCCCCCCACTCACAGATACACATGAGCCGGCAAGACCTACAGCAGCCGCAAGCAAAATCAGTCGCTCACGCTCAACCGGAGTCCCGAGTCCACTTGCAGTCTGGTCCCCCAGATTCAGTACGTTTAATACACGTGCCTTATATAGAACAAGTGGGACAAGAATAACAAGAAACGGTAGCAATGCCGTTACAAATTTCCAGTTCGAACCCCAGATGCTGCCTGCCATCCAGGTCGCTACGAATTGATACTTTTCCGGACTAAGTCGCAAGGTAAGCACGATCATGACCGAGCTGATCCCTGCTGCTACCCCGATCCCCGTAAGTAACATACGAGTAGGCATAATGCCCTCTCCTTTTTTGTAAGAGAGAACGTAGATCAGAAATGCAGCAAAACCGGAACCGATCAGGGCCAGAATTGGCAAAAGAAATACCGGCGCTGCTGTCGTTGTCGGGAAAAAGGAGACAAATAACATGACGACCAGACCAGCACCTGCATTAATCCCGAGGATCCCCGGATCTGCCAGCGCATTCCGAGATACGCCCTGCAAAATACAACCAGATAACGCAAGTCCGGCCCCGACCAGAACCGAAATCACAATACGTGGCAGACGGAATTCAAACAGGATCAATTCCTGTTTCGCCGTGCCTCCACCAAACAGGGTTCGCATCACCTCAAGCGGCGAAAGCTTGGTAAAACCTGTGTTCATGCTCACCACAAAAGCCGTAATAATTAATAGGGCAAGCACAATGAGGACAATCGTACTCTTGGTTCTCTTCTTGCGCTCTGCTCCAACTATTGTTGAGGATTCCATCGTTACAGAGTCCTCCTTTCTTTACGCGCCAGATACAGGAAGAATGGTACCCCGATGAGGGCAACCAATGCGCCAATTGGCGTCTCGTACGGCGGGTTAATCATACGTGCAGCCAGATCCGCAAATACAAGCAACAGACTGCCCATCACAGCGGAACATGGAATAATCCAGCGATAATCGACCCCAACCAGCTTCCGCGTGAGATGGGGAATAATGAGTCCAACAAAACCGACCGCACCCACCACGGACACAGCCGTACCCGCAAGAATCAGTACAACAATCAGGCCTATAAGCTTGATCAGCCCCGTACGTTGCCCCAAGCCCACGGCAATATCTTCTCCGAGACTGAGCAGAGTAATGGAACGGGAGATGAGAAGACCTGCGATCAATGCCGCGAGTACCCATGGGAACATGACCTCAAGTTGAGACCACTTCGTTCCGGCTACACCACCCGCTGTCCAGAAAGCCAGATCTTGTCCAATTCTGAAATACAATGCAATCCCTTCACTGAGTGCCGACAACATCGCTGATACAGCCGCACCTGCAAGCACAAGGCGTAGTGGTGTCAGACCCGATTTGGAAGCTGCACCAAAACCATACACCAACAGGACACCAAGCCCTGCTCCAAGGAAGGAATACATGATGATATACATAAATGGCAATCCAGGGAAGAAGGCAAAACAAACTGCAAGCGCAAATCCAGCTCCCGCATTTAACCCAAGCAGACCTGAATCGGCCAGCGGGTTACGAGTCATGCCCTGCATGATTGCACCAGCTACAGCGAAACATGCCCCCACCATTGCTCCTCCAAGAATACGTGGTAACCGAATCTCCCATATAATCTGATGTGGAGTCAGCTCCGGATTGAAATCAAAGATGGCCTTCCAGACTACACTAAGCTTAATATCAGCAGCGCCAAAAGAAATGGACAACGCCATACCCAGAGCGAGTAGCAAAACTCCTCCTGTAAGAATAAGTGTGGCTGCCCACGGACGAGTGTGTATCTTCGCTGTGGGTGAATCCGGATTATGTTTTTCTGGTGAAGCTTGTGAACTCATAAGCGCCCACCCTCGTTATGAGTGGAGTTGCTCAAACCTATGTACATAACAATCACCTCTCTATAAATACCAAACTTTAATGATAATGATATTGATTCTCATTCCCATAGACCATTGTAAGTGAATCCACGGGCTCTGGCAATGGACAAATAGGACATGTTTATTGCATATATGAAGATTTGCACACAATTTTACACGCAAAAAGGCTGCGCAGGAGCCAAAAAGCTCGAACACAGCCTTGTCATTGCATATGTAGAACAAGTAAAATACAGACTCGTTTAACGGGCAGGTACCGCAATTAAGGATGCCAGGACATCCGGAACATCGGTAATCATTCCTTGAACACCCCTATCAATCATGGCCTGCATCTCGGCAGGATCATTCACCGTAAATGGATAGGTAACAATGCCATGTGCCAGTGCAGCAGTAACATCTTCTTGTGTGACTGCCAGCTTGTAGGGATGAAGGCCGGAAGCTTCGAGTTTGGCGGCATAATCATAGGGGCGGTACAACTTTTCCATATATAGAAGTGCTGTACGAATCTCCGGGGCAAGACGTTTACATCTCACGAGCGAAGCATGATTGAAGCTGGACAGCACGACCTGTTGCTCCAGATTCCAGTCCCGGATCGCTTGTATAACCTTCTCTTCCATCCCCTTATAACTCACAATACCATTTTTCAATTCCAGATTAAGCAGGGTGCCTTTCCCCTGTACCAGCTTGAATAACTCCTCCAGAGAAGGAATACGTTCCCCGGTAAAATCAGCATGGAACCAAGACCCGGCATCCCTTGTGCGCAATTGATCGTAAGTCGTATCTTTAACCCAGCCTTCTGCACCGCCAGTTCGGCTTAACGTCTCATCATGAATCAGTACCAGTCTGCCATCACTTGTCATCTGCACGTCGGTTTCAATGCCTGTTGCTCCAAGCTCCAGACTTCGTTCAAAAGCGCTCATCGTATTCTCCGGGCATACGGCAGATGCACCACGGTGGGCAATAATCTCCATGTTCCTCATTCTGCGCCTCCTGTGTTCAAGCTTCACTCTATGATCCTTACTATAAACACGGTTTGTTAGACCTGTATTAACAGAGCGTATAATGGGTTGCCTGCTTCGTTTATACTAGCGACCGGGCCCAACATCTAACGGGCTGGGGATTCACTCATTTTTGCGAACTCAATCTGAAAATCGACATAACATAGTATGAACGATGGAAGCACTGAACTCCGTTATAAGGAGGTTGACTATTGAATCCCTCAAAGAAAAAATCGACACCTACGCGTCCTCACACATCCCAGTTACAGTCGGCTTCCAGGCTTTCCAGATCATCTGTTCATATCAAAAACAAATCCGGCAAGACGGCTAATCAGCGTTCTTTTAACTCCAGTTCACCCAACACACTGGATCAGCTGGCTATTGTTGCAGCAATACTCTCCTTAATTGCAGCCGCCATCGGGCTATATATCGCCTGGAAATCGTTAAGTAATCCGGATCAAACTGCTGTTGTGGTGTAGACTGCTTGTTGCGCAGCTAATGGCTCAGGAGGCTCTCTCCTGCTTCTGACCTTATTCAGGGGCAGGTTTTTGCTTTTTCAATTATTTACGTATGCTGGAAACGTCAAAAAACCGTTCCCCTGAAACGCCGGCTTATACCGGCGTCTCTTTGGAAAGGTCATTTTTTTTATTCGGGCGCTGCCTCTGCAACGTCATCCCCGTCCCGGGATACTGACCGAATTACAGAATGAATGTGCGAGAGATGATAACCAACAGAATGAACAATACCAGAATTGCACCTGTTGATGTCCATGCTCCACCACCGAAACCTCCGCAATATCCGTAACCTGTACCTTTGAGTTCGCTCATCAGTGACACTCCCCTCTTCATCGAAGTACACTATAGACTATGTCCGATAGCGCAACTTGCTTGGGCAGATCGAAAATTCTCCCTCATTTCCCGTTGAGTTGTGACCACTTCTGAGTCAGCTCTGCAGGAATATAGGATGACATTTGTTTGATCAGTTCAGCCGGATCAGCTTCCAGACTCCACAGGCTGAGATGCGAGGTGTTGGAGAATCCTTCCTGTACGCTATGTTCTACCATCTTCATCAGCGGTCCATAATATCCGTTGACATTTAATAAGCCAACAGGCTTACGATGAATACCGATCTGTGCCCAGCACAGTACCTCGAATAGTTCTTCAAATGTACCCATACCTCCTGGAAGTGCAATGAACCCATCGGATAATTCAGCCATCGTAGCCTTCCGTTCATGCATGGTTCCCACTTCAATCAGTTGTGTGAGCCCTCCATGAACAACCTCGCCCCGGAACAATCCGGTAGGCATTACCCCGATTACCTCTCCCCCTTGCTCAAGAGCAGCATCAGCTACTGCACCCATCAAGCCCATGCAAGAACCACCATAGACCAGTGCATAACCACTATCGGCAATCTGTTTGCCCAGTTGAACAGCCTTCTCTGTATAATCGGGGTGATTTCCCGGATTGGAGCCTGCAAAAACAGCTATACGTTTCATTGGGTTTCACTCCTTCTCATGATCTTTTTAGATTGAACTAAAGAATATTTACACTTACCACTTCGATGACAGAACAACCTTCCGATCGCTGTTATCCCCAGATTTTTTAATTCAATTTTACAAAGGTGAAAATCTGTTGATAGCGTATGCTTCCGATGTAGCTTTCTTTCAGAAAGCTTTTAGGCGAACGCTCCGCTTCTTCAGGTTATTTCTGCCCTCTACGTTCTCGTGTAAAATGTTTAGTTCAATATATCTATTTTAATAATATATAACATGAATGTTATGGCTCTGTACAACCAGTTAACAGAACCACTGGGCAAAAAAATACCCGACCGTTTGCAGCCGGCCGGGCTCCCGTTTTAATACACATCAATTTAGAAGGGGTTGTTACTACCTAATATACAGACCAAACATTAAATCCATATGATCTTTGCATGAAATGAATATTAAATCTTCGTGGTACTAACGTATCCCACGGCGTGAACGTACGACAAACATATGCTTGTCTTTACGAAGAACCCGACCATCTGCAAGTTCAACCTGATCCTCGTCATGACGCAGAATCGTCGTGGATAACGCTACAATTTTGGCCCGGCGCCAGATCATAACCTGTGACTTGAAATAGATCGCATTTTCGAACTGAATCGCCTTTTTCATCACATATCCAACCTTGTGCACCTCAGAACGTGCTTTCTTTAAGGGAAGACTCTCTTCGGGAAGAGGTCTGATCATTGCGATATTGTCAAACGATACCTTGATCCGTTTCGGTCCGATCCGTACACATTCCGCTTCTTCATCCCACTCAACCAGCGTTCCCTTCAATGGCTCCCGTATGCCTGTTGCACGATATACCGCTACTTTTCGTCCTATCCAATGTCGCAATGTTCTCACCTCCATCTGTCTAGTTTTCAGGTATCTTCCAATCGATCGGTTCAATACCTTTGGAGGTCAAGAAGTCATTCGCTTTGGAAAAGGGACGACTGCCGAGGAATCCACGATGCGCAGCCAGCGGACTCGGATGTGTAGACTCCAGTACCAGGTGCTTGTCCCTGTTAATAAATGCACCTTTCTTCTGCGCATGACTGCCCCACAGCATATATACCATCGGCTCTGAACGTTCATTCAGTGCGCGAATGACAGCATCCGTAAACGTCTGCCAGCCCAATGCCTGATGAGAGTTCGGCTGACCTTCACGGACCGTCAGAACGGCATTTAATAGCAGGACTCCCTGCTGCGCCCAGTGGACCAGAGATCCATGATTCGGAATCGGCAGGCCCAGATCGGCCTGAAGTTCCTTATATATATTTTTCAGAGAAGGCGGTACACGTACCCCCGGTCTAACGGAAAAACTTAATCCGTGAGCTTGACCAGCTCCATGATAAGGGTCCTGACCAATAATAACGACCTTAACCTGATGATACGGAGTCAGCTTCAGTGCGGAGAACAGGTCTTCTTTGGGTGGAAAGACCGTCTGCGTTTTGTACTCGGCGGCGAGGGTGTAACGAATCTTGTTAAAATATTCGGCTTCCGTCTCTTCCTGAAGCACCTTGTCCCAATCGTTCCCAAACATATGTATAGGCTCCTTTCCCCTGATGAATGCAGTTTCGTGCAGCCCAACTACTGGGCTCTTCCTTCTGAGAGCCGCATGTCATGCAACTCATAGACTATCCACCATTTTAACATAACCGGGGACAGCAGACCAGAATTGCGCATCAGAGTATAAGTTCACCTCAAAATAAACCTTGTTCTTTCTGCAATCCGTATCTCATCCCAAAAAGTCACCACGCTGTTGCGTGATGACTTGATGACTTTATACTTAAACGGGCACCTCTTCGACTTCTTTCACAAGCACACTGCTGATTCTCCGTAATCCTTCCTGAAGGACAGAGCGGGGACAAGCCAGATTCAACCGAATACAACCCTCACCATTGGCTACAAACATATGTCCATCTTCGAGCAACACACCCGCTTGCTCAGCGAAGAATAACGGTAAACTAACATTTTGGGGAGCATATGCCGAGATATCAATCCAGGCCAGATACGTTGCTTCCGGAATGTGAAAGACGGCCAGTGGCAGATGCTGCTTCACATATTGTTCTACGCAGGCGAAATTGGCGTCGAGATATCCTTTTAATTGTTTCAGCCACTCTTCACCCGTTTCGTAAGCCGCCTGAGTGGCAGCGATGCTCAGTGGGTTTTTGAAACCATAATGGCGTGCCTGCCAGATGTCTCGAAGTGCCTTGTTCGGAATGATGACATTGGAGAACATCAGACCAGCCATGTTGAATGTTTTGCTCGGAGACATGCATGTAATGATTCGATCCGTATCCGGGAACAGCTTTGCAAGTGGCGTATGTCTTTTGCCAGTCCGCAGCAGATCACAGTGAATTTCATCCGAAATAATCCATACATTGTTCCTCAGACAGATCTCACCCACACGTTGTAACTCTTCCGTTGTCCAGACGCGTCCAGATGGATTATGGGGGTTGCAGAAAATACATACCCGAACTTGCTCATCTTTGGCCTTGGCTTCAAAATCCTCAAAATCAATCGAATAACGCCCCTGCTCGTTGATCATATCCGAACACACCAGTTCAAGATCATTATGCTCCGCAGCTGACTTGAAGAAACCATAGGATGGGGTCACGATCAGTACTTTCTCATCGGATTGACAGATATATTCCACCAGTTCATACAAAGCGGGGATGATCCCGTTTGAGGTCTCCAAATGCTCCTTCGGGAAGGACCAATTATAGTACCTTTTCATCCAATTCGAGACAGCTTCATAGTATGCCGGATCAAATACCTGAGAGTAACCCATGATTCTACGGTCCAGACGCTCCTTAACTGCATCCAGAATCTCGGGAGGTGTGGCGAACTCCATATCTGCAATCCACATGCGAATAAATTCTTCGTCCTTAAATGGAAATGTCATATCTTCTGTTGCGTTAAAAATATATTGACGGAAACCATCGGTATTCATGGCATTTGTACCTGTGCGGTCTATAATCTCATCAAAGTTATATTTCATAGCTTCTGCTCCTCTGTCTGCTCTACTTTGTCCATTGTCGGTTCATGTCGTATTACATCTATTATTTCATGACGTAGAAATTGCATCAAATGCAATAAAATCTATCCTGACGAAACAAATGAAGATCATTGTTTCTCCAGAATAGGTATTTCGGTGAAAAAGTGATATATTTCTCATATAACATCATTTTTATGAATGACTTTCATCATTTTCACGTACTCTCAAGAAACATTGCATAAGGAGAACTCGTTATGAACAATATCAATCAGGAAGTTGGCAAGAAAATACGAAACTTTCGGAAGTGGCGAGGGCTGACCATTCAACAGCTGGCGGATCAGATTTTCAAGAGCAAAGGCACCCTATCCAAATATGAGAGTGGAGATATTACACTTGATCTGGTCACGTTACATCATATTGCAGATGCGCTCAACATTCAGGTGGAGCAACTCCTGTACCAAGAGCCAAGACATGCATCTCCCCTGATGAATGCGGTCCCGTCCAGCTTTTTCAAGAACTCCACACGTTTCTATTCCTACTTCTATGATGGGCGTAACAACAGTCTCATTCGTTGTGTCATCGACATGATGGCTCAGTCGGATGCCAACCGTTATCGCACCGTGATGTATATGAATGTGAAGGATTTTGAGAACTACCAGGAGTGCGAGAATATGTATTGGGGCCACACCGAGCACTATGATACACTCACCACGCTGATTTTGAAAAATCAGGCTACGCCGCTGGAGAACCTGTATATTAATATTCTGGCGTCTTTTCAGGAATCGGAGAAAAAGTGGGGACTGATGGCTGGTGTCTCATTCAGACCTTTCATGCCGATCGCGCTCAAAATGTTATTCTCCAGAACACCGCTGCCCGAGAATCAGGAGTTATATCATGAATTGAAAATCTCAAAGGAAGATCTGCGGACCCTGAAAATATACAATATGCTTGCTGTCACTTGAACAACGCGGCGTGTCACACATTCTCATATGGGATGGAGACAGCTCCTCCCCACTAGAAAAGGCACTTCTATAAGCTGTTGAACCAGCTCATAAAAGTGCCTTTCGCTTTGACGCCTAATGGATCGGGGAATACGCGAGACTAACGCTTAGTTTTTAATTAAATCCAGCGTCTCGTCAAACATTTGCTTCTGTTCCTCAATCTTGTTCTCATTACCGATCACGCAGCGCTGTTGCTGTTCAAGTATGGCCGATAAGAGCTCAGCAAAACCGATAATATCGCTTTCCTTTGTGCTTAACACTTCGTCACGTTCCTGTTGCAGATCCGCTTCAGTCACATTCGACAGATAACACTCCAGGGAGAAAGCTCCTTCTCCATAAGGCGTTCTCGGCGTATCGAGATCCTGGATTGCACCAATGATATAACGCGTCATCTCCCGCTCGTCTGCACGGAAATCGGTCAAATATTGCGGTATCTCTTCATATACTTTGTACGTTTTATCGAGGTTCGGATCACGATACGATGCAACGTAGCTGTCTCCGTTCCGTCTGAAGCCTGACATGCAGCCATAAGCTCCACCTTTGGCGCGGATATTGGTCCACAAGTAATCCAGAGACAGGATTCCCTGCAAGACCCGTAGTGAACCGGTGTATTGATATCCTTTGTCGATATAATTGCCCGTTTGCACCACGTACTGCACCTCTGACGGGGAACGGAATCCTTCCTTATGAGTTGCAGGTGAGAAGGAGAATGCTTCCTTGGCAACCTCATGTGTGAACAGCTTTGCTTTCAGATCGGACACCTGTTGCTCCAGTCCTTCATATCCCTGCTCATCGGCAGTGTAACTAACAAGCAAATTCTCCGGTCTGAAAATATACCCCGTCAACTCTTGCAGACTGGAAGATAACTCTTCTTTTCTAGCCTCAAAATTCGCCTGAAGATCCTCCAACCACTGGTAAAAGGCGATACCACTTACAGCTTCCCTGAAATCGGCAACCGCTGAATGTTTGGACGAAGACCGGCCAATTCCCGCAGAGTGTCCGCTGTTGATCAGATTACGTTGCAGATTACCTTTCATCTGAGAGATGATCTCATACAACCGCTTCGAATTATCGAATCGGGATGTGAACACAATTTCTTGGATCATATCAAAGGCAAATCCAAGCTTGTCATATAACACTTTTGCATTGAACTCATAGGTAGCCTTGAATTCATTGTGCTTATGCGAATTGGCATAAGATCCAATCCCGCTATGAATACCACCCGAATGGATATGGATTTCATTGGACAGTTCATTGAAGGAGTAATTTTGAGTATCCACGTAACCCAGTACATTCTTCAGCAACCCTGCATACGGCAGGAGATGACGTGGCACTTCGTTGATATCAAACAGCAGTCTCAGATAACCAATTCCGTTAGTATAAAGATTATGATGCAGAATGGTTGTGCCATCGACCTGGTTCACCGTTTGATGCAACATAGAGGCTTTTGGTTCAATATCTTCAATTGATAACGTCGGAATGACCTGCTGTTGCTCTTTGGTTGAAGGTGTATTCTGATACTCGGCGAGTGCTTCCGTTTTCTGAATCAGCGTCTGAACTTCTTCCTCACTAAGTCCGGCTTGGATGGTTTTCAGACGTGCTTTCAATGCTTCCTCCTTGCGTGAGTTCAGCCCCTTATCCGGGGTAAGCGCCACAAAAGAAGTATGGGTGTTCTGCAAAATATATTTCTCAATCAGCTGCTCAAAGTAACCTTCGTTCATTTTTGTACGCAGCTCAGCAAATACGTCATTGGCCTCCAGATGGGTGAAAGGTGCCTCCTCATCGTACAGCCAGCTTTGCAGGGAGGAGAATCCGTAGATCAGGCCCTTCGGCATTCTGCCATAGTCCGCTTCTCTGTGATTGAACTCATACGAGTTAATTCCAGCAAGCAACGCTTTTGGATCGAAGCCTTCTTTCACTACACGCTCCAGCACTTCTTTTACCGTTCCCAGGAAATCCTCTTTGCTCGCCAGGTTGCTCTTCTTCAGTCCCACCGTGAACACAGGCTGATACAGGCTGTCATCATACGAACCGTAGACGTCCTTCGCAATTCCTTTATCCAGCAAAGCCTGTTTCAATACCGCTCCCGGAGCGTTCAGCAGTGCGTATAACAAAATTTGGAACGATATGTTCAGTTCCTTATCCAGACTTGTGCCGATCACCGCGTTATAGGTCAAGAAGCTGTTATCTACTTCCGATTCCGTACTTCCCGCAGAGTAAGTCTTAACTGTGTCTACCCGTTCTGCAAAGGCAGGTTGAAGTTGAATGGCCGAATCAATCTCGATGCGATCATATGCACTCAGGTAGTTTTCATCCAGCCATTGCAGCTTCTCTTCCATATCCATATCCCCGTAGAGATAGATGTAACTGTTGGAAGGATGGTAGTATCTCGTGTGGAAATCCAGCAGCCCCTGATAAGTCAGATCCAGTATAGCTTCCGGGAACCCGCCAGACTCGGAGGAGTATGTGGTATCCGGGAAAAGGGAGTTCAGCACTTCTCTGCGCACCATTCGTTCCGGTGAGGAAAAGGCACCTTTCATCTCGTTATATACAACTCCGTTGTAGGTTAACTCATCGTCGGCAAAGGTCAGGTTGTAGTTCCATCCCTCTTGTAGAAATATCTTTTCATTCTCATAAATATTTGTATTTAATACCGCATCCAGATATATATCCATCAGGTTATGGAAGTCGTGATCATTACGACTCGCGATCGGATAGATCGTCTTATCGGGATACGTCATGGCGTTAAGGAATGTATTCAATGAACCTTTCAGCAACTCAACAAAAGAATCCTTGGCCGGAAATTTCTTGGACCCACAGAGCACAGAGTGTTCGAGGATGTGGGCTACCCCTGTATCATCTTCCGGAGGTGTGCGGAAACCAATACTGAATACTTTGTTGTCGTCCTGATTGGACAAAAGTACAATTTTGGCTCCGGATTTCTGGTGTTCCAGCAGATACGCATCCGATTTCAGTTCTTCGATTCTGCGCTTCTGTAACACCTTGTATGGCTTAAGCTGTTTCAACATAAACTTGAGTCCTCCGTCCATAAGATTGTTTTATTGGTTTTGTGACTCTACATAAGTTCAAATATGGTTATTTACACGAGCACTCCGATGACAGAATAACATCCGTCCTGTACGTTATCGTGTAAATGTGTAGTTGAACTTATATCGTTCAGCAAGGTAAAGGTAATATATGCCTACGGATAGTATACACCATTGTTCCGTCTCTTCATAAAAGTCAGATAAATGTACCTTCTGATATGTATTATGCAGTGTTTATGTTTATGAACTGCATGGTGAAGTGATCAGCTACATGATGTTATTCATAGTAAAGAACATAAAAAAAGATCGCATGCAGCTTGGTTAACAAGCGTCATACGATCTTTTCTTTAAGATGCCGAGGACCGGGATCGAACCGGTACGGTAGTCACCTACCGCAGGATTTTAAGTCCTGTGCGTCTGCCAATTCCGCCACCCCGGCAGGATTATGTATTTCTTGGCGACAAGAAATATCTTACCATGAACTAATTAACTTTGCAACACCTTTTATATAAAAAATCCAACTATATAAGTTTAACTATTGATTTACACGACAACAGAGAGGACAGAAAAAACTGAAAAAGCGAAGCGTTCGCCTTTATCACCGGATTTCCCCCTTGAGAAAAGGGAATCGAAAAAATCTGGGGATAACAGCGATTAGAAGGTTATTCTGTCATCGGAGTGTCAGTGTGAATAATCTTTAGTACAACTTATATAAATGAAACAGGCACTGCAAGCGTCAGCTCACAGTGCCTAGAAAGTCCGAGTTGCGGTCCCGGACTTCCGGTAAACCAATCTATATTAAGGGAGGTGTGAGATAAGAATACCTCCCCAACATTAAAGAAACCTAAAATCAGCCTTAAATTAAACTAAAAAAGTAAAATAGGTCGAACACGAGCCGCTTCTTCCTCACTGCACTCCACGATAACCAAGATATGGTTCTTTAACAGCCAATCTTCGTAATACCGCGCATCCTCCTCCGAGATCCCCGCTTCAGTCAGTGTAAGCACCAAATCATCGGTCTCACTCCCAATCTCATTGCCAGCGAGTCTGCGCACTGCTTTTCCGATCGACATCGTCTGATCCATCCGTTTCCCCAGACCAGCCAGTATACCTTTTAGCGCGCCAAAGGCACCATCTGTTCCGGCACCCTTCAAAGGTTTGGGCAGCCCTGTCTTCTCGCTCACCAGCTCCAGATTAAGCTGTTCCTTCGCCACCGCTCCCAAATATTTATCCTTAATTCCTTCCTCTTTCACCTGATTCAGCATCAATATAGCCTCGTTCTCGGTACGGGCCAGCCCAATAATCAATTGTGTCATTCCGTTCCCCTCCTTTTACCCTGATATAACCCCGTATTGCCCATTCAAAAACGGATAATCGCCAGCTAAGTCAAATCACCTAGACGATTGTTGATTTCTCTTCTGGAAATCTATACCTAGTTCTGATAGACTAGATAAAGAAGACAAATTAACCATTGAAAACATTGACATATGGATTTAACATCTCATAATCAGGAGCAATGACTTATGAAAAAAGAGGTAGAAATTGCCATCCGGCGCAAACAACAGATCATAGTTCGTAATACAAGCGGTCAGACGGTAACCGGTTTTCCCGAGCGCACTGCTGATACATCCATTCTCTCCTTACGAACTGTTCACGGCAGTCTGTGGATACCGTTTGATGAGGTTGAGCATGTTACGCGTCTGTTAAGCATCCGTTCTCATCATTTAAGCGGAATGCAACTCGTTTAGTCGGATCTGTAATCTTAGAAACTCAGTTCCCGTATAGATACAACAACATCTATTTATGCCAGCACATCATACCAGACAAACCAGACGCTTGCACGTCTGGTTTGTCTATTCTACTTATTTTGTACCACACTGCCACTGGCCTCACAACAGATCTTACTATTCTTTTTGCTGCCCAACCATATCCTGTGTTACTTCACTACAAACTTCACTCGTGTTCCATCCGGATATGTACTTAACTGATTCCCTACCCATGAACCTGCACCGCGATTATCCTTCGGGGTAATGTACTGGATATCTGCACCTGTTCCTCCCTCAGCGCACATTGCCATGGGCCACTCGTCACGATCCTTACCTTTTTTGACGGGAACACCCTTAAGTGATAAATCCCGATTGCCTTCCGCTCCACTACGATCAATGGTGCATACATCCGAATGCCCTGCCTTGATAGCAGCTTTAATATGGTTGGCCGTTTCGGGATAACGCTCTGAAGGGAACGTAATGGTATGGTCTACACTCTTATTAGTCCCACCGAATGGATTAGGTATCTCCTCGGGCCATTCTCCCCCAGCCCAGGCGTAGAGGGCTACCAGCAGCATCGCTACCAGCGTCAGCACCTGCTTTTTGAAACCTTGCTTACCTTTGCGTTTTCGTCTTGTGCGTCTCTTACTCATGCTGTGTCTCCCCCATTCAACACTTGCATTATAACAGAACGCCCGTTCGCAAAACAATCCAATCCAATAAAAAAACAGCCGAGACCACCCGACTGTCCTGCTTGTATAATTATCCTACATTGGGAATGGCCTGTTGGCGCAGCAAGGGCAGTGTCACCTCAAACTGAGTACCTTTCCCCTCGGTACTCTCCACAGAAATCTGACCATTCATCAGTTCCAGCAGTTCTTTGCAGATGGTCAGACCAAGACCACTTCCACCATATCGGCGCGCATGGGAGATGTCGGTCTGGGTAAAGGCATCAAACAATTGTTCGATCTGATGCTGAGGAATGCCAATTCCCGTATCACGCACAGAGAATACCAATACAACGGTATCCATCAGTTGTTGCCTCACATCCACCTGTAACTGCACTTCACCTTGTTCTGTGAACTTGATCGCATTACTCAGCAAATTATCCAGTACCTGTCGAAGTCTTAGCGGATCACCGATAAGCACATCAGGAACTTTCAGATCAGCATGACAGAGCAGACGTATTTGTTTATTCTGCGCCGCAGGCTCATGTGTCTTTACAATCTGTTGGATCAGCTTCAACGGCTGAAACTCAATGTTTTCGACATCCATTTTACCTCGGCCCAGCTTCGCCATATCCAGGCTATTGTTAATGATGTTAAGCAGCGCCTCACCTGATTGACGTGCAAGCTCCAGATATTCCTTCTGCTCATCCGTAGTTTCACCCATACTGGCAAGTTCGATCATGCCCATAATGCCGTTAAGCGGGGTACGAAGCTCGTGATTCAGCTTGCCGATGAATTCCAATTGCCCTCTGCTGTTCATCTCAGCCATGGAATTTGCGAACTTCAACTGCTGTTCGGCATACTTCCTTTCTGAAATATCGTATTGAATGCCTACAAAATATAAACACTCTCCAGATTCATTAAAGATCGGATCAATATTCAGTTCGTTCCAGAACTTCTGACCACTTTTTGTATAATTTAAGATATCAATCTTAATGGACTGTTGTTTCTTTATTGCATCACGAATCTGCATTACCGTTTCGGGGTCTGTATCCTGCCCTTGCAAAAATCGGCAATTGTGTCCGATAGACTCTTCATACGTGTATCCTGTCAGTTGGGTAAAGTGTTCGTTTACATACATGAGCGGAAGCTCAGGTAAGGTAGCATCGACCACCGTCACGGAGGATTTCACTTTCGAGATGATAAATTCCCATTGTATTGGGAGTTGATTATGTTGGCTCATGCCTTCCTCCTTCATCACACACACGCTAATGTTTATATATTCTGCAATCGTACATTATAAGGAGAGAAAACTAACCAGACGGAATGTGTTGATATTAAATCAATATATTTTAATTGTAACATAGTTATTCAAGTCATGTGGTTCTTGGGTAATAGTTGATTACGAACATTCCACAATAACCTTACTACTCATCAGGAGGAACATACATGAAATTTCTGTTAATTATCATCATTATCATTTTGATTGTAGTCTTTTTTACCAGACGCAAACGTTAAGATAAGATTTGTTATGTGAGTGAGAAAGGAAGATGGGTATGAGAACCCTCTTTTTTATATTCATGGTACTCTGTATCATCAATCTCTGTTTCCCAAAATTCGGCTGGTATCTGCGCTATGGCTGGATTTCCCGGGGTGAAGCCGAACCCAGCAGGCCTTATATGACTCTGATCAGAACGACCAGCCTGCTGATGTTGCTGATCGCCTTCACACTTGCTATGGCATGAACTATAGGCATTAGAAGATGACTGCCCTGTTGGGCAGTTTTTTTGTGGTGAAATGACGGGAAAATGATAACTTTATTTGTGGTGCAATGATGACAATGCCCGTAATATAGATATATCGTTTCGGAAAGGACATCATTGGCATGAACATCGCATTTTATCCGTACTGGGCCGCCAAAACGCTGCTCTCGCTTATTAATGTCATATATATCATGGTCATTACTACGTTTATATACGGTCACACTGGATCGGTACTCTCTGCTGCAATGTTTCCACTTATTCAGATCGTTGCACGCATAGTAGCAGGTTTCACTTTGCCATTACTTGTGAACCGTTTCCCATTCTCCAGACTATTGATCAGCATTTCTATAGCCAAAACATTCATCATGACCTGTATAGCCATTTCGTTGAATCACTTGATTTCACAACTGCCGCTTCTATTGCTCGGAGTGATCATACTATCCTTTTTGGACGGATGGGAATCTCCGTTACTGAAAACTTTAACGCCACGATTGGTTCAGGGAGAAGACCTTGTGAAAGCCAATAGCCTACTATCTTTCTCCAATCAGACTGTAACCATTGTCGGTTATGCCATGACGGGATTCGCCGTGATGAACTGGGGGGCGTCACAGACATTCTGGGCAGCCACAAGCCTGTCCTGGGCCGTTCTGATCTTCATGATTGCCATGGGCTCGCTCACACGGAATGTAGAACAACCTCAGAAATCTGCTGTATCGTGGAATATCTTGAGGGAAGGCTGGAGTATGCTTTGGAACAATCCATCATTACGACTGCTCACGCTTATGGACATTGCCCAGACTCTTGCGGGTTCCATCTGGATCGGAGCTGTTACGCTGGCCTTTGCAAAAGAAGCTCTGGGACGAGGAGAAGGTTGGTGGGGACTCATGAACTCGAGTTACGCTGCTGGAACCATGCTTGGAGGTATTCTGGCTCTTGCACTGGCCAAACGTATTCAGAAGCATCTAATCGCTAGTATGACCATGGGTTCTCTTCTCTTCAGCCTGCTGACCGTCGTTTATGGTTTAAACAACCTGTCATGGCTCGCTCTGGTGTTATGCATAATCATGGGTCCAGTTCATCAGATTCGTGATGTGGCTCAGCAGACAGCGCTCCAGAGCAGTGTACCTGTCGAATTCCTAACCAAGGTATACGCCGCACATGGTGTCCTGACATCCACGGTTATGAGTGTATCCATAGTCATCTTTGGTCTAGTCGCAGATCAACTGGGCGTTAAGTGGGTATATCTTATCGGTGGAGCCTTGTTTATTGTATCTGCGATATGCTCATTATCGTTGAGCAGGGTTCACAGGAACCATCCCATTGCTAAACATACGAAAAATATGTAAATCAAAAGAGACGAGCAACCTCCTGCTCGTCCCTCACAATCTCAATCCAATCGATAATCTGTCAGCGGCTTGCCTTGTTTATAATACAAAGTAGGTGACAATATATTGAAGAAAATATGCACATCCGGCATGTATGCTTCTTCCAAAATAGCTTGCACCGACGATGCAATCCGATTATGAATCTCCTGGTCACGTTGAAACATCAGAATCTCTATAGAAGCCGGAGAAGGCGTTAGCGCTTGTACCTCATGACGCTCTGCCTTCATTCTCTCCCTTGGAATATGAGTAATTAGGGCCATCTGCTCTGTAATTTGGGGTACAACTTCCTCTAGCTGAGGACCTGTGAATCCTTTAAAGCGAATAAACGGCATTGCTATCCCTTCAATCTCTGTTAATAGTCTCTTATGTGATTTTAAGCACATTGTTTTCAGTTGTCAAATGTCATGGATGGTATATGTTGCTTCTTATAAACAGGAAAAACCCCGCTGAAGTCTCAGCGGAGCCACTGTTTGCACGTTTCTATACGTGACTTACAGCCAGAAAGATTTTGTGATGATCACGAGCAGGATAAAAAGCACGAGAATTGCACTTGTGGAAGTCCATCCGCCACCAGCATTACAACAACCGTATCCAACTTGACTCATTTGATTGGCCTCCTTTGAATTTCAAGGTATGCCATAACATATGCGTATTCCGTGCAAGTGACCGGGCGAATCGGCAAGTTCAACAGCCCATTCATCCGGGATTCATGCCAGGTAACTTAACCAGATGGGTCGATGGAGATTTTCAGTTGTTTTTCTTGTGACTCTTGAGATGAAGGGTCTGTATTTCCTCTGTCCAGAAGGATTGTACGAGTACGTGTATCACTTCGGGATGCCAGAACAACTTCTCCATCAGGTGTTATACAATAGGCGATTGGAATGGAGATCTCGCTATCACGATACGAACCATCCGCATGGCTAATCCCCATGACAATACATTGATGCTTCAAGGCGATCTGCCGAGCCTCTTCGACCCACTCACTGTACTGCTCTTCACTGAACATACCCACACCAATGGAATGCATCACAATGTCCACATTCCCTATATTCTCATTGCGAAATCCTTGCAGGACCAGTTCATCACACAACAACGTACTGATTACCCAACCCTGTTCCTCAACCGTCTCAGCAGGTGTATATTTAGCTTTCTCCAATACAATCTCTCCAGCCTTACTAATGATGATCGATCGGTCCTTCGGACGTTCGTCCAACCTGCGATGACCTGATACAATCATGGTTCCATATTCAGCCGCCAGGCGGCAAGCGTCTTCGACATTCTGGTTCTGATAACCTTCAGGAAAAAACAATATATCCGCATCAGGATGTTGCTTGAGTTCGGCTTCAAGCTGCAACAAATCCTGTTCGAGCCTCGGTTGTCCAATGATAATCTGCATCTGGCATCCCCCATTCATAAATAAAAGCCGGTTCATACCTGAATAAGGTACGAAACCGGCTTAAAGGTTGTACGAACAGAACTCCTGCTCACCGTACTTCGCTTCAAGAGTAATTGGTTCTCATGTTACTGCTTGGTGAAACAATTACCTTTACAGTTGAATAATATGTAGTTAGGCATTTCTACGTTCAATACTATCATAGATGGCCTGCCCATCATAGCTTCGATCTGTAGCGATATCTTTCACCAAAAGGACACTGTTTTCATTTCCAGATAAGATACTCAGTGCCCCCAGCACCCAAGCAAGTGGATATAATGCAACGGATAACATTTTCTTCATAGCTCTGTCTCCTTTATGTACTATAGAAATGATTGGTTGAATATCCCAGTAATACGATGAAGTTCAATTAAAGGTTTCAATTTCTATATAAACATTACCAATTACATCCTATATACAGGAGACAAACTAAAATTGTTCCGTTAGATCAACTCAAAACTCTGGAGCAACGCTGCTGCCTCTTCATGATCAGGTTCCAGAGCTAGTACCTTACGGGTATAAGCCAGGGTTTCTTCTTCCAGTTCAAGTTCATAACAGCACACAGCCAAATCGTATAAGACGGCTGGATTATGGTTACTCGGATCTGCAACCAACGATATCTCCAGAAACCGTTTGGCATCCTCATACATATACATCTCATATAACAGCTGCCCTGCCAGAAATGCAAGCCCCCCTTGCTGCTCCATCACATAGTAGGACGACCACATCGTATGAATCCCAGACTGAATATCGAGCATTTCCTCATCACTTGCATCAGGAAGAAGACTGGAGATGTGCGTCGCACTGTGAATCAAGAACTCCGCATCATATCCACCCAGACGCCAAAACGGTAAAATATGCTTTAACTCCATACTCTCTATTCGAGAGTCTACCCATTGTTTCATACTGAAAAAGTCATCCGGTCCAAAACGTTCAACAAATCGATGGTAGGCCAGACGTGTATTCACATAACTGATGGGTTCGTCCACCATCAGCATACACCCAACATTCAGATCTTTATAATGATGTGTTGTGAATCGTGTGTGGGCACCCTGTTGTTCCAAGACATACTGAATGGCATGGTAGTTGGCTGTTAAAGAAAAACTTCCGTGCAGAACGAATTCAGGTGGCTCTGCGAACTTCCAGTTATCCAGGCGATGATCCCCTTTATCAGCGGTAATCAACACATAACCTGACTGTGACAATTTGTTCAACCGTTCGAGACAGGACAAGCCAATTGCCGGAAACAGAATGTGAGAATCCTCCAGTTCCTCTTTGTACAATGTGATAAGATCCTGATACGGATAGTTATCCGCACTGTATTCTGGCGCTCGGCGATACTCATAACTCAGCGTCATGTTCTTCAGCATCTCAGCGGGCTCAAGATCAAGACGACGATCCGGAGACTGAACAAGCAGATCACACTCGTATATCCCGCCATCCCCAATGTAGATTAATTCCTGCGGAATGCTGTCAAAAAAGTAATTGGCAATCAACAACAACGGTTGTTTCAGATCACCGGGCCCAATAACCGTGCCTGCGACAACCAGTTTTAACTCCGTATCTTCTACAGCGTCAAAACGCGCAAAATCCAATATGCCTTGTTGAATAAAGGATTGCATCGATGGATGCTCTTTCCAACCGAGCACATTCTCCGCTACCAGATCAGTCATTACATATCTGAATGGAGGTAACGCTATACCGGCAAAATCCTTTAACTCGATCAGTTTAACGAGGATTTGATGTGCCAAACGCCCCACTCCCGCCCCAAGTTCCAGAATGGTGACGGTCTCAGTGAACTGCCCCTTGTTCGCGAGGTCCTGGAGAAAACCAAAAATCATCTCTGCATACGCCGTTGCAATCATGGGATTACTGGTAATATATTGAGGCACCTGATTCTCAGTCCATGCCTCTAGCCCTTTCTGTTCATAATAAGCTCGTTGCCAATCCCAGACCGGAGCTTCACTGTACCGAAAACGTTGACTTTCATTTAGCGTCATTAAACGGAAACCTGCTTTCTATCACTAATTTCATCATCTGATTGTTGTCATTCACGTACGAATGTGCACCCTTTCTGACCCAGAAAATATGCAAAGCACGGATATATGATCTCAAACACCTTGTTATGTATGTAACGTATTATACCATAAAGCATGCCCACCTGATGGCTGTCCGAATTCTCACCTTCCACTTCTACAAGAAAAAAAGCCCGCTTTTGAAAGCAGACTTTAGCGTTAATGTCTTTCGCCCAGCAGTCATTGTGTATTTCCCTCTGCTCTAGGCATGAATCTGTACATTAGTCGGAGTATACGGCTCCATCAAAGTTCTCAGGGCCTACACGGATCGTACCGAGCAAGTTAGAGCTAACAAATGCAGTATACGTCAATTGGGGCGTGATCGGTGGATTGAAGTCATTCGCGGAGAACGTAATAACTTGAGGGGCCAGAACACTCAAGTCGAACGTAGAAGTTGCCGAATAGATAAGAGGGTCTGTTGGCAAGGTTCCTCTGACAATCGTAATGGTTATACCTACGAGTGCTAAAGGAAGTTGTACAGACACCGTTCCTTTGAGTTGTACCCGTGGGTTTGCCCCTGCTCCTTCTGTTAGCAGACCAATCTGACCAAATAATTGTGGCGTATTAATAACAAGGATCGGTACAGCGATAGAGTTGGCATAACTCGCATTCTGCGAGGTTCTTGCATCAAGAAATTGACTCATGAAATCTACCTCCTATGATTTGGAATAAGATACTATATGCGAGATATAAAATATGGCATGGACATACACACTAATCGTTAAGAAAAAGGCTTCTAAACTACGATCTGCAGAAAGCTGATAGATTGCTCCTTATGATCGACATAACACTTGAAGAAGATACACTGGTCACTTTCATATTCATTTTTCAGAATTGCATGATTTCAAAAAGTAGAGTAAGAGGCTGG
>NZ_JAGGNR010000047.1 GCF_018614975.1 Paenibacillus polymyxa | reverse complement strand
CACTTTGAAGACACACCCTAGTCTATGCTTAAAACGTTCCTGCTTCGCTTCCTCATACTTCCGCATATACCTTCTCATTATCTTGCTAATGTAGATTAAACGCTCCTTAGAGCCTTTACCATGGATGAGAATGTGCGCTCTTGATATATCATCATTCTTGATGTTACACAGTTCTGAAACACGTATCCCAGTATCAAATAGCATGATAAGAATTAACTTATCCCTTAGATTAGAGTAGGTTACTTCATCGACATCATTGATGATACGCTTTACTTCTTCATCATTGAATGTGATGATTACCCGCTTCTCTTCCTTCAAGTTCTTAATCCTCCGCATAGGATTATCCTTCTCATCTATATATTCCTCATCAACAAGAGTCTGGAAAAAAACTTTGATCGTAGCGATATGACCGTTGATTGTAATATTGGCTTCTTTACCTCTACTCTGACAATGTTGAATGTATTTCTTAATATGCATTGAAGTCACGTCTTCTGCTTCCTCGACTTCTAGTTGATCCTTAGTGAACTCCATCCAACGATGCAAGCGATACATACAACCAGTAATATATTCCTTTTTTCTTCCTTGAATTTCTTGATTTAACTTAAAGTCATCAATTAATTCATTGATTTTTGACACAAAAAAACTCCCCTCTATTTGTTTGAATAACACAAATAAAAGAGAGTAATTTTTGAAGACCAATAGTTGCAGGTGAATGAAATGTGCTCTTCAATCGTTGTCTAAAAATCCTTTTACAGCAAGGCTTCTCAGTCAATAATCAATTAAAAAATACCCAGATCATTCCCACTCTATCGTTGCAGGTGGTTTGGATGTTACATCATAGACGATACGGTTAACGTTATCAACTTCGTTAACGATCCGCACGGAGATTTTCTCCAGCACATCCCAAGGGATACGCGCCCAGTCCGCAGTCATACCGTCGATGGATGTTACAGCACGGATACCTACTGTGTAGGAATACGTACGCGCATCACCCATAACGCCAACACTCTTCATGTTAGGCAGGGCTGTGAAGTACTGCCAGATTTCGCGGTCGAGACCGGCTTTGGCAATCTCTTCACGCAGGATGTAGTCTGAATCACGAACAATTTTAAGTTTCTCTTCAGTAACCTCACCAAGAACACGGATCGCAAGACCCGGACCAGGGAACGGTTGACGGTGTACAATTTCGTCCGGCAGACCACATTCGGTACCCACTTTACGTACTTCATCCTTGAACAACGTGCTCAGTGGCTCGATCAGTTTGAAGTTCATGTCCTCAGGCAGACCGCCCACGTTGTGGTGGGATTTGATGGTCTGTGCAGTCGCTGTACCACTTTCTACGATGTCTGTGTACAGTGTACCTTGCGCGAGGAATGCAAAATCATCGAACTGCTTGGACTCTTCGTCAAATACATAAATAAACTCGTTACCGATGATTTTACGTTTTTGTTCTGGATCATCCACGCCAGCCAGTTTGGACATAAAGCGCTCTTGTGCATCAATTTTGACAACTTTCATGTCAAATTTGCCGACAAACGTCTCCATTACACTTTCTGCTTCACCTTTACGCAGCAGACCGTGGTCGATAAACATACATGTCAGTTGATCACCAATGGCTTTGTGAAGCAATGCAGCTACAACGGAAGAATCCACGCCGCCACTGAGCGCACACAGTACTTTACTGTCGCCCACTTTTTCACGAATGTCTTTGATGGTGTCATCGATAAATGTCTCCATCGTCCAGTTGCCTTCGCAACCACAGATTTCGAACAGGAAGTTACGAATCATGTCGTTACCGCGAACAGAGTGACGTACCTCCGGATGGAACTGGACAGCATACAATTTACGCTCATCGTCACTCATGGCAGCGATTGGCGCACTTTCCGTGCCTGCATCCAGTTTGAAACCTGGAGGAAGTGTAACCACGTGGTCACCGTGACTCATCCATACCGTATGTTCGCCTTCAATGCCTTTTGCCAGTGTAGATCCAGCGGCAAACTCAAGGTCTGCTTTACCGTACTCACGCTTCTCGGAACGTTCTACTTTACCTTCGAGCTGTTGGGCCATAAGCTGCATTCCGTAGCAGATCCCGAAGATTGGCAAGCCCAGGTCATAGACACCCGGGTTCACGTGTGGAGCATTCTCCGCGTATACGCTGGACGGCCCACCCGAAAATACGATTCCTTTTGGTGCCATTTCTGCGATCTTTTCCGCCGGTGTGTTATACGGCAAAAGCTCGCTGTATACGCCAAGATCCCGGATTCTTCTGGCGATTAACTGGTTGTATTGGCCCCCAAAGTCAAGGACAACCACAATCTCATTCTGCTTATTCATAACCGTGCCTCCCTCAATTCAATGAAACTAATTATACGCAACGACAAAACATACCGTCAAGGAAAGGCGAAACTCCTTTTTTCGACATATCAAAACAGGATTACCAAATGCCTCTAAATATGAAATTCCGAATAGAAAAGCTTGACAGCAAGATGCTGGTTCAAGTGGTTGATCGTGGAAAGACGCCTCGTTCGCGGTGCAGCGCGAAAGGCGTCTTATGTGTGCTAGGCAGCGATGAACCAAACGCTGCATTTAAAGAACAATGTGCCAGCCAATGGTGATCTTCATCTGCCCACAAGTGGCCAAGCTCTATTGGAAAGCGATAGCGATTGTATGCAGCTGATTCGCAGCTTTGGTGTAACGTTGTAACATCCTTGTGTTACAACGCCTGCAACCGCCGGGCCAGACGAAGCGCCCGGCGCAGGAAGTCCAGACTGTCCGCGCGCAGCGGACGGTCTGGCCCGTACAGCAGCCGTTCCCAGTCGGCTGCAAACCGCGCGATGTCCGCGCCGTCCGCGCCTGCGGCCAAAGCCGGTGACGCTGCATATTCACGCAGCGTCATACCCGGCGGCCGCGGGCCGTACCGGCGCGCGAGCGCGGCCCAGACCGGAGCGGCGGCACGCAGTAGCCGCTCACGGTCCGGAAAGCTGCTGCGCGGCCACGCCAGCAGCAGCCCTAATCGCAGCGCGGGGCGTAACCGCCGCATGCGGACCAGAGCAGCGGCACCCAGCAGGGCCGCTGCCACAAGGGCTGCCGCGAGCCATGGCTCCGCGGCAATAGCCCGTGCGCGGGCGAGCAGCCATGCGCCCGCGTTAGCCAATCCGCCGCTCATATACGGCGGATTCTCCGCAACAGGCTGCGGCCCGGCGAGCGCTGCGACACCTTCGCCCGCGCCTTGCGCCATGGTGAAGCCTGGCGTGGCCTCAAACGGCATCCAGCCTGCACCCGGAAAATATACCTCTACCCAGGAATGTGCATCTCCTTGGGAAATCACATACTGACCAAGTGCATCCGGGTCAGCTACTCCAGGACCAAAACCTTTAACCCAGCGTGCGGGGATATCTTCCGAACGAAGTAACACAATCATAGCTGTGGAGAAATGATTGCAGTACCCCTGCCGTGTGACGAATAGAAAGTCGTCCACAAAATCTGTTCCTCGTGGTGGCATACGGGTATCCAACGTATACTCGGCATGAGCAGCCAGATAAGTCTTTACAGCCTGCACAGCATCATACCGGGTCTCACTGCCTTGAATGATTTCCTTGGCAAGCGTCTGCACTCGACCGGGGAGTGATGCAGGCAATTGCAGATAGGTCCTCCGAATGGCTGCCTGATCTTTCCCTTTATTCGTTTCCTCAAGCAGACGTAACTGTTCAGGTGTTGCAACAGGAACCATGACGTCTGCCGAATAATTTTTAACTATCTTATCGTCTCCTGAGCTCGCGAGCCACAATGTTGCCGAATCGCGATTAGACAGCAAAGAAAACATGTTCTCCTGATTATCCTTGTTCTTATCCTGGAACGATACGTTGACCGGTATGCCCCCCGTAAAGATTGGATTTGGCCCCTTCCACTCTCGCTGCATCGTAATGGTTTGGCGAATGCGATTCCAATAGGTTGGATTCTCCCAACCATCAGCACGCAGCATTCCGGATGGACTTGCCGTTTCGAAGCTTTGACCCGGGTCACTCCAAGTACTACCGTTATAATATGAACGGGTCTCCCCTCGCCAATACGTCACTTTCGGACTCCTCGCTATAAAAAAGATGGAGTTCCCCTGCACCAACGGTGCTCCCATAGGCGCGTCCGCTGTGCTATATCCCGTGACCGCCGTTGCAGCAGGGATACTACTATGCTGTGTATAACCTGCCCAGCGAGCTATGCGTTCACCCATCTGCTCCAAAGATATGCGTTCCGGTTGAGGAATGGAAACAAACTGGCCAGGTAACGCTGAGAGAAGCACCATACCTGCGGAAGCAACGATAGTTACTGCACTCCAGCGGCCATAGGGGCTGCCACGATAACTCGGAGTCGTGACTCCTCCATTGAGACGTAGTAGCTGAAGCAGAGCCTGAATAAGAAAAGTCCATAGGACAGACCGCATCACTGAAGCATACACATCCAGCCCCGCAAAGGATTCAAGCAGTAGCAAATAGAGCAGCGTTGCACTGCCAAACAGCATAACACTTCGACGTAACAATACGAGGGATTGCACAGAAGCCATGAGCATGCTCCAGCCGCACATCATGAACAAACCTCTCGTTTCTGTACTAATCGAGTGGAATCGCCAGTTATTTATAAACGTGTCCATATCCGCTGAAAGTATTACCGGGTATGCAACCGCCCAACGGGCCGGATCACTTCCTCCGTACATCAGACATAAAGCAGCGAGTGCAATGAATAATCGGATCAGTACTCCGGTGATCCATCCTGTACGAATCAACCCCGCGAGCAACAATGCTCCCGTTAATCCCGCCATTACGGACAAGAACCGTTCACTGCCCTGCTGATCTGATGATGTAACAGGATATATCCACTCCAGAGACAGTATAAGTAAAATGGCCGAAATAAAAATTTTGTACAGGACAGGTACGATAACATATCCCTCATCCTTTATGTCTGTCACAGAATTCTGGTTCACGGCTTTATTACCATTACGCTCCCACATCCGTTACCTCCACCTTTCCCAATGAAGATAACGCAACGTCTGTAACTGCGTGGATCGGCACCCCGCTGTGACGAACAAGTTCCAAGCTTGAGCTGTCATCTCCCAATCCATTCATCACTCTATCCGTTGATCTTAATAGGTTCTGGTTCTGGTTCTGGTTCGCTTCAGTCAATTGCACCTCTACACGATAACCCGACCCGATTGCAGTTATGATCCATTCGGCCAGAACCTGATCCATCTTGCCTGTGAGAACCACAATTCGCGATCCACTCGCTAGTCCATCCAGCATCTCCGTTCGGAGTGAAACAGAGGCTGATTGTGCTTTGGATATTCGTGCCCCCGCTAACTTGTCCAGTCCATGATTCTCATCATCTGCATGGAATGGGCCATGTTGCCATTGATCTTGTGCATCATAGCTCTTATCGCCGCCTTCCATCCACAGATGATAAGGAATGTCATCCCGCTCAGCGGTATGAATCCAGCGGGCAGCTGCACGAACCACTCGTTCAAAAGCAGATGCATCCATGTCCTCCCGCTGTTTTACGTCATAACCCGACGCGCCTTCATACACAAGGATGCCGAGCGAGGCTAGATCCGTGGTATCAGGCAGAAAGGTCTGAAGTTTCCCCGTTTTGGCTGTACTTTTCCAATGTACACGTCCCAGTGGGTCACCCTGCTGATATTCACGGAACTCAGGGCTACGGTTACCCTGGCTATTTCTTCGCTCCGACAGAGTCCCTTCGATCATCGCTGCGAATTCTACCGAATCCCCCTTCCCCCAAGCCGTTGCTTGAGGAACAACAATTAAGGGGGTACCTCCTGCGGTCTCTTCAGAGAGAGTATTCCAGCCAAGCATATCCCCCCAATACAATCTGCCCGTACCCCATCTGTAGACTCCTCTCCGTAACCCGGAACATTCATATTGATAGGAAAATTGTCGCCGTAGTCCCGGAAAAATTAATTTGCGATGAACACCTGCAGGTGAATTCTCACACAGAACGATCCATAACAATGGAATGCGGCAATCGAATTCCAACTCGACTTGAACCCGCACCCGCTCGCCTGCCTCAATCCGATTCGCATGTATTTTCCGACGGATGTGAATACGCCGTGGTCCGAACCAATGGAGAAGCAGACCTCCTGTGAACATCAAGAAAGCCATAACGGATAGAAACAACGCCGCTTTGCCCCCATGCCACTGATACAAGGAAGCCAAAGCCACCACCAAGACAGCACTCACAATACGTTGTCCCAGCGCAGTCATTGCCTCCGTCCCCTTCCCTGTGATGCCATTTGTACAGGTACCGGGACCGATGACAATGCTTCTTCAATGACTTGTACTTGCCCCCAAACCTCCGCTCTGTTCTGGGCCTTCAATTGAATACGGTGGGAAAGGACAGGCACGGCCACCTCTTTCACATCATCCGGAATGACATAACTGCGTCCTTGAAGATAGGCAAATGACTGCGCCGCAGCCATCCAGGCCAGTGTTCCACGCGGGCTGATGCCCAGTCTGACCGCCGGAAGGCTGCGAGAGGCTACAGCTACGGCCACCAGATACTGTTTGACGACCGGATCAACATGTACCTGTTTGACTTCACGCTGCATGGCTACGACCTCTTCAGCAAGCAGGACAGGGCGAAGTTCATCAAGCGCTTCTCTACCTTGCATGCGAGTTAACAATTCCAATTCCTGTTCCGGATCGGGATAACCCAGTCCAATTCTCATGATAAATCGATCCAGCTGCGCTTCAGGCAGACGGTACGTACCCTCAAACTGTAACGGGTTCTGTGTCGCCAGCAGAAAGAACGGGCGTGGCAATGCATAGGTTGTGCCATCAACCGTAATACGTCGTTCTTCCATTACCTCCAGCAGGGCAGACTGAGTGCGTGGTGAAGCGCGATTTATTTCATCAGCCAGGACAACGTTGGACATGACAGGTCCGGGCCGAAACTTGAATTCAGCGGTATGTGGATGATAGATTGAAGTGCCCGTAACATCTGCCGGCATGACATCGGACGTGAATTGAATCCGGCCCATGGAGCAGTCCAGCGCAGAAGCAACGGCACGAACCAGCATCGTTTTCCCGGTACCCGGCACATCTTCCAGAAGTACATGACCTCCACTGAGCATTGCAGTGAGGACATAACGAATCTCTGTTTTTTTACCAATAATCACACTCTCAACACGTTTCATGACCCTGTTTAACAATTCAACAGCATGTTCATGCTCCATTCGGATATAAGACATTTCTCTGATCTCCTTCCGTTCATCAGCATTCCTGAACCATAGTAATCTATGATTCAGTGTTGCCCGAAAGTAGATAGAATAGTCCTGCAAGAATGACTTTCTTCAGATCATTTTATACTTCAATATGCTGTTCATTGCCGAAATGGATCTGGAAGCACCCGCCTTCACCGTCCACTCTGCTTCATTACTGGTTAAGGAATTCACCCTCAACCCCATCTGCTCCAGTAACTCACGTAACGGAACCCAGATGGTTCCCCCCTGACTCTGTACGGCTCCCGTTTCAGTTGCCCCTGTTGTTGTCAGTGTTCCGCTCACACTGTCCGCATGAATCGTTCTTTCCTTCCATACTGCTATGGCTGTTCTTGTTTCCGGGTCCCAGCGAGTGCTGCCCCCGAATTTTTTCATGAAAGTACGCAAAGGCACCATGATTCGTTGACCCTCCATGCGGAACTCACCCGGCTGCAAAGTAGCCGCAGCCAATCCTACCTCTACCTTTAGCTTCTTGCTTGCAAGCCACAACGTCGCATTCGCTTCTACATGCTCTGCGATCCAGGCCTTTCCCGGCGCCTTCCGGGCCTTATACTTACCATCTGGATGTACACGGAATTGAACTGGTTGATCCGTACTCTTTATGGTGTCAAAACGATATCCATGATCACGATAATATTGGATAATACCCGGAAGTGCTTTTACCGTTTCAGCATGTGCACCACCGTCATGCATCAGTACAATGACCGAACGTGCTCCCGCAGGTACTTTGGTCGAATTGCTGAGGATCTCTTTGGCCGGAACACCTTTACGCTTGGAATCCCCACTGTCGACGTTCCAGTCCATGACGGTGTACCCACCCAATTGCAGCAAATCAAAATAACTCTGGTCAAAATGCCCGTAGGTACCGCCTGGTGCTCGCACCAGATTCGGACGGAAACCCGTTATACGCTCCAGCACTTCCTCTGTCTGCTTGATCTGTTTCCAGAACACTTTAAAATCACTGTACAGCTGTTCGTATTGATGATTGAACGTATGATTGCCCAAAGTATGTCCATCCTCCACAAGACCCCGGATTAACTCGGGATAACGCTCTGCCTGCTCACCCAGCACAAAGAATGTAGCCAAAACCTTCTCCTTGCGCAAAATATCCAATACTTCACGGGTATGGTTACCCGGTCCGTCGTCAAAACTCAGATAGACTACCTTGTCTTGAGTATTCTTATCTTGTGGGACCGGATCACCTGAGCCGGAAGCAGGAGATGCATCAGCCGTGCTTGCATATACAGCGAATGCACATAGCAATATCGCAATCTGCACAAGAATGACTGACCATTGTCCAGATAAAAACGTATGTATGGATGTTACGGATATTTCCCCTTTTTCCTTGATTCTCATTTCCGGTCTCTGTACCATTTACGAATCAACCTCCACCGTCTCTAGTAATTTGCTGATAGACTTCAGCAGATTTGTTAGAATTATATGGAGGCTACATGGAAAAAAGAAGTGATTTTGTTTAATATTTTTTCACAATTTGCTATGTAGCCTGATTGATTCTTTGCTTCAGATTAGGTAGCATAATGAACAGGCAGAACACATTAAAACACCTTGGAGAGTATTCATGCTCCCACCCCGTATTCAGGAGAGTGAAATCTATTGGAATTGCTTGAGAAGATCCAACATCTGTTTGGGTCCTACGGATACAGCGTATTGTTTTTTGGCTTGTTGCTTGAATTCATCGCACTTCCCTTTCCTGGTGAAACAACGATGGCTTACGCAGGGTTTCTCTCCTACAAGGGGCATCTCGACTTCGGAATCCTCACCATACTGGCTTTTCTGGGAACAACGATTGGCATGACCATCACTTATTTTATTGGAGCCAAAGCAGGTCTGCCCTTTATAACACGATACGGAAAATGGTTTCTGCTGAAGCAGGACAAGCTCGATAAAACGCAAAAGTGGTTTGCCAAGTATGGTAATGCCTTAATCTTCATCGGTTATTTCATTCCGGGTGTAAGGCATTTCACCGGATATTTTGCGGGCATAGCCGCTGTTCCCTTTCGCAAATTCGCTCTCTACGCCTATTCAGGCGCACTCTTCTGGGTTGTACTGTTTCTGGGCATTGGCAAAATATTTGGCCCCCAGTGGAACGCCGTATTCCATCTTGCTCATCAATATGCAGCATATATCGTGGGAGGAATCGGCCTATTGCTCATCGTAGCCGTACTCTATCGTTACCGCAAAGCATGGGCAGCAAGATCCACCGTATCCAAGCCAGCCCCTGTTCGACAAAGACAAAAGTAATTCGGACAAAAGTCCATCTATAATAAGCAGGCAAGGAGTTGCGAATAATCGCGGCTCCTTTTTTTTGTGATAATCCGAATTCATCCAGGTCATACTAACTTGCAAATATAGGATGTATAAGGAGGAGATATGATGAGTGCATCGGTACAGGACGGTCAAGATCTGAAAAGAATCTCTCCAGATCTGAACGAAAATACTACGTACTGCAAGCAAGTGATGGGACACAGTAATGACTTGATGATTCGTCCTCTGCAATGTTTACATAAATGGCCTGCCGTCATGCTGTACATTGATGGAATGGTCGATGTACAAATTCTAAATCACTCTATCATGGAATCCTTATTACATAAACGTGATCTTCCTGATTTTTCAGCGGATGATGAACATCTGAGCTACCTCCAAAATGATGTTCTGATCGCAAGTGATGTCCTGCTCGTCGATGATATGGATGAAGTGCTGAATGCCCTGCTGTCGGGATCAGCTATCTTACTGCTTGAAGGATCTGTACGAGGATTGAAAATTGGCGCAGCAGGGTGGGAAGATCGATCCGTTGGAGAACCTGTCTCTCAAACCGTCGTTCGAGGACCGATGGAAGGCTTCAACGAAAACCTGCGTACCAACACTTCATTAATTCGTAAACGAATCCGAGATCCTCATCTATGGATCGAAGAAAGAGAGATCGGTCGAGTTACCAAGACCCGAGTTGCTGTGCTGTACCTGGAACATGTCGTAGATCAGGAGATAGTGCAGGAACTAAGGCGAAGACTGGATGAGATTGATATCGATAGCATTCTCGAGGGAGGATACATCGAAGAGCTGGTTGAGGATAAGACAGGGACTATTTTTCCAACAGTATATAATAGCGAACGACCCGATACCGTGTCAGCGGCACTGTTGGAAGGCCGAGTTGCAATCATTGTCGACGGGACACCCTTTGTTCTAGTTATTCCCGCCTTGTTTGTTCATTTCTTTCAGTCTCCAGAAGACTACTATCAACGAGCCGATATCAGTACGCTGATTCGAATGATCCGATATCTAGCCTTTTTTATCGCCCTGCTTGCCCCATCCTTTTATATTGCCATTACCACGTTTCATCAGGAGATGTTGCCTACCAATCTTCTCATCAGTCTGGCAGCACAGCGAGAAGGCGTACCTTTCCCCGCTTTTATTGAAGCCTTACTTATGGAGCTAACCTATGAGATTTTGCGGGAAGCAGGCATACGTATTCCCAAGACGGTGGGTCAAGCCGTATCAATTGTCGGTACGCTTGTCATTGGTCAGGCAGCGGTAGATGCGGGGGTTGTATCCGCTGCAATGGTCATCATCGTATCCATCACTGCGATATCCGGTTATGTCATTCCGGAAAATGGGCTCTCCATCTCGGTACGCATGTTGCGGTTCGTTCTGATGATCCTGGCCGCTGCCTTCGGATTCTATGGCATCCTGATTGTGCTGTTAATTACCGTAACCCACCTCTGCAGCTTGCGTTCTTTCGGGGTACCTTACATGTCTCCTTTTGCACCCTTTATACAGAAGGATCTCAAAGACACGATCTTTCGTGTACCCTGGTCACGTATGAGAACTCGTCCGCTCTCTACCAGCACAACAAATGAAGTTCGACAGTCCACCAAAAAAACGAACCGGTAATTCGGTAAGGAGCACACACCATGAATAGATGCTTATGCTTAATATTATCTTGTATCATTCTGCTTCCTCTCCTTACCGGATGCTGGGACCGACAGGAATTGAATGAACTTGGCATTATGCTGGGTCTCGGTGTGGACAAAGATGGAGATATGATCAAAGTAAGTGCTCAGGTCGTTGTTCCAAATGAGGTATCTTCCAAGGCGGGGGGAGGGAAAGGTACACCGGTTACACAGTATGAAGCATCCGCTACAACCTTGTTCGAAGCTATTCAGAAATTAACGGAAACCAGCCCGCGCAAAATTTTCCTTGCACATATCCGGGTTCTGGTATTTGGAGAAGAATATGCACGTAAGGAAGGAATATATGACGTTATCGAGGCCCTAATGCGTGAACCTACAGCAAGACCCGATTATTACGTCATGGTCGCCAAGAACACCACTGCTTCCATGCTGCTTAACGTACTTACACCTTTAGATAACACCCCAGCTGAAAAAATGTTTAACTCTCTCGATATATCTTCTAAGACCTGGTCTCCCACTACCACGGTAACCGGAGATGAGCTACTGGAGTTCATGATATCGCCTGGAATCCAGCCCGTCATTACAGGTGTAGAGATCCTTGGTCCCAGAGGCCAAAGTGGGAGTAAAGAGAATATATCAACCATCCGATCACCAGCTCGCCTCAATACGACGGGACTGAGTGTATTCAAGAAAGACAAGCTAATCGGCTGGTTAACGGAGGATGAATCCAAAGGCTACAATTATATCCGTGACAATGTAGAATCAACGGTCAGCCATATGCCTTGTCGCAAAAAGGGGAACGTGACGTTTAAGGCTCTCCGTACAACAACGAAAAGAAAAGCTGAAGTCGTAAATGGTAAACCTGTAATCAATATTGATGTCAAGAATGTCTCATCCATCGCTGCAGTTGAATGTGGAATCAAGATTGGGTCGATGAAAGTTCTTAAAGAACTTGAAGCCGATAGTGAAGAAAGGTTAATTGAACTGATGCAGAACTCCGTCAATTCAGTAAAACGCAAATTCCATGTCGATATATTTGGTTTTGGACAGGAAGTGTACCATGCAGATCCCAAGTTCTTCAAGAATATAGAAAATGAGTGGGACAATTATTTTGATGAACTGGATATCAAATACAAAGTCAATGTGCAGATTAAACGTGTAGGTACAATGGATGATTCATTCAGAAATGAAATGAAGGAGTGAGAGAAGTATGCTGATTACACTTGCGGTTATCGTCGTAGCAGCTATTATTGGCTGGATTGATCTGCCTGGTCTCATCCACCGGAAAGAGTGGCGAGAAACAGCCGTATATAGTTTAATGCTTCTCACCGCTACGGTGTTCGGCGTTATAGCTTCGAATCTGTGGGAGTTCCCTAGTCCACTCTATATCATCATGTGGATCTACGAACCTGTGAACCATATATTAGCACATATTACTGGAACTTAGGAGATAAAGGAGGGTATATCATGCTTGAAAAGGGACGGATCGGAACAAGACAATTATCGACCCTTACATTTATGTTGGTGGTTGGAGATATGATGCTGATCTACCCCTCCGTTATCACGTCCTATGCTAAGCAAGATGCCTGGATATGTGCTCTTGTTGGCGTTCCGCTCGGAATGGCTCTCATGGCCCTGATTATGAAATTGGGAAGTCTGCATCCGGGAAAGAATCTGGTACAGATTGCCCGAAGTATTTTGGGTTTTTGGCCAGGCACCCTTTTCTCCTGTTTCTACTTGTTTTTTTTCATCATCGGTACATCCACACACACTCGGGAAGTTGGCGATTTCATGACTTCCCAGATCTTTCAGCACACTCCTATACGTGTCATCATTCTTATGTTTGTTATTGCTATAGGGTGGGGTGTATACCATGGCCTGGAGACGATCGCAAGAACCAGTGAACTACTGATACCAATCGTCATTCTTTTCACAATGGTACTCGCAGTCTGTCTACTTCCACAGGTTGAAACCAATAATCTGGAGCCAGTAGCAGACACGGGTGTTGTCTCCTTTGCGCAGGGTATTCTGGTGAGTATCATTTATCCCGTCGGCGAAACCATCCCCATTTTGATGATCCTGCCCTACGTCGCAAACAGTGCCCACCGTTTGCGTGACATTATCATTTCAGCAGGGCTCGGCAATCTGATCCTTGCTATTCTGGTTACCATATCCATGCTCGTTCTCGGTCCTTTCCTTACCCAACATAATATATATGCTTCGTTTGTCTTATCTCAGAAGATTAGCATCGGCGGATTTTTCGAACGCATCGAGGTCATCATGGCTTGCTCATGGCTCATTGCTACCTACTTCAAAGCGATAATCTATTTATATGCCTTTATTGTTGGATGCGCAGAGCTGTTCAAACTTAAGCATTTCAAGATGCTCATTCTGCCATCGACACTGCTCGTTTATGGCATGGCCAATCTCGTCGCTCCCAGTCTGACATTTATTATCATCACCATCGTTCCGTACTGGGTAGATTGGGACACCACGTTAGGTATCATTCTTCCGGGTATGCTAGTTCTAATACAGTTAGTGAAGTCCCGAAGAAAATCCAACTCACCACCTCAACCAGCCACTGAAGGATAACTCTGGCGAGTTAATGTAACATTAATCCATGGGAAGGAGCAGAAGGACATGTTGATGAAGGAAAAACTCACAATTCGGCAGTTCACCCTGCTCACCTTCCTGGTTATGATTGGAGATATGGTTCTGATCTACCCTTCAGTCATTACTGTAGTAGGCAAACAAGACGCATGGTTCTGTTCTCTCATTGGTCTGCCGATCGGTCTTGGCATCATGTGGGTTCTATATAAATTGCATCGAACACATCCACAGTTGTCCCTTTTTGAAATATGTAACAAGTTACTCGGGACCTGGGTTGGTTCTGTGCTTTCAGTTGCCTATCTATTTTATTTCGCAATAGGTGCAGCCATATGTGTCCGTGAGGTCGGTGACTTCATGACGACCCAGATCTATCTACAGACCCCTATCCGGGTCATTATTCTAATGATCATTTGCTCCTTAGCCTGGGGGCTTATCCATGGTTTTCGTACGATAGGATTAAGCTCCGAGCTGTTAACACCCATCGTTGTGGTGTTTATAGCTTTTCTCTTCCTGGGGCTTCTTCCTCAAGCCAAAAGTTCTAATCTTCTGCCTCACTTCGACATTCCCTGGATACATTTAGTAGAGTCTGTCATCCGCGGAGCATTTACTTCCTTTGGTGAACTTATTGTTCTTTCCGTATTTCTCCCCTATGTGAACCCCGGGCCTCATTTCAAACGGGATTTCTTGCTGGCTACCTTCTTTGGAGGATTACTATTAAGCTTGTTATTGCTGCTCTCGCTTATGGTGATGGGACCTACGCTGACGCAGCACAGCATCTATATTTCATATGCCCTTTCGCAAAAAATTAATATCGGTAATTTCTTCGAACGAATTGAAGCATTCATGGGTATCGCCTGGTTGATCTCTACCTATTTTAAAAGTCTGCTGTATCTATTTGCTTTTGTACTGGGTACAGCACAATTATTTCGATTAAAGACGTATAAGCCTCTTATATTGCCTTCTTCCCTGCTGTTATTTGCCCTGGGTGTCCTAATTGCTCCAAATGTTATTTTCTATACAGATACGATCATGCCTGTGTGGGTAGACTGGGATATCACCGTCAGCTTCATCATTCCCTTGTTCCTCTTGCTGGTATATCGCATTCGTTCACGCAAACATAAGCAACAGTTTTGAAGTACTGGCATCCGCATATGCAAAAGGCTGTGTTCACGGCAACTTCCGCAAGCACAGCCTTTATATTGATGATTAATATTCTGCCGGGGCAGCCTATATGGCCTTCAGAGCCTCAAGTGCAGCCTCGATATGTCCTTTGACCCGAACTTTGGACCAGTCCTTGATCAATTTCCCCTCTTCATCAATCAGAAAAGTGGAGCGAACCATGCCCATGTACTCCTTGCCATACATTTTCTTCAGCTGCCATACACCGTATTGCTCGGCAACTTGATGTTCCTCATCTGATAACAAAATAAACGGCAGCCCATACTTGGCGATAAACTTGTCATGTTGTTTCATCGGATCGGTGCTGATTCCGAGAATGAAAGTATTCAGCCCCTCAAATTCAGCATGTCGATCCCGGAAATCACAAGCCTGTTGTGTACAGGACGAGGTCATATCCTTGGGGTAAAAATAAAGCAGGACCCGCTGTCCGCGGTAATCCGAAAGCTTTACTGTTTCTCCCGTACTGGACGGAAGCTCAAAATCCGGTGCCAATTCGCCTACATTTAACGTCATGTAAATTCCTCCCTAATCTCCCCCATGAATTGTTATAGGGTGTTATTATGAACCTGCTCCGCGATACCGTTTTACGCCAAAATTCCACAGCAGAAGGCCAACGGAGCCGAATATCAGTCCCATCACAGGTGTCAAGAGTGCCATGCGGTGCATCTCCGATCGATCCAGGAACAGGGCTGCCGGATAGATACCCACGAAGGCAAATGGAATGATCCATGTTAACAGGACCTGTATCGCACGATTATAGATCGTTATCGGATAACGCCCATACCCTTGGATGTTATACATCAATGGCAGAATACCTGTTGGTGCGTCCGAATAAAAGGACAACGAAGTCAGGGTGGTATAGATACCCGCATAGATTAACACTGAGCTAAGAGCAAGAATAATGAGAGCCGGAATATGCCACCACTCCAGCATCAGACCCATCTCTGCTCCACTGAAGATCATGATGATCAGGCCGATAAACGAACCCACGAGTGCAGGCGGGTCTACATTTTCAAGCAAGATCTGGAACAGGTTATGTGCAGGGCGTGTCAGGATCCGATCCATCTCGCCTTTGACGATATATCGCTCACTGAATCCCCAAAGATTGATAAAACAACTGAAGATGCCATAGGGCACCATAAAATATCCATATACAAAGAGTACTTCACTCTCACTCCAGCCGCCCAGGTTATCCGTATGACGGAAGACCACAAAGATAAAGATCAGGTTGGTCGCCTGAAACAGCAGATCCGATAGGATCTCCACCCAGAAGTCGGCACGGTACGTAAGACGTGTTTTCATATAGTTCTTCAAATATTCCCAGATCAAACCCATATAGTACATATCTGTTATCCTCCTTGCACGAACAGACGCTTGCGCGCCTTACGCCAGATCAGTACCATCGGAAGCAGCAGCACGGCAAACCAGAACACCTGAATACCGAGTACACTCCAGATGGCAGTGCCTTCCACTCTTCCAGTGAACACGGAACCGGGCAGATACGTAATGGCCTGAAAAGGTAATACTTTCATCACCGCGGACATCCAGCCTGGATATAAGCTGATCGGGATGATCAGACCGGAGAACAAATCGACCACGACGCGTTTCATGCGCATCATGCCTTCATTATTTTCCACAAAGAATGCAGCTAGTCCCGTTATCACATTAATCTGGGAATTAATGAGGAAACTGAAGAACAGCATGACGAGAAAGCCAATCCACGCTGATGGTGCCGTAGGCAGTTCAACCGGAAATAGCAGAATGGCAATGAGCATCCCCGGAATCATGAGGAGCAGAAAGCGGAAAATGCCTTCGCCAAGACCTTGCATCATTTTGACCATAACGTAGTTGATCGGTCTTATGAATTGAATCGCAATCGAGCCATCCCGAATGTCTGCGGCAATCTCCCGGTCCAGGTTATTGAAGTAAAAGGCACGTGCCATCCAGGATACAGCGATGTACGTAGTCATCTGCGCTGCCGTGAAGCCGCCAAGTTCACCACTGCTGCCGTAAATGGCTTGCCAGGTAAAGTAATACACGCCGATATTCAGCGTATATATCAAAATGCCGGAGTAATAATTCACCCGGTATGCCAGCATCGTTAGAAAACGGATGCGCATAAAATCAATAAATGCACTATTCATCTCAGGATACACCCGCCGCTTCTTTCCCTGCTCCCACAATCTCGGGACGCTCGGCGGAACCGGATTGGTATATACTGCGCACAATCTCATCCGTGTTGATCTCGATAATCTGAATATCGGTAATATCCGCCTGTCCAACGACACGTCCAAGTACATCCGAAACATTCAGTTCGAGAGGAATCCATACAGATGCGGACAAATCGTTCTCTACCGTCCAACGCACAGGCAACGCAGCAGTCCATTCCTGCATCTGACTGATCTTGTGCCCTGTGCCAAACTTGAAGCGGATTTCCCGTTCCTTGCCCCATTGGGACTTCAGATGATCCAGACCTCCATCATAGATGATGTTGCCCGCATCAAGCATGATCACCCTGGAACACAGGGCCTCAATGTCCTGCAAATCGTGGGTTGTGAGCAGAATGGTCGTTCCATGCTCCTTGTTCATGTCTTTCAGGAACTCTCGAATTTCCGACTTCACCACAATATCCAAGCCAATAGTTGGCTCGTCCAGGAAAACAATACTCGGATTATGCAACAAGGCTGCCACTAACTCGCAGCGCATACGCTGACCAAGACTGAGCTTCCGCACTGGACGGCTTAGCAGATCCTGGAGCTGCAACCGCTCAACCAATTCATCCAGCCGTTTACGGAAATCAACCTCTCCGACACGATATACTTTGCGCAATAAATGGAAGGATTCGATAACGCCAATATCCCACCACAATTGACTGCGCTGACCAAAAACAACACCAATATTCTGTACAAACTTCTCCCGTTCCTGATACGGAACATATCCACCAACCGATATTTGCCCTGAAGTAGGCACCAAAATGCCGGTCAACATCTTGATCGTTGTTGATTTACCGGCACCGTTCTCTCCAATATATCCGCATATTTCGCCCTGCGGAATCTGAAATGAAATATCATTTACAGCCAATACCTCTTGGTATTGACGTGCAAACAGGTCCTGGAACGCGCCCTTCAGCCCACCTCGGCTTTTCTGGACGCTAAACGACTTGCGCAAATCTTTGACATCAATCGCCAGCATGATTATACCTCACTTGGATTTTGTTGAAATTGCTTGTAGCCCAAAAAGAAATTATAATGGTATCAGTCAAAATTCAGCAATACCCGAACTCGTTTTTTATTTCATCTCAAATACAAAGGAGAGCTAGCATGACCAGAAAGACGAAGAGAACCATATGGATTTCTCTGGCCGCCTTCGTGTTAATTATTGGAGGAGCAGCGGCATATTATTTCGGTTCTATTCTCAATCAGTTGGATGGTTTGGCAAAGGACGGCGACGATTCACCATTCGCAGGTATAGAGAATGTGGAAAAAGTAAATACTCCTGACCCACCCAAATGGGAAGGCACAGAAACGGTAAATATTCTCGTGATGGGTGTCGATGCACGCGGATTGAAAAAAGGTGAAGTGCCCCGCTCCGACAGTATGATGGTCGTATCGCTTGATCCACTTACCAAAAAAATTAATCTGTTCTCCATTCTGCGCGACACTTACGTCAATATTGACGGATATGGCAAGGAGCGGATCAACACCGCTATCACCCATGGTCCTAATGCAGCGATGCAAGCTGCCGGCGACCTGCTCGGCATTCCTGTACAGTATTATGTGTATACGGATTTCCAGGGATTCATCAAATTGGTGGATGCCGTTGGCGGTGTTGATTTTGATGTGGAGAAAGACATGCACTATACAAGTAAAGCAGACAATAACGAATACGATATTGATCTCAAAAAGGGGTACCAGCATCTGGATGGCGAGACAGCTCTCATGTACGTTCGTTTCCGTCATGATGCCATGTCGGATTTCGCTCGTTCCGAGCGTCAGCGTGAATTGCTGAAAGCTGTAACGGCGAAAATGCAGTCAACAACTACCATTGCCAAACTGCCTGCCATTCTGGAACAGGTTAATCCTTACGTAGATACGAATCTGACACTCTCCGACATGTGGAAGCTGGGTGGACTCGGATACCAGAGCAGCATGAACGGCAGTGAGCAGATTCCACCAATGAACCTGCTGAAAGAAGAACGTACAGCAGGCGGTGCGCAAGTATTGACGGTTACCAATGAAGAGAAATTGAAGCAGCATATTCAGGATATTATTCACCCGCCTGCTACAACAGATGATAGTAAGACCAGCACCGAAGATAAAACAGCCAGTGGGGACGATCAGAAGTCAGAGCAACCGGCTCAGTAATCTAAACATGCAGAGGGCAGCCATTACGCTGCCCTCTCGTTGTGCCCGGCTATAATATTATGAGAAAATCATCATATCTTTCTATGGTTTGTACCTTTATCATATTTTGAATTACGAAAGGAAGTTATCTTATGAAACCATCACGTTCCCGTTCCGAACTTCTATACGCAGAAGCACTTGAACATATTGTAGGAGGTGTTAACAGCCCATCACGCTCGTTCAAAGCCGTTGGTGGTGGTGCACCTGTATTTATGAAAAAAGCCCAAGGCGCCCACTTCTGGGATGTCGATGACAACCGTTATATTGATTATCTGGCCGCTTACGGTCCAATTGTTACAGGACATGCCCACCCTCATATCACGCAGGCCATTACGGAAGCAGCAGCAAATGGCGTGCTGTACGGTACCCCAACAGAGCTTGAGATCAAGCTCGCCAAAATGCTGAAGGAAGCTATTCCTTCCATGGATAAAGTTCGTTTTGTAAACTCCGGTACAGAAGCGGTTATGACCACGATTCGGGTCGCTCGTGCCTACACCAAACGCAACAAGATCGTAAAATTCGCCGGATGTTACCATGGTCACTCGGATCTGGTGCTTGTGGCTGCCGGTTCTGGCCCGTCCACGCTCGGAATTCCTGACAGTGCGGGAGTTCCAGCCAGTATTGCACAAGAAGTCATTACTGTGCCCTACAATGATCTGGAAGCCCTGAAGGATGCTTTGGAGCACTGGGGTGATGATGTTGCCGCGGTCATGGTTGAGCCGATCGTTGGTAACTTCGGTATGGTTATGCCGGAGCCTGGATTCCTGGAAGGCCTCTGTGCCATGACACGTGCTAACGGCTCACTGGTGATCTATGACGAGGTCATTACGGCTTTCCGTTTCCATTACGGTTCTACACAGACATATGCCGGACTCAATAACCATGCGGAGATTGAACCGGATCTGACGGCTCTTGGTAAAATTATTGGTGGCGGCCTGCCAATCGGTGCTTACGGCGGACGCAAACACGTTATGGAGCAGGTTGCTCCGCTTGGGCCGGCTTATCAGGCGGGAACGATGGCTGGTAACCCTGCATCCATCTCGGCTGGTATCGCATGTCTGGAGGTCCTGCAAGGCGCGGGTGTATACGAAGAGATGGAACGCCTTGCTATCGACCTCACGGCAGGTCTGCAAGCTTCTGCTGACCGTCATGGGATTGCGCTGACAATTAACCGGATTCGCGGTGCATTCTCCACCCATTTCTGTGATCATCCTGTGACGAACTACGATCATGCCCAGGACACGGATGGGGAACGCTTCGCTTCCTTCTTCCGTCACATGCTGGACCGTGGCATTAACCTCGCTCCATCCAAATATGAGGCTTGGTTCCTGACCACGGCTCATACAGACGAGGATGTTCAGGCTACATTGGAAGCCGCAGAAGCTTCCTTCAAAGCGATGGCTCAGGAATA
The DNA here is from genome assembly GCF_018614975.1 of Paenibacillus polymyxa. Lineage (GTDB taxonomy): Bacteria > Bacillota > Bacilli > Paenibacillales > Paenibacillaceae > Paenibacillus > Paenibacillus polymyxa_E. The sequence continues at coordinate 80,564 of NZ_JAGGNR010000047.1, read as the reverse complement.
AATCGGATTATATCCATCTACCATATAGCGTACAAGCTGTATGATAGATGGATAACATCTTATGGAAAAGGCGTCCAACAAGTGATTAACTTGTGTGGACGCCTTTTGTTATTTACGGACATTCCGATTCTTCAAATTATCTCTGCCTGATCTGAAGTTTCAAAATTTCCTCCCGGATCTTCTGCATCCCTTCCTCAATTCGCTGCTTCGGCACATTGGAGATGTTCAAGCGCAGCATTTGATCTTGATGCACCTGATATGTTCCCTCCGGATAATACCGTTTAGTCGTATCAACGATGACTCCGCGCTTTTGCAGCCGGGACAGCAGAACACGAACTGGCATATCACCCGCCAAAGGCAATATAGTATGCTCCCCTCCTGTTCGAGGAGCGTCCATAAACGGAGCAAATTCTGGATAGAAGTCCAGTTGCTCATGCACCATGTGCATCCGGGCAGCGTAGCGGTTCCGAATCACTTTCCGGTGATGAGCAAACATTCCGCTGTGAACATAAATCTCCAGAGCTGCTTGAGACAGAACGGAAGTGTCGATATCGAGCATTTTTTTATAAGCCCCAAAGGACCGGAGTAGAGGTGAGGGCAGAACAGCTACACCAATGCGCAGACCTGGAAACAGAATTTTGGAGTAACTCTTCAGATAGATGACCCGGCCTTCGGTATCATAGGACCATAGCGGGTCCTGTTTCGTATTGTCCTCCAGATCGGCCAGATAATCGTCCTCTACCAGATAGACATCGTACCGCTGTGCAAGCCGGATCAGTCTCTTCTTGTCAGCAACAGTCAACGATGTGCCAATTGGATTGTGAAAGCGCGGCATGACATAGAAAAACTTGATATCTCCCTCAGCGAACTGACGTTCAAGCGATGCCCAGTCCAGCCCATCCAGAACACGCCTCACACCGGCAATCGGCACATTCAATCCACTCAGTAGGGAAGGCATATTGTGATAGGTCGGTAGTTCAAGCAGTACTTTTCTCTTTCCATTGGGAAAAGGCATCAATGCAAGTACAGCCAGTGCCTGTTGCACACCTGACGTGATAAAGAACTGCTCTGTTCTCGCAAACACCTGATAATCCGCAAACTGTTTCTGCAACAGCAGTATCAGCGAAGGTAATCCCTGATCCGTTCCATACATGAATAACTCTGCCTGTTTCTTCTCCATCGCCTGATCCACACAGTGACGAAAGTCTGCATAAGGGAACACCCTTGGATCGGGAGCAGCGGAAGCAAAATCCAACGCTCCCTGCCAGTCCATGTCCTGAGCACCTGTCCCGTTCTGTACGGCATAATAACCGGATTGAGGTATGGCATACACCAAATGCCGCTGCTCTAGCCACTCATATGCACGAATAGCCGTGCTTACACTGCATTGATATTGTTCTGCTACAACTCGAACGGCTGGAAGACGGATGCCCTTATCTGCCCACTGGCGACGATCCTGCTGCAACATCTGTTCCTGAATCCACTGCTTTAATGATTCGGCAATTAATTCGTATTTTCTCACTGCACCCATCCCTCTCCCACAATTGTACCGTTACAGTTCAACCTTTTATCTATTGTAGCACGATGCACCCGGCAGTATATTGAATAAGGCTAGCACGTGCCTCGAACCTGACATAATTCAGGATAATGAAAGATAAAGCGCTATGACTACTGTATTGGAGGAGCATTCATGAACACAACATACACTCGGGGATACGCTTATATCGCAGCTGTATTGTACGCAGCTATTATAGGTCTATCTTTTTTATTTGTTAAAATGACTGTCACTGTTGCACATCCCATTGATGTGCTTGCCCACCGATTCGCGCTGTCGCTGATCGTTGTCAGCATTCCTGTCATTTTTGGCTGGATCAAAATCCGACTGAGCCTTCGTGATCTGTGGCGAATCATTCCACTTGGGCTTTTATCTCCCGTCTTATTTTTTGCCTTTCAAGCCTTTGGACTTGTCTCTTCCAACTCATCGGAAGCGGGAATTATTCAGGCTATGGCTCCTGTATTCACACTCGTTCTCGCTTCAGTTTTCCTGAAGGAACGCACATCCACGATGCAGAAGCTGTTCCTGCTTCTGTCTGTCGCTGGAGTAGTTTTTATCTTCATAATGCAAGGAAGCGGCATGTCTATAGGTAACCTGAGAGGGATTGCATTATTGCTGCTATCCACAGTCTGTTTTGCAGGGTATGGTGTGCTTGCAAGACCATTAACCCAGAAGTATAAACCAATGGAGTTAACCTGGGTCACACTGATGGTTGGCTGTATTGTATTTAACGCCGCTTCCCTGATCCGGCATGCGTCCAGCGGTTCCATGATGGACTACATTAAACCGCTTGGAGATACATCCTATCTGGGTGCCCTCGCTTATCTGGCAATTCTCTCAACCATGATCTCTACCCTGCTTGCGAGCTATGCCCTTACTCATCTGGAGGCTTCGCAGATGAGTGTATTCAGCAATCTGTCCACGCTCATCTCCATCGTAGGAGGTGCATGGATATTGCATGAACCCGTTGGTAGCCATCACTATATTGGTGCATTGCTAATCATCGCCGGTGTACTCGGCACCAATATGAGCGGTCGCAAACACAGGCTGGTCACCGGAATCAAAGCGTGATATAATTCTGGAAATTGTAAACATTTGTTATCCGCGATGATGAAGAGAAGTACGTATGTCAGGATGCTACAGAGAGCCGGCGGGTGGTGGAAGTCGGTGCATCGGATATGTGGAAATGGGCTTCGGAGTTCCGAGTTGAACAGAGTCTGTATCCGTTCCTAGGAATACACACTTTCAGTAGGCGAGGCGGCATGTCCAGCCGTTATCCATGGACAGGATATCGATAGGCATGGAAGCTCATAAACGGGCTCCTGGTAGATGCCTCATCCGTATCCCTCAAGTGGGCCGCAACAGAGCGGCCAATGAAGGTGGCACCGCGAGGCACAAGCTTCGTCCTTTATTCTGTTCCCAACCGGGGAATGGGATAAAAGACGAAGCTTTTTTGATTTTTTTTGCAAGCTGAAAGGAGGTGATGGTCGTGGAAGACGGCTGGTGGCGACAGCTCAAAGTTAAAAAATTACAAAACCAAAGGAGAATAAACCATGAACAAAAACAAGGATATTATTTTGACAGGAGATCGGACTACCGGACAACTTCATCTCGGCCATTACGTAGGCAGCCTGCGCAGTCGGGTGCAATTGCAGGAAGAGTACAAAACCTATATTTTACTGGCAGATGTTCAGGCACTCACCACCCACTATGATCAACCTGGCCTGATTGCAGATAGTGTTCATCAAGTCACGCTTGATTACCTCGCCGTAGGCATTGATCCGAACAAAGCTACTCTGTTCATTCAGTCCATGATTCCGGAAATTGCGGAATTGACTGTGATCTTCTCCATGTTTGTTACCGTCAATACACTCCGGCATAATCCGACCATCAAGAGCGAAGCACGTGATCGTGGATATACCGACCTGTACTACGGATTTCTTGGATATCCAGTCAGTCAGGCTGCTGATATTGCATTCTGTAAAGCCACCCTTGTTCCTGCAGGGGAAGATCAGATTCCTCACATTGAGACAGCACGAAAATTGGTTCGCCGGTTCAACGAGTTATACGCTCCCATTCTCCCCGAACCCCGCATTTTGACCGGAGAGCGCCTTGGAGGACTGGATGGCGTTGGTAAGATGAGCAAAAGCATGGGGAATGCGATCTCATTAAATGCAAGTCCTGAAGATGTAAAAGGCAAATTGATCAAGGCCAAGACTGATCCTGCCCGCATCCATCGTTCTGATCCAGGACACCCGGATATCTGCCCTGTTTTTGCCTATCATCAGCTTTTCCGCAAGGAGGACGCAGACGAAATACATGCCAGTTGCAGTCAGGGGCGGATTGGATGCAAAGATTGTAAACAGATCGCAGGTGAAGCCATCAATGATCTGCTTGCTCCTTTTCGCGAACGACGGAATTATTATCAACAGCGTGATGATCAGGTGAAAGAGATTCTTATTGAGGGTACCCGTGAGGCCAGGAAAGCGGCCCGGGAAACGATGTTAGAGGTAAGAGAAGCCATGGGTATTCGTTATTTCAACTGACGGTATGAAGGGCTTCATTCACGTTAACACTGCTGAGGACAGTCTATTGGAAAAAGGGGACGCCTCAGCATGAAACGAACACAACCTTCATTCTTACAAGCTATGATGCTGATCATGTTGTCCGTTGGCTTGATCAGCCATGTTCTCATTATTCCTGCCCTTTTGGCTGCGGCCAAAAGGGATTCCTGGATTTCCGTCCTGCTATCAGCCGGACCATTTCTCATATTTGCGCTAATGCTCGCTTATGTCTCTCGTTTCCTCCAGCATCAAACCCTTCACGAATGGTTAACGTCCCGTCTCGGCAAGCCCATTGGCCTGTTCTTTCGAGTTGGGAATAGTCTCTTTTTTCTAAGCGTAATCTTTTTCACACTGCATGATACCACGACTTGGGCTAAAACAAATTACCTGACAGAAACGCCAATTCTGGTAACCAGTATTGCCCTCATGTCCCTCTGTGCCTACGCAGCATATAAAGGTATTCGTTCGCTGGCATTTACGGCGGGGTTAATTCTTCCACTGGTGGTACTGCTGGGCTTCTATGTTGCAATTGTGAACACTCAATACAAGGATTACAGCCGTCTTCTGCCTGTGTTAGAACATGGCTGGCAACCGGTGCTGAATGGCATGGTCTACAGTCTTGCAGGCATGTTTGAACTGCTGTTCATCTGGTACATCCAGCCTCATCATGTTATGGAACAAGCAGCCGAGAAACAGATCGAATCTCAAATCCGAAATACGTTCGAAAAAACCAAGTCACGCAAGATCGATTCGTATGGTCTGGTGGAACATCTCTATCGCCACAATTTGCCCTTATGGGAACAGGAAGTCGCCCAACGGGCGGATCCCCTCGAACGTTTCAAGCTTGGCAAAGTGGAGGTCCATGTGGATATCCTTAATGCGAGCACATATAAATACAGTAAATAAAAGAAGACCTTTGACCTGCAATAGTTGCAAGTCTACGGGTCTTCTTTTGTATGTTGAAACTCATGCCAAGTCGTAATGTTATCTCACTGGATACGCCATCACACTCATCAGAGCCAATTCTGGCTGGGTCGTGTCCAAACGGCTGTACTGGATAATGACAGGAATATTGCTTGAAACAGTGATCGCATAAGGTACGCCTGACGGAATAGACTGCTCTCCAGATTGGAGCGATGCGGTACGAATATGTTTTGTTCTTCTTGCTGGCACCTCCGCCACAATATCTTCAAGCGGTTCTCTGTCTTCAAAATAGATTGTGATGCTCAACTGCGCATCCGTTATACCTGTGTTTAATACACAGATGCTCTCATGACTCTCCAGTGTGCCTCTGCTCTCCGGCGGGATGTAACCATCAGGGATAACCCAGTAGGTATGACCTGTGCCTGTGGGATCATTCTTATGGGCTGAGCTGCCTTGTTTGGTCGGGTCCAATGTCATTGAGTATATCCTCCAATAATTAGATTAAAATCGATGGGCTCGCGGGGCAGTCGCTTCCGCGGGCGGATCGGGCTGTGGGCCGCTGCTACGCTCGCCGAACTGATTTAAAAGATTATTGCCTTCGCTCTTTCGCTGGGCAACTTTTGCTGGCTCGTTACTCCGTTTAACTCGCTTAATAATTCAAGACATGAACCTACCGCAGATACATCTGCAACGGTTGAAGTCGCAGCTCGCGGATGGCTTCTGCCACCGAATGGGCAAGGCGGCGGGCACCGCGTTCCTGAAAATGTGTGTTATCTTCCACGCCCGACGGAAAGTTCACATACTCGCCTGGCAGTACCCACATAAAGTCGTCCTTAGTGCCTTCAACGCCCGCCTGTTCGAACAGAAGACGGCTGCGCTCAGCCAGATCGATCAGCGGAACATCTTCCTCTTCTGCCAGCTCACGCACAGCGATGATATAATCACCGTGGGTATCGGTCAATGTGCCATCACCCGCAAAATAGCGGCGATGTACCGGGGTTATGAGCACCGGACGAGCCTTGGCTTCGCGTGCAGCGTCGATATACTTTTTCAAATATTCCTTATATGTTGTGAATGGGTCCGTCCCACGTTCAGGGTCCGGCTTCTCATCGTTATGTCCAAATTGAATAAACAAAAAATCATCGGGCTTGATTCGCTCCATAATGGCGCTGAGTCTGCCTTCATTGATGAAACTGCGGGAACTTCTGCCTGACTGGGCGTGATTATCTACTGCCACATCATGTTTGAATTGTGCTGGCAATAACTGGCCCCAACCGCAATACGGATAACCACTTTCCGGCTGATCCGTTACGGTTGAATCCCCGGCAAGAAATACAGTCATGGTCTGATTCGCAAGAGTAATCTCTAACGCATTAATTCTTGGCGCGGGACCGGAGAATGACAGACGAAGTCTGCCGCCGCGAACAACCACCGAGAATCTAACCTCTGCGTATTGTCCGGGAAGTGTGCGAATGGTTGGCAGTACAAGCCTGCCTTCACCAGCTTTCACGCGGGTTACTGTCTCAGCCAATTCATCACCTGCAACGAGTAATACTTGGTAGGTTCCGTCGGGAACATCCACGATGAACGATGCTTTGAGCGGAATACAGAAGCCCGAACGCAATCGGGCAGACATGGTTGTCTGCCCCGAATTGTTATGATGTTGTCTTGTAGGAGCCGCCACATCGTCTTCTCCGATGCGTTGTTTCTCATACACCAGAGATCCTGCCTCGAATCCGTATCCTCCGCGTTCCTCATATGCGGTTGTTGCAGTTACTTTCAGATAATCCCCTGTCTCATCTGCTCTTCCCGAGTCCGGTCCAAAGTTAAACTTCCAGCTGGTCACGAACACTGCCTGGCCCTCTGCCGCTGCCCCCATGGCAACGGCCTGACTACCCTGAGCTTTATTCAAAAGCGATAACCTCCTTGGATAACTTTTGTAAACGTTCATTCGGGCGAAGATACGAAGATACAGTAATCTGGCTTATCCTTTCAATCCGCTGGTGCTCATCCCTTGAACAATTTGTTTTTGGAAGATGAAGAACACAGCTACAACCGGAACCAGACTGACGATGGACATGGCGAACATTGCACCCCAGTTGGAGGCAGATTCGCTATCGAGGAACATTTTCAGCGCCATCGACACGGTGTATTTATCAGGCGAGTTCAGGTACAATACCGGACCAAGCAGATCCTCCCATCTCCAGTAGAAGGAGAAGATGGCTGCAGTCGCCAGAGAAGACTTGATGAGCGGCATAATAATCTGGATATACAGTCTGAATTTGTTACATCCATCGATGGTTGCAGCCTCATCCAGCTCCTTCGGAATCGTTCGAATGAACTGTACCATCAGGAAGATGAAAAATGGCATTCCGAAGAATGTAGGTACAACGATTGGCAATATAGTGTTCAGCCAGCCGAGCTTCGTGAAGATAATGTACTGAGGAACCAATACCACGTCATGCGGCAGCATCAGCGTTAACATCATCAAGGAGAACCAGAACGTGCGTCCCTTGAAATTCAGTCTGGCAAAACCAAAAGCAATCAGCGATGATGATATTACGGCACCGATAGTGGAAATAACTACAATTACAAGTGAGTTGGTGATGTAATCCATAAACGGTCTTCCAGCTGTGCCTTTCCAGCCATCCACATAGTTGCTCCAGATCCACTCCGCAGGAAACAGGGTATCCGCTGTGACGAATATCGTACGGCTTTCCTTGAATGAACTGAATAACATCCACAGGACGGGATAGAGCATCAGGAGGGCAAGAGCTGCAACGAACAGGTGATAAATGGGCCATTTCACATTTCTCCAAACCATCGTTACTTCCCTCCTTCAGATTCGTAGAACACCCAGTACTTGGATGTCAGGAACACAGCTACCGTGAGTATACCGATCATGATGAGCATGATCCAGGCCATTGCCGAAGCATAACCCATGTTGTTAAACATAAACGCCTGACGGAACAGATACAGGGAGTACAGCATCGTACCGTCCATTGGACCACCTTCGCCTTTGGAGATAATATAGGCAGGTACAAACGTCATGAATGCTCCAATCGTCTGCATAATCATATTGAACAGGACGATCGGGCTAAGCAGTGGCAAGGTGATGCTGAAAAATTTCCGTATAGGATTCGCGCCATCCACACCTGCTGCCTCGTACATCTCAGTAGGGATATTTTTGAGACCAGCCAGGAAGATCAGCATGGACGAACCAAACTGCCACACAGACAGTGAGATGAGCATAACCAGAGACGCGTTCGGGTCACCAAACCAGCTTATAGGCCCGATCCCGATTGCCGTTAGAGCACTGTTGATAACACCCTCATTACTGAAGAGGTTACGCCACATAATGGATACGGCCACACTACCACCGATAATGGATGGCAGGTAATACAGCGTCCGGTACGTTCCAATCATACGAGAGCCAGTGTTCAGGACCATCGCTACGAAAAGGGCAAAGACCAACCTTAACGGTACCCCAATGAATACATACAGAAACGTCACTTTGACCGAGTTCCAATATTTCGGGTCATCAAAAAACATTTTGGTGTAGTTATCAAGCCCAATCCACCGCGGAGAAGTGAACAAGTTATAACTCGTGAACGACATATATAAGGACACAAACATGGGGATGAGTGTGAAGCCCAGGAATCCAATAATAAACGGGCTTATGAACGCATATCCAGTTAAGTTTCTACGTAACGACGAATACTGCCTCAATGGAACGAACCTCCTTCATGGATCAGCTTGCTCCCTCATCCTTGCTTCGGTCATCTGGACGGGGAAAGGCCCTCGCATTCGCGAGCAGCCCCATTCCCGACCATCCCTGAAGTGGGACGAGCAAGCCATCATTCAACTGTTATTTATTGTTCGCAAGTACAGATTCGGCGTTCTTGCGGAATGTTTCTGCAGCCTGTTCAGGTGTAATTTTGCCAAAGTTCAACTCTTCAACCACATCTGCAAGAGCAGAGATTACTTCAGGTGAACCAACCGGTGGCGGAGAACTCATTGGTGAAGCCTTAGGCTCCATTGCTGCTACGAATTCAAAGACCTGTTTTGTTGCGTCACTCAGCTCAGGTGCGATGGCTTCTTTGATTGCTCCTGAGATTGGCACACCGCGCTCGCCTTTGATCAATTTATTGGCTTCCACGTCATTCACCCAGAAATCAATGAATTTAGCCGCTTCTTCCTTCACTTTGGAATTGGACGTTACACCCCAATACATACTTGGTTGCATATATAGTCCTTTTTCCATATCCGGTCCTGGCATTGGAGCGATTTCGAGTGGACGGTTCGCTACCTGTTGCAAGGCTACGAACTGGTTGGACCATTGCCATACGCCGATTCCTTTTTCCTTCACGAGATCTGATTCCTCAATAATGCCTTTGGTTTGGTTGGCTACATCCGGCGTAGGTGCTGCACCTTGCTCGATCATGCGGCGCATAAGTCCGAAGAACTCCACAAACAATTGGTCATCATCATAACCAAGACCAGTTCCTTCTGCATTGTAAAGTGACAATCCTTTAGTACGCAGGAAGTAGTGGAAGAAAATATCCGGCGCTACCCCTCCATCAAAATACAGGCCTTTATCGGCGGCTTGTTTACCCAGTGCCTCGTACGATTCCCAGGTTACATTTTCAGGGTAAGTATCTACTCCGGCTTTTTTGAGCAGGGCAGGATCATATTGGAAACCCAGTACGTTAACACCGGCAGGTACACCGTATTGTTTACCGTTAATCACACCTGTGCTGATAACGTTCTCAGACACATCGTCCACTTTGATCTGATTGCCCAGATATGGAGCAAGATCCTCAAGCTGACCATTCTGTGCATATTGGCTGATGTAGGAAATATCCATCTGAACGATGTCAGGCAACTGATTGGCCGCTGCTTGTGGTGCGAGCTTTTTCCAGTAGTCATCAAATGAAGCATATTCCACGTCGATTTTGACATTCGGGTTCTTCGTTTTGTACAGGTCGATGACCTTCTGTGTATATTCATGCCTTGCATCTGAGCCCCACCAAGCGATCCGCAGAGTAACCGAGTCATCCCCAGACGCTCCTTCAGTTCCTCCACCTGAACTACACGCCGCTGTAAACACGAGCAATGCAGCCATCATCAGGAATATTGCCTTTTTCACCATGCCAATCTCCCCTTTTTATGTTGATATGGTTCTGTGAACGAGTTATCCCTTTATTTCTGATAACGCTTTCACAAACTTATTAATGTCATTTTCGCAAATGTACGACCAAAGTTGAATACACAAAACCGTCTTGTTGGTTTAAAAAACAGAGGAGGACAACAGTCACCCTCTCGGCGCTGTTCGTCCTCCCCAGACATGAAACACATGATTGGTAGTCCATTGTTATATGCCGATTCTGCGGAATTCCGTAGGTGTCATCCCGGTCCACTTTTTGAACACCTGACTAAAATATTGCGAGTTGCCCCCGAATCCGAACAATTCAGCAAGCTCGAATACTTTCACATCCCCGCCTCTGCGAATATGGTCACATGCGCGTTCAATACGCAGGCGATTCACGTAGTTGGAGAAATTCTCACCTGTGACTTTTTTGAAAATTTTACCGAGGTAATCTGGATTCATATATAACATCTGGTGGGCAACTCCATTGAGAGAGAGATCTGCCTCTCCATAATGACGATCCACGATATCCATCATCTTTTCCACAGCAGAAGACTGACGACTGATATGGTTTTTGTAATAACCGGCAGTTAATCGGGCTGCACTGCTTGCAACAAAAGACTTCAAACCAGATAACGTATCGATATGCGGCAGTTCTGCCATACGCTGGGTGAATTCCGTTGCCTCCTCAGGTGGACAGACATGAACCATCGCCGAGTACAGCTGCACTACGTAAGAGCGAGTCACTTCAATTTCCAGCTGCCGACGCGATAATAGATCAAACAGACGATCCACCTCTGCCGCTGTTTCCTCGCTATTGCCCGATTTGATCAACTGACACAGTTGTTCCGCATCCTGCTCTACATGCACCCCGTCGCATTCTCCCGCCAGTACCAGATCATTCTTCGTGATCAGCTTGCCTTCACCAATAAAAAAGCGATGGTTCAAATACTGCAATGCCTCACGAAACAACCGCCGGGACTGAATCATTCGATCTGCTTCACTCAACGCAGCGGTCACTTCCAATTTATATAGTCTGGTGAATGCAGCCCGAACCTCTTCAATACTTTCTTTCAGTCCGGCCGGATCAGCTGAATCCGCGAGCAGAATGAGGAGTTTGCCTTCAATGGTTGTGCTTAACAGGACATGCGGGAGCAGGTCACTGGCAATGTTTTTGATAGCAAATAAGTGACTGTAATCATGTTCATCTACAATTCGGAACAGCAGTAACCGAACTGTGTTCTCTTCAAGCTCCAGATCAAACAGCTCCTGATAATACTCCAGATCAACCGGCCCATAGGTACGGTTGGTCATGAACTCGAGCAGAAATTGCTCCTTCACATGCGGAAGGACACGCTGCAATCGCTGTTTCATCTCACCGGCAACATGCTCCTTCACCTGGGCATCCTGATGTTCCTGCAACAGTTCAGTTAACGCATCATGGATCTGATTCTCATTGCAAGGTTTGAGCAAATAATGCTTCACACCATACTGCATCGCTCTGCGGGCATATTCGAACTCTTTATAGCCAGATAACATAATGAAACGTACTCCCGGGTATGCTTCGGATGCTTTCTCTATGAGTCCTAGACCATCCAGACCTGGCATGGAAATATCCGTAATGATAATATCCGGTTTCGACTGCCCTATTTTGTCCAGTGCTTCAATCCCATTCCTCGCCGTGCCTACCAATTCAGTACCTGCTGCGGCCCAATCGACCACTTGGGATATCCCCTCCAGAATGACACGTTCATCATCTACGAGCATCACTTTGTACATCGTCATCGTCCTCTCTAATCCAAGGTATGCTGATCGATACTACAGTTCCTGATCCGGGCTTGCTGCTCATCACCATTCTGCCTTCTTCGCCAAAGGTCAGCCTGATTCGTTCCTGGATGTTAGATAACCCAATGCCCTGTCCTCTTGTCTGAATACGTCCTTCGTGTAGTTGTTCCAGAAATTCCGGTGTCATCCCCGGACCGTCGTCCTCGACTTCAATAATCACCTTATCTCCATCTGCTCTCGCCAGAATACGGATCCGGCAAGGGTCAATGCTTGGTTCGAGTGCATAATGTATGGCATTCTCCACCAACGGCTGTAATGTTAACTTCGGTATCCGCGCCGTTCCTACCTCTGGGGCAATCTGCATATCGAAGTCCAGTCTTTCCTCAAAACGCGTGCGCTGAATCGTCACGTAACTGCGGACAATGTCCAGCTCTCTTTCCAGCGTAATCCACTTCTCGGACATATTCACAGAGCTGCGCAGCAGAAATCCGAGAGCCTCAACCATTTCTGAAATCTGTCGTTGCTTCTGTACTTTAGCCAGCCAGTTAATGGATTCCAGCGTGTTGTATAGAAAATGTGGATTAATCTGCGCCTGAAGCGCTTTCAACTCAGTTTCACGAATCACAAGTTGCTTGGCATAATTTTCATCAATCAATTCACGTATCCGTTGAAGCATCATCTTGAATGTGCGATGCAGCATTCCGACCTCATTTTGCGGAGACATTGGGACATTGCCGAGGGCAGCTTCCTCCAGTTTATCGAGATCCCCTTTTTCAATATTACGCATCTTCTTGATCAACTGCGCAATCGGGTGGGTGATACTGCGGGAGAACTTCGCTCCAATAATCAATGCTACCAGAAAAATCATAATGAAGATGACCGTGACCAGCTGTTTGACAAACTGAATTTTTTTAAACATCTGGTCAAAAGGCGTCGTATATAGGTAAGTCCAGTCAGTGTAAGAAGAGTTAGCCCGGGCAACAAAATGACGACCATGCTCAAACATGGCAATGCCATAAGGTTGGGTCCGCTTCAGTTCAGACTCAATCTCGGCTTCACTAACTGCCGATTCTGTTGGATAGATCACTTCTTTTCCATCGGTAATCAGTAATTGGGAGTCCTCAGCCGGTTCTTGCATCTGGTCCTGTACAATTCGGTCCAGCCGTACGCGGATGATCAGTGTGCCGAGGTCATCCAATGTAAATGCTCCGCCAATAAAGGATTTCACCTGTCGGACCGACAAGAGTCGGGACTGTTTATCCCCACTGGTATGCCAGGCATTGGAGCCCGAGTATTGCTGTCCCAGTGCAACCAGTTCCTTTTGCTTCGACTCCGAAATCCCTTCCCGGTTCCCTGCAGCCATGACGTTATTATCATTATCGATAAATAGCATAGAATAGACGTACTTCTCAGAACCCGCATAAGCAACCAATCGGTTGGTAATTTTCTTGCGCAGACCATTTCTCTCATATCCCGTCTCAGCCTTTTCAAGTTGAAGCAAATATTGTTGAAGCGGCTCGTCCGACATCACCTTGAAGGAGAGATTGGAAATTTCACGAAGTTGATTCTCAATGCCTACTGAAGACATATTGAGGACCTGCGAGGATTTCTCATAGATCTGGCGGTCATAGATGCTGAATACATATCGGAGTACGGATGCATAAAACGTAAAGCTGATTAACATTAACAATCCGATGAGAAGAATCGTTTTGTGATGAATTGGCAGTGTTGTGAAAGCGTTCTTAATTTTGTTCATCCTAAGCGCTCCTTTGGCTTGCGGAGGGTGCCTGTCATGCTATAGGTTAGTGGTTTTAATGTAAGTTATTTTCATATTTACACATCCATTGGTCATCTGACAAGATATATTTATGCAACATTTCAGGTCATTAGAGAAGGTATACATCTGTGTCAGCAACTCAAAAAGAACACAAAACAGCCAGAATACCTTGAACAGATCAAGGTATTCTGGCTGTTGAATAACATCATGTTAAAGCATGAAATACATATTATGGATTAACAAAAACAGTTTTTAGCTTGGCTACATATTGCACATCAAAGCCAAGACCTTCCGCTACCATGGCAAGCGGTACATACGTTTTGGACTCCTTGCCTACCTTGTTCAGGAATGCAGGTGTATCCACGGCAACGGATGCCCCATTGACCTTAACTGCATTGGCACCTATCTTCACGGCAACCTTCCGGTCTCCGTATGTAATCGTTGCGGTTGACGTTTTGTTATCCCACACCGTTGTTGCACCTACAGCGTTCACGATATCCTGGATCGCCACAAAGTTTTTGCCGTTACGGATCATCGGTTTGTACGGTGTATTTAATGTTTTGCCACTCACGATAATATTCATGGGTTCACCTGTGGCAGGTGCAGTCAGCTTGGTGTAATCTCCCCAAATCGTTTTGGCAAATACTTCAGCGATGGCCGCATATCCAAATTGGTTCGGGTGGAAATCACGATCTTTGATCATATGTGTCATCGTGCCTTCACCACCAACAAACTCCTTGGCCACGTGTGCGACTTTGACATCGGTACCCTGAGCAGTGAATTGTGCTGCAATTCCATCAATGGTCTGTGTGAAACCTTGGGATGCCTCCATCAGTTTGGCATAGAGGGCCTTGCCCGCTACTTCTGGCATCGGTTGATACTGGTCGGCGATGACAATTGTAGCTGTCGGATTAATTTCATGGATATCATTAATCGTTGCACTAACATTGGCTGTATATGTTGCGAGTAATTCTTTTACCTTCGCTTGCAGCTCCTGATCACTCAGTTTGTCTGCTGTACCGAGAAGCTCAGATACATCATTTCCCCCAATGGTAATTGCAACCAGATTGGCCTGTGCTACACTCTCACGGATTGCAGCAGTATTGGCTCCGATCTGTCCCGCTCTTGGATCAGGAAGACTTGGTTGAATGGCTTCAGAAGTCAGCGTTTTGCCATCCTTAATTGCAGTCGTGAAGTTTTTCAGGCCACTGGTTTTCAATCCGGCAATCCCGTAGTTGTCCACCTGTGTACGTCCATGCAGCAAACCTTGCTCATGCAAACGTTCTACATAACCATAAGGCAATTCTTTTGTGTTGGGCTCATATCCTACGGTTATGGAGTCTCCCAATGTCACGATGCGGATCTCCTTCGTTACGGCTAATACATCTTTCTTCGCAGTCAACGAAGCCTCGTTAGTACCTGCTGGCAATACACCGGTTTTGGTGTTAGCTGCGTGTGCAGGCAATGCAGATGATGTGAAGAGCAGCATTCCTGCCAACATGCTTACCGTTAAGCCGGCAGCTGTATTTTCCCATATACGTTTACGCTTCATTCAGGGTAACACTCCTTTTCGTGAATCTATAATTACACTAATATATAGTACATCGCTCTTTCCAATGACATCAGTTCGTGTTACTCTATTCTATCATTTTAAAGCAGGTGTTGTCCTCTCTACTGAGAGCACACATGAAATAACAGACTCCCTGATGGGGAGCCTGTTATTGGTGAAGCACAGCTATAACGTTCAGTGATTCATTAAGATTGCGGCTTATTCGAGTCCTCAGAATTCGAATGACCCATGTCGCTCTCCAGTTTGTTCCCGGTAGCTCGCCCCAGATACCGATCATAACGATCGTCCACTTCGTGTGCCATCTTCCGGTACTTTAACGTTTCCTCGACAATTGGATCACGTTCTGTCTGGATTCGTACTTCATATTTGGGAGGAATCAGCTGGCGTTCACGCTGATCGGTGTCGCCGGACTCTTCCATGTCCCCTTCCGTCAGCATATCACGGAGCCGCCGTTCCAGTTCTTTGGATTCATCCATTGTTCTCGCTCCTTTAATTAAAGTCATACCTGCGTAACTATTACTTTTGTACTTTCACTTCGTTTCTTCAGATGCTTTTTGTCTCCTCCGTTAATGTACAATTACAGGTTATTAAAGCATCGATGAGTTGAATAAACTCACTCCAGACCGGTTGCTTTCGCTTCCTTCAACACATCCGTCAGCGCATCATGGATTTTGCCATTGCTGGCAACGACATGATGCACAGACAGTTGGTAAGGCGTTCCGATGGTATCGGTCACCTTGCCGCCGGATTCTTCAACCAACAGCGCACCTGCGGCAATATCCCACGGTTTCAATCCAACTTCGGTGTAGGCACTGAGACGTCCTGCGGCAACATACGCCAGATGAAGGGCGGCAGATCCGCCTGCACGCAAGTTACGAACTTGCGGAGCAAGAGCCTGCACAGCAGCCATATTCAGTGGCAACGCAAAGGTTGTGTCTGCCGGGAATCCAACCGCAATCAGGCTTTGAGCCAGTTCCTGTTCACCAGATACAAGCATCCGGTTTCCGTGAACATATGCTCCTTTACCTTTTTCCGCAACAAACATTTCATCACGGGAAGGGTCGTAGATCACGCCGACAATGACTTCACCATTGTGAGCCAATGCGATGGACACCGAATAAAACGGGAATCCGTGAACAAAGTTCGTCGTTCCATCGACAGGATCAACAATCCAGAGGAACTCTTCTTCCTCTGCCTCTTTCAATGCTTTTGCCGAAGCTTCCGGTCCCGGTTCCACACCTTCTTCACCCAGAATGGCATGGTGAGGGAAATGCGTGAGAATCAGGCGGCGGATCATCTGCTCCGCTCCTTTATCCACTTCGGTCACCAGATCTTGGGGTGAATATTTGGTACCAAGTTCAGCTACCGTCCCAAGACGGCTTTTGATCCATTCGCCAGCTTTGGAAGCTGCATTAATGGCAACGGCAGTATAGCTTTTGCTTGTCACGACATAAGGTATCTTTTCCTTCTCATTCAAAGCGTTCACTCTACTTTCTATATCAATCTACGAAAAGTTGAAATACTTGTTAAAAGTATACGCCCCACAGGCCGTAAAGTTTCTCGTTGCCCAAGCCCCTTTTGGCTCTACGGATGAATGATGACGGTAGACTCGTCCACCCACTCCACACCCTCTTCGTGATAAAATGCCAGCTTCTGCATCAGTTGTACAAGTGCCTCATCTTTGCGTTTAGCCTCGATCATCACGTCAATCCTTGGGGTATCTGCTGCGATATGACGCAAGAAGTCGAGCACAGGCTCTACCTCCACACCATCGGCATGACCTCGCAGATCCTTCTCACTTTTTGGACTGGAGACATGGATTTTGGGTGGCAATGGCTGATCAGCCGGTGAATCTGCCTGTGCAAGCGGTGAATCCCAGGTCTTCAGGATATCAGGCCACAGATCCCATGCCTGTTCTCCTTCGTTGTTCACCCACTGGTGATGGATATCCAGTACCATGGGCAATCCCAGGCGCTGGCACACGGCCAGTGTCTCAGGCGCGTTGAACGTTTTGTCATCATTTTCGAGTGTGAGCCGCTCCTGAATGTCCCGATCCAGCTTCAAAAAGTTTTCTTCAAAACGAAGCGCCGCCGAAGGCTTGTCCCCGTATGCACCACCAATATGTATATTGTTCTTGGCAGTGGCATTCAGCCCCATGGCATCCAGCATCCGAACATGATGACGAAGGTCGCGAATCGAGTTGTGCAGAACTTGCTCGCGGGGGGTACTAAGTACGGTAAAATGATCCGGATGAAAGGACACACGCATATGATTTTCCTTCACAAAATCACCAATGGCCGCAAAGTCCTGCTTCAGTGCCGGGAACGGGTCCCAGTCATTCAGGTCCTCGTGTGTTGCCAGTGGAATCAATTTGGAAGAGAAGCGATATACATGTATATGGCTACCCTTGTTGTGCCTGAGCAAACGTAATGTATTGTGCAGGTTCTCGGCTGCAATCCGTTCGAGCTTGCGGATCGCTGCTTCCCTGTCATCGATTTTGTTAAAACTCGACATGGTCATGGTCCGGGAAGGTGACGCGTTCTCTATAAGCACGGACATTGCCACGTAACCAAAGCGTACGAGCATGAATTTCTTCCTCTCTATTAGGGCGGAAAACCCGCACGGCATATTCAGCCGTCAGGATGTACCGTCACTGTATATAACCAAGTTTTACCCTAAAAGAGTGACCATAATCGTATTCTGGCAAATCAGTCCATCCGACTCACACTTACAATCCACAACTATTCCTGTGCTTGCTCTCCAAAGAACATCTCATCCGCAAGGGCAGTCTGGATGCGTGATTCTTCCTCCGTCAATTTGCGGATGAGTTGCATCTCCACCTCAGTTACCTCTTGCCCCTGGAAGTTGATCTCCGCAATGGAAACCACGATCTTGACGATGGCTACAGCCACGTTATCCGGTGTGTATGCAATCACTTTCTGGCCGGTAGGAAATACCCGGAAGCCCTGTTTGACCATTTTGCCGCGTCCGTATTCTAGCAGTTCGAACAGCTCCTGCTCATTCTTGAACTTGCATACGGAATTGAATTCAGTCTGAAATCCCATGCATATTCCTCCTGATCTTGTGGTCGCAGGCTACGCCTGTACGCCGTTCTCGTAATTCAGTGCCTGCTTGCGGTTGTAACGCTCCAGTGCCAGCTCAATCATGCGATCCAGCAGTTCGGCATACGATACACCTGTCTCACGCCAAAGAAGTGGATACATGCTATATGGTGTGAAACCAGGCATGGTATTGACTTCATTAATAAGCAAAGCGCCGTCATTTTTCCGAATGAAGAAGTCCGCACGTGAAATGCCGTTACCTTCAATTGCACGGAACGCCTGCAGAGCTGCCTCGCGAATGCGATCTGCGGCCTCTGGGTCCAGTGGAGCTGGAATCAGCATCTGTGATTGACCATCAATGTACTTGGCTGCATAGTCATAATACTCACCGGAGGATACGATCTCGCCTGGAACGGAAGCCATGGGCTCGTCATTGCCGAGGACGCTGACCTCAACCTCGCGGGCTTCAACGAACTCCTCAATGACAACCTTAGTATCATACCGAAGTGCGAACTCAACAGCTGTCTTCAGCTCATCGCGGTTACGTGCTTTGGAGATGCCTACACTGGAGCCCAGATTCGCCGGTTTGATAAAACAAGGATACCCCAGCTGATCTTCAACCTGTACGATCATTTCGTGCTCTGTCTGCTTCCATTGTGTCGCGTTAAAATACGTAAAGGCACATTGGTCAATGCCAGCCTGTGCAAACAGCTTTTTCATGACCACTTTGTCCATGCCGCCAGCCGAAGCCAGTACACCTGCACCTACATATGGCATATCCGCCATCTCGAACATGCCCTGAATGGTGCCGTCCTCTCCAAACGTACCATGCAGCAGAGGGAACATCACGTCCAAGGCTTCTGCTCCGCCATACAAACGGCCAAACAGGGCGTTCAGCGCATCCTGCGTTCCACCCGCTGATTGCTCCAGCTTCAGATCTTCAATCTGCGCGAACGGCGCATGCATGACAGGTCCTTTTTTCCATGTCCCCTGCTTGGAGATATAAAAAGGAACCAGTTCATACTTTTCGTAATCAAATGCGTTTGTTACAGCAAACGCCGTTTGCAGCGACACCTCATGCTCGCCCGATTTTCCGCCGTACACGACGCCTACTTTTAATTTATCCATACTCATGTGTACCCTCCGATTATCTGTGCCTGATGCTGTCATGTTTGCATGCTCAGCACCCTTGTTATACTGCTTGCGTTACCCTGGTCTTATTTTACACGGAACTGGATGTCTGCGTCACCGCATCCCGAAAATCTTTCGTCATCAAAACTCATCTGCAATATGAAAAAGCCGGTATACCGTCCGCTCCGTCCAAGCGTAAGAATCCCGGTAATCCCAAAATCGGTGACGGCTGCTAACCGTATGTGCGTTAACAAGCGGCATACCGCCCGCATCAAACGCGGTCACAACGGTGCTGTGCTGAAATCGTCCATCTCCATCCCAATCGTAGAGAATAACATCGCCGAGCATCAGCTGCTCAGGACGCTCCACTTCTGTCGCGGTCAGACCCCAGCTGCTGCCTGATAAATAACGCTCCAGACTGTTGGAAACTGCCCAGCTGTAACTCCACATTTCGGAGCCGTTCACATACCCTTTATACCACCAGCCAGCTTCTCTTCTACCAGTATAGTGGATGGGTGCGCCCCCTGCAAAGAGACATTGGGACACGTAATTGGTACAATCCACATCAAATTCCTCAAATGCCGGATTCCCCGCATTCCACCACCGATCTGCGTAGGCAACCGCCAGATCTCTGCGATATGACTGTTGCCGTGAGCTTCTTCCTTGACCCAACACTTCCCGATTCAGCAGCGGCCGATTCATCGCCTGTACAAAATCAGCTTGTTGAAACGGACGCCCTTCCCCAGCAGGGCGACGCTCCGGCACTTCTCGCTCGACCCGTCCAATGATCCATCCACCACTCTGCCGCAGAAAGGTTAACCGCTCCCGCTCAATCCGGTCCTCCCGGTGGGTGATCCCGCTCTTCTCGTAGAACAGTCTGCTATACAATTGTACATCCACCACCGCTTCTTCCTGGCCATCCATAAGCGTGCGTACAAGCTTGGCGCTGGTCTCGCTGCGAAGAGGCACGGCGCGCCGCTTACGATACCATTCGTCCAGCCTTGCCATACGCTCTCCCCGTTCCACCACGAAGTCAGGATCGGTAACGATCCGTTCGCTGGTCTGTGGACGGTAGTCGATCTCACAGCGATTGTACTGGTTCACGTAAGTATATAAGGCACTCTTCCATTCCCGTTCCAAGCCTATGTCCCCCTTTGGCATGAGTTCTGTCTGGAATATTTCATTGCGTATATAAACTCCTACTATTCATATGAGAGGGTCTTCGGTTGTATGTACACGAGATGACTTATTCCTGCTCACCTCACGAAAACGCCTTCATCGGTCCAAAAGCTTGCTTGATCAGGCAAAAAGACCTTTACGTACGGAGGTGAAAACGGTATACTTAAAACTAAAGTTATGATTATGAAATTACGTTTCATCTGATGAAACTAACAAACGAGAACACGGAATGATGAAGGCCTGTTCTTCACCTAAATGAACGTTTTCTTCATCTCACCGACACATCCCAAGGAGGTACATGTATGTCAGCAAAGAATCATTTCTCCGCCGCTCGCAGTCTTGAGGTTGGAGGCAAGTCTTACCGCTACTACAGTCTCGATGCTCTTCAGGAAAACGGCCACGGCGATCTTTCCAGGCTTCCTTTCTCCATTAAAGTGTTGCTTGAAGCAGCCATTCGTCAATTCGACGGACGTGCCATTACCGAAGAACACGTAAAACAACTGACCGGCTGGGCAGATGGCCGTGACAATAACAAGGAAATTCCATTCATCCCTGCACGTATCGTTCTGCAGGATTTCACCGGTGTACCGGTTGTTGTTGACCTCGCTGCAATGCGTGATACTGTGAAAAAAGCAGGCGGCGACCCGAAACAAATTAACCCGCTCGTACCGGTCGATCTCGTTATCGACCACTCCGTCATGGTTGATGCTTTTGGTACCAACGATGCACTTGATTACAATATCAAGGTCGAGTTCGAGCGTAATGAAGAGCGTTACCGTTTCTTGCGTTGGGCACAAACGGCATTCAACAACTTCCGTGCCGTTCCACCATCCACAGGGATCGTTCACCAGGTTAACCTGGAGTATCTGGCTTCCGTGGCAGCAACCAAAACTATTGACGGCGAAACCGTTGTATTCCCGGATTCCCTCGTAGGTACAGACTCCCACACCACCATGATCAACGGACTTGGTGTTGTTGGTTGGGGTGTTGGTGGAATCGAGGCCGAAGCAGGTATGCTGGGCCAACCGCTTTACTTTGTAACACCGGACGTTATCGGTTTCAAACTGACAGGCAGCCTGAGTGAAGGCGCAACAGCAACGGATCTGGCACTGACCGTTACCCAATTGCTTCGTAAAAAAGGCGTTGTTGGTAAATTCGTAGAGTTCTACGGACCAGGTCTTGCCAACATCGGTCTGGCTGACCGTGCAACAGTAGCCAACATGGCACCAGAGTACGGCGCAACGATCGGTTTCTTCCCTGTTGATAGTGAAACGCTGAACTATCTGCGTAATACTGGTCGTCCTGACGAGCAGGTTGAATTGGTTGAAGCTTACTACAAAGCTCAAGGCATGTTCCGTACATCCAGCACCGTTGATCCTGAATTCACAGATGTGATTGAACTGGATCTCGGCTCTGTTGTACCAAGTCTTGCAGGACCAAAACGTCCACAGGATCGCATCGAGCTGACACAAATGAAAGAAAGCTTCAATAGCATCATCCGTACACCTGTCGATAAAGGTGGATACGGACTGAGCGATGAGAAAATTGAAGAAATCGTACCTATCAAACACACTGACGGCTCCACCAGCGAACTAAAAGCAGGCGCGGTTGTCATTGCGGCGATCACAAGTTGTACGAACACTTCGAATCCAAGTGTTATGGTTGGAGCGGGACTACTGGCGAAAAAAGCAGTTGAACGCGGCCTGACCAAACCAGGATATGTGAAAAGCAGTCTGACACCAGGTTCCCTTGTTGTTACCGAGTACCTGGAAAAAGCAGGCCTGAACACGTATCTCGATAAACTCGGGTTCAACGTTGCCGGCTACGGTTGTGCAACATGCATCGGTAACTCCGGCCCACTGCCGGACGAAGTGAGCGAAGCTATTGCTGAGAACGATATGACCGTAGCGGCTGTATTGTCCGGTAACCGTAACTTCGAAGGCCGTGTGCATGCACAGGTTAAAGCCAACTACCTGGCATCCCCACCACTCGTTGTGGCATATGCACTTGCGGGTACAGTGAATATTGACTTTGAAACCGATCCAATCGGTTATGATACGAACAATGAGCCTGTATTCCTGAAAGACCTCTGGCCTACCTCCGAGGAAATCAAGGATACCATCGCTAGTTCCCTGAACGCTCAGATGTTCCGCAACAAGTACGAGAATGTATTTACAGCCAATGAGCGTTGGAATGCCATTTCTGTACCTGAAGGTGAATTGTACGAGTGGGATCCGAACTCCACGTACATTCAGAATCCTCCGTTCTTCCAGGAGCTTGGCGACAAGTTGAACGATATCGCAGATATCCGTTCTGCACGCGTGATGGCATTGCTTGCGGATTCCGTAACAACGGATCACATCTCGCCAGCAGGTAATATCGCACCATCCAGCCCGGCTGGACTGTACTTGAAAGAGCATGGCGTAGAGCGCAAAGACTTCAACTCCTACGGTTCACGTCGTGGTAACCATGAAGTCATGATGCGTGGTACGTTTGCCAACATTCGTATTCGTAACCAGGTGGCTCCGGGCACCGAAGGCGGTATTACGAAGTACCTGCCAACGGACGAAGAAATGTCCATCTACGATGCTTCCATGAAGTATCAGGATGAAGGACAGAACCTGATCGTTATCGCTGGTAAAGAGTATGGTACAGGTAGCTCCCGTGACTGGGCGGCAAAAGGAACATTCCTGCTCGGCGTCAAAGCCGTTATCGCAGAAAGCTTCGAGCGGATTCACCGTAGTAACCTGGTTGGCATGGGCGTAATGCCATTGCAATTCCAGGAAGGTCACGGCTGGTCCAGCCTTGGTCTGAACGGACGTGAAACGTATGACATTACTGGCCTTAGCAATGATGTGGAGCCAGGACAAGAATTGAAAGTTACCGTAACTCGTGAGGACGGTACACAGTTCGACTTCCCTGTTATCGCTCGTCTGGACAGCATGGTTGACGTGGATTACTACCATAACGGCGGTATCCTGCAAACTGTATTGCGGCAAATGATGAAAAAAGCATAATGATATAAATCATTAATGTGATGAAGTTATACAGCGAAGCTCCCTATTACGTGCAATCAGCACGTGGCGGGGAGCTTTGTTTGCTTTGCTTTCCTATAATCGGGATACATTTAAAAATCAATTTTCAATCCAACTTCCTTTTAATGTCCAATATGATGTGAGACTTGATCCAACAGTTGTAGTGAACCCATAATCAGAAACAGAGATGACATGATAATAAGCGAGCCTCCGACCCATCTCGACATGATCACTCGCTCCGTAATCTGTTTTTCCGAAGCATCCGTTGCCTTGTGTGGATACATGAGAAACATTAGCCCTGCGCTAATGAACAGTACAGCCATTATAATCAAGTTCTTCTCCTCCTTACACATGACTTTCCTTAGAATTTAACTTTTTCGTCGTCACGCGGGATTCTCCTCCCGACAACACCTTTTTCAGACCCATAGCCATAGTGAAAACAATATATCCAATCAATCCGCCGAGTGTATTAAGCATCAGATCATCCACATCGAATATGCCCATGCCAGTCAACAGCTGTGTCACTTCATAGCCCAGACTGAGCAGCAGGGACAGCAGGAATACCTTTATTCCAGAGAATAATTTATTGCCCGTCAAAACAGGAATGAAGATGCCCAGTGGGATAAAGGCCAGTATATTGCCTACCAGATGAATTGCGGTACCCGGACGATGTAACGACAGACTGTTCCAGTCTCGTGAAATTTCCTGAAATGGTGTCAGGTTGACGGTTCGCGTATGGATCAGATCCGGTTGTTGCAAGAATGCGATAAGTCGAACCTTCACAATTTCCAAGTCGACAGCACTTCCTTTGAACAGAATTATCTTCGTCACTAGATATAAATAGATAATGAAAACGGCAATCCAAAGGATGTAATATTTGTTTTTCTTCTGGTTGTTGTGCTTCATGTTGTTTTGCCTCCCTTGTGTTGCCCTGTTATTTCTTTACGGTGACGATGATGCCATCCATGTTATCACCCGATATCTCAGTTTGGCCGTGCTCAGGTATGTAAACGGTCGTATCTCGGGTGGCCTTGTAATAGCGGATATGATACTCCTCTTCTTCCACTTCCACAGTAATGTTCTCTTTTTCTTTTAGCAAATCGAGATACTCTTCCAGCACCAGATTATTCTTATGCATAACAGCACTGTGCGGCAGCCCTACATATCGAAAGTGCCATGGTTCATACTGAATGCCCGTTATGCGCACTTTATCCTTTGGATAACGCAGAATAAATCCGTATTCCCATGCATTCTTCTCCAGCCAGGCACCCTCTGGTGCTTCATTCATCGCCGCCAGGCTGGAGCCGATATCCAGGGATAACCCAAGATTGTGCTCACTGTGTCCCGCAGGAAGTGCATAGTCTGAACCCTTTTCCTGATATAACTCGTCCTGCTTCGCAAAGTCCCTGTATCCACTGCTGACGAGAAAATATCTGACTCCCTCTTCGCCTGCAGCTTCCACCATCTTCTGAAACTCCTGTGCCACCTCCCGGGATAACATGATTTTCTGATCCAGTATTCCATATCCACGAAGCAGCTCATCCTCATCCGCTATATATACAATATCGGATTGAACCCCTTCCGCCCCAATGGGGTATTGCTTATTAACCAGTAACAAGTTCCCCTTATGTACCTGATCCTGAATATTTCCCGTGACAGATACCGTATAACCTGCGGGACTTTCGCGCGTATTCTGAATCTCGATGGGCAATTCATCCTTCTGCTGAAGCCATCCTGGTGATTGTGTAACGATATATCCGATCAAAACGATACATATTAAAAAGCCCCACTTTTTCATGCTTGTTCCTCCTTCTGCCTCATACATCAAGGATAGACAAAACAAGTTAAAGAAAAAGCAGGGCATTTTTAAAGTTTTTCTTAAATTTGACGTTAGCCCTCATTGAGATACGGGCAAACGAACTTCGAATAACGTCCGTACCACATCACTCTGGGCCGAAATCGTCCCGTCATGCTGTTCCACTATATTGCGTGCAATAAATAAGCCAAGGCCTGTCCCACCCTCCTGGGGGGTCCGAGCGCGATCTCCGGTGTAATACATATCGAAGATATGCGGCAATTCCTCTGGACGAATATGTCCACCATAGTTAATCACCTGAATAATGATCTGTTCTGCATCACGATGTCCGTTAATATCTACGTACATGCCATCCTTGCCATGCCTTGCAGCGTTAATCAGCAGATTCTCGAACACACGAGCCAGCAACTCACCATCACCGGAGACCGTAAGGTCAGTGTCTATTTTTAGTCGGGTGATGAGATGATTCTTTTCAAATACAGGATAGAGTTCTTCGTTCATCTGCTTCAGCAGTTCGCTAAGATCCAGCTGTGTCTTGTTTATAGGCAGCATGCCATAGTTCATGCGAGTAATTTCGAACAAATCATCAATCAGCTTCTCCAGACGCTGTGATTTGGTGAATGCAATCGATGTAAAGTGCCGCACCTGCTCCTCCGTTAGCTGATCATCCTTCATGAGCAGATCCAAATATCCAAGCACAGACGTCAGCGGTGTTCGCAGGTCATGGGCCAGATTGACGACAAGCTGGTCCTTACTATTTTCAGCAAAATCCCCTCGTTTCACCGCTTCCCTTAACTTCTCACTTGCCAGGTTCACATCCTCCGCAATTGTACCTAACTCATCCTTCGAGGAGATCTGCACACGATGCTGAAAGTCTCCATTGGCCAAATGCCTGATCCCTGTAGAAATATCCTTGAAATACGTCGCGTAGGGCTTGGTAAACCAGAAGAAAAATAGAATGGCGAGTGGAATGAATAAGATCAGGAAGAAATAGATATCTCCAATGCTTTTCATAAAATGACGATATTCAGCGAGCTGATCTTCTGCACGGACACCCGAATAATAGGCTTGTAAAAGCTTGTAAATCCCATAGGTAATTGCGCCAGAGGCAAGCATGCTTAACCCTAACAACATAATCATGGTTGTACGAAAACTTCTTCGTTTAGTCATTAAACGTGTACCCCACACCCCAAATGGTTTTGATAAACTTGTTCTTGTTCACATCTTCTCCCAGCTTTTTGCGCAGGGTACGAATGTGGACCATTACCGTATTCCCGCTCTCATAATACGCTTCTCCCCACACCTGTTCAAAGATGCTTTCGGCACTGAACACCTGCTTGGGGTGGCTCGCGAGCAGATACAAAATGTCAAACTCCTTCGGTGTTAGTTCCACTGGTTTGCCGTAGAGTGTAACGCGATGTTGATCTGGCGTGATGATGAGCCCACCTTTCTCCAGAATGGACCTCTGCACAGGCGCAGACTGGCTGAATTGCAGCGAACGACGTAACTGGGAGTTAACCCGGGCAACAAGCTCCATCGGATTAAACGGTTTAGTCATATAATCGTCCGCACCCATCACAAGCCCCGTAATTTTGTCCATATCTGACGTTTTGGCACTCAGGAAAATGATCGGTAAATGATGCTGCTCCCGAATTTTACGGGTCACCTCATACCCATCCATGCCAGGCATCATAATGTCCAGAATCGCCAAATCTATCGCTTGAGTCTGAACAGCTTGAACCGCCGCCTTCCCGTCAAAGGCCTTGATGGTGTGATATCCTTCTTTTTGTAAATGTAAAGCAACCAGATCAGCGATCTCAACTTCATCGTCTGCGATCAGAATCGTAATTCGCTTCATTGCTTATTCCACTCCTATGTGTGATGCTGGGCATTATAACATATTTGAATCCAACAGATAAACCAATGAAAGGAATCCATACATATGAAACTGGAGCGTTTATTAGCCATCGTAGTGCTGCTAATCAATCGTGGACGGGTACAAGCCAAAGACTTGGCAGATATGTTCGAAGTATCGATCCGGACCATCTATCGGGACATCGATACACTAGGTCAAGCAGGCATCCCTGTGGTGACGTATCAGGGGGCAAGCGGCGGGATTGGTCTGGCAGAGGGCTACCGTCTGGATCGAAACGTATTAACAGACAAGGACCTCGCTTCCATCGTCACTGCACTTCGCAGTGTATCCACCTCCCATGCTAATGCGGCGCGTGAGCTTCTGGTCGAAAAACTCAGTAGCATCGTACCTGAATCCAAAAATGACGATTTTCAGGCCAATACCAATCGATTCATCGTTGATTATTCAACCTGGACGCATCCCGAAGCGCTAAAAATCAAGCTTGAACTTATCGAACAAGGTATGGATCAATTGCGACCCGTAACCTTTACCTACTGCAGTGCGGAAGGTATCCAGACTCACCGAACTGCCGACCCTCATACCATCGTACTCAAGAAGCATTCCTGGTACCTGTATGCTTTTTGTCACGAGCGGAATCAATTTCGCATGTTCAAGCTTGTGCGCATGCAAGATGTCACGCTTGCTAATGAGCACTTCGAGCGTAAAGTCATCAACCCACAGGACAGACCCTGGCAACAGGAATGGAGCCGTCCAGACAATCAAGCTAAGTTAACCTTGAAATTCCATCCTCGCGTCCGTCATATTGCGGAAGAATGGTTTGGGATCGAGAACGTCATCCCTGATGGGACTGGGTATTATATCAGCCAGGTTGCTTTTCCAGAGGATGCGTGGTTATATGGGTTCATTCTGGGCTTCGGCGCGGACATTGAAGTATTGGAACCTCAACATATTCGGGACGAGATATGCCGTATCGCGGAGCAAATTGTACAAAATTATATCTCCCCGACTCAAACCTGACAGACAGCTGTCCAGTTCCTCCCCGTATACTTCAGTTATATTCAATCTGTACATATACAAGGAGGAACCAATCATGAACGTCACTGTATGTCAAAGCTGCGGCATGCCGCTCACAGCACCTGCCCAATTCGGAACGGAAGCAGATGGAAGCACAACCCGTGAGTACTGTATCTATTGTTACAAAGAGGGTAAGTTTGAGCAGCCCGGTATTTCACTCGAGGGCATGACGGAGATGTGCACTGCCATTCTGAAGGACGAGGGCATGGACGAGGAATCCGCTCGTTCGATGCTCCGTAACCAGCTTCCTTTTTTGAAGCGTTGGCGCACAAATACAACGGAACAACATGCCGAATCTCTGGCAGAAAAATCTACCACTTCTGCTATACCGGGTCAGGTTACAACAATCCAATCGTTATCTGCCCAGCCCGTTCGTTATGTCACGCTCCCCAGCAAACGTCTTGCCGGCGTATCCGCCCGTACAACCAATGCCATTGAGATGAGTGGCAAAGGCTGTATTCAGGAACTCTGGAACAATTATTTTGCCTCAGAGCACCTCCCTGGACCCGAAGCTGCCCGCTATGGCTGTTACACGAATTACACCGATGGCATAACCGGAGAATACACCATACTGGTAGGGCATGAGGTAAGTCCGAACGAATCATTGCCTGAAGGATTGGACGACATTCTACTCCCTCCTGCAACTTACGCCGTATTCACTTCCAGAAAAGGACCGATGGCAGAGGTTGCTCACGAAGCTTGGGGAGCCGTGTGGGCATGGGATAAACAAAGCGATCGTACGTTCACCGGGGATTTTGAGTTATATGATGAACGCAGCCTGAATCCCGAAAGTGTACAAGTGGATATATACATCGCTGTTCGACAAAGTAGATAAAGCCAACACTATACACCTCAGACAGGATCAAAGTTTCCTCGCGTCCTTCTTCATATCACGCAAGCTGCCGAGTACACTCGGCAGTTTTTTTGTTATATCCGGAACTACATTACCACCTAAACAACCCGACCATGGTACCAAGTTAGTTAGCATGATTTGCATCATTTAACCAGATAATATGCCTCATATGCGGATACCATTGACTTCCTTAAAATTAGGACTATTCACATAACAACCGATTCGATCCTCCCATATCAAACCTTTCATATCAGGTCCTTTCCTCCTGAATTTCCCTAAAAACGTTTACATCTCCTTAAAACCGGGTAAAATCACTACAATCCAATTGGAATTACGCCTTACACCCTTCTATTTCGTCTAACAAGTCATATGTACCTATAAGTGCATCAGGAAACATAAACAGTCGAAATACATAACCTGTATTACATCATATTAATTGCATATTTAACATGCTTTAAAGGAGGAACCAAGATGATCCGCATGCCTATTCAGCAAATGATCCCGTACCACCACCAATATCCGCGCAACACGGCGACCACTGCTCCCAAAAAGGAGAATGAGAACACTCAAGGCCTATCCTTTCATGAAATTCTGCAGCAAAAAATGGCGAAGAAAAATGCTTCTCCTTCCCTTAGATAAAAATGGACACCGGACCCTTATTCGACTCCGGTTATCAACCGTCTTTCCGCAACTTGGCGGAAGGGCGGTTATTGGCGTTGAGCAATAAACGACTGTACAGTCCTCAGGCATGTTTCTATAATGGTTTAAATATCTACGAGATTCATGACATATACGAACTGTAAAAGGGGACTTAGCACATGATCACCATTGGTTGTTTTCACGCTCATTATTCCAACATCGCCTTAATTGAAGAGACGCTTGCTCCTTATGAGGTTGAATTGGTTCATTACGTCGATCCAGGTCTGGACCGTCTTAAACATGACGCTGACTTTTCCGAGGTCGTCATTCACAAGAAGGTAGCTCAGACGCTCCAATGGATCGCCGAGTGTCATACCGATGCCATTCTGGTCACGTGTACCCTGTTTGCGGCAGTACTGGAGCAGGAAGCCATACAGGTCCCTGTGCCTGTGATCGGCATAGATGATCCGTTATTGCAGGAGATGCGGCGAGTACCGGGAGATTACATAATCGCATTCACCAACCCGGCAACCGTTGAAGGCACGATGGCACGGTTGAATCAGGCATTACAGCAAGAGGATGAGGATGTGAAACTACACGTTTCCCAGACATCTCAGACGGAAGCGGTGTGCATCCCTGGGACATTTGAGTTGATCATGCGAGGAGATCAGCAAGGGTATCTTGAAGCTGTACATGAAGGCTTACAGCAGATTGCTGAGCAGCATCCGGGTAAAACGGTAGTGGCAGCTCAACTATCTATGGCTCCCGCAGCTGCACAGGTTACAGTAGGTCGCGGTATGCCGATCCATAACCCGCTGGCATTGCTTGCGGCGTATTTGGAGAAGAATTTAGGCGTGGCTCGACAGTAGTGGCTGATTTGGAGTGAAATATTCCAATCACTTAAAACTTGTAAAAACCAGTATGTAGGCTCCTTTTGCAAAATAAAAATGCTCTCCAACAAGAGCATTTCAAATGGTATAATCACTTTGTACAGCCAATTTGTGGTGGAAAATAGGCTTGCCTCCAGTGGGAGGTGATCCTATGAACTTCTCTTTTAACGACGTAATCGTGTTTGCGATGTTAATTATTGCGCTCCTGACATACATCGATCGTAAAAAGAAATGACCCGCCACAGGTTGACGGCCTGACGGGTCACTTCATCTGAACTTGCTGCACTCGGAGGAATACCCACCGCAAATGCTGTGCAGGAGTAGCCATTGGCCTGGCTACTCTTATTGGTGTTTACTTACATCCATTTTATTAAACATCTGCTAGACAATCAACCATAATGCTGATAAAAAGTATCAGGAAGCTGATCAATAAGAAAAAGACATGATAGCAGTATTCTCACCTTCAAACGATGTCAGACTGCCCAGCTTGCGCTGTACCGGCGCCTAGGAGCGTGTCCGATATTCCTCTGCCTTTTCCTGCATCCCGGCAGCTACAGCCTCATTCTCGGACAATCCTTTATCCGCCGCAAAGGCACGAATGTCCTGCGTGATGCGCATGCTACAGAACTTTGGTCCGCACATGGAGCAGAAATGAGCTTCTTTGGCTCCTTCTGCTGGCAGCGTCTCATCATGGTAGGACAGCGCACGTTCCGGGTCCAGTGAGAGGTTGAACTGGTCACGCCAACGGAACT
The DNA here is from genome assembly GCF_018614975.1 of Paenibacillus polymyxa. Lineage (GTDB taxonomy): Bacteria > Bacillota > Bacilli > Paenibacillales > Paenibacillaceae > Paenibacillus > Paenibacillus polymyxa_E. The sequence goes on along the minus strand of NZ_JAGGNR010000047.1, from coordinate 48,933 downwards.
CGAACCGTGCTTTGGACAATGCGTCATCCCGGCGCTGGGCACGCGGATGACCCTTCGCCAGATCGGCGGCGTGAGCTGCGATCTTGTAGGCGATGACCCCTTCCCGCACATCATCCTTGTTGGGCAAGCCCAGATGTTCTTTTGGCGTAACATAACAGAGCATGGACGTGCCGAACCAACCAATCATGGCTGCCCCAATGGCAGACGTGATGTGATCGTATCCCGGGGCAATGTCGGTCGTCAGCGGCCCCAGCGTATAGAACGGTGCCTCTTTACATATCTCCATCTGCAGGTCCACATTCTCCTTGATCTTGTGCATCGGCACATGCCCCGGGCCTTCAATCATCACCTGCACATCATGCTTCCATGCGATCTGCGTCAGTTCCCCAAGCGTAGCCAGTTCCGCCATCTGAGCTTCGTCATTGGCATCGTAGATACTGCCTGGACGAAGTCCATCTCCCAGCGAAAACGCCACATCATACCTTTTCATAATCTCGCAGATTTCTTCAAAATGGGTGTACAAAAAATTCTCCTGATGATGCGCAAGGCACCATGCTGCCATAATGGACCCGCCCCGGGACACAATGCCTGTCATCCGCTTGGCGGTCATGGGGATATAACGCAGCAGTACACCTGCATGAATCGTAAAGTAGTCCACGCCCTGCTCTGCCTGCTCAATGAGTGTGTCACGGTACAACTCCCAGGTCAGCGCTTCCGCTTCGCCATTCACCTTCTCCAGCGCCTGATACAGCGGCACCGTACCAATCGGCACAGGTGAATTACGGATGATCCACTCCCGGGTGGTATGAATGTTTTTGCCTGTGGACAGATCCATAACGGTATCCGATCCCCATCGTACCGCCCAGGTCATCTTCTCGACCTCTTCCTCGATGGAGGAAGATACGGCAGAGTTACCTATGTTGGCATTGATCTTCACATGAAAATGACGACCGATCAACATCGGCTCACTCTCCGGGTGATTAATGTTACATGGCAGAATGGCTCTTCCACTCGCCAGCTCCTGCCGCACGAATTCCGGCTCCACGCCTTCACGAATGGCGGCAAACTCCATCTCTGCCGTAATGACTCCCTGTCTCGCGTAGTGCATCTGAGTCACACAGCGTCCTGTCTGTGCTCGCAGCGGTTTATCGCGTAATCCAGGGTACTCTTCAGCTCCAGCTCTCTTCCCTCCGGGCTTTAGTCCGTTATCCTCGGGTTTAACTGTACGGCCTTCGTAAGCCTCCACATCGCCACGCTCTGTGATCCAGCGGGTACGCAGGGCTGGCAGACCTGTCCGGATATCGGCGTGAAATCCGGGATCAGTCATGGGACCGCTCGTATCGTAGACACACAGCGGTTCGTTATGCTCCACCCCTTGGGGAGTATTTGTATCATGAAGGGCTATCTCACGTTCCGGTACAGCAATGTCCGGCCGTGAGCCCTGAATGTAGACTTTGCGGCTGCCCGGAAAGGGCTGAACCCGTCCGGCCGCGCTTGTTTTCTTTTCCACCTGCTGACCGTTATGTTCCTGTTCCATCGCTTGTTGTCCCGTTTGATTTCCTGTACTCATGTTCGCTCGTCTCCTCCTCAGTGTTCGTTCACTTGGTTTGGTTGGTATCGTCATCAGTTCGCTTACGTACCTGTCCCAAATCATGCACAATGCAGAGAAGAAAGAGCGATCCTGCACCAGACCAGGAGAGACACTTTTCATGTACAGTTCACAACATAACGGAGGCTCCACAGATCAAGGATCTATGTTGACTTCTCTCTCATCATCCAAGCCCACTTTCGCAGGTTATTGAAAAAGAAATCAATGGAGTACGTGCAATATCGCCCGTTCACTGTATATAAAAAAGCCGGTCCCCGAAGGAACCGACTTTTAATGTCCATCACCAATAATGCACCTTCATGCAGCTCCTTAACGGAGTAATGCAAGGGTCACATCATGTGGTGGTTGTGGTCATATCGCCGATTACTTCCCTACGCTGGTATGATCCAGATCAGGTTCAAAGGGTCTAGAATCTCATGCGATTCCGTCTCAGTCCGGACAGTTCGGACTCCCCCAGTAACGTTAACAAGTTGCGGCATACACAAGCCGCCGTTCATATTCAATGAAGCTGGCCCCAATGGGCCGTCCATTACAGAGTAGCGCAACTGGAACATAAAAACAACCTTTATATTCCAGAAAATTAACTCAATTGGAGAAAAAGCTTACATCAACATCAGGATAACATGAGCCCCATCTGCGTAGCAGCTTCCTTCAGCACCGGTGCATACTCATGCAATGTCTCCTGCGAAAGTCGGCTGACAGGCCCTGAGACCGAGAGGGCAGCTGCAATATTGCCTCTGCGATCCATAATCGGTACCGATACCGCGGCAGCTCCCGGCTCACGTTCCTCATAACTCGTCGCATATCCGTTATCCCGGATATCTCCCATTTGCGCCAAATACACCGCCGGATCAATAAACACCGGCCATTCCGGCCCGTTCATCAGTTCTTCACGATCCTCATCCGTGGCAAACGCCATCAAGACTTTGCTGGAAGCCCCCACAGACAGCGGGAGTCTGACACCGACAGGAGCGACTCGGCGAATCGCCTGATCACTTTGCACAGCCTGAATCCGAATCCGTTCACTGCCATCACGCAGGTACAGACTCACGGTCTCTCCCAATCGATCTCTCAGCCGCTCCATCGCAGGCAGCAGCAGAATAGCGGGATCATCACTGCGGGACATATGTGCAGACAGCTCCCAGATTCGGATGCCAAGTCGGTACTTCTCTGTTGCTGCATCGCGGATCACGAACCCTCGATCCTCCAGTGTAGCCATCAAGCGGTGCACTGTACTTTTGTGCAGGCCGATCTGGCTGGCAATCTCGGTGAGTCCCAGATCACTGCGTGTGGTAAAACATAATAATATATCCAGCGCCCGTTCCACAGCCCGGACGGTTAACTTGCGATCTTCCATGGCATAATGCCCTCCTCATGTTTCATCACATGAAACTTGGTTACATAAATTATATGAGAAACGGTCTCATCTGTAAACCAAAAAGAGCCAAAATCGAAATAGGCCAACGTGTAAATTTTCCTTTTTATAAGACTTAATCCCCTGTAATTTACCCACTAAGGTAATGTTACCCATATATCTTAAGAACTATATAACAATTGCGTAACAAATGCCCTCAATCAATTGACTTTGACTATACAGGAACATACGATAAAGATATATTACATTAAGATATCGCTCTGAAGCAGGCTCTGAAATCAACGCAATTCTCTTTTCATGCCGTTGTTATCTTCAACTGAACTTCAAAGGAGGGGCATTCATGTATCAAACATCCCAGAGCGAAGCCCCGCTGCAAACAAAAGTGTCCGATCTGCCTTCTCCCCTATCACCGAGGCTTATTCGGTTCAAACATATTATCGTAGCGTTGCTGCTCTCCGTTGTATTTTTTCTACTATTTTGTTTTATTGCACTGCATGGTTACATCGCATGGGTATTATCCAATCCAACGGTAGCGCCGGTCTTCTCCAATCCGATGCAGGCCAAGAACATGAAGTACGAAGACATCACGTTCCCGGCAGCAGATGGCAGCCGGACGATGCAGGGATGGTATATACCTGCTGACAATGCCGCAAGCAAAACGATTATTTTCAGTCATGGCTATGGTGCCAACCGCGAAGAAACATGGGTACCCATGTATGACCTGGCACACTATGCCCATCAACTTGGGTTCAACGTGGTCATGTTCGATTATGGCTTCGCCTCTCAGGTGAACAAAGCTGTAGCCACAGGTGGCAAAGCTGAGTCACAGCAATTGCTGGGTGCCATCCAGTTCGCCAAGCAGCGCGGTGCGCAGGAACTGGTTGTCTGGGGCTTCTCGATGGGTGCCGGTACGGCGCTACAAACCGGACTGATTACGCAGGAAGTGGATGCGATGATTCTGGACAGTGCGTTCCTGCTAGAGCCGGATACGCTGTACCACAACATTCACAACCAGATCGATCTCCCGCGTCAGCCTACACTCGAGATCATGAAGCTGTTGTTCCCTGTTCTGAATGGTACCGGATTGCAACAGATTCCGTATCAGGAAGTGAAAAAGGAAGATTATCCGTTCCCGATTTTCTTCATCCATGGTACAGAGGACGAGAAGGCGCCTTATCCAATTGCGGAGCAACTCGCCGCCAACCAGACCAATCCGTACTCGGATGTATGGATTGTCCAGGATGCGCACCATGAGTTGATCTTCCGGGAGCATCCAAAAGAATATCTGCGCCGTGTCTCAACTTTCCTGAGTCATGTAACGAAAACAAGCAGTGACGATGTGCAAAACACGAATAATGGAGAATAACCAGATTTCAATCATCGATTTTCCCGTTGATCCTTGTGCCCTTAGGGGCTCTTTTTTTTGCATACATAGGACAACAGGCCAGTGGAATATACTCTTGGGACGCATTAAGCGACGGTCTGAGCATGCAATAAATTTCATCTGAAGGAGGTCCACCAGATATGAACTGGTATGGATATGGTCACCTGCTGCCTCTGCGGACATTGGAGGAAATCCGTTTCTGGAAAGAACAGGAGAAAGAACATACACTCGTCATTCGTGCCCTGGTTCCTGATCTGGAGCCCCCATACGTCAAGCTACTGGAGGAATGGGAGGCCACCTTTGCAAACAGTGAGCGAGTAGCCAATCAGCTTTTAAAACAACTATTGCCCGGAACCCATTCACCTGCTCCCTACATGGTTCGTTGTATCGATCAACTTGTGTTGGCAGCTCGGCAGCAATCGAGAGAGTTCATCAAACAGCTGTATGTTCTTCTGGAACAAAGTGCTGCGGTGCAAGCTGTTCCGCTTGCCAAAGTACTCATTCTGCATTTTATCCGCGAATCAGAATATTTTCTGGGCGTATTGGATACGCTTGGCCAACCTGGCATCTTGCGCGAAACCGATTCGGAGCCGTCACTTTTTCTGGAAAATGCGTTGCATACGTCAGGGCCAGGAAACATCCATCGCCAAGCTTCAGAAGCTCCAGCTTCTCCAGAGGGGAATGTAAATGCACCTGTCGCTTCAGCTCAGATCCAATCTGCAACCGTTCAACCGCCTTCTACCGGAACAACACAAGCCACCCCCAGCTCTACAGCACCTCCTGTAAAAGAAAAGCCGGTACCCATTGGAGGACACACACTGCCTCCTCTTCCCTATGCGTACAATGCGCTGGAGCCACATATTGATGAGCTGACGATGCGTATCCATCATGACAAACACCATCAATCTTATGTGGACGGACTAAATGTGGCAGAGAAGAAACTGGCGGAATCGCGAAAAAAGAATAACTTTGAACTCATCAAACATTGGGAACGTGAACTCGCCTTCAACGGGGCAGGCCATTACCTGCATACGATCTTCTGGACCATTATGAATCCTGCTGGCGGTGGCAAACCTTCCGGTATGCTGGCGGAGCAGATCAAGCGGGATTTCGGGAGTTATGAAGCGTTTAAGAATCAATTCACGGAAGCTGCGAACAAAGTGGAAGGCAGTGGCTGGGCGATGCTTGTCTGGAGCCCGAGAGCACATCGTCTGGAGATTTTGCAGGCGGAAAAACATCAGAACCTGTCCCAGTCCGATATCGTACCGCTCCTGCCACTGGATGTGTGGGAACACGCCTACTATCTGAAACATCAGAATGAACGCAAAAAGTATATTGAGGACTGGTGGAACGTTGTCTACTGGCCAGCTGTTGCCGAGCGTTACGAAACGGCACGCAAGTTGTTGTGGCCGCCTTATTAAGCTTGGGGTTAGGTGGATTAGAGAAAAAAGAGATATCTCCAGCCGAATGACTGAAAGATATCTCTTTTGGTGTAAACAAAAAAGCAAGCCTCTTGTAAATAGAGACTTGCTTATATTTTGAGAGACTTCCTATTTCAAAATGGTCACTTAAGAAGCACAGCCCTCGCACGCTACATAGTTGTCGCCAACCTGTTTGCTAATTGCGATCAGATCGCCCAACTTGATATCAGCCTCATCTGTAAACTCCAGATCGGCAATACGAGCAACGATCAGTGCAGCAGCCTCTTCCTTGCTTGTTGCCATTTGGCTGAACTCAGACTTTTCGCCTGTAGATACAACCTCATATAAGTACGTATATCTCAACGTTTCCATCCTAACACTCTCCTTCCGAAATCACATCATATCATCTCTATTACCCAATTCCAAGTCCGATTATCAAGAACTCAATCATAGCGCAGTTTCATCTGCTCAGCTGTCAGACGTACTTCTTCAGAGCCCACACTAAGCACCCTGCTGGCTTCTGCCTGCGGATAGCGATCGCGCAGTGTTCGAACCAATGAGGCAGTATATGCCGCTGCAGAAGGTACTCCTGCCAATTCCTTTAGACTTGCCATCGTTCCAGGCTGAACATCAGGATATCCTTCACTCGCCCCGCCTGCTGCATGCTGATAAAATTGACGCACGTCCGCTGCCAGTTGATCTCCCTGACCTTCCACGATGATAAAAGCAGTAATAATATACGCCTTTGCCTGCCTGCGCTGGGCAATACCACAGAATTTCAGCCCACCTACACTGACATCATAGTCTCCAGGGCAAAAAGCACCCTGAACCTCACCAGTTTGCGCCTGATTCGACCACGGTGTTAGCGACTCGGCAATAATCGAAGCCATCTCCCGGAAATCATCATGAATATTGATGGCATGTCCGGGATTAGGCAGAATCAGCGACACATTAACTACCCCTGGGTTCAAGGGTACTGCCGCTCCACCGGAAGGCCGAACACAGACCGCTGTCCCTTGGCTTCTTATCCGTTCCATCACTTCTACAGCCTGTGGCAACCTGCGGTCACGCAGACCCGCTACAAAGGCATCTGGGTGTCTCCATATATGTGCAACAGGCAGATGCCCTGCCCCAACCCGCCTGCACATGACTTCTTCCCAAGCAAAAGCTTCGAGTACACTACTGCCTTGTCGCATGAGTGGTGTCTCCCAGATTTGCAGACGCAATGTAGCCTGTTTATCTGCCTGTAGTCCCTTTTCCGGCTGAACCGGTTGATCTGAATGGGAAGGTACACTCATCGTTCCATTACCTCCGGCTTAACGAATTCATATGTCTTTAGTATATAAGAATGACAACGCCATATATAAATAAGCCGGTTCCCCAGGGAACACGGCTTATTTATATCACATCCAATGGGTTCAGAAACTGCTGCTTCCAAAACCAAAGGACTTTACTCATCCGGCTTGTCCGGTAAGTGGACATACCTGATCTTAATCTTTCACCAAAGACAGGAACTCCGCACGTTGTGCCGGATTCTCACGGAAAGAACCACGTACAGCAGACGTTACCGTCTTGCTTCCCGGTTTCTTCACGCCGCGGGAACACATGCACAAGTGCTCTCCTTCCACGACGACCATAACGCCATGAGGCTCAACGGCCTCTGTCAGAATGTCAGCGATCTGTGAAGTAATACGTTCCTGAACCTGCAGGCGACGTGTTACCGCTTCGACCAGACGAGCCATTTTGCTCAGACCAACGATTTTGCCGCTTGGTACATACCCAATGTGCACCTTGCCGAAGAACGGTGCCATGTGGTGCTCACACTGACTGTAGTAGACAATATCCTTGACGATAACCAGTTCTTCATGATTCTCGTCAAAAGTAACACCGAGCACATCGCGCGGATCTACTTCATATCCGCCAAAAATTTCTTCATACATCCGGGTCACACGTGCAGGCGTTTCAAGCAGCCCTTCACGTGTACTATCTTCTCCGATCAATTTCAGGATTTGCTCTACGTGATACTCGATCTTTTCCCGATTGTCGGATACTTTTGAATTTAAATAATCTTTAACGCCAGCCACTGCCAAACGCCTCCTTTCGAACCACAATAAGGTAAGCAGTTATTCACTTCACTGCTATTATTTTCGGCGGCCCGAACTTTTACGTGCAGGATGTTGCCCAGGCTGGGGCATTTTTGCTCCTGGCTGCTGGTTCTTCATCATCTGCTGGGCACGCTGCATTTGCTTGCCGTTCAGGTTGTAGCCCATTTGCTTCGCCATTTTCTGAAGCATGTCCGGATTGCTTTGCATTTTCTCAAGTTGTTTACGCAAGTAGAACACCCCGATGAAAAATCCCCCGACCAGACCAACAATCAATGTAATAATCGGTATAACAATATCCATCTCTTAGACACCTCTGTATGCATTCTAAAAAGCCTGATAATCCGTGTCATTTCATGATGTTAAACGCACATGTTGCAACCTGACACAGACCGGATTTCCTGAAAGTATCATAGCATTTCCGCACGCCTTGAGCAAACGGATTTTCCAGTTGAACCGCACACAAGCTACGTCATGACGGCTTCAATGAAAACGGTTGTATGCTGAGCCAGATCGATTTCAACCACATCCAGAGAATAACGCGTACTTCCGCGCGCCACTCGGATTACAGGTCTGCCGGGCAATCCCCGATGTTGACGCACAATGACTCCAGTCTCTTTGGTGGACAGTCGTACCGCTGTACCATTGGGATACACGGATACACTCTTGTTGAACTCAATCAGAATGTCCCGATCCAGCTTTGTACCAGACAACGCCATCATCTCTTCACAGGCCTCATGTGGCATCAAACTGTCTTTGGATAAACCATTAATGAGGTTATCATAGATATTAGCCACACTAACGATTCTCGCAAACAGATGAATGTCGCTCCCCTTGATCCCTCTCGGCATGCCTGTACCATCTACATGCTCATGATGTTGCAGGGCTGTATGGGCGACCAACAGACTGAACTCCCGTTTGTTCTTAATCACTTCGAATCCACGCCATGTATGATGCAGCGAAGAATTCGCAGCAGAGCCACTGCCAGGAGGTTCCCCCACTTTGCCAATATCATGCAATAATGCTCCCACAGCAAGGTCCTTCAGTTGGTTAAAGTTAAGTCCCATATTCATTCCGATCACCGAAGACAACAAACATACATTCATCGCGTGAACATATTGCGCATTGTCTTTGGTGCGAATATCGGTGAGCTGCACAAGCATTTCACGCCCGTTCAGGACATCATTCAGCAACTTGTCTATACTGAGAGCTACCTTTCTCGGACTCCAATCTTTCCCGGAACGCACCGCTTCAAGTGTGACACTCATTTCGTTAATGATTGCCCGTTTCGTGGTTTCATCCAGAATGTCTTCTGAATCCACATCTTTGTAAGCTTCATCCTGGATGTACAGCATGGTCACGCCAATACGCTTCAGCGTATTGATCATATATACGGTGAGCTGGACTCCAGCAGACAGCAGTACCGTGCCGTTACTGGAATATACCGTCTTGCCCAGAAGCTCCCCCGCTTCCACGCTCTCCACGTTTACATACTTCATGAACGTCCCCCGCTCTTACGATTGCTGCTCCAAAGCGAGCAATTGCTCCTTGGTTTGCAGACCGCCTACATAACCCACCAGTGTGCCGTCTTTACCGCTGATGCGGTGACAGGGAATAATAATCGGAATCGGATTCTTGCTAATGGCGTCCAGAACTGCACGAACAGCCTTGGGTCTGCCGATGATTTCCGCAACCTGTTGGTGTGATGAGGCCTCTCCATAAGATATATCGGACAGAACTTGCCATACTTGTAGCTGGAATGGTGTTCCAAGCCGATCAAGCTGCAAGTCGAACGTTTTTCTCTCCCCTGCAAAATACTCCTTTAACTGCTTTGCAGCTTCGCTGAGCTTCTCTTCATTCTTCTCATATCGATACTCGCCAATCCAGATGCGGGCCCATTGTTGCAGATGAGCTTCGCGTACGTGAAAGGCGCCAAAATCAATGTGACACAGCCCTTCATCCGTCGCGCATAACGTAAGAGTACCAATCGGTGTCAGTACCTCATCGTAGTATACGGGCTTGCCATGAAGACCCGTAACGGCTGAAGGTTTCCACGCTGCGGCTTCCGGTTTGGCAGGCTGTGCAGACTGCTCACTACCCGGTTCAATCCCAGCTTCCATTTTCAAATCCTGTTGTAACGCAAGTAAGGCATTGTTCTCGTTGTTCTGTTCCTCTGGCTGCTTCTCACTCACTTGCCCAGCCTGTGGCTGTTTGGGTAAGGTCTCGGACGAACTCAGTCGCTCCTCGGCCTTCTGCAGCATGCTTAGTACGTTCCCATCTTGTTCGTTAGCGGCAGCTTCCCCAATTGCTCTCATGGCGTCTTCTCCTCCAATTCTGCTTAACGCCCAGGCTGCGGTTCCCCGTAGCTCAGGGCGCGGATCACGTTTTAATACTTCTGTAAGTTTGGGTACAGCACTTTTGTCTTTGAAATTGCCCAGGGCAATAACGGCGTTGCGTTGAATCGGCTTCTTGCCCCGCCAAGCGGCGGAACTCTGACCGAAACGTTCCTTGAATTCCCGGTTACCGATGTCCAGCAGCGGCAACAGAAGTGGCTTCACAATCTCCGGATCGGGGTGAAACTCGGGATGGTGATCCCAGTTCTTGCCCCGGTTCTTCGGACAGACAATCTGACACGTGTCACAACCGTACAGACGGTTGCCTATTTTCAGCATAAATTCTTCATCCACGAACCCTTTCGTCTGGGTTACAAAAGAAATACAACGCTGTGAATTCAACTGTCCCGGCCCCACCAATGCTCCTGTAGGACAGGCATCAATACATTTTGTACATTCACCGCAGTCCTCGGTCACAGGTGTATCTGGTTGAAAAGGAATATTCGTCACCAGTTCCCCGAGAAAAATCCATGAACCGAATTTGGGTGATATAATGGCACAGTTCTTGGCACTAAAACCAATCCCCGCACGCTGGGACACCGCACGATCCACCAGTGCTCCGGTGTCAACCATACTTTCGATCATCGCTTCAGGTACGCGCTCCCGTATGAAATTAACCAGCTTGTCCATGGCTGTACGCAGGACCTGGTGGTAATCCTGCCCCCATGCGGAACGGGCAAAGATCCCCCGATAGGCTCCCGGCTCCGACTTCGGCGGATTCACCATCTTGGATGGGTATGCCACGGCTATCGCAATAAGTGAAGCGGGCTCGCCATCTTTTAAGGCGGGGTGCACCCTTTTTTCAATATCCGGCTCTTCAAAACCCGAAGCATACCCCTTATCCCGCGACTGCTCCAGCAACGATTTCAGGGAAACAAAGGGATCAGCAGAAGCAAATCCGATATCATCAATGCCCAGTCCGGGGCCAGCTGCCTTGATCTCCTGTTTTAACTTCTCCCATACGGAGGCATCCTGTGCTGCCCCGGTCTGTACGCTCGTCATTTCTCTTCCCTCTCTTCTTCCGACACTTATTCCGTAAATAGTGAACGCCCGCCTCACGGTAAGAGGACAGGCGTTCATTTCTATATATGCCTTGCATACTTGAATTCAGTTGGAACGAGTCTATATGGTTTAACGCAAAATGCAGTCTGAAGTTGTTGTCCAGTCAGCATTTTACAATTTCTTCAATTCAGAAAACGGCCAGAAAATAAATTCGGCCTTGCCTACAATCTGATCGGATGTAATACTGCCAAACACTCGGCTATCCTTACTTTTGCCTTCATGACGATTATCCCCCATCACGAAGAAATGATCCGGCTCCAGTGTGATTGGGCCAAAATCAGGGTCCTGCACCTCAATATCGGTGTACGTTTCCGCTTGCCGCTCGCCGTTCACATATAGATGGTGATCCCTGACTTCAATTGTATCTCCCGGAAGTCCAACGATCCTTTTAACCAGAAAATCCTTCTTCTCCACGCCTTCGCTTGGATCACGAAGTACGATCACATCTGATCGGGAAGGTGTACCCAGATGATATACAATTTTGTTGACGAAAAGGCGATCTCGCTCAACCAGTGTCGGCTGCATGGACTGTCCCTTGACCATTGACAGATTAAACACAAACAGGTTCAGCAGCATCATGATTACAAAAGCAACAACAATCGTTTTGACCCAGTCCCACAGCTCAACAACCCAGGATTTCCCCGGTTGTTCAGGCTTTGACGGTTCATTACGTTGCTCGGAAGTCACATGTTCCATTGAATGATTATTGGAATTCAAAGGGACACCTCATTTATTAATTAGTTGAATTAAACTTGTAACATGGTGACCATACTCCCTTTCAGTCTACTTCATTTGGGAGAGTGAAACAATTGGTTATGAGCACCAATACCTTGGTTATCGTGAATACAGCCGGGATAGTCGCGGTGATTTAGATAAGATTCGGAGACTCCGAAACATGTTCATAAAATGAGGAAACCAGAGGAATATGACTTGAAGAACACTCATATAAATAGAAAGGCACATCCCTCACGTGCTTACACGTTAAAGAGATATGCCTAATATGAAATGAAAATCTTTTTTTATTTCTTTTTTAAACACGCAAACTAAGCTTTGGACAAAATACTAAGAGTCTGGAAAGCGCTCATAATCTGATTGGCACCGTAACCCATTGCTTCATATAGAGGCATGGCTACTTTGTTGTGCTCATCACCCGCCACCCATACTTGGCTGACTTTACGCTGCTGGAACCGCTGTTCCATAGCCTCAACAAGTGTTTTGCCGACTCCACGGCGACGATAGTCTGGATGTACCGCAATACGGTAGATACAACCCTGGTTGTGATCAATCGTACCAATCAAAGCGCCGACGAGGTCTCCCTCTTCTTCCGCAACCATGATCAGGTCAGAATCCCATGACAATTGACGGGCAAACGGGCCCATCGTGTTCTCATAACACTCTTCCGATAGTGCAACCTGGAGAAGCTCCGTCATCTGGCTTGCATCACTCAACTGAAAGGAACGAACGTGCATGTCTTAAATCTCCCTTTTCGTTAGCTTAGATGAGGTTTTTTATAAAAAGGGATTCCTTTTTACCAAAAACCCAATGTTCATATAATGACAAAAAACGAGAAAATACCGCTTCTTCGTCAATTAAACCATACTTTTCTCCATAAAACACGCATTTTCTTTTGAAAGCGCTTAATTGTAAGCGTTTACATACTAATATTAAACTTCACCTCCATTTAAATGCCTGAAAACACATAAATAGTTGCATAAAGGGTAAAATATGTTTGTTATCCCTGTCCTATCATTAGATCAACGCCTCGGGGTACTTAATAAACAAAAATGTTGCTTAATTAGCTCGAATGCGGTTTAATATTAGTAGCAAGGGTATTATTACATATGTACCTGTTTTCAAAAAAACCTAAAATCTCAGGAGGTATTTCATTATGGCTTTTCAATTACCGGCACTTCCTTACGCTAACGACGCACTGGAACCACATATCGATGCACAAACGATGGAAATCCACCACGATCGCCATCACAATACTTATGTAACCAACTTGAACGCAGCTCTGGAAAGTGCTCCTGAACTGCAAGAAAAAAGTTTGGAAGATCTAATTGCTAACCTTGACAGCGTACCTGAGGGCATCCGCACAGCGGTTCGCAACAATGGTGGTGGACATGCTAACCACAGCTTGTTCTGGGAAATCATTGGACCTAACGGCGGCGGCGCTCCTACAGGCGATATCGCAGCAGCAATCGATAGCGAACTGGGTGGCTTTGATAAATTCAAAGAAGATTTCGCTAAAGCAGCTACAACTCGCTTCGGTTCCGGCTGGGCTTGGCTCGTAGTTGGCAAAGATGGCAAATTGTCCATCACTAGCACACCTAACCAAGACAGCCCTCTCTTCGAAGGTCTGACTCCGGTTCTGGGTCTGGACGTATGGGAGCACGCTTACTACCTGAAATATCAAAACAAACGTCCTGATTACATCGGTGCTTTCTGGAATGTAATCAACTGGGATGAAGTGAACAAACGTTACGCTTCTGCTAAATAAGACTGTTAGCATGCAACATTTAACATAAAAGAGAGCCTGATTCGGTCGTCGTGACCGTGATCAGGCTCTCTTTTTGCTATCGCTATAGTTAATTGTTGTTTTGTTTCTAACGAATCACAGAGTAGCTATTTCCCAAAATACGGGCTTTGATGCGCACTTCTGGGTTGATTTGGCTATGATAACGTCACTCAGGTTCGTTAGCTCCCCTATTTAATTATTCACTTGATCATACGCACCGGCAAAATAACTGCTGATCAGCTTCAGAAATATATTCGGGAATGCCATCTTGTCCATATCTTCGGGACCGATCCAGCGATAGGTCAAGCCATCGCCTTTACCTATCAGTGTCGGAGTGCTCAGCGCTAGGTCACTAACATCAGATGGTGCCAACATCTCTCCATCGTTAAGCGATGTTGAGATGTTCTGCGCATCAGGCGTGCCTGGCTCCGATGAATGCGTTGTGTCTGACTTCGGTGACACAGCTGCTGATGAGGCTGTGCCCTCCCTTGTTGCCGCCTGTGCATCGTAGGCGGCTCTGGCTTCCGCTGCGATCAGCGGAAGCTCACCAGTCTGGTCCTGCTCGGTACACTTGTACACCTGCAGGCTCCAGACAATGTGGCTGAACACATGCTCCGCATGGGTAGCCAGCCCTTCCGGGCGGGCAGCGAAGCCTTCCGCCCATAGACTGCCGGCCAGCAAAGCCATGGCCGGCTCATCCGCCAGCGGCGCCGCCTTCTTGCTGGCTGCGGCGGGCGCCGCGAGCACATGCGGCAGCTCCCACATGCGGGCTAATAGGCCCGTGTCTGGGCGCTGGCGCACAAGCACTTGGCCGCGATGAGCACCGCGGCCCTCCACAATCGCGACCAGCCGCTGCTCAGGGCGCGGCGGCTTCGCCTTGGTCTTGACCGGCAGTGTAAGCTCTCTTCCGGCGATGCGGCCGGAACATTGCTCCATGACCGGGCAAGTCAGGCAGTGCGGCGCTTTGGGTGTACACACCAGCGCACCAAGTTCCATCAGCGCCTGATTGAAATCACGCGCCCGCCCTTCCGGAATGAGCTCTCCTGCGAGCTCTTCCATCAACACCCGGGTGCTGCCCTTCATAATGTCCTCATCGATGAGGAAGTATCGGGACAGTACCCGCATGACATTGCCATCTACCGCAGGTTGCGGCTGATTGAAGGCAATGCTGAGAATGGCCCCGGCAGTATACGGGCCCACCCCTTTTAATGCAAAGACAGCCGGCTTGTCCTGCGGCATCTCGCCTCCGTGCAGCTCCATGACTTGTCTCGCGGCTGCCTGAAGATTACGTGCCCGGGAGTAATAACCGAGTCCCTCCCAATTTTTCAACACATCCTCTTCGGGTGCCTCCGCTAACGCTTGCACGGTCGGGAAATTGCCGATAAAACGATTGAAATACGGGATTACCGTATCTACCCGAGTCTGCTGAAGCATAATCTCCGATACCCATGTAAAATACGGATTGTTGTGGCGACGCCACGGCAAATCCCGTCGGTTGATCATATACCAGTCCAGCAAATTCACGCTGAAATGTTGTTTCTGTTCCTGTAAACCCATATTTCCGTCCTCTCCTATTGCCAAGCTAACTACTTTTCCATCTGCTCCACGATCGCAAAGGCCGCTGCCAATTCCGTCTGATGTGTAATACTCAAATGAATGTCATATTGCTTATCGTATGGCAGCTGCAGACGTTCCCAGGCTTGACTGGACAGCGAGGCCACTGGACGTCCTGTCCCATCAGGCAGCACCTCAATATCAGTGAAGCCCATGACGCCACCAATACCGCAGCCAAATGCCTTGGACACCGCTTCTTTCGCTGCAAATCGACCGGATACAAACTCCGTCATCCGCTTCCCTCGACGAACCGCGATCTCCCGCTCTGCTGGCGTTAAAATTCGTTTCAGAAAAGCTTCTGCATGACGACCGGACAGCAGCTTCCGCATACGTCCAATCTCCAGCACATCATTACCAATGCCATATATCATCAACGTTCACCCGCTTAATCTTTTATACTGTAAGAGGTTATTCAAAAAGTCCCATCTTCTCGGTACTGAAAACCGCTCTTTTTGAACATGCATTGTAAAAGATCTCCATTCGATCACATGATCCGTAACTCTCCGAACACGTATTCTATTGTAGCAGGAGGTGCGCACAGAAGCGAGTGCCTATCCGCATTACCATATATGCTAAAATATGAATCAGGAGTCGTCTGAAATTCTTAGGAGGTCTGAATAATGCCCATAACTTTTGAATTGCCCACTGACGTAGATGCGATCATTCGCGGGGACTTTTTCCCTGCACAACAACCCGCTCAAGGTGTCATCATTCTGGCTCACGGATACAAAGGCTTCAAAGACTGGGGCATGTTCCCCTACGCAGCTTCACAGCTAAGCCAGACGCATCATGTGCTGACCTTTAATTTCTCTCACAACGGTATCGGCGAATATCTGGAGCAATTCTCTGAACTTGAAAAGTTCGCAGTGAATACGTACAGCCGAGAGCTTGCCGATCTGGCCCTGGTACTGGAACATGTGGTTACACAACCTGAGCTCACTGGACTTCCTGTATACTTGGTTGGCCATAGCCGCGGTGCGGGCGTAAGTCTCGTCTATGCACTGGATCATCCCGAGCAGGTGGCAGGTGTCATCTCCTGGAACGGCGTAACCAATCTGGATCTCTTCACAGCGGAGCAAAAAGAAGAAATGCGTACGCATGGCCGCAGCCATGTCGTTAACGGACGAACAGGCCAGCAGATGCCACTGGACGTGGCTATTCTGGAAGACCTGGACAAGCATAGCGAACGTTACGCTATCATTGACCGCTTGGCTTCTTCACCTGTGCGAGTCGCACTCATTCAGGGAACAGAAGACCCCCAGCGTCTGAGGGACGGTTCTGCCGCACTTGTGCAAACACGCCCTGATATCCCATGGCACCAGATACCTGAAGGGAACCACACCTTTAATACGGTACATCCATTTAATGAAACCACTCCGCAACTGGAGCAAGCCATCTCCCAAACCCTGCAACAGATCAAAGACTGGAATAGCTAACTCATCTTTAATATAGTAGTCACTTGGATTTTTGCGGTTTCTCGTTCCACATAACAAAAAGAGTCACTGCGTGAGCAGTGACTCTTTTTGCATTCCCTATATAACGATCATGCTCATCCATCCGTATTAGATACCTGGAATGGCATTTCGTTTGTGATGGGTACGCGTATAGAACGCTTCGAGGCGCTCTTGTGCAGCCGGATCGATCTGTTTGCCTTCGAGATAGTCGCTGTTCGCTTCATATGAAATTCCCAGCTCATCTTCGTCCGTCTGACCTTCCCACAGCCCTGCCGATGGTGCTTTGTCCAAAATAGCTTGTGGCACGTTAAGATATGCTGCCAGCTGGCGTACCTGACGTTTGTTCAGGGTGCTCAGTGGTGTGATATCCACAGCACCGTCGCCCCATTTGGTATAGAAGCCCGTGATGGCTTCGGACGCATGATCCGTACCTACAACGAGCAGGTTTTCTTCAAACGAAAGCGCATATTGCATAACCATACGAGTTCTCGCCTTAACATTACCTTTGCCTTGGTGAGTCATATGACGTGGGCTGCCCAGGGATTTGAAGCCTTGCTCCACTTCCAGTGCAATCTCGTTAACTGCATCTTCAATATTGGTTTCCACGACATGCTTCAGATCGTATGCTTTGGCTACAGCGTAGCTGTGGTCGATATCGTATTGTTCACCATACGGTTGAAACACACCAAGCGTTTTGTACTCTTGCTTATTCTCTTCCGTAAGCTCGTCCGTCGCTTTTTTGCAAAGCGCCGTAGCCACTGCACTGTCAATACCGCCGCTGATCGCAATCAGCAAACCCTTGGCACCCGCATTTTTCACATACGTCTTCAGAAAATCAACACGCTTGCGTACTTCCTCTTCTTCATTAATGCTTGGTTTAACCTTCAATTCAGCGATGATCTGTTGTTGCAAACTCATCGTTCACACACCCCGTTTCTAAATGAATGAAATTTGATGTCCAGCTTGAAAGGTACGAATGGTTCAATAACCTTATCTATCCAAAATGAAACGCCCCGGCATCGGTGATCCGAAGGGCGGGGCGTTCTATGGAGCGAATTAACGGCAGTAACGGTCAAATGCACTTTTGAGATCAGCCGCAATTTCCTCTGCAGAACGGTCTTCCACTTGATGACGCTCGATAAAGTGAACGAGTTCTCCGTCTTTCATCAGAGCGATGGACGGCGAAGATGGCGGATACGGTGCAAAGAATTCACGTGCTTTTGCAGTTGCTTCTTTGTCCTGACCAGCAAATACAGTGTACAGGTGATCCGGTGTAATATCGTGCTGAAGTGCTTGGGACACACCTGGGCGACATTGACCCGCGGCACATCCGCAGACAGAGTTAATGACAACCAGTGCTGTTCCTTTTGCATCCGGAAGACTTGCTTCCACTTCTTCAGGAGTACGCAACTCCTGGATTCCTAGACGAGTTAACTCATCCCGCATGGGTTGAACCATATCTTTCATGTATTGATCAAATGACATCGACATTCGGTTTCACTCCTTATAAATGGTTGTTCTATGATCTCGATAGAATTAAAGGCGAATTACTCTCCAAAACAACGTTACATTCATATCGAACATTATGGATGTAATGATGTGCTATTCCTATTATACATCCATAAGCAATGAAAGCAAGATTCAGAAACCGCCTGCGGAAAGGCTTCTTCCATAATATTATGTCTCAATGTCTGGCAAAATATGCTGAATGACTAACGTTCAAATGCCACTTTGAAGGTGGTGCCCTGACCTTCCTCCGATTCCACAGTAATGGTTCCGTTATGTCGTTCCACGATACTCAGGCACATGGACAATCCAAGTCCGGTTCCCTTGGCTTTTGTCGTGTAGAAAGGTTCAAACAGCTTTTCCTTCTTCACTCTGGGTAGACCAGGTCCTGTGTCACGTACACACAGTTCCACCTTATCATCCACTATCCGCGTCTCCAGCGTAAGCACACCCTTCTCATTCATGGCTTCCATCCCGTTACGAGCCAGGTTCAACACCACCTGTTTGATTTCCTTTGAATTGAGATGCAGCTTCGGCACATTATGGGCCAACATGAGTTCAATACTCTGACCACGCAGGTTCGCATCCGCCCATAACAACGGACTGAGTTCATGTATGATATCATGCAACTGGGATTCTTCTTTCTCGGCAATACGATTCTGAGCCAAAGACAAGAAATCATTAATGATACTGTTGGCCCGGTCCAGCTCTTCCATAACGATCCGGTAATAGTGATCGAGGGAGTCCGGACTCTTTTCCTGCATGAGTTGGAGGAAGCCCCGCACAACCGCCATTGGATTACGCACCTCATGCGTAATGCTTGCAGCCATCTGCCCCACCAGACTGAGACGATCCACATTATCCAGTTCACTTCGCAGCATCTCAAGCTCCGTGATATCCTGTATGATCAGCATGGCTCCTGTAACTTCTCTCGCAGACTCTGTTGAAAAGGCATAAATCGGTACGGTTCGGGACTGAAATACGTGTGCACCGTAACGAACGGTCAACCCACTAATCTCACCATGAACGATGGCTCTGCGAATGCTTTTATCCATCTTATCCGCCTGACCTTGTTCAACAAATTGACTGGCAGGCTGTCCAATGAGATCAGGCGTGGAGGTACAAGGCAGCTGCTCCCTTGCGGTTTGCTCCATCATCTCATTGACAAACATCACTGTGCCTTGTTTATCTACGGTAGCAATGGAGAGAGGCACTGCATTCAGAATCTGATGAAGTTTCTCCGTTTCGGCTATGTATCGGTCGTGGACTTCCGAGAGATGCTGCTCCAGCCCGCGATAGTGCTTCATCCGTTCCAGCCATAGCAGACTCAGACTGCCCGCAACAATGGCTCCAGCCGTATATCCAAGTGC
This sequence comes from Paenibacillus polymyxa, assembly GCF_018614975.1. Classification (GTDB taxonomy): domain Bacteria; phylum Bacillota; class Bacilli; order Paenibacillales; family Paenibacillaceae; genus Paenibacillus; species Paenibacillus polymyxa_E. The sequence continues at coordinate 29,125 of NZ_JAGGNR010000047.1, read as the reverse complement.
TGTAAGTATCATGTAGGTCGCAGAGTATGTGGATTCATTCTGGAGGGATGCGATCCATAACAGACTCGTTACAATCAGTTCCATTGTAATCAGGATGATGAGGATCGCCATTTTGCGTGAAGGTGTATTATGCTTGAATCGTTTGGCAGACAACCATACAATAGGATAGAGAAGAATGCCCGTATGAAGGAGAAATCCGTACAGATCATAGGGATGCGCAAAAAGAAAATAGAAGAGAATATGTAGAATGGACAGCGTTACGCCTATAACAGACTTACAATACAGAATAACAAGTGTCACAGGTACGATGCTTAATGATATGGGTACGGCCACCGGACTTGCATAGAGCGCAAACAGCAGACACAATAACATGCTCAGGGCACTTGTCACAGCAAAACTGGTATGAACGGTTCCGGCATGTTCCATTCTGGCAATAGCCCGCTTGGAGAGTACCAGAAGGAATAAGGGAATCAGAAATACCGCCGACCCTGCCAGCAGTACTTGTAAAAGCATGTCTTTTAACGCAACCACAATGCCATCTCCTCCTCTGCCTGCACATTCCCTCATGTATTTCTGATTAAAACATAGGCGACAGTATAATACAATATATCCCTTAAGACTGCACAATAGAACTGCTCATAACTCCATTATATTTCAGAAAAAGCCAGGAGTAGACACATTTTACGTAAAACAGACAAAATCAATGAAAAAAGAGGGTAATAACATATGTATGATGTCATTGTAATTGGTGGTGGATCTGCGGGCCTGATGGCTTGCGTTGCTGCTGCCGAGCATGGTGCCTCCGTGCTTCTGCTGGATAAAGGAGATCAACTGGGTCGTAAACTCGGCATCTCTGGCGGAGGTCGATGCAATGTAACCAATGCCAAGGAAACGGATGAACTCATCCGACATATTCCGGGTAATGGACGCTTTTTATATAGTTCGTTTCAAAATTTGGACAACCAGGGAATCATGCGTTTCTTCGAGAATCTCGGAATTGCCCTGAAAGAAGAAGACAACGGCAGAATGTTCCCTGTAACCGATAAAGCGAAAACAGTCGTGGATGCGCTGGTAGGCAAGATTGTCTCCCTCGGCGTTGAGATTCGTACCAAAGAACCGGTCAAGGAAATTATTCAGAACGGTCAGCAGGTACAGGGTGTTAAATTGATATCCGGTCAAACCATTCTTGGACGCTCTGTCATCATCGCTACCGGCGGCAAATCCGTACCCCAAACCGGATCTACCGGAGACGGTTATCCTTGGGCTGAGGCTGCGGGTCACACAATTACAGAATTATATCCGACCGAAGTGCCCATTGTGTCTGGAGAGAGTTGGATTCAGTCCAAAGAACTGCAAGGTTTGTCTTTGAGGGATATCGCTCTATCCGTAGTGGATGCCAAAGGTAAAACAGTCATCTCCCATCGCGGGGATATGATCTTCACGCATTTTGGAGTGTCTGGACCCGTCGCACTGCGTTGCAGCCAATTTATCCGCAAGGTTCAGATGAAGTCTGGAAACCCACAGGTCATGATGAGCATTGATCTGTTCCCGGAGCTGTCCCTAGGTGCATTGGAAGCACAGGTGCAACAGGTATTAGAACAAGAATCCCGCAAGGCTGTCAAAAACATCTTAAAAACATGGGTTCCTGAACGTATGATTCCCTTAATGATGAAACGGGCAGAGATCACCGATGACCTTACGTTCCACCATTTCCCCAAAGGTATGTTAAGTAACTTGTGTGGGCTAATGAAAGCTTTTACCTTCCGTGCAGACGGAACGAGATCGCTCAAGGAAGCCTTTGTTACCGGGGGAGGAATCCACTTAAAGGAGATATACCCAAAAACAATGGAATCCAAGCTGCTGCCTGGACTATTCTTTTGCGGTGAAGTTTTGGATATTCACGGCTACACTGGAGGGTATAATATCACCGCTGCATTCTCCACGGGATATACGGCTGGTATGCATGCCGCAGAATATAAACACGCTAAACTATACTAGGTATTACACACTTTAAGCGCATGATGAATTGCCAAAAACCCCGATAGCCACATCTGTGGACGATCGGGGTTTTTGGGCATTGTTCCATTTTAGAAAAATTGGCCCGAACTGCTCTTAGCTTGTGATATTTCCCTTCTATGCTTTGACACTGCCTGAAAATCCATCAGCCGAATCATCGTATGTCGGGTCATCGCTATAGTTATGTCTGCCTTGCTCCGTCTGGCTTCCCTGGTTTCCGTTCGCATAACCCTCATTCCAGTCTTCATTCACGAGATGAGCCGGAATCGATATATTCTGAAACTGATCCAGCTCTTCCGTTTGCGCGGCAAATACGGCACTTCCTCCATGAGATTGTACAATCTCTACGGCAGACTGAGGATCTTGCCGATCTGTGGGGATGTACAATTCCAGCGGGCCGGACTGATATGGCTTATATCCCAATTCCTCCAAGGTTGCCCTGGCGGCATTCAACGCTGAATCGTCTGAGAAATGCACCTGTAATTCGCTATTGTCCATCATCGTCTCTTTCCTCCTTGCTACAGCTAATCTCTCATCATCCATAGATGAGATTCTTCTTCTATAGCATGGTCAGATATTGCGCGTGATATGCTCTGACTTAGAAAGGAATTCCTTTAGGGCGTGTCTGAAAACTCCGAAGGAAGCAGATTTTGCCGAATTTTCGTTCCAAGCAAGGAAGTTTTCCGCAGGCGTGCCGGGGCACGTCAAGGGAAAGTGACACAGCATGGGGCGAAAAGGCGGTAAAAGATGAACTTCAGCGAGTTTTTGAGACACGTCCTAGGCCCGGGTCAGCCGAACCCATCCGGCAATGGATAACACACAGAGTCCGAAGACCACTGCACCTGCGGCTGTCAGAATACCGACGATCCAGCCGAGCCAGGCCAATCCCAGCGTAAATCCCATAAGAATACCAATCGGGATGAACAACATCCGAACCATCGTTGAACCTGCAAGATGCAGCGCCTCCGAGTCATACGTTATAAGCTGAACATAGTCCGACGTTGCAAACACATCCCAGGAACGATAAAACATCACCGTCAACATGATGATTAATAACGCACACACAATGATATTGACCGGAAAAGGGGGTAATGCAACTGCTGCGATGGATAGTCCTCCAAGCTGCAAATACAATTTCATCGTAGCTGAGTTTCGGAAAAATGCCTTGAACGCAATCTCCGCTGTCCGGTTCGGGATGGAACGATTGCGCAGCAATTTACGCGGTTTGCGGAAGATAATGGACCGTGTTCGTGGGGCTTTCGGCTTGCTCACCGCCCGGCTTAACATTAGAGCTGTCAGCTGCAGCCTGCTCCGCAGATCCTCCCGCACATCCCCTTCAAACGTTCCCTTCATCAGTAGCCTCATCTGTCCAACTGTAATCAGAAGAAGCATGATAATTACGATTCCAAAACTGATTTTCCACGTCTGTCCATACATCCATGATGTCGCACTAATGGTCATATAACCTATGCCAATGACGAGAGGGATCATCTGAATCCAGCGTCGCCATCCTGTATGTCGAACCTTCGTCATATGTAGTGTTATGGCTTGGAATGACGCTACTGCACCAAACCAGACAGCCATAAGTGCAATCTGGAGATTAGACATCTCATAGACACGGGACCACAGGGGAGCAATGAGCGCTGTAATCATAATCATTTTGCCCAGATGTTGCAGACAGGACCGGTAGAGCCCTTGCCTCATTAACGTGTGCATCCACAACGGTCTTGATTTCAGAAACAATACATCCGCTTCCTCCACAAATATCAACACACCACCGGTAAGCATAACGACGTCAATCAGCCCCGTCAGTATGGGGAGCGGTAATCCTGTCGCCCATGCAGGCAGTGGTTTGGTCCACAGACTTGTGTACCATCCAATCAGATAGAGCAGACCCGGAACAAGCAGGTATACCCACACCGTCCAATCCACGACAAGTCTGAGATTTTTCATTTGCTCCCTGAAGTGCTCTTTGCGTCTTCGCCGGTATAAACGAAGTGGTGTATAACGCTGGGAAGTTTCCATCCTCTCTCACCCTCTCTCTATCTAAGATGTCAGTATATCGAAACAGTCAAACAAAGAGGCTTCCGGCAATCCTGCCGCTTCACGGATCTCATCCAATGTTCCCTCGGCAGCAGATCTGCCCGAAGCAATCAGAATAAATCGGTCGCAGATTCGTTCAGCGGTATCCAGTACATGCGTAGACATGAGCACACCCGCACCGCGGCGACGTTCATCATCAAGTAACTTCAGAAAATCCTTGGTTGCACGAGGGTCCAGTCCGATGAACGGCTCGTCCACAATATAGATATCCGGCGAAGACAGAAATCCGATCATCAGCATCATTTTCTGCCTCATGCCCTTCGAAAAACTGGCCGGAAGATCATTCCGAACGTGGTCCATACCGAAACGAACCAACAGTTCCTCCGCTCTGGCAACAAAAGCTTCTTCCTCCATTTCATACGCCGCTGCAGCCAGATCAAGATGTTCCCATAGGTTCATATATTCATAAAAAACCGGTTGCTCCGGGATATAGGCATAACGACCCTCTCCCCCAATTGTCACTTCATAGTTCGCATGTTCCAGCAGACCCAGCAGCGTTTTGATCGTGGTACTTTTGCCCGCACCATTGGGTCCGATAATACCTACCAGTTCTCCTCGCGCCACACTCATTCGAATGTTACGTATGGTCGATTGTCCTGGTTCGTATCCTGCCTCTGTAATATGTACGTCTAATATAGACTCCTGTACTTCCGTCCTTTTATAATCCATTCCCATATCATTCACTCCCTGTTCTGATCAGGTGTTTATTTCATCCTTTATGTTTTATTGTAATCGAGTTGCGGGCTGTGTGTTTGATCATTTTAAGCATTTCTATATAGATGGCAAATAAACAAAGCAATAAATCATAGTAATGTATGATTTATTGCTTTGTTTATTATTCTTCATTTTCAGTAACACAGTATGTACGAATAATTGAAACCAGTTCTTCAAATGTGTACTTGTGGTTCACCATATCAACAGTAAAGTCCTCAGCAAAAGTTTGATCCATCTTAAGATACACATTGTTATAACGTAGAAAGATTACCAATGCGGTAAAAGCCGTTCTTTTATTAGCATTATGGAAAGGAGGGTTTTGACCCAAAGATTGAAAGATCGCAGCAGATTTTTCATATATAGATGGGTAAGCTTCGTTACCAAAAGCTGATGATTGTGCTCTTACAACCGCAGATTCAAGCAGACCAGAATCTTTAACTCCAATCTGCTCTCCAGAACTGTAACGCTTAATCATAGCGACGTTGATCGCAATAACCTCTTGAATACTCAAATACCGGGTCATGCTCATCTATCCTTGAGACCTTTCAAGGTTTGATCATATTCACCCATCACATCAGCCAATGTATCCATAAAATCACTACTGATCCCGTTAGGCAAATTAACTTTTGTAGACTTTTTAATAATAATCTCCCCATTGGACTGATTTACCTCGATTTGAACCGTATCGCCTTGCTCAAGACCAATTTGTTTAAAGGCATCTGTCATTGTTAATCCAAGACTATTACCGAATTTCGTTACTTTTCGTTCCATCTCACTCACCCTATTCATTCATTGCTCCCCCTAGTTATACTATTTAACTGTTATAACAATTATACTAAAACTTTTGTCCATTTGTACATTATTTTGAATTTTGAAATAAAAAAAGCAGAGGTTCCGAATCCCTTGCTACTTCATATTACAATTAAAATCGCATATTACCGATTTGTCTCCACCACAGATGTAGTATCACTCTCTGCATCTGCATCCACGTTCAGACCCAGATCAAGCGCTCCACGGCTGGATGATTAATGATCAAATTTTAAATGCTAAAAATGCAGATCTTGTGACATATCGCATGTTTTTCGTGGAAATAGAAGCTTACAATAAAATCATGGCGACAACCTGAATCGTCAAACACAACTAACCAACTTATAAAACTAATCTGAAAAGGCGGGATCAGCATGCTGGAATTACAAGAAATCGGAACCGAACGTTCACTTCATCTGTACCGCACCTTGGCCCAGACATTCAAGAGCGTGAATGAACACGCTGTATCCGGAAGCAAAGTGCATGGCTTCAACCCCACCGCATACGGGGTGCTCGAAGTGTTATATATGAAAGGCGCACAGCCGATTCAACAGGTTGGTGCACAACTTCTGCTACAAAGCGGAAATGTGACCTATGTGATTGATAAGCTGGAGCAAAAAGGACTGTTACACCGGAAGCATTGTCCGCAAGACCGACGTATTATCTTTGTGGAACTGACCGAGGAAGGCCAGCGAACCATGGATGACATCTATCCAGGCTATGCGACGAAGATCGATCGTGCTGTCAGTGGACTGAGCGAGGAAGACAAGGAACTGCTGTCCGAACTTTTGGGAAGGCTTGCACATTCTGCAGACCGTTTATCCGCGGGCATCTAAATCACTCCACATGTGCCAACAAAAAAAACCGGATTTGCCTGACATCGGCGAATCCGGTTTTTCGTATGTTTTTCGTATATATATCTTCTTTTTACTTTGATCCTTGTGGCTGTGGTGGAGCATCTGCATCTTCGGGAACGATCAATCGTTTGCGTAGAGCAAGCGTCGTTACCCACGAGACCAATGCAATAACAAACATAATGACAAACAGGGAATGCAAGCTTCCTTCCAGCACGTTACGCAGCAGCGCCCATTTGTCATCCGATAGCGCAGCATCGGTATGTGGTGCAAGCAGTTCGTTCAGATCACTCTCCGATATTCCAGCCTCCGCCAGATTCTGTTCACTGGATAACGTGGAGATCCGATAGTTCAACCAGGTGCCAAAAGCCGCTGCACCAATCGTCTGTCCCAACGTTCGCATGAACGTATGCAGTGCTGTAGAGGAACCACGCTCTTTATATCCTACGGAAGACTGCGCAATAATGGTGAAGATCGTGAACGCAAAGCCGAAACCAAGACCATAAATAAAGGTCAATATGAAGAGCACAGCCTGCGGGGATGTCCCGCCCACCAGAAAGAGTCCACCCGATCCGATCGCAATTCCGGTTAATCCAATCAATGCGGTCAACCGTGATCCAATTTTCATCAACAGGCGGCCTGCGAGCACACTACCAATGAGCCAACCCACGGACATCGGCGCGAGCAGCAGCCCGGATTCCGTTGCGTTACCTCCCCGAACCCCCTGCACCCAGAGCGGCAAATAACTGGTCAGGCCGATCATCAAAGTACTGGTCAGCAGTCCGGCGATATTCGCCACACGGATGTCCCGAATTCGGAACAGATGTAGTGGAACCATAGGGGCCTGAGCTCTTTTTTCCACCACAAAAAATAAAATAATAAACAGAGCGGCGACCACACTCAGCACAACAATCAACGGAGAACTCCAAGCATAATACTGCCCACCCGCCGACAGGACAAACAACAATGCGGTAATGCCCACCGTGAAGGTCAGCGCACCGACATAGTCAATTTTGGCTGTACGTGGCGAGATATCTTCCTTCAGATAACGAAATACAAACCACATCGCAAGCAGACCAAACGGCACATTAAAACCAAAGATCCACTGCCAGCCCAGATTGTCTACAAAATAACCGCCAAGCAGCGGTCCAGCCAGAGAGGAAATACCCCACACGGAGCTAATCCAGCCCTGGATTTTGCCACGTTCTTCAATGGCGTAAATGTCCCCGATAATCGTAAATGTAACAGGAACTACCGCACCCGCACCAATCCCCTGAATAGCACGGAAAATAATCAATTGCTCCATATTCTGCGACAGACAGCACAAGAGTGAACCCAGTAAAAATAAGGCACAGCCAATCAGAAAAACAGGCTTTCGTCCATACAAGTCACTAATTTTACCGAAAATGGGCGTACTCACTGCCATCGTCAACAGATATGCGGTGAAAATCCAGCTAAGCAGCTGTACACTCCCCAGCTCACTAACAATGGTCGGCCCTGCCGGACCAATTACGGTGCCTTCAATCGCTGACAGAAATGTCGCGAGCAACAGCCCCGTCAAGATGAAACTGCGCTTCAAACCTCCAGTTGCATTCACACAAACCCTTCTCTCTTCGTTTCTCTATATAATTGGTACATTAATTTACACATCTACTACGAACCAGAACAAGCTTCCAATCGCTGTTATCCCCAGATTTTTTCTTCTCCTCTCTAAACGAGAAATCCGGTGATAAAGGCGAACGCTTCGCTTCTCCAGCTTTGTTCTGTTTCTTCGTTTACGTGTAAATTTAAAAAAAATCATATATTGTCTCTTTTATTTACCTCGCTTGCGAAGAAACTCATCATACAGCATGGAATACATCACCATATCCTTATAACCGGTGGACGTATGTTGCACCTGTCGCAGCAGCCCTTCACGTGTGAAGCCGCAGTTTGTCAGGAACTCGCCAGAAGCCAGATTACGAGGATCAACCAGCGCTTCAATTCGATTAAGCCCCATGGTCTCATACCCGAAGGGCAACAATGCCGAGAAAGCCTCCGTCATATAACCGTGTCGCCAGTAGTCACGCCCCAGCTCATAACCAATCTCACCCCGGAATGCGCCTTCAAGCTGCCATGTGTTAAAGCCACAGCTGCCGATAAGCTTGCCTGTTTCTTTGAGTTCAATCCCCCACCGGATCGCATCCTCTTCTCCTGCCATTTGGTTAAGCAGTCCTATCATGTCCGCCGCTTCGCTTGTCCCAATCATGGGTGCAAGATTCATGTAACGGGTCACCTCGCGATCTGACCAGCATGTGAACATCTGGGCCGCATCCCGGCGACGCATTTTACGCAAACGAAGCCGCGCAGTCTCCATTTCGGGAATTCTTCCTTTGCATTTATACATATAAAGACACTCCGATCCGATCTATCTCCGCAGACCATAATATTCACTAGTCATCTAATCATAACCTGCGCCGAATGGCAACTGTTCAGTCATGGACACACGTCAAAAAACCGGGCCAATGTCGCTCCCGGTCTTGTTGTACGTATGGATCAATTCAAGTTTGAGTGAATTATGGAAACATGGCTTGTCCAAATGAATTTTAACCTTTGGACGTTTTCTTGCCCTTCCCCAGTAATTCATCGCTAACCCGTCCAAACACAGCCGTGATTTCCTTGAATTCTTCAATGCCAGTCCCGGTCAGGCTCCATTGGTCCCCGTGGGCGGTCAGGAAGTTCTCCTGCGTCAGGTGTTCAAGCTCCTGCTTGATCTCCCGCTCTCCAACGCGATATCCCCGTTCTTCTAATAGGGGCAGTGCCTCGCTAACGTTCAAATCCTGATTTTGGGCGAAATATAGTAGATGAATCCGTACAAAAAGATTCTGTACCTCTGCATGCATAAGCCAAGCTCCTTCCCGGGTTGTAGCCCTCCGTGGTTGCTAAGTAATTACCCCACGCAAGAAGCTGAGAAACAGGAGGATTCTTCTGGTATTCCCTTCCCTTTCCGAAATCCTCCGCTTGACTAACCGCATCCTCTGCACTATCTTGAAAATAAGTACCATTTTGCTCGGGAGGGTGATTTACCATGTTTCAAGCTGTTTCCTATGAAGGAACACGAAGTGAGCAGCACACCGCCGTCCTGGGACAGTTAAGTGCTCTGATCCGCGATGAACCTAGTGCGATTGCCAATCTGGCAAACGCTGCTGCGCTGCTCAATGTATTTATGACCGACACCAATTGGGTCGGCTTCTATCTGTATGATGGAAAAGAACTGGTCCTCGGGCCATTCCAAGGACTGCCTGCCTGTATCCGAATTCCACTGGGACGTGGTGTATGCGGCACATCTGCTGCGGAAAAACGTACCCTGGTCGTTGATGATGTTCATGCCTTCCCAGGCCACATTGCCTGTGATGCGGCATCGAACAGCGAGATTGTCGTACCTATTATCAAAAACGGCGAACTTTACGGGGTGCTGGATATCGACAGCCCGATCAAAAACCGTTTTGACGACGAGGACCGCGTCTTCCTGGAGAAAGCCGTAAGCCTGCTCACAGAGCAGTTGGAGGTAACCATCCCCCTTTAGGAAATGATGAATAAGGTGATCGGAGTCTCATCACACACGATGATGAAGAACCCGTAATAACAAAGAGCGCAGTCCTCTCAGAGGTCTGCGCTCTTTGTTATCCATGTGATTCACACCCATGTTCTTGCTCGCCCATGTTACTTTATGCATCTAGGATAAATCATGTTCCGCTTTAATCATCATCCCATCCCGCAGGAATTCAGCCAGCCTCGGGTGGTAACCATCATACATCTGACGGAAATTTTTATGCTCTACATACAGATTGGCCAAATCCCGATAGATCTCAGCGGTGGGTGTATAATAACCTTTGATCCATTCAAGATGCCTGCCAATGATCCGTTGTACTTTTGCACTACCGGGTTCCAATCCATCCTCAATAGCCTGTTGCAAGTCGAGATGAACCTGATCAATTTTCGCTTGGGAATCCAGATAATCTTCTTTCGATTTCAACTCCTGATTTTCAGGCAATGTGGATGAATTGGAAGATTGGATGTCGGACCTCTGAACACCCTCTGTCTGCACATGGTTCATATCATTATTAACTACAGGGTTAGAACCCGATTCATTCAGCAACTGGTGACGCCCCTTATTTACAAAACCGATATACAGCTCATGTTCATCAAGTTCATGTTCACCTTGCAAATAGGAGATCGTTTTGTCCAGTGTCTGAATCAATCCATGCAGACGGAGTGCCTTCTCCAGAATCTCAATGCGATGCTGCTGCATGATGCGAATGACATCCTGAGGATTATCCCGGAGCATCGGGGCAATCTCATTCTCTTTCATACCCACTTCCTTACAAAAAAGGATTTGCTGGAGTCTCAGCAATTCCTGCTTCTCATAATAGCTGTCCTCATCTATATCCCCAAAGGCCGGATTCAGAAGACCTGTCTCTGCATACTGGCTCAGCTCGTTCAGAGTTACGCCTGACATTCCCGATACGTCAACCATGGAATACGCCATTTGAATACACCTCCTGCCTGTCCTGCAACTCCAGAGTTCAGGCTTAATTCATACTGCATTTTATTTGAATAATGAGAGAATATAAGACTTTCGGCAATGCTGTACCGCTATTCCGCTCGTGCTCTGGATGGGGTACAACATGCTTCAGTGATATGAGCGGCGTTTGGTCAGTGATGTTGCGGTATGTTAACTATGTTTTACCCGTCTCATCAGATGTGAACCCGCAGTCAGTGAAGAATTCGTATGTATTTTTTAAACTTTTTCCATGATCTTCAATTAAAAAATCCTGTGCCATTATTCCGGCACAGGAGCGTGTAGTTATATTTCCATTAGCATACGGTATATTGAGTAAAAGAATGGAAGAGAATCACCCTTTGTTAAACATGACAAACTTCAATTCCGTCATTTCTTCTACTGCATATTTCACACCTTCACGCCCAATCCCACTTTGTTTCACCCCACCATAGGGCATGTGATCCACTCGGAACGTCGGAATATCATTAATCATAACTCCACCTGCTTCGATCTGATCAACAGCATGGAGGGCGGTATGAATATCGTTTGTAAATACGCCTGCCTGAAGCCCGTATATAGAATCGTTAACATGTTCAATACCCTCTTCAACGGAATCTACCGTATTGATCACAACGATGGGTGCAAACACTTCCTGACAGGATACCTTGGCATCACGCGGAACGTTAATCAGTACCGTTGGACGCAGAACGCCTCCTCCAGCTTGACCGCCTGCTGCCACTTCAGCCCCGGCCTGTTTGGCTTCTTCAATCCAGTCGAGCGTACGCTGTACATCATTGGAGGTAATGAGCGCAGAGACCACCGTATCCGGGCTCAGCGGGTCTCCAACCACTACTTGTTTGGCCGCTTCAGCGAAACGCCGGATGAATTCTTCCGAGATGTCACGATGTACGTAGATTCGCTGTAGCGAGATACATACCTGTCCCTGATACGTGAAAGCACCGGTCACACATCGAGGAACCACTTTGTCCAGGTCTGCGTCCTTATCCACAATCACCGCTGCATTCGACCCAAGCTCCAGTGTCACGCGTTTGAGTCCTGCTTTGCTGCGAATGCTCGTACCTACCGCTGGACTGCCTGTAAACGTAATGTGAGCAACACGAGGGTGCTCAACAAGCACATCACCAATGGTTTTGCCATCACCGCTCACCACGTTCAGTGCACCATCCGGCAGTCCGGCTTCCTGAAGCAGATTAGCGATGTAGTAGGATGACAGAGGCGTCTGCTCCGCAGGTTTGAGAACAATCGTATTGCCTGCTGCCAACGCTGGGCCTACCTTGTGGGCTACCAGATTCATTGGAAAATTAAACGGCGTAATCGCACCGATGACGCCTAGAGGTTGTCGCATCGTATAGCCGATACGTCCTTCTCCACCTTTGGCTGCATCCATCGGAACGGTCTCACCGGTCAGCCGCTTGGCTTCTTCGGCGGCAAAACGATACGTTTCCACCGTACGGTCAACCTCGGCCAGTGCTGCGGTAATTGGCTTCGCCGCTTCAAGCGCTATGATTCGCGCTGCTTCTTCCTTGCGCTCTTCAAGCATGGAGGACAACTTGTACAGAATATCTGCACGCTGATGTGCAGGCATCTGGCGCATTGCCTTCCCGGCTTGAACCGCAGCTGCAACAGCAGCCTCTGCTTCCTCTGCTGAAGCGGAAGAGACTTCTGCCAGCGTTTCCCCGGAGTATGGTGCTTGAAGTGCTTTATAATCTACGGATTCGGTCGGTTTGCCACCGATAAACAGATGTTGTTTTTTCATATGCTGCGTCCTCCATCCTTTTAGATACTAAAAGTTCAGTTCAATTTATATAATCTATTTATACACTATTTACGTGCCATCAACCCACTACGCTATGCGGCAATCATAGCTTGTAACGTACCTGATGAGCCATTGTGGCAATCTTGAGCTATTGCATTATAAAGGATTTCACAACCTATTTAACCGTCAGGACGGGGCACTCTGCATGTTTTAACACGCCATGGCTGACACTGCCCACGATCATCTCTGCCAGCATGCCTTTCCCGCCTGTACCCATCACGATCATTCCACAATCTCGTTCACGCGCCACACGGCAGATCTCATTAACGGGATCACCCGCAATCAGCAATGTCTCATATGCAACTTCGCGTCCGGACAACTGTCTGGTCACTGGTTCTATGATATACTGCCCTTCTTCGGCAATCCGAGCTTCCAGATCAACACCCAATGCAGGTTCACTAATAGAGATAGCGGGATTAACATGCACGATCAACAGGCTTGCGGGTTGTTTCATATCTTCAGCCAGGATCAGTGCTTGTTCCACAGCCTTATGCGCATGTTCCGAACCATCAACAGCAACCAATATACGTTTCAGCATTGCAATTCCTCCTGTGAATTAATGAGATGTAATGGCAGAATCGATATCCCGCAGATGGTGACGCCGTATCAGCAGTACCACGACACCAATCAGAACCATTAATGCGCCAAAATAAAACGGCGTTTCCGGCAGGAACCACTCGGATAATTTACCTGCAAGCCATGGAGCAAGTGCACCACCCAGGAAACGAACGAAGCTGTATGCAGCAGAAGCAACAGAACGCTCCACAGGTGCAGCTTCCATAACAGCCGTTGTAATCAATGTGTTGTTAATCCCAAGGAAGATTCCCGCCACTATGACTGCCACAATAACGGTAGTTGGTGAACCCATCACCGTACCAATAGCCATAACAACGAGATCAATCGCGAACAATGTAAGCATGACACTCATGGACGGAACCGATCCGAATCGGCGTTGTAATCTTGGTGCCACGAATACCGACGTAATGGCCAGCATCAGTCCCCAACCAAAGAATACATAACCCAAGCCGTGCTCATCCAAATTCATCACATAAGGTGAATAAGCCATCAAAGTAAAGAAACCAAAATTATACAGGAAGGCGGTAATCGCCAATGTTTTCAGTGAAGGATAACTTAATGCTTTGAACGGATCGGACAAAGAACTGCGTGTTTTCGGTTTGGCCATCTTGGGCAACATAAATGTAATGCTGATAAACGCAATTGCCATCAGAACAGCTACGCCGTAGAATGGGCCACGCCAAGAGATGGACCCCAGCTCACCACCAAGCAGCGGTCCAACCGCAATCCCGAGGCCAAGCGCTGCTTCGTACAAAATAATCGCTTTGGCTGTCCCCGACGTGGATAGTCCCACAATGGCGGATAACGCCGTTGCGATGAACAAAGCATTACCCAGTCCCCAACCGCCACGGTAACCAACCAGTGCACCTACCGTGTCTGAGGTACCGCCGAGGAAGGAGAAGATAATAATCAACAATATGCCGCTAAGCAGCGTCCACTTCACACCAATCCGGCTGGATACGACACCTGTAATCAGCATCGCCACCCCGGTTACAGCATTATAACTGGTAAATAGCAGCGACACCTGGCTTTTGGAAGCATGCAGCTGATCTGCAATCGCGGGCAGGATCGGGTCAACCAGACCCAGACCCATAAAGGAGATGATACATGCAAAGGCGACCGCCCATACCGCTCTCGGTTGAGACAGCAAGCCCCCACGTGATGACGGCAATTCGTCCGGTAATGATGGCTCTCTTTTCATACGTAATTCCTCCTGTGAATCATTTATGTGGTTAAGCTTTATATTTGAAAATGACCGTGAAAACAACGAAAACATCGCGTTCATTTTCATGAATAGAGGTAACAAAACGACACCGGAACATCCGGTGTTTGTACAGGATCGCCACAGGTTCTATGGTGCTCACTCATGTAGCGATTATGTGTATACAGTTTTGTTTATTAAATATTAGATGTTAATTCGGTTAGCCATCTTCATCACTCTGCGGATCATGTGCCTGTAACTTCTGAATACCACTCCGAACGCGTTCACGCAGCTCTTCCAGTTCAGTCTGTACGGCATGTATGCTCTGAAGTTTCTGCTCAAGCAGTAACAATTGACCATCCAGCGTTGTTTCCATCGTGGTAAGCTTCTCGATCCGTTCTCTTACTTCGGTCGTCTGCTGGTAGTCAAAACGTTGTTCGTTCAAGGCATCTGCCGTTGCCACATAGGTATGTAACTCCTGAAGGGAGAATCCAAGTACCTCTTTGGCGCGAACCACCTTCTTCAGATAATCGATATCCTCCCGAGTGTACAATCGCGTACCGCCATCTGTCCGCTGAGGTGAAGGCATGACACCAATCTCTTCATAATACCGAATGGTTCGCTTGGTCAAACCGCTTTCCTTGGCTACGTCGTCAATTTTATATAAACTCATTTCCCTCACCTCTTTCATATGTCTATAATGTTATGTACATAATTATATATAATATTAACGTTAACGTCAACGTTAGATTTTATGCATGGAGTCTTGGCAAGTTAAACAGCCTCTATAATTTCTATTTCAACAAAAAAAGACCCGCTTCACACGCACACGCAGGTCTTCCTCTGTACACTATTCATTCATTTTACCTTAAACATTCTGCTCATTCTGTTGCTGTTGAGCACGCTGCATTTGCTTCAGACGGCCTTCCACTCTGGTAAACAGTCTGAACGTATAGAATCCTGTAGCAACCAGACTCAGTACCAACGCTCGTACATCTGTAAGCCAGAAACCGATAATACCAAATATCGTAATAATCACACCAAATTGCATCATCAGGTTGGCGCTATACTTTTGCGCTTCGTCCCATAGCTCGGGGTTACTCATTGCACGCGGGGTCCGATAACCATATATTCCGTTAATCATTTTCGGTGGTTTTTTGAACACCATGAACCCCAGAATGAAATAACACACTCCGATAATGATCCCTACTACTGCTCCTGTCAAAACGTTCGCCCCTTCACTGTTGTCTTCCATGGACCTGCTTACACTAACATTCCGATGACAGAATAACCTTCCGATCACTGTTACCCCCAGATTTTTTTAATTCCCTATTGAAAGGGGAAAATCCGGGGATAAAGGCGAACGCTTCGCTTCTTCAGGTTATTTCTGTCCTCTCCGTTCTCGTGTAAATGTCTAGTTAGACTTATCTACATAAAAATATAAAAACGGCTCTACGTATATACGAAGAGCCGCCTGGATCGTTTCGTAAACTTAGATATTCTTCACACGAAGTACACGCATGGCGTTCAGGACAGCCAGCACCGTGACACCGACATCCGAGAATACCGCTTCCCACATGGTAGCTATGCCAAACACACCGAGTAGCAGGAAGATCGCTTTAACCCCCAGAGCAAACGCGATATTTTGCCATACAATCATTCGTGTACGCTTTGCAATGCGGATTGCACTCGCAAGTTTTGATGGTTCATCTGTCATGATGACCACATCTGCCGCTTCAATCGCAGCATCCGAGCCGAGTCCACCCATGGCCACGCCCACGTCGGCACGAGCCAGCACAGGTGTATCGTTGATGCCATCACCGACAAACACCATTTTCTCCTTCGGAGATTTGGCAGCTTCCAGTTGCTCCAGTCGTTCGACTTTATCCTGTGGCAGCAATTCAGCGTAGATCTCATCTACACCCAACTCGCGTCCTACCGCTTCACCCACAGCTTTGGCATCACCTGTCAGCATGACCGTTTTGCGGATGCCGAGCTTCTTCAGTGCCCGAATGGCCGCGGCTGCATCATCCTTCACTTCGTCAGCAATGATCAGATGACCAACATACGTGTCTGCTTCAGCAACGTGGACTATTGTTCCTGCCGTCTCTGGAGTGCTATACGCTATACCCGCCTGCTCCATTAATTTGGCGTTGCCTGCCAGCACTTCCCGACCATCCACACTCACCTTGATCCCATGTCCGGCAACTTCATCATAACCTTCCACACCTTGCGTGGGAATGGCTTTGCCCCAAGCTGCACGAATGGATTCGGCAATCGGATGATTGGAATTGGCTTCTGCAATGGCTGCCAGCTTCATCAGTTCATCTTCCGTACGTCCACCTTCGGGACGAATGGCTGTTACTTTGAATACACCTTTGGTGAGTGTACCCGTTTTATCAAAAACAACGATTTTCACATCGTTCAACGCTTCAAGGTAGTTACTGCCTTTGACAAGAATCCCGTTACGTGAAGCTGCTCCGATACCACCAAAGAATCCAAGTGGAATAGAGACCACCAGCGCACAAGGGCATGAGATAACCAGGAAGACCAACGCACGATAGATCCAATCGGCAAATGTTGCACCACTAAGTAACAACGGCGGAACAAATGCAATCACGGCCGCAAGGATAACAACAACCGGTGTGTAATAACGAGCGAATTTACTGATAAAATGTTCTGTTTTCGCTTTCCGGCTGCTCGCGTTCTGCACCAGGTCCAAAATTTTGGATACCGTTGATTCACCAAACGTTTTGGTAACTTCAATCGTCAACATACCATTTTTGTTCACAAATCCACTCAGTACATCACTTCCGGACTCCAGCTCACGAGGTACCGATTCACCTGTCAGAGCAGAAGTGTCCACCATAGAACGCCCAGCTCTAACGATACCATCCAGCGGTACTCGCTCTCCTGCTTTCACAACAATACGATCACCGATCCTTACGTCTTCCGGAGATACACGCCGTGTCTCGTCACCCGAACCCGTCAGGATATTCGCGTAGTCCGGGCGAATGTCCATCAGTGACTGAATCGACTTGCGTGACCGATTAACCGCCATACCCTGAAACAGCTCCCCGAGCTGATAGAAGAGCATGACCGCTACCCCTTCCGGATACTCTCCAATGGCAAAGGCTCCCAAAGTAGCCACGGACATCAGGAAGTATTCATCGAATACCTGCCCGCGAATGATGTTTTTGGACGCCTGGAGCACGATATCTCCCCCGGCAATCAGATAAGCTAGCGCATAGAGAGCAAATTGTGCCCAGCCCTCCAGCGGCGACCAGATTGCGGCTGCGAGCAACACAGAACCGACAGCAAGACGAGCAAGCAACACTTTTGTCTGTCCTGCACCATGTTCATGCGAATGGCCTGCATGGGCATCATCATGGGTATGGCTGTGATCATGTCCAGCATGAATTCCGTGCTCATGCACATGACCATGTGTGTGTCCCTCTGAATCTCCGTGATCATGATGCGAGTGTTTGTCATGTGAATGTGAGTGTCCATGATCATGTCTTGTATGGTCATGAATGTGGTCATGCGAACCAGCCGCACTCCCTGTATGGGTGTGCACTTGTCCGTTCACGTGTTTTCCTTTTTCCGAAATGCGAATATGCGGCTCCAGCCGAAGCACTTTGCGCTTCGCTTCTTCCACTACCTGTTCATCCATATCGGAAGTGGTGTGTAGCGATAATGTTTTGGTAACAAAATTGACAGAGCATTCGTTAATGCCCTTAATTTTTTTGACGCCATTCTCGATCTTTAATGCGCAATTCGCACAATCCAGTCCATCAAGCAGCAGTTCCCTTTTCACCTGTTCCTGTCCGGTTCCCATGTGAATTCTCCCCTTTGCAGTACAAAAACGATGTTATCATTCAATTGCATTCAATATATGAGCACTCATTCATATGTTTGGTTACCCCTATTATATGCACGCCTAAACATGAGTGTCAACAATCGTTGTTGATCTTTCATACAGATTATGCTAATAGTAATCATTTCGCTTTAGGCGGGTTTTGGATATAATAGAGCTATAGTTGTTAACATAGGCGGTGATAGGAAATGGAACAACCAGTTAAAGCACCAAGCGAATGTGATGCAGCCTGCTCAGGTACTGAAGCCGACGTGCAGACGATTCGCACTTCACTCATAGATCGGGAGACGTCTTCCGAGATGGCAGATTGGTTCAAGGCATTCAGCGACCCCACACGTCTACGTATTATTGATGCTCTGTTACAGAAGGAATTATGTGTTCATGACCTGACGGTTCTGCTCGACATGGGGCAGTCGGCCATTTCACACCAGCTGCGTTCTCTCCGCAACATGCGGATCGTCAAGCGGCGCAAGGAAGGCAAGACGGTGTACTACTCTCTGGATGATGCTCACATTGAGCAGATTTTCCTGCAAACGCTCCAGCATATTAAACACAGCTAGGCAGCAGCCAAGCTTGTTCATGCAGAAGAACCCCCGCCTCTCGGCTATATGCCGATGGACGGGGGTTCTTCTTGGTAAGGGTACCGTTTTATACAGAATACAAAGTGACTAAATCTTCTAATTACCGATCAATAGGAGCTTGCCACTTTGGTTATAAAAGATTGTTTTTGTTCGGATCGTACAGGCCGGATCTGTCCTTGAACCAGTTGAAGATATGCGATACACATACTTTCAGCACCGCGTATCCTGGAACAGCGAGCAGAATGCCTACGACTCCAAACAGATTACCCGAAGTCAGAATGACAAAGATAATCGTGATGGGATGAATCTTCAGCGTTTTGCCCATGATCTGTGGTGAGATGAATTTACCCTCGATTAGCTGTACGATTGTCCATACGGCAACCATCTTCAGCAGCATCACCGGCGAAGTAACCAGGGCTACGATCAACGCAGGTGTAATTGCAATTGCTGGTCCCAGATACGGAACAACACTCGTGAACGATGCGATAATGGCAAGAATCAAGGCATAATCCAGACCAATGATCATATAACCGATGTAGAGCAGGATACCGATGCAGAAGCTGACGATAATCTGTCCACGAATGAATGAACTGATCTGGTGATTGATGTCTTCCAGCACATGCATTGCACCTGTACGGCTCTTGATCGGCAGGAAAGACAGAATTTTCGCTGGCAGCTTCTTGCCGTCTTTCAGCAGATAGAACAGAATGAACGGAACCGTTACGATGGACAGCACAGTCTCAGTGAAAGCTCCAAGGAAACCGCCCAATCTGGTCCAGGTCGAGTTCAGAATTTCAGTAGCCTTTTGGGAGATTGTTCCCCACCAATTCTGAGAATTCAGATTCATTGTCTCCTGGAACTGACCGAACAATTTACTGCCCGTAAGCTCCTCAAACTGCAGTTTTACCGTCTCACTGTATGTTGGGAAATTTTCGATCAGCCCCATAATCTGGTTCCGTACAACCGGAATGACTGCCAGCACCACGATTGTCAGAACACCTCCAATCGCAAGATAAAGGATCAGAATGGACCAGCCACGCTTAATCTTCGATCTTTCCATGACATCGACAATTGGATTCAGCAGGTAGTAAAGTATGCCTGACAGAATAATAGGTAGCACAATGGTCTTGATGAGTACTGCGAGCGGATGAAGAACAAAGGATACTTTGGTCAGTACCATCACGTTCAGTCCCACCAACAGCAGAATTAACAAAAATAAGACAAACTTGTTGTTCAGGAAAAATCGCTTGAACCGATCCGGCCAAACGCGGGGTTGCTCAGGTTGCTCCATAGGCGTATCATCCTCTCTTTTATGACCCTTAATCAAAACTAAACTGAAAAGCTAGATAAATGCCCCATACACCGAATAAAAAAGTATCTTGTACAAGCCAACATATGTATAACACTCTGGATTTATACGTATGATGCTAATTAACCGTTTCAAATCAAACCGGTAAAGTCATTTTACCCCAAAATGAGTCTTCTGCTCAACACGAATCATTTGCAAAATCTCCCTATTCAAAAACGGCCCGCCTCACTGGGAGACGAACCGTAAATTTGTATCCTAACTTACCATTAAGCCAGCTTTTACACTGAAAATGAAGATTAAGCTTTTCCCGCCAATTGTGCGATTAACTCATAGGAATGCAGACGTGCCTTATGATCATAGATCATCGACGTAATAATTAGCTCATCTGCCTGCGTCTGCCGGATGAAGGATTCCAGCTGTCCACGTACGGTTTCTGGGGAACCATTAACAGCCGCCCTCAGCGTTTGCTCCACACCAGCCTTCTCACGATCCGTCCATTTGCCTTCCATCTCTGCCGGAGGCTGTACCAATCCCGTTGTGCCACGAATAATGTTCAGGAACTGCTGTTGCATCGTTGTACCCAGCCATGCTGCTTCCTCGTCTGTATCCGCAACAACAGCGTTGACACCAACAATCACATGCGGCTCCTTCAAGCTATCAGATGGTTGGAAGTTGTTTCGATACGTTTCCAGTGCAATCCGGGTGTAATCGGGCGAAAAGTGGCTGGCAAAAGCAAACGGCAATCCCAGCTGACCTGCCAGACGTGCACTGAAATCACTGGACCCCAAGAGGTAAATTGGAATATTCAATCCTTCTCCAGGAACTGCACGAACAGGCGCATGATAAGATGTCGCCGAAGCATCAAAGTATGCTCTAAGTTCTGCCAACAGCTCAGGGAAATCTTCCCCACTGTTGAGATCTTTGCGCAGCGCAAGCGATGTACGGCGGTCACTACCTGGTGCGCGACCCAGTCCCAGGTCAATTCTGCCAGGATACAAGGATTCCAGGGTGCCGAACTGCTCAGCGATGACAAGCGGTGCATGGTTGGGCAGCATGATCCCTCCTGAACCCAGACGAATCGTTTTGGTTCCACCAGCCAGATATCCAATAACGACCGAAGTTGCGGAAGAAGCAATACCCGGCATGTTGTGATGTTCAGCTACCCAGTAACGGTGATATCCCCAACGCTCAGCATGCTGTGCCAGATCGAGACTGTTGCGCAAAGCATCAGCAGGTGTTGCACCCACAACAACAGGAGCCAGATCCAGGATGGAAAGCTTAACGTCATTGATGTGTTCTTTATGGAGTGAAGCCGTATTTTCTGTAGTCATTATCGTTTAATCTCCTCGATGATTATATTTTTGTATATCCAGATATATAGATTAATTAAGTCGCAACTGGATATGGTGATGTGATGATAAACTAGCCGTTTACATCCGGACGGAATCCCTGCGTGCATGTGCATCCTAGCTTCCGTTCCGGCATCCGGCTTATAACTCGTTCTGCACGTACTCGGCAAACTGACGGATCGTCTCTTCATTGCGCCGATAATACGTCCATTGTCCTCTGCGCTCTGAGAGCAGCAAACCCGCCTTGAGCATAGTCAGCAGATAACTGGATATAACCGACTGAGCCAGTCCAGCCTTGAGTTGAATCGTGCCAACACAGATTCCGTTCTTGCCACCATCCGGATGCTGAGACAGTTCCAGCGGTGGAAAGTGTTGCTCCGGGTTTTTGAGCCACAACAAGATTTGTCTACGTGTCTCGTTCGATAATGCTTTGAATATAAGTATAGGTTCCATGGATAAATTATACCCCCTTTCATCCATTTTGCAAACACATGAACAAATAAACCGACTCATGATCGAGTCGGTCTGGAATCATATGGAATCCAAATTCAGAATCAACATCCATATTAGAATTTGGTTGTAACCGTTTGTTTAACCTGATCCAACATCTCTTGATATGCTGATACATCCACATACCCAATGCTACCGAAGAGCAGAAGATCTACGGCTTCAATACCTACAAAATCGAAGATTCCTACGTCTGAAGTTAATTTCAATCCAGCAGTCATGCCAACCTGCTAACATGTGGAAAATATCTTGCTGTTTCGATACTACTTTGATCCTGATCTATAATGTTAGATCTTAGATCATCGTTTTTTGGATTCATGTTGAACTCATGCTGAATTCAGTTAATCCATTGCGTGATTTTCTCAACGGATTGTCTGGACTTCTCACGCTGGGGCTCCTCTGCCCGATAACCGAAGGCTGCCATCATAGAGACGCCCCATGCGCCATTTTCCAGCAAGCCCTCTTCTTCCATAATACGGTGGACGTCCTCACGGCTGAAACCTTCGATTGGACAAGAATCAATCTCGATCTGAGCTGCCGCCGTCATCATGTTGCCGAGTGCAATATAAGTTTGTTTGGATGCCCAGTCAAATAATGATCGTGGATTATCCAGAATTTTCTGGTTATTTTGGAACTTTCCATAAGCCTCACTTGTTAGCTCAAATACGTCATCCGGCATTCCCTTTGTTTCCTTCAGCATGTACTCCGCATAGGGAGAATTATAACTGGCATCTGATCGGGCCAAAATAACAACAAAATGGCTTGCTGTAGCCAATTGCTTTTGAGCGCCAGAAGAAACTTCGGACAGACGCTTACGCAGGTTCGGATTTTGTACAATCAGAAACTTCCACGGTTCAAGACCAATGGAACTTGGAGATAATCTGCCTGTTTCCAATATAAATTGGAAATCCTCATCCGAGATTTTGCGGGTATCATCAAATATCTTTGTTGCATGCCGGAAATGATATGCCTTTAAGATGTCTTCTTTTGTCTTTGACTTTGCTGTAACTTCCATGGAGCTCCACGTCCTTTTTATATATTTGAACAATAATGTTTAAGTGGTACCATCTCAAGTATTAGTTTAGGTCCTATGCGTACAAATTAAAAGTACGCACATTATTGTTTCTTGGTTTATAAAAGTAAGTATTGGATGAGAGACAGCAATAATCCACTAGGTATTTACATGTCCTGGTGGTTTATCCACAACTCTTTTCTTTTAAATCTTGAAATCTTGAACCAGCTTATTCAGATTTAATGCACTATCTTTGACTTGATCAGATTGTTTAACTACTTCCAATATTTATATCGTATGTATCCATATTGTTTGTTAGCATTTCAGGAAAATCGACTATATCCATTTAATGAGAAAAGTAATATTCACCACACATATACGATTGCTATTAACATTATAAATGTAATCATTACCTCCAAGTTACTGTTACACATGGGGAGACAATAGAAAAGCCGCCAGGATATAATCCAGCGGCTTTTCTGTGAATATGAAACGATATCTGTGCGACCTATAGTTGCTCCATCCACTCATTTTCAGAAATGACGGTATATCCTTCTTGTCTCAGCAATGCTGCGGTGACACCCTCTCCATATACCTTGTGGTTGGCAAAATTCCCATCATAGATCATCTTTGTACCACAGGACGGACTAAACTCCTTCAGTACCACACACGATACATTCAATTGTCGTGCCCATTCGAGTGTCTTATAGGCTCCCTTGATATACAGCTCTGTGACGTCCTTGCCACTTTTCTTGATCACTTTTGCAGTGACTGCCAGCACGTCCTTGCCCGTCCCACCGATAATTTCAGCCGGTTCCCGTGGAGTGGAGAAACCGCCAAGCAGCTCCGGACATACCATCTTAGCCTGCTCCTGCTCCACCAGCTCCTGAATCTTCTCATCCAGGCTCGCTGTTCCATTGTAACGACAAGCTACCCCCGCCAGACATGAACTCACCAAATATTTCATCGTTATCTCCTTATACTCATTCCATCTATGAAGTAAATTGTAACATATAAGATCAGCCCTATAACTCGCCTCTGGTGATCATCTTGATCCGTCCATCTTTCCTGTATTCAACCTGAAAAACATCGGTGCTCGACTCCAGTTCAAATGTGACCATGCCTGGATGGTCAGGATTACGGTGAAGTTTATACGCTTGAAGATCCATTTTAAATATTTTTTTAATTATAGGTTCTACTTCTCCTCTAAGAAGAGACTCCTGTATGTTATATAGTTCCTGATAATAAGCCTCTATTTCTTCCCAGTCTGCAAAGTCTTGCTCATAATGATTAGCATCCCCAACCGTATAACCCAAGCCCTCTTTTCCTTCGGTCATCTGCACAAAGTAGTTATCTTTAAAGGAAAAGGAGACTGTATCTTTACCAAGCTCATCATCTTTGCTTCGACTTGCTCTTACCAGATCAAGATTGGCTTTACCAGACAGAGCCTCAATCGCGTTTCTGGCATCCGCCAGCGCCGCCTGAGATACCTGATCAGGACTAAGCTCGCCTGTAATCGAGATCGCCTTGTCCTGCTGCCATACAATCTCCCCATAACCATCGCCAGTCTCATTCTCTAACGCTAATGTCGTATACGATATCGGCTCCAATTCCCCTTGCTTCATACTCACATCACGCTGGACTGATACAGGTTTAAGCGTTGGAGTACTGCCTATACTTTGCAAAAGTGATGGAACTTGACGCAGATAACGGTGCTCCAGCTCACTCGCCAGCATCTCACGTCTCATCTGTACTTCTCGTAGATTTCCTGTTGCCGCATCGAGCCATATCTGCGCGTACTCCGTCTCGCTTTCATTTCCAGCCTCTACATATATTCTGCCGGACACAGGCAAGTCTTCCACTTTCGTAATCTTCAGCTGTTTACCCAGATCGTCTCGCATCGTAGTTGCAACATTCCTTTTCATTTTGTCGGTTAGCAGATTCGTGTTCAAATCATCGGATAACTGTAACGCTGCTGTCGGATAGACCTGTTCGATTACGGGTTTCACCAGCTGTCCATCATCCCAGATCCATAGGAACAATCCAGCAGCAATAACCAACGCACCCGTGCCTGCAACAAGAGGTCCTCTTCTAGGACGATGCTTGTGTGACGCGTTGCTTACTTTTGGTCTAAACGGCCTGGATGATCTGGAACTGTCCTCTGACCTATCTCCCTTGTTTCCCTCTTCCGACTTCTTCATCCACTCCACCTGTTGAAGCACATTGCGCTTGTGATCCTCTGTAAAAGGAGACGATGCAAACGGTCCTTTCCGGATTTCCTTTTCCCATTGCTCATCCTTGTGTCTCATTCACTTCGCTCCTCCCATTGTTTCCTTACCTTATCCTTACCTCGGGATAGTCTGGATTTTACTGTGCCTAAGCTGATTTTCAACATCTCAGCAATCTCACTTGTCGTAAGCTCATACTTCAGATTCAGCAAAAGAATCTCCCGAAACTTCTTCGGCAACGCCAGAACAATATCCCAGATTTCATGGATATGCTCCTTACGCATCACTTCCATCTCAGCCGAAGGGTGTGTAGGCTGCTCTGCAATCATGACTCTTTGGATCGAACCCCCACGCTCTGTCTCAATGGGTAACGTCTCTCCCCACAGACTGCTACGAAAAAATCTGGATTTTCGATATGTAAAAGTGGTATTTCTAGTAATCGTCAACAGCCATGTTTTCAGTGAGCAATCTCCACGATAATGAGCGATCCCCGAATACGCCCGAATGAATACCTCCTGTGACAATTCATCTGCATGTTCGACACTTTTGGTCAGAAAATAAGCATAATTCCACACATCGTTTCCGTAGTCATCCATCATGCTGCTAAGTGTGTAATTGTCTAAGGTCTGAGCCTGTGCCAGTAATTGATCATCCAACTGTTGTTCACCTCACTTAATATGACTGAATCTACTGTGGTTTGGTTCCCTGTTTTGGACATTATTTCTGCCCTCTAGTCTAACGTATCATTTTCACCGTTATACTTTAACCGCAGCAATCATCAGAAACATCGGTCTCCGATTCTCGTCTGGCATGCCTGGAACCTGTTCAATCATCTCCGGTGATGGTTTGGATTCAGCCACCTTTTGAATAGCAAACCCTGCCTTTATGAGTTCATTCATATGTGTTGCCAGTGTACGATGATATTTGACCATGTCCTGATTCAAAAAGTTCGCCACAGAGGGATCACTTGATGAAACAAAATAAATACTGATGAAGCTGAGTTTTTCAATAACTACAGTAAGATGGATCGTTCCGTTCAATGGCTGGATGCAGCGGGGGAGTGGCATGAACTGCAGACTCTTATGTCTGATTTGAAGGACAAGCGTCTGCTGGATTTGGGATGTGCCGCCTTATAAATATCCACCTACTCTACCACATAAACGATATTCAAACGCAAAAGTTGCCAAGAGAATTCATGGCGTGTTATCATACAGAACGAACGTTCAGTATTATTCAATACAGAATGAACATTCAGTTTACTAACGGAGGTTATTATGAATACGAATTGGACGCATCCATTGGAAGGGCAATCTGTTGGTAAAGCTTTTATAAGTTACCTCGTGCCTTCTGTATTGGGGATGCTGGTAGTTGCTTTTAATTTTATTATCGACGGCATTATGGTTGGACACAAACTGGGTTCTACCGCAATGGCCGGGATCGGCATTGCCTCACCTGTCTACACGCTTTTTGTTGCCATGTCGCTGTGGATTGGTATGGGCGGGGCAACCTTGTACTCCAACGCTATGGGTAGAAAAAATATCACATTAGCCAAACAAATTTTCACCAAATCCATTATGCTGATTACGCTAGTTACGATGGCCATTGGATATACTGCATTTACGTTTAAAGACAAGCTGGTATACTCCCTCGGTGCTAACGCCGAGACCTTCCCGTTTGCTTCGGACTATATGAATATCATGTTATTGTTCGGGTTTGTCTTCACCATTGAGAATGCTCTTTCTGTTTTTGTACGAAACGATGGAAATCCCAACACATCCATGTACGCTCAGATTACGTTTGCTGTGGCCAATATCATCATCAATTATATAACATTGTATGTACTCGAATGGGGTGTACGCGGTGTAGCCATCGGTACAATCATATCAGCATCTCTGGCGCTGCTTGTCCTGTTCACCCACTTTTTCAAAAAAACAAATAATCTCACGTTCACCCGGTTCAAATGGAACAACAAACTGCTGGCTTCCCTTCTACTCATTGGTTTCCCCAGCTTTCTGGCTGAACTTGGCATGTCGGTCTTCTCTGTCTCCCATAACATCTCGATGGACCGCATTGCGGGCACGGATGGCGTAGCATCCTTTACCGTGTTGAACTATATTCATGGTGTTGTATTGTTGGCTTTCCTGGGTCTGGCATCCGCTGCCCAACCTCTGATCAGCTATTATCACGGTGCCAATCAGATTAAACGGGTACAACAAACGATACGTTTAGCCACCAAAACGGCTCTGGCATGCGGTCTATTGTTACTGATTGTTGTTCAGATCGGTGCACCTTATTTTGTGCAAATCTTTGGAAACTTCAGTAGTGGCGTAACGGATAATGCCGTTTACGGATTACGTATATTTACATTTGCCTACGTGTTTATGGGTGTTAACTTTGTCATGAGCACCTATTTCCAATCTGTAGGTAATGCCAAAATGGCTATCTGGATTACAGCCGCGCGTGAAATGATCATCATGATTACGTTGATTGCTATTCTCCCTTCATTCTTTGGTGTCACGGGTGTGTGGCTTGCCGTACCGCTGTCCGAAATGCTGGTTCTCGTAACCATAGCCCTGTACTATAGAAAACAATCCCTTACGGATCGAATAAAAGCGTTGCGTCCTGAGTAGCCATAATGGATTAAATGAACGTTAGAGAAAAGGTATAGCCCTGCTCGGTCTACATAGATCGGGCAGGGCTTTGTTATGCTTGAAGCAAATATATTCAGAACCAAATATCGTATCGTCCATTGCTATTAACGGTTGCTTGAGCACTATAGCCATAGAAAATGTGAAAGATGTATGAATAAAGTGTATATTTAACAAAAATAGGATATAAAACTATATTTATATAATTGTATATATTTGTTAATTGGAGTGTGGTTGTCTTGTCAAACTATATACGGCGCCAGACCTCCCTTCACTTTTATCCTAGGAAATGACTGTGAGGAAAGCTACTGCGAGTATGATCAATCCCGACTTATATATATGAAAAGGAGATGTTCGATTGTGAAGAAATATCAAAAAACTGCAATTTCAGCTCTCTCTTCTATGGCTTTGCTCCTATCATCTGTTCCAGCAGTATTTGCTGATGAAACGTCTATGCCTATAATTCCTTCACAAGATACTCAGATAAAACAGGAACAAGAAGCTACTATCTTTGCCCAAAACCTTTTAGTAGAGTATTTCGATGGAGGTTACTCAACGGATATATATTTGAGTGGAAATGTCACGTTTTCTTTTCTTCCTCGTTCGACTGGGGAATATGTATTTAATGTTGTTGATATGAGCGGAAATTTGAAGGGAAGTGGACGAGTAATCGCATCAGACTTGAGAACGAAAAACATCACTTTAAGTAATCTGTATGGTTACCATAAAATCGTAGGGTACTCACCTAATGGTGGGGGAGGAGATTACCAAATTCACTATTAACATATACTAAGTCGTAGGAATCACACTGTATTTGTTGACTTATGGAATGTCATACAGCGCAGGGGAGACCCATCGGCTTTCACTCAATTCTTTATATGCAATGTATAAAATAGTAAAACAAAAAAGACACACTCTAAATCATTCAAGTGTGTCTTCCTATTGCTTGGCGGCGTCCTACTC
>NZ_JAGGNR010000046.1 GCF_018614975.1 Paenibacillus polymyxa | reverse complement strand
TTGGTTATTCAACACGCGTGAAAATCCAATGATAATAGGAACAACAATAATAAAAACTACGCCAACAATAATGCCATACTTCATGCTTGGTCGCATACTCATGATTCACCTCCATAATTAGATGATAGGAATCGATGTCTCAATACTCATTGGGCATCGATTCCTTGTGTTCAATAAGAACAGAATTCTACGTTTAGCATTAAGAGGCTCATTTGAATAATATACTAATTCATTTTTTTGTATAGAGATAGGGGAGGTTACGTATGGAAACTAAAGCTATGAATCCAGAAGACCATATCCAACATATGTTGCAGGTGATCATCGAAAAAACACAATCCATCATTAATGATAGCAGTAAACAATCCCTCGGCTCACTAGAATATTTCCTGGGACATATTTTAGAGTATCGGGATGGACAGCAATACATTTCTAATGAGTGGCATATTCGCACACCACGCTGGTTAGGGGAGTATGGGAATACACCAGAGGAAGAGGAGCTTCTTTCAGACATCTACCGATTGCAAGCGTACATTGCAGAAAAGTTAAAGGGCGGATAAGTGATTCGCGATGTCGCATTAGTCCGACTGAAATGTCGCAAAAGTACATGGTAACACGATACGGAGATCGTATATACTCTCTTTATGTTTCGATAATGAAAATCATTATCAGTATTAACCATAAGGGGGATTCATCATGAATCAAGGAACAAAGAGGCAGGCTGCCGGAAGCAAGGCATATGCTGCGCACAAATCACGATTACTTATGGGCTTGATGTTGGCCCTTATTTTGGTCCTGACGGCTTGCGGTGCCGGAACAGGTACAGATAGCGGTAAACAATCTGCTGCAACGCCAGCGGAGACACCTGCGAATGCGGAAACGCAGACGGACGGAGCTTTTCCTGTAACGATCAAGGGTATGAAGGGTGACATCACTCTAAACGAAAAACCGAAGAGAATTGCAATTCTCGATGTTAAGTTTTTGGATCAGATGTTAGCGATTGGCGAGAAGCCAGCAGGAAGTGTTATTGCAGGAGGGAATACCGATTTTCCAGAATATTTAGGAGACCAGCCGAATGGCGTAGAAGTTCTGGGTACACGGGACGAGCCTAACCTGGAAGCCATTGTTGCACTCGACCCGGATCTGATCATCATGACCGACTTCCAGGAGAAACAGTATGAAAGTGTAAGCAAAATTGCACCTACCCTGGTACTCGACTTCTACGAAGACTGGCGTGATACGTTAGCCACAGTTGCTAAGATTACAGACAAGCAGGACGAGGCAGAGAAAGTGCGTACAGCGTATGAAAACAAAATTGCCGGGCTGAAGACAAAATTGTCAGAGAAGCTGGGCGATGAAACGGTGGCGATCATTCGTCCACGAAAAGAAGGAATTCGTGTTCACGGTATTGAGCATCGCATCGGCGGTATTATGTACAATGACTTGGGACTGAAGATGCCTGCTGTGGTACAGGAGATTAATGAAGATGGTTCCGTAGAAATCTCGATGGAAAAAGTGCCTGAGATCGGGGCAGATCGTTATTTTGTGCTGTCGGATGAACTGTTTGCGGCAGAGGCAGAAGCTATGGTGAGTAATCCCGTGTGGAAGTCCCTAGATGCTGTGAAAAATAACCGCACGTATGACGTAAACTCAACACTTTGGATCGCTTATTATGGACCGCTTGCGATTAATCTGATTGTAGATCAGGCATCGGAAGCCCTGCTCGGATCGAACTAATATGAACCCATATCTCTCGACAGACTTATGGAAAGAGACGGTAGAGGATCATTCGATTTTGCTTGGTGAGCCGCCTGAACATAGTGTCCGTACCATTGCTTTAAGTGAGTTGCATGACGAAGAGGCGTGTCGAGAGTATATCAGCTGGTTTCAGGAGTATATCGATGCGCCTGACATGAAGGTTGCCGCTTCGATGTTAGCCAAACGTATTGGTTATCTGTGGACGGCTCCGCTGGTGACCGCGATGACTTTTCATCATCAGCATGTTTCGTTTCAGCTGGAGAACAGCTTTCTCTATCATCCGGCGCTCTCAGATCATGAGGGAGGCACACGATTTCCTTTTCTAGCGGTGAATGGACTTCAGGCTGAAGAACTGACTGGAGACAGGAACGTATGGCGGGAAAAAGCGGTCCAGGAGATGTTTGCGGTACAGCTGACACCTCTGTTAAAGACACTTGCTGCGATTGCGCCTCTTTCGATGAGCATTCTCTGGGAGAATATTATGGTACGAATTGGCCGACTATTCGCTCCTGATGAAGCCGAGACAGAGCAGGAAAGTAAGATCATCCGAGAGGACTTTTCTTATCTGACGCAGGTGGCATCCGGACAAGTGTTTGGTGTGAGGAAGAATCCCTTAACCCGCTTCACCGATTGTAAGGACAATGTGCATGTTGCCAAAAGTGAGCGGATCACCTGTTGTTTCTATTACCAGATGTCAGGGGAATATTGTCTCAAATGTCCGAAAATTGACATTGAGAAAGAATCTCAACTACAATGACAACAGCAACAATTTTACCATTGCTATTGTCAGGAGATGAGAGAAATGCCGCTGCAAGAACAGACAAGTCTATGGAGTGATACGACGATCAAGATGCTTGACGGGGATAGCGGTACTTTGCAGACAGGTAGCGTTTTACACGAAACGGATTTAACTTCAAATGTGCTGCTGCTGGCATATGGAGGGGAAGGGGAGCTTGCAATGGATGGTGAGGGTTGCCACATTGGAGCTTCTTTTGCCTGTCATGTGGTGAAGGGATCATCCTTTACGCTGACGGCCAGATCAGAGGACATTCATTATATTGTCATTATGTACAAGGCTTTTTCCATAGAGGGAGCCTCTCTTGTTGTACCTTCATATCGCAAGCACCCGCTGCGCAGGTCATTTGTTCAAAACTCGGCAACCCATGCGGAATGGATCGAAAACGCCGAAAAAATCCTTGCCAAATGGCGCCGCGGTGAAGGACTGGAACGTTTCTATGCCAACGCTTTGCTCCAGGGAATGATATACGAGCTGATCATGGAGTATGAACGTGGTCAAGGGGGAGCCGAGTCCGACATGGTGGATGTAGTCGCTTCTTATATCACATCGCACTATCGTCAGAACGTGGAGCTAAAAGAGCTGGCAGCCCTAGCGGGCTGTAGTGTAAGACAATTGCAGCGACGGTTCAAACAAGAGAAGCAGCTTGGACCGATGGAATACGTCATCCAGCTGCGTATGGAAAGTGCCTCACGCATGCTGCGTCATACGGATGCGTCCATTGGGGAGATTGCTGACAAAATGGGCTACCGCGACATGTATTATTTCAGTAGGGCATTTAAAAAATATAATGGCGTTCCACCGCTACACTACCGGCATGCCGCCGCTTCGAGAAGAGATGCAGACTATGCGAATGCTTTGCTGCAACATCGCACAGCTTCTTCCTATGAATCAGCCGAAGGCCCGGTCATCTGCCATATGCGCGGGGAGTACACCGTCACCGAAATACCACAGCGTATCGCTGTTCTTGATGTGCAATATGCTGATCATTTGCTTGCACTGGGCTTGTCTCCGGTAGGAAGTGTCGGACTAGGAAGTACCGTGTTAACGTTCCCTCAATCACTCCGGGCAGGACTCCAGCATACAGCATTACTTGGTACGTATGAATACCCTGATCTTCCGGCGGTAGAGCGACTTGCGCCGGATCTGATTATTTGCACCGAGGTGCATGATCAGCATCTTGAACGGTTAAGCCAGATCGCTCCAGTGCTCATGTTCAAGCGTAATGAAAACTGGCAGACCATCCTGAGTCTATTCGGTGAACTGACAGGCAAGCGAGCAGAGGCCAAGCAGATTATCGCAGATTATCATCGCCGAACAGCTTTGCTATCCGAGGAATTGTCCTCTGTACTAGTAGGAAAAAGTGTGGCATTGATTCGTCCACTGGATTCCCTCGTGCGCGTCCATTCTGCTGCTCATCGAACAGGCGCTGTGCTGTACCGGGATCTGGGTCTACCCGTTCCGTTGTTTGTGGCAGATACCACCGACACGGCCTATCATATTTCAGTTGAGAGATTACCTGCAGTACAAGCTAGCCACTACTTTTTGCTGAGTAATGAGCTTATGCAGGATGGGATATCTGCGACAGAGCAGCGGGTCTTGGGGATGCTTGGTGGGGGTGAGCAACAGCAAGTGCATTCGGTGGATGCAGCGACCTGGATTGGGTGCTATGGGCCGATGGGGATTAATGGGATTGTGGATCAGATTGAGCAGGCGTTGTTGGCTTGAGAGGGAGTTATGATTGAGACTCCCCCTATTTACCATATATTCAGAATTCATTGAATTAGTGGAGAGCTTCTCCAAACAGAGATGTATCATATTGAGACCAAAGTCTACATCAATGTGTGATTAGCGGTCCTATATTCGTTTTTTGTTGTACCGCAAAGGTATACCTTTGCGGTGAACCGACATTTAGTTGACTTTGTATAACCAGATTTTTTTGTTAATTTCAAAATATCACTGTAACTTTTGGTGTTTTGCTGCGTTTGTATAGATATACACCAAGAATGGAAAAAAAAGTTTTTTTGGCGAGTCACTCGTGCATTTCTATGAAAGGGGGGGGGTTGCAATTGATACTCTATGAGTATCCAGCTACACGCCAATTATAATAAGATACGGAGGCATTCAATTGAAAAAAATTGCGAGATTAACACTTTCAGCAGTTTTAGCGTTTACCCTTCTTGTACCTAGCGCGTTTGCAGCGGATTCTACAACGGCGAGTAAAGATATTTTAAATATTGCAAACCAAAAAATTGAAGAACGTATACAGCTAGGACATACGGAATTTGAAGGAGTTACCGCCGGTAAAATTATTGGAATGAAAGATGAGAATGAAGAAATCACTAAATCTCTTGTAGTTTTACAAAGAGAAAGTGGCATAGCGGGATATTTTATCATTGATAATAACTCTGGACTTCTCATTGAATTTGCTACGGGAGATGTCTATCCAGGTCAAGGCGAGGATGAAAACAATCTTTATTACTTTGGCCCACTTTTTTACGCAAACAAAGTTGATAGCAATACATTCGAAGAATTAAGTGCAGATCAGACCTTTGAAGCTGATTCATTGGAAGATATAAAAGTTAACAGGTTGAAGGCAGCAGATGTATTGGATGCAGCTCCTTCAAGTGAAAGCCAATCATTAAATAATGATGTTAGTATTAATACAATTATTAATTATGAATATGGTTTTGTTAATGGAGTGCCTGATTATCAACAAAATGATAATACTAGTATGGGTAACGACTGTGTTCCAACGGCTGGTGCCAATGTAATTATGTACTGGCGGAATCAAGGTTATACGAACTTATCATCTAGTGGTTTATGGAAAAATGTTGCTGATCGTCTAGGTGTACTAATGAGCCACAATGATAGATACGGAGTATATTCTAATAAAATTGCTCCAGGGATGAACTCATATACCTCCGAGAAAGGCTACTCGGACTTCACTACAACATGGGATTCATCACCAACTTTTAATAAAATGAAATCCGAAGTTAATGCTAAAACTCCTCCATTTTTACGTCTAGTGAACTATGGATACTCTGACGGTTCAGAGGGAGGTCATTTAGTGAATTTGGTTGGTTATGAGACATACACAGATACCAGTGACTGGTCAAACCCTCAATATGCAATTGTACATGACAATTGGGAAAGCACAGGAGTTAATGTTTACCTTTTATTAGGGCAGTATGGTTCGGTTACTGATATGTGGAAAATCAAAGATTAAAAAAGTTGGGTTAAGTAAAAACGCTGGTCATACCCAGCGTTTTTTTTATTAAACAAGACCGAACAATTCAAATGAAATTTCTTTAAAGATTGAGGAGGAATATGATGAAGAAATATTCACTTTACACCTTAATTTGTGCTTCATTGTTGATCTTGATTCTTAGCAGCTGCCAAATTTCTAATCAGTCCGATCAGGTGGAAGTAAGCAAAGAACCAAAAGAATTAGAAACCTTCTATCCCGGGGATATTACACAGGTTGATTCTATTAGAATGATGAGCAGTGATGGCACTAAAAAAACAACTACAGATCAAGCACTAATTAAGGAATGGATTGAAAAGGTTCGCCACTTAAAAATCGTAATTGATCCTGACCAAGAAGATACAACGGGGGTTTTGTTCTATGTCACTATGTTTGAGCAGGGGAAAAAAATGTTAAATATGACGCCTACCACTATGAATAATCAGCGGATGGAGCCGCAATCGGAATTAGCAGACCGAATGACAGAGCTTTACGATGCTATAAAATAAGGTGATAATCGCTGGTTGTGAACTAGGAAAAGCTAACATTTAAGCACAATGAAAAGCAACGCTCGTTTAAAAAGACGGGGCGTTGTTTTCTTTACTCATCTAAGGTTGAGAATTTTCAATTTGTTTTTTACTTCTAGGCTCCTTTGAATGCTTCTGTAGCCTAAGCAGTTTATGAGTTGCTCCTAGAAAAGGTGAGATTAGACTTTAATGAGACTCGCCTGTCGCCGAGCCGTTGACTATTTTGACTAACCTATATGTTAAAATGATAGTAAGTTGAACAAATACGAATAACAGGAGGTATAACACATGAAATGGCAAGAGGTTAGAGAACTGTTCCCTGACAAATTTGTTTTGGTTTCTATCAATCATTATCATGAGGAAGATAACAAAAAAATCGTAGATGAAGTTGCACCAATTCGCACCGTATCAGAACAAGATGCGAATAAATAGTTTTTTCGAGTAGAGCCTGGTAACGTTGTATATCATACTTCGAATCAAGACTTTGTGATTCATCTCCGTAAAGATCCATTTATGAGAGTGAGACGTAATACGAATGAAAATTAACTATGATGGACAGCTAATTACAACGTCACTTACCGTTACATTCAGAGGAAGAACACTGAAAATAGATGATGTCATTATAGACACTGGATATTCACATACGATCATTAGTCCTGATGTTTTAGAGGAAATCGGCGTGACTTATGAAACAGGGGATTCAATTTTTGAAGCATACGGAATTGGAGGGAGTATTCCTTTCTACACCAAAATCATGGACAGGATTGTAATAGGCACAAACAGCATTGAGAATATAGAGATCGATGTAGGCATATTGCCTAAAGATCACAAAGGTCTTCTCGGATTGGATATTCTGAAACAACAAGGGTTTATTATTGACTTGAAGAGATTAGAGTTACATAAGTGAATTTTGAAATAAAACTCTTTTGAACGGCTATGGTGAAATCGACTTAGAAGGAGAAACTATGAACGAAAAAGTTAAAGGAAAATTAAAAAAGCAGTTGCTACTCATCGTTTTATTTATTTTTATAATAGGAATTCAATTAACTACCAGATACTTAGCGTATCATCCTCCTGCATGGACAACTGCATTATCAACTTTTTGCTTTTTTATATTTTGTATACTTGGTCTTGTAACATACCTTGATCTCAAGAAACAAGAGCAGTTCATAACAATTGGGCAAATTGTAGATGTGAAGAAGAATAAAAATATCATTATAGTTAAAGGATTGGGACGAGGTAATAGCAAAGTTTTAATCAAAGATAGTCATATCCTGAATATGATGCAACCTAATGACCTAGTGGAAATCACGAGATTAAAATATACAAAAATGATAACGAAAAAAGTGTATAAAGACCAAGAGATACATCTTTGATCAAGTAATTGAAGAGTGTGGTATTTTACATAAAACTAGAGGTATATCTTCATATACGTCTAAGGTGGAAGGAGAGAATGTAAATGAACAACATAAATTCTCATCATTGCAACCTAAATATAAGTTATGACCTGCCTGATGAGGTGTGGGATAAAGTTTCTAAAGTATATGAGTGTATGCCAGGGTGGATGGGTTATAAAAGTGGAATTCCATATTGGTTCGGGTCTGAAGAGGATGATGTTTTTATTGAAGCATCCGTTGAGCCTAGTGGATTATCATTTTATGCACAGATGAATAACGATGATTGGATATCTTGGATAGAGACATTTAAGTTGGAAGCGTCAAAAGTGTTGGGTTTTGATGTTGGTGAACCTGAAGATGGATATGTGTGATGAAAGAAGGAGGATCTAATGATGAGTGATTATGGTACATTACATGAGTCAAACGGTCGTTATGCTTTGAGGTTTGAACGATTTCTTCATCAAAATCCAGAAGATGTTTTCCTTGTGATCACAAAGCCTAGTTCCTTCGCCCGATGGTATCCTTTCGCAATAGGAGAGATGGATCTGAGAATTGGTGGCAGGATTGCCTTCGATGATGGTGAAGGAACGACATATGAGGGGACCATTACTGAGCTAGAGAAGCCATATGTATTTGGTTTCCGTGAAGTTGATGATCTGATTAACATTTCATTGCAGGCAGAAGATAAAGGGTGTCGAATGATCTTTACCCATACGTTTAACGATGATTCATGGGCAGTGAATACTGCCGTAGGATGGCATAGGTGTCTGGATGTATTGGTGCAAATCATCAATGGTAAACCCATTCAGTGGCATGATAACTCCACTAAGCTGCGTGAAATCTATAGTGAAGCATTTAATATGGAAGGTTAAGAGAATAAAAAAGTTATTCCAATATAACAACCCACCCAATGTT
The DNA here is from genome assembly GCF_018614975.1 of Paenibacillus polymyxa. Classification (GTDB taxonomy): domain Bacteria; phylum Bacillota; class Bacilli; order Paenibacillales; family Paenibacillaceae; genus Paenibacillus; species Paenibacillus polymyxa_E. The sequence goes on along the minus strand of NZ_JAGGNR010000046.1, from coordinate 30,297 downwards.
GACCGCTATAGGTGGGCTGTTGTCGTGACTAAGGGTTTGTGAATACAGATAAGTTATCTGAAACCGACAAGATGGGGGAGGAGAATATAAAACGTCTTATCATCCATCCCTCAGAAATCTAGCATTTCGAGTTAGTTATGAAGATCTTAAAAACAGTGTAAGCTGGCTTCAAACAATCGAAATAGATCCTGTTCCATTTGGAAAACGCGATTCAATACATCCATTTATCAGACCAAAGCACTAAAAGCAATTCCTGCAGAATATAAATTGAAGTCGGCATCAATCAAAAACATGGCCCAACAAATTCGAACGGTAAAAACAGGCTCAATTGTATGGACTGCAGATGTATTAACAACGATCATGGAACCAGGCAGTGAAACACTAAGAAATAGGAGGGTTCATATGAAAGCTGTGATTTACACAAATTACGGACCGCCAGAAGTGCTGCAGATGAAAGAGGTGGGAAAGCCGAAACCAAAAGACCATGAGGTTCCTCAGAAACCAAATACGATATTGTTTATGATGCGGTAATAAAAGCCAAACCCTCACAATGCCAAAAAATCTTAACGCCCAATGGTGTCTTTCTAAACAACAGTCGACTTCCGAAAATGGAAGCAGCCGATTTACTCTTTCTCAAAGAGTTGATCGAGGAAAACAAACTTAAACCGATCATCGATCGAACCTATGCTCTTGATGAAATTGTGGAGGCCCACAGATATGTGGATACCGGGCGCAAGAAAGGCAATGTGGCAATAACGGTAAGATAGAATGAAGGATTTATAGAAATACAGCTTTACGCTGACGGAGGTTATTGCGATCAATACGGACAAGATTCATCACATTAATCGTTCCTATTGGGATACAAGAGGAAATGAGTTTTTAGGCGCGATCGTGCTTCCTCTGTACGGAGCGTTTGTCTCGGAAGCGAAATACCGTCTGTTTGGAGATGTCTCTGGGACAAAGGTACTGGAGATCGGCTGTGGAAACGGTCAATCCCTGCAGTATCAAGGTGAGCGGCAGGCAGCTGAAATATGGGGCATCGATTTATCCGCGCAGCAGATTGAGAAGGCACGGCAGCATCTGGCGGAGCGCGGAATTTCGGCGAGGCTGATCTGCTCACCCATGGAAGAAGAATGCGGTATACCGACGGAATACTTTGACTATGTGTACTCCATCTATGCGATAGGCTGGACCACCGACCTCGAAGGAACGTTCAGCCGGATTGCTTCCTATCTCAAAAAAGACGGTATCTTCATTTTCAGCTGGTCTCATCCCATTCATAGATGCGTCATCGAAGAGAACGGAAAGTTCGTGTTCGGTAAAAGTTATTTCGATGAATCCTGGTGCGCCGTGGCTCCCGAGTTTGTCCACGGTGAACTCACTTTATCCGACCGCAAGATGTCCGCCTACATCAATGCGTTGGCAAAAGCCGGGTTCGCAATCGAGCAGATGGTGGAAGAAACCGACGAAGAAATCATGAGGCTGCAGGGCGAGGACAGTGATCTTGCGCAAAGAGCGAAGATGTTTCCCGTCACTTTTGTGATCAAAGCTAGAAAGTTGTAGGCTTAATGGTAAAAGGATGGGCTGCCCCCATGTCATAGAGGTGACAACTCATTGGTATTATCCCCTCATGGTAGACAGTGAAAAAAGAGATCATGTTATTCAAACACTTGAAACCGGAGAGGGGATGCCAGTGAAAAAAGGATTTTTCTTTTAACCATATTCTGCAGTGTTTTTGGCAAGGAATGCTTTACAAGTGGAGAAAAATAAAAACAACAGTAGTGATGTAGCTGCTCGAATTCAATATGAATCTTATGTTACAGGCGCACTATTGTGTACAGTTGGTTATTTCAAAAGCTACAATAAATGAATTTTTCTCCAACATAAAAGATGAGAATCTAATAACAATAAGAGATTGAAACCGAAGAAAAGAGAATTAATTAACTCAATGTGGGAACTAGGTATACCAAGGACAGCTAAATACAGTATTTTAGACAAATATCAAATCGCTCTTACATTAGCTGATAAAAATCGGCTCCGAAATCCATTCATTAATTTTTTCTTAGCAGTAAATCTTAACTTATGAAGACGTTAACGGATGTAAATTCATCTGGCTAACGTCTTTTTTTATTGAACGGTCAGGAGTAAATACTTACACCAACTTAATATTTACTTATAATAACTTGCAAACAATCAAGATTATGCTTATAATTACTTAAAGGAGGTGCATGTATTGTGTATCAAGAGGAAAGATTGTTAAAGATACTCGAATACTTGAAACAACACCAATCGATGAGTGTTACAGATATATGTACGCTGTTTGAAGTATCAAGGGATACTGCACGAAGGGATATTGTTAGATTAGTACAAGAAGGCGTTGTGATTCGAACTCATGGGGGGCTATCGTTACCTGAGTTACAGAAAGAAATGCTGTCTTATCAGGATCGTTTGATTGATGAATCCGAGAGTAAGAAAAAAATAGGGAAGTTTGGGGCAAAACTTATCCAAGACCATGAGACTGTGATTTTAGACGTATCAACCACGGTGCAATTTGTAGCGGAACAAATTAGCGCAAAAAATTGCACGGTGGTCACGCACTCCATTGATAACGTAGGGATCTTGTCCAATCGAGAGGATCTCCAAATCTATATACTCGGTGGTTACTTGAATGTAAAGCACCGCTTTTTATATGGCTCTTCCATTATCGATAAACTAAGTGAAATTCGTGCTGATAAAGCCTTCATTGGAGCATCAGCGATCCGGTCTGATGGACTCTATTATCCATATGAAGAAGATGCCCGGGTAAAGAAAGAAATGGCCAGAAGATCTGATCAGGTTATCGTAGTAGCCGATCACACAAAATTTATTGGCAAATCTATTCATCGGCTGGACTTTGATTTCGTTGACATTTTAGTCACAAATCTGGAACTCCCGAGTGAGATCAGAGAAGTTCTGGATCAGAAGAACATCACTGTTATTGAGTGTCAGGAAGAAAATGAAGAGGTTCGAAAGCAAGACTGATAACCATAGGGAAGAGGAGGGTTTTTATGTATTATATTTTGCATAATGTACAAATGGCACTTCGCAACCGTATCGTTCCATCAGCCAATGTGTGGATTTCTGAAGGGGAAATTATGAGGATAGACACAGGTGATCTTCCTACGCTAGAAGGAGAGTATGAACGGATTGATGGGAGAGGACATTTGCTAGTACCTGGGATGATAGATGTTCATATCCACGGTGCCAATGGCTTTGATATGATGGACGGTACTGAAGAGAGTATTCAAGAAGTTTCACGCCAATGTGCTTTAACGGGGTGTACCTCATTTCTGGCTACATCTGTTAGTTCTACGATGGAGGATCTTCTGGAAATGATTCGTAGTGTCAAGCGTGTAATAGGACAAGAAGTGGGAGCAAAGATCGCAGGGATTCACTTAGAGGGACCGTATCTGAACCCGAAGCGAAAAGGAATGCAGAATGAAAAGTATTTGCGGCATCCCAACATAGAAGAAATGAAGATCATTTTCCAGGAAGCAGGGTCACTCATTAAGATGGTTACTATTGCGCCCGAGCTGCCGGGAGGAATGGACTTGATTTCCTTTTTGAAAGAACAGGGAGTAGTTATAGCGATCGCTCATTCGGATGCCACATATGAGGAAGCCAAACAAGCCTTTACATCAGGTGCCAGTCATGTTACGCATTGTTTTAATGGCATGCGGCCGATCCATCATCGAGATCCGGGTCTGATCGTGGCTGCTTTTGAAGAGAAACATGTAAGTCTTCAAGCTATTGTGGATAATGTCCATCTGCATCCTGCTATTATTCGACTGATACATAACCTGAAAGGACCGGAAGGAATGGTCTTGATCACAGATGCTTTACAAGCAATGGGTATGGGCGATGGGAATTATCTATTTGGAGGCCATCATGTCACGGTATCGGGTGGCATTGCAAGACTGGAGGATGGAACACTGGCCTCCAGTACAGTTACCATGAATGAAGCCTTACGTTATACTGTCGAAACCGGAATTCCCTTGATAGATGCCGTACAGATGGCTTCAACTACACCGGCCAATATTCTTGGATTTCAACAAAAGGGTGAAATTTCCTCTGGTTTCGATGCCGACCTGGTCCTATTGGATGATGAATATCAGGTTCTCTGGACGATGGTGGGCGGTCAAATTCTATAAATGACTATTATTTGCGATTCCACAGCGTAAGCCCATTAGATAAGTCTAGTGGGCTTTTACACGAACGTTAAATGTCAGATCGGGTTTCAAGGACCTTCTGAGTAAGTTCAGGGAATCTTATTCGTTGTCCTAAGACAGATTGAACAAGCCGCAATTCATTTGTATAGAAGTAGATATGGCTGAATTGTTCTGCCTTTCGCCTGAATATCAGCAAGCAGATCAAGGACAGCGGCGTAGAATAAATTTAACATGATATTTACGCATCGGGCATTCGCTGGGCACCCAGCATAGGCTGGGTCATGAATACAGGCGTTATCGGAAATCAACGTAAAGACGAAAAATGAAAATCTATTAGATTCTTAGTTGCTTTAAACTAGGTGATAGATTAGAGTTTTATTGTTTATCCCGTATTGCAATATATGATCAGAATGGTCCCCATATTAATGCCATTATGGAAATTAATCCGGATGCTATCTTCATAGCAGAGGCGCTCGATATAGAGTGGATTCGTACGGATAGTAGAGGAGCTCTTCATGGTATACCTATTCTTGTGAAGGACAATATTGAAACCGGAGACAAAATGCATACTAGTGCGGGAACACTAGCATTGGCACAACATGTAAGCAAGGAGGACGCGTTTTTAGACATATAAATTGAGGAGAACTTCAATATGGAAAGAACAAATGTGAAAGTCGAATTCAGCATATTTGGAGAACAATTTGACCCCAATATAATTACAAATACATTGTTAATCACTCCTACAGGAACCTGGCTAAAAGGCGATCCTGTGCGAAGAGATCTATTTCGTAAGGAAACATGTTGGGAAATAGCCACAGAATACGAAGAATCTTTGGATATTAATGATCAGATTGATAAGGTTATAGATCTGATTCAGGATCAAAAAGATCAAGTAATAAGATTAATTAGAAAGCACAATCTTGAATGTAAGTTTGAAGTCGTAATTAATATTGAGAACAATGCAAAGCCAGCCATGTATCTAAACAAAGACACTATAAAGTTCATTTATGATTTAGGGGCAGAAATTGATTTTGACTTATACATTTATAGTTAAGACTTGATGATAGAAGACTCAAAGAAGAGTAGGACATCACCTAACATAATATTCACGCTGCGGACATTCGTCCTTGGCCCGGCAGTCGCCGGACACCCGACATACGTCGGGTCGTGAATACAGGAACGTTATCCGAAACTTCCTGATGAAGTGACAATTGATGTTAGTATCATTAATAACGATACAATTGCAAGTGTGGAAATCGATGGTTACAACCCCAATATTGAACCTATAATTGAAAGCAAACAGTTAGACAATTAAATCGATTTAGGAAATATCCGCAGATTAGTTTAGCGGTCGCACTTGAACTTGCAAATATAGATCTTAAAAAATGAAGAGAAAAAATTAAAGGAGTTTCCAAAATGAAGAATCAAAAGCGTTTAATGATTTTGCTATTTCTTTTGATAATACTAGCCCTAAGTGGTTGTGGTTCAAGCAGTTTAAAGACGGATGAAATTGTTGAGGACGGGTTGATCATAAACTCGATTTCAATCGGACTGGGAGAAAGCAAAGAAGATGAAGGTATAACAGTTGTAACATACAATTTCAATCTTCGGAATAGAACCAATAAATCAATAATTCTAAAAACAGTTGAACCGATTATAAGTAAGGAAATTCAGGAGCGATTAATGGATAGAGACATTAAATTGGACATAAATGAGAAAATTGATGGTGATACTTCGGAAGCACTGACAGGTACGTTTAGATTAGATACCAAAGGGCTTGATAAAGAAGAAATCATGAAGTTAGACATTAATGTTAAAGAATTTAATATAGCCATTGAACAAGTCGTAGGAATAAATGAACCTTAAGGCTAATCAATATCGGATAAATTGTTTATGTTGTGGGACAGGCATCCTTCTTGCTGAAAATAGTGGTGTTTTCCTTAAAGGAGGATCTTAAATAATGAGAAAACGACATTCTATTGAAAAAGCGGAGTGGTCAGAAACTAGAGAGAACCACTATCACACAGACAGCAAGGATATGGTGTTTTCATTTGACGATAGACTCATTGAAGTGGATGGCACGGTTTATTTGAAAAGAAAAGAAGTCCAAATGAAGGTGATAAAACCTCTTAAACGAAAAACAGTTTGGTATGAAACATGGCTAAAGATCAAAGAAATCTACAATACATAGTCTAAAATGAAATTCAACATGATCGCTTAAGAGCCAGTGAAGGTTGATTAATCATTTTGTGAGTAATATGAGGAGGTAATTTATTTCAATGACGATAATGTGTCTCGAAGGTGCCAGTTCAGTAGGTAAAAGTACCACTTGTCAACAGTTTGCTACACAGTATGATGCATTTATTGTTCCAGAAACAGGGCTTCTGTTTGAATCTCCTCAACTTGAAGGTAGGGAACTTATGATGTGGTTGCTGGAGAGACAAATCGATAGATGGCATATAGCATATGAGAAGAATCAACAACATGAGTATGTGATTTTGGATGGCGATGTATTTAAGATGTGGTACAGCTGGATATATGGTTATGAGCACCTATCTTTAGATGAAACAGCGGACTTTTTTAGAGGTAAGCTATTGAAGAATGAAATATCATTACCGGATGCATATGTACTATTCTGGGCAGAAGAAGATGAACTGCGCAAGCGAAAGGAGATGGATCAGACAAGATCCAGAAGAAATTTTGATAAACATCTGCGCATGATTGAACCTCAAATGAGATACTTCCATTATCTTAATGAACTCGTACCAGGATATGTGGGAATTCATAAAGCAGAGTCTATAGCAGATAATATACATCATATTGTAAAGCATAGCGAGACATTACCGGACATAAAAAAACGAGAGATCGAAATTTTTGATAGAGGAATTGATTTCTATAAAAGTAACACTCCTTAATCTTAGTATGATTTTAATATCAGATCCCAAAAGCTACTTTAGCTGTGTCTTGGTTAAATGACCAAATACTGCGATCAAAATAAAAAGAAATATGCGAGGTGAGTTATGGGCGTAAGAAAAAAATATAAACGTAAAATCGTTCGCTCCAATCGATTATTTTATTGGTATGTTGAACCGGATATTGACGATGAAGGAATAATCAAATTACATATCGCTCCTAAATGGAGTGTAATTGCATTGGTGAAATAACTTAGATTCGTGTGGACTCTTTTGAAAACGCATACGTGAAAACAAGAGATGCAATTAACATTTAATATAAAAGGAGAGAAGCTAATGCAGATGAATCGTGGATATAAGACTGTTAACAAAGTAATCGCTTGTGTTCTTTCATTCATATTTATCATTATGGCAATAGCGTTACCTGCCACGCCGAAGAGAAACAGGTGGAGACTACACCATCCAGGATTCCTTTATCCAATTTAGAGGAGACGATTGATGCTTATGTAGCCTCGTATGAGAAGTACACCGCTGCCGTTTCGGTTGTGGCTATCAAAGATGGTGAAACCATTGTGAATAAAGCATATGGTTACGCGGATATTGAGAATCAGCGAAAGGCGGATACCTCTACTGTGTTTGAATGGGCTTCAATCTCGAAACTGTTGGTCTATACAAGTGTGATGCAGCTTGTCGAACAAGGAAAGCTTGATTTGGAGACGGATATCCAAGAATATCTGCCAGAGGGATTTTTCAAAAAGCTGAAATACGATGATCCAATTACCCTATTGAACCTGATGCATCACAATGCGGGTTGGGAAGATCAAACAGCGGCCGAGGTGTTTTATTACTCCGAGGATGAAACGTTAGAATTAGGAGAAACGCTGCGTAAAAATGAGCCGAAACAGATATACAAACCGAATAGCATAGTGGGTTATTCGAACTACGGCGTTGGTCTAGCTGGTTACATTGTGGAAGAGATAAGTGGACAACCTTTTTATGAATATGTCAATCAACATATTTTCGAACCGCTTCATATGAACGACACTTCAATTCATCCAACGGGGCAAGATCATCCAGACCTAGTACATAGAAGAAATGAGATTGAAGGGTATACGAAAGATTTGAAACTGATCCCTGAGAACAGAGTATACGTAACGTTTTATCCTACAGGGGCAGCCATAGGGACAGCAGAAGATTTAGGCAAATTTCTTGCAGCGCTGATGCCAGTAGATGATAGCAATGTATTATTCAAGAACAGGGATACGTTGAACGAAATGTTGTCGACAAGTCTCTATTATGACGGGACCTCTACTCCGCGATTTGCACATGGGTTCGTTGAGATGGAATACTGGGTGCCTACACTGATGCATGAGGGGAATCTGAAAGGGTTTTCCAGCAAACTTGTCTTTGATCCCGAATCTAAATTTGGGATGGTGGTCATGACAAATCAATCTTTTGAGGAAATTTATTATTACGGACTTACTAAAGAGATTTTCGGTGATAACGTCAATTCTAATAGAGTTACTTCGGAGGGGGGAGGATATTTTCAATCCGCACGACGGGCAGCATCTAGATTTACTAATTTATTCAGGCAGCTTGATATAACCAAATTTTCAAAAGCTGAGTTAAGTAGTCTTTATAATGTGGTCGAGCATAATGGCGTGGTTGAAAAAATTTCCTTCACTCCTTACATGGATTATTTGCCTGTATCGAAATGGAAGGTGAACTTGATTGTAATATCTTTTATTCCTGTTATACTAGCCATTCTTTTCAGTGTGACTGCTTTGCTCGTCTATTTATTCGGATGCTATTTTACAATCGAAATAAACGAGGAAATCCTCGGATAGATTTTAATAAATATCATCTTGCAATTAATGTTGCAGGTGCGGTACTTCCTCTTAATATTTTCATCATACACACGAGACTTCCAAATTATCCCGCTCATTCTTCAATACGGATCAATTTAATGTTTAACCTACTTTATGTGGTTCTAGCAGTGGCATATCTTGGCTTGCTTATGTTCAAACTGCGGAAGAGCAGTTATAGTAAAAAGCAAGAGGTGATGTACATTATGTCTGGCATCTCGGCTTTCATCTTGGCTGCTTTTATTGTGGGATGGAATTTGTATGTTTAGAAGATTAAACGCTGAATATTCAAAGCATTGCAATGGCTCGTGGATGACTTCTATAGATAAGTGAAATATTAAGTGGGGTCAATTAAAAGGAGTAAAGGCAGCAGTTCCTTATTGGGGACTGTTGTCTTTTTGTTAGTATGCCCTTTGGTAACTTGTGCCTTGGGATATTGAAGGGGGATCAAGATCATCCTATTTTTTGTCTCTTAAAATAAACTCTGAGACACTCTTTCGCCACTCATTTGCTGGAAAACGGACAGATCTAAGATACATTCAGGGGGGGCTATTTGGTCATACGGGTGCACGAACAACTGAGCGATATACTCATGTTAGTACGAAAAATATTCAGCGTATTAAAAGGCCATTGGATCGTATGGATACGGAGAATGAAAAGAATTAATAAATCTCCCTTTTTCTCCAATTTTTTCTTCGCAAGTATCACCGCATGGGTTATCATATACGTAGTCAGATATCAGGCAGGCAGTGTGGTATTTACGAAGTACATTGCTTAGATGTTAGTTGAAATTCGACAAACCGATAAATAGAGATTTTGGAGTTGATCAATTATGGAAAGATTGAGTGGAAAAGAAGTGAATAGTGTGGTCGCTTATATTGGAGTCAGCGGTGGCTACTTAGGAAACTTTTCATACGCCTCTCACGCTGAATTCTATCCTGCATATTGTGGCTTAGATATTGATCCTAATGAATTTAGTGGAACAACAAGAGAAAAATTTATAGCAATATTATCTCAAGCAGATCCATTAGTTCAGTCAAAAATTATACAAGGAGTAATCGACAAATATCCTTTAGAACATTTTGAGGATCGGTTTACTGATGGGCATTTAACTGAAGGAGAATTCAAACAAAAACAAAGAATTCATGCAAGCATGTTATCATGGATACCTGATTTAAAGGGCAAAGGATTACTTGCCGTACAAGATTTAACGTATAATTACCAATTTGTACAAGAGACATTAGACCACTGTCAGACATTGATTTCGGAACATGATTGTAGAAGTGCTGTCGATCGGGCGCATACTGCCTTACATGGATATTTAAAAGAAACTTGTAATAATGCAGGGCTTACGATTACTGAAAACAATCCAAAAATACAAGACTATTGGAGTAAGTTGAAACAAGAACATCCGAGTATTCTGATAGATAATGCAGAAAGCCATCTTCCTATCAATCAAATTATCAATGCAATTGGGAAGCTTTTAGAAAATTTAAATGGGATAAGAAACAATAGATCATACTCTCACCCTAATGAACAAATCATAGGAGAGCCTGAAGCTAAACTTGTAATAAATTTATTCAGAAGTATTTTGCAATATATCGATTCTAAAGTATAAATTTTGAGTGCGATATCAAGAAGTGTCGAACATCAACTAACATAATATTCAAGCAGCAGCTCCTTCGGAGCCTTGGTCTGTGGAAGAATTTCGAATAGGCATTTCAGCAGACACCCCCTTTGGGGTTCATTGAATACAGGGTTATGTGAAATCCTAGTAACAGGGAGAACTGAATATGATATTGCAAAGCATACTATCATTTATTTTAAGTTTACTAGCAGTATTCCTTCCAGTTATTATTGTGTTATTTCTGAAAGGACCTTTTAAATTATTTTTATACCTTTCACCGTTATTTCAATTATTGCTTGCAGTAATTGCATACTATGCTTATCCAATATTTTATAATAAACATGATAGTTGGGGATGGATTTTATTCTACTCAGTAATCACCAGTGCAAGTTTAGTTTTGTTTTTTATTTTGATAACTAGTGCAATTAAGGGTATAAGGAAGATACTTTATGAAAGTACTAATAATGCAATATTAGAGAGACTGAGGCTACTTTTTTATTTAGTTTATTTTATTACAATACCCCATTTAGTATTTGCTTTAATTTATGCATTTTGGGGGATTGTATCTAAGGCAGAGAATATTACACTTTTTGAATCAATTTATTTTAGTTATTCTCTTATCTATTCTCTACCTGTCAGTAAGACAATAGATGACTACAGAAGTATTATTACAGACGAAAACTCAATTCAACTGCTATATATGGTTCATGTAGTTATTTCAAAAGCCTTTGAAATTGTGGTACTGGCGTTTGTTGCTTCAAGATTCATTGATTATATTAAGCCAACTCAAGAAGACTAGGACTCCACATAACATAGCATTCACGTTCGCAGCCTTACGGTTGTTCGGTCACCGAGATGTATTTCGAGGGAGCGGAATCAGGTGACAACCCTGCGAACCTTAATCGCGTCACGGTCACTCCTTTGGGACTTAAGGTTCTTGGGTTGGTGAATGCGAGAACGTTATACGACAGAATCTAAACAGTTAAACAAAGAAATTTGATAGAGCTAGGTATACAACAGTAACAAGAAGGGTGAATGTTAATGACTAAACGGCAGTATTTCTCTGCACGTAATGGAAAAAATACAGGAGAGAACTTTCCCATTGAAACACTCAGAGAACTGATTTTTAGAATTTATCATTTTTTTCATGAGAAAGAGTATTATCAAGAGGCATTTGGAAAAATGTGTGTAGATGCAGGATTGATTTCTGGAACGTGTGGAAGTGATATTGAAGGGGATTTTTTGAGGAAACTCCGCAAACATAGCATTTGGCCTATAGATGACTTTTATATGAGTTACTCTGATGATGATATATTTGATGTGATAGAAGTACTCTTTGATCTTGTCTCAAAACCTATTGAAGGTACATACCACGATTGGAGCGATTGTGGATGGCATTATTATGAATTTGATAAAAATTTAGGCCAAGAGGAATTCAAAGTAGAGATTAATGAAATTTTGAGAGATTATAAACAGGGCTATGAGTTGTCAAACGATGGTGAAATTCTTTTATTAGGAGATAAGGGTCTGAATTTTCTGTTAGAAGCTAAAATTCCGGAATATGATTTGAGTAATGTTGATAACAGAGTAGAAATTGCTATTTTGAAATTCCGAAGATATCGTGCTAGTTTAAATGAAAGAAAAGATGCAGTGAGAGATTTATCTGATGTTTTAGAATACTTAAGACCACAAATTAAAGAGCATATGTTATCTAAAGATGAGTCTGAACTTTATAATATTGCAAATAATTTTGCCATCAGACATCATAATGATAAACAAAAGAAAGATTACGGTGCGCTTTGGTTGAGTTGGATTTTTTATATCTACCTCTCAACAATACACTTGATAGTAAGAACTATAAACAGGTCTGAGAGTAGCTGAAGGAAGAAAATCCATAGAGAGCAAATTCCAGAAGTGATTCCGTCGTATAACATATTATTCAAGCAGCGGCTCCTGACGGAGCCTTGGTCTGCTGTAGGAATTTTCGAGCAGGTATTTCAGCAGATGACCCCTTTGGGGTTTGTGAATACAGGAACGTTATGTGAAATCATTAATGAATAGGAGGTATAAGATGACTAGTTTCATCTGGGGAAGAGATCCCAAAGAAGCTTATCAAAACCCATATGAGTACGAGGCTCAAAATCAGTTTTACAGAGAAGCGAGTGAATTATTAAGGTTATTATTTGAGCATATAACAAAAAAATCAGGTACATATATACGTGACGATCAAAGTGCTGAAAAGGCTATTTGGATGTTATCTCTTGACTCTTTAGAATCTTTAATTGATTGTCTTGAGTTACTTCGAGATAAAAAGCATAGGATTGCAGGTAGGCTATTTCGTGATGCTGTAGAGACAATGGATATAGCCTCTTATTTTAATTCCAATGATATAAAGAAAGATAAGCATTTAAGAGACTGGTACAAAGATAAAGTCATACAAAATAGCATCTATAGAAACTATATAAAAGAAAACGATGAACAGGAGTGGGGAGTATTACAAAAATACTATAAACAGTTATCCAAAATTAATCATAGAACATATAGATCATTAGCGTTTTCTTACTCATTAGGTAGTAATGAAAGGCTGATATATGAAGGTAGATATGAGAGCGGATTAATGGTTCCTCCTCATGTGATAGCAATGTATTATGCTCTGCTTAGTGGTTTAATCAGTAATTTCATATTGAGAATAATTGATTGCAGATTGATTTCTGTTGAAGAAGCAGATGAATTTTGGGATCAGGCATTAGAAGAGGAAGTTATAGAGAGAAGATTTGTTTCACCCAAAGAAGTATTCGAAAGATTTATCAAAGAGGCTGATGACATCACATAACATAATATTCACGCTGCGGGCATACGCCCTTGGTCCGACATTCGCCGGACACCCAGCATGCGCTGGGTCGTGGATATGGGAACGTTAGATGAAATTATTGTAAAAAATTAATACTGGGAGGCTAATATGGATTGTATTATTCCTTATACACATAAAAGACTACTTGAAGCACATCGTTTGTGGCACCAAGCATATGATAACTATTTTGATCCGGAAGGATTCAGAGTGAATATCAATGCGACCATACAGGCTTTAAGAAATTTGACTTTTGCTCTTCAAAATGAAAAAGAAAAAATTATAGACTTTGATTCTTGGTATCCAAATTGGCAATCAAAAATGAAAACTGATCCAATTATGAAATGGCTTAATGAGGCTAGAGTCAAAATCGTTCATCAGAAGGACCTTGAAACAAAAAGTCAGGCAAACGTTCTAATTCATAGTTATTTTAACCTCGTGGAGTATAAGTTTGATGTACCAGCGCTTTTACCCTCTGAGGTAATTGCTCACAACGCAAAAAGTATTATCAAAGAAAAAATTGAAATTCCTGAACATCAATTAAAGGAGTGTATAGCAGTTGTAGAACGAAGATGGGTAGCCGAAGACCTACCTGATTGGGAGATCCTCGATGCTCTTGCATACGGGTTTAATTTTGCTAAAGATATCGTTCTTGATGCACATAAACAAGCAGGATCTAATTATATTCAGTGCTCACTTCATGATTATTTACACCCGTTATCCTATGACGATCTGACAGGACAATATAGCTGTATGAATATGAATGCAACGTTCAGAACACAAAATATAGTATTAAGTGACTTTCAAACAAGAGCATTTGAAACGAATACGGTGAAAATGAATGAACAAATAATATCAGCAGCTAAGAAAAGATATTCATCCAAGATATTTAGTCAACTTTCTGGAATTTCAAAACATGATCCATTTAAATTCGCTGATACTTTGAATAAAGTGGCTTTGCAAGTGCTTAAAAAAGATAAGTATCACGAATGGATACAGTTTATTAAAGTGCCATACAAAGGGTGGGAGTTACGCACTGTTAATCCAGAAGATAAATCAGATAAGTTTTTAATTATGAAAGAGCTTGCTCAATATGTTAAAGAAACAAAGGCCACTTGTGTAATTAATATCAATGAAGCCTGGGTCTCTGGAGATGTAGATGCAATAATGGGCGGTACTCCTGTTAGTGAGACACAAGATAAAGCTGAAGCACTTTGTATTTCTGTAATAACCTCTGATGGGAAATCCAGAAGTTATATGACTGAATTCCAAAGAAGATATTTTGGGAATATTAAATTTTTAGAGACGAAAATTGCTGAAGAAAATCCAGGATATTTTTTAAAACCCGTCTTAGATGTATGGGAAACTAGAAGTGAAGAAGTATCTAAATAAATTTAGCGTCTCTATGAAGACAATAACTTCAACTAACATAATATTCACGTTGCGGGTATACGCTATTGGTCCGGCATTCGCCGGACGCCCAACATACACTGGGCCTTGAACACAAGAGGTTATGTGAAACTTCAAAACAAATAAATTGATACAAGTATATTAAAAGAAAGGGGGATAAAAAATGTTTAGGGACAAGGTTGCCCCGTGGCTATTATTCGTTCTTGGTGTCTTATTGGGATTAAACCTTTATGATTTTAATGAGTTTCAGCTTAATGTATTTAATATAGGTGCATTTTTTTTGACTCTTACTGGTTTGAATTTGGGTTCGTCTTCTAGCTCTAGGAAGAATTCCATTTTGAAATTCTTGAAAAAAGTGAATATAAGCATAGGTATATTCATGATTATATTGGCTGCTTTTGCTAGCGGGTTCAAATATTACGATATTCTTTTTGAATTAGTGAATGATATAAACACTAATGCTCTTCTTTTAATAGGTATAGCAGTAACGTTGTGGTCCTTTAAATTGTCTGACGAAAGACAAAACATATTGGTTGATAAAAAAGACGAAGAGAATTTTAAATTCAGAGAAAAATATCTAGAAGAAAGGGAATTGAGAATAAAATACCAAGAAGAATTAAATAAGTTAAGGAAAAACAATTGAAAAAGGAGCAATAACAATGAGCAGAATTGAATTTAAACTAGAACAGAATGAAGATGAATTTCTCAAATCTTGGAGGGTCATTGATTTTGCAAACAAAATTAATGAACTGCATTATAAGCATGAATTGCTAAATGAAGTACGAAATAGAATAAAAGGAGGAGAGAAGCCACAGAATTTCTTTGTGTTTGATAAATCATTCAGTATTCACAGAAGTTATAGATATTTAGGAACACATAAGTTAAGTAGTAAAAACGGAGTGAAAAACCTCTATCATTTAGGGAGTCCAATTCCTTTATACTCAAACCCTAAAATTGATGCAATAAGGTATATATTTGATTCTTTTTCTCGAATGTACACAGAGTTTAATAAGGAAACAGGGGAAGGACAAGTTAAGCTGGATAAGAATAATCTTTATTTTTTTGTTAAAGAAGCTATGACATCTGATAAAACAATTGAAATTCATAAGTACCAAAAATATTTAAATACATACATTTCAACAATTGTCGATCCTAAATCTAAAAATAAAATGAGAGATTTAGTTTCTGAAGAATTGAAGAAATTACGAATCCGATACACGGATAGATACGAAATACAGAAAAAAATGATTGAAATAGAAGAAGAGTTCAAGTTAAATAAGACTGAATCGCTGTATAAAAATTATTATGAATTAGTAAGTAAAGTACCAGGAGCATTTGAACGTAGCTTCATAAACAACAAACGCCCTATTGTAGGCGTTTATAACGAAGAAAATAATAGTGTTGAGATACTATGTAAGAACTTTATTAAGCAAAAGGTCAAAGAAGACAGACAGTTTGATTTAAAAAACATAAGTCATAATAGTCCTTATGTTATTGTTTTCCTAGCTACTTACGTATTGGCCCAGTTATTTTATCAAATGTATGTCAATAAAATTGATAGACTTCAAGTCCAAAACGAAATTGTTCTTGATGATATTGAATTAGTGTATGAAGGTTATGAAGAACGAGAACAATCCAATACTGAGGCTGAAGAAACTCAAAACAAAACTCTTATATTGGAGGAGAATAGAAATAGATTAAAAGAAGTTGCTGTTACTTTAGAGAGTGCAGAGCAACAAAACGAAATAGCTAGTACACCGCTAAGTGTAGAAAACACGCTAACTCATATTTCGAATTCTAATATAAGTAAAATGGCTATAAATTTTGATCAAAATGGATTCAGTAACGGAAGCTTATACTTGTCAAAAACTGATGAAGAAAATAATACTTAAAAACTGCATATAAAGAACTGAAAAGAGTTAAGAAGCATCACATAACATAATAATTCTTGCTGCGGCTCCTCACGGAGCCTTGGTCTGCTGGAAGTATTTTAAGTAAGAGTTTCAGCAGACACATTCAACTAACGTTGAACGTTCTGAATACAGGAAAGTTATGTGAAATACCTAAAGCTAAGAAAAAAATTTACACTGAAGCATATTTCGAATCCTTCGTAAAAGTATAAGAATTCATCTAAAATAAAGAGGTGTTTAATATGGTCAAAAAAGTGCATGACTGTTATATCGACAAAATTAGCATTATTGGATGGATCATCGAAGCTTGTTACATTTTTTCAATGACAGTTTTTATATTTATTAGCCATGAAACTGAAGGGTTTTTACACACTCATACATTCAAATTATTCGCTTCACTTTTTGTTTTTTTCGGTTTGTGGCACTTTTCAGTTAAAAAGTCATCTTTCAAAAAAATGTTATCGGATATTCTTCTTAAGACAGTTGCATTATTTGCTGCAATCGTTGTAATTGGGGAATTAACAGGAGTGATAAAAACAACAGGATTATATAGTGCCTTATTTTATCCCACTACACTGCTATTGATGTTTTGGCTGAAAAATAGAAAAAGCAATTGGCCGGGATTTTCTGAGAAGTTATCTGCAAGTGAATATAGGGAGAAGAAGTTTGGCTTGAATGCTAAAGTAATTCCAGATGTTCTTTGGTTCATTGTTATTTTGATAGCCGGGGTTCTCAATGTTTCAACTATACTTTACGTTTTGCTACTATTGCTTAGTTTTGGAGTAGAGATTATTTTTGTAGCATTTTATAGCCATAAACAGAAAATGAATAAAATTAGATACGAATAAAATACTTCACATAACATAATATTCACGCTGCCAACCTTCGTCCTGGGTCCGGCACGCCGGACAATCAACTTGTGCTAGATCGTGAATACAGGAATGTTATCAGAAATCAGATGAAAGGAATAGAATAATGATACCCTCAATAGAAAATATCGTGCGGCTCGATTTTCTTAAGTATCTAGATGGTAAAGAAAATCAAATCTCCGTGCGTACGAAACAGAGATATTTAAGTGATATTAATAAATATGTAGAAGACTATATAATTAAATCAAATATAATTAACGGATTAGACAAATTCTTTGTAACAAGAGATATAGAATTATTTCTAAATAACAGAAGGAGTTCAACTGCACGGGCAACAATAGTGAATTTTATGAATTTTCTTAAGGAATATGGACATCTCAGTCCTTTGAAATATATTGAACTGAGCGATTATCTTAAGTCTTTAAAACCAACAAAAGTCGAGAAACAAATGAAGTTCTTCTATGATGAGGAGTTAGCTTTTTTATTAGGTAGTAAGATACATTATGGTAAGAAAGATACTGAAGAAGCTAAGATCATACTCCAACTAATTTTAATGATGTCCTATCATTTGATATTTGAACAAGACCATTTAATTAAACTCAATTGGTCTGATGTTGATTTGGAGAACAGGAGAATTAGAAATCTAAGAATAGATAGACTAGCGTATGAATGGATTACACTGAATAATGACCTATGTCAAAAGTTAAGCCAACTTAGACAAAATTATAAAATAGTTAGAATTAATACTCCGGTATTAACCTATAAGGGAGAAAGACTTGATACTAACAAGATCAATTCATTATTATCAATACTTAAGCGTAAGTACAATTGGAGCATCTTGAATAGTTCTACAGACATACAAAAAATAAATAGAAGTAGAATATTGCAAGATTTAAATAAATCAGAAGGAAAAGCAACCATTGAAATTATAAAGATTACAGGATTTACAAAACACACACAATTTGAGCATGCTCTAGAAGAGTTTTTATTGAATGAATATTCAAAGATTCCATCTGACATCAGCTAACATAAAATGAACGCATTGGGCGGGCATACGTCCTCAGTAATGATGGAAAGATCTCGGGGAAGTAGGCAGCTTGATACACCAGGCATAGGTCAGGCGTCGTTTATCAGGAAACATTAAGCAAAATGCGAAAAAAATAAGAATAAAGGATACAATCAATGAAACTAAGTAATTACTCTATTGATGAAATTAGAACAATATGCAGACATCAACTGGAGATGTTTGAATTCTGGTCAAGAAGAATTATTGACCAGAAATTTACAGAAAAATATGGGAAAGATTTTATAAATTACCAAGTTAGAGACGGAGAGTTTTTACTAAAGAAATCAATACGTGATGGAGTTGTTGGTAGATATAACAGCAAGCCAGGTAGATACTCTAGATACGTAGACGCATTGTTAGTAGAAGATATAATAACAATTTTAAGTCACCCAATACTTTATAAAGAAATTTTTCGAGAGCCTCTATTCAATGCTTATCCTGATGGTAAAGATGAAGTGAGAACCTTTCTTAGTAGATTAATTCCTATTAGAAATAACCTGTCTCATGCTAATCCAATTTCTATTAGAAATGCGGAACAAGTTGTATGTTATACGAATGATTTTATTGATTCTTTAAAAAGTTATTATCTAAAGGAGAACATAGGCATGCAGTATAATGTTCCGCTAATCTTAAAAGCGATTGATTCTCTCGGTAATGAGGTTTATAGAAATAAAATGAATGTTTCTGGTATCGGAGTTCTATGGGACACAACAAAAAATCCTATGAATTTTTTAAGACCTGGAGATATATATCGATTAGAGGTAGAGATAGATTCGTCTTTTAATGCGAGTGAATATACAATCTCTTGGAAACTGAATCATGAAGAACAACGAGGATTCAGAAACAAGCCTTACTATACTATAGATATTTTAGAAAAGCATGTTTCTTTAAGTTTGCCAATTGAGTGTGAGATAAAAACAAATAAGGAATGGCACAAGTATAACTATTATGATGATAATTTAACTATCAAATTACGTGTTCTACCACCAATTTAATTATCTAGTGTGATTCAAAGAAGCAAGTTAGATCACCTTACACAATATTTTAAGCTGTTACTGATGGAAGCTTGGTCTGCTAGAGAAATTTTGAGAGATATTCCAGTAGACCGGACTCGAATGAATGGTATAACTTATATCCAACTCGTGTATTCATTCTGGGAAGCGTTCCTCTTTGTTTGATATGAGAATAGCTGAAAACTTGAGAGTCAATACTATTTCGATACCGATGGAGTAATCGGAATTTTTTATTTTAATTCGATCCCCGCATTAAAGAGATTATACTTTAACTTACAATATGGATTAGAAGAAGACATAAGTGTACAACATCGGGTACGGATGAATCGCATTAAAAATGACTACTCACGTCTAGTCTTAACAAGACACGATGCAGTTTAGACCCATCAGAGAGGTGGATGTATGAGCCGGTTGCTTGACTTATTGGAAGAGGAACGGCGCAAGCTTAATCAGCTTGGAGAGGCATCCTTGAAGCAAGCGATTCCGTTGTGGGACAACCCCGAAGTGCAAGAACAGAGCCGAAGGGTGGACGAACTGGTGGCTCGAGTGGGTGAAATGAAGGCGAGACATAACCGAGTTGTACGATGATGAGTGAGGTACATAATGCACAGGGGAGGATGAGCAATGAATTTTCCATCGTGGTTGCAACAAGCGATCCAGGCAAGGCTAGATGAAGTATCTGCCCGAATCGAGCATGACCCTGAGTTGAGTCGTGTACGTGAGGAAAAGGACGAAGCGTTCGAAGGATTGTTTGCTGGCAGAGATATCGAGCAAACACCTGAATATGCTGAGTGGGAGAGCCGATACATTGTCAGTAAAGGAATAGAGAATGAGCGGTTATACATGCAAGGGCTAAGAGATGGCATTCAGCTCACAGTTTCCTTATTGGGCCAGTCGATGTTTGAGGAGACAAATGCAAAGGCTGATCAAACCATTAACGCGAACCCATAAGTCAGGGGGAGCGACCCCGATCTTAACTTAAAAAACCAGCCGAAGCGGTAAATTACACGCTTCGGCTGGTTTTTTAACGCTCTACTTTTCAAAATCCCAATTCTTACTTCGCACTTACCGATTTAAACCAATCATTCACTTCTTGCGTGATCTGATCTCCGCCATTGGATTTCCAGTTAGCGACGAATTGGTCAAAGGCATCAATTGGCAGATTGCCGTAGATGATTTTGTTGAAGGTTTCCATCTCGGACTGGCGGAGCAGGTTCCATTTGGATACCATGGTTGGTGTTGCGGCGCCAGTGAAATAGTTTTGTTTACGGACGTCGATCTGGGACATAACGACTTTACCTGCATACCAGTTTTCCGGTTTACGGAATTCGGCCATTTGTTTCTCGTAAGGTGTTTCAGGCTTCTCGCCGTTGGCCAGCTTCACGAGTGTTTTCATGTACAGATCCGGGATACGCGCCGGGCCGGTCAGGAAAGGGAATTCGTTGGAGAAGTCTTTGATCTTCTCTTTGTCACTGGTCGGTTGTCCGTCAATGATATCCCAGTCGTAACCTTTGGCGAAGCCGTATTCATACTCACTGCCCGCTTTCGGGTTCGCAAGGTTATCCAGCAGGTAGTTGTAATACAGGAAGATGGCTTCCGGGTGCTTCGCATCCTTGTTAATCATGATACTTGCGTTGACACCAGAGTTCTGCCACTTCGTACCGATCTTGCCGTCTGGGCCAGCTGGAACAGGGTAAGCTTTATACTTTGAGCCAGGTACGTTCTTCAGCAGGTCAGGTGCAGGCCAGTCCGGTACCCAGTTTGCGCCAGGCAGAATGCCCGCTTTGCCAGCTGTCCAGCTTTCAGCGGATTTACCTTCGTCCCACAGAGCGGAGTCAGCGTGGATATAACCTTTATCCATCCATTCAGCCAGCTTGGCAAGAGCTTGTTTGGCACCCGGGTTAACGGAGCCGTACTCGAGATTACCGTTCGCGTCTTTGTTCCATTGCTCCTCGATTGTGCCGTATGCACCGAACAACCAGTCGAGCTGACCCATCCAGGTGTTGGTGTTATTTTTCAGCGAGATCGCCAGCGGGAATACTTTGTCTGGAGACAGACCGTCCGGGTTCTCGTTTTTGAATTTGTCCATGATGTTCTCAAGATCTGCGATGGTCTTCGGAGCTTCCAGGTTCAGCTTCTCCATCCAGTCCTCGCGGAGCCAGAGCAGCGTATCGTCGTTATCGGTGTACTCCATGATCGGCATGTTGTACTTTTTGCCGTCCTTGGTGAACGGATACCACAGTTCAGGTTGTGCTGCGGCGTGATCTTTCAGGGTCTGACTCGCATACTTGTCGAACAACTCATCGATGGCGATGAATTGACCGGAGTCGATCAGCTGATTGGTCAATACCGCATTGGTCGGTACGGTTACAAAATCAGGCAGCTTCTCGCCAGAGGCGATAGCCAGTTGCAGCTTTTGTCTGTATTGATCGTCATTGGCCGGATACCAGGTATCTTTATGCTTCATACCCAGCGTTTCCAGCATCCAGCGATCGTGCACGTTATTTTCTTTGGTATCTCCTTGCACGTATTTCTTCGGCATTAATACCGAACTGAACTCGATCGGTGGATCATATTTTCCTTTAGCAAAAGCAGCTTCTGCTTCAGCTGAGCCGACAGTTCCCGGCGTATTATCGGTACCATTGTCACTGGCTGTCTCGCCACTGCCGCACGCAGTGATCGTGATGAGCGCGATAACCATGAGCAGTGACCACCATGTTTTGAATTTGATCATTGTTCAATCCCCCTACGGTGTATGATCTTTACAGTGTAACTGTACCAATTTGTACGGGATGTCATCTATATGAGTTTTTTAGTTTCGATAGGACTCTCTTAGTGAATGTTCAAATGAAGTTCAAAAAATTCGGTTTTCAGTCATGTTATTTATGCTGGTCTCTGTACTCTTGCGGCGTGACACCGAACTGACGCTTGAATACTTTAATAAAATAAGCCGGGTCCATATAGCCAATCTCCATGCTGATTTCATATATTTTTTTGGTAGTGGTGATCAGCTTGTGACAGGCCCGATCCATACGCAGGCGCGAGATATAATCACTAATGCCTTCGCCGGTTTCGATCTTATAGATTTTGGACAAATGGGTCGGGTGCAGATTGACATGGTCAGCGAGCACACGCAAAGATACATCCAGATGCAGGTTCTTATCTGTAAAATCCTGAATCTTCTTCACATACTCGGAACGGATGTCCTTGATCTCGTTGGACGTGCCTTCTTTGAGTTTGCCCAGCACACTGAGCGACCATTTCCGAAGTTTGCTGATGGTAGCGAAAACTTCCCCACTTTGCAAACCCTCGACATCATTTCCCATTAAAGTGGTCAGAGTCAGCTTGTTCCGGTGGGCAATATTGGTGAACGAAGCTGTAATAAGAAAACCAGCCTCCATGCAATGCTCCCAGGATTCCGACCATTTCTCATCCAGCTCCGCACAGACCGCGCGTATTTTCTCTTCGGCGGCATCCCACTGTCCGCTCTCTAGCAAACTAATAAAGGTGGGCGGGGTGTACAGTACATCCAAAGGACCTTGTGCCGCAGGTGTCTCGACATCGCTGACGCGCATGACGAATTCGCGTTCGTCTCCGACGATCTGCCGGAAGTAGGCCGACGCCTGACGGAAGCGATCGTAAATCTGTTCCGGGAAGGTGAACCACTCGGTGATGACGATGGAGAGGGAGCCTTTCAGAAACTGTTTTACTTTGGATTGAAGTTGAATCGATAGCTTCTCCAGCATGGTTTCTTTGCCAATATCGCCTTTCCGTTCTTTCAACTGAAGCAAAAACACCAGATATCCGTGCTCCTCCTTCACCCCCCACACTTCCATAAACTCACCCATAATCTCTTCCGCCATATTGATGATCGCATATTCGATCAAAGTCTGATCATTGCTGTCATAGTGTCCGAATTCTTCTTCCAAACGAACTAGCATTAATGCGGCATCCCCGGTATGGAAAGGCAGATCGTAATTGGCGAGCTTCCGCTCCCATTCGGCAGCGGCGATTCGTTGTCCCTGCAAAGCCCCCAGGAGCAGTCGTCCTCTTAAATGGGGGAGATTCTCCCGCAACGTAAACTGCGTTCGTGTCAGTGAACTGACCAGTTCCCATTCATTGTTCAATTGATCAATGGCCTTCTGAACAGCACCCATTAGTTCATCGTCTGTGGGCGGCTTCAGCAGATAGTCCACGGCTTCGAACTGGATGGCTTTTTTGGCGTAATCGAATTCGGAATACCCGGATAACAGAATGCATTTTATTTTTTTGTCCCGGATGCGGATGCGTTCAATCAGTTCTATGCCTGTCATTTCGGGCATCTGGATGTCCGAGATCACGATATCGATGGGGTGAGTGTCGATCATTTGTAATGCTTCGTGGGCCGAGTAGGCTTTATGCACCTGTTCGATCCCCAGTGTGTGCCAGGGCTTGGTAATGGACAGGTTATCCACCCAGTGTGCTTCATCGTCTACGATCATCATTTGCATGGTGTATTGTCTCCTTGTTGGTTGAACGCAGACATCTGTACACTTGCCACTCCGATGACAGAATAACCTTTCGATCGCTGTTATCCCCAGATTTATTGAATGAATTTTATAATGTGTAAATCTGGTGATAAAGGCGAACGCTTTGCTTCTTCAGGTTTTTTCTGTCCTCTGCGTTATCGTGTACGTGATCTTGTTCAAAATTAAATCGTCAATTTATTGTTTGTATTAACTTTAACTCTTACAAGTATCTCCTCGCTCCGTGTCCTCGCTTGGTATCTCCCAGATGATTTCGGTTCGGAATCCGCCAAGTAGGGATGGGCCGAATAGGAGGTAGGAATGGCTTCCAAATGTGTGCATGATTCGTTGATTCGTATTCCAAAGGCCGCAGCCCATTTCTTCCTGTAACGGCTCCTGCATCTTCAAGTTCAGCGCTTCGTACTGTTCCGGGCTGAGACCCGGGCCATCGTCGTCGATATATATTCTGCCAAAACCATTCAAGCGCTCCCCGGTAATTCGAATTTCCCCAGAAGAATAGGACTTCGCCACACCGTGTATGACGGAATTCTCAACCATGGGCTGAAGCATTAATCGCGGCACCGATTGGGCAAGCATGTCCTCAGGGATATCGATGTGATATTCAATCCGGCCATTGCGCAGCTTCTGAATATCCAGATAGTTGATCAGCAGCTTGATCTCTTCCTGAAGCGAAGATGTCTCTTTTTCCATACGGGTGGTATAGCGGTAGTAGGCACTAAGATTATGCGCCATGGAGACCACGGCTTGCTCGTCCTTCATCTGGGCCATGTTGATGATATAACCAAGACAATTATATAGGAAATGCGGATTGATCTGCGCCTGTAATTGCTTCAGCGTTGCTTCCCTGGCTCTAATCTTCTCATGGAACACATTCTCGATCAGATCCTGAATCTGATGGGACATATCGTTGAATCGGCGGAACAGGAATGAGAATTCATTCTGGTTTTTGCTATGCAGTCGAACAGAATAGTCCCCTTGTTCTACACGGCGTAAGCCTTTGATCAGCTGTTTGATCGGATACTGGACATTCCGGTACAGCAGGATGGAAGCCGAGATTCCCACAACGAGTAGCAAAATCATACTGGTGTAGAACAGATTCTGACTGAGCGAGATGGGTTTCAAAATCTGATACAGCGGGATGACATCAACCAGATGCCAATCCAGATAGGTGGACTTCACGGAGCTAACCAGATATTTCTTTCCGTTCAGTTCGACCACGTCCTGTGTAGTATCCTCTGGCGAGTGCGTATCCAGATACTGAGTGAGTGCAGCGGATAACTGCTTGTCCGCGCTGCGATTCAGAATGGGTTCATTTCCTTTGTGATATAAGAAAGGATCACCTTGTCCGCCAGCTTTATACGTATCCAGCATATTCTGAATGTTCTCATAGCTGAAGCTGGCTTCAATCACCAGATTGCTTCCAGTGAGCATTCCTGGTTGGGCAAGGGAGTCCGTATAGAACCAATAGAAGGATTTCATCTCATCTTGTGATTCGGCACTTTGGTCCCCATAGGTCCATTGTCCGCTCATATTTTTTTTCAAATAGGCCTCATCATATCCTGTAGTTCGGTTGTAGTTGGCGATGACATCCTCATTCTGCTGTGAATACACCGCATATCGGGTAGGCCATATATCGGTAACGCTCGTCTGAAGCGTCATCTTCTCCTGAATCACATAACGGGTCTGCATCCGGTCATATCGATCATCCCACATGTTCAGGCCGTTGAAGGCTCTGACATTCGGATCACGGGAGAGAATCAGGCTGAAATCCATCATCTGATTGATACGGGAGTCGATCTGACTGGACAAGAACGTGAGCTGCTTCGTGTTGGAGATCTGCAATTCTTTGCTGACGACATCATAGGTGACGTTATTCGAGTAGGTATACATGATCAGGATCGGGATGAACAGGACTACAATTAAGAGGTTAATTTTGGCGAATAGGCTGAAGCGGGAACGGGGTCCTTTTTGAAAAGGCATATAACGCTTCCATGTATGCATTAAAAGTCTCCTTTAAATTCGTGTGTAAACAACCCCTCTGAATGAATTTCCTAATAAAATCTTATGGAGCCTAACAATGTTATATAGTCAGACCCGAGAGTGGCTTGATACTATTTATATCAGAGAACCCCATCACACACAAAAACTTTTTTTGGGAACAGGAGCAGTGCTATGGAGGCTAAATTGGAGGGTAAACCGGTCCCGCAGGCGAACATTGGGAACAAGCTGGAACCAAAAAGAAAAAAACGCTATAAACAGCCGTGGATTCTGCATTTCATGGTGTTGCCAGCGGCCATAATGGTCTTTATTTTTTCATACATTCCGATGTCCGGGATTTTGATGGCATTTCAAGATTATAAACCTGCACTTGGTTTTTTTAATTCCGAATGGGTAGGACTGAAGCATTTCAGGTACATGTGGGAAAATGATTATTTCCTGCAAATCACGTGGAACACGCTGTTTTTTGCCTGTACGAAGATTGTCATGAACCTGATCATTCCATTTATCTTTGCCTTATTGCTCAACGAGGTGCGGAAGATGGCATTGAAAAGAACGATTCAAACGCTCGTATATCTTCCACACTTTCTGTCATGGGTAACGTTATCCGGTATCCTGATCGATATTCTGGCTCAGACGGGGATCGTCAATCAGTTTCTGGTCTCGGTATTCGGCATCAAGCCGATCTTCTTCCTTGGGGATGGTAGCTGGTTCCGATTCACAATTATTGCGAGTGATGTCTGGAAAGAGTTTGGATTCAACACGATTATCTTCCTCGCGGCATTGTCCGGCATTAATCCGTCACTTTATGAAGCGGCTGAAGTGGATGGAGCGGGACGCTGGAAGCAAACGATGTATATTACCATCCCGGCACTGATTCCCATTGGGATCGTAATCGCAACGCTGGCACTGGGTAATGTGCTTAACGCCAACTTTGACCAGATCTTTAACTTGTATAGTCCGTTGATTTATCAGCAAGGAGATATTATTGATACGTTTGTGTATAGAGAAGGTCTGCTTAGTGGACAGTTCAGTTTCGCTACCGCGGTGAATCTGTTCAAATCGGTCATCAGCCTGATTCTGATTGTGATCTCATATCGACTGGCTTACCGATTCGCCGGATACCGAATTTTCTAGAAAGGATGACGAGACATGTATCATAAAACGATGCCTTACCGCATATTCAGCATATTCAATAATGTGTTATTGACCATCCTTTCGCTGCTCTGCTTGCTGCCTTTATATCACTTGCTCATGGTATCGCTTAGTGCATCCGCACCTGCCAATGCCGGGTTGGTTACGTTCTGGCCGATTGGTTTTACGTTAGAAGCGTATGCGAAGACATTTGCCAATACCAACTTCCTCTCCTCCTTGTGGGTGTCCGTGGAGCGGACGGTACTGGGTACTGGACTTGCGTTAATCGTTAATACGATTGCAGCCTATGCGCTTTCCAAAGAGACGCGGGTGTTCCGCGCACGTAACATCTATCTGTGGTATTTTGTCATCACGATGCTGTTCAGCGGTGGTCTCATTCCGGGGTACATCCTGATTCTGAAGCTGGGATTGATGAACACATTGTTGGCCTTGATCCTGCCTGGATTGGTCGCGGTGTTCAACATCATTCTGTTGCTTAATTTCTTCCGTACGGTTCCGAAAGATCTGGAGGAAGCTGCATTTATCGATGGGGCAGGACATTTTCAGACATTCATCAAAATCTATCTGCCTGTCTCGGTACCCGTTATTGCAACAGTTTCGCTCTTCATGATGGTCGGTCACTGGAACGCGTATTTTGACGGGATCATCTACATCCGTGATGCGGAAAAGCTGCCACTCGCGACATTCATGCAGACGATCATCGTGCAGGCCGACATGTCGAAGCTTGATCCGGAAGCAGTTGCGAACCTGTCCCAACGGACCATTCGGGCTTCGCAGATCTTTATCAGTGCACTTCCGATCCTGCTTGTGTACCCGTTCCTGCAACGTTATTTTGTAACGGGGATCGTGGTTGGTGCTGTTAAGGAGTAGTTGAATGTAGAAAATGAATAGGGTTGTGAAAAAGGAGTCACTGAACTGGGGAAGGCCAGGGAGGTGGCTTCTTTTTGGTGTTTTACTTGTATGTAAGTATTTATACAAATAGTGGTTTATTCCTATTTAATGAATTTTATCTTATATTCCTTAAGGGATCAGCAATAAAGTCTTCTTAGTTAAAGTTGGTTACCTCGATGTTCGTGAATAAAATATTATTATCAGTTTTGGATCTTACTTTTTGTAAAATATTCAAATACAAATTGAAAAAAAATCTAATAAAACAAGAGATGATATATTTTAATATAAAGTGAAACCAAGACCAGAAAACAGAGTAGTATAAAATAAAAGAAACAAGAAAAATTTTCAATGTAAGCAACTTGTAATAATTTAGTAAGAGTTTCTGAATATTCTATTAAAACTGAGTTATGGAATTTGCAACTATGAAAAGTTTATGTGTATTAATTGTATTGGTGTACTTATTTTATGTACGCAGTAAAAGGTTTTCACTGTAAGCGTAGGTTCATTAAATACATTAATCATACATAGGACGGCAAAACCAAATATTTATAGGAGTGATTAGTATGAAGAAAACTTGTTTAGATGTATTCAATCCAATATTTGTTGGAGAAAGCAGAGCAAATCAATTTGATAAAAGTCTCTTTTACGAAACACTTCTTACAAATGATAAGATTGTCCTCACAAATGGTCACTTTTTGGATTGTGTAGAACTTTCTACGAATAGTTTACCTAAGTTACTCAGATTACTCGACAAAGATGAGTTATCAATATTTTACGACTTTGTACCAATTCGTTATATTAAACATTCAGAAGGGAATATAATGATTGAATTAAAAATAAACAAAAGTATTGATTTAGATCATTTTAATGCTGACGAAAGATATAAAAGCTTAAAAAGGAACTACAGAAGATTAATTGATAGGAAAATTCAAGTATTAGACTATAACCATATTGATATGAATAGGTTATGTGAGTATGCATGTTCGATACTTAATGACAAACAACTATTGGTAGATATATATAAATCTACTAGACCAAATCATTTATTAAATGACGTTTTAGATAAATTTGAATATAAAGTTACTGTGAAAGATGGAATATTCTATATTGAATCTGAAGATAACAACTGTAAAAAACTATCTAATCTCCTTGTTGGAGAATTCTTAACTACAATAATTAGGTCTTATATCAATATACTATCTCAAATTGAGACAAAAGCAGATAGTTTAATCCTAAGTAACTCAAATCGGAAGATATTCGAAAAGTTGTACACTGATGAATTAAATAAATCTACGGATCATCTTAATGAACTTCTTACAATAGAAAATATGCCGGATCTCGCAAGTTATTTTCGTAATAAGAGAATTAATATAAGCGACGTATTTGAACTTAGAGATAAATCACAGAGTATAAGAAAGTTCATTAATGAAACTGAATATAATTCAAGTACAGAGTTTTATAAAGAGTATAGAGATAGAGTTGAAAACCAATATAAATTTTTAGAAGGTAAATCATATAAAACAATAAGAATGATTTTGACTAGTGTTATTTCACCATTAGGAGTAGCACTTGATTTATCAGATGTATTTGGATTTACAGATATTGCAATTAATAAATTCAGGCCTACTTTAAGACTACAGGATATACTTAAATAACGATTTTCAATTTTTTTTTTGTAAGTATGCTTGGGCGTGTTGGAAATCCGTACTTACGAGGAGAAAATGATGATTGAAGCCACGATTGTACGAGTTTACGAGCATAGATCAGGCGAATAAGGGGGCAAAGCAAGCGATTGGATGTTACCGAGGTGGGTTAAACACACAATTCATGGGGAGTTGACGCGTTAGGGAATCCACTACGCTTCGACTTGACCTGATGCGAAGTGAATGACTCCGTCCAAGGTTTCAACGACATGTGGGAGGAGGGTATGCAGAGATCGATATAATTACCAATGAAGAGTTCAGACGACAAGGGCTAATTTGAACCGCTCCCTGTAAAG
>NZ_JAGGNR010000045.1 GCF_018614975.1 Paenibacillus polymyxa | reverse complement strand
GGTAGCCCGCCGCCGTGTTCACCAGGCTGCGGTGCTCGATCATCACGCCTTTTGGCTTGCCCGTCGTTCCCGACGTATAGATCACGTACGCCAAGTCCTCCGGACGGGCTTCATGGAAGCTGTCCATGCCAACAACATTCGGATGGCTCTCATTGCGTTCGTTCACAGCACCCGTCAGTTTGCCAGAGTGTGTACCAGAAACCATGCTGGAGCCCATCGGCGCATTCGTCCGGTCTTCGCTGTACGACGTTTCATCGTCGAGGTACAGCACCGTCTCCAGTGCCAGTTCCTCTTCGCCGAGCCAGGCTTCGGCACGCTCTCGCAGTAGCGTTTGTGTCAGCAGCACCTTCGCTCCGCTGTCTTCCAGCATAAACCGCACGCGGTCTGCCGGATAATCCGGGTCAAGCGGTACATACGCGCCTCCCGCTTTCCAGACGGCCATCACGGCCACCAGCAAATCGACCGAACGCTCGGCGAGAATGCCAACAATCTCCTCCCGGCCGATTCCGCTTGCACGCAGCGTGGCCGACAGGCGATTTGCCCGCTCGTTCAACTCCGCATACGTCAGCCGATCGTTCTCGTAGACGACAGCTTCCGCTTCCGGCGTGTGTTCCGCCTGTTCCTCGAACAGTCGATGGAACGCTGCCACAGGAGCCTCTTCCGGCTGCGCCGGGTTAAACGCGCCGACAATTTCTTCTTTTTCTGCCGCAGTCAAAAGCTCTAACTCATTTACACGAACATTCGGATTAGCCGCAACCTGCTCCAATGCACGAGCGAAATGACCGTGGATCTGCCTGATGTCATGCTCTCTGAACCTCAGTGCATTGTACGTAAACCGAAGCAAAATATGCTCTTCTGGAATGACGGTAATGTCCAGGTCATAGTTCGTTTGTTCCGGCGATTGGATATTAGCGATTTTCAGCGCTTCTTGTCCTCCGCCGACAACCTGCTCAATCTGTTCTTCCATCGGATAATTTTCAAAGACCATAATATGGTTGATCAAGTCGCGCTTCTGCTCACTCAGCGACTGAATCTCGAACAGCGGAAACGTTTCGTAAGCTCTCGAAGCCAGCGCTTGATCCTGGGTTTTTCTCAAGATATCGGCTACCGTCTCCTCGGCTTTACCTTGAATACGGACCGGGATCGTATTAATAAACAGGCCAATCATGCTTTCAATGCCCGGAATCTCCGCCGGACGCCCGGATACAACGGAGCCAAATACGACATCTTCGCTGTTGTTGTATACCTGCAGAACCAGTCCCCAGACGGTCTGCATGAATGTATTAAGCGTCACCTGATGCTGGCGAGCCACCCGCTCGATTTGCCCGGTCAGTTCCTTGCTGAGTTCCACATCGATCTCAGCTGCTTCAAAAGCGTCCTGCTTCAGCCCTGTTTTCTCCCGAGGCAGCTTGGTCTGCTGATCGTAATTCGCCAAATACTCGGACCAGTAACGTGATGCTTTCTCAGCATCTTGAGCTTCCAGCCATTCGATATACCGGGAGTACGAGGAGACCGGAGGAAGCTCCAGTGTCCGCTGCTCTTGGAACGCGAAGTAGGTGTCAAACACTTCCTTGATCATGAAGGACATGCACCAGCCGTCTAACAAAATGTGGTGGTGACTCCAGATCACTTGGTAGGACTCGTCGCCCGTACGCAAAACTGTAACACGCATCAGAGAGCCTTGGGCCAAATCGAACTTGTTCGCTTTATCCGCTCTGACAAAATCGGCTATCCTCTTCTCCATGTCTTCATCGCTTACCGAGCGAATATCTTCGAAATACACTTCACACTTCCGCTCGCGGAATACCACTTGAATCGGCTCGTCTCTCCAGCCGGTAATAAAGTTCGTCCGCAGCGCCTCATTCCGCTGCACCAGCGTATCCAATCCGTGGGTGAAGGCTTCGACATTCAGGTTTCCGTACAGATCGAAGGTCACCTGTTCGAAGTAAGCTTCCGAATCGGCATCCAGCAGGCTGTGGAACAACATCCCTTTTTGCAGCGGAGTCAGAGTGTATACATTCTCCAGGTCGCCGATCGTCGCCGTATG
Organism: Paenibacillus polymyxa; assembly: GCF_018614975.1. GTDB lineage: Bacteria > Bacillota > Bacilli > Paenibacillales > Paenibacillaceae > Paenibacillus > Paenibacillus polymyxa_E. The sequence goes on along the minus strand of NZ_JAGGNR010000045.1, from coordinate 20,749 downwards.
TTCGGCCAGCCGCTCCAGTTCTTCCACCGTCACACCTTGAAGCAGTACGTCGCTAGGCGTAAGCTCCGACCGCTCTTTTGATACGCAATGGCTGATGACTTCACGCAAGCTCGATTGAAGCAGTGCGCCCAGGCGCTCTACCGTTTCCCGTTTATACTGGGTTTCCCCATAACGGATCGTGAGTTCCAGCACGCCTTCCGACACCATACCGTTGATATCGAGGACATAATCCATCACTGCATTTGGGCTTGAATCGGACCCCGGGCTGAACGGAGAAGGCTGCAAGCCGCTGCTTTCGTAATCCTGGTCGAACTGACCCAAATAGTTAAAGCTGATCTCCGGCTCCAAAGCGAAGCGCTCGCCATCATGCGGCGCCGACAAATAACGCAGGATGCCGTAGCCAATTCCTTTGTTCGGAATGCGGCGCAAGCTTTCTTTCACCTGTTTCACCTGATGACCGAGCGCTTGGACGTGACCCGGCTCCAGAACGACAGGGAATTGGCTTGTAAACCAGCCTACGGTGCGCGTAATGTCCACATCCGGCAAAAGTTCTTCCCGGCCGTGGCCTTCGAGATTCACCAGCACACGTTCCTGGCCACTCCAAGCTTGTACAGCGAGGCCAAGCGCAGCAAACAGCAAATCGTTCATTTCCGTATGGTAAGCACGGTGTGCCTGCTTCAGTAGCTGTTCGGTCTCCTCCGCTGTCCAGCGAACGGTCACGAGCCCGCTGTCCGCCAGCTTGGATCTGCCTTGTTCAAAATCTTTCGGAAGCGGCTCATAGGTCAATTGCTCAATATGCTGCCAATACGCTCTCTCACTTTCCATCGCCGGACCGTTTGCATAATCAGCGAGCTGTTTCGCCCACGTTTGGAATGAATCCGTTTTGAGCGGCAGACGGATCGGCTGCCCTTGCAGCGCCTGCTCATAGCCGGCAGCAAAATCCTCAAGCAGAATCCGCCAGGATACGCCGTCTACGACCAAGTGGTGGATCGCGATCAGCAGATGATCTCCATTCGCACAGCGGAACAAGCCGAGCTTAAGCAAAGGCCCTGCCTGCAGGTCAATGCTGCGCTGAAGCTCGTTTGCCTTGGCTTCGATCACCTGCGCGCAGTCCGTCATTCCGCGTAAATCGATCACTTCCAGGTTGTAGAGCTCGCCGTCGCTTTCCGCGATGCCTCGGTTCCATGCCGCATACCCGCTCTTGGTCCGGCAGAAGACGAGGCGAAGCGCATCGTGATGCTCGGCCAGCTTCCGCATGGCCTGACGAAGCGCCGCTTCGTCGTAGCCTTCCTCCCGGTAAAGCATCACCGCCTGGTTAAAGTGGTGCGGCTCGGCGAACGACTGCTCGAAGAACCAGCGCTGAATCGGCGTCAGCCGCGTCTCTCCCATAGCTGCCCCCTGATCGGCGCGTCTTAAGACCTGCTGGAGATACGGGCTTAATTCCGCTATGGTCGGATATTTGAACAAATGCTTGATTTCCAGCTTGTACCCGGCCTGATATAGCCTGGACGACACCTGGATCGATTTAATCGAATCCCCGCCGAGCTCGAAGAAATTGTCCATCACGCCGATCGGATGACCCGTTCCCAGCACCTTTTGCCACACCGCAACCAACGTCTGTTCCGCCGGCGTCCGGGGCGCCACGTATTCCGTTCCCGTAAGCACACTGCTTTCCGGTGCGGGCAGCGCCTTGCGGTCAAGCTTCCCGCTGTGTGTGAGGGGCATCCGCTCCAGCTGCACGAAGTAGGACGGAATCATGTACGCAGGCAGATCCTCCCCCAGCGCGCTTCGCAGCTCGCTCGCCGCAAGCGGCTTATCTGCCACGAAGTACGCGCAGAGCTGCTTCTGACCGGTTTCGTCCTCTCTCGCGATAACAACCGCCTCTTGGACGGACGCCGCTTTCAGGACCTGCGCCTCCACCTCGCCAAGCTCAATCCGGTACCCGCGGATTTTCACCTGATGGTCGATCCGGCCCATATACTCGATGTTGCCGTCCGGCAGCCATCTGACCAGATCGCCCGTCCGGTACATCCGCCCGCCCGGCGCAAACGGACACTCTACGAATTTCTCCGCGGTCAGCTCGGGACGGTTCAAGTAGCCTCTAGCCAGGCCTTCGCCCGCGATGCACAGCTCGCCCGGCACGCCGACCGGCTGCAGCGCTGTCGTCCCTTCCTTCACAATATACAGCCGGATGTTTGAGATCGGCTTGCCGATCGGCACCGATACATACGCCTCTTCCGGTCCGCAATCGTAGTACGAGACATCGACCGTCGCTTCCGTAGGCCCATAAAGGTTGATCAGCTGCGCTTGATTCACGGATGACGCAATCCACTGCCAGAACCGGCTCACATGCGACTTCGCCAGCGCTTCCCCGCTTGCAAACACCCGTTTCAGCGAAGACAGCTTGTTCCCCAGATCTTCGCTCGGCTGACGCTCGACATATTCGAGGAAGGCATGCAGCATCGACGGCACGAAGTGCATCGTGGTGACGGCTTGCCGTTCGATCGTGTCCAGAATCGTCTCGGGATTCTTCTCTCCGCCCGACGGCAGCAAGCAAACTTTGGACCCCGTCCAAGCCCACCAAAACAGCTCCCATACGGAAACGTCGAAGGTGATCGCCGTCTTTTGCAGAATCGTATCCCTGGAATCGATCGGGTAAGCATTCTGCATCCACAGCAGCCGGTTGATCACTGGGCGGTGCTCCACCATGACGCCCTTGGGCTTGCCTGTCGAGCCTGATGTGTAAATGACGTAGGCCAAGTGCTCCGGTCCACTCGCCGGCTCCAGGTTCGAGCCGTCTTCGTCATATGCGGATGGATCGTTCAGATCGACGAGCGATAAACCACCAAGCGGCTCGGTCCCGGCAAATGACGCGCTTTCCCGCAAATGGCTCTGAATCAGCAGCAGCCTAGCGCCCGAATCTTCGAGCATGTAGCGGATGCGCTCCTGTGGGAATTGCGGGTCGATCGGCACGTAGGCGCCCCCGGCCTTCAAGATCGCATAGATGCCGACGATCATCTCCAGCGAGCGCTCGGCCATGATCGCGATCGGCTGATCGACCTGCACGCCAGAGGCACGCAAGGATCGCGCCAGCCGGTTCGCCCGCTCGTTCAGCTCCCGGTAAGTCAGGCGGCTGTCCTCATATACGACGGCCACCTGCTCAGGCGTTCGCTCTGCCTGCTCCTCGAACAGCTCGTGGATCGTTCTCTCTCTCCACGACTCATCCGCTTCCAAACCTGTACCCTCTGCGGCGGATTGCTTCGCCAGAATCGAAGAAGACACGTCAAACCCAACCAGCAAATCATGCTTCTCGCTGTCCGTCATGATATCCAAATCCGAAATCCGCGCACCCGGCTGAGCCAGGATCGACGCCAAAAGCTGCTCGTAATGTCCTCCCAGCCGTACCATCGTGTCCTGTCTAAACAACGAGGTAGCGTACTCGATCTTGCAAACCAGCTCGTTACCCGCTTCCACGATATCCAAGCTAAGATCAAACTTTGTCGTCTTTTCCTCAATGTCGAACAGCGACCATTGCAACCCTTCCAGCGTTAACTCCAGGCTTTCGTGCTTTTGCAAAGAAAACATGGTGTCAAACAGCGGATTCCGGCTTAAATTCCGGCTCACCTGAAGAGCTTCCACCAGCTCCTCGAACGGATAGTCCTGATGCTCGTAGGCTCCAAGCGTCGTTTCCTTCACTTCCTGCAAGTAATCCAGGAACGTCTGCTCCGCCACCGGACCCAAGCGAAGGGCCAGCGTATTGACAAACATGCCGATAATCGGCTGCAGGTCGGCGTGAGAACGGGCGGCAATCGGAGTGCCGACCACGATATCTTCCTGTCCCGCGTATTTATGAAGCAAAACAGAGTATGCAGCCAGCAGAAGCATATACAGCGTCGCCCCCGAATCGCTGGCAAGCCGTTTGAGAGCTTCGCTTTTCTCCTTATCCAGCGTAAACGTGAACGTTTGACCTTCAAATTGTTGGACAGCCGGGCGGGAGAAATCGAGAGGCAGCTCAAGAACCGGAAGCTCGTGGCTGAATACCCCGCGCCAATATTCCTCCTGCCGTTTGATGCGCTGACGCTGTTCCTCGGATTGCTGCCAAACGGCGTAATCCTTGTATTGAATCCGCAGCTCCGGCAATTCTTCCCCATTATAAAGCCACACGAATTCGCGGAGCAGCACGTCCATGGAAAGGCCGTCGGAAGCAATGTGATGCATATCCAGCGCGAGCAGGAATTTTTCTTTCTCCAATTCGATTAACAGGGCGCGCAGCAAAGGCGGCTGGGTCAAGTCGAAAGGCTGAATGAAGCCTTCAAGAATGGCTGCAACCTGATCTTCACTTGCTTGAATCTTCTCGACCTTGAAAGCAACGAGCGGATGAATACGCTGAATCGGCTCCCCATTCACGATTTCAAAACCGGTGCGCAGCATATCGTGCCGGGCCATCAAAGTAGTCAGCACGTCTTCTACTTTGGCCTCGTTCAAAGCCCCTTCCAATTGTAAGGCGCTTGGAAGGTTATAATTCAGCTCCAAGTTATCCAGCTGATGCAGGACGTACAGCCTTTTTTGTGCAGAAGAAACCGGATAGTACGCTCTCTCTTCCGCTTTTGGAATAGAGCTGTGCTGCGATTCTCCCAAGCTGGCAATAGCCCCGGCCATCGATTCTACCGTCATATAGCGGAACACATCACGCAGCGGAAGTTCAACGTTCATTTCCTTCCGAATCTTGCTGACAAGGTTTGTCGCCCGCAAGGAATGCCCTCCGAGCTCGAAGAAATTGTCCAGGACCCCAATGCCGGAGTTGCCCAGCACTTCCTCCCAGATCTTCACAAGCTGGGACTCCGTAAGGTTACGAGGAGCTACGTATTCGACGCCCGTTTGCAGGCTACCTTGAGGCTCCGGCAGCGCTTTGCGGTCCACTTTGCCGTTGGACGTCAGCGGCATGCTTTCCAGCTGCACGAAGTACGATGGGATCATGTATCCCGGCATTCCCTGAGCCAGCGAGGTTCTCATTTCGCTGACCGTCAGCGTCCGGTCTGCCACAAAGTAGGCAACAAGCGCCTTCTCGCCCCCGCTGTCCTGACGGGCGAGCACCACCGCTTCTTCCACACCCTCCACGTTCAGTAGCTGCGTCTCAATTTCGTCCAGCTCGATCCGGTACCCGCGGATTTTAACCTGATGGTCGATCCTGCCGAGGTATTCAATGTTGCCGTCCGGCAGCCAGGCCGCCAAGTCGCCTGAGCGATACAGTTTTTCCCCCTCCGCAAACGGGGAATCAACGAATTTTTCCGCCGTCAGATCCGGGCGATTTAGGTATCCTCTCGCCAGACCTTTCCCGGCTACGTACATTTCGCCTGCTACGCCGATTGGAACAGGACGCCGGTTTTCATCCAGAACGAACACGCTCAGCGTTGGGATCGGCTTGCCGATATTACTCTTCGCCGCCTCCATCTCGATCCATGTAATTTCCTTATACGTCACGTGAACCGTCGTTTCGGTAATACCGTACATATTGATCAGCTTTGTCTCCGGGTACTTCGTCTTAAAACCCTTGAGCAATAGCGGGCTGAGCGCTTCGCCGCCGAAGATGACGTTGCGAATCCGCAGATCGTACGGATGGTCCGCTAAAACCTCACGCAACAGTTGGTAGAAATATGTTGGCGTCTGGTTCAAAATCGTGACCCGTTCGCGGCTCAGCAGTGCCAGGAACTCGGCCGGATTTTTCGCCGTAAGCGGTGGTACAATGACCAGCTTGCCTCCATTCAGAAGTGCTCCGTACATCTCCCAGACGGAGAAATCGAAGCAGAACGAGTGGAACAGTGTCCACGTGTCAGACGGGCCAAAGTCGAACAGGTTCTTGTCGTTGAACAAAAGGCGCACAACGTTTTTGTGCTCGATCAACGTGCCTTTGGGTTTGCCAGTCGTTCCCGATGTATAGATGACATAAGCCAAGTTACCCGGCCCGGAAATCGGCTCTAGATTCAAAGCATCCAGCGCAACGGCGGAGTCCGCCCCTTTGTCGCCCCAAACGAAATCGTCCAATTCGAGGCGTGCTCCTGCAAAGTCCGTCTTCTCATGCAAATGTTTTTGAATCAGCAATAACGGTGCGCCCGAATCCTCAATCATGAAGCGGATGCGTTCCTCCGGGTAGTCGGGATCGACAGGCACGTAGGCTCCACCGGCTTTGAGAATCGCTAGAATGCCGACCACCATATCGAGGGAACGTTCGGCCAGAATCGCTACCAACTGATCCGCTTCGACTCCTGTCTCCCGCAGCTTACGTGCAAGGCGGTTGGATCGCTCGTTCAGTTCGTGGTAGGTCAACTGCCGCTCATTCATGACGGCGGCCACGTTATTCGGGTAAAGCTTCGCCTGCTCTTCGAACAAGCCATGAATGGTCTGCTGCCGCGGGTAATCTGCCTCCGAATCATTGAAACCGCGCACCAGTTCACGGGTTTCCTCCTCCGTTAGCATTTCCAGCGAAGCAATATCCCCATCCGGCGCTGTTGCGATAGTTTCGAGTAGCTTGTCATAATGTTTGGCGAACCGCTCCGCAGTCTCCTGTTTATACAAAGCCGTAGCGTACTCCAACCGACATTCGAGCTGACCATCCAGCTCCGAAATGTCCAGAAGCAGCTCGAACTTGGACGTTCGGTTTTCCAATGGATAAAACGATTGCTCCAGCCCCTCGATGACAATTTGCTCATTCTCCGTATTTTGCAGGGAGAAGAACGTATCAAAGAGCGGATTCCGGCCGGTCGCGCGCGGAATGTGAAGACTTTCCACCAAGTCTTCGAACAAATAATTTTGGTGTTCAAAAGCCCCGAGTGTGATTTCCTTCATTTCTTCCAGATACTTAAGGTACGGCTTGGAACGCTCCGGCTGGCTGCGAATGGCAAGCGTGTTGATAAACATACCTACGATTGGCTGCACTTCTTCCTGCGTTCTTCCGGCAATCGGCGTTCCCACGATCAGATCTTCCTGACCCGAATATTTATGCATAAGGATCGAGTAAGCAGACAACAGCACCATGTACAGGGTCGTCCCCGTCCGTGCGGCCAGTTCTTTCAGCTTCTCCGTCCGTTCTTTCCCAATATCAAACTTCACGGTCCGGCCGTCAAAACTTTGCACCGCAGGCCGCGGGAAGTCCGTCGGCAGTTCCAATACAGGCAGCTCGCCCGACAGCTGTTCCAGCCAGTACTCCTTCTGCGGCTGGATCAACTGCCCGTAGGCTTCGGAATGCTGCCAAACGGAATAATCTTTGTATTGAATACGCAACGGAGCCAGCTCCTCACCCCGATACAGACTGCTGAACTCGTCGAAAAGCAACGCTGTCGAGATGCCATCCGAGACAATATGGTGCATATCGAACAGCAGAATGTGACGATCCTCGGCGACTTCGATCAGGCCGATGCGAAGAAGTGGCGGCTTGGTCAGATCAAACGGGTGATAGTATGCTTCCACCACTTGGTCCACTTCTCGCTCGCTCGCCTGGAAATAATCTACAGCAAAATCCACCTCGTCATAGATGCGCTGCACAAGCTCGCCTTGAACCTGCTCGATCCCGGTACGCAGCGTCTCATGGCGCTGAATCAGCGCCCGGAACGCGTACTCTACGCGCGTGCGGTCCAGCTTGCCTTTGAGAAGAAGCGCCGCCGACATATTGTAGCTACGCTCGGCTGCGTCAAGCTGGCGCAGGACGTACAGACGCTTTTGCTCGGATGAAACCGGATAATACTCGGTCTCTGCCGCCTTTGTAATCTCATACGTTTCCTGCTGCTTTAAACCGCCGATTCTTTGGGCCAGCTGTTCGATCGTGGTGTAGCGGAAAACGTCCCGCAGTGGAACCTCGACTTGCAGCTCTTTTCGAATCTTGGAAACAAGCGCGGAGGCCCGCAAGGAGTGACCACCAAGGTCAAAGAAATCGTCATGGACTCCAACTCGCGCAATACCCAGCACCTGCTGCCAAATAAGAGCAAGTCTTGTTTCCAGCGTTGTACGAGGAGACACATGCTCACGGCCCACTTCTACCTCTCCGCTCGGTTCAGGCAGCGCTTTACGGTCAATCTTGCCATTCGGTGTGAGCGGAAGCTGATCAAGAGACACCAGCCGGGCAGGAACCATATGCGCAGGCAGCTCTTGCTTCAATTGGGATAACAGATCGCTCAGCTGCAAGGAAGCATCCCCCGCCACGTAACCGCACAAATACTTTTGCCCCTGCTCATCCGTACGGTCGGTCACCACTGCCTGCTTGACCCCCGGGAAACGCAACAGGGCCGTTTCGATTTCGCCGAGTTCGATCCGGAACCCGCGAATTTTCACCTGATAGTCGATCCGGCCGATGAAGTCAACGTTGCCGTCTTCCAGCCAGCGGGCCAAATCTCCTGTCCGATACAGACGTTCGCCAGGCACAAACGGGCTGTCTGCAAACTTCTCAGCGGTTAGGTCCGGACGGTTCCAATACCCACGCGCTACCCCGGCGCCGCCGATGACAAGCTCACCCGGAACCCCTACAGGAACCGGCTTTAACCCGGAATCTACAATGTAAAACCGGGCGTTCAGCCAGGCTTTGCCGATCGGCACATGACCCGACAATGGCAGCTTGTCCAGCGGCTCATCGTAAAAGCTGCTGTCAATGGCCGCTTCGGTAACGCCGTAGCTGTTGATGATGCGGAATTGTCCGCCGAATCTTTCCTGCAGCAATCGGTAATCGGTGACACTGCAAGCATCGGAGCTGGTAATCAGCAAATGCATGGAGCTTACGTCCAGCCCTTCTTCATAAATATGCTGCATGAACGGCAGGATAAGCGCAGGCGTCGATTCGAAAACCGTAATGTTTTGCTCCCGAATCCAGCCGTATAAGCGGTTCGGATCAATCCGGTCATCCTTTGGCACAATTACCATCGTGCCTCCGTTATACAGCGTCCGTGCGATGTCTCCGACAAACACGTCAAATGAGAAGCTCGCCAGTTGCAGCAGCCTCACCGGGAACTGATCCAACCGGTACTCCCGGCGGTACGCATCCGCCGTATTCACGAGACTACCATGCTCGATCATGACGCCTTTTGGGCGTCCCGTCGTACCCGAGGTGTAAATCACATAAGCCAAGTCTTGCAGAGCGCTGTCAACAGATTCAAATTCCACGGCTGAGGTATCCCCGTTATACATCTGTTCATCGTCCAGCGCATAGACAGCTTGAAGCTTCAGTCGGTCATCGGCCAACCAACCTCCGGCCCCCTCCAACAGATGACGCTGCGTAAGCAGCACCGATGCTTCGCTGTCGCTGAGCATGTACTCAATCCGCTCCGCCGGATAATCGGGGTCCAGCGGTACATAAGCTCCGCCGGCTTTCCATACGGCGAGCACACCGACCAGCAGTTCCACCGAGCGCTCCGCCCAGATCCCCGTAATCGTCTCCCTTCCTACGCCCTGTTCACGAAGTAGCGAAGCCAGCCGCTCGGCGCGTTTGTTCAATTCGCCGTAGGTCAGCTTTTTATCCATGTAAACAACTGCCGGGTGATCCGGAATGTCTCGGGCAAACTTTTCAACATACCGATGAAACGGTTCTCCCTCGCTCAGTGCTGCCAACGGCGGGTTAAACACGGCCAGAATGCGGTGTCTCTCCTCATCGCTCAACAGAGAAATCTCGCGTACCGGCACTTCGGGAGTTTCAATAAACTGGTCCAAAACGGTTACATACTGCTCCATAATTCGATCAATTTCGGTCGTATCGAACAGGCCGGTACGGTAGGAAGCATGGAGAATGACATGGCCTTCATTCAGCATATGGTCGAAGCGCAGCAGTAAATCGTCCATCTCGTGCCTGGCAAAGTGAGCCTCCAGACGTACCTTGATTTCTTCGTACTCCACGATTTTCAAAGGCAGATATTCCAGAGACGTGCGGAACAGCTCCGAAATATCGTTGCGGCCGTGATGTTCGCGTAAATCCTGAATCAATTGGTTATACGGATATTTCTGATGCCGCAGATCTGCCGTATTTTCCTTGGAAACCGTTTGGATCAAGGAAAGAACGGACTCATCTGGATTCAGACTAATTCGCGTAGCAACGGTGCTGACGAACATACCGATCGTTTCTTTTTCCTTCTTGCTGGTACGATTGGCAAAAACCGTGCCGACCGGCACATCAGTACTGTCGGTCAACTTGTACAATAAGACGTACATGGCGGACAAAAATAACGTATATAAACTGACCTGATTTTGTTCGCTAAAAGCCAAAATGCGGTCATAGCTGGAACCATCCAAAGTGATGGAACGTTTATTGGATTCGCTGCCAATCGAGAATGGCGGAACCGATTTAATGCCGCTCGTTTCAGGCAAAGTGTTGTACTTGGTCAGCCAGTATTCCTTGCCTTTTTGATAACGCTGCGATTGCTCATATTCACGCTCAGTTGAAATATACTCCAGATAGGAAGGGGGCTGGTAACTGCTGGAGATGCCTTTGCGCAGTTCCAGGTATTTTTCCATCACCGCATGCAGCAAAGCAGTGACGGACAAGCCATCGGCGATGATATGATTTATAGTCAAATTGAGCCACACTTGACCGTTCGCAAAATGGATCATCGTAAATTGATAGAGGTGTTCGTCGAACACACTGGCCGGTTTTTCGGTTACTTCTTTCACCCAAGCATAGAATTGTTCGGTCGTGCCTATTTCGAGGTGGCTTATCCTGGCTTGGACATTCTCCAGCTCTTCGAACCACTGCGTTGGATTTTGCAAATCCCCGCTAATGCGGATTCGGAAAGCATCATAGGTTTTGACAATCTCTGCCGCCGCTTGCTCCAGCAGCTTTGTGTCGATCTCGCCCGTAATCTGGTAGGTCGCGGAAAGCATCGTGATGGATGTGCCCGGATTCATAATTTCCATGAACCATATCCGGCGCTGGGCTTGCGTTAATCCATATTGCTTGTTCGTATTCTCTCTCACATCGACACACTCCCGTATTAGAGATTGTTTGTAGATAGGCTTTGTAACTATAAATTGAACTAAAGATGACTTACACGGAACACTCCGATGACAGAATAACCTTCCAATCGCTGTTATCCCCAGATTTTATCGCATCCTTTTTAAAAGGGAAAATCCGGTGATAAAGGCAAAGTTTATACTTCATGCAGCTTTCTTTCAGAAAGCTTTTAGCTCCGCATTTTCAGGTTTTTTCTGTCCTCTTCGTTTTTATGTAAATGAATAGTTCAATTTATACAGATAGCAGCAGGAAGCCGCCCGCCGTATAGCGGGTCTATCCGTACAGCCGCGCGTAATACCCTCCGAGCGCCAGCAGGTCCTGATGGCGGCCCCGTTCAACGACCGTTCCTTGGTTCATGACCGTAATCAAATCTGCATGTTCCACGGTGCTGAGACGGTGGGCAATCAGAATGGTGGTCCGCCCCTTCATCAATACGTTCAGGGCTTGCTGTACCCAATGCTGGGATTCGTTATCCAATGCAGAAGTCGCTTCGTCCAGCAGCAGAATCGGGGCGTTTTTGAGAATCGCCCGGGCGATCGCAATTCGTTGCCTTTGTCCGCCTGACAATGACGCTCCTCTCTCTCCCACCGGCGTTTTATACTGTTCAGGAAGTTCCTGAATGAAATGGTGAGCGTACGCCGCTTTTGCCGCTTCAACCACTTCTTCATCCGTTGCATCTGGGTTTCCATAGCGGATGTTTTCCTCAATCGTGCCGGTAAACAAAAACGGCTCCTGCGGAACATATGCAATCTGCCTGCGGATTTCGTCCAGCGTGTAATGGCCGAACGGTTTGCCCTGGAGCAAGATATCTCCGCTGTCCACAGGATAAAAGCCGAGCAGCAGCTTGATCAGCGTACTTTTACCGCTGCCGCTGGCTCCTACGATCGCAGCGACCTGACCAGGAAACACCTGCATGGACATGTCGACAAGTACCTTTTTATCCGCCTGATAGGAAAATTCCACATCGCGAAACTCCACCGCAGCCTCCGATACAAGCTCGCTACGAGAAGATCCCAGACGCTCCGGTTCCTCTTCCTCGCTTAGTACCTCTTGAATCCGGTGAGCGCCCGCGAGCGAATTTTGGGTCATCGACAGAACCATCCCCAAGTTCAACAAGGCGTGCGTCAGATTCACTTGCAAAACTGCCAGAGCGGCGACGCTTCCCATTCCCATCAATCCGTAGGCATAAAGAAGACTGCCGATGACGATGATGCCGCAGAATGTGACGTAGCTGATAAAATGGTTCACCGCAGCCTGCATACCGTTCTTCTTCGCCGTTTGCCGAAGCGTTTGCGTCATTTGTTCGTTCAACGCCTCGTACTGGCCGTAAATCGTGCGGATACGGAACAGCTTCACAATTTGAATGCCGCCCATAAAATCTTTGAATTTTTCGGTCATTTTACCGAGCGTTTGCAAGCCTTGTTCGGACAAAGCGCGAATATCCCGTGCAAATTTCAGGCTGACCAGAGAGGACAGCAGCAGAATGACGAAGGATACGGCAGCAAACCGCCAATCGATCACCACCATGGAGACAATGGAGCCGATGCAGAAGACAACTTGAAGCAGCAAAACGAAGTAAACCTGCGAGAATGTAAACTCAACGGTCGTTACGTCGTTGTTCACCCGCGACAGCAAGTCCCCATGGTGCGTCTGCTCCAGGAATCTCGGCCGCACCCGGCACAGCTTGTCATACAGACGTTTGCGGATATTCAGCACAGTCAGCTCGACACTGCGCTGGTATAAGTAAATGAACCAGGGAGAAATTATATTTTCCAGGAACAGGGCCGCGCCCAAAATAATAAAGGCTTCCACCATCAGGGACGTATCTAGGGACACGGCGAAATCAACCAAGTTATGTACGACCAAGCTGAAGGCGATCAGAAACAATGTCTGGGTGAGCGCCGTTACGGCAAGGCCAATCGCGTACTGGGTTTTGCGCTTGCGGTTCATAAACGTCAGCAAGTAGCCGAGTTCTTTCACTTGCGAGAGCCTTCCGCCCTTTTTCATGTGTACGACACCTCCCTGCGTTCGGCAGACTCGGTAAATTCCTGGTAGTACGACTGGGCGTACAGTCCCTTCCTCTCGAGCAATTGTTCATGAGTGCCTTTTTCGACAATATTTCCTTGTTCCATAACCCAAATTTCATCGGCGTTTTGTATCGTAGAAAGCCTGTGAGCAATAACCATGGTCGTTCTCTGCTTCATCAATACGCCCAGCGCTTCCTGAACCGCGCTTTCCGACTCCGGATCAAGAGCCGATGTGGGCTCGTCCAGCAGCAAAACGGGAGCATCTTTCAGAAAAGCCCGGGCCATTGCAATGCGCTGGCGTTGCCCACCTGACAAAAAGCCGCCGCGCTCTCCGACATACGTCTGGTAGCCGTCCTCAAGCTGCATAATGAAAGAATGAGCCTGAGCGGCTTTCGCGGCTTCGATAATCTCGTCCATCGACGCTTCTTCCCGCCCATAGCCGATATTTTTTGCGATCGTACCGCTAAACAAATATGAATCTTGGGTTACCACGGAAAAATGCGACCGAAGCTGCTCCGGATCAGCGCCGTCGATCAGGCTTCCGAACACGCGGATCTCGCCCTGATCCTCCGGAAGCGGATAAAAGCCGCATACCAGTTTAAACACCGTGCTCTTCCCTCCGCCGCTCGCTCCGACAAGTGCAATCGTCTTGCCTTCCGGCACCGTGAAGCTAACATTCCGCAGAATCGGGGAGTTCTCTTCATACCCGAATGTTACGTTATGAAACTGGATGGGGGCGGCGCTTGCTTTTGTAAGCAAACGGCCATTTTCCGTTTCGGTCGGCTGCTCGACGATTTCGGAGACCCTTCTCAGGGCACCGCTCATTTCGAACGTGCGCGTGATGAGCTCGGGAATATGCTCCAGCGGCTCCAGACACAGATTAAGCAAGTACAGGAAGGCGATCAGTTCTCCCGCGCCTAGCTGCCCGTTGTAAATCAAATAACTACCGTAACTAACGGCGAAAATGATCGGGCTGATCATCAGCGTAGAAAGCAGCGGGTTGACCCAGGCTTCCCGCTTTTTCACGGCCAGCTTTTTTTGAGCCGTCAATTGCAGCAGCGCTTGGTAGGAGCGAGATAACATACCAGATAGCAGGTAGCTTTTTACAATAGGCATCCCCCCAAGCGTATCCTGGAGGTTGACGTTCATTCGGCCCATGTTCGCCTGGGCTTCCTCCGTCAACTGTTCCAGCTGCTTTCCGATCCATTGGGAAACCAGCAGTGCTACGGGAAATAACAGCAGGCTGTACAGCATCAGCTCCCATTGGAGGTAGATCAAATAAGCGAAACAGCCGATAAACAATAGCGGATGATAAAACCACTGGGCGAGGTCCCGAATCATAAATTGCTGGATGAGCTGCAGATCGTTGTTGATCCGCGATAACACGTCGCCGGAGTGCTGCTTATCCAAATAGGGGACCGGGAGTTTGCCAATATGACGCATGACATGGTTGCGGATATCCTGCACCGCAGAGGCACTGCTTCGCTCCACACCGAAGCTCATGAAAAACTTCGCCGGCACACCGATTAAGATGACCACAAAGATCGTGTACACGATTTGCAGAACGTTTGGCCCCGCCCCACTCTCGGCCTGTGTGGTCAGCTGCTCGACCAAACGTCCCGTCCATATCTCAATAACAGCGGCGGCAATTGCGGACAGGATACCGACGATCATCCAGCCTTTGTGACGGCTTACATAGGACATCAGCCAGCGGAACGCTTTCCAGGTGGCATAAGCGGTTCGGCGCTTGGAAGGCGCCGCTGTGCCTTGTTCTTGAACAGACGTCTGCCGGTCAGCTCCCATGCAGGACCCCGGCCTCCGCTTCGATCTGCCGCTTGATTTGCACTAAGATGTCACGGATGACAACAGCCGTTTCTTCCACGCGTGCGAGTTCCAGTAATTCCTCGTGTGCACCCTCCAGCCGGTAATCAGCATAAGCTTGTGTCGTTGCCCTCTGCCAGGACGGCAAATGGTGCTCCAGGCGAAACGCTTCGCTGTCCTTCGCAATCAGTTCGTAAATCCGGGCAGTTATCGTGCCTGAATTAATAAGCTGCGCTTCGTACGTCAAGGTGGCTTTGATCTTCCGATGGACACGCTCCCGCACGAGTGGATTGCTCATTAATTCCTTCTCTTCTTCGTCGAAATCCGCAAGCATTTCTTCAAGCTCTTTCTCAGACGTTTCATAAGGCGTCAGTGTGTCCTTAATCCACGAGTCCACCATAAGCACGTCCGTTACGGAATACCCTCTTCTTTCCATCGTTTTGGCTACCTCGAACGTCAGATTGCCTCCGAAGCAGTAACCGAGCAGCACGTAAGGTCCTTCCGGCTGGATGCGAACAATCTCATCCACATAACGGTTCAGCATGGCCTCGTAATCGATGACATCGTCGATAAAATCAATGCCGTATAGCACGAACAGGCCGTCCAGCCTGCTGGCAAGCTCTCGGTAACCGATGCCGAAGCCACTGCCTGGAGGGAAGCAGAACACGTTCAGATCCCCTGTGTTATTCAGCTTAATGAAGGAGTCTCCCCCTTTATCCAGACCCAGATCCTCCTCACCCAAAGCCATGGCTTCAACGGTTACACTATGGAATTGGCGATTCAGCGGTATCTCGATGCCCGTTTCATCGTAAACGGCTTGAACAAGCCTCATCAGACTTAAGGAATTACCGCCCAGCTCAAAAAAGTTATCCTTTACGCCGACCTGTGGAATGCCAAGCGTATCCTGCCAGACACGGGCGATCTTCATCTCAAGCAGCGTTCTCGGCGCAACATATTCCGTTCCTCCGGCCGCGGCTTCCTCCGGCACTGGCAGTGCTTTGCGGTCAATTTTCCCGTTCGCGGTCAGCGGCATCTGCAAAAGCTGCACGAGGTGCGAAGGAATCATATACCCCGGAAGCTGCTTGGCGAGCTCCTCCTTCAGTTCATGCGCCGCCAGCCTCGTTTCCGCGACGTAATAAGCAACAAGCTGCTTATGGCCATTCGCGTCATCGCGGGGGAGCACCACCGCTTCTTCCACGCCCCGGATGTTCAGAAGCTGCGTCTCAATTTCGTCCAGCTCGATCCGGTACCCGCGGACTTTGACCTGGTGGTCGATTCGGCCGAGGTATTCGATGTTACCGTCCGGCAGCCAGGTCGCCAAGTCGCCAGAGCGATACAGTTTTTCCCCCTCCGCAAACGGCGAATCAACGAACTTCTCCGCCGTCAGATCCGGACGGTTAAGGTATCCTCTCGCGAGCCCTTCCCCGGCCACGTACATTTCGCCCGCTACGCCGATTGGCACAGGACGCCGGTTTTCATCAAGGACATAGACCCTCAGCGTTGGGATCGGCTTACCAATATTGCTCTTCGCCGCCTCCATTTCGACCCACGTAATTTCCTTATACGTCACGTGAACCGTCGTTTCGGTAATGCCATACATATTGATCAGCTTTGTCTCCGGGTACTTCGTCTTGAATCCCTTGAGCAAAAGCGGACTGAGCGCTTCGCCACCAAAAATGACGTTGCGAATCCGCAGATCGTATGGATGATCCGCCAAAACCTTACGCAGCAACTGATAGAAGTACGTTGGGGTCTGGTTCAAAATCGTGACCTGTTCGCGACCCAGCAGCTCCAAAAATTCGGCCGGATTTTTCGCTGTGTGCGGCGGTACGATAACCAGCTTTCCGCCATTCAGAAGCGCTCCGTACATTTCCCAGACGGAGAAATCGAAGCAGAACGAGTGGAACAGCGTCCACGTGTCTGACGACCCAAAGTCGAACAGATTCTTGTCGTTGAACAGGAGGCGCACAACGTTTTTATGCTCGATCAGCGTTCCTTTTGGTCTGCCGGTCGTTCCCGACGTGTAGATGACATATGCCAGGTTGCCCGGCCCGGAAATTGGCTCCAGATTCAAAGCGTCCAGCGAACCTTCCGAGTCCGCCCCGCTGTGGCCCCAAACGAAATCATCTATTTCAAGGCGCATTCCTGCGAAGTCGGTCTTCTCATGCAAATGCTTTTGAATCAGCAATAACGGTGCACCTGAATCCTCGATCATGAAGCGGATGCGCTCCTCAGGATAGTCGGGATCGACAGGCACGTAGGCGCCGCCCGCTTTGAGAATCGCCAGAATGCCGACAACCATATCGAGCGATCGTTCGGCCAGAATCGCTACCAGCTGGTCCGCTTCAACCCCCCTCTCCCTCAGCTTGCGCGCAAGACGGTTGGATCGCTCGTTCAGCTCGCGATAGGTCAGCTGCCGTTCATTCATGACAACGGCCACGTTGTCCGGGTGAAGCTCAACCTGTTCTTCAAACAAACCCTGAATCGCTTTTCCCCGTTCGAACCCGGCTTCGGTGTCATTAAATCGATTCAGCAACGTCTCCCTCTCGTCCGGGGACAGCACATCGGCTTGTCCAAGCTCCAGATCCGGCTGAAATACAAGCACGGACAGAAGCCTAACAAGATGGTCGGCCGCCTGTTCCACAAATGCCCGCTCGTACCGATGCCCGTCAAAGCTTATTTCCAGCTCGATGGAGTCGTTTTGGAGGTCGAAGCAAAAAACTATATCGGCCGCCACCCGGTTAACCAGCGGTTCAGGATGAATCGGGGCGAAGGATGCGACAGTGTTGACGACTGGAACGCCTTCCCCTGTATAATCCAGATGGAGCGGCTCCACCATTTTCCGAAAAGGCAGATGCTGATGCTCCAGCGCCTCGCCGATGGAGGCTTGGATGCCCCAGAGCAGCGTTTTCAGCGTAGTCTGGCTGCTTACGGACGTTTTGATCACCAGGATGTCATGCGGCGGCTGAGTCACGTCCGGGTCCGCGCTATAAGAAGGCATGCCGACCAGTACTTGATCCTGCCCGGTATATTTGAACAACAGGCTTTTTACTCCTGCCAGAACAATCATGTACAAAGCCAGATCCGAACCATTGGCGAGGGGAATAATTCTCTCCGAGAGTTCACTCGGCAGGGTACGGTGAAGCAAGGCCGGCTCTGCCTCAGCTTCCTCGCCCGCAGATAATTTGGAGGAATGACTGTAGGGAAGGAAGCTCAGGCTGTCATCGGCGTCAAACTTGCTGCTCCAGTACCGTTCTTCCTTTTCAAATAAAGATTTCATTCGTACCTCCCCTAAAAATGAAGTGACCGCATGCCCAGGCCCAGGTCCGAAAAAGCTTGCTTTCGGCCTGCGCGTTTACGGGCTTGATTTACGGACTTGCAAGTTGTTCGCTGTCTTTCTTGGGATACGCTGATACGCGCCACTTTCGCTTGACGGCGGAGCGCGCTTGTAATATTAGAACGCGAATTCGATCGAATTGACAGCACTCTTTGCGCCTGCCACCGGTTTATGACATTCAACCCGACTTAGCTCAAGTTGTGGATTTTCCGCAATTTGAGAAAGTACCCGCAGATAATCCTCGGTTAAGGTGCGGATCATCGTTTCTTTGAACAGCTTGGTGGCGTAGAAAAAGCCCCCGCTCAGCGCCCCTTCGTTTTCATACATAAACAGCGTCAGATCAAACTTCGCTTCTTCCAAATGGTCAAGCTCGTAATTCTTAAGGCTGACCCCTTCCAGCTCGACGTCTTGTTCTTCGATATTTTGCAAGTCAAAAACAGCATCGAACAACGGGAAGCGACCAGGCTCCCGCTTCACATTCAAACGCTCCACGAGCTCCTCGAATGGATAATCCTGATTCTCAAAAGCTCCCAAAGCCGTTTCCTTGACTTCTTCCAGGTAGGACAGGAACGTTTTGTTGCCCGACGGGCGATTGCGGAGCGCCAGTGTATTAACAAACATGCCGATGACTGGCTCCAAATCGGCGTTAGTTCTTCCCGCCACCGGGGTGCCCACAATTAAGTCTTCTTGCCCGCTGTACTTGGACAACAGCACGGTATAAGCCGCAAGTAGCACCATGTACAGCGTGCTTTCACGCTCGGCAGCCAATTCACGCAGCCGCGCAGAGAGAGAAGCTTCGACATCGAACTCCAGATGTGCGCCTTCGTAGTTGCGAACTGCAGAACGTTCGTAGTCCATCGGCAGATCCCCCGTTGGCAGCTCGCCTTCAAAGGTTTGCAGCCAGTATGCTTCCTGCCGCCCGATCCGCTCTCGGTGAACCTCCGACTGCTGCCAAACGGCATAATCCTTATATTGAATGCGTAGTGGCGGCAGTTCTTCCCCGGCGTATAAACTCGAGAACTCATCCATCACAATCGCCATCGATACGCCATCCGACACAATATGGTGCATATCGAAAAGGAGAATATATCGGTTCGGCTCCAGTTCGATGACTCCGGCGCGCAGCAGCGGCGGCTTGCCAAGATCAAACGGACGAACGAAGTTGCGGACGATCTGCTCGATTTGAGCTGCATCCTTTGTATCTGCTCGATGATGCTCGATAGCAAAATCGAACTGCGGGTAAATCCGCTGAACCGCTTCGCCCTTCACCATTTCAAAACCGGTGCGTAGCGATTCATGCCGTGTTATCAATTTCCGCAAGGCGGCTTCCAAGCGGTCTAAATCAAACTTGCCTTCCACCTGCACCAGTTCCGGCATGTTGTAAAGCTGATCCGCTCCATCCAGCGTGTGCTGAATGAACAGCCGTTTCTGCGCGGAGGACAGAGGGTAGTACTCTCTCAGCTCCGCTTGAGGAATGGCCTCATGCTCCCGCCGTTCCATCCGGGCGATCACCTCGGCCATCGCCGCAATCGTCGAGTGACGGAATACGTCACGCAGCGGCAGGTTGACGTTTAATTCCTTAAATACCTTGCCTGCCAGTGTCGTCGCTCGCAGGGAGTGGCCGCCGATGTCGAAGAAGTTGTCGTAAACGCCAATCTCCTTCGCAAGCCCCAGCACCTCCTGCCAAATCACCGTCAGCTTCGTTTCCAGCTCATTGCGCGGTGCGACGTACTGCGTTCCGCTTCCCGCTTCTCCTTCCGGCGCTGGCAACGCCTTCCGGTCCACCTTTCCGTTTGGCGTCAGAGGCAGGCGCTCCAGCTCCACGAAGTACGACGGGATCATGTAACCCGGCAACTCCTGTGCCAGTGCACTGCGCAGATCGTTCACCAACAGCTCCGCACCGGTATCCGGCGTGTAATACGCACACAGCGCCTTTTGCCCGTTCGCGTCACTTCGAACCAGCACCACCGCTTCGCGCACACCTTCCACCCGCAACAACTGCGACTCGATCTCACCCGTCTCGATCCGGTAGCCCCGGATTTTCGCTTGGTTATCGATCCGGCCGATGAAGTCCACGTTGCCGTCCTCCATCCACCGTGCCAAATCTCCCGTGCGATACAACCGCTCACCCGCGGTGAAAGGACTATCTACAAACTTCTCTTCCGTCAGCTCTGGACGGTTCAAGTATCCGCGCGCCACACCGACTCCGCCGATAACCAGCTCGCCCAGCACGCCGACCGGCACCGGGTTCAGGTGCGCATCCACGATGTAAAACTTCGCATTCAGCCACGCTTTGCCAATCGGCACATGGCCTGTCTGCGGCAGTTTCTCCAACTCCTCGTCATAGAAACTGGAGTCAATTGCCGCTTCCGTCACGCCGTAGGCGTTAATGATGCGGAACGACGGGCCGAACCGTTCCTGCAAGGTCCGGTAATCTGCCACGCTGCAACTGTCCGAGCTAGTGATGAGCAGCTCCATCCCGCTTATATCTAGCCCCTTCTCGTACACGTATTCCATAAACGGCACGATTAGCGCCGGCGTCGATTCAAAGATCGTCACTTTCTCCCGCTCTATCCAGTAGTG
>NZ_JAGGNR010000044.1 GCF_018614975.1 Paenibacillus polymyxa | reverse complement strand
GAATAGTGATGCTACAGGATCATTTTTTGAGCTCGGTTTTTCACCAACATGAATTTACATAATTAGGATATTCAACAGGCGTGATTTGATATAATAATATGAGAACTGTCCCTATCTTTACTAATGATAGGGACAATTTTCATTATGTGATAGATTAACTAACTTTGCTTAAGGGGAGTGGAATATTGAAGAATTTAATGTTTATTGCCCTATGTCTAACGCTGTCCATTTTATTTACTGCTTGTAGTGGTGATGACAAACTCATAACTAACGCTGTTGCAAATTCAGGGGAAATTGAAATGAAGGCGAACAATAAAGAAATTACTCCTACTGTTATAATGAAAAATTTGAAGGAACCGGATTACGGAGATATGGATTCTTTTCAATCTATTATGGGGAATCCGGATTCAAATGTTCCCTATGTCAAAATAGGAGAGACCATTTCGGTAAAGTTTAATGATCAGGAATCCGCGCCAGATTCATATGAATTGGTTGATTATGTTTTGTCGGAGGAAGGGACAATGAAATATAAGCAGTCAGATGTAACGAAGCTGAATGTAGACTTCGATAATGAGACGGCCTCTTTTGTTCTTACAGAGAATGTGCTGACTTATGCGAGTTCCGACAGTAAGGATTACGAGCCAGGTGCTGTTTTGAGAGGAATGAGGTTGCTATGCAAGTGGAAAGATACTACTCAAGAAATGGCCTTTGTTATCAGAACGGATGCCACTCAAAATGAAGGATGAGCCGAATAACTTCCTATCACGAAATATTAAATGCTCCTATTTAGTAGTAGGCGTTTTTGGTTAAGGTTTTATAACGTTGTAAAGACGAAATCCCCCTTACGGCAGACCATGCATGTAGGAAACATCGGTTATGATGAGCTTATGTGTGGCTAGCCGTGGGGGATTTTTTTTATACGAATAAATGTGTCAAAAAGTCGTTGCTTTTCTTTTGATGAACAAGGAAACTCAAAGGTGGCCAATATTGAAAGCGATGAAATCATCATCAACAATGTTCAAGATGCACTGGATTTGATGGCTTCGGTGAGGTATGCGGATGACGCCGACAAGCTCATTATCGACAAATCAAATATCACGGAAGAGTTCTTCGAACTGAAAACCAAACTTGCAGGTGAGATTTTGCAGAAATACGTGAACTATCAGGTGAAACTTTCCGTTGTTGGAGATTTCGATGTGTATGACAGCAACAGCTTGAGGGATTTTATCTGTGAGTGCAACAACGGCGAGTATTTTTTCTTTTTGAAAACAAAAGAGGAAGCGCTTCAGAAGTTGCATAACATCAGTTAACGGCAGGTTGCAAGCTGCCAAAGATCTTGCTGGATAGCATGTATATCTGGATGTGACTGGAGTAGTCTAAGCAGCATGTTGAGAACCTGTATTATTACTGAGCTAAACGTAGGAGGATGGCATTGTGAAGACAAATGAGAAATTACAGGTGTTCGCGCTATCTGATATAGATAACCTTAAAGTGCATGGCAGAACAACTGGAGAGCGATCGCCTTTGACGTTATTTTGGACGGGAAGTGCAGTTGAACTCAATGTACAGGGCGCCGAACTATGGGTTGAGGTGGAGTCACAGTATGACATGTATGAGTCATGGATCAGTGTTCTGATCAATGGTGTTCAGGTGAGCAGACAGATGTTAATGGCGGGAAGGTACTGGGTCTGTGTGTATCGGGGTATGAATGCAAATGTGGTAAAGAATGTACGGATCGTTAAGGATGTTCAGGCGATGAGTGCTGACCCAGACTGTTCATTGCAGGTTCATGCAGTAAAGTCGGATGGAGCGTTCCTGCCTGTGCAGGAAAAACCATATAAGATTGAGTTTATCGGGGACAGTATTACATCGGGAGAAGGAGCGATTGGAGCGAAAGCGGAGGAAGATTGGGTGCCGATGTGGTTCAGCGCCATACATAATTATACATTCATGACAGCAGAGGCACTGAACGCAGAATATCGGGTGATATCACAAAGTGGTTGGGGTGTGCTGACGAGCTGGGACAACAATCCGAATGGGAACATTCCTGATTATTACGAGCAAGTCTGCGGCTTGCTTACCGGTAAACGTAACAAAGTGCTCGGCGCAGGAGATCAGCATGATTTTAGTTCGTGGCAGCCGGATGTGGTGGTTGTGAACCTGGGTAGCAATGATGGAGGCGCGTTTCAGTCACCTGAGTGGAAAGACCCCTACACCGGCAAGGTGTACAAGCAGCGTTTGAACGAAGACGGTATGCATCATGAAGAGGATCTGGTTGCTTTTGAGAAAGCGGTGGAACAGTTCCTGTTCAAGCTTCGGAGAAACAATCCGGCGGCACAAATTGTATGGGCTTATGGCATGCTTGGTTTCTCCATGATGCCTGCCATCTACCGTGCAGTTGATGCGTATACGATGGGGACAGGGGATCGCAAGGTCTCAATCATACAGCTTCCCGATACAACCGAAGAGACAGTAGGGGCGCGCACCCATCCAGGCGAGTTATCTCACCGCAAGGCGGCAGATGCGTTAGCAGAATATGTACAAGGATTGATAGAATAACTTGATACATGGTAATGGAAAGACCACTCTTTCATGATCTGTACCCAGTGGTTAGATGGTGTCTAACTTTATGAGGTCGCTTCATGATAAGAATGGTCTTTTTCCTTTTCTACTCATTATCTAGACATTCGAAGGTGTGTCCGCTGTTCCGCTGTTCTGTACTTCATAACGAATCGAAATGATCTGTCCGAGTGTCTCGGTTCGGATCATTTTGAATTGACTTGGAGCAGTACCTGCCGGGAATAATGGGATACCTTTACCAAGAATTTTTGGAATGATGGCGACTTCAATCTCATCCAGCATTTTTTTTGCTAACACAGCTTCAACCAATATGCCGCCACCCACAATCCATACATCTCCATTAGAAGTCTGCTTTAATCGCGGAATGAGCGTATCTACCATCTCGGTTGTAAACTGTACATGCGGAGCGGGTGGCTGTTCCGAGCGAGAAAGCACATACGTTGGGCGATCCGCATAGGGGAATTCTTCAGACAGTGTGAGTACCTCTTCATACGTATTCCGTCCCATAACAACGCTGCCGATCGTTTGATAGAAAGCAGCATACCCGTTATCGCCTCCGTCACCCTCCACATCAAATAACCAATCCACCGAACCATCCAGCCTTGCGATATATCCATCCAAACTCATAGCAATGTACAAAATGGTTTTGTTATCAGACATGTTCATCGCTCCCTTCTACAATGTATGATACATTTTAACTATGACAAAAGTTGACGTAGTTAGGATGTTGAATTCATGAATCATCGGAAACTGGCTATCATGCGTCTCATGGATTCCAGACAGAAGTTCACTGCCCGGGAACTGGCAGAACGGTTTGATGTATCGGTTCGCACGATCCAGCGAGATCTGGATGCATTGCAGGCGCTAGGTTTTCCCTTGTACACAGAAGTTGGCGTGAACGGTGGATACCGGGTGTTGCCCAATCGGATTTTGCCACCTCTTCAATTAACGCAGCAGGAGGCATTAGGGCTGTTTATGATGCTGGAATATCTACAGCAAGTTCCGGATTTTCCATATGGATCAATGCGTGAACATCTGGCTGAGCAGTATTTCTCTACTTTACCCGAAGATGTACAGGATCTCATTATGCGAATGAGGGAGCATATAACCTTTGTCCAGCACCCCGGTGGACATGCCGAGCTTTTAACAACAGCGATATTGGGTGCAGCGGTAGAAAAGAGAGAAATCCAATTTATGTATCATGCCCGCAGTGGGCGTAAAAAAGTCAAGGTCTTCCCCTATGGCATCTACTATGAGCAGGGACATTGGTACATGCCAGCCCGGAATAAGGATCGCGTATTGTTGTATCGGGTGGATCGCATGCAGCAGTTGGCTGTTATGGAATCGGTGGATGAATCTGTTCCCAGTCTGAAGGCGTGGCTAGATACCAAAGAAGACAGAGCAAGCGTAGAAGTGGTGCTGCAATTCACGGAATTTGGAGCAAGGATTGCCGCTTCAGATGTGCTGTTCAAGTCGGTTGAAGGCCATGAGTGGCGCGGACTGGTTCCGCCTGAGGAGTTTTCTTTTACAGCACGAAAGTTACTCTCCTATGGTCCGGAAGTGAAGGTGGTGTCTCCGCTCGAACTGCAACAGCAGGTTAGAGGGATGCTGGAACGGAGTTTAAGCCAATATAGTAGGGGATAAAAGTTATAAACGCTCGATATTTGCGTATCAAGGAAAAGATAAGAGAGGTGTGTAGAGAAATGAGCAAAGTTTGGACTAAAGATAGCATCCCGAATGTATCCGATAAAGTAGTGATTGTGACAGGTTCGAACGGTGGGTTAGGGTATGAAACGGCATTGGCGTTGGCTGAAAAAGGAGCGAAAGTTATCCTTGCAGTTCGTAATTTGGAAAAAGGTGAAAAGGCAGCTAATAAAATAAAGTCGTCTGTGCATGTAGCTGGAGAGGTAATCGTTATGCAGCTCGACCTTAGCGATTTAGCTAGTATCCGTAAGTTCGCAGCCGCTTTTCTTGAGCAATACGATTCTTTGTCCATTCTCGTTAATAATGCAGGAATTATGAACCCTCCATTCCAGTTGACGAAGGATGGGTTTGAGTTGCAGTTTGGTAGTAATCATCTAGGCCATTTTGCGCTTACGGGTCTACTATTGCCTCGATTGATCTCTACTCCGAAATCGAGAGTTGTCACTGTAAGTAGTATGGCAGCTCATAATGGTGCGATTGATTTTAATAATTTAGATGGCTCTAAAGGATATAATCCTATGAAGTTCTACAGTCAAAGCAAGCTAGCCAATCTGATGTTTGCGAAAGAGTTGCAGAATAAATTTAATTCCGCCCATATGGATTCTATGAGTATCGCCGCTCATCCAGGAATCTCGCATACCAATCTATTTTCCTTCGGTTCGGGGAAACAGACCAATATATTCATGCGCAGTCTTTTGAAAATCATTAGTCAACCGGCACATATGGGGGCATTACCTACCTTGTATGCTGCAGCAGATCCGACGATCACGGGAGGGGAATATATTGCTCCCAGTGGTATGGGCGGCACTAAGGGCTATCCCAAGAGCGCTAAGATCATCGAAAAATTATATGACGCTAACATCTCAAATAAGCTATGGAGCGTTTCAGAAGAATTAACAGGGGTATATTACGAATTTAATGATTGAATGGGGGGCTACCATGATTCGATTCATAATAAATTTAACGACCCGCTCTATGCAGAGTCCATGTGATGAACAACGGCGGTTGTTTGCATAGAGCTTGAAATTCTTTTCCGCCATATCATTGTAGTGCATATCCAATGTGTTCATTGTACGACTCTGCTCCCTTAAAGATTTTAACTTTTAAGGAGTGGAGCAACGTGAAATATATTAATGCGGATACAATCTTCCCGGAAGAATTGCTCAAAGAAATACAGCGTCATATCCCCGGAGGTCTGATCTATATTCCGAGGCCCAAGGATGCCCACAAGAAGTGGGGCGAGAACTCGGGTGGCAGAAGGATTGTCCGGGAGCGGAACGACGAGATCCGCAAGCTTTTTGCTACGGGGACAACCATTGATCAGCTTGCGGACCAATACTGTTTATCCATCGATAGCATCAAGAAAATTGTGTATTGCAAAAAGGGATGAAACTATAGAAGCCATGTTCGAGCAATCGAATGTGGCTTTTTCCTGTAAGGATAAAGAATGGTTATTAATGGTTTTTTACATATTCGAGGTTGTTAATTACGCGTACAATTCATTTGACGGTACAAGGATATGCGTTGAGAGTTCTTGAAAATAACTCCTTAAATCATCTGGTAAGGTTGGTGAATATGAATAATATGAATATAGAAGTGAAATTAACGAATAAAGACGAGGCGTATGTGATTAAAAATATGTACCCGCTATACCTTCATGATCTATCCGGACATTATGGTCTGGGTGGAGAGCATACCCCGAACGAACATGGCATTTTTGAGCCAAGTCCTGATTACAAAACGTTACAGGATCAGTATGATGTACAGAACATTTGGTGGGAAAAACCGGAGTGTCTTTATCCGTTTCTCATGATTGTGGATGGCCTACCGGCAGGTTTTACATTCATAGCTACTCCGCCATATTGTTCACAAGGCACGAATTTCTTTGTACATGATTTCTTTCTGATGCGGCTGTTTCGAGGGGTAGGCGTGGCTGAACACGCAGCGTCGACGATCTTCGGAATGTTTAGAGGAAGTTGGGAGTTGTTCACCAATCCATCGGAGAACAATAAGATTGGCCAATCTTTCTGGCGGAAAACGGTGGCTAATTATACCGAAGGTAACTATCGGGAAATGTACGGGCATACGTTCGATGGCTATAAATTAATTTTCCAGTTCTCCAATCATCTCTGAAAATAAATGTACGGATCTGTATCTAATAAGAGAGAGAGAACGTCTTCCTTGCGGAAACGTCTCTCTCTCTCTCTCTCTCTCTCTCTGCGCTTCCTCCTATAAATTACCGCTAAAATAGTGATACTCAGAATTCACTTCAAAACCAACACTGCGGTACAGATTCAAAGCGCGTTCGTTCTCGGTAACAACGGATATGCGGATATCTGTTCAGATGTCTCCATTAACTGGACATTATATCCTATTGAAGGGATAATTGAGAGTAATATAAACGAGAAAGGGATGGATTAACCATGCGCAAGTTGGCTTATGTAATGAGTACATTATTTCTTTCTGCCGCCATGTTCGTGGGATGTACACCATCTGAACCAGCGGAAAGCACTAAACCCGTAACTCCACCAGCAACGGAACAGCCGAGTGATGTGAGTGATCAAAAGGCGACGGCGGAGGAGCAGCTACAAGCGCTTGAAATGTCGCTGGAGTATAAGACGACAGAACTGACCGTGGATAGCAAGGACTATGTTGATACGCTAGAGATGGAAGGGTTATTGGCCAAAGGAGAGACCATGAAACCATTCCTGACCTCCAGAAATTATGAGGCTTACATGGTTAATCGATATATTGTCTTGCCACTTCAGGTTGCACACATCGAACAAGCGAAGCTGCATCCTGAAAATATACAAACCAAGATCAAAGATAGCAAGAGTGACTGGATTCTTGTGGAATACACGCTCGATCTGAAATTTACAGATGAGAACGGCAAGGAGTTCAAGTCTATTCCGTTATCGGGCGATATCACCTTTTTGCAGGACCAGGGAGAATGGCGCATTCAGGATGATACATACAACATGAAGCCCTTCGCAGAAATCATCAATAGTTCACTGTAGTTCACGTGTTGGTTGGCAATCACCTGCTCTGTAGTGCGTCCGCAGCCAAAAGAAAGGCCGTTTCTCAGAAGTTTCTGTTCTAAAGAAGTGGCCTTTGTTGGCTATGACGTAGTTGTGGGTGTTCAACATTGATTTCATCCTATTACTGTCCAGTTTAGTTTAAAAATTGGTTCGCCCAAACGTGGCATCACTTTTCACCGTTGAGCTGCTGGATGCATTGATGGCATCGAGTTGTAATGCGTAATCATAATGCCGGATGTAATATCTGGGCTGACTGTACGATTGAAGGGATACTTTGGTGCTGTCAGCCCAACCAGGACTGCTTAGGAACGTAGCATCTCCCTTATAGGCGGAGGTGTCGGCATAAGCTTCAAGTACAATTTTATTGCTGGTGTTGCGCTTCAGAAAGTAACCCGGGAAGTTGATGGACTCCAGTGATATTCCCATGGAGCTGGCAAGACCTGGCACGACGCGGAACTGTGAATCCAGAACAGGTAAGACGTTGGCATCCACGCGAGCGGTGTAATTGGCATGACGGATGTATCGATCCGGAACGTTGTGTGAACTGAACCGGCTGTAACCTGTGGCTTCCGGTGTTGCAGAACCCAACATTTTGACCTCGTGCAGGGTTGGGGTGTACCAGTTACCCGGATTATTCCACAAGACGGCGTTCACCATATTAATCCGTACATAACGGGCTGTGAAATGCACGGCGTCCGTGGTGAAGCCATAGGTCAGATTGTTGGTGCGATCCAAGGTGGAGTAATTGACACCATCGTTGCTAATCTCAATTTTGTATTTGTAGTAGCCTTCGGAACCCTTATACATAAACCAGGACGTATCGATCTCGGTGATCGTCTTCGGTGCGCCGAAGTCCACTTGCCACCAAGCGGGCCAGCTATTGGAGGAAGCCACCCATGAAGTCTGGTAGTTGCCATCATTGGCATTAGATGCGGACGAGCCGGAGGCTGTGGAGCTGGCGGTAGCTGTTTTGCCTTGTGCATGATTGACGAGAGCAGGCGGTGTTACCGTGCCCGTTACTGCATCAATGTTCCACTCTTTGTACCACTCCAGTGATGCAGTTCCGTTGGAATCGTTCAAGGTTAGCGGCAGCCAGATATGCTTGTGCTCTCCAATGCTCATTGGATTCCAGCGATCCCCCATGTAGATATAGGATGTGGTGTTGCTGCCTGTGATCGTGGCAATATCATGAATCTGCGAACCGAAGGCAGATGGATTGCCATATGGCGTAAGCGCAGTCCATGGACCCGTCATGGAAGTTGCTGTAGCATAAGCACCCTGATTCGGATACCAGCCAGCGGCTTGGGAGGTGAAAAGGTAGTAACGGTTGCCTTTTTTCACAACAGCAGGCGCTTCACGATAGGCGTTCTCAAACAACCAGCCCTCGAAGGATTGTATTCCGGTGTAACTTGCATTCATTTTGAAAATAGCCATCGTATCATTGGCACCGCCATTTTTGCGTGAAGCAGTAACCAGATAACCTGTGCCATCTGTATCAACAAAGACGGTCATGTCACGGGATTCATAATTCGTTGGGCGGAAGCTGCCCTCATACGTGAATTTGCCATTTGGGGTATTACTTGTTGCGACCGCTACACGCCCGAGGTTGTAGTCCGTACCGTTCTCGTAGTGTGCCCATAGTACATACTGGTTGGTAGAGGAGTTATAGATGACTTTAGGGCGTTCGATCTTGCTGGAGGCCAGCTCGGTTGCGGAATCTTTCGTCAGAATAGCGTTGCTGAAAGTCCAGTTCTTCAGATCAGTGGAGGTGTAGACGTTCACACTATCGAACCTGCCGCCTACCGCATGTTCACCGTACAGATAATACGTCGAGCCTACCTGCAGAATGTTGCCACTGTTCGCATGGATGGGGTTGACTGCGGT
Organism: Paenibacillus polymyxa; assembly: GCF_018614975.1. Lineage (GTDB taxonomy): Bacteria > Bacillota > Bacilli > Paenibacillales > Paenibacillaceae > Paenibacillus > Paenibacillus polymyxa_E. Next base: position 55,038 of record NZ_JAGGNR010000044.1, on the reverse strand, counting down.
GTCGAGCCAATCGGTACCGTTGGTTATTGTGACACTTGCTGCGCTTGTCCGTTCAGGATGAAGTCCAAACAGGGTGAACGTGAGTGCAAAGACCAGAAACCAGACGGCTTTCCTGTTACCCATTACATACACCTCCACAGAGAATAGAAATATAATAGCGATTTCATTTTTATTGTAGTTGATTTACAATCTTTCGCAAGTGAACATTTCAATGAGAGATGAAATTAGCAGCAGGTAGAGACAAGAGCAGCAAGAGCGAGGGCACGAATGCAGAATGTAAATGAAACTGCCTAGTGTCATTAGGAGGTCCAGCCAACGAACCTGCTGGAGCTTCGGCCTCACTCGGAGGGTATACGGATATGATCGTTATCGCTGAGCGGAGTGTCCGTGCCGAATAGGAGAGCAACATTGTGTATGTCGTCTCGTGATATAACTGTCATGTGCCCGTGACGGGTGCTACTTATTCAGTAGGGGGATGACGTTATGAACGAGATATGCAGAAGACTTGAAGGGCAGATGGCCTTGGTAACAGGAGCAAGCAGAGGCATCGGTCTCAGTATTGCTATGCGTCTAGCACAGGAGGGTGCATATGTGCTTGTGCACTTCGGGACACGACAAGACGAAGCGGAGCAGGTTGTGCGGCATATTACAGAACATGGTGGACAGGCGCAATCCATTGGAGCGGATTTGCGCACGCTGGATGGAATTCATGCATTATTTGCACAGGTCGATGATGCTGTTCGGAAGCATGGACGAGATGGCAGGCTGGATATTTTGGTAAATAATGCAGGAATCGGACAGATTCTTGGTCTGGAGGAGACGACAGAAGCTTCCTTCGACGAGGTGATGAACATAAATGTCAAAGCCCCCCTGTTTGTAAGCCAGCAGGCCGTTCCGCGTCTGCGGGATGGCGGGCGAATCATTAATATTTCTTCTTTTGTTACCCGAGTGGCTTCCCCGGGCGTGTTCGCCTATAGCATGACGAAGGGGGCGGTGGATACCTTCACCAAGTTACTGGCGAAAGAGCTGGGAAATCGCCAGATTACGGTCAACGCGATCCAGCCGGGCATTATTAATACCGAGATGAATGCAGGCACACTCACGAACCCGCAAGGACAGGCATATGCAGCAGGTTTGTCTGTTCTTAATCGCTGGGGAGAGCCGGAGGATGTCGCAGATGTAGCTGCATTTCTTGCGTCAGCAGACAGCCGCTGGGTTACCGGACAATGTCTCGATGCCAGTGGGGGATCGCATCTATAACATGTGAAGTGTATACAAGGATTGTGGAAGAACGGATCTATGAATCACTTTGTAATCGAGGGGAATGCTCAGGTGTTCTTCTGGAGGAGGGGGGGGATTCAGCGTAGTCAGCTCAATGAATGTGCTTGATTATGGGTATGACGGGTGCAGACGCTAAGTCAGGTGAACTAGGTGCGAATGCCCTGATCCAACGTTGTTGGTGGCTGTTGATCCGCCAGAGCTTGCAGTGTGATGGGTTTCATGTAATGCTGCTCCATATAATGTATCACTTGAACTGACAGGATCAGGGATAATGATTCTCAACGTAAAGAGCAAACAAGGGATAACGACCTGCTATTGGCCTGTTATCCCTTGTTTTGTAACCGGATGAGGTAGATCTGTTGCCTGGTATGATTTTTCTATCTTTTTGTTGCGTTTGCGTAGTTCTCTTTGTATGGTAGCTGCACAGTCCAGCTACCATTGAATCGAATTTTCGATGTGATCCTGCTATTTATGACCTTTGCGAACCTTAAGCTGCATCTTTTTGATCGTTGTATTCTGCATGAGCTCCAGTACCAGAGGGCCTTTGCCGTTCAGGATCTCCACATCCGTCACATTATCCAGAATCGTAATGATCCCGATGTCGTCTGCGGTTACCCCTTCAAGCTTGGCGATGGTACCTACAAAGTCCACGGCACGAAGTTTCTTCTTCTTGCCTCCGTTGAAGTTCAGCTTCATGATCTGTTGATTCAACTGTTCACGCTTGTCCTTTTTACGTTCAGGAACGATCTTCAATCGCTTCTCAAAATCTTCTCTGCGGCGATCTACAGCTTCTTCAGAAGGTGCTTTCACAACAGGAATTTCGAATCCAATATAGGATTCAATCTCCGCCAGACGTCTGCCATCTTTCGGTGTAATCAACGTAATGGCTTTACCTGTTTTGCCTGCGCGACCCGTACGTCCTGTACGGTGAACATATCCCTCTTTTTCCAAAGGAATATCGTAGTTGATGACATGGGTAATATTCGTGATATCAATACCACGTGCAGCTACATCCGTCGCGATCAGATAACGGAATTGTCCCCGTCTGAATGCATTCATGACTTCGATCCGCTCATCCTGCTCCATACCGCCATGGATACGATCTGCTGGGTAGTCAAGGTCAGCCAGGACACGGAACAGTTTGTCCACATTCTCCTGCGTACGGCAGAACACAATGCAGCTATCCGGATTTTCCACAATGAACAAGTCCTGAAGCAACGCGGTTTTGTTCACCTCTGGCACGTGAATCACAGCATGTTCGATGGTAGCTGTTGTCAGTCCACTTGCCTTGATCTCGATCTCCACCGGTTTGTTCATGTATTTGTGTGACAGCTTGGCTACGTCTTCAGGGAACGTAGCGGAGAACAACATCGTTACTCGCTCCTGCGGCAGTTTCTGAATGATGGACTGTACTGTCTCAATAAAACCCATATTCAACATCTCATCGGCCTCGTCAATAACGAGATAGGCAATCCGTTCGAGCGGCAGCGTGCCGCGTTCGATATGATCCAGTACCCGACCTGGTGTACCAACAGCCACGTGGGTTCTTTGTTTTAACTCTGCTTTTTGGATATGAAAAGGGGACTGTCCGTATAGTGCGGTTGCTTTAATACGCTTAAAGCGGCCGATATTCGTAATATCTTCGTTAACCTGCAAAGCCAATTCCCGGGTCGGTGTAAGAATCAAAGCCTGTGGTTTATTCTCATTCCAATCCACCAGCTCGCAGAGCGGAATGCCGTAGGCGGCGGTTTTACCACTACCTGTCTGTGATTTGACCACAAGATCCTGGTTCTCCAGTGCTACGGGAATAACTTTAGTTTGAACCTCGGTTGGTGTCTCATAGCCCAGACTGTCCAGTGCTTTTACGATCTCTTCACCAAGTCCATAATCTTTAAATTGTTGCTCGCTCATTGTTTACCTCTTTTGCGTTAGTTTTGAATACTCTACATACAAGCATTGCACCGTACATTTATCGTATACCTCTTCATTATACTCTATATGCAGGCAAGCTAACGGAGTAATTGCTTCTAGTGATTAAATTGTTCTCATCATTTCCGATTTTAGGAGCAACCAGCCGTTGCTGTTCGCAAGAGAATACCCTTAACTTCTGAAGGGTGAATGTGTATCAAGCGTTACACGTGAAAAAACGTTTCGTTAACATAACAAAGGGCGATCCAGACCATGAGTTCCATGGGAGAATCGCCCTTTTTCTTTTTCGTTAAGCGTGGTGCGTAGCGGCTATGCTATTTCAAAACACTCACATATTTCCCGTATACGAATGCTACACGTCCATCCAGCTTCACTTTTACCCAGCCATACTTGTCTGTGCTAATCACTTCAAGTACGGTGCCTTTCGGTACGGCAGCAATGACCTTGGCTTTGGATGAAGCGCCAGCGCGTACGTTCAGGTAAGCCGCAGTAACCTTGGCTTGTTTACCTTTGTTGACGCTACCTGGTTTACCAGTATTTGGTGTGGATGGTTTGCCAGGTTTAGACGTGCCTGGAGTCGGTGTTGGTTTAGGTACGGTTGGCGTTGTCGGTTTCTCAGGTTTAGGTGTTGTCGTGCCACCATCGCCACCTGCTGCCGTTTTGCGAGCTTTGTTCAGCTGTTGATAGAATGCTCCCTTGGTTTTCACACCTGCGAATTGTGATGTACTCACGCCTGCTTTGGCAGAAAGTGCATCAATCTCTTCTTGCGTCACTGCATCCAAAATGTTAATGGAGGCAATGTTGGTGTACTTGCCATCTTCTGTTGTTGGTACAGACATAATGCCATCGTTAATTAACTCCACTACATCTTCACGCTCCGGTGCAGTCAGGTCTACACCAGTGATTTTCCAGTTGTGCTGAATCTTCGGTTCGTAGACACCTTTCATGACATCTTTCAGATAGGCGATGGACAGGTTACGAATCGTACCTTGAATCTCGCCAAATGCCGAGGCATCCTTGGAGGACCAGAGCTGCTTGAACTTACGTCCTTCCAATGCGCCGCCTTTGGCAATCAGGGCTTCCATTCGGTAGGCATTCATGCCCAGCTTCAGCGTATCGTTTTCTTTGACTACTGACCCATCGCTGTACTTGAGGTTCGTAATCCGACTGCCGTATGGCTTGGTCAGGTCAATCTCATACGTTACGCCGCCGAAGAAATCATCGGTGCTGTATTTGGAAGCGCGCCGTTTCGGATCAAAGCTGACGGTCACATCACCCGGGCGTGTGGAGTTGAAGTACCCCGCAGACCACTCCATATAATCCATCAGATCACGTCCGGTTACTTCATATACGGTCACTTCACCAAAGGTGTATTGGTAGTTGAACGCAATATCCTTTTTCTTGATCGGGCCTACATCCAGCTTAGCCTTGTCGTTATCAATCTGGTGGGCGACCACATCGGCATCACTGTAATGCAGCATCACTTCGGTGAAAAAGTCAGACAAGGGTGTTTCCTGGATCTGCACCGCAGGGATACCCTTAATCTCATCAGCAGGGACCAGGTTTGTTCCTTTCAGTTCAGCCACTTCGATGTTGGCATCGGCACGAGCGAACTCGTGGAACGGGTGCAAGGTCTTTTCCAGCGCAGGATCGGAGACTTCATACGTTCCGTCTGCTGCTTTTACAGCGAGAGCTTGAGCTTCCTTGCTTTTCAGCACAACTTTGTCGCCGTCTTTTTCAAATGTCAGATCGATTCGCGAAATATGTGAGCCATATTTATTGGGTTCGGAGATCAATACGCCGTTAACCGTTTGGGATTCAATCAAGGTATGCATGTGTCCGGCAAAAATGGCAGCCAGCTCCGGGTTGGCGTTGGCGATATCCGTCACTCCGGTTCCCGGATTTCCGTTCTCGTTGTCCAACCCCATATGCATAAGTCCAACCATGACATCGACTTTGCCTTTCAACTCAGCAACGGCTTTTTTGGTCTCTTCCACAGGATCTTTGACGATGATACCGTCCAGGTGATCCGTCCCTTTCTCAAACTCGGTAATCATCGGTGTGTTCATTCCGATAACACCCACTTTGATTCCGTCTTTCTCGATAATCGTATAGGCAGGCATGTAGCGGTCGCCGTTTTCTTTGAAAATGTTGCCCACGAGAGGCTGTCCATTGAATTGGGAAGAGATCTTCTCCAGTACGTCCAGTCCAAAGTTAAACTCATGGTTACCCATAACCCATGCGTCATATTTCATCTCGTTCATTGCAACCATCATGGGAGATTGAGGTTGATCATTAAACAACTCAGCTGAGTTATCCTGAATCATGTCTCCTGCATCCAGCAGGATCGTGTTGGGATTCTCCGCACGGACTTTTTTCACAATGGTGTATAGCTGTGTCATGCTACCGGTTGGGTTTGGACCGTCCAGAGCATAGTCCCACGGCATAAATCGACCATGAATATCGGATGTTCCCAGCAACGTGATCTTGGTCTCCTTGTCTGCCTCAGCAGCCTGAACCGGAGTGGAAGCAAAAGGGGCAAACAAAATGGAGGCACATAAGAGGAACGATAAAGGCCATCCGGCGAAACGTTTCGTTGAAATTTTGCGCATGTTGTAATCTCCCTTGTTATCTAGTGTGTGTAAAGATATGTATCATTTCATACTAGATAAACATGTGGTGAATGTAAACTCCAATGTAAGAGGTTATTCAAAAAGTCCGCTTTTGATTACGAATCATGCCTAGCGGCATCATCAGCATCGAAGTTGAAATTCAGCCGAAATGTCCGTTGCTCACGTAGTTTTCCCTACGCTCCGCTACTCCATTTCTAACTTCATTCCATCTTCTCGGTACTGAAAACCAAACTTGTTGAACTCGCACTGTAAGAGTTATGTTGGATTTAAGAGAGTGAATCTATTTTTTTACAATAAAATACTATAATTTGACAGGTGTTAAAAACCAAAATTATCCAGTAAAATGATTTTGTAAGCGCTTAACAAAAATGAAAACTAAGGAGGAAAATCATTGATTAAGTCTAAGTGGTTCAAAACAGTCGGCTCATTGGCATTGGTAGGGATTCTCGCTGCTTCTGTTGCGGTTGGTAGTGTGAGTGCTGGTTTGGCGAAAGGCAGCAAATTCGTTGGCAATATTATTGCCAACCAGGTTCCTTCTAATTTTAGTCCTTACTGGAACCAGGTAACTCCAGAGAATTCCACCAAGTGGGATGCTGTGGAAGGCACGCGCAACGTGATGAACTGGGGTCAGGCAGATATGGCATACAATTATGCTAACAACAACGGATTCCCGTTCAAGTTCCATACGCTCGTATGGGGAAATCAACAGCCAAATTGGATTAACAGTCTATCAGCCGCAGATCAGAAGGCTGAAGTGACCCAATGGATTAAAGCCGCAGGACAGCGGTATTCGAAGTCTGCCTTCGTTGATGTGGTGAACGAACCTCTGCATGCGAAACCATCCTACCGCAATGCCATTGGTGGAGATGGGGCAACGGGTTGGGACTGGGTCATCTGGTCATTCCAACAGGCGAGACAAGCCTTCCCTAACTCTAAATTGTTAATTAATGAATACGGAATTATCGGTGATCCGGCTAAAGCGGACCAATATATCCAGATTATCAATCTTCTGAAAAACAGAGGTCTAGTTGATGGTATTGGTATTCAAGCGCATCACTTCAATATGGACAACGTCTCTGTGAGCACGATGAACATAGTACTGAATAAGCTGGCTGCGACAGGTCTGCCGGTCTATGTATCCGAACTGGATATGACGGGAGACGATAATACACAGTTGCAGCGCTATCAACAGAAATTCCCTGTGCTTTGGAAGCATTCTGCCGTTAAAGGCGTGACGCTGTGGGGCTACAATCAGGGGCAAACGTGGGTAAATGGTTCACATCTGGTTAATAGCAACGGTACAGAGCGTCCAGCTCTGCAATGGCTGAGAAATTACCTGGCGAACAATCCTTAAGCGTGCGTTTGCACGAATCTGAGTATCCCTTGTGAATTCGTTATTTATATAACATCATATAGCGCCTGTTCCACATGTTAAGCATGGGAATATGGCGCTATTTGGTGTACAGAAGTGTGATTCTATGTGTTAACCGTTTTAAACGTCTTCCTCCACCGCACCCAAGGCGCTGTTTTCTCTTTGAACAGCTCATTGTATGAGGAGACATAAGCCATTGGACCGGGTGGAGAAGGAATTAATTGATCGTCAAATGTCCCATTCCTGAATATCTGTTTACCCAAGGCTGCGGGGGTGAAGCATTTAATTTTAATCCAAATCAAGACAAAAGCGATCAGCGCAAATATCACTCCGCTCCAGATCAATTGATGTATTCCCAGGTTCGAGATGAACCATCCGCCGATGGCAGTACCCAGCGTAATACCAAGGTTGGAAAAGGATACATATAAGCTGTTGCCGAATTCAGGCGCTTCCTGCGTTTCAGCGGTTAACCAGGTTTGGCTTACAATCAATCCTCCTGAATGCACGGATGCCCAGAGGATGACTACAATAACCATCCACATGAAGTGGGGACCGGCCCAATAGACGAGTGCGTAAGCTGCTACATACAGCAGGGGAAACATGAGGACAGTTCGGACCACGCTCTTACGCAGAAACTGTCCAAACCCCAAATTCCCGATGATCATGACGACACCAAAGACGGTCAGCATGACGCTGATCCATGATCCGCTCATTTGGGTGACCTGTCCAAGATACTCGGCGAAATAGCTGTACACGGAGAACATGGCGGCGAATATAAAAATGACTGCGGCAACATTTAGCCATAATTCAGGTTTGCGCAGAATACCGAGCTGCTTGCCATAGGACATCTTTTCCTTCACGGGCACGAGGGTAACCAGATCCATATGCCGATCAAGGCGACGACACTGATCATCGCTCCAAACAGAAAGGCGATTTCGAGGGATAGGCGTTCAGCAAGATACGATGTCAGCGGCACGCCAAAGGCAAAGCCCGCGGTAACTCCGGTAAATACTTTGGCGACGGCCTTGCTGCTCTTCTCTGCCGGAACGAGTTGGGCACTTGTGACCAGGGCTACGGAAAAAAAGACGGGATGGAATAACGCGGGAATGATACGGAAGATAAGCATGGTATCAAATGTTGTGGCGCAGGCATAGACAACGTTCGAGATTGCAAACATCAGCACAGCGGTTAAAAGGATGATTTTGCGATTAATCCCGGACGCCAGCAAGGTGAGAAAGGGACCCGCAATGGCTACGACCAGTGCAAATATACTGACCAGCCAACCTGCCTGTGCAGCCGTAATGTTGAATTTATGCGCAACCTGAGGCAATACCCCCACAATTCCCATTTCTGTTGTAATGATCCCGAATACACCGAGTGCCAGCATCAGGATAAGGAGCGGGTTGACCTGTTGTGATTTCATGTAAAGCGAGATTTATAGATTTGTAAATATAAAAGGTAAAACGACTTACCGCTAAGTCCTCCACAGCATGCACTCTACAAGAGCGATAATGGTGACAATAAACATAGTCTGACGCATGAAAAATAGCGCCGGCTCAAGGAATTCCTGAATACGACGCTATTGATGACTGCGTTTTCAATGATATGTTGAGTTATTATTTCGGTTGGATCACCATGCTGTTGAATGAATCGGCTTCCAGCTCCACGTGTAGGGTCTGTCCCTCTTCAAGGGTTAGATACAGGTCACGACGGTCCTGGAATGGATTGTTGATGACAATGACGAGACTGTTATCCGGGTTGCGGAAAGCAACGGATTTGCCGTTCCATGCACCAGACAGGCCGACCCTTCGAGCACCAGAAACAATATGATGCGCGAAGTGTTTCATCACATAATACTCCGGGTTTCGAGTAACCTCCTTATTTTCCGGATCTACGGTGATCATGGAGTTCTGCTCCCAGCCCCATGTGCTGCGACCTTTGGGTTCCAGAACCATGTTCCAGTAGATGTACGCGTTCACTCCGTTGCTGAAGTAATGCTGGTAGAGGTTATATACATATTTCGCGTAGTTCCATGAGTTGTTGCCATCGCCGCATTCGTTCTCGGTCTGCATATAACGCAGCTCCGGATAACTCGCCGAGGTACGTTGAATGGCATGTTTGCCTGCCCATTGATACCCAACACCTTTGATATAGGAATAGGCCTTCGGATCACTGAGGACAAGCCCGGCGTATTCATCGAAGTCATTTGTTTTTTTCTTGATCAATTCTTCCCATGGATCAGGGGCGTTGATCGTGCCTAGCCAGATTTCCGTATCCAGAGCGTGTTTGTCAAAAGCCGGTCCCAGATAATCGGCGATAAATTCACGAAGCTGCTCGCCTGTCCACATGCAAGAAGGGAATTTTTGATCTGCAATCACTTCGTTCTGCACATGCACCTGATGGATCGTAATGCCTGCGTCACGGTAGGCCTGTACAAATTTTACGAAATACAGGGCGTAGGCCTCCAGAATATCTTTCTCCCAACGAAGCGTGCCGTAGTTATAGGCTTTCGGAGACTTCATCCATGTTGGCGGGCTCCAAGGGGAGGCGAAGAATTGTAGATTCGGGTTATACCTCAGAGCTTCCTTGATGTAAGGAATCAGATATTTGAAATCACGTTTGATCGAAAAATGTTCCATGGCCACGTCGCCGTCCACCTCGTTGTGGCTGTACCACTGCTCTGCATAATCACTTGCGCCGATGGGCAGGCGACAGATGTTAAACTTGTGCTCACCTTCCGGATGGAAGAGGGAATGAAATACCTCATGACGCTGCTCCTCATTCAAGTGGGACAGAGCCATATAACCAAGCTCGTTGAAACAGCCACCAAACCCTTCAACAAGCTGGTGCTGTTCACCCGTCAGTTTTAGGTTGGCGCTTTCATTAGTGGGCACAAAAGATAGCTCTCTCCACGGGCTGTCTTGGGTTGTGGAATAACCAGTAAACGTGAATGTCATGTGAATTTACTCCTCGCTTGAACTTCAGTTGTCATATATTACGTTCAGTATAACAACTCCCACTACAAAAGAAGATATGCTAAACCGTGTGAAATTTACCCTAATCCAAGATTGAGCATTAAGAGTTCGTTTTCGTACAGACAGTTCGTATGCTGTATTGCTTTTGATTGGCGATGTCCATATACCATTATCCAATGTCATAACACAACTGTTATGGCACAATAAAAATCCCTGCTGATTGTTCAGACAGGGACTCTCGCTATGTTTCTCATATTCTCTTATGACTGAAATGAACGTGAGACACGACTTAAGGCTGTACACTCTCACCAAGTTGTTTATTTTCAAAAATCAGAATCGTTTTGCTGCTTCCGATATAACCAACAGAGGTATTGAATTGCTCTGAAATGAAGCGTACCGGTACAAAAGCTTTACCATTTTTCATCAGAAGAGGAGCATCATTGATCGCAAGCGTATCATTCACGACAACTTGTTTGTTACCCACGCTCCAACGGATGGTCTTGTCATTCTGTGTGATCACAGCTTCGCGCGTACCGCTGTTCCAGTTCACACGAGCATTTAACTGCTCCGAGACAAAACGCAGAGGCACATAGGTCCGTCCTTCATCGATAAAAGGTGCTGCATCCAGTACGTAAGCACGATCCCCGACATAGGCAGTGGTGGACCCTTCAATTAGACGCTGGAAACTGCCCTGCGGCGTTCGTTTCTGCTCCCGCACGTTCATCCGGTTTAGAAGCTGCATCGTCTGACTGCCCCTTGCAACATCCAGATAGTTGTTCTGCACCGTGAGTCCGGCAGGCTCAACCTCTGAGACAGAAGTCTGAATACCGGAGGATAATGAGGTGGACGCTGAGATATCCTGTATAGCAGTTGTCGCTGACTGATCACGGGTAAACGTAAAACCTGCAATCGGTGTCAGATCCCACACCCGGTTGTTGGATAATTTTAATACGTCCAGGCTGGAAAGCTGCCGTAAAGGTTCCAGATCATAGATCTGATTAAATTCTGCATTCAGCTCCGTCAGCCCAGTCAGTCCTTCAAGCCCCTTGAGGTGCTGTACTTGGTTACCAGAGATATCAAGTGTCCGAAGCCGTGTCATGTGCTCCAGTGGTGTCAGATCCGTGATTTGGTTGCCTGCCACATTCAGTTTGCGCAGTGTATCTGGCAGTTCAGCCAGTACATCCAGCGTCTGAATCTGGTTGTTTGCTACATTGAGTTGTTGGAGCCGGGTTTTACCCATGAGCGGTGTCAGATCGTTAATCGTATTGTTTGAGATCTCAAGCCACTTCAGTGCATCCGCATCCAAGAGGGGCGCAAGACTGGCAATCTGGTTACCGCTGGCGTGGAACGTATGTAATCGGTTGAACCCACGTACAACCTCTATGGAAGAAATGGAATTGTTGCTGATATACAGCCGTCCCAAGTCTTTCAATTCAGTAAGTGCGTCTATGGATGTAATGTAATTATTGCGAACATCGATCTCACGAAGCTTGGTTAGGTGCTCCAGCGGTGTGAGATCCTCAATCTCATTCCCATATAATAGGAGGTGAGTCAGGTTGGTTGCATATTCGAGACCGGTCAGGCTGTGAATACCTGCATTGCTTAGATCTACCACCTCAAGCTGCTCCAGATCAGTTGAAGTTAATGGCACATCCAAAGGTTTGTTCAGGATTAGCTTCAGTCCGTCCTCCAAAGCGGGATCTTCAATGATTCCCTCGCCCAAGTCTGTAGTTGTGTAAGCCATGGCTTGGCCCGATGCCCCGAGACTCAGGATGAATACTAGAAATAGTAGCGTCATTCTTCTCATTGCATGCATTCCCTCCGATTTTTAGAATTATAAAAAAATCCGAACAGATTGAGTTAGATAAGTATAGTTTTTACACCATAACAGCGACCGGAAGGTTGTTCTGCCCACGGAGTGTTCAGTGTGAATTGAAGAGTTTTACATATGCAGGTTCGGCTAAAAGCACATCTATAGTTATTAACCCGTCAACAGGGAAAAGGAACAAGAAATTTCGTAAGGGGTATTCCTATACTTCTATTCTATATGAAACAAACCCTGCTCTGCACTCTTCAGAGACATGTTTATCAAAAAAAATAGAACATCTCCCGCAGCCCCTATTCAACCCACCCTTGAAACGGGTATAGATAAAATAAAGATGCCAATTTGGAGGGGAAGATGTGCGTATGCGCCAAGCCATGATCATTAGTAATCCATCGTCAGGTAAGGAAGAGGCCGAGCAATATGTGTCCCAAGTCAGAGAGATTCTGGAGTCACAGCAGTATGAGGTGGTGGTTAATGAGACAGCCGGGGAAGGTGATGCCACCAACTACTGTCTAAGCGCCTGCAAAGACGGCTGTGATCTGGTCATCTCCATCGGAGGCGACGGTACACTGCATGAGACGATTAACGGCATGATGGATCAGGATTATCGTCCCCGATTGGGCGTTGTACCGCTAGGTACGGTGAATGATTTTGCGCGTGCGCTGAATATCTCGCTTGACCCGGAAGAAGCCATTAGGCAGTTACGTTCGAATAAGACCCATATCGTGGATCTGGGGAAAATCAATGATCGCCTGTTTGCCAACGTTGTGGCTGCAGGTTCTTTGGCAGAAGCTCTGTTCTCCGTATCCTCGGAAGAGAAGTCGAAGTTGGGATCATTCGCATATCTCAAAGAAGGCTTGAAAGACCTGGTGAATACACCAGCCAATCATCTAACCATCGAATATGACGGACAGATCTGGGAGGGGGAATCGCCACTTTTTCTGGCGGCGCTGACCAACTCGGTCGGAGGATTCGAGAAGTTGTCCCCGGATGCAGAGGTGGACGATGGTCTGATACATTGTTTTGTTATTCGTAATATCAGTGTGTTCAACAGCCTGACCCTGGGCACCTCCCTGTTATTTGGTAGTCTGAAAGAGCATAAGGACGTGGACTATTTTACAGCCAAAGAAGTTCATGTCCGCTCAGCCGAAACCATTCGCACCAATGTAGATGGGGAGGAAGGTCCTGCCCTGCCGATTCATATCCGTGTTCTGCCAAGACATATTGAGGTAATCGTACCGGAAGAAGTATAGCTCATTCCTGTGTGATTACAGGCGGAGACTCAGAACCTATCATTTCTCCATATGAATGTAGGATAATTCTATTGAAACCGATTGCAGATTTGTGTCACAATTAAAGGTAAGATACACGATAACATTCGAATATGGAGGGGAAACATCTTGAGAACCATGAAATTAGGCAACAGCACACTTGAAGTACCTGTAGTCGCGGTGGGCTGCATGCGGATTAATTCATTAGATGGCAAGGAAGCCGAACATTTTGTTCGTTCTGCAATGGAGGTTGGCGCCAATTTCTTTGACCATGCTGACATTTATGGTACAGGAACTTGTGAAGAGATCTTCGCCGAAGCGGTACAGATGAATCCCCAAGTTCGTGAAAAGTTGATTCTTCAATCCAAATGCGGTATCCGTAAAGGCATGTTTGATTTCTCCAAAGAGCACATCCTGAATTCGGTGGATGGTATCCTGCAACGTCTGAAAACGGACTATCTTGACGTTCTGCTGCTACACCGTCCGGATGCATTGGTTGAACCGGAAGAAGTGGCTGAAGCCTTTGATCAACTGGAGCGCGAAGGTAAAGTGCGTCACTTCGGGGTATCCAACCAGAATCCGAACCAGATCGAATTGTTGAAAAAATACGTGAAACAGCCACTGGTAGCCAACCAGTTGCAGATGAGTATTACCAATACCACGATGATTGACAGTGGCATCAACGTGAACATGGAGAACGATGCCGCGGTTAACCGTGATGGTAGCATTCTTGATTACTGTCGTCTGCATGATATCACCATTCAGCCGTGGTCCCCGTTCCAGTACGGATTCTTCGAAGGTGTATTCCTGGGTAGCGAAAAGTTCCCGGAATTAAATGCAAAGATCGACGAGATTGCTGCGAAGTATGACGTGAGCAATACAACGATTGCAATCGCATGGTTGCTTCGTCACCCTGCGCAGATGCAACCTGTGACAGGCACGATGAATATTGAACGTCTGCAAGACTGTGTAAAAGCAGGAGATGTTCATCTTACGCGTCCAGAGTGGTATGAAATTTACCGTGCGGCAGGCAATATACTGCCTTAAATTCAAGTTATAGTGAGCATACTGACTGCTAAGTCAGTTGAGAACACGAGCCCGCAGATGGCTCGTGTTTTTTGTCTATTTTCAGGTTTGATGCCAGACGTGTTTCCGATATAAAATAAAGATAGGATTGTCTGTTTTATAAAAGGATTAAAATGGTTTTAATACAAATTAGTTGAAAATATTATATTGACCGATACTTTCTAATTACATATAATTACTTTTGCATACCGATAATCCTGTTTATGTTTTTTATTTTGGAGGGTGGTGTTCGTTTGGAGTCGACAACCACGATACGCGATCACTTGGAAAGTTATCTGAAGCGTGAACAGATGTCCATTAGTCATTTTTCGGAAACGTCAGGGATTAATTCGGGTACGCTCAGCAATATTTTGAATAAAAATCGACCTATTGCCATGCAGCAGTTGGATCGCATTACTTCTGCCATGAGATTGGAAGAAGGTTACTTCTATGAGTTATACATAGATGAGTGTTTTGTACACGCAACCCCGGACTGGCGAAGACTGGGACCCTTCCTTCATCGCTGTGCCGAGTTGGACAAGTTAAACTGCATTGAAGAGGTTATTCGTCTGATGATGGATAATCTATCCTATATTCCTTTGTTATTTGATGTGGCTGAAGAATTCTACCAAGCAGGTAAATTCAAACCGGCCATTCTTCTATATGAGAACATCGCTGAAAGTGAGAAAATGCAACATTCCGAACGGCTTGCCCTCTGCCAGTATCGACTGTTCCGGTTGGGACTGACCAATGATCAGCAGCGGAATCTGATTATCGCAGCTCGGTTCGAATACTATGTGGATCGGCTGGATGAACGCTACCAGTTGGATGCGCTTAACGAACTGATTAATGCTTTTGCATCACTCCACAGATGGAGTAAAGTTCAGGAACTATCCGAAAAGCTGAAGGTGAAAGCAGCCATCCATTATGAGATGAATGGCCGAAGAAAACAGGAAGAGACCAAACGACCTATCGTTTTTTATATTATGTATGCTTATTTAGCATCTGGAAGTGCCCACTTCCACTTGAACAACTATGAAATGGCATTGAAGTATGTTGCATTGTACTCCGATTACAGTTGGGTGAAAGAGCCTCAACCTGAAGAAAAAGTGGTCATTCATCAATTTCAGGAATGGGCTGAGGGTAATCGTTATATATATCAATTAATGGCCGGACAGTTTGAGGTATTACCTGACTACCTCGCGTATATTTCAACGAAGGAAAATGAGATATTCCCAGCGCTTTGTGATATTGTAACGGCTGCAAACCGTTATGATATGAACATAGATCATGTACTTGAGCAGTATGAATCTTACTTCACTTATCAGGAACAGAGCAATCGAATTGGGAAAGTAAGCAAGCAGGTAACCGATGATCGATACGTTCGTCTTTTAGCTGGATTAGGCACGTATTGTCTTAAAAAAGACAGGTTTGCGGAGGGTTTAGATTTTGTCCTGAATAGCTTGAGATTTTCTATTGAAATTAGCGATGGACGAGGTATGCTTAGAAGTGTCGGACTGTTTGAGCAATATAGGGAATATGCGTCTGACACAGCTATACAGCAGTACAAAATCTTGATTGGTGAGGTGCAGAAACTCAATGAAGAGAAAGCTAGCTTTGCTGATAGTTACATGTAGTATTGTGGTTAGCATCGTACCCCCTGTTACTGGACCTTCCCCAACTGTGGAAAGTCCAAATCCTCCAATCTACCGAACGAATGATCACGGTTTAGGGACATAAGCCTGAACCAAAGAACGCTTCTGAATTCAATTCAGAGGCGTTCTTTTTTGTATATCGAAGTGGAAGCATAAGTATGTCGTATCTTACACCCGCTTTTGATTGGCATAATACACTAAAATATGACAAAAAGGAGGGATACTATGGATCGCCTGGATTTGATATCACGGATCGAAGATGCCAGACAGTTGTTATATCGCCTGCATATGGAATACGGCAGTCTGCTTCATCCGGAAGTGATCCAGCAATCCGTAGTCCTGGACGGTCTTATTAATCAATACAACAGAGCCAAGGTTGGAAAGGTGATGAATTAAGTTCGCCTATTTACATTTGTGTTTTTGTATACTATAGTTAGTTACATGAGTAACTAACCGACTAAGTAACTAATGAATACGTATGAAAGTTGGAAGCACATGAAATCGACTTTGGATGAATCTCAGCCTATTTTTCATCAGATTGCCACAATGATTATGGACGATATTGTGGAGGGCAGATTAAAGGTGGAAGAACAGGTTCCCTCAACCAATGAACTGTCACGGTTCTACAATATCAATCCGGCTACAGCCCGCAAAGGACTGCAGGAACTCGTGGACAAGGGGATTATATACAAACAGCGAGGTGTTGGAATGTTTGTTGCAAAGGGAGCAAGAGAAGCATTGCTCGTTGAACGTAAGCAAGATTTTTATGAAGAATACATCAAGCCTTTACTTGAAGAAGCCAGACGGATTCACATGAATGAAGACATGATCATTGATCTGATTCGCGGCAAGAAGGATAAGGAGAGTGACTTATGATTCATATGGAGCAGGTCAACTACAGCTACCAGAAGACACCCGTTCTGAACCAGGTTACGTTACATGAGAGTGAGCCAATCATTAGTGCAATCTGGGGAAGAAATGGAGCGGGTAAAACAACAATGATGAGTTTACTCGCAGGGCATAACCGCCCGGACAGTGGAACCGTTCAGATCATGGGTCAAGACCCCTATAATAATCTGGCTGCCCAAGAGCATCTGTGCTACATCCAGGAGAATCATCCCTTGGGTAAAAACTGGACGGTTAGTGACATGGTTCAAATGGGGCAATATTTTCATCCGCAGTGGAATCAGGATTTGGCAGAACGTTTAATCAATGTGTTTGAACTACCCACGAAGAAGAAGATCATTAAATTTTCGAAAGGTATGAAGACTGCCACCCAGATTATATTAGGTCTTGCCAGTAATGCCAAGATAACCATTCTGGATGAACCCACCAATGGGCTCGATGCGGAGAAGCGTAAATTCTTCTATAATGCGCTACTGGAAAGTTACGAAGATAACCCGCGTCTGATCCTGATATCCAGCCATCATATTGAGGAGATTCAGCCCTTGTGTGAATCCCTTATCGTTTTGCAAGCCGGAGAGGTGTTGTTAAATCAGCCTATGGAAGAAATGCGCGAAAAAGGAGTTCTTCTAACAGGGGGAATTGACGATATTAATCGGATTACAGCAGGTGTTAAAGTTATAGAGTCTTCCCAGATGGGATCGACTGTGAAAGTGATGATGGATGAGCCCTACTCGAAAATGTGGAAGGACATCGCTCATGCGCAGGGTCTTTCCATTGAGAAAGCGACATTACAAGATTATTTGGTTAACAGGACCCGTAATCAAGAGGGGGTCAAACCATGAACGCAGTAAAAGGTACGAACCGACTGATTCGCGATGATATGCGTTTATATCTGAGCATATTTTCATCCATCGCTCTAATGCTCACCGTTGTATATCTAGCCATTGGCTTCATATTTGATGTCTCGTATGCTACGCAACTGTTTGGTCCAATGTACGGAGGGATATGTGCGTTTGCAATCGGGGGAATTATTACACTGTTTCCGGTTGCAATCGGTATGGGCAGTACACGAATTCAATTCATGAAATCCTTCTATATGAACTCGGTATGGATGGTTGCAGGTACCATGGTCATTCTACATGTGGTGTATTTCCTCATACATCTGCTTCAGGAAAAAAGAATGGTTGACGTAACCCTCTATCAACCAGGTATGTTGTATTCAAGGGAATATCACTTCTTATCTTACCTGTGGATCGATCTGATGTGCGGCTTTCTTGTATTGGGAATATCTGTTTTTCCAACGGTTTGTTGGATGCGATTGGGGATGCGTAACTTCTTCATTATGTTCTTTGGGATTGGCTTGGTCATTACGCTCATAATTACATTGGGCGATCTTGGTGAGCTTATGTTGTGGATTGCCAGGATCAATCGCATGACATTGTTCACCGTTCTGGGATGCATTGGTGGTGCGCTACTTCTGTCTACGTACCCGATGATGAAGAATGCGCCGCTTACCATGAAATCCAAAAAAGACTGACAGGAAACCGTTATATAGGAATCTAAGCGAAACTTCCAGTAACCAGAAAAACACGAGTGCGAACACGCCTCGTGTTTTTGGTATCATCCTAAATCACTGAATATACCTATTCGGCAATCTTTGTGCAATCCAAATTGAATGTGTATGTGTTAAGCCTGAGCTTGCGGTTTGAATCCTTCGTCTTTGAGGTACTCACCGGCTTCGCTACGCGTTTCAAAAGCCATATCCAGATTAACACCGGAATACACATACCACATGTCATCTTCGTATTTTAAAGTCAGCGTATGTCCATCTTCATCGATCCACGTTCCGCCACCCGTGGAGGTTGTAGACAAAGCAGGAGCAGCAGCTTGTACTTGTTCTGATTCTTTAAATTCAACTGCGTTGGGGTTGTGAGACATCGCTTGGATCGTTTGATCTAACAAGGTGCGCAGATCTGCTTCGGAGTAATCACGAATATTGACGAATCCTTTAGCATCGGTCTCATAGTCAGGCAGTAGCCCTGCATAGATATAACCGTTACCATTAGGGTGAATATGGAGGGCAACAATTTTTTTATCATACGCACTTTCCTCGTAGTGAAAGTTAACACGACCGAGAGAAACATCTTTGCGTTGCAGTTGGGGATATGAGTGTAGAACTTCAAGCTTTTGGTCCACGTTAAGCATAATTGCCTCCTGTAAATGTTCAATAGAGGTGATTATAACATGCCCTCCTGTTAATTTCCCGATAAAATGTTTCTCCCCAGTTCTTTCAGGTGTTCCATGACTTGCAGATAGGGATATGGCCCATAACTTACACGTGCTACACCCAGTGCGGCAAGCTGTTTTGGTGAAGGCTCAGGAGACGTAACCATGACGTTAATTGGCAGCGGTGAAAGTTCACACAATTCCTGAATCAGTTGGTGATCCTGCAAGCCGGGTACAAACAGACCACTCGCTCCTGCATCTGCGTAATGGCTCGAACGTATAATTGCTTCCTCCAGGAGAGAGTGGTTATGGTGTTCAGGTGCATGTTGAAGAAAAATATCTGTGCGAGCGTTAATGAACAACGGTATGCCTGCCTGCTCCGCAGCTTCCCGGGCGGCGGACAATCTCGGGCATTGCTCCTCCACGGTGTACAATCCCAAGCCAGCGGGAAGTTGATCTTCCATGTTGATTCCTACAGCACCATGATCGATGACTTGCAGGATATTTTGCTTCACCTCTGACACAGACCTCCCATACCCTCCCTCTATATCGATCGTTACAGGCAGATCTACGTTCGCTGTAATCCGTGCAAGATTGGCAAGCACCAGATGGAATGGCATGGATTCACCATCATATTCACCGTGGGCCGCAGCAACGGACCAGCTTCCAGTAGCAATGGCCGTTGCTCCAGCGGATTGAATGGCTTGCGCACTTCCGGCGTCCCACACATTGACCAGAACAAGAGGTTTTCCTTTTACATGGTATTGTTGAAACATCGCTGCTTTTTCTTCTAGCGTACTCATATATCTTAACTCTCCTTTGTTATATACATGCATTCCTTTGAACACCTGTTGCATACTTCATTCCATTATTCAGCTACCCTGTTCTTGTTTCTCGTGAGTCAAAAGCCAGTTTTTACGAGTTAATCCCCCGCCGTATCCGCCCAGCTCACCACTGGCATTGATTACACGGTGACATGGGATCACAATCGCAAGCTGATTGGCTCCATTTGCTTGTGCCACGGATCGGCAAGCAGTCGGTTTTCCCAGTGCATTTGCGATATCCTGATATGACCTCGTTTCACCAGCCGGAATGGCCATTAGCTGTTCCCATACACGCTTTTGGAATGGTGTTCCTAAACAGAACAACGGTGTGTCGAATGCTGTCCGAATACTTTGAAAGTACTCATTTAGTTCACGCTCTATGGACTGAATTGGAGTCGTGGTGCCAGGCACAATAGCAGATTTGGTCCGTTTGCGCAGGCGCTCAACTTCGCGTTCCAGACCTCTGCGGTCCACAAATTCAAGTAAATATAGAGCCTCTTCATCTGCAATGGCCATCATTGGGCCGAGGCGGGTGTCAATCCAGGACGCTTTCAGGATATGTCCTTCATCGACTTGTGTAGGGGCGGCACCCATGATCCGTGAAAAGGCATCGCGGAAGCCGCTGCTTGATTCATATCCAGTAGATAATTGGCTATCAATAACGGTGCGCCCGGAGCGAATATTTTTCAGGGCAAGTCCCATGCGGCGAGCGCGAGCATACTCAACAAAGGTCATGCCGAACCGCTTCTTGAACTGTCGGCGCGCCGTGGATTCATCGATGGAGAGTGCCTTGAAATCCTGTCCTTTCCAGCGTTTCTCCGGATTTTTCTCTACAGCTTCCACTAATATGCGAACGACATCGGATACTTGGTTGGGGTGAGAGAGCGGGCGACAGCGCTGGCAAGGGCGATAAGAGGCCAGGAGTGCCTGCTGTGCCGTCTCATAGAATTCGCAGTTTTCGAATTTTGGCTTTCGCGCAGGGCATGTGGGGCGACAGAACACACCCGTGGTTCGGACTCCAACATAGAATAAACCCTCGTATTCCGAATCCTTGGCCACAAGCGCCTCGTAATATTGTTCCTTCAGATCAGCAGAAATCATGGGCGCACGTCCTTACTTCATTAGAATCATTATCTATAACCTATTATAGAAAAACGTTGTAGCAAGCATCGCCGAAAATCAGGCATGAATATTGGATATATTAAATCGGATATAACATTGAAATTTGGTTGTTCAGAATTTGTTTAGAGTGAACTGGTAGTATAGACCTATCAGGGTAGGGTGAATTAGGCAAAGATGCCTATATAGTGGAAAAGTTAATTGTTGATCATTCATTGTTATAGGAAAAATACATAGGTAAACATGAAATTAAAGATTAGCGGAATGAAAGTCTGGAGGTCGACTAGAATGAGATATTCTACGTACAAAAGTATTTATGAATCCGTTTATACCAAGACGTCCAAGTCTCGTACCATGTATGTTAAAGAGCAATTCTTGCAGCGTGTGAAGACGCCAACCTGGCTAATGAAGATCGTCACCATAACTCTAATTATAATCATAGGGTGTAGTGCTGTATTCACTGCTTTTGCCGGGGATGAACGATTGTTATCGGGGGACCAGATCGTTGTATCTCAGGGAGATACACTGTGGGGCATTTCATTGGCACATAAACCTCAGCAGATGGACACTCGTGTGTATGTAGAAGCAATCAAGAAAGTGAACAAAATTGAGCATAACGCCATCCAGATTGGACAAGTGTTGGTCTTGCCTGGGTTTGATCAATAAAATATGCATGACGTCATTAACCGAGTTCTTTCTTTACTCATCGAGGTGCAGTTACATACTGAATTTATTAATCATTTACATATAATGGAGCTTCATGTGGGACGATATGGTGTAGTGATTAATAAGTGGTGTGCTATATAAGTTGAACTAAAGAATATTTACACTGACACTACGATGACAGAATAACCTTCCAATCGCTGTTATCCCCAGATTTTTTTCGATTCCCTTTCCTTAAGGGAAAAATCCGGTGATAAAGGCGAGCGCTTCGCTTTTTCAGGTTTTTTCTGTCCTCTCCGTTATCGTGTAAATGATTAGTTCAACTGATATAGATCTATGTTCTGTAGAAGAATGAAGGGAGAACTAGATGATGAACATGAATATAAAGAAATCTGCACTTTGCATGTCTGTGCTCTGTATTTCGCTATTCGTCAGTGCCTGTGGTGCCAAGAATAATAATGAATCTGTTCAGGAGCACGCCTATCCGCAATCGAAGCAACCTGTAGAGGAAGCTGGAGAAAATTCTGTTCCTAATGCGGATGCGAGGAATAACAATAGCCAAGGCAGTGCCAGTGGTGATGAGGGCAAGCCTACGGCTCAATCGGAATCCACTAAACCGTCTGAGCAGATTGATATCGTCATTGACCAGTCGGAGAAACCGAGCGAGGGTAACGGCTTTGATTTTGGAATTAAACAGGTTCCGAAGGGCTATACACTTACGGAGATGCGATGGACGTCTAACACGGTGACGATTGTAAATTCGTTACAGGAAGCCATTGAACATGGTGGAAATGGTGAAGACGGCTTTTACATTAGCGGCAATGGACAATTCTCCGGCTTTATCTATTCGGATGAGATGAAGGGCGAGCGGGGCAAAGCGACATTTGTCTTCACGAATGATGAGGGGAACGAAATCATGTCCGAGAAGGAAATTACGTTGAAGTAGCAGGTACATCATGAAGGCTCCGTCTGAAGCCTGATGAACAGGAAAAGCAGCCCAAGTGGCTGCTTTTTTTGACATCAATCATGTATCATTCAATATCGCCGATCTATCTGTTGCTACATAAAGTCAAAGAAATAACGGACTACGTGGAACATAACCGGAGAGGTGTAAGTCAGGCTGTCGACCCGGCTCAGGTAACTTTTTTTGAGCGAATCGAACTTGTTGTCATCCCCGATTAACAGATCGCGCTTCAGTACAGACACCGTCAGACTGCCGAAGAATCCGGCCAGACTGATCAATACCCCGATGAACAGCGAGAATTTCCAATCAAATGGCGTCAGGTAGGGATGGATAAAATAAGACGTTGCTGTCGTTACAATAAATGCACACGCGAATCCTTCCCAGGTGACAAACGGATTGGCGGTAGGCACCACTTTTCGTTTGCCCAGATAGAGAGAGACCAGATAATGCACCACATCATTAAGCTGTGTTAACACAACGAGGAACAGCACCAGCTTGGACCCATACTCCGGTGTGGCAAAGGGAAAATAGGCCAGGTGGCTCAGTCCGAACACCATCAGCATGAGTCCCCATTGTGTGGAGCTGACACTGCGCAGGAAGCCGACTGTACCTTTGTTAATCAGGCGTGGCAAGGGAAGCACCAGGAACACATATAGTGGAATAAACACGATAAACATGCCATACCACCCAATGTAGATCCAATAGAACTGAACCGGAATCGCCAGATACGCCCATAGGAACAGCCTGCGGTCGGCTTTGCGTGTACTGCGAATCATGGAGAAGTATTCTTTGAGGGAGAAGAATGCAAGCACCATGAGGGAGATCAGGGACACAATAGGATTGAAGAGGGTAGCGAGGCAGAAGATCACAAACATACCCCACCAGGTTTTGATTTTTTGGCCGATGCCTGAATAGTCTTTGCTTGGCTGAAGCTTTGCAATAATTTTGTACACGATATGTATCACAAGTAAAGCTGTGAAGATTAACGTTAGTGTAAAGAGTGAACTGCTCACGTACCGATCACCTGCTTATTCAAAGTAAGATTCCATTATAGGGTACCTATGTTATTATGAAGGAATAGTACCAACTTGATAAGGGGAAATTTTGCTATGACAGATGAACGCTCCATCTATATCCTGCTTACGAATACAGGAACGCTGTTTACCAAGGTTATTCAGAGTTACACCCGAGCCCCATATAATCACGCATCGATCTCATTTGACCAGGAGTTAACCGAGCTGTACAGCTTCGGCCGCAAGCATCCGAGTAATCCGCTGAATGGCGGGTTTGTGAAGGAAGATATTCAGACAGGTACATACAGCAAGTATCCCAATACCACATGTGTCATATATGAGCTTCAGGTGACGGATCGTGAAGTGGAAAAGATGAAACGTGTGCTGCACATCTTCATCCGCAGCCGCCAGAAATATATGTACAATCTGCTAGGTGTGATTGGCATTACGCTCAAGGAGCCGGTGGAGTTCAGCAACTCCTACTTCTGCTCCCAATTTGTAGCCGAGATTCTACAGCGTTCGGGAATCAAGTTGTGGAACAAGCTGCCGGCGCTGGTGACACCGGATGATTTTCGCCAGAGTGAACGATTGCAACTGGTCTATGAAGGGAAATTAAGGGATTATATGCTGGGAAATGAATGAACCTGGAGCTTCTCGTTGTGTGATGCAGATATTGAAGTTGCGGCACAACACAAAAAGGGTTTTGATGGTTGAAGCTTAGGCGCCAGGTAGTCTGATCAAGGTAAACCAAGGAAGAGCAGAGACCATTAATGCAGTAGTATATGGAAAAGAGAACCACTAATGACGGATAGGATATGACAATACAATAGATAGAATAAATAAAAGAGCTGTTCCAAAAGCCATACATTGGCTAGGAACAGCTCCTTTTTGCGGTTTAGTGTGACTCAACAATGGTACGTCAGATCGTCTAGGTTCGTTAGCGCTTGGTTACCCATTAGTTATTCTGTTTACGGAGTTGTACTACTCTTTGTCGGGCGTGTGTGTAGCATTTTCGTAAAACTTACCGTCCCGCAACTGATCCACGAATCCCTGGAGCCAGACATAATACTGCTCCGCATGTTGAAGTTTGTGCAGATCGCGCAGTGCAGCATCCCGATCTTCGGAAGAAGTATGCTCAGAGAGGATGATGGCTGACAGGTCCGGAATGACCTCACGAATTCCTTCTAACATCACATCTACTTCCCGTTGCAGCTTGGAACCGAAGAAGTTCTGAAATGTACGATAAAAGTCGGTCTCAGCCAGATACTGATCCTGGCGCTCCTTTTTCTCCTCCAGTTTGTAAATCATCTGTGACTCCGTAAGTGACCGAACCGCATAGCTCATGTTGCTCTTGCTCATATTCATCGAGGTTTTCATCTCTTCAAGTGTCATCGGTCGATCCTCAAAATACATGATGCCGTATAATTTGCCAAACGTATGATTAACCCCATATAGATCCATCGTATTGGCGATGGCCTCAATGACTCTCTCCCTCAGCGCATGCCGATCAGGTAACGAAGAATGATTCGGGTTCCCGGCAGTTTCTTTTCCCACAATGTCACCTCTGGTTTATGATAGCGTTCCCACTAGCTGCCTCATATTTTACATGACTTGCTCCAATTTTAACATAAGCCGGAATTAGAATTTTCAATACGAGTGTACAATCAATTTTGTACAGAATAAATATAAAGTCGATTATAATCAAAAATTCCCAATCATTAAAGAAAAATTGGACAGTAAGGAGTGGGGGATTTGCGTTTGAAATTATGGAGGGAGTCTGAAGCGGTACTATTCACGCTGCCAGCTCTAATCCCATTGCTGATCTTCTGGCTGGGACCTTTGGGATATATCGTTTATCTCAGTTTCACCGACTGGGACTTCATGAGCCCGGACAAGCTGTTTGTTGGTTTGGACAATTACAGTTATCTGCTGACAAACTCTGAATTCTATCGATCACTGAAAGTAACCTTGTTATTCGGACTGGGCAGTGTAATCCCAACCATTGTGGGAGGATTAGCGCTTGCGATGCTCATGAATAGCAAAATCAAATCATCCGGTATCTTCCGGACATTACTCTTCTCACCTTGGGTCACCCCGACAGTTGCGGTGTCCATTGCGTGGTCCTGGATCTTCGAGCCCGAAGTCGGACTCGCTAATCTTATGCTCGGCTGGGTAGGTGTATCTCCCATTGGCTGGCTGCGTGACGCAGACTGGGCACTGGTTGCAGTTCTGATCGTCACGCTCTGGAAGTCGATTGGGTGGGCGATGGTATTTTATCTCGTTGCGCTACGAAATCTACCTTCCGATCTGCTCGAAGCAGCTTCAATCGACGGGGCAAACGGTTGGGACAAGTTCAGAAGTATCACACTGCCGCTGATCTCACCAACGACGTTTTTTCTCTCAATTATTCTTACCATCCAGTCCTTGCAAGCCTATGACCAGATCAATGTCATGACGCAGGGTGGACCGGCGGGATCAACGAGAACGTTGCTGTATATGTATTACCAGTCTGCATTCGAATCCTTTAATGTAGGTGAAGCTTCGTCTATCGCCGTTGTGATTATTCTGATCTGCGTGTTGCTGTCGGGAGTATCGTTCCTGCTTGGCAGACGTCTGGTGCACTACTAATGACAATGACATTGCCCAACAAAAAGTCTAAACGGATGAAGCGCAAGGAGTTGCAGAACGTGTCACAACCGAATTTTAAAATAAGTAAATTGATCCGCTACCTCCTGTTAGCCATTATCGCGCTGGGTACAGCCTTTCCCTTCTATTGGATGGTCATTAGCGGATTCAAAACCAATGATGAGATCTGGCAATTCCCGCCGACCTTCTGGCCGGAGACGTTCCTGTGGAGCAATTATGTGGACGCCTGGAATGCAGCGCCATTTGCCCGTTACATCCTGAACAGTACCGGGGTAGCCTTAGCCATCTGTCTATTTCAGATCGTCAACTCCAGTATGATGGCGTACGCTCTGACACATATGAAATTCCGTCTCAAGGGTGTACTGACATCCCTGATTCTGGTGGGTTATATGATACCAAGTACAGCCGTGTATTTGCCTAGTTACCTGGTACTTAGCGAACTTAACCTGCTAGATTCCTACACAGGCTTGATTGTATCCAACTGTGTCAGCGTGTTCTCGATCTTCCTGATCCGCCAGGCGTTCATGCAGGTATCTCATGAATTGGTGGAAGCCGGACAGCTGGACGGTGCATCTCATTTCCGGATTCTCTGGACAATTATCACGCCGCTTGTTCGCTCAAGCTTCGCCGTGATGGTGCTAATTACGTTCATTGAACAGTACAACAACTATTTCTGGCCTATGCTCATCACCAAAGACCCTGACTTACAGCTGGTATCGGCGGGTCTGCGCAGCTTCTTTGTAGAAGGTGGGGCATATGGTCTGGCTTGGCCACAGATTATGGCTGCGAGTGCCTTCACCATCGCACCCCTACTTATTCTCTTCCTGTTCACCCAGAAGACCATCATGCAGAGCGTGAATATCACGGCTGGTGTGAACAAGAACTGATATGAATCACCATTCACCTAAAACGGGAGGAACAACAATGAATTGGAGTCAGGCAATCATGACATGGAAAAAGAGATTGAGGTTGAACTGGAAGGGTGGCATGTCGCTGGTACTTGCAACCAGCTTTGCACTACTGACCGCTTGTGGAACACAAGCACCCGCAGAATCAGGCACGACAGCTGCCGCCAGTGGAACCGAAGCCCAGGCAAAAGATCCGGTGGAGATTGAATTCTGGTATGGTCTGGGTGGTAATCTGGGCGATAACATGAAAAAGACGATTGATGCGTTCAATGCCTCCCAGAACGAAGTCGTTGTGAAGGGGATTGTACAGGCAGATTACACGGAAACCGAACAGAAGCTGCAAGCAGCAATTGCTTCGAAGAAGGTTCCGGCAGCTGTACTCAGCTCCAATATAGACTGGGCGCGCAAAGGATATTATGCACCCATGGATGAGATGATTGCCGCTGATCCAAATTTTAAGAAAGATGATTTTATCCAGACATTCCTGAACCAGGGACAGGTGGATGGAAAGCAGTACTTTTTACCAATGTACGGTACAACTCAGATCATGTATTACCGCATGGATACGTTCAAGGAGAACGGAATCGATCCAGCGAGTCTGACGACATGGGAGAAGCTGGCTGAGGCAGCTGCGAAGATGAGCAAGCAAGAGAATGGCAAAACCACCTTCTACGGTTGGGAACCGATGTGGGGTAGAGACAATATGATTGATGCTGTGCTGGGTAAGGGCGGACAGATTCTTAGCGACGATGGTAAAACGGTCATGATTGACTCCCCGGAATGGATCGAGACATGGGACCTGTTCCGTAAATGGATCAACGAAGACAAGATTATGGGCATTCACTATGGAGGCCAGGGCTGGGAATACTGGTACAAAACGATTGATGATGTGATGAAGAATAAAGCAGCGGGCTACACCGGATCTAGTGGGGACCAAGGCGACCTGGACTTTAGCGTAGTCGCTGCGATGCAACAACCAGGCTGGGAAGGCGTTGGTGAAGGAAAACCGGTAGCAAGTGCCATATCTGCAGGTATTCCGTCAGCAGCAAGTCCAGAGCAACAACAGGCAGCTTACAAGTGGCTTACGTATTTCTCTGAAACTTCGAACACAGCCTCCTGGTCCATGAACACCGGATATATTGCAGTGCGTCAATCGGCTCAACAAGATCCAGAGTTCATGAAATTCAGTGAGGAAAATCCACAGATCACTGTACCACTGCAACAGGCAGCTCACGCTTCGGCTCCATTCCAGGATCCAACGGGTGGCAAAATCAATGATGCATTGAAGGATGCAGCGGATCAGGTGCAGATCAATAATATGCCAGCTGAACAAGCGCTGAAGGAAGCAAAAGAGAAAGCGCAGAAAGAACTGGATCGTATTGTGAAGTAACGATATCGATGAAATGCTGCCGCGAGATTCGTTGTGAACCTGCTCAGATTGCAAGCAAAAACGTATCACTAAAAGTAACTATTGCGAAGAGGGCGGTACATGCTGTACCGTCCTTTCCGTTCATACAAGATCGTAGACAAGGAGTTTAACCAATGCAAGAAAAGACATATGTGGACGGATTACCGAATCCGATTGAAGCGGTTTTGTTTGACAAGGACGGCACATTACTTGATTTTACGGGCATGTGGGGGTTCTGGACCGATGGTGTGTTGGGTGACTTCAGAGATCAGTTGGCGACCCGAGGACTGCGTATCGACACAGATCAACTCCCACAGATCTGGGGTACATTCCACGATGATCAGGGCCGGATGAATGGGTATGACGTACGAGGTCCACTTGCCATGGGCACGATGGATGAAGTGTATGCCGTGCTGACGTGGCATGGATATCTCGCAGGTCTCAGCTGGGCGGAAGCCAAGGTTGTGGTCAGAGCATGTTTGGCGCGGGTGGAGGAAGAGATGGAGAAGCATCGTCCGGCACGTCCGTTACCGGGCGTTCCTGAATTCCTTGAACAATGCCGTAGCGAAGGTGTCGTTATGGGTGTAGTGACAGCAGATGATACACCTAGTGCAGTCAAGCACTTGCAGTGGATGGGGCTGGATTCCTTTTTTGACGTGGTAATTGGCACGGATATGGTGAAGCGGGGCAAACCTTTTCCCGATATGCTTCTGCTTGCCTGTGAACGGTTAGGTGTGTCTGTAGGGAATACGGTGGTTATTGGAGATACGGACGGAGACATGGAGATGGCACGAACCGCTGGTGCGGGGCACAGGATTGGCATTGGAGAACCAGGAAGAATCCACTTGGCGGATAGAACGATTCAATCTTTCCATGAATTGCTGAATGGTGGGCTGAATCGATGACGAACAGTCACGCCTACCTAGGCTGGGTCCTGTTGGCACTGGCCATCGGGCTGGAGCTGAGCGCTACCATTTTGTTAAAAGTATCGGATGGATTCTCACGGTTATGGCCTTCGGTGTTGATGTTTGTCTGTTATGGTGCAAGCTTTACCTTTCTTAATTTTGCAGTGAAGTATATGCCGCTGGCTGTGGCCTATGCGATCTGGTCTGGCGTGGGCATTACACTCATTGGCGTCGTGGGGCATTACTTTTTTGGTGAACGTCTGCGGCTCACGTCGATGGTATGGATCAGTTTTATTCTGATTGGCATTATTGGACTGAAATGGAGTGATTCCTGATGAGAAATGAACATACACCTGAGCAACCTCTTGCCAGCTTCCAGGTGATTACGGACACACATGTGCGTGATGAATCAGATCATATTCATAACCGGCATCTGGAGCAAGCATTAGCTGACATAGCTACATTCAGTCAGGACAGCAGCGGGATTATGCATGTGGGTGATGTGACGGATCGGGGGCTGCCGAGCGAATATCGTGAGTTGCAACGCATATGGAAGCAACATGCGGAGAGTTTGCCGAACATTCGTTACACGGTAGGTAATCATGATATTGGCGCCGTGGTATGGCAAGATCCACCGATCGTTTTGCTTGAGATGAAAGAGGGTGAAGTGGCCGAGTTGTTGGAACAGGAAGCAGATATGGAACTGGTCACAAAACAAACCGCTGCTGAATCAGCTGCACTAATTGAGCAACTATCCGGCGGAACCTATACGTTGTCTGCTGTAACTTCTGAGCAGGAGGGCCAAGACGGGGGACCGATCTCTTCAGAAGTGGACCCCATTACAGTCGCAGGGTTATGGCATCGTCGATTAAGTGATTTTGAAGGGACAACAGGCATGAAGGGCTCTTACCACGACCATTGGATTGATGGGTATCATTATATTTTCCTGGGCACCGAGCAACCTCATCCGAAGGATTGTGATATGTCGGCCGAACAATTGGAGTGGCTGGATGCGAAATTGTCTGAACGTGCAACACTAGATCATCCCATCTTCATTTTCTTACACCAGCCGCTTATGGATACGGTGGCAGGTTCGATGAAGGAACAAGGCTGGTATGGTGTGAATCAGGATGCAGAACTCAAGGCCGTTCTAGCCAAATACCCGCAAGCGATCCTTTTCTCAGGTCACACCCATTGGCAGCTGGAGGCACAGCATACGATGTACGATGGTGCAGGCCACATGCCAACGATGTTCAATGCGTCGTCTGTAGGTTATCTCTGGACGGATCAGGATGAACATCTGGAGGGCAGCGAAGGGCTTCATGTGGAGATTTATAAGGATCGAGTCGTTGTGAAAGGACGGGACTTTGTCGCGGGCGAATGGATCGAGGGTGCTGAGTTTACGGTGCGATATCCGAGTGTAGCGCATATTCTGGGGTAATTAGGAGGAGGGGCACTCTAAGAGTGTCCCTCAGATTGTCGAGAAACCCGGTTCTCTTTCGAGAGTTCGGTTTCTTTGTTATCCAAGTACTCGTATTCCCTCGACCGGCAGGCCAAGAAGGCCGTTTAGGCCGTTCGCCTTTATCCCCTGATTTTCACCTTTATAAAAGTATAAAAAAATTGGAGGATAACAGCGATCTGAAGGTTGTTCTGTCATCGGAGTGCCAAGTGTAAATACTATTTTTAAGTTCATTTTATATAGTTGCTACATAAAGTCAAAGAAATAACGGACCACGTGGAACATAACAGGAGAAGTGTACGTCAGGCTGTCAACCCGGCTCAGGTAACTTTTTTTGAGCGAATCAAACTTGTTGTCATCCCCGATTAACAGATCGCGCTTCAGTACAGAAACGGTCAGACTGCCAAAAAATCCGGCCAGACTGATCAGTACCCCGATGAACAGCGAGAATTTCCAATCGAATGGCGTCAGGTAGTGATGGATGAAAGAAGAAGTTGCTGTCGGTTACCATAATGCACAGGCGAACCTTTCCCAGGTGACAAACGGATTGGCGGTGGGCACCACTTTTCGTTTGCCCAGATAGAGAGAACAAATAATGTACCACATCGTTAAGCTGTGTTAACACGACGAGGAACAGGACCAGCTTGGATCCATACTCAGGTGTGGCGAACGGGAAATAGGCCAAGTGGCTCAGCCCAAACACCATCAGCATCAGTCCCACTGTGTGGAGCTGACACTGCGCAGAAAACATGAACAGACTGCTACCGGAGATCATTGCATCCGTAACGAACGCTAACAAAGAATTAAATTCAATTAAGAAGAAACGGATGAGGAAATTGAATATTCTACCACATCCGTCACTTATCTTGGTCTTATGTTAATTTACGTATTGGCCAGATATTCGTTAAATCTCCTATAAATCCTTTCGGGAACAGAAAGACTAATTTCAGCTAATTTGGCCTGTATAGTTTCAAAGAATTTTATACAATCTTGTTTTTTGTTTTGTTCAATTAAGAATTCTAATAATATAAACATATATTGTTCATTGAATTCATCTAGTTCAAGCAGCATTTGTAAGCAATTGTATTTTAATAAGGAATTAACTGAGTTTGTGCAAGTAACATATTGTTCAAGCGCATGCAATACGCCTTGCTTTAACCGGAGTCTTATTTGGATAGCCCATAAGTATTCCTCCTCCACTAAAAAATCTCCCTCATAGCAATTAATTAACTGTTGAATAGATTTTTCATCATGATTTTCCCGCTCTAACAATTGATAGAGCTCCTCATAATCACTTTCAATTTCGACATTTAATTGGTAGTGATTATTTACTAATTGAATTGGATCTTGTATTCCCCTTTCTTTTAAAAGCTTTCTCAATTGATAAATAGATGTATGTAAATTACTTGAGGCCTTTTCAAAGTCCAAATTTCGCCATAACTCTTCTACGATGATGGCGTTTAACATTGGTCTTTTTTGATGAAATAATAAATATAAAAAAAGTTCGCGTACTTTCCTTGTACGCCATTTTACTACCTCTTGCTGAGGATCAAGCAGATAAAAACTGCCTAAAGTATGAGCGTATAACAGATTTTTTTTATTAATAGGGGGCACCTTACCTTGTAATTGCGATTTTTTCTGTGCCTTTGTTAGCGCTTTAATCAATCGCTTTTCATGTACAGGTTTTAATAAATAATCGGTAGCCTCTACTTCAAAAGCATCCACTGCAAATTGCGAATGTGCTGTCACAAAAATGATTTGTAAGGAGGGGTGTTTTTGTAACATTTGTCTAGCTATTTGCATACCGTGCACATCGATCATTTCGATATCTAAAAATACAAGTTCAATGGCCTCTTTCTCCAGAAAACGAAGGGCATCTACTGCATTTGTAAATGCCCCTTGGATTGAAACCTGGAATTGTGTTAGCCGTTTAATCATAATACTTAATACATCGATCGCCATTTTTTCATCATCAACAATAATTATGTTCATGCTCCACCACCCTCTGGTAATAAAACGACAATAGTTGTTCCCTTTCCTTCCTCGCTGTATAGACGTAAACTTGCATTTTTCATTAATTTGAATTTTTTTAATGGATTCATAAAGCCAATGCGTGTGCTTTCTTCATTAATCAGCTTCTGAAGTTTTTCCTCTGGAATACCTACACCATTATCATAGATTTTAATTCGGGCAAATTGACCTTCCCGCTGAATACTTACCTCGATAGTACCGCCTGCTTGTTTCTTAGAGATACCGTGGAAAACAGCATTTTCAACTAATGGCTGAATGGAAAGTGCCGGAATCATCAATTGAATGGATTCATCAATATCATATTTAATATTTAAACGATCACCAAAACGCATCTTTTCAATATATAAGTATGCTTTGACAAGCTCCATCTCTTCTTCAACAGAGACAAAGCTATTTCGGTAATGGACATTAAGTTTGGCACGGAAATAGGTTGCCAAACAGTAAAGTGCTTCACGCGTGTTGTCCATATCCGTATAGCTTAAACCAATAATTGTATTAAGCGTGTTATAAACAAAATGCGGTGTGACCTGTGAATACAAATAATTCATTTCTACTTCTATTGCATCGATTGAAGATTGCCGGACGGCTAACAAAGATTCAATGCGAATAAATAGTTCATCCATTGAAATAGGCTTTTGTAAGTAATCATTTGCACCGACTTTTAAAGATAACACTAAATCAGAATGCTTCATGATCGCTGTTAAGATAATAATCGGTAGTTCCAGCATATCATATTGTTTTCGTACTCGCTTACACAGCTCATACCCTGACATTCCGTTCATCATTAAATCAATTAACATACAATCTACCTGATTCGTTTTAATATAGTCTACTGCATCGAAACCATTATCTACTGCAATAACTGTATATCCATTAAGTTTTAGTGCCTCAGCTAATGCCTTTATATTGACATGGTTATCGTCTACCACAAGTATTTTTTTATTATTTCCTTTATAAATGAGTGGCAATTGAAGCTGTAATTCTTTAGCTCCATGCCCGTTAATTGTAGATGATTGCTCAATGCTCATCTGTTCGTCAGTGGCCAATGGCATTGTAAATGTAAATGTAGTACCTTCTCCTACCGTACTTGTAACATAAATCTCGCCTTTTAACTTTTCGACAATGTTTTTAGTAATACTTAATCCCAAACCGAGCCCTTCTTTTTTATGATGATTATTTCCTTGGTAAAAGGCATCAAAGATACGATCAATAATTTGTGCCGGAATACCACAACCTGTATCTCTTACTTGGATGACCATCTGATGTTGATGGACATAGGCTGTAACAGCAATTTCCCCAACCTCTGTATATTTAATAGCGTTGTGCAGCAAGTTGTATAGAACCTGCTTAAAACGTAATTCATCTGTGTATATATTCGGTAATTCCGAATCCACTTCTGCAGTAACACTTACTTGATGATTCTTTGGCATCACACTGCGAATTTCCAACACGACTTCAGTAATAACAGAGGGTGGAACACTACAAGGGTCAACCCGTACTTCTCCTGTCATTTGATTTGAAGAGAACAACAAATCCTCTACTAAATGTCCTAAACGTTGAGTGACGCTATGAATTAAAATGACTTGCTCCTGTTGAGCCCGTTTTAAGGGTCCCTGAGCTCCTTCCATTAAGGATTTTGATAAATTTAAAATACCATTAAGAGGCGTGCGTAATTCATGAGAAGTGTTCAGTAAAAATACATCCTTCATTTGATTATGTGCAAGCAATTCCTCTGATAGTGCCTGG
Organism: Paenibacillus polymyxa; assembly: GCF_018614975.1. Lineage (GTDB taxonomy): Bacteria > Bacillota > Bacilli > Paenibacillales > Paenibacillaceae > Paenibacillus > Paenibacillus polymyxa_E. Next base: position 20,214 of record NZ_JAGGNR010000044.1, on the reverse strand, counting down.
ATTTTCAAAATAGCCTGGTTCGCACGGAAATTTAATAACGAAGCAAACCCGAATAATATAAGTAAAAATAATGCGAATTCTGTGTAATCTATGGGAACGCCCATTATAAAGTTAAAAGTCAGTAAAATGGTATAACAACTAATAGCCGAAATCACGATTAGAATATAACGAACGCCTTCTAGACGATGCAGCGTTACTTTAATAAGAGCCCATAAATTATAGAATATTACTGGTGCCGTAACACAGATATACGCTATTTTTCTAAGGAATAACTCCAAATCTGAAGAAGCTCTTTGATTTTGGGTAATTGGGTTATAAATACCATAAAAAATAATTACAAACCCAAGTAAAATCATAAGCATATATATTGTTTTTCGTTTTTGTACATGCGGGTACATCGAATTAATAAACAGTGTTAAAGCTAGTAGCGCTACCGGGATAATACTGAGCTGTAGACGCAATTGATTGAAAGGGAGGATGTCCGGAAATAACAGGAAAAACACTTTTTGGTTAATAAATGACATATAAAGTCCTAATGAAATGGTAAAAATACCAAAAAACAGTTCTTCTTTGCGTTTCCGATTCTGTAAAAATGTAAAGATATAAATGATTCCGAATAACACATGCCCAATAGATACTAATGCGTCTAAAAATACTTTCCAACGATATTGGTGCTGAATGGCTGCCATCGTACCAAATTCAATAGGATAAACAATACCAGCCTGTGGGGAATTGTAGTTGGTTACATGGATAACAATATTCAGTTCTTTATGTTCGCTACGAGCAAATACTGTATATTTATCATCATTCTCGGACCCATATTCACTTAAAACTGTGCTTGTCTTCCCCTTCGCTCCTACCTCTACATCATTTATAAATACACGATTCGCTTGACGAATAGTCCGTATAAACAAACCGTAGAATCCCTCCGTTGGTACATGTACCTTGACATGATAGGTTCCGACTGAAATTCCCTCTTTATTGGGCTCTACGTACTCCCTCCAATTAAATGGCACTTCAAGTGTGATTCGTTTATTCTGATCGTTATCGAGTTCTTCCATAGAAGGAATTAAAACGTTTGGGTAAAAATCCCAATCGCCTTTCAGCTTAACCGGTCTTTGTAATTGCTCAGTAGCTATCTTTACCATTCCATTATGTACAATTTTGGAATGGTTACTGGTAATATAATGCCAATTGCCAAGTGAAAAGACAATAACAAACAGCATGATAATACTCAAAATGATTAGGATATTCCTTTTCATTATCATGCCTCCATATACGAGTGAATTCTTATGTATGTTTACATCATATGGTTAATGTTTTTTTCAATCAACTCCTTTTGGAATGTTATCATACTGCGCTTGAACAAAATCTGAACAACGGATTATGGTTCTAAAACATGTATTCATATCAAAAACACCCAGTCAAGGTTAAGATCCTGGACTGGGTGTTATCCTTTAGCCACACTTCTTATATACAGATATTACCTTTGCAGCACTTACACCTATAGAACGGTTAATTCCACTACGCTTTCATCTTTAGTATTATGGGCAGCATCTTCTAAGTTAGTAACCTTCACAGATACTGTATCAGCCGTTGTAATATCAGCTTGCAAAGTTACAGTCAACTTCGTATTACCTTCTGACCAAACTCCCGATTCTGAATTGAATTCTTGGTCACCGATAAATAACTGACTGAAAGTTACAGGTTCACTAAATGTCAGCTCAACACTTTCACCCATAGTACCTTTTCCATCAGCATTATTATCAACTAATGTTGCTGAAGTAATGGTTGGAGCTTTACTTTCCTTAATAGTGACTTGGAAAACTTTCGTTTTCTGCATCCCATTGTGTGTAAGTGTGGCTGTTAATGTCACCAGATCATCTGCATCGTCATTGCTACTTCTAGTTACCGTACCATTAGCATGGACTGTTGCACCATCAACTGTATCTGCAGTCCATTCGACTGCAACGCCATCTACATCCGTTGGTAATTCTAAAGCTTCAGTTACTCCCTGTAAGGTTGGGTTATTGGCTTTAATTAAGTTTTCATCAATTTTTGCCCGGGCCTCATCAAGTGTTGCCAAAGCTTCAGGATCATACTCATACGCATCTTTTCTTTTTCCAGAACCAGCAGCATCTATATCAAATATAGTAGTATCTGAAACGTTTAAATTTGCATAGTTAATATTATTTCCAATCCCAAATCCATTAGCAACTGGAGCTTTGACAACAATCTCACTTGCACCACTCGTTGTTAAACTAGAGCCTTCTCCTAAAAGAATTCCATATACGGCACCAGTGAAAGTACTTGCTTCCACACTTACTTTACTATCAGTGATATTTACAGTAGCACCTTTGGCAGTTTTAATACCATTGGAACCTCCGTTTGCACCATTTGATGAGATTGTAGAATTAATAATGTCTATTGAAGCACCTTCTACATCAGCTCGTACTCCAGATGCATAATAAGAAATATTGTCAGAATTCGTAAAATGAACTGAAATAGTTGTATCTTTTATTTCTAGTTTTGCATTAGCATTTTTTAATAGAACCCCTGAAGCTCCAAAACCACCACCTGCTGGAAAATCCACCGTTACATGATCAAGTATAACGTCTGCAGATCCACTTATATAAACTGGTCCACGTTCTCCATCCTGAGCTATAATCGAATAGTTACCTTTAACTGTTAGATTTTTCATTGAAACTTCACTTGAACTTGCTGTGACCGCCACTCCAGCCGTAAATACCAATTTATTCTGACCGTCAATAATAATGGGGTTAGCTAGGTCGACTCTAGGAACTGAAATAGTATCTGTCACGGAATCATCCACTGTTATTGTTTTTACCAAACCATTTTTCACATAGTTATGATTAACACTATTTACTACTTCCGTATGGTCTTTTACACGTAAAACAGTAGAAGTGGTAACCTTAAGAATTTCCCCGTCTGCAAAAGTGATTTTTTGCGAATTACCGTTTTTTGTAACAGTTACAGATTTGAGAGAGAATGTACCTGATGCGATGGAACCTTGAGCGATATCTTCATCTGTGTATGAGATTTCTAAGCCTTCAACGGGTTCCCCATTCTGTGAGAAAGTAATCGAATTTTTTATTTTCCCAGCTGCTTCACTTACAACTGCACCATTCTCCCAAATAAAGTCACCTGTTAAGTTATTTTGAACCATTTCATAGGCAAATGGTACATGCTGTAATTTGACCGAATTGGTTATACTTTGACCACCATTTGCATCTTTTACTGAGCCTTCCACTAGGGAAATTTCAGAGCCAACTTTAAAAACATTAGCACTGGTAGTGTCTCCACCGATTGTCATGGTGAGGCTTGTCCCATCTTCAGACCAAACAGCTTGGATTGGATAGTGATCAGTACCCATCCCAAAGACGAAATCTTTCCCAAAAAGATGCTCATCAATACTATGATCCTCTGTGTTCCCGCTATATCGAACGGGTTCACTAAATTTGAATGTAATTGTATCTCCTGGTGAAGTATCTCCGTCTTTATCGATATCATTTAAAATGGCACTCACTAGGTAAGGCTTTTTCGATTCTAACACTGTAGTTTCGATGGAAGCCTCTTTGATTGCATTTCCATTCGTTGCTGTAACATTTAACAAAAGTTTATCATTCTCATTATCTGCAGCATCTTGCATTACGTTTCCTGTTGAAAGATCAATGCTTGCGTTATGGTCACCCACTTTTGTAGCTGAATCCCATTTAAAGATTGTACCATTCGGTCCCACTGTAACTAAATCAAGTGGAGTAGACACCTGCTCTAAGCTTGGGTTGTCTTTTTTAATAAGTGATGGAAGCAATGCCGTATCAACTACTAACTTTAATTCATTCTCTGTTAACGGTTTACCTTTTTCAACAATCGCTTTTTTCACTGCTGTGGTTACATCTGTGATAGTTTCCGGCGTAACACCCTTAATATCAATGCCTGCAAATAGTTTGATTAAAACATCTGCACCCGGTGCTGGTGTTGCATTGATTTTATCTTGCATTACCTCTACAGGGCGTTTAATCGTATGTGTAATTTTACCATTAGCATCCACTGTTACAATAATTTGTGATTCGTTTAAGGAAGGTGCATCTTCTTTAATCGAAATAGTAGCTGTACCCGGACCTTTGGATGTGATGGCGATTTCTCCATCCTTTAAGGCAGCGGTTGCGACCATTTCATTACTTGATGTAACTGTTGTACCAATCATGCCTACAGCAAGTGGGTCTTCGTTGTCTGTATCTTCAATATTATTGGCTTTTAAAGTTTGAGAAACAAATGGATTCGGTGTGCTCCCATTGTTTCCACCGTCTGTTGATCCGCCACCATTAGATCCGCCTCCACTCGAAGGTGCTGTCGGTGTTGTTGGAATTATCGGGGGGGTAGAGCGTTCTACCTGCGCGGTATTAGTCACATTTTTAATTGCTGAAGATATACCTCCCGGGTATTTTACAGCTTCTTCAGGCTTTATATTTACTGGCTTAATTAAAGTATCAATTGTAGTGTCTTTTGGCACAATCAGTTGACTTCCGTATTGTTTCGTTTCTACTTTCGACAGTTGGGCTTTGTTTTCAAGTGTTACTTTTATTGGCGTGTCAATTGTTAAATGGTTTGTTTCAAGCTGTCCTTTTACGACTACGTTCTGATTCCCATTAAAATGGATTGAATTAATTTTACCGGCAACTTCGATACCTGAGACATTATTACCAACCTTAATAGATGGTGTAGCATTATTCGTGACAATTTCAATGTTGTCACGATTCACAACAATTTCGCCTACTGTCGTGTTCGTAAGCTTAATAACTGATTTTTGCTCACGTTTTGCTTCCCCTTTAATGATCAAGTGCCCGTTTAATGAAAGCCCATTGAATTCAATTTGCTTTTGGTCACCTTGTTTAACCGTAATATCACCATTAATATTGGCATTTTCCAGCTTAATATAATCGCCCGCAATGCTTATATTGGCTTCGACAGTACCTCCAGCCAAATCCAATGTTAGCGGGTTATCAATAGTTCCTCCATTGGTCAATTCCAGGTTACGAATACCGATAATTTTTGTGCCAATTTTGATAAAATCTAAATTCGCCTCATTTAATGCTGCTAAATTTTTTGTATGAAGCAATGGCTGAAGTTCTTTTTTGATGTAATATACCTGACCACCCATAGTCATTTTATTGCCGCTAATATCAGAAATAACTTTCTCATCTGGTTGGCGGTTATCACGATATTCCGTTGTTTTCTCGGATCTTATTGTAACTGCTGCCATTTCCCCACGTGTTACTGTCGAAATTCCACCATATTTTTGGGCAGATTGTCCGTTTGTAATACCTAGATCAAATAAGGTTTGAATATATGGAGCAGCCCAATTATTTTTTAATTGTGTATCCGTAAATGGTAAATTAATTTCTTTAGCAGGTTCTAGACCATAGCCATTGACAATAATTTTTGCCATTTGATTTCGTGTAATAGGTGAGTTTGGTTTAAATGTCCCATCCTGAAATCCATCGATAACACCTGCTTCTTTTAATGCTTCTATGTACGGGTATGCCCAGTCACTCGCTGGAACATCCTTAAACGTAGGATTAAAAGATTTAGTAATATTTAATCCTAGATTGAGTGCCAAAATTTTTGAAGCTTCTGCACGTGTTAACAATCCTCCTGGTTTGAATGAACCATCTTTATAACCACTAACAAAACCACGCTCAAATAATTCATTCACATATTCATAATAATCCGAAGCAACTTTGATATCTGTAAAAGTTTCCCCATTCTCACTCGCTTTTATATAATCCGGTGCCACAACGTTAAGTGCACTTGTTGCTATCGTTGTAGCAAGTGCTATTTTGAAAAATTTGTCATATAATACTGTGTTTTTATTCATCTCACAATTTCCTCCTCATGAAGTTTAATTTCAGTTTGATAAGTTATGTCCTTAATTTAACGAAGTACATCTGAACAAAATCTGAACAAAATTAAGACACGAGGGAGAGGGGAATCTGTCACTCAATCGAATTAGGTTATGTATCAATGGCGGATGAAAGCACAGGTGCAGTACAGTCTCGCTTGTGAATGCTTTCGGCAATCTGCCCATGATGGTATAGCGGCCGTGGTGCTGCAAGAATGTCAGGAGTTGCAACGGATGAGGATGAGCACCTTGAGGGTAGTGAGAGTTTATACGAAGTCTTTATTATTCCTGTAAAAGTTCCACGTGAAACGTAGCTTTAGCGCTTGAATCTGGACAAACTTGTAAATGGGTCTCGCGGAGATCTATACTCAAATAAGTGGAAACGCGCCTGCCAGTAGACGAAAGGGCGATGAAGCAAGTGAAAGATTATTCTTTGTGTACGATATTTAATAAACCTTGAGACAGAATTTCGGCAGCCCAATTTTACACTGGATCTGAGCAACACCAGTCGTAAGTAGGAACTATCGATCAGTAGAGAGGATGTATGTGACTCATGAGAGAACTTGAGATTCAAACGAAATACGGTACCGTTCAAGGCGAGCTTTTGCACGGTGCAAGCGTATGGAAAGGCATTCCCTATGCGAAACCCCCGGTAGGTGAGCTGCGTTTCAAGGCTCCGGTACAGCCCGAGTCATGGGATGGAATCAGACAGGCCACTCAATATGGACCCGAGAATATACAACCTCGAAATCATCAACCAGAAGGCCTGACAGAACTCCCGAACGAGTCAGAAGATAGTCTCTATCTGAATATTTGGGCTCCTGGGAAAAAGGAAGCATCCACATTGCCAGTCATGGTATGGATTCACGGCGGTTCCTTCGTGTCAGGTTCGGGTAGCCAGCCGATGTATGATGGTACACAGTTAGCGGTTCGGGGGGACGTCATTGTTGTGACGATCAACTACCGATTAGGACCTTTGGGTTTCCTTCATATGGCTCTATTGGGTGATTCATATGTATCCAATGCAGGTCTGCTGGATCAGGTTGCGGCATTACAGTGGGTGAAGGATAATATTTCTGCTTTTGGTGGTAACCCGGATCAAGTTACGGTGTTCGGCGAATCAGCAGGCAGCATGAGTATTGCAGCACTGATGGCGATGCCAGTGGCCAAAGGACTCTTCCAACGTGCCATTATGGAGAGTGGTGCATCCCAGTTCATGCCTGCGGAGCAAGCTTCAGCCATGCGGGAAGGGATGCTGAAGATTCTTGGGGTGGACCGGGACAACCTGCAGAAGCTAAATACAATCCCTGTAGAGCAGATTATTGCAGCGGGTGAAACGATCAAACAGCAGAGTGGAGCAGGTATGGCATTATTTTTCCAACCTGTAATGGATGGGCAGACACTACCACAGGTACCACTTCAGGCGGTGAGCGAAGGCTCAGCGCAGAACATTCCGGTGCTGATTGGTACGACATTGCACGAGGGAGCACTGTTCATCCAGCCGCATGTGCCTTATTCAAAAGAGATCGATATGGTTCAGGGCGTAGACTTTATGACACCAGATCTGGAGAACCGGGTAGCCATCGCGGATAGTTATCCCAAAACGGCAGATGGACAAGCCCAAGTCATGACCGATATGTTCTTCTGGCGGTCAGCGCTGCAATATGCTGCTGCACAACAGAAATATGCCCCGGTGTGGATGTATCGATTTGATTGGGTGATGCCGGAACATCCCCTGTTAAAAAGAGCGATTCACAGCATCGAAATGTTCTTTGTGTTTAATACATTGCATGTCCTCAAATTCATGAATGCCGAGCCGGATGAAGCTGCGGCGGCACTTGCCCTCAAGGTACAGGATGCCTGGATTTCCTTTGCCAAGAACGGTCAACCTGAAGTTGCGGGTGTGAACTGGCCTGAATATGAGCAGGATCGTGCGACACTAATCTTTAACCATGAGATTGAAGTTGTACATGATCCGGATGCAGCCAAGCGAGAGCTGTTGGGGTTATAATCCAGGCCGGTTATTGTGTATGGATACTCTGAATAACTGTTATTAGCCAATCAAAAGACGACGTTCATTTTTACAATGAAACGTCGTCTTTTTTTGATTTGACCGAAGAAGCAGAACGTAAGAATCGATTCAAGGAAAATCATACATTGTTATATGTCAAACATTATTTACGAGAGGCCTGCGTGCGGGCCACCTCATCGAAGTAGAAGGAACGTTTTTCACGGGAGAAAAGCACGATCAAGACATGAACAAAGAGCACGGCGTAGACTAACATATAGATGCCAGATGTCCCCAAGGAGATCCATATTTGATAAGGCTGAAGCATAACATCCTGGTTACCGGAAAAAGCATAATCGTTGACCAGGCGAATGATCGTAACTAGCAGCCATGGAACATAGAGTGCGACAAACCTTTTGAATAACGATTCACTGGTGGTTGTGCCGGTCTGACGATCCACATAGCGGAATCGCAAGATGGCCGAGCCTGGAGTTACCCCATTTCGTACCCAAGGAATGAAGAACAGCACAATGACCATAGCAATGGACGTACTCAGTGCATCACTGATCACATCAGATGCTGTGAAGATGGAGATCAGATTTGAAAGGAAGACAACAACGACGCCATCGATAATTAACGCGAGCAATTGAGGCATAGTATACACTTGGTTTTGCTCCACAATCTGTTCACTCTTCGCCTGAATGCTTGCACGTGATGGGAATAAAGCAAGCAGGATGGGAGCTGTGAAAAATCCAAGCACGGTTCCTGAAGTATTCAATAATAGGTCATCTACATCGAACAGACGGTAGGGACAATTGTAATACCCGTAGAATCCGGTGATTTGAGTGATCTCGAAGAATAAGGAAAGTCCGAATCCACCAAGCAGAGCATACGTCCAGAACGATCTCTTTTGAAAAAAATAACGGATATATACACCCAGCGGCATGAGAAGCAGGACGTTAAACAACACTTGCAAAAAGGCTCTGCCCTGAATCATTCCGATATAGCTGGATGGCTGAGTCCATACAATGGGTGTTTCTTTCATGATGTCTTTGACAAAAGTGAATGGAACCAGATTGTAGTAGATCGTGTCAGCGGCTTGCTGCGCACAAGTATCTCGCGTAGTGGGAAACGGGAGAATGACGAGGCAATAGGCAGCCAGAATATAAAAGATAAACGAAAAACTGACGCCAAACCGTGACCAGCTGAAGAAGCCGTCTTTGCGATAACCATAGATCAGCCACGGCACCAGCAAGAACATGGCCGCAACGATGAAGATAAAAAAAGCCGTTTGCACAGGAAAAACATACGAGGACATGAGCAGGCACTCCTTTGGTATTCAATATAGTAACATTCGTGGAGACATAGAGAATGTAGGTGGTTGTCGTGTGTATCTAGTAATTACATCATAAGTAGTTACCCTTAAAGTGAGGGATGCAAGAACCTTAAATTTGGTTTAAATTCATCCTTGCAGTGAGCAGCGTATGGAATATACCGTCGAAATCCCTTATACTTGCGGGAAAGCCAATCGTAGAATGGAGAGTATAATACATATGTCTAGTATGCCTAACTGCCCCAAATGTAATTCGGAGTACACGTACGAGGATGGTCAACTGCTGGTTTGCCCGGAGTGTGCGCATGAATGGTCTTTGGAAGCAGACAATGAGAATGTAGAGGATACAAAAGTAATCCGTGATGCCAACGGAAATGTGCTAAGTGATGGCGATACCGTTACGGTCATTAAAGATTTGAAGGTTAAAGGTAGCTCGCTTGTAGTCAAACAGGGCACGAAGGTGAAGAATATCCGCCTGATTGATGGGGATCATGATATTGATTGCAAGATCGACAGCTTGGGTGCAATGAAGTTGAAGTCTGAGTTTGTGAAAAAGATATAAGATAAAATCGAGAAACGTTCAGTTCCGCATTCAATGGGAATTGAACGTTTTTTGTTTGACAGGAAATATTTAGTATATATATACTGGTTGGAATTAAATTCTGAACATGGTTAGGTGGTCTATATATAAGAAAAGGCAGGTGTCAGATCGATGAAGAGAGATCATATCATTGAATATTATTCCGGGTTTGATGAGTGGGGCAGACTGGAGCGGGAACCGATTGAATTCATCATTAACATGCATTACATCAGGGAACATCTCCCTGCTACTGGTTGTATTCTGGATAATGGCGCAGGTCCGGGGAAGTATGCCATGGAGCTTGCGAAGCTGGAGTACCAGATCACTTTGTCGGATCTGACACCTTCCTCCGTGGACACTGCGCGGCAAAAGGCTCAGGAGTTCGGTTTGACAAAGCAATTCGATGGGTTCCATGTTCTCGATGCCACTTCGCTCTCCGGTATGGCTGACGAGACGTATGATGCATCCCTCATGCTGGGGCCGTTATATCATCTGCAGACAGACGACGAGCGCATGGCGGCTGTACGGGAGTTGTACCGTGTGACCAAGACAGGGGGCGTGGTGTTTGTAGCCATGCAAAGCCGAATGCGCATGAGTATCAATTCGCTGCAATCCCCGCAGCACTGGAAACCGAATGATAACATGGCAGCCATCCGTTCTTTTGTAGAAAAGGGCATATTCGATCATCAGGATCAAGGACGATTTACGGGAGCATACTATTTTAATATTCAGGACGTTACGCCCTTCATGGAGCAATATATGGATTTGAAACCGTTGATTTGATTGGTTCATCCAGCCTTAGAGCGATGCTCACGGACGAGCAGCAGCAATACTGGAAAGAGCGTGGCGAGTATGATGAACTCATGCAATATATGATTGAAGCCGCCAAAGACCCTTCCATATTGGGAATCTCATCGCATCTGCTGTACATCGGGAGGAAGAAATAATAGACTTACAGGCAATGCTCTAAAAATCTATGTATTTTAGAATGTCAGCCCGTAAAATACTGTTTCCACATGATATAATATCTCTATCTAATGGTCTGGAGGTGTCACTATGCAATGGAAGGAAGTTCAGGAGCGATTCCCTAATGAATGGGTCGTTTTTGAGGCAACCAAGGCGCATTCTAGAGAAGGCCAGCGTTATATCGAAGAGATGGCAGTGATTGATTCATTTGATGATTCTACGAAGGCACTAAAACGTTATGGTGAATTGCATCAGGAAGATCCCAGACGGGAATACTGCTTTTTTCACACTTCACGTCCAGAAGTTGTGGCAAGAGAACGATATGTTGGCATGAGAGGTCCTCGATGAAAATTTCAGAGGTTTATGGTCTACCCTTCGTAAGCATAAAGCTTGAATTTAGAGGAGAAGTACTACAATTAGAAAAAGTCCTTTTGGATACCGGATCAGCTAGTACATTGTTGAATGCAGATGCAGTTCGGGAAGTAGGAATGGTTCCTGAAGAGGATGATCTCGTTGATATTATAAGAGGTGTAGGCGGTATAGAGTATGTTTATACCAAGTCGCTCGATTCTATAACTGTAGATGAAACAACGATTAATGATTTTCAAGTTGAAATAGGAAATATGAATTATGGTTTAGAGATTGACGGAATTCTGGGATTTAATTTTATGAAACAGACCGGTGTTGTAATTAATGCCAACCTAATGGAACTAAGTATAGATAAGCTGTAATCTATAGAAAATAAGCATAAAAGTGCCCTCTGGAAACAGGGGGTACTTGTGTTTTTCATCAAAATAGTTCAATATTAAGATACATAACAAAAGGTGATCTACTTACAATAGGTAAGACGAGCAACGGATCGCTTCATACCAGGGAGGAACAGACAATGGAAATCGGAATTAGTACATTTGTGGAGACGAATCCGGATGTAAAAACGGGAGAACTTATCAGTCATGCGCAGCGCATTCGCGATGTTGTTGAAGAGATTGTTTTGGCAGATCAGGTGGGTTTGGATGTATATGGCGTGGGAGAACATCATCGTGCTGACTACGCCGCTTCATCACCAGCTGTCATTCTGGCTGCCGCAGCTTCACAGACCAAGAATATTCGCCTAACGAGTGCTGTAACCGTGCTGTCATCGCATGATCCGGTACGGGTATATCAAGATTTTGCGACACTGGACGGCATTTCGAACGGACGTGCAGAGATTATGGCAGGGCGGGGATCATTTATCGAATCGTTCCCACTGTTCGGCTATGATCTGAACGACTACGATGAGTTATTCGACGAGAAACTGGATTTGCTGCTCAAACTGCGTGATTCGGAAAAAGTAACCTGGGAAGGTAAACACCGCCCTTCCTTTAACAATCTGGGCATCTACCCGCGCCCGGTACAGGAGAAACTTCCGGTATGGATTGGCAGTGGTGGTAATCAGGAATCCGTAGTTCGTGCAGGACTGCTCGGTTTGCCACTGGTGCTTGCGATTATTGGTGGCCGTCCGGTACAATTCGCACCACTGGTGGAACTGTACAAGAAAGCAGCTGCACATGCGGGACATGATGCTTCCAAGCTGACCGTTGCTTCTCACTCTCACGGCTTCATTGCCGATACAACAGACGAAGCTGTGGAGAAATTCTTCCCGCCAGCGCAAGCGGTCATGAACATACTGGGTCGTGAACGTGGATGGGGACACTACAGCCGTGCGACATTTGATGCGGCGCGTAGCCTTGAGGGTGCTTTGTACGTGGGTGATGTGGAGACCGTAGCTCAGAAAATTATTTACCTGCGTAAAGAAGTTGGGATTACACGCTTCATGTTGCACACCCCACTCGGCACAATGCCGCACAACGAGGTCATGAGAGCGATCGAACTGCTTGGTAAAGAAGTCGCTCCAATTGTGCGTAAAGAAATTGCACGTTGGGAAGCTGAGAACGAAGAGGCACGTTAATCGACTAAAACCAATACGGAACTATATAGAGTCAACCAAATAAAGGAGCATGCCCTAGGCGTATTACGCCAATGGGTCTGCTCCTTTTTCGGTTATCTTCTAAAAGCATCTTAAACAGTACAGATTTAATGCTTATCCATTCGCAGATGTACTCACGAGGGAGTGTATAACCATTGACAACGTATGATCATAGAGGGTTTTGGCAGCTTCTTCGCTCTCAATATGGCCTCCCAAATACAGATGAATAACACCGTGTAAGGGAGCCCAGATCATCCGAACCGCCAGCAGGGGATCGTGCACCTGAAGCATTCCCTGTTCAATCGCTACCTCAACCAAGGCAGACACTTGTTTCAGTGCAGTTGCTGTTCCCTGTAAGGTCTCTCCGTCTGGTTTGAATTCGGAAAAAGATCCTCCAAACATCAGCTGATAGAAGCTGGATTGAGAAATGCCGAAGTCCCAATAGACGTAGGCCAGATCACGGAAATATTGTTCGAACGATGCCTGACGGGGTATAACTTCAAAATACTTGGCCATGAGGGAACATCCCTCTAAATATAGATGTTTGGCTAACCCTTCTTTTTTGCCGAAGAGATTATATATGATTTTGGTGGAGCACTCCATGCGTTCAGCTACACGGCGTACTGTGACAGCTTCTGGTCCATGCTCTTGCAGTAAAGCAGCAGCAGCATGCACAATATTTTGCCGCAGATTATCTGAGTGCTGCAATCTGGCTTCCTGAAAGGTTGTTACCGTATGTGCAGATTCCGTGGAACCCGAATTAAGATCCTTCATTGATTTCATCCTCGTAACCGTATTGTTGTTGAACAGAAATTAAGAAAGTACGTCGATATATTTTTTTCTTATGGTCATTCTACTGTTTTACGCCGGATAACGTCAATTTAATCCGAATCTAGTAAGTAAGCACCACGTTCCAGATTCAAATTAACAAATGCATTTGACAGCTCCATGGATTTTGGTTACGATGATTCTATAAAGAAACAGTGTTTCTAAATGATAACAAGTGTTCATATTATACACAGAGGATGGATGAGAGATGATAAAGGAACAGCATCAATGGGTACTTATTACAGGTGCTTCTTCAGGTATTGGGGAAATTTTTGCACTTGAAATGGCTTCCAAGGGTAAAAATATCGTGCTGGTGGCCAGAACAGAGTCCAAACTGATTCAATTGGCAGAACGTATAGAACGTACATATCAAGTAAGGGCTGAGGTAATCGTATCAGATCTTTCCGAAGTAGAGGCACCTCAGAACGTATATGAGGAATGCAAGAATCGGGGAATACACATCGATATACTGATCAACAATGCTGGATTTGCTACCCATGGATGTTTTGAACAACTGGATGGTTCCCGGCAGCAGGAGGAGATTATGTTGAACGTGCTTGCCTTGACGAACATGACGCATCTTTTCTTGCCAGACATGTTACAGAAGCGAAATGGTGCTGTCATTAATGTATCGTCGACGGCTGCCTTTCAACCTGATCCGTATATGGCTGTGTATGGAGCGACAAAGGCATATGTACTTTCTTTTACCGAGGCATTGTACGAAGAAAACAGAAAGCGGGGCGTTCAGTTTTTGGCACTATGCCCAGGCTCAACCGAGACCTCGTTCTTTGATGTAGTGGGCGCTGATGAAGCCTCGGTGGGCAAACGTGATACACCTGAGCATGTCGTGGCCGTGGCCATGAGGGCACTGGAGTCAGGCAAACCTTATGCTGTGCCGGGGGCCAGGAATTATTGGACAGCGCAGTTCACCCGCTTCATATCACGCAAGTTGATGTTGCGAATCGTAGGAAGTATGCTCCGTCCACGTTCCAAGGGTGGTAAAGCAGAAAATATTCAGGTCTGATTAGTGGTATTGAGTAAAAGCTTCAGGCCAAAATGCCTTTGGCCCGAGCTTCCTTTATCCAATCTGGAAATTCAGTAAGCAGACGATCGTACAATTCTTCATCGCTGATCTTGGAGATATCGTCGAGAGCAAAAAAGTCAGCATTATCGATGAAACGTCCAGTCATGTCATCGAGTTTCTCCAGAATACCGTAATTGGCTTGTCCCAGGCCAACGAATTGCCAGAACAGGTTTTTGGTTGAGCTTTCGGTAATAAGCCGCATAATTTTCCCTTTTTGACTGACTCCACCATCGCTAAAAAAGATAATATACGTTGGAATTTTCACATCGGGTTCCTCGATCGTATATTTGCGAATGACATCCTGCATCACAGGTGGTTCGTTATTGGTACCGCCTTTGCTTCCCAGCGTATATGTGCGTTCAATATAATTCTCGAAATCCCTGGCGGTGACGCTTGGGGCACGCAAAAAGTCTTTGGCGAAGAACCAGACGTCCAACTCTCCGTTATCATCAAACGCTGATGCAATCGCCAGGATACGCTCGAAGGCTTCTTGCACGATACCTTTGCGATACAGATGGTACATGGAGCCTGATGCATCAAATACAACGGCAACACGTGCCTGTATTGGTTCGATCTTTTTCTTTTGCAAAGACAGGGTTACTTTACGCTTAAGGAGATCGATCTTGGTCAGGTTAAGCGGCGCATGATTCGTGTTTGGCGCAGCAACAGGTGTCAAGACTTCTGGAGAGGCGGCTGCTACTTCAGCTTGTGCCGTGAGAAGAACCTGTTCGGCTTCCGAGGTGTCGTTACTCTCAATTTCAACACCGAATGACTCTGCCAGCGGTTGCAACCCACCAAAGAAACCTCGTCCAATCGCACGAACTTTGAACCCGTCACGATACTTATAGATTTCAATAAAAATAAGAGCTGTTTCCGCAGTGACCTGCGTGATCTCATAAATGATCTGTTGGGAACCGGCTTGCACAATCGCCTGACATGCCTGAACATCGGCGAAAGTACCTCCCGCATCCAGAGTAGCCGTAAACACACACTTTTCCACAGGGGCCTGCCGTAATGTATTCGTATCCAGTACAAAAGAGGATTTCAGTTCCTCTGCTTGTTGCAGAAGCACACTTTGATGGGGATCGGCCTTCTGATTATAAAATACAAAATAGTCGTCAGATGGGACTTTTCCCTCTTCGTTCACCATAAAGCAGCTAACATCCAAGGGAGAAGGAGATGATGTACATTGAATAGTTACCCGAAGTTGGGTGAATTCGTCGATACTGATATTCTGGCCTGTGTTTAAGTGGATAAACGAATCTGTCATAATCGGATGCGCCTCTTTTCTCCAATATAATGGTTGAAAATGTACAGTAACAAGATCGATTCTGAGACAAATGTTTCCATAAGTCAATCTTTTCACCGTTGACCCTAGAGCAGGTGTTGGAGGCCTATATGGCATTGGAGCAGCTCACACCGGAAGAATTAAAGGAGCGGTATAGTCTGGACCAGATGATCGCTGAAGGTGTCTATCCTGTCATGGAAGATTGGGACGCGGAAGAGACATTTCAGGAGATCGTTCAGACCGTGGATGATATCCAGGTTTTGTTTCAGGCCACGGCTGCAAGTGGGAACGGGTTCATCTTTTATGTTTTCTAAGTGAGCACTGAAATGATGATGGAAAATGTCAGGCCGACATTGGGACAGGTTTGAACTACGCCTATTCGGGTTATTGATAGACACAAGGCTCAGGCCTTGATACATGACAATCCGTTAGAAGAGAGGGAATGCGATATGACACAGGATCAGAACGAAGAGAACAAAGCGATTCAAGAGGACGAGCCGGATCAATTCGAGACTCCCGCAACTGCGGAAGATGAAGAAACGGATGAGAAACTCGCAGAAGATCAGGAGCAAGAATAACTCCCAGCATTGCATAATGAAGCAGGATGTTTTATCGAAACATACAATATGCTGAAATATAGATAGACCAGAGGTCGGACATGTTCCGGCCTTTTGGTTTATTTTTTGCGTATCCGTTTACAAGAATTACCTATGCCTTCATAATGGAAATGAACCATATTTTTCTGAGGAGGAGATCATATTAAGAATCGGAAGTTAGTCCAATGGATGGCAGTGCCACTTGTATTATTAATGGTTGTTCTTACAGGATGTCAGGCTGTGGGTGGAGTAGACGTTGGCAAAGCAATGGCCAATGGCGCGAGTATCAAGTCCGGTGAATCCAGACAATCCATGAATATAAACGTAGAACCGGCTAAGGAATTTGCTACAGAGAAAGACCTTGAAATGATTGAACTTATTAATTCCATATCCCTGGATATTGATCAAGCCAAAATGAAAGATGCGAAGACTGCATCGATCAAAGGTACACTGAGCATGGAGGGAACGAAGTTACCTTTCCACCTGTCCATGAATGAGTCCCAATTGGTCATTGATCTGGACGGAGCCCAGAAACCGCTGTACATGTCTCTGGATACGTTCCAGGATGCACAGGCTCTTCCAATGGTGGATACGAAGGCTCTGGAGAAACAACTCGAGGAGCTTTCCCCGAAACTGTTCTCTTTTGTCCTGAAGCATCTATCCAATCCGAAGACCATTTCCGTAACACCGGTACAGGAATCCGTGAATGGCGAAGCACTCAGCCTCTCCAAGCTGCATCTGGAAGTTAGTGGTGAAGAGATGCTTGCCATGGTTAAACCGTTCCTGACGAGTATTTCGAAGGATGAGCAGGGACTCAAGGATCTGATTGGAGATCTGTACGATGTGTTCTACCCTGTACTGGAAGCTGTGAATGAGGTAGAAGGCGGGGGAGATGAAACGCTGAATTCCATCGTTCCTGAATCGAAAGATGAAGCCGTTGCATCACTATATGCCATCATCAAAGTAGGACTGGACAGTATGCTGGTCAATTATGATCAGGAGCTGAACAACCTGTTGAATGAGACCCCTGAATTCAAAACGGTCTTTGGCACAGATACCAAACTGAAATTGGATTTTTATCTCGACAGCAAGCTGGATGTACGCAAGCAAAACTTTGAGCTGAAAGTAGCGTTGCCTGCTTCCGAAGATCTGCCGGTGAACTCTGTAACGGTAAGTGGAGATAGTGAACAGTGGAATATCGGTGGCACGGTTGCAGTTGATGAAGTGGATGTATCGGGTGGCGTTATGGATCTGATGAAGGATGATATTACACCTGGTCAGATGCTGCGCAATTTTGATTCCAATTCACTGGCATACCAATTGCTGAAAGATGAAGCTGGAATCACGAGTAAAAGTGTAGTGCTCTTCCCGGATGATGAATACGCTGGGGCGATCACGGTTAAGAATACAACATTTGTTCCGCTTCGCTACGTGTCTGAAGAATTGGATGCTGAAGTGAAATGGACCAAAGGCTCGAACCAAATCGTTGTCATTGACGACATCACTGGTGATGAGATTGTCCTGACTGTAGGTTCCAAGAAGGCAACCGTTGCGGGTAAAGAAGTAACCATGGTGGAATCCGCTTATGTAGGCAAGGACGGCAAGACGTATGTGCCGCTGCGCTTTATGGCTGAATCCCTTGGAGCTACTGTAGATAAGGAACAAGAAACAGGCTGGATTTACATTGACCGTCCTTAATTGAGACGTTATAAGTAAGCCTTAGTTAGAGAGGGGATTTCAGAGTATGCCAGATTTCTCGTAATGATTGTGAAAAGAACACCGCAAAAATTCCGTTAGACCATGAACGGGATACGTGTGTCCTTTTGACCCATTACGAGGAACTTCGGCGTTTCTGAAATGATGAAACGGATCGAGGAGTGCCTCTATTAGAGGTGCTCCTCTTTGTTGTGTCATCCTAAATAAATCCCCAGAGGTGTTGTATATGAAAAGCCAATTATTCATCCATTCAAACTCGATTACGTTGCGTCCATTTACGCTGGAAGATCAGGCTGCTGTGTATGCATTAACCCAACAACCTGAAATCACAGACATCCTGCCCGATTGGAAGATGACCGAGGAGCAGTTGCGCGAATTTTTACAATTTGTTGTTGGCAGTTATGAACAGTTCAACCCGGAAGATGTACGTATCCTGTTTGCCGTTGTACACAATGAAGATCAGCGTGTCATTGGTTGGTGTGGCGTATTTCCAAATGACCTGCTGGATCGTGATGACCGTGAAGTGGCTTACGCCATCTCCCGGGATTACCGGAATAAAGGATACATTACAGAGGCAGTTCGAGCCCTAACAGCATATTTATTTGAGCATACCTTGCTGGATCGAATTGTGGGCATTGTGAAGCCCCTCAATCAGCCGTCACGCAAAGTTCTGGAGCATGCGGGTTTTCGTTATATCTCTCGCAGAATGTTTATGGACAAGGAGTGCTACGATTATTTTGAACTGCTCAAAGTAAAGACCGAACCAGTGCAACCGAAGCAGATACATTCTGAAATTCGCTTACGACGAGCACAGCAGGAAGATGCTGTTGTACTTACAGAGATTTGCACTCGTGTTTTTGATCATGTCATAAAATTCTGGGCGGATAATGAGGAGGATATCGATAGCAATCTATGCCCGCCTGATTATTCGTCAGTTCGCATGCATCGTTACGTGATCCGTGAATGGGATTATTATGTTGTAGAATCAGATGGATGTGTTATTGGCGGAGTGAGTGTTAACGTGCTTGGACGAAAACATGCCAGGATCGATAAGATCTATATTGACCCCGTATGCCAGGGCCGTGGCGTGGGAACTCAAGTCATGAGGCTTATTGAGGCTGAATTTCCGCAGATTGAAACCTGGAAGCTGGAGACCTCAGGTCGGCAGCTGGATAATCATCATTTTTACGAAAAAATGGGATATGTTTGTATCTATGCATCTGAGGATGAGTTTGTATATGAGAAGAACATGTTGGTTGATTCTTTTGATCCAACATGTGATGAGACATTAGCCAAGGACTCGGGTGAGTCGGTGGTTGAATATGTTCAAGCTAATCTGGACTCAGTCCGTTACAGCACCAGTAATCTGACCAATAGTCGGATAACCGACTGCAACTTAAGTGGAAGCAAATTTACCAATCTAAATATGACCAATATATTGCTAGCTGATTTACGCCTAACCGACAGCAAGATTGAATTCTGTGCTTTGGATGGCGTTCAATTCCAAGATACACACCTTGGATCTAACCGTGTACCCATGCAGTGGGCGCATTGTGATCTTGGGGGAAGTCGTTTTATCGATTGCGATCTATCTGGAGTGCAGTTGGAACAGTGTCAAGTGATCGGGATGAAGATCAACGGAGTAGAAGTAGAGGAATTACTTGCAGCCCATGAGGCTATGAAGTCCTGAAAGGCGCCTCGTTCCCTTCCTGCTGTCCGGCGAAGCACCATTTATCAATGGAGCTATTATTCCAATCGATGGTGCACAGTCAGCCAAATATTGATCCCATAATCATCAACAGCACATCGATGCGGCATAGATATATACTGAAGAACGCCCTTTTTCGCCAATGTGATATGCTCCCCCCATAGTAGACAGTAGAAAAAAACAAAACTTCTACGTCTATTATGAGGGGAGTTTTCTCA
>NZ_JAGGNR010000043.1 GCF_018614975.1 Paenibacillus polymyxa | reverse complement strand
AAGCTCAAATTACTTCATTACCGGAATGGCTCCTTATATAATCAACGTAATCGTTTAAGTTAAAATGAAAATGAATGGAAACGTTGTTTGCTATCATAAATTTTACATGGCATTCTTTCATGAGTAAAATGCATATTAAGAATGTTTACTATTCCATTTATCTATGAGAGGTGGGGATCAGCCGATGGATATCCGCCATTTGCAATATTTTCTGGAAGTTGCCCGGCAGCAGAGTTTCACAAAAGCCGCCGAAGTTTTATATATCACCCAGCCCACGATCAGCAAGACGATCAAGAGTCTTGAAGAGGAATTAGGGATCACGTTGTTGGACCGTTATGGTAAAAAGGTGGAGCTAACCGATGCAGGCCATGTGTTTTTTCGGCAGGCGCTTGAGATTGAAAAATCATTCCGCAGTCTGTCATCCGAATTGGACGATCTGATGAACTTGAAGAAAGGCCATCTGCGGATTGGCTTGCCGCCGATGGTAGGATCAAGCTTTTTCCCCATGATCATTGGCGAATTTCACAAAGCCTACCCGCAGGTGACCATTCAGCTGTTTGAGGATGGTGCCAAAAAAGTGGAGGCTGATGTGATCAGTGGTGCACTGGATATTGGCGTTGCCGTACTGCCAACCGTGGATGAGCTTTTGGATCATTTTGTGTTTGTCAAAGAGAAACTGAACCTTCTCGTACACCCTTCACATCCACTTGCGGGAAAAGAGTCGGTTGCGCTGCATGAACTGGAAAACGACGCCTTTGTGCTGTTTCGGGAAGATTTTGCATTGCATGACCGGATTATTGTGGCCTGCCAGCATGCCGGGTTCCAGCCTCGGGTGGTATATGAGAGCTCCCAGTGGGATCTGCTCAGCGCGATGGTTGCCGCCAATCTGGGTGTAGCCTTATTGCCGGAGACGATCTGTCGTGAGGTGGACCATATGCGCGTACGCATCATACCCGTGGTGGAACCGGTGATTCCATGGCAGCTCGGGATGATCTGGCGGAAGGACCGCTATCTTTCATTTGCCACGAGAGAATGGATCGGATTTACACAGTCGATGCTGGGTGAGTAAGGGAGCCAAATAGAAATATCCCCATGGAAGCACAATCATGGTGGAGGTGTACGAACATGAAACTGCGGGTATCCGCTGTACAATACCAATTGCAGACAATCAGATCATTTGAGCAGTTCGCCGCTCAGGCTGAGCATTACATACGGACAGCGAGCGAATACGGAACCGAATTTGTACTTTTCCCGGAATTTTTCACAACACAATTAATGTCCATTGGAGACAAACAAGGCAATGCACTGACGATTGAGGATCTGCCGAACTTTACGCAGCAATATGAACAACTATTCACATCACTTGCTGCCAAGTACGGCATGCACCTGTTCCTGAATCGATATTATGCGGTGTTACCGAACAAACCGCAGGAGTGGCTTGCCATGGTAGATCAATTGGATGCTTGCAAGTCGGTTGCACTACTGCCGTTGTAAAAGGGAGCAGGATAGAACATTAGAAAATGGTGACGTCGCAAGTACCATGACGAATGATAACAGTAATACAAAAGCCCGTAGAACAGGCCATTATTGGACCTGCTTCTACGGGCTTTTTCTATTTCACTAGTTCAAGGTTGAGATTGAGCCCATTTAAGTTTGTCTTAAAATATCTTTTTTAAGAATTGGTGAATGAGCTCATGGATCTCGGTAACATGTGTTTCGAGAGCAAAATGCCCAGTATCAAGTAAATGCACTTCTGCAGATGGGATATCGCGCTTATAAGCTACAGCTCCAGCAGGAAGAAAGGCAGGATCATTTTTACCCCATACAGCTAGAAGATGAGGTTGATAATGGCGGAAATAGGTCTGAAAGTCAGGATAACGATCCAAATTTGTTCTATAATCAAGGATCAAATCCAGTTGGATTTCTTCAGCTTCCGGACGCGACATGTAGGCAATATCCAGTGAATATCCGTCTGGTGAAACAAGGCTGGGATCAGTGCCATGAAAATACTGAAAGTTACGGATAGTTTCGGGGGTCAAGGAACTACGACATGCTTCACGGTTTTCAGGTGTTGGAGAGTGCCAATAAGTCTCCCAGGATCCCCATGCGTCACTAAACCCTTCGATATATGCGTTACCATTCTGACTAATAATTGCTTGAACCTGTTCCGGATGAGCCACTGCCAAACGATAACCAACAGGTGCCCCATAATCAAACACATACAATACATACTTTTTGAGAGCTAATACTTCAGTAAAACCTTCAATAACTCGGAACAGGCTGTCAAATGTGAAGTCAAATTGACCAAGCGGTGGAGTCGTTGTGAGACCAAACCCGGCAAGATCAGGGGCAATGACGCGGTACTGCTCAGCCAGTTTGGGAATTAGGTCGCGAAACATATGACTTGAGGATGGGAACCCGTGTAATAGTAAAATAACCTGACCATCTTTAGGACCAGCTTCGCGGTAAAAAACTTCGACATCTCCAACCTGCTGTTGCTGATAACGAATCCTCATTTGCACATCTCCTTCTGGATTGAATAAGTGGCCAAATACAATGCCTCTCATTTTTTTCAAATTCAAAGCGTTATATTTTTATTGCGATGGCACTCGTAAAACGGGTGATGATTTTATAGTATAATTGAAATGTTTATGTGACTAACGAATAGATTAGATGCTAGCTATTTCAAATTAAAATACAAAGGGTGAAAGATGTGATCAATTCCTTAGAGGGTCGTTTTTTTCAGGCATTTATTGCGTTGCTTGAAGAGAAGAGTTTCAGCCGAGCTGGGGAGCGCTTAGGTTATGTCCAGTCCACAGTAACAACTCATATTCAACAGTTGGAGAAGATCTGCGGACAGAAATTGTTCCATCGATTTCCACGAGGGGTAGAACCTACGGAAGCTGGAAAAGTATTTTCCAAATATGCGTATCAGTATGTCCACTTAAGTGAATCCCTTAAAGAAAGTATGAACGAAATGAATCAGCCCTGTGGAACAATAAATATTAGATTACAGGAATCCTTTTTTCTTACACGGATGCTTCCATTTGTACAGGAATATACGAGAAACGTTCAAAGCGTAAATTTGCGGATTGAACAAGGGACGCATCAAGATATTCTGAAAGGTGTGCTGGATTATGCGCTGGATTTTGGCATTGTTCCGCAAAACCCTGAGCGACATGACATTCTCTTTTATCCGATTATGGAAGAGACTATTGTTTTTGCTGCATCCGAGGATTTGGCTCGGAAAGTGGAAAGTGCAGGGGCGCAGATTCTAAACGAAGAGGTTTTTATCAGCAGTGGCACGTCTTGTTTGTATCATACGACTGCTGTTGATGTTTTAAAGAATCAAGGGGTTGTGGTTAAAGATGCCTTAGAGCTATCAAGTCTTGAGATGATCAAGCAACTTGTATGCTGCGGTAAAGGTTTTGTCTTGGTCCCTGAAATAGCGATTAAAAACGAACTAAAGATGGGTAGCCTAAACATTCTTCCTTTTACTTCTAAAATAAGTTTTACACATGGTTTGATTGTTCATAAAAATCGTGAGCGTAGTTTTACTACCCAAAATTTTCAATCGGAACTACTGAATTATTTTAAAGAATATTGATCGATCAGCTCTTGTAGTCTCTGAAGTGACTTCGCGTCATTTTCGGTCCGGTAGCTGGCTTAAATAACTGTTGGACAAGTGTGCAAGATCCAATGCCCGATCATATTGTTCCTTCGTTATAAACCGCGAAGAGGACACCACACTGTTATTGGGCGTGGCTAGTGTAGGATATCCCTTTTCTCCCGAATTCTTCGGCATCTTGTCTGAAGGAACATTCATCTGCTGTTGCCCGGCATTCTGTCTGCCCGCATCAGCCAGGGAATAATGCGTTCCGTCCCCGTATCCTTTCGCCGGAATGAAGAGAGAAGCATCGTTTAGCACCGACCCGGAAGGAAGGTAATAACGTTCGGGTAGGAGATTTCCCCCTTCACGCAACAAATCCTGTCCAAAGTGTAATTGGTCATCTAACGATACTCCGGTTAGACCGGCAATCGTTGGCAGAATGTCCACCTGGCCTCCGATCTGTTCCAGTTGTACACCCGGGGTAACGCCCGGGGCCGAGATAATGAGTGGAATATTAATCATATCTGCTGAAGTGTATTCCCGACCATACAACTCTTTCATAAGGACTTTGTCATCCCGATCCAGTGAGTAGATGGGAAGCCCCAGGTGATCCCCGTACAAGACAAACACGCTATTTTCCCATAATCCCCGTTCTTTCAATCCAGCAATCAACTGTCCAACTGCCTGATCTGCATAATGCTGTGATACCAGATAGTCACCGGGCAACGTATCCTTGTAACGCTCAGGCAGGGTCAGCTTCACCTTGTTTTTAGGCAAAGTGTACGGGTGATGGGCTGACATGGAGATGATATGGGCATAGAAGGGATCACCCGAAGAATGCATGGATTCCAGCTTATCCAGTGTTTTGGAATACAGTACTTCATCCGAGGCCGAAAAGGCGATAGAGTCCTGTGTGCCGAAATAATCGATATCATAATACTGGTCGAATCCAAGTGCCTTGTATAACTGATCCCGATTCCAGAATCGAACATCATTTGTATGGAATGTGGCTGTCTGATATCCGCTCGCTGACATTAGCTTGGGTAGACTCGGCAGAGCTTTATCCGCATATACAGTCGTTGCTGCCCCGTTCGGTGGGGTGTAGAACGATGTATTCACTACAAATTCTGCATCTGATGTATTTCCTTGTCCCACTTGCTGATAAAAGTTGGGAAAATACAGGCTCTGTCTAGCCAATTCATTCAGGTTTGGCGTGATCTCCTGTCCATCGACCTCTAATCCAATCAGGAAGTTCTGGAACGATTCCAACTGGAGCATAATCACGTTGCGTCCGCTTGCCGCACCCTGCTCCACAATCGCAGGAAGTTCGGTCGTTTGCTTCAACTGGTCGATGTCAGCCTGATCAATGTGAGCGATGGGCACAGGTTTATCAGGTCGATCCAGGATCGTGTACGCCTCGTAACCGAGGATGCCCATCTGTTCTGCTTGTGTAAGCTCACTCATGCTGGCCCGATTGGGATAGATGTTGAGCATGCACAGGATCATGGACAGGGTCAGAATGACCGAGGCAACCCGTCTTCTGGCACGTCGTTCAAGTGGAATACGGTTCGGGCGTTCTGTACTCCCGAGCTTGATCCGGCGACGTATGAGTATCCCCCCAATGATCAGAACGTCTGCAAAAATAAACAAATAATAGGGGTCAAGCAAAGAGAACATGCTGCTCTTGACCGAGGTCACCTGATTCACTTGTGCCAACGCGTGATAGTTAACGATTACACCATAATATTTGTAGTACATGATGGCTGCAAAGAAAATCCCTGAGAGCAGTAGATCCACGGCAAGGTACATCCACATCCGTCGCTTGGCAGCAAACCACTCAATCAGACAGAAGCCGATCCAGATGAGCGGCAATTCGGTCAGCAGTGGTTTCCAGACAGGGATGTCATCGAAGATAACGATCCAGGCCAGTGAACTTTTGATCATCATGATAATGGTAAAGAATATAAATGGTCCGCTTAGAAATCGGGTGAGTGAACTGCGTGACAAGGTACCGCCTTCCCTTCCGAAGTTTCATTTAACAAGTATTATCCTATCTCAGCAAGGCTGTGTCAAAAATGAGAGCATTCAACAATTGACGGCAAAAAACCTCTTCCATGCAGGAAGAGGTTTGAAAGACATGGGCTACTGCGATAAAAGCCAGATGTGACCCATTCCGTTATTCTATAGTGTACGTTGTGACGTAAGAAGGTCTGGGGAACATGGTAGGCTTCTGTGCGGTCAGCCCTTCGCTTGTACTGCGGTTTCGGTGAGCGTGACTATATGCTTGGGATTCCTGCCAGCCTTTGAAGTGTTCTTCCGACTGCCAGAGTGTAAGTACGACATACGTGTCATCCTTCAAAGGACGAAGCACACGAATACCGACAAAGCCAGGCTCGTCTTCTACCTTGCGGGCACGGTTCTTAAACCGTTCTTCAAAATCGTTACGACCATCTTCTGTGACAGGGATATTGTTGAGAACAGCGTAACCACCGCCAGTCCAGGAACCTGCGGCATCGAAAGCTTCATATGCGGCTATTTTATCATCAGACTCGATATTCATCAGGCGTTCAGCGGATTCAATAGCCAGGCGCACCTGATCTTCGCTTCGCAAAGTTAGATGCGGGTATGCAGCAAGTGCATCCGGAATCGGTGAAGGAACCAAATAGATATACATAGAAGCTGCCTCCTTATTAAGTACATTCTATTTCAAGATAGCATATGGGATTGTGCGAGTCCAATCGGTTTCATGTGTATCGGACAGATGGGCTAATTCCGAGCTGAGTAGTATAGGTTTGCCGCAATAGAAGATAAACAATGAATGACAAACACTGCAGTAATAATGAAAAAGGAAAGCGATATTCCGTCTAGCATAACTACGAGGATCCAAGCCAGAGCAAGACTGATGGTTGTCGCATTCCAGGAGAAGGCCTTTGCTCTCGTGATACAATAGAGATACCGCTCATCCAGTCCGTTGTGCTTTTTTGCAATCAACCTTGTGAAAAAAATAATGAGTATTGCAATTAACAAACCAGCTACAATTCCACCAATCCCGATCATCCGATTCAGTAATTCAGAACTCAATATTCTCATCTCCTTCAAAAATAAATAATTCCTCGATCTGACAGCCAAATAATTGGGCAAGCTTGTGAGCAAGCACAAGAGAAGGTTTGTACTTTCCGGATTCCAACGATATGATGGTCTGCCTTGAGACCTTTAGCCGTTGAGACAGTTCTTCCTGTGTGATGTGCATATGTATTCGTTTGTCTCTGATTAGATTTTGCAAGTATATCCTCCCGTAAGTAAAGTTCGCTTTACGTAAAGTTAACTTTACTTATGCGACGATGGGATGTCAATCTCTCCTTGTAATATTTTTCGCTTCTTGAGGGTGGTGCTGTGTCCAAAAGCATATTTCATGATAAAGTATAGTCACTACAAACAGAACGGGTGATCGTATGACAACAATTCGGATATCAGTCAGACCGCTGGTGGAGTATGTGTACCGCAGTGGCAGCATACGTCCAGGGTTCCGGACCAATGCCACGATGCAGGAGGGAACTCGAATTCATCAGCGGGTACAGAAGGAGTACACGGAAGAGGATTTAAAAGAGATTGTGCTCGAAGCTGAGATCCAACATGGGGAGCTGACCTATGTGGTGGAGGGACGATGTGATGGCCTGATCCGGTTGGAGGGCCAGTTGACGGTGGATGAGATCAAATCAACTGCGGGCAATCTGGATGATCTGGGAGAGGGTCTACCCGTACACTGGGCGCAGGCCATGATGTATGCCTACATGTATGCCGTTCAGCAAGATGAACCACGCATGCAAGTGCAGTTGACGTATGTGCATTCGGTGACCCATGAAGAAAGACGGTTTCGCCGAATGGCAGAACGACAGGAGCTGGAGCAGTTTGCGGCAGAAGTGATTGCCGGTTATGCGCCTTATGCAGAGATGATCGCTGCATATGAAGAAAAGCGTGATATCAGTGTGAAAGAGCTACCGTTTCCTTTTCGCAAATACCGGGAGGGGCAGCGGAAGCTGGCAGGAGCCGTATACAAGACGATCCGTGAGGGGCAGGGATTGATGGCCAAAGCACCAACAGGCATTGGTAAAACGATGTCCGTGCTGTTTCCCACAGTCAAAGCGATTGGTGAAGGCGAAGCGAGCCGATTGTTCTATCTGACGGCGAGGACGACGACACGGGTGGCGGCAGAAGAAGCTTTTGCCCGGATGCAATCGGAAGGATTGAAGATGCATGTGATCAGTCTGACCGCGAAGGACAAGATATGTTTTAAGGAAGAGGAAGCTTGTGATAAGGGGCAGTGCGGCATGTGTGAAGGTTATTATGACCGTATTAACGGGGCCGTGCTGGACATGCTGGAACATGAGACGTTGATGACACGTCCGGTCATTGAGCAGTATGCGCGCAAACATCGGGTGTGTCCGTTTGAGTTTTCCCTGGATGCGGCGTATGCAGCCGATGCGGTGATCTGCGATTATAACTATATTTTTGATCCACGGATCTCTCTGAAAAGAATGTTGGAGGAACAGAAACGCAAGACGGTGTTACTGGTGGACGAGGCCCATAATCTGGTCGATCGTGGCCGAACGATGTTTTCCGCCGAGCTGGAGAAGGCAGTGTTCCTGGATGTGAAAAGGGAGTTCCAGTCGCTGGACAGCAGTGTGCCTGCTGCCAAAGCCATTGTTGACTACACCGGGGCTATTGATAAGTATCTGATTACTCTTCGGAAAAACGGTGGAGAAGAAGGGAAGATCATCCAGCAGGAAGCGCCGGAGGAACTGATTGAACGGCTGGAGCCTTTTGTCATGGTTGCGGAGCAATGCCTGGTCGAAGGTGGTTCGGGGAATGCCGAGACAGATCAGTTGCTGCTCGATGCCTACTTCACGGCACAGAATTTCTTGCGTATTGCCAAGCTGTATGATGAACGTTTTATTACGTATGCAGAGTGTGTTCGAAGTGAAGTGAGAGTGAAGTTATTCTGTCTCGATCCTTCGGTACTGCTTCGTCAGACGGCCAAAGGATTCCGATCCCTCATTCATTTCTCGGCTACATTGTCACCCCTTCGCTATTATCGGGATATGCTGGGTGCAGAGGAAGAGGATTATACATTGCAGATTCCATCGCCGTTTCAGCGCGAACAATTGGATGTGAGACTCCTGCCCTTATCCGTGCGATATAAGGACAGGGAACAGTCCCGGCAACCCATTGCGGAGATGCTTCAACAGCTGGTAAGTGAATGGCCGCGCAGCAATCTAATGGTGTTCTTCCCTTCTTATCCCTACATGCGCGAGATATACGAAACCTATGCACAGCTTCCAAGTGAAGCGGATACGGTCATACAAAAGCAAGGCATGAACGAACTGGAACGGGAGCAGTTTTTGGATGGTTTCCAGCCCAATCCTGAACGAACACGATTGGTATTTGCCGTCATGGGTGGCGTATTCTCGGAAGGTGTCGATCTGCCGGGAGACCGCTTGAATGGCGTCGTTGTGGTAGGTGCGGGGCTGCCGCAGATTGGTCTGGAGAACAACGTATTACGTGATTACTATGATCGGACAGGACGCAACGGATTCAATTATGCCTATATTTTCCCGGGTATGAACAAGGTGCTGCAAGCGGGTGGACGGCTGATTCGGACGGAGGAAGACAGGGGAGTGTTGGTGCTGGTCGACGATCGATTTATCCAAGAACCTTATCGTTCCCTGCTGCCAGAGGAGTGGCGGGACTATAAACGAATTTGATAAACGAACTACGAATGAAATGATGCATGTATATCAGTTGAACTAATCATTTGCATGATAACGGAGAGGACAAAAAAAATCTGGAAATAACAGCGATTGGAAGGTTATTCTGTCATCGTAGTGTCAGTGTAAATAATTTTTAGTTCAACATATATAGCAGATATTTTTCGATTTTCTTTCCTTTATATGATTGAAGGGTAGGGTGAAAGGGTTATAACTTGGTTAGCAACGAACGAACAACGGCGAATACCCTATCCGTTCCGAGGTCCGCTTCGAAAGCAATCAAGGAGGTCAGTTTGTAATGAAGAGAAATCACACCATGATGCAGTTTTTTGAATGGCATTTGGCTGCAGACGGAGACCATTGGAAGCGACTGGGTGAAATGGCCCCGGAATTGAAAGCCAAAGGCATTGATGCGGTATGGGTGCCTCCTGTGACCAAAGCCGTGTCGGCTGAGGATACAGGTTATGGTGTATATGATCTGTATGATCTGGGCGAGTTTGACCAAAAGGGTTCCGTGCGCACCAAATATGGCACCAAGCAGGAACTGGTGGAGGCCATTGCCGAGTGTCAGAAGAGCGGGATTGCTGTCTACGTGGATATGGTCATGAACCACAAGGCGGGGGCAGATGAGACGGAAGTTTTCAAAGTGATTGAGGTTGATCCGAATGATCGGACGAAGGAAATATCCAAACCGTTCGAGATTGAGGGCTGGACCAAGTTCACATTCCCGGGTCGGGGGGATCAATATTCCTCTTTTAAGTGGACCTCTGAACACTTCAATGGCACGGACTATGATGCCAGGGAAAAACGAACCGGTGTATTCCGCATGGCAGGAGAGAACAAGAAATGGAATGAGAATGTTGATGATGAGTTTGGCAACTATGACTATCTGATGTTCGCCAATATAGATTATAACCACCCGGATGTTCGGCGCGAGATGATCGATTGGGGCAAATGGCTGATCGATACGCTCCAATGTGGCGGGTTCCGGCTTGATGCCATCAAGCATATCAACCACGACTTCATTAAGGAATTTGCAGCAGAGATGATCCGCAAACGCGGTCAGGATTTCTACATCGTAGGCGAGTTTTGGAATTCGAACCTGGATGCATGTCGTGAATTCCTCGATACGGTAGATTATCAGATCGATCTGTTCGATGTGTCTCTTCACTACAAGCTGCATGAGGCTTCGCTTGCAGGTAGGGACTTTGATCTCTCCAAAATTTTTAATGATACCTTGGTGCAGACCCATCCTACACATGCGGTCACTTTTGTAGATAATCATGACTCCCAACCTCATGAAGCGTTGGAATCGTGGATTGGAGATTGGTTTAAGCCGAGCGCTTATGCGTTGACGTTATTACGTCGCGATGGTTATCCGGTTGTATTTTATGGGGATTATTACGGCATTGGTGGACCTGAACCTGTGGATGGCAAAAAAGAGATTTTGGACATTCTGCTGTCCGCCCGTTGCAACAAGGCATATGGAGAGCAGGAAGATTACTTCGATCACGCCAACACGATTGGCTGGGTGCGTCGCGGCGTAGAGGAAATCGAAGGTTCCGGTTGTGCGGTGGTCATCTCCAACGGGGATGACGGTGAGAAGAGAATGTTCATCGGAGAGCATCGTGCTGGTGAAGTCTGGGTGGATCTGACGAACAGCTGTGATGATCAGATTACCATTGAGGAAGACGGCTGGGCCACCTTCCATGTGTGCGGTGGAGGCGTCTCGGTATGGGCTTTTCCTGAACAGAATGAGGACTGCGCTGACGCTGAGTAACGGCATGTGCGGGGCAGGGTAAGAAATGATACACCGATTGATATGATAACAGTATATAAATAGATCGTTAAACCACCTGAACAGGAGAGCGAGTATACCTGTGTTCAGGTGGTTTTTTGCATGGGATTCGTTAGCTTAACGTGAGTTAAACCTACCATATGTACTCGAAATACTGCTACAAGTAAAAACATGAAATGAGAAAGAAACAGTTCGTTTTCATATCTTAATACATGGTACAATAATCCAAATATGAAGCGTTCGAAAACCAAATGAGACAATGTAATAAGCGATATTATTACAGAGGATTGGAGAAGAGGAGGGATGGCATGAGTCCCAAAAGAGAGATGAACCGTTTCTTCCCGTTAGTCATGTACCTATGTGTAATAGCCGTGTGTCTGGGGGCTTGCAGTTTGGGAACAAACCAGGGGCCAGCGGGTGAACCGAAGCGAACTGATGAGTATACGCAAAATTCGGAGCGAAGAGATTTGATGGAGCAGGTTACGAAGAGACCTGAGTCTTTTCAGACGAACTCGCCAGATGAATATACTTTGACAGCAACGGTGGATGTGAGTCATGAATCCGGAGTTGACCGGATTTCTTATGAGATTTTGGTAAATGAGGCTCGGGTGCCCATGGATAATGTCATTCAGTCCTTCACTCTCAATTCCAACATGATAAATCGAATAGATGCCGGAGAGTTATTTCATTCCAATGTGAGCAATACACACGAGATTAGTTTAGGGCCTGACAAGGAACCGCTTGGTTTGAGTTTGAGCAGGAGTTATGTCTTGAAGCCAAAGGCGGAGATCGATAGCAATATCCTCCAGCGTTATGCGGATATGTATATCAAAATTTCCTATGGGCCAAATGATCAGCGAACCGAAGAATATTTTTATATCCAGGCCGAGCCGTCCCCGAGGACGATAGAATATATGAAGTCATGGGGGATAGAAAAATAGGAGAAAGCAGCGCCCACTAGTTCCATCTGAGGAATCTGAGTAGACGCTGCCTGTTTATTGGACCTCCGTTTACCTACTCCAACTCAAATGATTCCAACGTGCCAACCATTCGCAGATCATGCTCGCGGTTGAACTGTTCCCGTTTGTCCGCATCGGCGTACTCGTCATGATAATGCATCAACACCGTCTTTTGTCTCACTTCTGTGGGTAACTGCTCCAGATCCTTCAATGAAGTATGGGATTTGATCACCAGATCATGCATATGACATTCATGGAAAATCAGCTGCACATCAGTGGCAATCTGCTCCACCCGTTCTTGGTCGAGTGTACTGTCTGCACTGTAATAGAAGTAAGGCTTGGCGAGTAGCCCATTGCTGACCATACCGGGAACATGCTGTGTTCGAAACGTCTCAAACGTCACGCCGCCCAGTTCAAATGTGCCTCCATCTGGCAGGGCAACGACATCGTAGTAATCGCTCATGGTACGTTCACCATCCGTTGTGTAGCGCATGCCGGGGGATAGAATGTTCCAGAGCGGATCTACTAATTGTTCGTGGATGAACAGACGGGGTTTGCGGTCGCCCACAATCTGTGCGTAATAACCCAGCATCTGTACACCGTTAATATGATCTTCATGCAGATGCGTAATGAAAACGTTGTGGATATCGGTCATGGGGAATCCATATTCCTTGAGTGCTTTGGCATTTGATTCCGGAAAATCAATGACCAGATGCGTGTCACCGAATTCAGCCAACATACTATTGTGGTGCTGCTCTACGCTGAACATATCTCCTGTGCCGAGAAAAGTAATTTTCATTCAATTTCATCTCCTTGTGTGATCTTCAGATCAGCATCCTTGCGTTAAATCCAGTATACCTTGTTCCCGAATATATGCCTAAATCAACCTTTTTTGATAACGCTATCATTTTATATTGAACTTTGATGGTAAACAGTGTAGCGTAAAGATGGGAAGTGAACCCATATGAACGTAAACTCACCTAAAGGGAGCGTGCGAGGCGAATGAAATCTTTTCTGGACGAACAATTTTTGCTGCACAATGAAACGGCGATCAAATTATATGAGGGTTATGCCAAAGACATGCCCATTATTGATTATCATTGCCACCTCAGTCCTCAGGAGATCTACGAGAACAAAACCTTCGGCAATATTACAGAAGCCTGGTTATACGGCGATCACTACAAATGGCGGCTTATGCGCGCAAACGGAATTGAAGAGCAATATGTGACCGGCGGCGAAGGTGTGACCGATTACGATCGTTTCCTGGCTTACGCCAAAACGGTCCCTATGATGATTGGTAATCCGCTGTACGCCTGGTCTCACTTGGAATTACAGCGATACTTCGGTGTCTACGAAGTATTGAATGAGACAAGCGCACCGACCATCTGGGACAAAGTAAATGCCAAACTGAACAGTGACGGTTTCGGTGCACGTGATCTGATTACCAAATCCAATGTCACTGTTGTGTGCACAACCGATGATCCAACGGATTCTCTGGAGTATCATCTGAAGATTCAGGAAATCGAAGGCTTTGATACAGCCGTATTGCCATCCTTCCGTCCGGATAAAGGGCTCGAATTGAACCGCGATACCTTCACGGAATGGGTGGGCAAGCTGTCACAGGCATCCGGCACCGCGATTTCCGACTATGATTCATTCCTTGCTGCGCTGGAGTCCCGGGTGGAATTCTTCCATTCCGTAGGTGGTAGAGTCTCTGACCATGCACTTGATTATGTTCCTTACGGCATGGCTACACGCGAAGAAACGGCTGCCATCTTTGCAAAGGCGCTTGCGGGCCACAAGGTGAGTCGTGAGGAAGAGGAAAAGTATAAGACGGTGACGCTGACATTCCTTGGCAAACTGTATGCAGATCGGGGCTGGGTGATGCAGTTCCACATTAATGCCGCCCGTAATAATAACACGCGGATGTTTGCCAAACTGGGGCCGGATACGGGTTACGATGCCGTGAATGATACACCGCTGTCGTCAGCGATGATTGGATTACTTGATGCGTTGGATGAGCAGCAAGCACTGCCCAAAACGATTCTGTATTCTCTGAATCCAAGGGACAACGAAGTGCTTGCGGCGATCATCGGCAGCTTCCAGGGCGGGGGTATTCCTGGCAAAATCCAGCTTGGTGCAGCATGGTGGTTCAATGATACGAAGGACGGCATGCTCGCTCAGATGAAGGCACTGGCGAATGTGGGTCTGCTCAGCCGATTTGTCGGCATGCTAACCGATTCACGCAGCTTCCTGTCCTACACCCGGCATGAGTATTTCCGTCGTCTGGTCTGCAACCTCATCGGTGAATGGGCCGAACAAGGGGAGGCACCGCAGGATATGGAGTTGCTCGGTCAGATCGTGCAGGGCATTGCCTACAACAATGCAAAAGAATATTTCCCGTTTGCTTCAGCGCTCAAGACGGTCTCTGCTTCGAAGTCCTGATTATTTTTGCTAATTATTCGTTTTGTGTCCTGTTAGAGACAGACGAATAGATACTTAAAAAGATAAATACCGTTCCTTATCAAAACAGTGGACGGTATTTATCTTTTTATTTTCTTATTCTAAAACTTAAAACTATATAATCAGCTTAACATCATAAATTTAATGCTCATCATTGTTTTCTTTTTTTCGTGATTTGAAGATTGAAAGAAAGGCCCAAAAAATAAGTGCGAAAACAAGAATGTCGAGAAAATTTTTTAAAATGGAATTTGAAATATTGAATGTTACATAGTGAATTAAAATACGAGAAATTACATATGAAATTAATAGTAAAATGATGTTTTTAAACACAGTATAACCCCTTTCAAAATGATCTTTTACTAATGATATTAATCCAGATAGTAGTGATGACAATAGCATATATACAAGGGAAAAATACATCGCTTAGATTGGGTTCGGTTATTGCTTTTATACTGAGGTGTACAGGCGGTAAAAGATATAGAATAAAATGCAAATAATCTGGAAGCATATTACGTATACCTGTTGCTGAGAGAGATAAGACCACAATCACAAAGGCAAAGATAATCGCTAGGATACGGTCCGATATCATCTTTTTACTAAGAAACATAGCCAGTACGCCGCCACTGATAGCAGTTGAAATTTGAATTCCTAGTGCTGTAATCATTACATCTGCTTGAAAATTTCCAAAGAGAAATATAGGACACAGGATATTGAGGACAATAAGCAGAGATGCTATTAGCCCTACTGTGAGAATTTTGGTTAAATAGAATTTTTTTAACCTTATCCTATAATGTAAAACAAATAATTTCTGTATAACGACAGGTTCCGAATCAATTATCACAAATCCAATAAAAAATGAACAAAGAAATATTGAAATCGTAGTTAGAATATACCCTTCTTGTAAAGGAATATTGCCAGAACCATATATAAAATATAAAAATATAAAATGTAGAACGAAAGGAACTAAATAACGATTAGTTTTAAAGTAGTAGTAAATATTAAATCGTATTAAGGCGTTCATGTCTATCCTTTCTAAACGAAGAGTTCGTTAGTCACTCAACTCTCAAAATAAGTCCATTCTGATTAATGATATTCAATATAAGTTTTTCCCGGTACTCAGAATTCAGAATTCCGTAATATTCATAATTATTTGTCTTTTCTAAAGATTCGAATTCATACATATTTAAGATATGTGAATCTGGTAATTGGAAATGAACTTTAGTAAAGTGAACCGCATTTAGCTTATGGATTAAGTCTACACTAACAATCTTCCCGGATTCTAAGACGAGTACTTTGTCAGATATTTCGTTGAGGATATATTCTTCATGGCTTGTAATTATGATTGCTGTACCATTATTCTTTACTTGTTTGATAAGTTGGATGAATTCTGATTGAGAATCTAGATCTAAACCAGTTAAGGGTTCATCTAGAAGCAATATATCCGTATGTTCAATTAGAGCCTGAATGATATTGATTTTTTGCACCATACCTTTTGAAAAATGTGACATCGGAGTATCTAAATCCTCTTGAATTCGTAAGGCTTTGGTAAGGTTGATTAGTTTTGAGTCGATTTGAGAAACAGTGAGACCCGACGTACTCCCCATAAATCTCAGTAATTCTTTAGGAGTCAAAATAGTTCTTGGAAATTGATCATGTACATAATTGATAATCAGTGAGTTGTTTTTTAATAATCGTTGCCCTCTATTAAAAGTAGAGAGCCCAGCTATTACATTAAGTAGAGTGCTTTTCCCTGCTCCATTAGAACCCTTTATTGCAATGGCCTCTCCTTGATGGAGTGAAAAAGTTATATTTTGTAGTATCTCTTTGTTTTTCCCTGTTTTATATAATTCTTTGAGTTCTAATAAAATATTATCTTTCATATGTACTACACCTCTATGAGCTTGGGATTTGTATTTAACATATATCCTGGTCTCATATTAATTAAAATTTTCGGTTTGGATGGATTATTTCTAATTTCTTTCTAATTCGGTTTATATGAACGTATATATTTTGTTCAGTGTATACCACTTTATCAGTTGAATTTTGTAAGTATTCTACTATGTCATAGGAATATACCCTTGTGTCATAGTTATTACAAAAAAAATAAAGTAGTTTATTTTCCGTCTGAGTCAAAAAAATCTTTTTCTCTTTTTTGATGATGTAGCTTCCAAGAATAGAAAATTTAATATCATTCATTAATATAAATTGTCTCGGATGTTCTAATATGTTTCTGGATATTTCAAGCATAAAGGTATCTCCTTACAAACTTAATAATGGAATATTTTCACTATTACTAACGGTATCATATTAATGATCATATGTAAACTTTACCTTAACCTCTCCTATAAATATCCATATAATTAGGATCTATTTATGTTCTTTTTCCATAATTGAGCGTTTAATAGGCTTATCGAATTCAGGAAGGTGGTGGATGGATATGCCATGGGTGCCGGTAGTTGGTGGTTATGTAATTGGTAAAATTATTGATTGGGCATTTTCTGCTACACCAGTTTATTAATCTTAAACACAAAAAAGCAGCGTTTCCTTAGTGGAACGCTGCTTTTTGTTTGAGAAGCCGCCTACTTACTTGTAATTTGACATTTCAACTCCGACGGAAATATAATTAGTAAACCTAATTAATCGATTAGCTATTTAATAGCAATCCTATATTAATTCAGATTGTGAATAAGGAGGAACCCATTATGACTGGTATAGATCCGGTCGCCCAGAAGCTTTTATACTCCATCATGCAGTTTAATAAAGGCAAATGGAAGCAGCATAAACCTCATGGGCGCAATCACAATGAAATTATGGTGCTGGGTTGTTTGCTCCACGGGGTGCATCCGGGAGAACAATTGAACTGGAAGGACAATCCGCCTGATTTCAATGACACGATCCAATCCAATCATCCAGGGATGAAAGTATCCGAAATTAGTGCATTGCTACGTGTAAAGTCACCGACCATTACACCGGTTATTCGGGGGCTTGAAGATGAGGGGCTAGTCAAGCGGACAATGGACCCGGAGGATCGACGTGCTGTTCGCATCACGATTACTGAAGCAGGCCGTGAAGTCATTCGGGTTGCTCATGAAGAGCGCATGGAGATTTTCAACAAACTCGTTAAACATCTGGGAGAAGAAGACAGTACTCAGCTGGCTGAGTTGTTGACTAAGGTATACACCTTTTTTGATACATTAACTTCCTTGCAAAAGGATGATTCGACAAGAGGAGATGATACGCCATGATGAAACTGTTTCGCATGCTGAAGCCATACCGAATTCCGATTATTTTCATTCTGGTTTTGGTACTGTTTCAGTCGCTTGCTGAATTGTACCTGCCTACACTAATGGCAGATATTGTGAATTACGGCATCATAAAAGGAGATATCCCGTATATCTGGCAGATTGGTGGATGGATGCTGGTTATCGCGATTGGCGGAACAGCGTGTTCGGTGATTGCCAGTTACCTCTCATCTCGAACAGCAGGTGGATTTGCCAAACAACTGCGTAGTAGAGTTTTCCGCCATGTGGAGAACTTCTCGCTCCAGGAGTTCGATAAGATGGGGACTGCTTCACTGATTACGCGTACGACGAATGACATCACGCAGGTACAGAACGTACTTACGATGATGCTGCGTATGATGATTATGGCTCCGCTCATGTGTATCGGGGGTATCTTCATGGCGGTATCTCAGGACGCCAAATTATCTACGATTTTCCTGGTCGTGCTTCCGATACTAGGTGGAGCCATTGCGCTGATTGGTGCCAAGGGTTTACCTTTGTTCAAAACCATTCAGAAAAAGCTGGACCGTCTCAACTTGGTGCTGCGTGAGCAGTTAACAGGGATTCGGGTTGTTCGTTCCTTTAACCGTGGGGAGCATGAGAAAGTGCGCTTTAACGGGGCCAATACAGAACTGAGAGATTCATCGATCAAAGTTAATGTGCTCATGGCGACCATCATGCCTGTGATGATGCTTGTTATGAACTTTTCGATGATTGCCATCCTTTATTTTGGTGGAATGCGGATCGACAGCGGCAATATGAACATCGGTGCATTGATTGCCTTCATTCAATATGCAATGCAAATCATGTTCTCACTGATTATGGTTTCGATGATCTTTGTCATGATTCCAAGAGCTTCAGCATCGGCAGAACGGATCAACGAAGTGCTTGATATGCAGCCGGATCTTAGCAATCCCGAGCAGCCTCGTGGTATGAAATCCATGCAGGGTATGATTGAGTTTGACAATGTAACCTTCCGTTATCCGGGCGCAGAGAATCCAGCTTTGTCCGATATCTCCTTCACGGCTCGCTCAGGTGAGACAACAGCCATCATTGGTGGTACGGGTTCTGGGAAATCGACATTGCTCAGTCTTATTCCACGATTTTATGATGTGACCGAAGGCAGTGTTAGGGTGAATGGTACGGATGTGCGTGAAATTAGGCAGGAAGATCTACGTGCCAAGATTGGCTTTGTACCCCAAAAGGCAGTCCTCTTCACGGGTACGATTACGGAGAATATCCGTCACGGGAAAGACGATGCCACAATGGATGAAGTTGTTCATGCGGCCCGTACGGCTCAGGCTGAGAACTTCATTACCGAGATGAAAGATGGATATGACAGCCTTATCGCGCAAGGTGGTAACAACGTATCTGGTGGACAAAAGCAACGTCTGTCCATCGCTCGCGCACTTGTTCGCCGTCCGGAAGTTTATATCTTTGATGACAGTTTCTCTGCTCTCGATTTCAAAACGGATGCTAAACTTCGTGCTGCGCTGAAGTCGGAAACGACAGAAGCGGCTGTGCTAATTGTTGCGCAACGCGTAAGTACAGTAATGGATGCCGATCGCATTCTGGTTATGGATGAGGGCCGAATTGTCGGTTCAGGAACACATAAAGAGCTGCTGGAGCACAATGAAGTGTATCGCGAGATTGTATCCTCCCAGCTGACAGAGGAGGAGATCGCATGAGTGAACGTACAGAACGCAAGTCGCCTCGTCCCCATGGTGGGCCGGGTCCAGGTCCCGGAATGGGCATGCGACCTCCCGCTGAGAAAGCAAAAGATTTCAGAGGTACACTGCGGCGTTTGATTCGTTATCTCCAGCCCCATAGTTCTCGTCTGTTAGGTGTGCTGGTTGCAGCCACTTTGAGTACCGTATTCAGCATCATCAGTCCAAAAGTTATGGCAGAAGGAACGGATATTCTCAGTAAAGGCGCCATTGCCATCCTTCAGGGTGTACAGGGAGCCGGGATTGATTTTCCTGCATTGATGAAAGTATTATACCTGCTTGGCGGACTCTATCTGTTCAGTGCTGCATTTATGTATGTTCAGCAATACTTGATGGCTGGTGTGGCTCAACGTGTTGTGTATGACATGCGTGAGCAGATCAGTGCGAAGGTTGGACGTCTCCCTTTGAAATATTTTGACTCCCGCACAACTGGGGAGACACTTAGCCGTGCCACGAATG
Source organism: Paenibacillus polymyxa (assembly GCF_018614975.1). Classification (GTDB taxonomy): domain Bacteria; phylum Bacillota; class Bacilli; order Paenibacillales; family Paenibacillaceae; genus Paenibacillus; species Paenibacillus polymyxa_E. The sequence goes on along the minus strand of NZ_JAGGNR010000043.1, from coordinate 21,144 downwards.
ACGTGGACAATATCAGTAATACACTTCAGCAAAGTTTGGCACAGTTCATTACGTCTATCGTCACAATTGTCGGCGTAATTATCATGATGCTGACGATTAGTCCATGGATGACGCTGATCACGATTTTGACGCTGCCACTCAGTGTGGTTGTTGTCATGCTGGTCGCTTCCCGTTCACAAAAACACTTTGCCGGTCAACAGAAATCCCTGGGGGAACTGAACGGTCATGTCGAAGAGATGTACACGGGACACAAAGTCGTCAAAGCATTTGGACGTGAAGAACAATCCGTACAGCAATTTGAGAAGGTCAATGAAGAACTGTATGAATCTGGCTGGAAAGCCCAGTTTATCTCGGGTATTATTATGCCGCTCATGAGTTTTGTGGGTAACCTGGGTTATGTGCTGATCTGTGTGGTTGGTGGGATTTTCGTTACACGCGGATCTATCTCTATCGGGGATATTCTGGCCTTCACACAGTACTCCCGTCAATTCACACAACCGATTAACCAGATTGCAAATATCTCCAATATCATTCAATCAACGATTGCTTCGGCAGAACGGGTATTCGAGTTGCTGGATGAAGAGGAAGAAGTTCCTGAGTCCAAACAACCCGTGCAATTACAGCAGCCTAAAGGTGCGGTTGCATTTCAAGGTGTTAATTTTGGATATAAAGAAAATGAACTGCTCATTCATAACATGAATATTGACGTAAAACCGGGACAGACGGTAGCCATTGTTGGACCAACGGGAGCCGGTAAAACCACCCTGATCAACCTGTTAATGCGTTTCTACGAAATTCAGGATGGTCGAATTTCGATTGACGGTACCGACATTAAGGACATGGAGCGTGGCAAGTTGCGTAGTCTGTTCGGCATGGTGCTTCAGGATACCTGGTTGTTCAACGGAACAATTCGGGACAACATCGCTTATGGTCGGGAGGGTTCTACGGAAGAGGATGTAATTAAGGCAGCCGTTGCGGCACATGCGGATCACTTTATCCGTACACTGCCTGATGGTTATGATACGGTGCTGAATGAAGAGGCGTCGAACATCTCTCAAGGGCAGAAACAGTTGCTGACCATTGCAAGAGCGATTCTGGCGAACCCGGCCATCCTCATTCTGGATGAAGCGACGAGTAGCGTGGATACACGAACCGAAGTGTTTATCCAGAAAGCAATGAATGATCTGATGAAGGATCGCACGAGCTTTGTCATTGCACATCGTTTGTCCACCATTCGCGGCGCCGATCTGATCCTGGTGATGGATCATGGTAACGTGATTGAACAGGGCAATCATGAGGAACTGATGGCAAGTCAGGGCTTCTACGCGGATCTGTACAATAGTCAGTTTGCGGAGCAGCAACCGCAGGCGATCTGATCCTTAGATTGAATTAAAAAGAATAGCCGGGAGCACCCTTAGGGATGCTTCCGGCTATTTGTCGTATATCCAGAGGATTGACACTATAAGATGAATTATTTATTTACTGATCCTTAGACTCTTTCGCAGGTTCATCTGCGCCGTTGCTAGAGATCGACTTCGCTTCTATCTTCACGTCGTCGCTGTTAGCTTCGTCCAGTGCAGATGGAGCAGGCTCCCCTGGGATCAATTCGCGCTGCTCAATCATGCGTTTCACAACCTCATAACAGTCATCCACATGTTTGTTCCCCACATAGCGCATGGCTGTGAAGCTGAGTGCGGCAGCCAGTCCTTGTCCTGCAAATGGAACAAATTTGGCGACGGATTTGGTAGCTACGCGTACGCCCACTCTTTTCAGAACCTGTACCACCAATTCCTTGGTGATCATACGACCAATGACTTTACTTCCGATGGACATGACGAATCCATAGATCATGGATTTGGTCTCGGGGTCCATGCCGTCCAGCTGTTTTTGCGATAATCCGAATTTATTGTTAATGGCAGGCAACAGCTGCATCAGCATCCCCACATCAGCCAGTACGTCTGTACCGGGCAGCGGAACGAGTGTTGTACCGGCAGATGCGGTAGCTCTTTTGCGAACCATGGTACGGCATTCCTTGCGAACTTGCTCCAATTGTTCCAACGTTGCCGGAATCATAGGGAATCCCTCCATTCGTATATGGTATAGATATAACCGTTTTGAATCGATTTGAATGGGTTCTCACCAGCAAAATTTGCGGCCTTATGACATTAAGGTGCGGAGAAACCCTTTTTCTCATGCATACATTCTGGTTAAACAAGGAAATAAGTAGGTATTCTGTCTTGAACGTATATAGCTATTACGAATGAATGACGATTAGGATGCATACTTGATGGGGGAACCTATTCTGGATCATGATGAGTACTTAGCGAAAGGCCTGTTTACGGCTTCAACCTTTGTGGGTAAAGGGTAACAAGCATTGGAATGGAGGAAGAGGGATGGAGTTTAACAAAGCGTTGTTAATTCATCATCATCATTCGGGCAAGGCCAATCGTGAGAATACAGTGGGCCTTGTGGCTGGTGTGCTGGCTCCCGCTGTCCACGAACTCGTCATTGTACGTACAGATGAACCGGGTGAAGGAGAGAAGTTGTGTCTTGAACGCGGAGAACAATTCGATGTGGTGTTTATCCTGGGCGGGGATGGCACGGTGCATGAATGCGTGAATGGACTGGCTGATCTGCAACATCCTCCGTTGATTGGTATATTACCTGGGGGTACCTGTAATGACTTTGCGCGTTCGCTCGGTATTTCACCCGATGCAGAGACTGCGGCACAAGAAATGCTGGCGGGTCGTGTGGTGTCCATTGATGTTGGACGGGCTAATGATCGGGTGTTCACGAACTTTTTCGGTGTTGGCTTGATCAGTGATGCATCGCAGAATATTAACGAGAATCTGAAAGGCGCGCTGGGTAAGATCAGTTATTTTATCAGCACCTTACAGACAATTAGTCATACAGAGCCGTTTCGTTACCAACTGGAGGCGGATGGGAAAGAGATGGAAGGCAAAGCGGTGATGATCTATGCAGCCAATGGTCGTTTTCTGGGAACAAATGCATTACCCTTTGCACCGAATGCATTGCAGGATGGGGAGCTGGACGTGCTCATAATTCATGAGACAGGGATTCCGCTGCTGCGAGAGATTCTGTCGCACAAGCCGGAGGGAGATTGGCAACCTCAGAGTGAGAGCATTTCATACTTTAAGGCATCTACGTTAAAAGTGAAGACAGATGCGCCGATGTCAGCTGATACGGATGGCGAATTGTATATGAAGACACCCGCCGAGCTTTCGGTGCTGACGGGTCATCTGAAGTTTCTAACCGGGGAAGGGTGCTAAATCCCCCGGTTTTTTGGTTTGAGTTTGGCTGATTGGAAACTCAATCATTCCCTGCCTGATCTTTCATATGACGTTGTCTGAACTCTTTCTCCAGCATGCTCATCTGAATCGCATCATGATATTGATGGTTGTAGAACAAAGCATCCCGCTTCACACCCTCGCGCTGGAAGCCGAGCTTCTCATACGTGCGAATGGCTCGCTCGTTGAAGGCGTACACCTCAAGCTCGATTCGATGCAGGTTACAGATGCCGAAGCCGTAGTCCAGCATAAGTAGCAACGCCTCACTACCATAACCTTTTCCTTGATGCGCCGCCTGATCAATGGCCACACGAATATGTGCACTGCGATTCTTGGCATGCATGTCCATCAGGACGACATCTCCGATGATCTGGTCATTTTCCTGTAAAGCAATCAGTAGCATCAATCTGGAGTCATCCTGTGCTGCATTCTCAACATAACGTTCAACCTGAGCACGTGTGAAACTGTTCTGTGTTCCCGTCAGCCTGCGCATCTCGGCGTCAAACAGGCCAGGGAAGTAAGCATCCACATCTGTAATCTCGAAAGGGCGCAGATATATGCGCGACGTTTCTAGCAGACGAGGGATACGTGGGAATGGTTTTGAATGTGACATGGTTGTTTCCTCCTAAAATGTGATGGGAATAAGGGGCCAACATTCCGTATATCATCTTGTGCTGCTCATAGACAAACGTATAGAAGGGGCTTTAGTTCCGCTTAACCGCGCCACCCAGAAATAGCGCCACAAGTTCCCGTGCAAGTTCCTCAATGCTGCCGCCATTCATGTTGCGCACATCTTCGCGGTTCGCGAGCATCAGCAGTGACGTAAACGCATGGGCAAGCAGCATGGGGTTCCCGACACGTAAATAACCATTGTCCATCTCCTGCTGGAAGTGGGTTGCAAGCACTTCGAAGAGCTGAACCTCAGCTTCTCGAATCTGGCTGAGTTGCTCCGTATTCAGATGCTTCTCGGCTTCTCGCATCATGGTCTCCGTCTCAATATGGGAGTGTTGCATCTTCGCTTGCGCAACCTTGATCAGCCGCTCTTGTAATGTGCCGGGTTCATCCAGGCGGAGTGAAGTCTGCTGCATGCTCATCGTCATTATGCGGGTAATGGCAACGGTGAACAGATCGGCTTTGCTGGTGAAGTGATAATAGATTGATGCTTTGGTTACATTGCATAATGAAGCAATCTGCTGGAGAGAGACGGGTTCATACCCGTATTCCATGAACAGACGTGACGCGGTCATCAATATGTTGGTTTGGACAGATGCTTGATCGACACCTGTTTTGGGTCTACCCGGTGAACGGGGAATGTTTGTTTTTTTGCTCATAGGTACATACCTCTTTACGTATTTAATTGCTTGTTAGACGTGTTCACAAAATTAGGCATTGCAAAATTAACCTTCCGGTATATATAATTAACTCGATTATACTATGACCCGTGGTTCATTACTACACCATCATATATATTAGGGCTTCATAGAAACATAATAGGGAGATGAAGAGACAATGCAGGAAGGTTCGGGTTACGGCCGCTGGGTTGCCGGCAAACGAAGCAAATGGATTACGCTGTTGGTATGGATCATTATCGCCGTTGTGCTTGGCATGGTATGGCCTGCTGTAGGTGATCGTGAAACCAACAACGCACAGGATCTGAGTGAATCTAAACCATCGGTTCAGGCAGCTGCACTTGCCGAGAAGGAATTCCCTGGCGGTGAAGGACTGCCCGCGCTGATCGTATGGCGTCAAGCCGGCGGTCTGACGGATGAGCAGATTCAGAACATTCAGGCATTAACGGAGCGACTGGATCAAGATCCGGTAGAACAACAACAGTCCGTTGTGCCACTCTATCAATTACCACCACAGGCATTGAAAGGCCAGCTTTCGGAAGATGGTAGCACCATGGTTATGCCACTGTTCTTCAATCAAGGTGCCGATGCAGAACAATTAAAGGAAGCTATTGAAGCGCTTGAGCAAAAAACACAAGACATCTTCGGGGCAAACCCGTTCGATGTAGCCATAGATGATACCAATACACTGATTGCCCGTGTAACAGGGCCAGTAGGGATATCCATTGATGCGAGCGGGCTATTCTCCTCCGCCGATGTATCCTTGCTGATCGCTACGGTTGTACTGGTATTAGTACTGCTGCTGTTGATCTATCGCTCGCCTGTACTGGCAATTATCCCGATCATTGCCGTTGGATTCGCGTATATGGTGACAAGCCCCATTCTGGGATTCATGGCGGATCAGGGCTGGATTACGGTGGACGCACAGTCGATCTCGATCATGACGGTATTGTTGTTTGGAGCAGGAACGGATTACTGTCTGTTCATGATCTCCAGATACCGCCAGATTCTCTATCATGAGCCTGACAAAAAGAAAGCCATTTTCCAGGCAATTACCGGGTCTTCCGGCGCTATTGCCATGAGTGGATTTACGGTCGTTGCAGCACTGCTCGTATTGTTGCTGGCTGAATATGGTGCATATCATCGCTTTGCCGTACCATTCAGTCTGTCCATCTTTATTATGTTTATTGCAAGTCTGACACTGGTTCCAGCGCTCCTGGCGATCTTCGGTCGGGGTTCATTCTATCCATTCGTACCGCGTACACATGAGATGGAAGTGGAACGTGCGAAGAAAAAGGGCAAACCGGCTCCGGCCCCGCGCAAAATCAAGGAAAGCTGGATTGGCCGTGTTGTAGTAACAAAGCCATGGACCGTTCTTGCAATTACATTGGTACTGCTGGGAGGACTGGCGGCATTCTCTACTCAGGTTAAATTCACGTATGATCTGTTGTCTTCCTTCCCCGAGGATGTGCCTTCCCGCGAAGGTTTCACGGTCATTGGCGAACAGTTCTCCCAAGGGGAGCTGGCTCCTGTCAAAGTGATCGTTGATGCCGAAGGCAAAGAAACTGATCTGAAGCAGCGGCTCGAATCGCTGGATTACATTAGCAAAGTAGGCGTTGCTCAGCAGGGTGCCGAGAATGCCAACATTACCGCCTTTGATGTGGAATTTAATCTGAATCCATATTCCATGGAGGCGATGCAGCATATTCCAGATCTGCGGGCTACAGCGGAACAGGCGCTTCAAGATGCTGGTGTAACTAATGTGGACAGTCAGGTCTGGATTGATGGTCAGACGGCTGAACAGTATGACATTGAAGTAACCGGAGAACGGGATGCCAAGATCATTATTCCCGTGGTCATCGGCATGATTACATTGTTATTACTATTATACCTGCGTTCAGTTGTAGCTACGGCGTATCTGATTGCAACGGTTGTTCTGTCGTATTTCTCTGCATTGGGTCTGGGTTGGATCATTATTCACTACGGACTTGGCGCAGATGCCATTCAGGGAGCGATTCCGCTGTACTCCTTCGTATTCCTCGTGGCACTGGGTGAGGACTATAACATCTTCATGATCTCTAGCATCTGGCAGAAACGCAAAACGATGCCGCTCCGTCAAGCGATCAAAGAAGGCGTTGGCGAGACAGGTTCCGTGATTACCTCTGCGGGTCTGATTCTGGCAGGAACATTTGCGGTACTTGCTACATTGCCAATTCAGGTGTTGGTGCAGTTTGGTATTATCACCGCCGTTGGTGTGATGTTGGATACCTTCCTGGTTCGTCCGTTCATGGTACCGGCGATCACCGCATTGCTGGGCAAATGGGCCTTCTGGCCAGGCAAGTATGTTCCGATTGCAGAGAAGAATGAGGAGAAACAGAACCAGTCCATGTAATGCATGGATTGGAGGAAATGGACGGCGGGGCTTCAATCCTGCTGTCCATTTCTTTATTTTCCGAACGATGATGACCTCTACCAGTTGTCCTCCTGAGATGGAATGGTGGAACTGTAAAATATCCGCAGGATGAGGCGTGATCCTTGTTTTCTTTGCATGGGGAAGGTTTACGTAACCAACGGTTATGGGACATAATAGAGAGAGCGTCGGCCTTGGGCAGACGATGATCAACATCAATGGGACAACCAGGGGAAGGATGAAAGCAAGCATGACGAACCAACTTAATGTGTATTTCAACCATGACGGCGGCGTGGATGACCTCGTATCGCTGTTCATGCTTCTGCAAATGGACAATGTACATGTAACCGGCGTATCGGTTATTCCGGCAGATGGATATCTGGAGCCAGCAACAGATGCCAGTCGTAAAATTATCGATCGTTTCGGTACATATTCCGTAGAGGTATCCAAATCCAACTCCAGAGGGAAAAATCCATTTCCTGCGGCGTGGAGACTGCATTCCTTCTATGTAGATGCACTTCCTGTACTGAACGAATCCGGCAAAATGGAAGCTCCACTCTCTGCCGTTCCGGCACACCAGCATCTAATCGAGAAAGTGCGCAATACCGAAGGCAAAACGTTGCTCCTGTTCACAGGTCCACTGACTGACCTTGCGCGTGCACTGGACGAAGCACCAGACATTGAAGAGAAAATCGACAAGCTGGTATGGATGGGCGGCACATTCGAGCGTGGTAACGTAGAAGAGCCTGAGCATGACGGCACAGCTGAATGGAACGTATTCTGGGACCCGGAAGCGGCTTATCGTGTGTGGCAGAGCGGCATCCAGATCGATCTGGTTGCACTGGAAAGCACCAACAAAGTACCTCTGACTCCAGCTGTTCGTAACCGCTGGGCAGCAGAGCGTCGCTTCGAAGGCGTTGATTTCCTGGGTAACTGTTACGCAGGTTGTCCGCCACTGGTGTACAGTGAGACAAATTCCACATACTATCTGTGGGATGTGCTGACAACGGCTTCCGTTGGACGCGAGGACATCGTGAAGAAGAAAACTGTCAACTGTATTGTCATCCCGGATGGTCCTAGCCAGGGCCGCACGGTGGAGCAAGCAGACGGACGTCCAGTACAACTGGTATATGATACCGATCCGGAAGCGTTCTTTACGTACATGACGGATTTGGGTAAAAAAGCTGCTCCGCAGCGCTACTAATTCAGGCAGCCTTAGGGCTTGCCATTCTTAAAGGTACAACAAAATTAAAGCCGCAGGCAGTGTCCGGAAATGGGGGGTAAACCCCATAATCCCGTCCCTGCCGTGCGGCTTTTTTGTTGTGGGCTGAACTATATAACAATCTAGCTGCCCCATCCACAACATAGAAATATGTATTTGTTCCATTTTCTTCGCGTGTACCAAGGGTATACAGATATTTGAGCCCATTGGCCTCGCGCAGTTGAGCCGATGAACGATACATGGTAATGCCAAGAACCGCACCCGCGGCCAGCATCAGACAGGAAAAAAATAAGAAGATCCGCATAAACAAACTGTTTATTGCTAAAAATGTTCCCCCTTGATCTGTTGAATCGATCGTCTCTTTGTCTCTTTACTTGGTGCTTGTCGTTCTTCTTTGGTTCGTATGTATTGTATATCAAATATACAGTTTTCTACTTGAAATATCGGCATCTGGTCCATAAAGAATTAGCCCCCGAGTCAATTTGATCCGGGAGCCAGTTTCGTTTCAATCCGATATTGACCATGCCCATTATTGGAAGAAACCTACTCCTTAAAGGGGCTTCATATGACTGAGTGAATGAGTGATTAAGTCATTACATTGTTCCGCCTCCCTGGCGAATGGAGGCAGGAATCTTTTCAGGTCCCTGATTAATATATTGATTGATAAAAGTACCTACTTTGGCATCGTCGAATTGGTCGAGCTTCATCGTTTTGGTCCATGCGGTCACCACGACTTCACTGCCTTCGGGAATATCCTTGTTGGGTACAGCGAGAATACCTGCTCCGGCTTCCCGGAATTTGGCTAGGTATTTCAGATGTTCCTTCGAATCCTCGCTTGCGTTCTCCCGATAATAGATGATGATATCCCCGTGCTCCAGATTGTGTACCAGGTAATTGTAGCCCGGGAAGTTGGTGTAAAATCCAAACTTGATATCATGCGGATTATGCGGCCCAGAAGTCGGAATCTTCATCTCATACTGAATAGGGTCCTCCGTATGGTCAGCCCCATAATATTTATCGTCAGTCACATCGATTGTCGCGTTGGATTCCAGATCAGCTACATTATATGTTTTACCTGCTCCTTGCATGAAGAACAGGCCAAACGTAATAATCGACACAGCCATCATTACATGTGCAGCCAGCCGAAGGGATCGACTTTTTTTCTGGGTGTCCGCCCGTTCTTTCTTTTTCATGTGGCCCAGGATTTTTCCCTGTGTGCGTGATGCCCAGATATAGGCGGCGATGGAGAACAGCAACACGATTGCACCTCCGATGAGCCACAGGTAGGATGTACCAGCCTCGTGCTCCATTTGTATATGATTCATATGAGTCATTTCCATAGAGAGTTCCTCTGCTTTCTTTGTAAAATGGAGTGATTAAAACACTACATAATGTAGTGTTGGCGGCAACGATAAATCCTCTCATCACGTAACAGGAGTTTCTGGATAGGTTTATTACGTAAATAAGAATATACCTGTTACACTACACATTATAGTGTATGAATCATGCTCAGTGCAATGCTGCCTTGGAAAACCAAAAAAAGACCTTTCCCGCGCGCCAGCAGGGAAAGCCATGCTTCGCCTTTATCGCTAGATTTTCACCTTTGTAAAAGTGAATTAATAAAATCTGGAGATAACAGCGATCGGAAGGTTATTCTGTCATCGAATTAACAAGTGTGAATAACTTTATTCCGACTGAACTATTTTACAGACGACCAAACGGCGAAAGCATGAGCCGGATCAGTCCAATAACAATCTCACCCAACAATCGATACAGAATAAAGAACACGACTGCATTGGCGATCAACACGCTGTACATGCTGTCGATGGCTGCTTTGGTGCGATTCAGTGGATATTGGAACAGCACCGAGTTCAGAGCAACAAAGATAATGATATACGAGACAGCGAGCAATGAGATCGCGATGGAATACGAGATAATAATAAACAGATTGGCCAGAACAAGGGATACGACAGCAGGAACAAGTAATGTACCAAACTGGGCAACCATAGTTTTGGGACGGAATGTAATTTTTTCAATCTTCAGAATAGCGTACATCAGTGCAATAGAGGCAATCAGGATAATGACGGTGAACAATAGCGGCCGGATAAATCCACTAATGAACAAGCCATCCATACCTATGCGACTAAAGGTAATTAAGAAGTATGTAGAAGATAGAATTGCAATCAGCGCCATCGTTAGCCATCCGTTTAGGGAATGCTGGTCGCCAACGGTTTTCATCGTCTGATAAGGACGGGCCAATACACTGAGGAAATAGGATAGATACTGTTTACTTACTTCTTTGGCTTGCTGAACTTTCTCATTCTGCACAATATTATTCCACTGATTGGAGCTATTGTCTCCTGCAGAAGCCTGGTCATTGGTGCCTGTTGATTCTCTAGCCTGTTCCTTGTGAATGGAGACGGATGGTGTGTTGGATGGAACGGATGCCTGGGAAGATGTAGCCTGCGTGCTGGACCAACGGGTATATTCGGGTTCGGAAGCAGCAGATTCAGGGTTTGGTACAGGAGTGGGTGAAGAGGTTGTTTGCGTTAGATTAGAGCCGCACCTCTCGCAAAAATGGGCATCTCCATTTTCATGATTACATACTGGACATTTCATGGGTTAAGCCTCCAATTTCTAGAAAATAAAAACATGTCAACATTGTGTCTCATTTTAACGGTTAATGACGAAGTTTGTCTATGTTTCGCAGGAATTAGTACCCATTTAGGGAAAGTTGAAACAAAGCCTGTGTATTAAACCGGAGTGCAGAAGCAACAATAGTATAGGAATGACATGCAGGCATATTAATGTAAATTAACTGTGGTTTAAGACGAATTGTTTAAGGCGGTTAATGTCTTATCGTTCGCTTTTATGTGTTATTCTCATGTTAACTATATCTTTTGGGTTGCCTATGATCGTATATTTATGTATAATCAATCGTGTTAACACGTCGAATGTACGGTAGTAAGAGATGTGGGTGAGTTCATGGAACTACTGGACAGCAATGAGAGCAAGAAGAAGATGTGCCAGTATTATAACGAAATCTCGAAGGAACTGTTCGGATTTGGCACCACTCTCCTGAGAGTGACCATTGACCAGAATATTGTGACCTTCTACGCCAAGCACCGACGTTCACCGCGCTCTGACGCCCTGGAAGGGGAGGCCCCCGGCTTAAAGCTGGAAGTGGACTTCCGCATGTCTGTCTTATATAAAAAGAAATTCCGGGAGAAGCTCGAGCAACACATGGGTTTGCCAATTGAAGCTATATTGCGGGATTATGATGCGTCCACTCAGTGGGCGATCACGAATGTGATTCTGGAACAGGCCTAGGATGGATCGGCAGGATTGATTCTTGTTGATGTATACGGAGGTTATGGCCCGGATTCATGATCAGGTTCCGTACAATTTCATATGATGGCGTCTGTCTTCGGATTGATTCTGAAGCAGAAACCGATGATGTACCGGCAGCGGGTGTCGCTTTCCTTTGTTTACGAAGAAAAGTGTTCTTGTTTATACAAGAGCACTTTTCTTTTTGTTTTTTCATACACATCACATATATTAGGAGGAATCAGGATCATGATGAAAAAGTGGATTAGCGGTTTGGCAGCAGTGGCAATGACATCGGTATTACTTGCAGGTTGTGGCAGCAGCACGGATGATGCGACAGGCGGATCAGGCAGTGGGGGGACCGCAGCGAACAAACTGGTGATCTCGACTTGGGGTTTCTCGGAAGATTTCTTCAATGAATCGGTATTTGGTCCTTTTGAAAAAGAACACAACGTAGACATCGTGCTCGAAGTTGGCAATAACGCTGAACGTCTGAATAAAATTCGTCAAGGTACATCCAATGTCGATGTTATCTACCTGTCTGATTATTATGCACAACAAGGTATCGATGAAGGTCTGTTTGAGAAAATCGACCGTTCCAAAATTCCAAATGTAAATGACATTTATGATATTGCCAAAGCACCACTTGGTGAAGATTATGGCCCGGCCTACACGGTTGGACAGCTCGGTATTGCTTATAACCCGGATCTCGTATCCAAAGAAGTGACTTCATGGGGTGACCTGTGGGACCCGGCGTTCGAAGGTAACCTGACCATTCCGAATATTACGGCAACAGCAGGCCCAATGGTTGTGGATGCAGCTTCCCGTGTAGCTGGAAACGATACGTTTAATGAAGATGCGGCATTTGCTGAACTGAAAAAACTGAGTGGCAATGTGGTGAAATTCTATAGCCAAACGTCCGAGTTCGTGAACATGTTCTCCCAAGAAGAGATTGCGGGCGGACCGATCATGGAAATGTATTTCAAAGATCTGAAAGCAGCCGTGCCTAATGCAAAGTTTGTTACACCTAGCGAAGGTGCATATGCCGTGATGAACACAATCAATGTCGTGAAGGGCAGCAAAAACAAAGAGCTGGCTGAAGAGTTCATCAACTGGCAGCTTAGCCAGGATGTACAAGCAAAATCTGCTAAAGCCAAAGTCGATTCCCCGGTTAATACCAAGGTTGAACTGACTGCTGAAGAAGCAGAAGGCGTAACATACGGCGCTGAAGTTGTTGAGAAGCTGAACAAGCTGGATATGGAATTCGTGAATCAACAGGTTAAAGGCTGGACAGATCGCTGGAACCGTGAGATTGCACAATAAACGTGACGCAAGCGATAGCGTAAGCACGTTATATAAGGAAGCATGAACAAAACAAGTTACAGATTAAAGCTTTTTTCGACAGATATGATCCAAAACATTTGCAGCAAGCAACCATATCACGGCAATAGGAGTTGAGAATGGATGAGTGAAGCGGGAAATCGTATCATTCTGGATGTCGATACAGGCATCGATGACGCGCTGGCGATTTTGCTGGCTGTCAAAAGCCGGAAGTTGAACATCCTCGGCATTACCACGGTCTGTGGGAACGTATCGCTCCAGCAGGCAACAGAGAATACATGCAAAATTCTCGAACTCGCGGGTGCACCAGCGATACCGGTCATTGCCGGAGCAGCTGGACCGCTCACTCGCAAGTCGCATTATGAACACCGGGTACATGGACAGGATGGATTGGGCGGTGCGCTGCCTGATCCGGCCGTGTCTAAGAAAGCCGAGGAAGGTTTTGCGCCAGACTTGATCGTGGAACAAGCCAAGTTATATCCGGGCGAACTGACATTAATCATGACCGCCCCCTTAACCAACTTGGCCCTCGCGCTGATGAAGTGTCCTGAATTGCCTTCTTTATTGAAGGAAGTCATCTTCATGGGTGGTGTGGTTCGCGGACATGGCAACATTACGCCAACAGCAGAGTACAACACGTACGCTGATCCAGAGGCCGCACGCATTGTACTGCATGCAGGCATCGAGAAGCTTACGCAAGTGGGACTGGATGTCACGCGTCAAACGCTGCTAAATGAAGCAACGATTGAGCGTCTCACTGATCCTGCACTGCGCGCGTACGTTGCTCAAAGCACGGAGATTTACATCAACCGTTACGAACAAATGAACGGCGTCCGCGCTTGCGCGTTGCATGATCCGCTAGCCGTGGGTGTAGCCCTTGCCCCTGAACTGGTAGGACGCAAATCATATTACGTCGATGTCGAAACCGCCAGCCGCCTGTGCGATGGCCAGATGGTATGTGACTTCCAAAACCGTTTGGGCGAACAGCCCAACACACTCGTCTGCGAAACCGTAGACGCGGAAAGCTTTCTTGAACTATTTATTAACGCGTTAAATGCGTAGCTATGATAGTTAAATTCATGTTTTACACAATAACGTAGTGACAGAAGAAAGCTGTAGAAGCGAAGCGTTCGCCTTTATCCCCGGATTTCACCTTTTCAATAAGAATCAAAAAAATCTGGGGATAACAGCGATCGAAAGATTCTTCTGGCACGGAGTGAGCTAGTGTAAAGTTGTGCTTTTAACGTGTGAATACAACCATTTTACAAGTCAGGAGTATCGCGATGAAAAAATCAGTAATCTACTGGCTATTGCTGCCGGGATTCGTGTTTTTGGCGGCATTTATGATCATTCCGATTGTCCTGACGATCGGGTCGACGTTTTTCCAAGAAAACTCCTTCACGTTTGAAGGATACATGCATTTTTTCAGAGACCCATACTTTTTGAAAATATTGCTTACGACGCTGCAAGTCAGCGTGGTCACCACCATCGTCTGTGTGGTGCTCGGATTCCCGACAGCTTATTATATTTCGCAGAAAGCGCCGCGCCGCAAAGGCATTTTGCTGGCACTGGCGATCTTCCCGTTGCTGACAAGCCCGGTCGTGCGTTCGTTTAGCTGGATGATCATTCTTGGACGCAAAGGGCTGATCAATAATACCCTTGTTGGCCTGGGCATCGTGGACAAGCCGCTGGATATTCTGTACACGCCGGCAGCCATGATGATTGGTCTGACGCATCTGTTCCTGCCACTGATGATTATCTCTCTGGTGGGCGTGCTGGAGAACATTGACGGTGACCTGCTCAAAGCAGCACAAAGTCTGGGTGCATCGCGCATTACGGCATTCCGCCGGGTCGTGTTCCCACTGGCTGTGCCAGGACTTGTGATCGGAGCCGTGCTTGTTTTTGTCGGAAGCCTGACGGCGTATACCACACCTGCCCTCCTTGGAGGCAAGCAGCGCGTGATTGCTACGTTCCTGTATCAGAACGCCATGACCCTCAACGACTGGTATCTGGCCTCGGTTGTTGCCGCGATTATGATTGTAATTACATTTGTCGTGGTGGGTGTCATGAACAAAATGGCCAAAACTTTAAATCCGAAGGGGTAGACATATGCGGGAGAAACATATCGGGCTGGGCCTGTTCAGTCTGCTGGTCTTTATCTTTCTGCTGGGCCCGCTTCTGATCATATCGGTCACTTCGTTTGAACCGGGAACGGTACTCAAATTTCCGCCGGAAGGGTTCTCCTTCCGCTGGTATGAGAATATTTTCAACACAGGCGGTTTCCTCCGCACATTCCAGACGTCCATCATCATTTCCTTGCTGGGAAACCTGTTGGCGCTGGTGCTCGGAGTTCCGGCTGCGTATGCACTCAGTCGTTACGATTTCAAAGGCAAATCTGTGCTGAACGCACTGTTCCTGTCCCCGGTACTGATCCCGGGAATCGTGCTTGGTTTTACATTGATGAAATACCTGATCGTAATCTACCATCTGCCGATGTATGTTGGACTGTTGATTGGTCATACGATTATCATGCTTCCATTTATCATTCGGGTTATCGCGTCGAGTCTGTCGAGCTTTGACTTTGCAGTGGAAGAAGCTGCGCTGAGTCTTGGTGCGGGACGGGTAAGAACGTTCTTCACGATTGTGCTACCTAACATCCGCTCAGGAATTATCGCTGCCGTGCTGATTGCCTTCTTGGAGTCCTTCAACAACGTGGACATCTCGGTGTTCATGACCGGTCCAGGGGTAAGCACATTACCGATTCAAATGCTGACGTATGTGGAGAATTATTTTGACCCAACGATTGCAGCGATTTCTGTGCTATTGATGGTACTGACTGGACTCTTAATGTTCGTGATCGAACGGATCATGGGCGGATTTTCATACTTTACTAAACGTTAATTGGAGGCGCAGAACGCTATGGCATTGCTGACATTAGACCACGTATCCGTGGCATACGATAAGCAGACAATCCTGAAGGATTTTCAGTTGGAGCTGGAAAAAGGTAAACTGCTCTCCCTGCTCGGACCGAGCGGTTGCGGCAAAACAACTACGCTGCGCCTCATCGCCGGATTTCTGGAAGCATCACAGGGCAAGTTTATGTTCGGCGGCAAGGATTATACGAAGGTTCCGGCAAACAAGCGGAACTTCGGATTTGTATTTCAGAGTTATGCATTATTCCCGCATCTGTCTGTCTATGACAACGTGGCCTTTGGCCTGCGGATGCGCAAGGTGAAAGACAAGGATATCTCTTCCCGTGTGATGCGAATCCTGGAAGTCGTTAACCTGAATGGATTTGAGAAACGTTTTCCACAAGAACTGTCCGGTGGACAGCGTCAGCGTGTAGCCATTGCTCGTGCATTGGTCATTGAACCTGACCTGCTCTTGTTCGACGAACCGCTCAGTAACCTGGATGCCAACCTGCGCCTCAACATGCGGGTGGAGATTCGCCGCATTCAGCAAGAGCTGGGTATTACAACGCTGTATGTCTCTCACGACCAGGAAGAGTGTTTCTCGATCTCGGATCAGGTAGCGATTATGAACAAAGGCGTGGTTGAGCAGCTCGACCGCCCGGAAACCATTTTCAAATATCCCGCAACGGAATTTGTCGCACGGTTTATCGGGTTCCATAATTTCATTGAATTCGCAGAGCGTAGCGATGCAGATGAATTGATTACACTGAGCGCAGGTGGACGAACATTTACTGCAACAGCACATCCCGGAACAGCCCGTCCCGGTGCCCGCAAAGGCGCAATTCGCCCGGATGATCTGATCGTTAGTGGAGATACCTCTGCGGATGTCGTGAACGCCTTGCCGGGGATGATCAAAGTCAGCACGTATCTGGGACGCAGTTATCAGTATGTAATCGAGACGGAACTGGGTGACTTTACAGCCAATCAGGAGATGGAAACACCGTACCTTAGCGGGCAGCGTGTTAGTCTGATCTTCCCGCAGGACAAGCTTGTACTGGTGGAGTAGCCGAGAATTTAGAGAATAGCTTGAAGAAATAAGATCAGTAAAGAAGGCAATTCATACGATGATTCCGGACGAGGGTAATGGTGCGCAGTCATGTGCAGTATAGCAGATTAAAGTGCAGGTTTATTGTCCGGTTCGCATCGCGGTGAAATGTTTGTGAAGAAGGAGATTATGCCCCATGCGTGCAGATCAACTGATTGTGAATGTACATGTGTATAACAGTTATTATAAACGGTTTGAAATGAATAACGTTGCTGTGTTGGACGGCAGATTCCTATATGTTGGACCCGGCGGACTGCAGATGATTCAGGCAGACGAAGTTATTGATGCGCGGGGAAGATACATGATTCCTGGCTTGATCGATATCCATCTGCATATCGAAAGCACGATGGTGACACCGGAAACCTTTTCCCATGGTCTGATTGGCTGCGGGGTAACGTCCATTGTCGCAGAACCGCATGAGATGGCGAATGTATTCGGGCTGGAGGGTGTGCAGGAGATGATGGCTGCGAGTCGGGAGACGACGGTGGACATGTTCTATGCGATCCCAAGTTCCGTTCCGGCAACTCCGATGGAGACAACAGGTGGTTCGATTGAGATCGAAGATATGGACGTGCTGCTTGCCACTGGCGAGATTATCTGTCTGGGCGAGATCATGAACTATGTCGATGTCATCCGTGATCCGGAGTGCAAGACCAACCAGATTTTACAGCATATCCGCAATAACTATCCCGAACTCGTGATCGAAGGACATACACCGAAACTGCTTGGACTTGATCTGCATCGACTGATCTACGCAGGTATCGATTCCGATCATACCCATCAGAGCATTGAGGGATTACAGGCGCGGATTGCAGCAGGTATGTTTATTGAAATTCAGGAGAAATCGATGACCCCGGAAGTCATGGAGTACCTGATTCAACATGATGTGGCGCAGCATTTCTGCTTTGTTACGGATGATGTGATGCCGGATTCACTGGTGGAGCGTGGTCATCTGGATCATATCGTACGCAAGGCAATTCAGATGGGGATGCGTCCGGAAGACGCGATCTATGCAGCAACATCTATACCTGCTTCCCGGATGAAAATGACCGATCGTGGCAGCATTGCACCAGGCAAAGTGGCCGATTATGTGTTGGTATCCAACTTGGATGATCTCTCTATTGATCAGGTGTACAAAAATGGCCGCAAAGCTTATGACGATTACGAACCGTATAAGCAGGAACGGATAACCGGGCAGTTCCCACCTCACTTCTATAAGAGCGTACAGTTGGAGAAGCTGGGCGTAACAGATTTTGCAATTCAGTTGTCAGATCCAAAAGTCAGTGGATCAGGGGTTGATCTCGCTAATGAAGGTGAGTACCAATGCCGTGTCATGATGGTGAAGGATGGTTCTACTTTTGTGGAAGAATATATTGCACCGATTCAGTCTGCGGATGGCGAATTGTTATGGGAAGAAAGCGGATATGCGCAAATCGCTACCTTTGAACGTTATGGTGTGAATGGCAATCGTGCACATGGTCTGATCGGTGGAGACACCATCAAACGCGGCGCCATTGCAACGACATATTCGCATGATAATCACAACCTGCTGGTTGTAGGACGTAATCGTGAAGATATGATACTGGCAGCTAACAACGTGATTTCGAGCCAGGGTGGATTCTGTGTGGTGGAAGACGGCAAGGTGCTGTCCCATCTGGAACTTCCCGTAGGTGGCATTTTGACGGAAGAACCACTTGCAGTGGTGTCCCATCAAGTGAAGGAACTGAGAGCAGCGATGTTGTCTCTTGGGTATGTGCATTACAACCCGATCATGTCGATCAGCACCCATTCCCTTGCGGTAAGTCCGGCACTGAAGATCACAGACCATGGTCTGATTGATGTGAATGCAGGTAAGGTTGTAACGTTAGTAATCTAATTAGAATACACACATTCTGTGATGTACCTCCAATTAGATTGTGTGATAGTGGAGTATATCTACTATAAGAAGTCTTTTACCCCGTTTCGCCATGATAAGTGGTGTGACGGGGTATTGTTTTCTAAGCAAGGATTGAAATAATGTTTCTGTATGCTTAATCTTGCAAGAAAAACATGAGCTAGATTAAGATTTTCCCTTGTAATGACCACTCCACATATTTGGACACCGACGGTGCAAGCCACTTTCGGCTATCATTCTCATGATTCCACACAAATACGTCGTTTCTGCAGATTCCTTCTCCTGTCACTGGAAACGCGAATAAATCACCAATACCACTTTCCCCGAAGAAAATCAGGTTATCAAATGGCATATAATATTCTTGAAAGTGGTCATCCCGATAGTGTCTGTTTTCATTCTTGATTTGGTCTGCTGACCAGATTAGTCCTAAATCATAAATGGCTCTTACCCCATTAGTTTCCAGTAGTATTTCCTTTAGTTCTTGAGGCAGAGTGACATGAAACAAGCTCTCAATCTTTGCAATTTCATCTCCAGATGCAGGGGGACTGAACGTATACTCTTTTGAAATCCCCTGAAGGTGCTCTCTCCACATGATCAAAAGTCCTCCTCACTATATTTTATATGAATTCATTTTTGCTAAATGATAGGTATTCTATTGAAAAAACAGTCCTCCACAATCGTGTCCTACTATTCATCTTAAATAGCAGGACACGATGATGTAAGGACTAATCTTTCTATCTTTGATTTACCAGGTAAGCCGACCGCTTGTACGTTTATAGTTGTAAAGAAGATCATATTGCTCATAGTACATGAGACGCTTCATTTTGGTTCTATACAGACGATAATCCTGTTTACGAGCGGGTTTACATTCTTTGTTGTAATGCGTGCTCTTGATTCCTTTACGGTGATCTTTCAGCTTTTCATTTCTTGGATCAATGAACTTCTTACTGTTTTTCAGTTCAAGCAATTGTTCATTTTCCCAGATTGGAATCTCTTCGTGTGTAAACATCTTCATCCCCGTTGTGCCGGGTTAGATTTTGGCTTCGAGAGCCATGGCCTTAGACACAACTAATAGAAGAAGACTTTTGGATTGAACATAAGCATCACCTCTGATGTTATTCATCCTAATTTTAACATAATTACAATGTGTCTTCCCGATGTCTTAATCTGATTTGGGTCCTAATCGTCCCATTGAAGATACACAGCCAGAAATCCTCCTTTGGACGGGACAATTAAATACATATATAGTAACAAGAGAATGTTTGGATGCAAAAGCAGGAGGATAGACAACCATTATGGATAAAATATATGATGCTAAAACTATATTTTTCGACGTAGATGATACCTTATATGATCACTTACAGCCACTTCGTGGCGCGTTGCAGGACGTTCTCGGCCTGCCGGATGATTTCCCTTATGCTCAGGCCTATCATCGTTTTCGTTATTATAGTGACTGGCTGTCTGCACAAGAAGATCTGTCTGCTGTACCGGAGCCAGATGCGGTGGAGCGAATGCGCCGTCGTAGGTTTGAGTTGACGATGGAGGAGTTTGGACTCCCCTTACAGTTTGGACAGGCTGAAGAACTGCAAGCTCAGTATCTGAGCAGACAGTTCGAGATTGTGCCTTTTGAAGGAGCATATGATCTGATTAGAAGGCTTCAGGCAGAAGGCCATACCGTTGGTCTAATCACCAATGGAGAAGGAGAGCATCAGCGGCGCAAGCTTGAAGCACTGGATGTGCTCAGTCTCGTGGACGAGCATCTGATCTTCATTTCCGGTACGACTGGTTATGCCAAGCCGGATCGCAGACTGTTCGAATATGTGAGTAAGCAGACAGGGACAGATGCTCGTTCAAGCTATTACATTGGAGACTCGTGGCGTAATGATGTGATAGGTGCAGTGGTTGCAGGCTGGACAGTTATCTGGTTTAATCATCGAGAGGCATCGCCGGAGTCCGATCATCAGCCCCATTTTGTAGCATCGAGCTATGAAGAGATCAGTCGTATTCTGACATTTGAGTTTGTTCAAGCTTAAGGAGATTTATGTTTAAAGGAGCAGTCTTGTTCCCGTCTGAACCGCTCCCTGTAAAGTAGACAGTTAAAAAAACAAAAATTAGTTCATTGAGATACCTTAGCCCGGATGACGTGCTAAGGTATCTTTCTTGTTATACAGCTCTTCGGTATTCGTTCGGAGACAAGCCGCCCAAACACTCCGTGTAACGGTAGTTGTTGTAGTAGCGCATATAATGACGGACTGCGATTTACCTATCTTCATAAG
>NZ_JAGGNR010000042.1 GCF_018614975.1 Paenibacillus polymyxa | reverse complement strand
TGGCGGAGGGGTTCCACACGTACCCATCCCGAACACGACCGTTAAGCCCTCTAGCGCCGATGGTACTTGGACCGCAGGGTCCTGGGAGAGTAGGACGCCGCCAAGCAAAGAACCACTGCCGATGTTATTCGGTGGTGGTTTTTATTATATAGTTATATTATGCAGTATGGGATTAAAATACAGATTGAATTTGGTAATTTATCAGCACAATAGTATGTATAAATGTAACGTTATTCGATACGAATTGACGTTTTTTTGTGTAATAACTAGACTTGTCCGCTCTGGAAAAACAGTTGTGTTCATCAGGCAATACACCTGATATAACCAAGTACTTTTCCTTGACAGTCTAAATATCGCTTTGCTAAGATGGCAATAATAAATTTTTCAGAAAACGTATTTTCGGCGTAAAATACAGCCTGGAATCTTCGGGTTTTGGACCGTAAAGCTGAGCAAACATAAGGAGGAACACTTGCGTGTGGGAAGATAAATTTGGTAAGGAAGGCCTCACCTTTGATGATGTATTGCTAGTGCCACGGAAATCCGAGACACTGCCTAAAGAAGTAGATGTATCTATTCGTTTGAGCGATAGTGTAAAGCTAAATATTCCTTTGATTAGTGCGGGTATGGATACGGTAACTGAAGCGACATTGGCTATTGCCATTGCACGTGAAGGCGGTATCGGTATTATCCATAAAAATATGTCGGTTGAACAACAGGCAGAGGAAGTAGATCGTGTTAAACGCTCGGAGAGTGGCGTAATTACCAACCCGTTCTCACTGACGGCAGATCATCTGGTATCTGATGCGGAAGCAGTAATGGCGAAATATCGGATCTCCGGTGTACCTATTATTGAAGGAGATCAGAAGCTGGTTGGTATTTTGACCAACCGTGATTTGCGTTTTATTCATGATTACGGCATCAAAATTAGCGAAGTCATGACTCGTGAGAATTTGGTTACCGCTCCTGTTGGCACTACACTGCAAGAAGCTGAAGGTATTCTTCAGAAGCATAAGATTGAGAAACTTCCATTAGTTGATGAGACAAACACGTTGAAAGGTCTTATCACTATTAAAGATATTGAGAAAGCCATTCAATTCCCTCATGCAGCCAAAGATGCTCAAGGGCGTTTGTTGGTTGGTGCAGCGATTGGTATTTCCAAAGATACATTTGAACGTGCAGAAGCTTTGGTACAAGCTGGTGTCGATTTGATTACGGTAGACTCGGCTCACGGACACCACATTAATATCATTGAAGCTGTACGTCAGCTTCGTGAACGTTTCCCTAGCCTGACCATCGTTGCAGGTAACGTCGCTACTGGCGCAGCCACTCGTGACCTGATCGAAGCAGGGGCTTCGGTAGTCAAAGTGGGTATTGGTCCAGGTTCGATTTGTACAACACGTGTTATCGCTGGTATTGGTGTACCTCAAGTAACTGCAGTCTACGATTGTGCAACGGTGGCACGCGAATATGGAGTTCCGATTATTGCGGACGGCGGA
The DNA here is from genome assembly GCF_018614975.1 of Paenibacillus polymyxa. GTDB lineage: Bacteria > Bacillota > Bacilli > Paenibacillales > Paenibacillaceae > Paenibacillus > Paenibacillus polymyxa_E. Next base: position 56,785 of record NZ_JAGGNR010000042.1, on the reverse strand, counting down.
ATCAAATATTCCGGTGAAATTACGAAGGCACTGGCTGCAGGCGCACACGCGGTGATGCTGGGAAGTTTGTTTGCCGGCACAGCGGAAAGCCCGGGGGAAACTGAGATCTTCCAAGGGCGTAGCTACAAAGTATATCGCGGTATGGGTTCAATGGCTGCAATGAAACAAGGGAGTAAAGATCGTTACTTCCAAGATGATGACAAGAAACTGGTTCCGGAAGGTATCGAAGGTCGTGTCGCTTACAAAGGGCCATTGTCTGATACGATTCACCAACTGATTGGTGGTCTGCGTTCCGGTATGGGTTATTGCGGTACAAGCAACCTGGAGCAGCTTCGTAACGATACAGGCTTTATCCGAATTACAGGTGCGGGACTGCGCGAAAGTCATCCCCATGATGTACAGATTACCAAAGAAGCACCTAACTACTCGTTGTAATCTGAAGAGAGCTAATCATTTCCAGGACAGGCTCGGTGATTTTCACCGGGTCTGTCTTTTTTTGCAGATACCCCTGTGATAGAATAGAACAAGCGGTGACGATCCAAGCTTGGATTAAGGCGTTGCGGCGGCTATTTGACGTGAATCTATGAATATGGTTTTGAAAAGCAAATGCAGTGCCAGAACAGGCTGCCAGTTAAACAGAAGCGCGGACGTCCTTTTACATAAGCATTTGCAAAATGCGGACTAAGTGACAATCGATAACGAACTTTAGGAGCAATAATATTGCTCGTTCGATACAGCGCATAGCACACACCTCATACATCAAACACGCAGGTTAGGGAACAAGAAAATCGCAGTATAAGCTGCACCGAAGCATTTAACAATGCTTTGGATCGAAGGGAGTATTCATCAATTGAAAGCCAAACACATGAATAAAAAGAAACGCCAAATGCTCAAAAAGAGCGTAGCCTCGGTAATGCTAATTAACATGCTTTGCATGTCTGCAGTAATGCCTGTCATGGCAGCTGCGGATAACTCCAGTCAGGTTATGACTGCTGCGGCCACAACAACGAAGACGGAGAAAGCCGTACAGGTGCCTGGGGTAGACTCACTTGGCCTTGAGGTTAGATCAGCGGTGCTAATGGAGGCTTCAACAGGGCAGATTCTCCTGTCTGTCGATGCGGATAAAGCGATGCCACCTGCGAGTATGACCAAGATGATGACAGAGTACATTGTCGCTGAACAAGTCAAACAAGGGAAATTCGGTTGGGACGATATTGTAACTGTCAAAAAGAATGCTGCACAAAGTGTCGGATCACGTATCTTCCTGGCGGAAGGTGACGAGCACACAGTTAAGGATCTCTATATTGCAATGGCTGTTGGCTCTGCTAATGATGCTACGGTTGCTTTGGCTGAGTATGTTGCCGGTTCGGAAGAAGCTTTCGTGAAAATGATGAATGATGAAGCGAAGCGTATGGGCATGAAGGATACGTTCTTCATCAACTCTTCCGGTCTCGATCGAGCAGATATGCCTGCCGACTTCCGCCCGGCGGAAGACAAGGAAACAGTGATGTCCGCACTGGATGCAGCGATTCTGTGCAGATATATCATCATGGATCACCCGGACTACAAAGATTTTACAACTATTCAATCCTATAAGTTCCGTCCAAATGATAAAGCTCCAATTATCAATTACAACTGGATGTTGGAAGCGAATAAAAATATAACCAATTTCAAAAGCTATGCTTATGAAGGTCTGGATGGAATGAAAACAGGCCATACCACGAACGCAGGTAATAACTTTACAGGTACAGCAGAACGTAACGGTATGCGTCTAATTAGTGTTGTTATGGGCACAGATTCGGAATCCGCACGTTTCAGAGAAACTAAAAAGGTATTGGACTATGGATTTAACAACTTTGAAGTGAAACAGGCTGTCGCAGGCAAGACCAAAGTGACGGGCTGGGAAGCGGTACCTTTGAAAAAAGGGAAAGAAACAACTGTTCCTGTTGTAACAGATAATGCGGTAAGTTTCGTTGTTCCCAAAGGTACTCAGAACCTTAATGTGACGTTCAAAGCTAACGTAACTGAGGCTGACAAGCTGGTAGCACCAATCAAGGCAGGTACGAAGGTTGGTACGGTAACGTACACGTATAAAGCAGATGGAATTGAGCCTCAGGAAAAAACAGTGAACTTGATCACTGCTGAAGAGGCTGAAAAAGGCGGATGGTTCCGTTTGTTCTTCCGTGCCGTGAAGGATTTCTTCGTAGATCTCTTTGACGGAATCAAAAACCTGTTCTAATCCTTAGTAAACTTCATGAAAAAAGCATACTCATGATTTTAATGCTTACAAGGTCATATCATTGACAAAACACAAGTTATTCCGACCGGATGGATTGTATATTTACAATTTTTCCGGTAAAATATCAAGTTAGAATTCACGTAGGATCTTGGAGCAGCGATGAAAGGCATTGAGATTTCCAAACTTGCACCTTCCGAGCGTATGCAAGATCGTGGCTGGTAAGAGAAGGGGAATGAGCGTATGAAGATCGGCGTTTTAGCACTTCAAGGAGCTGTCACAGAGCATATTCGAAGTATTGAACGTGCTGGAGCAGAAGGTATAGCAATCAAACAGGTTCAGCAATTGGAGGACTTGGATGGTCTTATCCTTCCTGGCGGGGAAAGCACAACGATCGGTAAACTGATGCGCAAGTATGGGTTTATGGATGCCATTCGCGCGTTTGCTGCTGAGGGCAAACCGGTATTTGGTACCTGTGCAGGCTTGATCGTTATGGCTAAACACATTGCAGGGCAAGAAGAAGCTCATTTGGAGCTAATGGATATGACTGTATCCCGAAATGCATTTGGACGGCAGAGAGAAAGTTTTGAGACGGATTTGCCAGTCAAAGGCATTGAGGAAACGGTAAGGGCTGTGTTTATACGCGCGCCCTTGATCGAGAGTGTCGGAGACCAGGTTGAGGTTCTCTCCACATACAAGGATGAGATTGTTACGGCTCGTCAGGGGCATTTGCTGGCTTGTTCCTACCATCCGGAGTTGACGGATGATTATCGTCTGCATACTTATTTTGTAGACATGGCCAGATCCTATAAACACTCATCAGACGCTAACTAATGCATGATGTACAACCTATGATCTCCCGGTCATCGGATCACTTCCCCAGAAGCCTTGTAAGGCCGCTGGATGGCAGTTGCATCTGAACGGATGCCTGATGTTGCCTGTATCTGCTTCAAAGCGGGAATCGCAGCGGAGGGTGACACCGGGGATATAGGTTGTTTTTTGGGTTACAGGTTCCGATAAGTATATAGTAAGGTATATACAGTAGAGTTATGAGAATGGATTTAACATAAGGCTTCACGTTGTGAGGTTATTTAGGAGGGGTATATCGTGCTTGATGTGAAAATATTGCGTAATGAGTATGCGCGTGTAGAAGAAGCATTGACTAAACGTGGCAAATCGCTGGATCTTATCGCTGGATTTACCGAGATGGATGCCAAGCGTCGGGAATTGCTTCAAGAGAGTGAAACGCTGAAGAGTCGTCGGAATACGGTCTCCGCGGAAGTTGCTAGACTGAAGAAAAATCGTGAGAATGCTGATGATCTGATTGTGGAGATGCGCGAAGTCTCTGATCGAATTAAAGCCATGGACGAAGAAGTTCGGGAACTGGAAGTGAAGATCAATGATCTCACAATGGCGATTCCGAACATTCCTAACGAAAGCGTACCTATTGGAATTTCTGAAGACGACAATGTTGAGATTCGTCGTTGGGAAGAACCGAAGTCATTTACTTTTGCACCAAAAGCACACTGGGAAATTGCACAGGATCTCGATATCCTTGATTTTGAAGCGGCTGCCAAAGTAACAGGTTCCCGGTTTACCTTTTATAAAGGTCTGGGTGCGCGTCTGGAACGTGCATTGATTAACTTCATGATGGATCTGCACAGCGATCAACATGGATATGAAGAGATTCTGCCTCCATACATCGTTAATCGGGACAGCTTGTTTGGAACAGGTCAACTGCCTAAGTTTGAAGAAGACCTGTTCAAGTTGAAAGATACCGAATATTATCTAATTCCTACTGCTGAAGTTCCGGTAACGAACTACCATCGCGAAGAGATTCTGAATCTAGATCAATTGCCTAAGCATTTTGTGGCATACAGCTCTTGTTTCCGTTCTGAAGCCGGTTCGGCCGGACGAGATACACGCGGATTGATTCGTCAGCATCAGTTTAACAAAGTAGAGCTACTCAAGCTCTCTACTCCAGAGACTTCATATGAAGAGCTGGAGCAAATGACTCAAAATGCGGAGCGTGTGCTTCAATTATTGGGCTTGCCGTATCGCGTCCTGACATTGTGTACCGCAGATATGGGCTTCACTTCAGCTAAAACATATGATATTGAGGTATGGTTACCTGAGAGCAATACCTATCGTGAGATTTCTTCTTGCTCCAACTGTGAGGACTTCCAGGCACGCCGTGCCAATATCCGTTTCCGCAGAGAGCCAAAAGCCAAACCGGAATTTGTGCATACATTGAACGGATCAGGATTGGCCGTTGGTCGGACGGTAGCCGCTATCCTGGAGAACTATCAACAGGAAGATGGTACGGTTGTCATTCCTGAAGCATTGCGTCCTTATATGGGCGGCACAAGTGTGATTGCACGTCGCTCTTAAGAATAAGTGACTATTCTCATCAAGAGGAATACAAATTCAATCCGTCATTCCTGAATGGCGGATTGGAGTGTTTTGTATAACTGAGGCAGTTGTCTGATACGGATTATAAATTTCGATACAAAAAGGTTGCATTATAATGTCGAGATGTGGTATGATACTTTTCGTGGCAAGTTTATAAAAGTTAATTTCCTGGAGAGGTACCGAAGCGGTCATAACGGGGCGGTCTTGAAAACCGTTAGGGGGCAACTCCACGTGGGTTCGAATCCCACCCTCTCCGCCATAACTTTTAAATTGCACACCGCATAAGGTTTTGCGGTGATTACGATTGAAACGCACTAGACTGTTGAACAGCGGTCTGGTGCGTTTTTTTGTGTTCGTGACCGTTAGAGATAATTCTAACGGGAGGTATTAAATATGAGTTTAAGTAATGGAAAAACACCGCAAAAGCGCGGGCAAAGGAAGAATAATTTAGACATTCCCCAGCGGTTATTAGACCGCCTTACTCCTTCGGTCTTGGAAACGCCCCGGTCCACGCTTCAAGAAGCCGAGAAACCTCGCCCTGAGACGTTGACACTGGACAAGCTATTTAACCGTTACTACGCCGCACGACAAGCGGCAGGGGCGGCAGAACGCACCTTAGAAGACTACAGAAAGCATATGAACTGGTTTCGGCGTTTCTTAGCCAACGAGTACAGCGGTCTTGATAACTTTGTACCTAACCGTGATGTCATCCGTGTATGGATTTCATCTATGTTGACGGTACAGAGGTTGAAGCCTTCAACAATAAATATTAGATTACGTACAGTTAAGGCAATGTTCAATTGGGCTATAAGTGAAAGAATCATAAAAGAATCTCCATTTGAAAATGTTGAGTTATTGAAGGTACCTGAGGAAGATTTCCAAGTGATTTCAAAGGCACAGGAAAGAAAGCTCTTCAATTGCTGTGAATTGACTACTTTCTTGGGACTGCGTGATGCATTATTGATGTCTTTTCTGCTTGATACTGGGGTGCGTATTGGGGAGTGCATGAGAATATTTGTAGAGGAAATTGATTTACAGAATCGCTCTGCTTCCGTACGTGCAGAATCAGCTAAAACTAGAAAAGCACGGACAGTTTACTTTGGAGTAAGAACCCAAGAACTATTGGTTATTTACCTTGCTTGGCATGAGATGAACGGACAAGCTCCAAACTTATTTCTAAATGAATATGGTCAGCCATTAGATAAGAATTGGGCAACAAGATGTATTAGCTACATCGGGAAGAAGGCAAAAATTACGGGGGTTCGTATAAGCCCTCACACATTCCGCCATACATTTGCTACTCGTTATATAAAAGCAACAGGTGACCCTTTTTCATTACGACGATTGCTCGGACATTCATCAATGGAAATGGTCAACCGTTATGTTAATCAGGATGTTGCTGATGTTCGTGAGCAATATGAGAAGTTTATGAACAGAGGGGACTGAGCGGTGCTTATGGACTAAGGTATGGCTGGGAAGATGGTGTAACTACCACCTGAACTTCTGGGCATTTTCAGAAAAGTATCTAAGCGATGTTGTAGATAAGATGATGAGCACTATGTAGGCTAACATTAGCGTAATTTTTGTGATAAAATATGGAAGGGAATACCACTTATAATACTACTTATAATATAACTTCACTACCCCCCTTACGAAATAATAAGGGGGGTGTTTTGGTTTGTTTTCAACCAGTATTCTTAACCATATCGATGCTGATTTAGGGAATGGAATTAAAGAATTTCTAAAAACTTATTGGTTTGTAATTGGAATGCTATTTGGTGCCATCCTGTATCTGATTGAGCAAAAGTTTAAGAAATAACTTTGAGGAGGAATACGATTGAAGCAAGTGAGCAAAATTATTGGAATTGAGGAATACAGAAGGATAAGGACTTTAAGGAAATATTCTAAATCAAAACCTATTAAGAAACTGACGGCAGAACAAATGAAGTCCTCAAATGAGAAGAAAAGACGAGAAGATTGAAGTCAGCGGAACAACGAATATATTAATTATTAGGAGTGGGCGCCATGAGCACAAAAAAGCCGTTAGAGCAAATTATCGAAGATGAAACAGCTTTGATGTTCTTGGAGATGGCTGGTGAGTTTAATCAATATACTGAAAATACTCGCACAAAATTAAACCATTTGATAAAAATGGTTTTTAGGCAATATAGATTTGGGGGAGATGCTAACTACGATTTAGTTCGTAGATTAGATAGGGTCATTCAAGGATGGGAGACAACGGAGGAGCTCATTGAATTTATTAAAAATCGTCAGGACAAGCAGGACTAATATTTATCTTTCCCGCCGCCGCAAAGTCCTCGGATTTCAGTAGGAAAGAAAGACTGTACTTCTCCTTAAAATCTAATATTTGATTGTAGGCGACTTTCTAGACTGAGGTCGTCTTTTTTTGTTTACGCAACTTTGGCAGTATCAGCATTCCAGATGTTTTGTTCCCACCTCCCTCTCCAGCATCCATTATGAGTTTGAATTTCATTCGACTATGTGGGGATTTTTGAAGCTGTCTTCTTAAATATATAGATGTGTCCGAATAAGGCATATTAAGTCAGAATCAAAGCTCTTATAGTAGATTAATCAAAGGAGAAGTGGTAATGGAAAGTTTAGTGAGTTCAAATATAGTGTGTGACAAGTACAGCATTTCTAAACGCACGCTATGCAGATGGAAACATGAGGGATTACCTTCGGTCAAATTATCATACAACATGGTCAGGTATCAGCTTGCTGAAGTGGCTAAATGGATTGAATCTAACAAAGTTATGGCGGCAGGAGCGGGAAAAGAATGAGTATAGCGCGTGAGCTACTCGAAGAAGCAGACAAAAGATTAAAGAGAAGTAGAGTTAATAGAGTAATAGATGGGAATGGGGAAGAACGAACCGATTGCATAGTAATAACCCCTGAAATGCGGGAAGCGGCTAGAAGGAGGGGGAAGCTGGAGACTTACAGGAACAGGACGGGAAATCCATTTACAATGGTGAATATGGAAGGAGCAAAACAATTAGCGACAATGGAGAGGTTGAGTACAAAGGAGTTGGGGTATTTTTTGGTGCTTCAATTATATATAGGTTATGATAACATGCTTAAAATGTCGTTAGATGCAAGAATACCTATGACTGAGAAGGGACTAGCGGAAGTACTAAGGATAAGAGATAAAAGAACATATTCCAACTTGCTCAGAAAGTTCATGGAATTAGGCTTAATACAAAGCCAAAGGGTTTCTTTATTTAAGAAAGAATATGAAGCGCTTTACATCAGTAAAGCCTATTGCCTAAGGGGAACAAGCAAAGAGACTAGACTAGTCAAGGTTTTCATCGAAGCTATGCATGAACTGTACAGTCAGCAGGATATAAAGCCCGCTGATATTGGTTTCTTATATCGTATACTCCCATATATGCACTTTGAAAGTAATCACCTTGTAAGGCATCCTTACGAAAAGGATTTTTCCAGTGCAGAAGCACTATCTCTAAGGGATGTAGTAGAAATCACTGGTATGGACGAAAAGAATGTCAAGGAACATCTTAGGATTAAACTATCTGGCGTGCATGTGTTCGGTTCGTTTAAGGCTGGCAAGAACAGTGTTTACAAAGTCAATCCATCATTATTCTATAGAGGTGTTGCACCAGAACTAGTGAAATCAGACTTTACTTTGACGGAACAGAGCCGTAATTAATGCGCTGTTCCTCTACCATGTACCGGAAAGTGATATACACAAATTTTATAAAAGGCAAATGCAATCTCAATCGAGGGGTGTTTTTGCAGGAATATTGAACAATCGAGGGGTATTTTTGCAAACTATAAAGTGGTCTCAGCCCTAGAGACATAAGGGTTTCAGTGATTTCCCAAAAGTAGTATCTCTCTTATCTTAGAAGATATATATAATTATTATAGTTATAACCTTAGGCAAAGGTGTTAGGTTGTTTGTTACCCAAAACAATCCTTTTACCGCGAAGCGAAGCAAGCAATCGTCAATCTTATTCAAAATGTCCCTGTTGACGATTCAAATTATAGGCATTAGCAAAGAATATATAGCTTAGATAATGATATAACATATATATGATTGAAGTACCCAGCCACCTTAGTTAAATGGTTAGGGTACTTGCCGCCTGACTGGAATGAATTATATGCCGCATGTGTAAAATCAAATTTACATTGGCAGAGGAATAGACAATATGACGTATTAATATCAAAACTATACTCTACTTGCCAATGGATAAGATATATCTTATGCAAGTGGTCGTCTAAATCTAAGCGCTCACGTAATCACTCCTATTGGTGGCGGCACTAAGAATTAGGTGAATAGATGTTATGTGCTTGTCAAAATATTGCCAACCAGAATGTTGCTTAGCAGAATGTTGCCCCCCTGATGGATACATAATCATAGGCAGGTCGTTATCATCAAGCTATAAAACCTTGAAGAAGGGGATATAATCATCTAGCTATGCCCATGCTACGACACTAAGCTAAGATGATTAAATCACTAAGCTGTAGAGCTTGTGATTTATAGAAGCACTATTCAATATAAACAGATTTGCACATAAACAGCATAAATCGGATGCGGGTAGGAAGTTATGACTACGTATCCCAATTCATTTACTTCATATATAGAGAGGAGTATCTCCTCTCCGTTACGTTTTTATTAAATAGAAGGAGAAGATTCATATTATAGAGCTAAAATTAATTAGGGAAGAAGTATTAGATGGCATTAGAGTGTTGTCCGTTAAGAATCCTATGGTAATGAACCATCACAGAGTTAACTATGTAGATTTAGAAAGTATATCTAGGGTGACGGGGCTATCAGTAGCAGACATAATAAAAGTCGCTGATAATGATATGGGAGTAAGAAACTCCATTGACTATATAAGGTCTGCTGATGGGAGAAGGGAAAGAATAGTGAGAATGAGATGTTTGCCAATGCTATTCCAGTTGCTCAGTATTAGTAGGATGGGAGAACAGATGGCTGAAGCTAAGAGGGCTCTTTTGAAGGCATTGGAGGGGGCTGAACCAGAGATTGGCGGTGATTATGTTGGATAGTATCAAACGGGTTACATTTAGCATAACCGCTACTCAAGACAAGTTTATCGAATTGTATGCTTTAGCTACAGGGCTAGGTAAGTCAGAGGTTATAAGGGATTTGCTTGATGATGCGGTTTGTAAAAATAGAGACTTCATAAACAAGCACCTTTTATGAGAGATGAATAACATTAAGGTAAAGTAGGTCAATCACTTATAGTAGAGTGAAGTCCTACTTTTTCTTTATGTTATATCGGCCTCGTCCAGACTTCGCGGGCCGCCGTCAGCCCCGATTTTTTTGTAGCCGCCGATTCGTGAATATTACTAAAAGTATTTTTTCTATGATTTAGACCCCCACCCCTATAGAAATGGAGGGAGGATTCACATTATTTTAGTAAAGTGACCCTTGAAAAACCCAGGTTTAATGGATGAACCTGCCTAAGTCTCATTTCGGTGGTTGGTCGTGGAAGGGTTGAATATCCCCCTTCATTATATATAGACGGGTTCCGATAAGGTATATTATCAGTAATATTCTTTCTCAGTATCGTAATAGCAGAAATCATTTATATTTATACGAAGATGGTTCATTGGCGATTAAAACATTCAAAAGGGAACTCTTGTTCTGGTTTTGCTGTTGTGATATATTTATTATGGAAAAATATTGATGATTTGCTTGTTAGATTATGAGATAATATACCTACATTCCATTAGAAGACGGGAAGAAGGACTTATAACAATGGCAAATCTTGAAGAATCTATGTTGCCTGTAGCAACTGGCACTAAGGATATTAAACAACAAGAAGATGAACAAAGACGTGGTATTCGAACGGAACAACAATTAAAACCCTCTTTAGAAGAAATTACAACATTTAGACATGCTTTAAAACTATTGAATCAGCGTGAGTTAACTTCAATAATAAATAAAAATAAAATCAAATTGCCATCCGATGCACAAAAGGTTAGTGAAATTATATATGCTCTTGAAAGGAGCTTCAGGGAGGGAATCTTGTCCAAAGAAATTTTCCATCAGTTCAGACAAGCGGCATTTAATCCAGATTTGGACACAACAGATGGTTTCTTTATGTCATTTAATTATAAATTTGAGGGTATAAGCGGAGACTTACTAAAAAGTAAAATTTCAGAATGGAAAAAGGATTCTCAGCAGAATAAGAGTTCGGAAAGGGAATCCTTTAATGCCGAGATTCAGCTACTAGATTCAGGCTCTAATTCTAAAGGAAGTCTGTTTAAATTTACAAGAAAAAACGAGAGATTTATTTATAACAATCAGAATATGTTAAGTAAAAATTATTTTGAGGTACAACAGGTTGTAGTGGAGATATACTTTGATAAACAAATCGTATATTTTCAGACATCTAACTCAGTAAAATTCCATTCTATAAAAACTGTTGTACTAAACTTTCTTAGATTTTTAGCTGATGATGAACATATAAAAATTAAGCTATCTGCACCTAAGATGAGTAAACTACTAAGATTTGCAGTGAGTGAAAATGGACGTTCAGCAAAAGTCTATGACAACATTAACCCTAACACAATAAAATTACTGGACTTGTTTTTGGAAATTGAAAATTCAAGAAGTTTCAGTAGTTTCCAATGCGTCGATATTAAATTTGACCACGAAGATTCAATGAATAAGGATTTAAAGGATAGAATTAAAAGTCAGGCTTATGGTTGTGACATTGGCGATTTGTTTAATAAGTCGGAAGTCAAGGTGCATATACTTAGTAACCGAGTTATTCTTCAAATTGAGTTTAAAATTGTTTATACAACTTATGATGCAGAGGGAGTCCCGCTAAAACATACAATTTTGGCAGGGATTGTAAATGATAAGAGTAAGGCAAATGCATTAAGAATTTATATTGAAAATAATGAACATACTATTAAAGATATTATTAAGGATGCCTACAAAGACTTGAAAGACGTTTTTATGGGAAGTTTAATGGACAGCAATTTGAAAAATGAGGAAAAGATTAAAAGAATGCTAGGGATTTAATATCCGATTATTTGAAAAGAGAAGTGGGAATATGAATGAATCGATAGTGTTCCATTTTAAAATGCTCAGAGAAAATAAAAAAAATATCATTCATTTCTTGAATCATCTCAAAAAAAGTTATAACAGCAAAGTTTGTATTAAACAAAATGAATTTGAGAAAGAATTTATTTCGGTTTCATCTGAGAGTATCGTATTGTTAATGTTTGATTCTCTTTTATGGATAATACTAAAAGACAAAACTCACAATAATCAGTATGAAGAGCATCTTAAGGTGGTTCATTCGTTACCAGATTGTCTAACGCCTGTTCAACTAACAAATAAGAAAATGGTTCAGTATTTTTTTGAACATGACTTTAGTAATAATTTAATGGAGATGTTTATTGACGGTGATGACGAATATGAGTATTTTGACAAACTTTTAATTTATGGGGAAGGGCTAAATTATTCGAGTGAGTATAAGCAAGCTTTGAAAATACCCGAGATTAATTTTGAGTATATCAAATTACAACCCAAAAATAGCAATTCAGTCGTAACTTTTTGGAATAATAATCATCTAGATGTAGATGGCAATGCTAGTATTAATGATACATTAAGTGTAGCGCGCTCATTTAATCGCTACTATCAAAATTATCTTAAAGAAAATGAGGAACTATTCACATGAGAAAGATTTCAATCACGGTTCAAGATAAAAATGAAACACATGTTCAATTGACTAATCATGAGACCCATCATATTAAAGATGGTATATCAATTGATTTCTGTTTTACAAATAATATTCATGACAGAGAAATAAAATACGTGGTTGATGAGATAATAAAAACAAAAGATTGGATTTCAGTTGAGAACGATATTTACTTCATTGACTTAAACAAACTTGGGCTTGCCTTCCCCTCGTTATTTAATCAATGCCAATGGATGAATGGTTTAATAAGTGTCACACCTATTTATGAGGATGGTTTAAATGATGTCCGTTTCTTTAGTTTGACTATATCAGAAGATGAGATACGTGAAAAAGCTCCGAAAAAAGTTTTTTTAAGTCATAAAGGAGCTAATAAGCCTTTGGTTAGGAAGTATTATCAGCTTTTGAAAGAACTTGGGTTTGACCCATGGATTGACGAAGAAGATATGCCTGCTGGAGTTCAATTAATGAGGTCTATTCGACAAGGTTTTAAACAATCTTGTGCTGTGGTATTTTTTATTACTCCGGAATTTAAGGATGAAAAATACTTAGAAAAAGAAATTGATTATGCCATAAAAGAACAACTAAACCGAAAGCAGTTTACTATTATTACACTACAGTTTGAAGATGAACAAGGCAATAAAGGATTGATACCTGAAATGTTGGAAGATTATGTTTGGAAAACCCCACAGACAGAACTGGAAGCTTTCAAAGAGATTATTAAATCTCTTCCAATTAAAGTTGGACATACAATATGGAAATAGAAAGATGATTTGTATGAACAGATAGTGTTTTTTTCATAAGGTTAATCTTCTGTCGATGTATGAAAAAAATTGGCCTTCCTAGGTTGACTAGATATGTATAAAGGTAATAAAATCAACTTATCTAACGGTCACGTACCGAAATCAACGTTTAACTCAGACCGCTGTAGCGGTTCAACAATAAAGTGCCATGAAGTCAATCAGCATAAGGGATTGCGGTGTATTATAGCGAGGGGCGGTCTTGAAAACCGTTAGGGGGCAACTCCACGTGGGTTCGAATCCCACCCTCTCCGCCATACTACACTTATAACAAGGACTCAAGCGATCTCGCTCGGGTCCTTTTTTGCGTTGTGAGTTTGTTCAACGTAGTGAGCATACAGGTTGGTGACCGAAGTACACGTTGCACAGTACAACGTTATATTTTGAATAAGGCTAATATGTATAAAAACATCTTCATCGCCGCACTTTATAGGAGTGGAGGTGGTAAGATGAACCGCGAGTTAAACATCGATCAGACAGAGCTTGTAGGGGCTTGGCAAGAACGTTTGCCTCAAGTCCTGAATGTTGGAGACCAGGCTCAGGTAATGGCCGATGAAGCCGATCAGCAGGCGATTCGGATACACATTGCTACAGCAGGGCACGAGATGTACTCTTTTGATTTCAAATGTGCATATGTCGATTCCCGTGAAGTCAGCGTACAGCTGATTGATGTGGAACGGGATGGACGAACGACTGATGAGCGAACAGAACCGATTCAGGAACTGGCTCACGATTATACACGGCACATTCATGAATGCGCCCAGTCGCTACAATCCCAGACGAGATAATAGCCTGAAATCTGAAGGAGTGAACTCAATTGACTAAAACCAAAGCGGGAGTAGACAAAAACCTGCAAAATGTAGTCGATGATCTGGAGCAGCCTGCCGTAAACAGTCATCATGCCCAGCAAATTCAGCAAGATATTAATGATCGCCGTCATCAGGATGCACTGAATCATGACAAAACGGAAGATAGGGACCCATCCCATTCCTAACAATGATGAGGGGGCAATAATATGAGTAAACCAAAAACAATTCCCGTACCGGAAGCGCAAGCATCCGAACAGCATCGTCATTCATCCAAACGCTCTTCCATGCAGGAGCCATTATCGGGTTCCAAAAAGGTTAAAAATCAAAACCACGTGGATCATTTGAATCCTCAAGGTTAATAGAAGAAACAGATTTACAGCAAAAGTCCCTTGTTACCAAACAGGGGACTTTTGCGTATTAATACATATATAAAGACAGGCACATGGTTATTCCCAAAGCTGACATAGGTCTTTGTAGCCATTTTAAAGAGAAAAGATCACATTTTTCCCAAATTAGGTTTCGGTATCTGGCGATATGGTATATCATTGATATTGAATTACTTTTTTTTGGGGTTATCACGAGAGGAGAGAAACAAATGACTAAACGTATGGGGGCGCTTCTTCTTACGTTGCTGTTGACCGTATCTATGGCATTGACAGCATGTAGCAGCAAGCAGGAACCAAAAGAGGCATTGAAGACGGCTGCGGCCAATGCTTCCAAACTGACTTCGTATGAAATGAGTTCCAACTTCACTATTAATGAATTGAGCTATAAACCTGGGGATACTTCTCAAACAGATCCTACTATGACTCAGTTTATGAGCATGCTTAAAGATGCTCAATTGAATGTAACGGGTGTATACCAAAGTGAGCCAATGCAGACAGAGATGACTCTTGGCATCGAGCTTAAAGGGGACATGGGTATGACCTTTAACATCCCAATGGTGATGACGGCAGAGAAACTGTATGTGAAAGTGCCGAATATTCCGTTCTTCCCGATTCCGGAGAATGTTGTTAACAAGTTCCTTGAGCTGGATCTGAAAGAATTGGCTGAGCAAGAGGGTACAGAATGGAACCCGGATGCTATGGACGCAGCCAAAACGCAAAAGCTGAGCAACGAAGTCATGGACGCAGTGCTGAGCGAGTACGATCAAGCTAAATTCTTCAAAAATCTAGACACCAAAGATGCACAACTTCCTGAAGGTGTAGATGCGAAGCAGGTTGTACAATTCTCAGTGAATAATGACAATGTTAAAGAAGCAGTTACTGTACTGGTAACAAAAGCTATGCCTAAAGTATTGGATATTCTGTCCAAAGAGGAATATCGTGAAATGCTGCAAATGGATCAGGCTGATATCGACAAAGCTAAAGAAGATCTGAAGATCACTGAAGCAGATCAGGCTGAAATGGCTAAAGACTTGGATAAATTGAAAGATGTTCTGACAATCAATCAATTCAACATCGATTTCGCATTGGACAAAAACGACTTCCCTGTATATCAAAAGATGGTCGCTGATCTACTGATCAAGCCGGAAGATACAAAAGACGAAGTGAAACTGGCATTTACCGGTTCCAATACGTATACCAAGATTAACGAAAAAGCAGCATTCAAAATCAATATCCCTACTGGCGATGACGTAATTACTATGCAAGAGTTCGAAGAACTGATGAACGCTTCATACGGATACTAATCTCGCTGATTTCAAACCGCTTGTGATTCAAGTGAAGGATAACCTCCTTCCGCTTGGATACAGGCGGTTTTTTGTTACACAGCGTAAGAGGGGATATCCGCAAAATAATTGATTTTAATTTTGAATCGTGGCTGGTAGGTTAGTGCGGTTTGGAATATTAATTGTGTGGGAATTTCTAAATTAATTAATTCGTAAGTTCGTCCAAGTCTTCAGCAAGTACAGCATAGATCTGATGATCCTGATATTTGCCGTTGATCTTGAGGTATTTGCGAGCAGTACCTTCAAACTGGAATCCATTCTTCTCCAGTACGCGCTGTGAACCTTTGTTGGAGGGTAATACCGCAGCCTGAACCCGATTTAACTTCAGCGCACGGAAGCCATAAGCTACGGCCAGTTTAACCGCTGCTGTCATTCGTCCGCCGCCCTGATAATCCGGATGGATAAAGTAACCCATATCAGCATAATTGGCAACGCCTAATACAACATTGTTGATACTTACTTGTCCAATCAACAGACTGTCTTTAATGGTATAGATTCCAAATTGATACCCTGTACCTTCTTCTGATGCCTTGACCCGATCCTTAATCCGCCGAGTCTGAGCTTCAAGTGTATAGAATTCATCGTCTCGCACGGGTTCTACAGCCTGGTATGGGACGCGTGTGACCTGAATCAGGTCCAGGTAGGACTGTGTATCCTGGGGTGTGAGCAACCGAAGGCTTATGCCATTAGCTGTATCATAGAGTGTTAGTGCCATTACAGCACACTTCCTTTCTAATTGGGATGTTTGTAGTCGGTGACTACTTTAACTTCTGGCGCAGACGTCTAAAAAATTGAGTTAGCATCGTGGAGCATTCAGGCTGAAGGATATCCGGGATCACCTCGGTGCGATGGTTAAAACGAGGCTCCTGTAGCAGGTTCATCAGTGTACCTGCACAGCCTGCCTTGGGATCAGCCGTACCATAGATTACGCGGGGGACCCTGGATTGTACAATTGCACCTGCACACATCGGACAAGGTTCCAGTGTGACGTACAGAGAACAATCCAACAAACGCCAAGCTCCGATGGTCTCGCTAGCCTGACGAATAGCCACCATCTCTGCGTGGGCAGTGGAATCCAGTGTAGTTTCACGCAGATTGTATCCTCGGCCAATAATTTGGTTATTTTGTACAATTACAGCTCCAATCGGCACTTCCCCAAGAGCCTCAGCCTTGTAGGCCTCGGCAATGGCCTCCCGCATCCAGTGCTCATGTTGAGCCTCCTCAGATAAATTCCCAAGATCGGGCTGGAGAGAATGGTCATCCATTACAATATAACTCCTTCCAAAAAGCATTTATTCAGCGAACAAATATTCGGGTTGTTAACATGTTGTGTATAGAAATGTGGATAACCATAGATTTGCTCACATAGTTATAAACAAACTATCCACAAGCCTGTGGGTATGTGGATAAATATAGTGATTAATTTCATTGTAGAGTTCAAAAATGCAAAAAACAACGAATTTCGAGCCTCTCAGTCATTCGGTAACTTTTGGACACAGGTCAATTATCCTTTTCAAAAAGACATACAAGCGTTATGATGGAGATAGGTTTTGCCATATATCGCCAGAGGGTACAAGCCGAGAGGTGAACAAAAAAACTTGTCTATTAAAACGAAATTATCCATGATTATGTCGTGCTCAGTGCTCGTTATTTTAGTGTTGAATATCGCACTGAGTTATTATACTACAGAAGAGAATCTAAGGCAGGACAGTGAAACCAAGATGGTGCTCACTGCAAAGCAGATTGCAATTGCTGTCGAACAGAATCAATACAGTTCGGATTATGTAAAACGGCAGATTGGAAACAATCTGTGGCTTGCTGCTGTCATGGCAGCGGAAGAATTGGACCCGGATATTAATAATATCACAAATGAAGAACTTGTACGCTTGAGCCAAAAGGTCGGCGTTTCGCATATCTCGTTAATGGAGCAGACGGATGATGATATTGTGGTTAGCCGCTCCTCAGATCCGAGAGAAATCGGGCTGTCCACCAAATCCATGACCTACTGGTATCAGGCCTTTAAGCAGTTGTTTGAAAAACAACAGGTGACGATTCCCCAAGGGCAGAAGTTGGAGCATTTCTGGTCAGATGGATTCGAATATTCTACATCCAGTCCTTCGGATATTGATATCTGGGGTTACTACCATGATGGAAAGAGAAACTACATAATCAATCCCTTCTATAATAATACGGAAGTTGATGACTATGTGAAAATCTCTAGTCCGGATGAGATTTTGAACAAAATTCGTGAGGTCAATCCCTCCATTCTGGAGATTACAGGCATCAATCCGTTGACTTTTGGCAGCCCGAACATGGGTGATGACGGAAGAGATTCGAACTTTAGCAAGTTGAATAACAGACCGATTCGTTTTGGTACATACCAGTATGGTTCTACGGATGAGGATCATCGTGCTGTGGTGCGCGCCATTCGAACAGGGCAAAATGTATCTTTTGTCAGTGAAACGCACGAACAGAAGGTACTGAAGAGTTTTATTCCCATTTTTACACCCAATCAGTCTTCCTATGTGATCAGTATTGTCATGGACTATAAGCAAATATCCTCCATGGTTTCTGAGCAGTTGGTGAGCCATGCCTCCATATCGTTGGTTTTGCTGGAGATCGTGATCTTTGGCAGCTATTTGCTCGCAGGGTATATTACGCGTCCGATCCAATCCATACTGGGCAAAGTGAATGATGTAGCGGATGGGCACTTTGATTTCCGTCTGAAAGTACGGAGGAAGGATGAACTTGGTCAACTGGCCAATCGTATTAATGCCATGATTCGTAATCTGGGCCATTATACGAGTCGTCTGAAACAGATGTATGAAGAGAATCGGGCGGTGAAAGAGCATCTGGAATCCATTATCAATCAGACAGCGGATGCCATTCACATTACGGATCTTGAAGGAAAAGTGCTGCGGGTTAACCGGGCATTTGAACAATTATATGGCTTTCGAAGTCGTGAGGTGGAAGGTCGTAATCTGAAGATCATCCCGCCAGAGGCAGAAGAAGAAATGAAACGTCAGCATGCCCAACTCGTTGAGGGGATGTCCATTACGTCCAACGAAACCACCTGGATGAAGAAAGACGGGACCCGAGTAGAGGTCAGTGTCAGTACGGCTCCGGTTCGAGACGAGGCTGGTGAGATTACCGCGCTGATTAGCGTCTCCAGGGACATTACAAGTCGTAATCGGATGGAAGAGCTACTCAGACGTTCTGAGAAGCTAACAACCGTGGGCCAGCTTGCAGCAGGTGTGGCACATGAGATTCGTAATCCACTGACCACGCTGCGCGGATTCCTACAGTTACAGCAAGAGAGCAACAAGCTGAATCATCGTCATCTGGATCTGATGTTATCGGAGCTGGATCGCATCAACCTTATTGTTGGTGAATTTCTGATTCTGGCCAAACCGCAGGCGGTTCATTTTCAGAATCGGGATATTCGTTTTATTCTTGGCGATGTCATCTCGTTACTGGATAGTCAGGCGCATCTGCATGGTGTAGAATTTGTACTGCGTGCCTCATCCGATTCGGCTATGGTACACTGTGAAGAGAACCAGTTGAAGCAGGTATTCATCAATTTGCTGAAGAACGGTATGGAGGCCATGCCAAATGGAGGAAGCATCCATATCAAGCTCAAGCATGACGAGCAGTCGAAACGCGTCAGAATTGAGATCAGGGATGAAGGGATCGGTATACCGGAAGAGATGATGCCCAAGCTTGGGGAGCCTTTCTTTACGAATAAAGAGTCTGGGACAGGGCTTGGCCTGATGGTCAGTCAGCGCATTATTCAATCACATAAGGGCATGATGGATATTAAAAGCGTCATGAACAAGGGAACAACGGTTATCATTGAACTGCCTGCATCCGAGCAACAACCGGAAGTCATTGAGGTAGATCAGGTAACGGATGAACCAATTACAGATGAAGAGAAATAGATGAGGTGAGATTACCTTTTGCGTATTAATAAATTTATTAGTGAAACAGGTTACTGCTCCCGGCGTGAAGCCGACAAGTTGGTGGATAGTGGTCAGGTAACCATTAATGGAGTTAAGGCTGAACTGGGCAGTCAGGCAGAAGAAGGCGACGATGTACGAATTAATGGCAAACCGATCAAGGAAAAGAGAAAACACGTATATATTGCGCTGAATAAACCGATTGGAATCACAAGTACAACTGAGCAACATATTCAGGGGAATATCGTTGATTTTGTCGGACACGATGAACGTATCTTTCCAATTGGGCGCTTGGATAAGGACTCGGAAGGTTTGATCCTGATGACTAATGACGGAGATATCGTTAACCGGATTCTTAGAGCAGAAGGTCGCCATGAGAAAGAGTATATCGTTACTGTTGATCGATCTGTAACCCCGAGTTTCCTTAGAGGTATGAGCACCGGGGTGAAGATCCTGGGTGAAATGACCCTGCCTTGTACAGTGACCCGGATAACGGATCGAGTATTCCGTATCATCCTGACTGAAGGAAAGAACCGTCAGATTCGGCGGATGTGTAGTGCCTTTGGCTACGAGGTTCGTAAGTTGAAGCGGATTCGAATCATGAACATTCATCTTGGAGAAATGGCAACAGGTTCTTGGAGAGAGCTTACCGCTGCTGAAAAAGCGGAGCTGGGCGGTCTGTTGGACTATTCACTGGAATAGTTGATTCGACTTTGGCTAATTAACTGATTGAAGCCCTGCTTTCCGAAAAGGAGCGCAGGGCTTTTTGGTGCAGAGTTAATGAAGGCTGGTCAATAATACCGAATAGTACGGAAATATGTAGATAAACCAAGCATAAGCCTTATATAAACCCCAAAGACCGTTCTCCTTGTACCTGGAGAACGGTCTTTGGTTAATGAATCGCTGCAGGCCTCTAGTTTCCTTCGCCAACGGCTTTTACATTTGTATTGTTACTTTGATACTTCCGAATGATAGATACCTCCACACGGCGATTCTGTGCCCGTCCGGTATTGGTGTCATTGCTGGCAATCGGGTGATACTCTCCATAACCACTTGGTGTGAATTTGGAAGGGTCCAATTGCGAGTTCAGCAACAGGATTTTCAGGAAGTTGAGCGCACGATCTGCACTCAGATCCCAGTTATCCTTATATTGGTTGTTCGAAATGGGAATATTATCGGTATGACCGGATACAACCACTTCATATTCAGGGAACTCCTGTAGCATGCTTGAGATTGCTTTGGCCAGGGATCGTGATTCAGGCTTCACATCTGCTCGGCCTGAGGAGAACAGGGCGTTATCACTGATGGTGATCTTTAATTCAGATTGATTCAGCTTGGTGTTCAGCTGGTCTGAAAGTCCGTTCTTCGAGATATACTGGTCAAGCCGTTTCTTAAGCTTCTCCAGATCTTCCTGCTCTTTTTGAGCCATCTGTGCATCCGTAATTTGAGCTGGTGTTTTCTTGGTGATTTCTGTAGGTTCCTGTTTGTTCTTACCCAGATCGGCACCTGGCGTATCCGGATTCATGGACGTATGATCCAGAACACCGGAGCCTCCATTCAATGCACTGCTTAGTGCGGAAGCCATCTGCTCGAACTTGGCTGCATCGAGTGAACTCATGGAGAACAACGTGATAAACAGGGCAAGCAACAAGGTCATCAAGTCAGAATAGGGAAGCAACCAGCTCTCGTCTATATGTTCTTCATGTGGTTCGTGCTTTTTAGCCTTTTTCACCTGATGATCCCTCCTTCTCTTCCAGTTGTTTACGTTCGGAAGGTGTCAGGAATACGGATAACTTTTGGTTGATGGCAATGGTGGATACACCAGACTGTATGGATAACAATCCTTCAACCATCATCAGCTTGATCTCCATTTCTTGCTTGGACATCCGCTTCAGCTTGTTAGACATCGGGTGCCATAACACGTAACCACTAAATATACCAAGGAGTGTTGCGATAAATGCTGCCGCAATCGCATGGGAGAGTTTCTCCATGTCACTGAGATCGGCAAGTGCTGCGATGAGACCTACAACGGCCCCGAGAACCCCGAGCGTTGGTGCGTACATCCCCGCCTGAGCGAAGATCAAGGCACCGCCACGGTGGCGCTCCTCTGTAGCATGAATGTCTTCCATCAGTACATCACTTACAAATTCCTGATCGTTGCCGTCGATAATCATACGCATACCGCCACGAAGGAACTGATCGTCGATCTCTTCTACTTTTGATTCCAGTGCAAGCAAACCTTCACGACGGGTAGTGGAAGCCCAATCCATAAACGTGCCGATCAGAGACACTCGATCAATAAGTACTTGATTTTTGAAAATAATCCCGAAAAGCTTAGGGATTTTCTTAACTTCAGACATAGGGAATGCGATAAAGATAGTTCCTGCAGTACCAACAAAGATAATAACGTAGGCTGCCGGATTGTTAACCAGGTTGATTAAGGGCGCACCCTTCAGGAACATACCGAGTACAAGGGAGACCAGTCCAAAAACGAGTCCAATAATCGTTGAAATGTTCATCATACACCTCATCCATGAGATAAAATTGAATCCTTTCAAGCGGCTGTATTCGGGCTTCCGGACGAATTTTTGGCCGCAATCCGTTCAATGTTAGGCATTCCTTACGGTTGCTAAAACAGTTAAAACGGTCATATATGTATTTATCGACCAGAAGGCCTTTTTTTTTAAGGGCTATTTTCAGGTATAATAAGATCAAATCCGCTCCTTAGGGGCCGAATAGGAGTGAAAAGCCAATGGGCGTAAAGCATGGACGGGATTATGAAGGAATTTTGACAGATCTGACAACGGCAATCGGACGCATACCGGATCGGTATGTTTTCTTTGAAATGAACGCGGAAGAGTGGGAGAGACTGGCTGCATCTGACCAACTTGAAGTGGATGAGGCGTTGGCTGAGGATTTGTTCTATGCGCTGGGTGAAGAGTCTGTCATCCCGGTTGGAAGTGGCGTGGTCATCCATGATAAGGAACAGCATCGCATTCATATTTTGATCGGGGAAGAAGAGTTGACGTTTGTACCTTTAGTTTAGTGTGTTTATATGCATTTTCAGGGGTATGGATGGAACTGGAATTGCCCTCAAAGCCTTATGGTTAGTGGTTCTATGCCATGTAGTTGATTGGATTTTGAAGCTTGTCCGTGGTAAGATGTTAGTCGTGAAATGGGCCAGCCGCATGGCGGTGAGCCTGGCCTTTGAGGTTGCTGTTGATCGCGCCGAAGGTGTCGGTGGTTATACGGACGCATGTCTGTAATGTACCATCCTATGGGGGGGGGAGATAACGCATGGTTTTTTCGCAAGAGGAAGTCGAAGCTCATCTGGGAAGGCTGGAAGGCTGGGAACTGGAAGAGGGACGGTGGATTGTACGTAAATTCGTGTTCTCCAACTACATGAAAGGGATTGCATTTGTGGATGAGGTCGCTGCGATCTCGGAAGCCTTCAATCATCATCCTTTTATTACGATTGATTATACAACGGTTACGCTGCGTCTCACGTCATGGGATGCGGGTGGCATCACATCTGTAGATATCAAGGAAGCAGGGCAATATAACGAAGCTTATGACAAAATGAGGTCGGAATAACGAGGTCGGTTATTATCGCGCGGCCAGAAGTGAGTGAACCATACATGTCAGACTATAATCAGAAGCAACCTCTTATTGCTGTCGTAGGCAGTCTCAATATGGATCTTGTGGTGAAGACAGACACGATTCCGGAAGAGGGAGAGACGGTGAGCGGTGAGGAGCTGCATTATCTCGCTGGTGGCAAAGGGGCGAACCAGGCTGTTGCCGCTGCGCGTCTGGGTGGACAGACTACGATGATTGGTGCGGTGGGATCGGACAGTTTTGGCGAACGTCTGCTGCACAGTCTGACGGAAAGTGGTGCAGATGCCTCGCAGGTTCGCATATTGGAAGACACGGTTACAGGGACGGCTTCCATCTGGATCTCTCGGGGAGACAACCGGATTATCGTTATTTCTGGTGCGAATGGGCAAGTGGTGCCTGAGATGCTGGAAGAGGCGGATACGGTAAAAAGCCTGACTGCAGCCGCAACGGTGCTGCTGCAGCTGGAGATCCCGCTGCCAGCGGTTACCCGCGCCGCCCAACTGGCGGCTGAAGGCAGCGCACTGGTGGTGCTCAACCCGGCTCCCGCGGTGCCGGGTCTGCCCCAGGAGCTCCTGCGGTGCGTCGACGTTGTCACGCCGAACCGCAGTGAGCTTGCCGTGCTTACCGGCCGGGATCATCTCCGGCCGGAAGACCTGGATGCGGCGGTCGCAGAGCTCGCCGCATCCCTCGGGGCCGCTGTCGTCACGACGCTCGGCCCCGAGGGGGTTGTGTACGCGGCGGCGCCTGGTGGCCGCGTACAAGCAGGGCGTGCCGGCGCATGCCGTGCGCCCGGCTACGCCGTAAGCGCCGTCGATACGACCGGCGCTGGCGATTGCTTCAACGGCGCGCTGGCAGTAGCCCTCGCGCGCGGTGAGACTTTGGACGCGGCCGTAGGCTTCGCCATGGGTGCGGCCGCGTTATCCGTGACGAAGCTCGGCGCCCAGTCCGGGATGCCGTCCGCACGTGAAGTTGAGGCCTTTCTGGCTGAGCATGCGCCAGAGGCATAATAATTGATATAACAAAGAGGCTCTTATCCTCCCAAAAGGGGATTAAGGGCCTCTTCGTTATGTGCGTGCAGAGATTATTTCTTCTCTGACAGCCACATGGCGATATTTGCAATCTCTTCATCCTGCAGTTTGCCCTTGAAGGCAGGCATACCACCACCTTTACCTTTGACAATCGTAGAATAGATCTTCTCCAGATCATCCTGGCTGCCGATGTTGGCCAGAGCAGGTCCTACGCCACCTTGAAGCTGATCCCCGTGACAGGAGATACAATTGGCTTTGACCAGTGCTTCAGCCTGTCCGGCATCCAATGTTACTTCCGGCATGGTTGGCTTGGCTTCTTCAGCCACTTCTTCTTTCCCTGGAAGCGTAAACATTAAAACAATAGCTAAAGCGCATGCTGCAAAAAATACTCCGCTCATGATCCATTTGTGCATCCCTTATGTCCCCTCCAGAATGAAAGATCATCTAACCTGAAACTATCCATATCATTATAACGGAACCTGTACTGACATCATAGCATTTTGTGGGAATTTTTTGAACTAATCACATAACAAGGGGTAAATTTGGCTGTTTTGCAATGGATTCTAACCGCGAGGCCCTTCATAAACCATACAGTGAAAGGGCTTCAAGCCGCTTGGGGTCTGTCGTTCGTATGTATCCTGGGTGACAAATCCACTCTTCAGATAGACTTGAATGGCACGAGCATTCCAAGTGAGCACTTCCAGATCAATCTCGTTCGTGGGATTTCGGCGAATGGCTTCCTGTACAATGGCAGTGACAAAAGCTGTCCCTTTACCCTGACCACACAGCTCTGGATGCATGCCGAGGCCAATCCGGGTTACCCCTTGAAGTGGAAAATATTGAGCAAACCCACATATACGATTGTTCTGATCCAGGACAATCGCATATTGCTCCTGCCGCAGCTGTGCATCTCCGAATTCTACTTCCAGAGCTTTCATCTGCTCCCAGGGGAGCCAGCTGTAGATATTGTAAGGCGGGTCATACTGCCAACTGCAGATAAGCTCCGCATGTTCTTCTCGCATGGGTACAACGTGAAACGTCACAGGGGTTTCCTTCATACACCTGCATGCTCCTTTCCTTGAAACAGAACTCTTTGTCCACTCTACAAAAGAGATATTCATTTAGCAAGTATCCCTTACCAGAAAAAATATGAAACAAAAGTTCCGGTAATTCCGTTTATATTATAACAGGATGGGTAAAAACATCATAAGGGCACGGACGAACGAACGCAAAACGAACCTGTTGATGTCGCAGGATATGCCCCGATTATAACTTGCAACATGAATCAGGATTGAAGCACAAAAAAACCGCCGGATACATTCCTGCGGAGAATGTACCGGGCGGTTCTGTTATGCTTCTTGCTTCGTTCCAGTATGGTTAATGGTTACAGCATCATGTTGCTCAGCTTGTCCCTAGTCAAGGGCCAGTGATTCATATGCGTCCGTGCTCATAATCCGTTTCGCGCCAACATAACGATTGGCCCAATAGCTTTCACTCAATGCACTGATCGTAACGCCTTTGGAAGAAGAGGAGTGTGCGAACTTTCCATCCCCTACAAAGATTCCTACATGTGATACGCCTTTACCTGTTGTATTAAAGAACACCAGATCGCCAGCTCTCATTTCCATGCGGGATACGGAATCGCCCATGTCGAATTGGGAACTGGATTGGCGTGCCAAATCAATACCCAACTTGTCGAATACATACCGTGTAAATCCGGAGCAGTCAAAGCCGTTAAGCGTTGTTCCCCCACTTTTGTATGTAGTTCCCATTGCTGAATCAATTACTGTGTCCATCTTTGAATCTGCGAATGCGCTACCTGCACCAAGCGATAAAGCGAATGTGATGCTAAGTACAGCTGCGGTTAATTTCTTCTTGAACAAGAGATAGTCCCCTTCCAATGCCTGCGAGGTTAGCTTAAGGATTCGGTTGAAGGTCCCCTATGATCCCTCTGTAGCAAGATCAATTCACCCATAACTGGTTCCCCCGCTCCCCAGGTGCCAGGAATTTGGCTATGCTAGTTATGCACCTGCGAAATCAAGAAATGACAATTTAATTTTAAGTAGTTACAAATATGAATGTAAAGATTACAAAGTTGTTACTAAAAACTCACTGCGATTATTGTAACAGAGGAGTACGGCTTTGGCAACGTTTAGCAACAAATTTAGCAAAAAAAACCTCGACCTTTGACGGAGAAAGGTTGAGGTTTGCCTATTTATAAGTACATATTAGGCCATGAGTTTAACATGTGATGGTAACAATTTTTAAACTATCTGCTCTCACCTTTGGATATTTTGGACTGCCATAATCGGAAATGGCTGCATATTTTCCACAGACTCAATAGACATCTGGCAAGTGGATACGTCTGTTGTAGTATAAGTCCGGTAAGTCCCGTTAATAACCATGAGGCTGTAGTGAATGCCCCAAAGACGAGCAGCTGTACTCCGCCCAGCAGGAGTGCAATGCCGATTACGGCGATGAGATGACGCAGTGCAATCCAGAGGGCTTTGAGGGTGCCGTGAGCCCCGCCTTCTCCTTCTGGTGCCGAAACACCGAACTGCATGTAGAGTATGGCATGGTGGATGATCCAACCATATACAATCCAGGCAGCAACATAAGGTATACCAGGCAAAAGTAATTGAAGGGAATGAAATCCGTCCATGAGAATCGAGTAAAGCTTTGGTAAGAGCCAGTAGGCGGGCAGAAGTATCAATAATGTACGTATGGTGTGGAGCAGCAGCATCGGTTTCCACAGATTTTTGATTCCGCGGAGGAAGGGGATGCGCTCTTCTGTAGAATTAAAGTGCTGAAGTGAGTAGAGCAGTCCTGCCTGAATGAGGGGGCTGATCAACATGCGAACCAGCAGCATGCCCCCTAGAATCCATAGATAACGATGAACCTCCGGATGGGTAGACAAGTTAAGTTGACTTTCCATTTTGAACAAAAGTGTACTCAGCTCCCCGGCATCAGCATCTGGATAGCGCAGGAGCAGTGGGATGACCGCCGATTGTACCATTCGATAGAAGAAATATCCCCAAATGAGTTGATAAAGAAATAAGAGTGCGGTAATGAACATATGCTGACGGACGAGAAACCAGCCTTCACGTATTTTCGCTTTCACCGTTTCCACCTCACCATGACAGACCTCCGAATATGGCTTCTATTAGTTTGGTTACACTCATGCTCCAGCGGGATTTCGCCCGCTCATCCAGTCCGGATTTCAGGAAATTGTTCATATGGCGGTTCTCCAGCACGATCGTGTACAGGGGATCGGTCATGGCCCAGGATACGGGGGATGTGTGAGTTAATTTATAGGTTATGCGATCTTCTTTGCCATTCCATTGTTTGGTGAGGATATGCCCGTCTTCAAAAGCAATGCGAACAGGAACGGCGTTGTAATCACTCCCTTTTTTTGCGATCGTCACGGATGACTCGTACAATGTTTGACCGTCTTTCTGTACGGACGTAACACGAATCTTCTCTACAGCAAAGTCAGCCATCCCGTTACCATAGACGTATTGATCAAAATAATCAGACCAGGAAGTGCGGGTCACTTGTTCCACAATTTTCTGAAAATCAGCCGAAGTGGGATGTTTGAAACGGTACTTCTTCACATAGGTAGAGAGAATGCGTTCCATCTTTTTTGTGCCGACTTGATGTTCGATACCAAGTAATACAAGTTTGCCACGAGTATAGACATTGGCTGCATACTCATTCTGTGAATCGAACTTCCAGGATTCTTGTGTTAAGGATGAAGGAGACGTAATCAGTCCCGATTGTACCGGCAGATTCGGAATCAATCCATATTCCTGCTCCATCAGTTTGTCTTCTGCATAGGAGGTGAACCCCTCATCCAGCCAGGCTTCCTCGAATTCGTTGCTGGCAACCATGCCGTAGAAGTACTGGTGTCCGATCTCGTGGATTACGGTACGTTCCAGGTCATAACCTGGCGTAGTGTCATCGGCTCCAAAGGCCGTAACTAGCGTAGGGTATTCCATACCTCCAGCACCGTTCCCCGCTTTGGGTGGAACTACGATGGATAAGGTAGCGTAAGGATATGGGCCAAACCATTTGCTATAATTGGCTAGAGCCGCCTTCGCAGCATGGAAATAACGTTCTTTCAGATCCTGATGAGCTGGGTCCAGATATAACTTGATTCGTACACCAGGCACATTGGGTGCGGAGAATGGCTCCTCGGCGTAGACAAAATCCGGTGAAGCTGCCCAGGCGAAGTCATGGACATCATCGGCATAGAATTGATAGACCTTTTCTCCGTTCTTCACCACGGCTTGCTGCGTTGGAAATCCGGTAGCAGCCACTTTGTATGTTTCAGGCACCCGAATACGCACACTATATATACCGAAGTCGGCGTAAAACTCTGAATTGCCATGGTATTGGTGCAGATTCCAGCCTTCCGTTGTTCGTCCACGCCTGCCTACAGGTTCATAGGCACTTAATTTGGGAAACCATTGACCTGCCATGACAAAATGATCAGCAGTTCCCATCCGGGCAAAAATCTTTGGCAGATTCACTTCGAATCGGGTGTGGAGTGTGATGCTTTCCCCGCCTTTAACGGGTTTGGGCAGGCGTACTTTAATGAGGGTGGTGTCCTTGATATTTCCGTCATCTGGTTGCACATACTGCATCCGGTGCAGGAGAGAGAGCCCGTCCTCCGTCTTCATTTCGGTAATGTTCATGGAGCCATAACCATTAGTTGGCATGACATCACCCCGAAGTTTTCCGCCGGATTCCTTCATAAAGGTGGTGTCAGCAGAAGAGAAGGCGTTGGGATACATATGAAAGTAAAGCTCGTTGACGGTTTTTTTGCCTGGATGTGTCCAGGTAATCGTCTGAGTCCCTTCCAATACGTTTCCTTCGACCAGCTTCACATCCATGTGATATTCCACAACACGGTTGCTGTACACTTCGGCTGTAGGGGTCTGTACACTTTCTGGAGGTGCTGGGGTTGGAGCTATTGCCTTGGGCTTGCCCGATTCTGGGGCGAGTACTGGCAATTCGGAATGAGTTGAGCGATTATAACCCAGAGTGATCCATATCCCTCCGGCAAGTACACACAGGGCCAGGGATGCAGTGAGCCAGCTCTTGGCGCGTCGTGGAATCATCGTTAAATACCTCCCGTTGACAAGCATCTACAGCATGTATATGTTTGCAATGGGACAATTATTAGTTAAAATATTTGTATCAACCCTTGGAGGCTATAAACATGGACCAAAACGAGCAAAACGGCAAAAAACAGATTGCCTTGAATATCGTTAGTGCAAAAAGCAAGCATAAAGGCTTCGGTGCAGGCTCCATTGATCTGAATAACCTTTCCCCGGTCATTATTGATAATGGCGAAGCCAAAATCGATATCGGTGCGATGCATGCGAAGAGCAAAGTGGAACGCAATATCAAGTTCTCTACCAATCGTGAAGATGTGCCCAACGGACGCCAGGTATGGCTGGTGTGGGTAGCTGTCGATCGCACGGAGGAAGGCCAACTGTATGGTGGAGCAACGGCATGTGAGATGTGGATTGATACGGAAGCAAGACGTGGATGGAAACTGCTGGCGGAACATGTGAATCGCATGGATTATGCCTTGAAGCGTCGCTTCATGCTGGATGAGCTTGGACCTGAAGCTCGAGCCGCACTTAAGACACTGCTGATCTCACACAACGAAGACTGGTGGAATGCTTCTCCAGATGTATTGAAGGAAGCACTCGCCTAAGGCAGATCATTCAACAAAGTATAAAAGCAAAAAGAAGCAAAAGGCCCCTTGACCGGAAAGTTCGGCTGGGGGTCTTTTGCTTGTGCATTAATCGTACTCATTGATCTGAATAATTATGAGTTTTCATTCGAAGTGAATTTCCAATTGTTCAATATAACCAGGAATTATAGGTGACGCAACTAAGTCATCGCCCATTTACGTCATTCTACCCACCAACGTTTGAAATCTCCCCACCAAGAATGTTTCTCTTCCTGTATGCCTTGTTGATTCTGTACCTGACGTGTCTTCTCATCTTCTCCAGAATCTGAATCATCCGTCGTACCGTGACATACCTCTGTCGGTTCAGTACCATCAATAAAAACTTCCAGCCGTTTCTCTTCACAACCGTTGCCTGCCAGCTTGCCGGATTGCGGGTCAATATAGACACTTACGACATGATCAGGCACGGTGAAAATTTTGGGTGGTACACTCGCAAGTGCCTGCTCTGTGAACTGGGCAAAGATCGGCGCCGCCCGGCGGCCATCCGAAGTCGAGATGGCTTTGCCTTGGTCGTACCCAACCCATACGGCGGTAGAGAGCTCCGGTGTGAACCCAACCAACCAGGCATCCGTGTTGGTTGTTCCCGTTTTTCCCGCTACCGGACGTTTGATCGCCTTAGACACGCGGTTGCCCGTTCCTCCATTTTCGAAGACACTTTCCATTAAACGAGTTAGGACATAAGCTGCTGCAGGTTCCACGACGGTCTCAGCCTTGGTTTGAGGCGATTCATAGAGTACACGTCCTGCGGCATCTGTTACTTGCAGAATGGCGACAGGTGGCGTCCGTTGTCCACCAGCAGCAATGACGGAAAAGGCCGACGCCATCTCCAGCGGGCTGACAGGTGACGTTCCTAGTGCAAGAGAAGGTACGGCGCTCAGGTTGCTTGTAATGCCAAGGTTTTTTGCCATACTCACAACCTGCTCAGGACCGATCTGCATAATGGTGTTCACCGCATAGATATTGTCTGAAGCGGCGATCGCTTGTCTTAGATCAATCTCTCCCAGATACTTGTCTCCAAAGTTGCCGGGTTTATAGGTTTTGCGGTCATTGTCATAGTGAAACAGGGTAGGTTCACTGTTAAATATGGATGCACTGGTGAGCTGCTTGGATTCCAGGGCTGCCAGATACATAATCGGTTTAAACGCCGAACCTGGCTGGCGCGATGTCGCCAGAACATGGTTAATCTGATTGGTACGGTAATTCTTGCCGCCTACCATGGCTTTGATGTAGCCTGTACGAGGGTCGATGGACACGAGGGCCGTCTCCAGCTCGCTTTTGGCATCCATACCCTTCGCTATAGCGTCTTCAGCTGCTTTTTGTACACGCAGATCCAGGGTGGTGTAGATATTCAATCCCCCATGATCCAGCATCGCTTCACTGATACCAAGCTCTTTGATGGCAAGATTCCGGATATAGTCACGGAAATACGGGGCACTTTCCACCGTTTTACGTTCACTTTCCGGTTTGAACGAAAGCATTTTCTCATAGGCCTTATTCGCTTCGGCCTGGGTGATCTTGCCGATATCAGCCATGGCATTCAGCACAATCTTCTGTCGGTCTTTGGCATTCTTCATATGGTTATAGGGTGAATAGTAGGTAGGTCCTTTCGGGATTCCTGCCAGCATGGCACTCTCTGCAAGATCCAGCTGTTTGGCTGATTTGCCAAAATACATTCGTGAAGCCGCTTCGATTCCGTACGCACCATGCCCATAATAGATTTCGTTCAGATACATCTGCAAAATTTCATCCTTGCTGTATTTCATCTCCAATTGCGCCGTGTACATGGCTTCCTTGGCTTTGCGAGTCCATGTTTTCTCATGAGATAGATATAGGTTACGCGCCAGCTGTTGAGTCAATGTACTCGCACCTTGTGACATCTGCATATGTTCGAGGTTAACGAGCACAGCCCGTCCCATCCCTTGCACGTCGAACCCGTAGTGATTATAGAATTTGCGGTCCTCTACAGCCAGAGTGGCATTGACCAGATCTGGAGCGATATCCTCCAGTTGAACGGGTACAGAGTCTTTGCCACCTGCGGAAAAGGTAGCGATGACTTCACCCTGACTGTCCAGTAATCTGGAATTCCGATCAGAGTCTGCTAGGGGCAGGCTGGTTGCGTATAGATAGACCAATCCTGCAGCGGTAGCAAGCATGGCGAGCACGGCGAGCAGAGACAGGTTTTTAAACAATTTACGTACACGGAACCCGCGTTTGCGGGTCTTTTGATTTGGCTTGGTCATGGAACGGGCTCCTCTCTTTTCTTCCAGTATGGGACTTGATTGGCAGGGATATTCAATCGGGTGCATAAGCAAACAAAATGTAGCATTTTCGCCTTAAAAACCGTTTTGCAGTATAAACGTCAATCGCGTATAATGCAAAAGGGTAATGAAAAGGTAAGATTCGGTACAAGATATACTATCTATATAATGAAGTGAACCGCGGACCTTTCCCGCAGGCCAGCAATGATAACGCGATATGGCGCCGAACGCTGGACGTGCTTGGGCGAACCGATTATAGTGCATAGCGCTTGGTCGGGTATGGCTGATCATTAACTTTACGGAGAGAAGGTAGAGATTATGGAATTGTGGTTTACGGAGAAACAGACCCCGGTATTCGGGATCACCGCGAAGATTAAGCAGACCTATGTTACAGAGAAAACGGATTTTCAAGATTTGGCCATGGTAGAGACCGAAGAATTCGGTAACATGTTGCTTCTTGATGGCATGGTGATGACGACTGTAAAAGACGAATTCGTATATCACGAAATGGCGGCACACCCTGCGCTGAACACTCACCCGAATCCGAAAAAAGTTCTGGTTGTCGGTGGCGGCGATGGCGGAGTCATTCGTGAAGTCATTAAACATGCTGCTGTAGAAAAAGCAGTTCTCGTCGAGATCGACGGTAAAGTCATTGAATACTCCAAAAAATATTTGCCTGAAATCGCCGGCAAGTTGGACGAGCCTAATGTTGAAGTGCTCGTAAACGACGGCTACATGCATATTATTGAACATAAAAATGAATACGATGTGATCATCGTAGATTCTACGGAGCCTGTAGGCCCGGCTGCTCCATTGTTTGAGCGTGGGTTCTACCAAGGCATCTACGAAGCATTGAAAGAAGACGGAATCTTCGTTGCCCAAACGGACAACCCTTGGTTCAAGGCGGATCTGATCCAGAAGGTGAACAAAGACGTTAAAGAAATCTTCCCGATCGTACATGTGTACGGCTGTAATATTCCAACCTATCCAAGTGGTTTGTGGACATTCACGATGGGTAGCAAGAAACATGACCCGCTTGAGGTGGATGAGACTCAAATCCCGGAGATGGATACCAAGTATTACTCTCCGCGTCTGCACAAAGCAGCATTTGTACTTCCTAAATTCGTGGAAGATTTAACGAAATAAAAGGGGAAATCATTAATGAAACTGGATCAAGCTTATTCAGGAAACGTATTTATTTGCAGCTCTGAGGATTATGAGAACTCCAAAGCGGTTATCTATGGCATGCCGATGGATTACACCGTCAGCTTCCGTCCGGGGTCCCGTTTCGGCCCATCTCATATCCGTCAAGCATCGGTTGGACTTGAAGAGTACAGCCCCTATCTCGACAAAAGCATTGTAGACATGACATACTTTGACGCTGGAGATCTGCTACTGCCTTTCGGTAACGCGGGACGCAGCCTGGAAGTGATTCATGAATACATCGGCAGTCTGCTCGCTGACGACAAATTCCCAGTTGGTCTCGGTGGCGAGCATCTGGTTACTTGGCCAGTCATCCAACAGATGTACAAGAAATACCCGGACCTTATCCTGATCCATATTGATGCACATGCAGACCTTCGTGAAAACTATGAAGGCGAGCCATTGTCCCACTCCACGCCAGTACGTAAAGCAGCTGAGTTGATGGGTGGCCAAAACATCTATCAGTTCGGTATCCGTTCTGGCTCCCGTGAGGAGTTCCAGTATGGTCGCGAGAACATCAACTTCTATCCATTTGAAGTGGCAGCTCCGATGAAGGAAGCTCTTCCGAAGATGGGCAATCGTCCGGTATACGTAACCATCGACATCGATGTACTTGATCCGTCAGCAGCACCAGGAACAGGTACAGCAGAAGCGGGCGGCATTACGTCCAAGGAGCTGCTGGAAGCCATTCATATGATCGCAGGATCTGATGTAAATGTCGTTGGTTGTGACTTGGTTGAAGTTGCACCAATCTATGATCCAACGCAACAGACACAGATTGTAGCTGCGAAGCTGATCCGTGAAATGTTGCTTGGATTCGTGAAATAATCACAGAATAATCGATAAGTATAACGCTCTCTGTCTGCGCGGTTTCAAATTTGCGCAGGGGAGGGCGTTTTGTATTGTTAACTTTTGTCCAGAGCTGTGCTATACTGACTACATAAGTATTCAGTAGTATATTAATTGATATATTACATTCGTGAAGTATATGGTGATCGGGTTCGGTCATATACTAAAAAGAGCCTTTACCGCGCCAACGGTAAAGACTCTTAGGACCAGAAAGGCTGTGGATTGCCACGGCGCGCATGAACTAAATAATGCTATTCAAGCGAAACCCACCGTCAGGCTTCCGACCTTATGAGGTGGGTTTTCGCTTGCTACGAAACTTTTTGCGTAACCAACGGTAAAGCTTTCGCCCACTCAGTACAATACTGAGGATCGCAGCAATCCATCGGATCACATCAAGCAACGCCACAAGATTGACCATCGACGTCACCCCCTCTCGGGAAGCTGCGCCGTGGTCTGAAAAACATCCACCGTTATTCAAAAGTCCATAAAATTAATTATAGCACGTATGTTCCTGTGTCTCTACCATTTATTGCATGTGTTAGTACCGGCATTGTCATGTGAATGACCATGCTTTAGGGTGCCTCTATCTTGATATTTGTGTATAATATGGAAGTAGAGGAAGGTGAATGTGAATGCGTGTGATTCGGGCTCAATTGAGTATGTATCCCAGGTGGCTAACTGCAGTTTTTATAGTGTTTGTCATCAATTTTGTATTAGCAGTGACGATATTTCTCAACTTCACGTTGATGGTGGCTGATCTGGCCATGCTTTTTGCTGCATATAGTATTCGTGAATATAAATACAACAAAATATATTTTAGTTTATGCCTTTTATTAAGTATCAGTTTTGTTATCCTTGCTATGGTGACGTATCCCTTTTAACTTAGAGCAAACAATGTTTGGTGATGAACCACACTTGCCTACATGATCCAATCATGGGTAAAGGTGGTTTTTTTCTTGCGAAATTGTCATCGGTGTCAAGTAAATTGTTACGTTAAAACCGCCATATTTGGGTAAAACCATAACAGGAGGTGTTACGATGACGACCAAGAGTACAATGACATGGAAACGGATGGGTGCACTCGCTTTATCGTTAACACTGGCTTGGGGAATGGGACCGGTACATACGCTGTCAGGTGCAAACGCCGCATCCTCACAGGTATGTGGAAAGGGAGATCATGGACTATCTGCTACATTGAGAAAGGGCAGTGGTGTGGAGGATCAACACCTGCGCTTTACAGATATCGATTTTCTTAATGATACGACTGGACGAGCTGGGGGTGAGGGCTTCCTGATCGGCACCTCGAATGCAGGATGTGCGTGGCAGTCCATATATACCGGGCAATGGCAATTCACACAGCTTGATTTTCCGAATAATATGAACGGATATGCGCTGGCGAGAGTGAAGGATTCACCCGCAACCTATCTGCTCCGTACCAATGACGGGGGATCGCACTGGACGCGGCTCGATACGCCGGGCATTCAATTCAAGCGAATCGATTTTCGTAATAAAAATGTAGGTTTTGGTTACACCTATAATGGTGCATATCAGACGAAGGATGGCGGGATGACCTGGAGTAAAATGAATACACCTGCCAACACGCGTGCAGCTGCCTTTGCAACAGAGAAACAAGGGTATGCCGTCGTGGTTGTACCTGGATCGGGATATCATCTGAAGCAAACGAGTGATGGCGGCAAGAACTGGATAACCTCTCTTCGAGTTGTCTCAGACACATGGAACGGAGCGGATCTGTATGCACATGGCCAGCAAGTATGGGCCCTTCTGTATGGTGATGCAGGCATGTCCCAACAATCCTACTCCCTCTATGCGAGCGGTAATCAAGGCAGGAACTGGACCCAAGTATTTGCGCAATCCACAGCAGGGGGAGGTCCTGCACCAGGTACAAACAGTACGGGCAAAGGAAACGGACCAGCCAACCCGGGTGGTCATCCCGGCAACATGGCCTTGATTGGTAATCAGACGGCTTATCTGTCTGCAGGTTCACCCGCAGCTGGCAAAGTGGGTATTGGACGTTCTTATGATACAGGTTCCACGTGGAAAAATATTGACCTGAAAGATCCGGGATACAGTTCCCGTATCTCGTTCCCATCGGCCAAGACGGGTTGGCTCGCAGTCACAAGTGATAACTCTCCTGCGATCTATCAGACTATAGATGGTGGAACGACCTGGACACAAAAAATGTTGTTGCCTTCAGAGCAGGATTAAATAGCCTATTATTCTGAAATAACAATGGAGCAAATCCAAATTAGAAATGAATAAAAATCAATTTAGTAAGTCTCTGCATGAATTTGTATAACAAACAAGCCTCTTCCTAATCAATTACGCAGGAAGAGGCTTGTTTGTGTAGAAATATAAACGGTTGAAACATACTCCAAAACGAGTTATTGTAAGCGATAACAATATAATTTATGGAGGTTGAAATCATGGTTGATGTTATTTTAAAGGCTGATTCTGATCAAGGATTAATAAATCGCAATATATATGGTCACTTTTCCGAACACTTGGGACGTTGTATTTATGAGGGGTTGTGGGTAGGAGAAGATTCACCCATTCCGAATACGGATGGGATTCGAAATGATGTGTTAACGGCCTTACAGAAGCTTAATATTCCAGTACTTCGCTGGCCAGGCGGTTGTTTTGCCGATGAATATCACTGGAAAGATGGTGTGGGCCCGAAGAGTGAGCGTGCTCGTATGATCAATACGCACTGGGGCGGTGTGGAAGAGAACAATCACTTTGGTACACATGAATTCTTGAGATTATGTGAGTTGCTCGGCACGGAGCCATATATCAGTGGCAACCTGGGTAGCGGTACAGTGCAGGAGATGCAGGAATGGGTGGAGTACATCACATTTGACGGTGAATCCCCGATGGCGAACTGGCGTAAGAGTAACGGTAGGGAAGAACCGTGGAAAATGAAGTATTTTGGCGTGGGAAATGAGAACTGGGGATGCGGTGGAAATATGCGTCCCGAATATTATGCGGATGAATATCGCCGGTATGCTACATATGTACGTAACTATTCCGGGAACGAGATTTATAAAATCGCTTGTGGACCCAACGAAGGCAACTATGAGTGGATGGAAGTCCTGATGCGAGAGGCTGCTCGTTTTATGGACGGAATTAGTCTTCATTATTACACCATCCCTACAGGAGAGTGGAATGATAAAGGCGCAGCTACAGGATTTGGAGAGGCTGAATGGTTCACCACCTTGAAAAAGACGCTCCATATGGATGAATTACTGGTGAAGCACTCCGAGATTATGGACAAATATGATCCAGAGGGCAGAGTCGGCATTATTGTGGACGAATGGGGCACGTGGTATAACGTTGAGCCGGGAACCAATCCAGGATTCCTATATCAACAGAACACGATGCGGGACGCTGTGCTTGCAGGTGTTAACCTGAATATTTTCAACCAACATAATAAACGGGTACACATGGCAAATCTTGCGCAGATCGTCAACGTGCTTCAATCGCTTGTGCTCACGGAAGGGGATAAAATGCTCCTGACCCCTACGTATCATGTATTTGATATGTATCAGGTTCATATGGATGCGCAGCGATTGGATTTGAATTATGAAAGCCCTGGGTATACCTTCGGAGAAGAAACCATTCCTCAGCTCAGCTTGTCAGCCTCCCGCAACAAGGATGGGGTCATTCATGTGACAGCTTGTAATCTGAGTCATACCGATGAGTTGGAAGTTGTGTGTCAGCTGGACGCAGCTCAAGCCGCTAAAGTAACCGGGCAGATTCTGCACCATACTGATTTTGGTGCATTCAATACCTTTGAACAGCCGAATTGTGTTAAGCCTGTGAGATGGGAAGGACTCACACTGGAGGATAACACACTGCGTTTTGTCCTTCCACCAGCATCGGTTGGGGTGCTCGCTGTAGAGGGTTAATGCATGAAAAGGCAGGAACCTTGCAAGGGATGTAATGATCAGTACGATGTGAAGATTAGCGATGCCAAAATGGCCAGACTTGTGGAGATTGCCTCGCGATCGCGTCCTACGGTGCAGGATGAGGAATATGAGCGTCGACTATCCATCTGCTCTGCTTGTCCTGGATTGCAATATGGCACAACTTGTCGGCATTGTGGTTGTCTCGTACAGGTGCGGGCGAAGCTAAGGGAGTCGACATGTCCTTTTCCTTATGAATCGCAATGGACCTGATCCGATGAACGAATCTTATTATTAATGAAGCAAAAGGGAGTTGCACTTTACAGGTGCGGCTCTTCTTTTTTTGCTTGATGAGGAAAAAACTCTGAATTTGGATTTGAATTGAGCGAGGGAACTGGATATAGTTATACAGTAGAGTGTAGGATAGCGAGCTATCCGGGAATATGAGCGCGTATAGCGACACAACAATACGGGAAGGGCTGTTCTCACCAGCCGTGCCTGATTTTGCGTCGCCTCGAATATAATGGAGGTTAACATTCATGTCGAACATGCGACCGGTACACATCCGGCTGCACAGCCGTTATGAAGGTGAAGATGTGCTGCAGGAAATGCAGGGTGAAGCGGTGTTAAAAGGGTCCGTTCTTTATGTTCGTTATGAAGAACCGCAGGTTGGACCTGAGGGGGGTACAACCCGTACAACATTGAAGCTGGGCGGACAATCCATCAAGATTATGCGTCATGGTGAGGTGGAATCGGAGCAGACTTTTGAATTGAATCGGAAGCTTCCTGGTTTCTATCGATCACCATACATGTCGTTTGCCCTGTCCACGCATACACAAAAGCTGGAACTTTCTATTCAGGGATTGAGCGCACGCGCAGCGTGGAGCTACGACTTTTACCGCTTTGATGAAGAATCCGGACATTTCGCGATTAGTTTGCATATACAGGAGGAACCAATTTCATGACACGTAATCCACTAGATACGATTAACGAACGGGTAAGTACGGCCATCGGCAACGCCATTGTGGCGGCCGGAATTGTTACGCAGGACGAATTGCCAGCCATCACATTGGAAGTGCCGCGTGAGAAGACACACGGAGACTTGGCGACCAATGCTGCCATGCAGCTGACCAAGATTGCCAAGCGCAATCCGCGTCAGATTGCTGAAGAGATCATTGCCAATCTGAATCTGGCTGAAGCCGGAATCGAGAAGGCTGAGATTGCGGGTCCAGGATTCATTAACTTCAAATTGGACAAGAGTTACCTTTACCCAGTACTTGCGCTTGTGCAGGAGCAGGGTGAAGATTACGGAAGAATTAACATCGGAGAAGGGCGCAAAGTCGAGATGGAGTTTGTCAGCGCCAACCCGACAGGCAGTTTGCATCTGGGCCATGCCCGTGGAGCGGCTGTAGGTGATGCACTATGTAACATCCTTGACTACGCAGGATATGATGTTACCCGTGAATACTACATTAATGATGCAGGTAATCAGGTGTTTAATCTGGCTCGTTCCATTGAAGCTCGTTATCTGCAAGAGCTGGGTCAGGAGGCTGAGATGCCGGAAGACGGTTATCACGGTGAAGATATTAAAGGATTTGCCAAGCAGCTTGTTGCTGAAAAGGGTGACGAATTGCTGTCCATGCATCCGGGTGACCGCGCGGCTTATTTCCGTGACTTTGGTCTGGAGAAGGAACTGGACAAGATCAAACGTGACTTGAATCGCTTCCGTGTTAACTTTGACATCTGGTTCAGCGAAACTTCCCTGTACGACAACGGAGAAGTTCTGCGAGTGCTTGATGAATTACGTGACCGCAATGAGATCTATGAGCAAGATGGAGCAACTTGGTTGAAAACGATGCAGTATGGTGACGACAAAGAACGTGTATTGATCAAGAACGATGGCACGTATACTTACCTTACGCCAGATATTGCTTATCACCGCGACAAATATGCTCGTGGATACGACACGATGATCAACATCTGGGGTGCCGATCACCATGGATATATTCCACGGATGAAAGCGGCGATGCAAGCACTGGGTAATGACCCTGAGAAACTGGTGGTCTTGATTGCACAGATGGTGAGCTTGTTCCAGAACGGTGAAAAAGTGAAGATGTCCAAGCGTACAGGTAAAGCTGTAACGATGGAAGATCTGATGGATGAAGTCGGCATTGATGCCATCCGTTACTTCTTCACAATGCGCAGCATGGACTCCCACCTGGACTTTGACATGGACCTTGCCATTTCGACATCCAATGAGAATCCGGTATTCTACGTACAATACGCGCATGCACGTGTATGCAGCGTATATCGTCAGGCTGAAGAACAAGGTATTGAACTGCTGCCACTGGCACAGATTGACCTGTCCAAGCTGACAACAGAGCACGAGTATGACCTTCTCCGCAAAATGGGAGAGCTGCCTGAGGAAATCTCGGCAGCAGCAACAGGATATGCGCCTCATCGTATCATCCGTTATGTATACGAGCTGGCATCCCTATTCCACAGCTACTACCGTGCAGAACGTGTCATTACGGAAGACGCGCAGCAAACTCAAGCACGTCTGGCACTGATCGGTGCTGTGCGTACCGTTATCGCAACAGCGCTTCGTCTGGTAGGCGTAACCGCTCCTGACAAAATGTAAATTCCAGGCTCGCGGCCTGCCGCCGCTCTGCCTAAAGGCAAAAAGTCTCCATGTCCACGTTGAGTGTCTTCAACGTGGTACATGGAGACTTTTTTTGTTGTGTACCGGGAGCTGAAGAAAACGAATGCCTGGTCCAAGGTACACTAGCCTGCTCTGACATCACAGAGGGCGTAACCTAGAGTCTCAGCCGCTACGTAATACTCCCTCGTGCGTACTGCCTGGGCCGGGCTATTGCGTTTCGCCACGAGCCTCAATCAAGTTCTGCTGACGGCTGGCAGAGCTGGCTCACTCCCCGCCCTCCTGCATTAGCTTCAGGGCATCAATCTCACCACCGCGCACCTTACTTTTTGCGGTGGTGGTCTTGCGGGCGCGCAGCGGGATCGTAGCACGTTTGACGAGTGTCTTGATTTCGCTGGGGGATAACCCCGGATGTTTTGAAAGCAGTAAGGCGATAGCGCCACTCACATGGGACGTCGCCATGGAGGTGCCACTCATCTCGTGATGCTTGCCTTGTACCCAGGAGGAGACGATCTTATCACCGGGGGCATAGACATCCACATATGCGCCACGATTGCTGAAGGACGCAATGCGTCTGTTTTTGTCGGTCGCTCCAACAGATATGGTCTGGGGATACCGTGCAGGGTAATCAATACTACGGCGTTTGCCGTCATTTCCTGACGAAGCAACGATAACGATTCCAGCATGGTATGCACGATTGACAACGTCAAGAAGCGCCTTGCTGCGTGTTTTCATGCCAAAGCTCATATTGATGATGTCGACCTTGTTGCGTACACACCAGTCTATGCCAAGTACAATGTCGGATACATAAGCCGATCCGTTGTGGTCAAATGCTTTCACCGGATAGATCAGGGAGCGTGGAGCTACACCAATCATGCCTGCGGTGCTGTTTGCTGCGGCGATGGTCCCTGCAATGTGGGTACCGTGTCCGTTATCATCATGAGGAAGCAGGCTGCGGTTTAACAGATTGATTCCGCGTGCCAGGGAATAACGAAGATCAGGATGGTGATAATCAGCACCTGTATCAATCACACCGATTTTAATCCGATGTCCGGTAGACACAGACCATACTTTGGGCGCCCGAATCTGCTTCACTCCCCAGGGTATGCCTTGAGCATTGCTCGGTTTGCTGTGGAGTGCGGTGGCATGAAGGGAGATAGGTATGTCTGCTTCAATCGTAATTTCATCCCCATAGCGATATAGGTCCTCCGGGTGTTGGACTGGAGCGATAATGGAACGAGCCAGTCGCGAGGAACGGACAGCCCCAAGGTCGGTGAATTCATTCCGCATTCGGGACAATTCTACGAGACAAGCCTCGTACTGCTGCGGTTTGGCAAATCGGATCAAATATCGCCCTCCCTGTGCTGGTTCAGGGCGTCGCATTCCGTCAATCAATTGATGCAATAAACCAGTATAGTCCATAATGGGCAGCCCCCTTCGGGATGAACATGCTGAGGTATTCTATGAATGCGCTCATCCCGCCGCATGGGGAACTTGCCCTTTTTTTACAAAAACACATTCTCTTCGTGTCAAAACGGGCGCAGGGACATATGATGGATGGAGAGCTAGAGGGCTCTTGCGGGGAACCTGGTGAGGAGTAATCCTCCAAGGGTATACAGTCAGAAGGCGGAGGGGACTCCGTCTTTTTTATTATGGAGTTGTCTCTTTGACAAAGAGGATATTCCTGTGGGTTCGATGTCACTTCACGTTGAATATATGGACATATTGTTGCTGCTCTCCGCATTTGCGTCACATCCGTACATAAAAACTTGCTTTTTAACGCTAAATAGGTTTTACTTAGGTTTGTTAATGGATATGTTATACGTAACAGTCCAGTTCGTAGGGGTTAAAAAGTGAATTTTGTGTGAGAGGAAGTGTCTGCAGTGAGTACCTCGCTCAATTTAAAAATTGATAAAGAAAAGGTAAAAGAGATCCCTTTGGTGGACCTTGCCTTTATGGTGCTGAAAGCGGCTAATACGCCGTATTACTATCGTGACTTGATGAATGAGGTAGCGAAGCAGCGCGGAATGACTGATGAAGAAATCAACGAGTTTATCGCCCAGCTATATACCGAGATTAATATCGATGGCCGTTTTGCTTGCGTCGGTACAAGTCTGTGGGGCTTGAAGCGCTGGTATCCGGTAGCTGGAACAGAAGATTCCATGACGGGTGCGAAGCGTCCGCGTATCATCAACGATGAAGACGATGATCTGGAAGATGAAGACTTCGGTGAAGAAGACAGCTATAACAGCGATGAAGACTTCGACAGCACGGATAAAGACGAAGAAGAAGACGAAGAAGATGAAGACGAAGACGACATCTTTGACGAAGAAGACAGTGAAGAAGAAGTGCTGGTTGAAGATGACGATCTGGAAGATGAAGACCTCGAAGAAGACGAAGAAGAGTCCGAAAACGAGGATGAATTTGACGACGATTCTGATAATCGGTAGTCATTTTTGACGTCTATAATTTACTCGTTTCCCCGGAATAGTCAGCCTTGACAGCAGACGGGGTAACGGGTAAACTATTGCATGGGCTTATGAATGAGCGACAATATATTTATGTTTTTTATAGAAGGTGCCCCGTCCTGCGGGAGTACTTTTTTTTGTATTTTTAGAGGCATAATTTTGCAAAACGATTTCTTTTCCGTATGCTCCCGGCCAACGTTTCGTGGCCCGTTTTTGTATATCAAAAACACGAAATGGAATGAAGGCTACCGGAATATTCGCACCATTTTTTGCTTTAGAACAACGTGTATTTAAACCGTCTTCGCAGAAAGAGCAGTTCGCAGATGCAGGGAATTTCTGCCATTGCTCTTTTTAACGATGATTACCTGGGAAACAGGTTACGATAACACCATATATCGCCTGAATTTCTGTACTTATATTAGGAGGGTAAATAACAGTGACAAAGTATATTTTCGTGAC
Source organism: Paenibacillus polymyxa (assembly GCF_018614975.1). GTDB lineage: Bacteria > Bacillota > Bacilli > Paenibacillales > Paenibacillaceae > Paenibacillus > Paenibacillus polymyxa_E. The sequence goes on along the minus strand of NZ_JAGGNR010000042.1, from coordinate 12,899 downwards.
GGGCGGAGTTGTGTCCTCCCTGGGCAAAGGGATTACGGCTGCTTCTCTGGGCAGATTGCTGAAAAACAGAGGGCTTAAGGTAACGATCCAGAAATTTGATCCATATATTAACATCGACCCGGGAACAATGAGTCCTTATCAACACGGCGAGGTTTTTGTAACGGATGATGGCGCGGAAACGGATCTGGACCTTGGCCACTATGAACGTTTTATTGATATCAATCTCTCCAAAAACAGCAACGTCACGACTGGTAAAGTATACTCTTCCGTCATCAGCAAAGAGCGGCGCGGGGAATATCTGGGCGGAACGGTACAAGTTATTCCACACATTACGAACGAGATCAAAGAGCGTGTATTCCGCGCTGGACGTGAAGCGGGTTCGGATGTGGTTATTACGGAAATTGGCGGAACGGTGGGCGACATTGAGAGTTTGCCTTTCCTGGAAGCTATCCGTCAAATCAAGAGTGATGTAGGTCGCGACAATGTGATGTACATCCACGTAACACTTATTCCTTATATCAAAGCAGCTGGTGAAGTGAAAACAAAACCAACGCAACATAGTGTTAAGGAATTACGCAGCATCGGTATTCAACCGAATGTGATTGTATGCCGTACGGAGTATGAATTGTCTAAAGACATGAAGGCCAAGATCGCTCTCTTCTGCGACATTGATGAGAATGCCGTGGTTGAATGTCGTGATGCAGACACCTTGTATCAAGTACCTCTGAACCTGCGTGAAGAAGGCTTGGATGAGATCGTGGTAAATCACCTGAAACTGACTACTCCTGCACCGGATATGAGCGAGTGGGAAGGGCTGGTTGACCGGATCAACAAGTTGAAGCATACGGTTGAGATCGCTATTGTTGGTAAATATGTAGCGTTGCATGATGCTTACCTGAGTGTTGTTGAGTCGTTGTCTCATGCAGGATTTGCATCCAATGCCGATGTGAAAATCCGCTGGGTTCCTTCTGAAGATATTACGGATGAGAATGTAGGCGACCTGTTACATGGTATTGGCGGTATCCTTGTTCCTGGTGGATTCGGAGATCGTGGTATTGAAGGTAAAGTATCGGCAATCCGTTATGCTCGTGAGAAACAAATTCCGTTCTTCGGTATTTGCCTGGGTATGCAGGTTTCCGTTATTGAGTATGCACGTTCCATCGTTGGTTTGAATGGTGCGAACAGCTCAGAGATTAATCCGGCTACGGAATTCCCTGTGATCGATCTGTTGCCTGAGCAAAAAGATATCGAGAATCTGGGTGGCACGATGCGTCTGGGTCTGTATCCTTGTAAGCTTCAGGAAGGTTCTTTGGCGATGGCTTGTTATGATGACGAGCTGGTGTATGAGAGACACCGTCACCGGTATGAGTTCAACAATGAATACCGTGAAGCGATCGAAAAAGCAGGACTGGTTATCTCAGGTACATCTCCGGATGGACGTCTGGTTGAGATCGTAGAACTTCCAGGACACCCATGGTTCCTGGCGGTGCAATTCCATCCGGAATTCACTTCCCGTCCGAACCGTCCGCAACCATTGTTCCGTGAGTTTGTAAAAGCTTCTCTGGAGAATGCGCAGAAGTAATACATGGTTTTAGTGTTAACGTAATAGATATTGGGGATGTTCCTGGCAACCATAGCGGATGCCTGAACATCCTTTTTTTTGCGTAAAAGTAGTTCGAAATGCGTTTTGTCATTTTATGAAGGTAGCAGGATTTTAATGGAAGAGGTAGAATACTTATCATGACGACTATGGGATAGTTATCCAGATTCGAAGGTGCACATGCTTTCCTAATTTTAGGAGGTTAGAGAGTGGAAGATAAAAAAGTTTTGATTGTTGATGACCAAAATGGTATTCGAATCTTGTTAATGGAAGTGTTTGGAAGTGAAGGATATAACACGTTTCAAGCACCCAACGGCAAGATCGCCCTGGAAATTGTGAACAATGACAAGCCTGATCTGGTACTACTCGATATGAAGATTCCTGGGATGGACGGCCTGGAAATCCTGAAGCATATTAAAGAAATTGATCCAGATATCAAGGTGATCATGATGACCGCCTATGGTGAACTGGACATGATTAAGGAAGCCACGGATCTCGGAGCGCTCATGCACTTTACAAAACCATTTGATATCGACGAGATGCGAGTGGCTGTGAATATGCAACTTCGCAATGGTACTGCCAATAAATGCAGCTGAATCCTGTTGATACAGGATTTTTTTGCGTGTGGAGAACATAGAAGGTACTTGGTGGGAAAATGAGGTATTTCACTCCTTCATCCGGGGAATATTGGAAATGGGGAAGTTATAAAGCGGTGTCTATGAAAACTGTGCTGCAAAGCACAGCATTTTTGCAAATGCTTGTTTAGTATTTGACATGGGATGTGGTATAATAAGCCCGTATGTGATTTCGGCTAAAAACCATAGACACAACCCAAACCCCTAGGAGGATTGAAACCATGCCATTAGTATCTATGACAGACATGTTGAACAAAGCACTTGAAGGAAAATATGCAGTTGGTCAATACAACATCAATAACCTTGAGTGGACTCAAGCGATTCTTGGTGCTGCTGAAGAAGAGAAATCCCCGGTAATCCTGGGTGTATCCGAAGGCGCAGCACGTCACATTGGTGGCTTCTACACTGTAGTTAAAATGGTAGAAGGACTCATTCACGACATGAAAATCACTGTTCCAGTTGCAATTCACCTGGACCACGGTTCAAGCTTCGACAAGTGTAAAGAAGCGATCGACGCTGGATTCACATCCGTAATGATCGACGGTTCCCACCACTCTATCGATGAGAACATCGAAATGACTAAAAAAGTTGTTGAATATGCACACGCTAAAGGCGTTTCTGTAGAAGCTGAAGTAGGTACTGTAGGCGGACAAGAAGACGACGTTATCGGCGGTATCATGTACGCTGACCTGAACGAGTGTATCCGTATCGTTAAAGAAACAGGTATCGATACATTGGCACCAGCTCTTGGTTCCGTACACGGTCCTTACCATGGCGAGCCTAACCTGGGCTTCAAAGAAATGGAAGAAGTTCGTGACGCGGTACAAGTCCCACTCGTATTGCACGGTGGTACAGGTATTCCTAAACACGACATCGACAAAGCCATTTCCCTGGGTACGTCCAAAATCAATGTAAACACAGAGAACCAAATTGCTTTTGCAAGAGTGGTTCGTGAAGTGCTTGCAGCTAAACCAGACGCTTACGATCCACGTACATTCATCGTACCAGGCCGTGAAGCAATTAAAGAAACCGTTAAAGGTAAAATCCGCGAGTTTGGTTCTAACAACAAAGCGTAATTTATCTTTACCAGTTCCATACTGTGAAATGGAAAAACACCGCCTAGCCGGTGTCTTTCCATTTTCACACCTTATTTCTACATCGGAAGCCAACAGCACGTATTGCCGTTCATCGGCTGCAAAACACGTAGGGGGACATTAAGCTTTATGGAAAAATTGATGATTAGTGGCGGACGTCCGTTACAGGGAACTGTAACTATAAGCGGCGCCAAGAACAGCGCCATTGCGCTTATTCCTGCAGCATTGCTTGCCGAGTCAGAAGTCGTGTTGGACAACCTGCCGCTTTTGAGTGACGTTGCGGTTTATGCAGAAATTTTGGAGGAACTCGGAGCACATGTAACTTGGGAAGGCAGTCAGATGAAGATTGATCCTTCTGACATCAAATCCATTCCTATGCCGAATGGTCCCGTGAAGAAGCTTCGCGCTTCGTATTATATGATGGGTGCATTGCTAGGGCGTTTCAAAGAAGCGACCATAGGTTTACCAGGGGGCTGTAATTTCGAGCCTCGTCCAATTGATCAACATATCAAAGGGTTTGAAGCGCTTGGCGCAACCGTAACAAACGAACATGGCTCCATTCATTTGCATGCCAAAGAGCTGCGCGGCGCAAAAATCTATCTTGATGTAAGCAGTGTCGGCGCAACCATTAATATCATGCTGGCGGCTACTCGTGCCAAAGGCTCTACAATTATCGAAAACGCGGCTAAAGAGCCTGAGATTATAGATGTAGCAACACTTCTGAATTCCATGGGTGCCAGCATCAAGGGTGCAGGTACCGAAACGATCCGTATTGAAGGGGTCTCGGAGCTTAAAGGCTGCCGTCATTCCATCATTCCGGACCGTATCCAAGCAGGTACGTATATGATCGCTGCAGCGGCGACGCGCGGGGATGTTCTGATTGACAATGTGATTCCCAAACATCTGGAAGCTTTAACGGCAAAGCTGCTGGAAATGGGTGTTGGCATTGAGGAATTGGATGAAAGCATACGTGTCATTGGTAAACCAAGCTATAACCACGTTGACGTGAAGGCACTTGTATATCCTGGTTTCCCAACGGATCTACAGTCACCCATGACCAGTGTTTTGACACAGGCAACCGGTGTGAGTGTCCTGAGCGACTTTGTATACAGTAATCGGTTCAAGCATGTGCCTGAGTTAGTGCGGATGGGTGCAAAGATCCGAGTAGAAGGACGGTCAGCGATTATTGAAGGCAGTGCATTAAACGCGGCCAAAGTAAAAGCATCCGATCTTCGCGCTGGAGCAGCGCTGGTGATTGCAGGTCTCACCGTCAGTGAAGGTGTGACTGAAGTAACGGGGGTCGAATATATCGATCGCGGTTATGATCATCTGGTGACTAATCTGCGCCTGCTTGGTGCAGATGTATGGCGGGAAACTGATTAATAGGAAGCATTATGCATGATTCAGTCCTACACATGTTTATTTTAACTGAACTGTATATCTTTTTGGTGATTAGGTAAACCTGTTTTAATAGAGTTCTCAGTCTCTCCGGCATAAGACGAAATGTTACTGTTTCCTTTACCGGAGGGTCTTTTTTTGAAATAAACTTCATATGGCTGTAAGAACATCATTTCTCATCCCCAACCCCCGGTTTGGTTTGAACTGCGCTCCATAGCCGGTCTATCCGGATTGATTGCCTCGATGCATCGTTCACTCAATAGCGGATCATGCCGAATGTTGGCCATCCCACCCGGAAACTTACACTCAAAGACAAGTATTTGCATTATAACGGTTACATTCCGTACAATGGACAGAAGAGATTGTGGCAGATGCTGCGCTCTATAGCCGGAACATCTAGCGAAACTATCCATTTCACACGGACTTATTAATTGAATAGGTGGTTATTATATGGATCTACAAATTTCCGATTTGGAAGAAATGAAACTAACGGACCTTTACAAACTGGCCAAAAAATATCAGATACCTTACTATGGTACGTTAAAAAAGAAAGAATTAATCTTTGCTATACTACGCGCACAAGCTGAACAGAGTGGCCTGATGTTCATGCAAGGTGTACTCGAGATTTTACCTGAAGGTTACGGATTTCTTCGGCCAATTAACTACTTGCCAAGTACGGAAGACATCTACATTTCAGCTTCTCAGATTCGCAAGTTTGACCTAAGAACAGGTGACCTCGTATCAGGTAAGTGTAGAACGCCTAAGGAAAACGAGAGATACTTCGGTTTGTTGCAAGTCAACGCTGTAAATGGTGAGAATCCATCGGCGGCTGCAGAGCGACTTCACTTCCCGGCACTAACCCCACTGTATCCGCAGAAAAAACTGGTTCTCGAAACATCCCCCGACCATTTGTCCACACGAATTATGGATGTGCTCGCCCCGGTAGGATTGGGACAGCGCGGATTGATCGTAGCACCTCCCAAAGCGGGTAAAACGCTTCTCCTCAAAGAAATTGCCAACAGCATCTCAACTAACAATCCTGAAATTGAACTGTTTGTCCTGTTGATTGATGAACGTCCAGAGGAAGTAACGGATATGTCGCGTTCAGTAAAAGGGGAAGTTGTGGCTTCGACATTTGATGAACTGCCTGAGAATCATATCAAGGTGGCGGAATTGGTGCTTGAACGTGCGCTTCGTTTGGTTGAGGCTAAAAAGGATGTCGTTATCCTGCTGGATAGCATTACACGTCTTGCCCGTGCATATAACCTGGTTATTCCCCCATCCGGTCGTACACTTAGTGGTGGTATTGACCCAGCTGCATTCCATCGTCCGAAACGTTTCTTCGGTTCTGCCCGGAATGTGGAAGAAGGCGGAAGCTTGACCATCCTGGCAACGGCATTAATTGATACCGGATCACGTATGGATGACGTCATTTATGAAGAGTTTAAGGGTACAGGTAACATGGAGCTCCATCTGGACCGTCGTCTGGCAGAGCGCCGCATATTCCCGGCAATCGACATTCGTCGTTCCGGTACACGTCGTGAAGAAGTGTTGCTTAGCAAGGAAGAGTTGGATACAATCTGGGCGATTCGTAAAAACATGAATGATTCCCATGACTTTGTTGAAGGATTCCTGAAAAAACTTCGTAACAGTAAGACAAATGCAGAGTTTTTGGCGGCGTTTGATTCGGCTGGTAATAGCCCGACAAGCAATTCGGGTACAACAACAACCCGTCGCTCACCTAGACAGACAGCAACGTCAGGTACATCGACGTAAGTGTCGTTCGACTAATCACTTTCTTTTTGCAGCATTGCTGTGAATGTTACAATACACTCGTCGTTAGGTTTAACCCATTAGATGTGAGGAGAACATCATGTATTTAGTATACGCAGATGAAAAAGGTAATGTATTTGATCATCCTTCCCTGTACGGGCTTGCCCGCAGTGGAGATATGATCGTTGAGATTATGGAAGACGAACTTATCCCATTGCCAGAGGGTGCAACGTTGGTTGGACTCCCGAGCACCCGGCCCATAGGTATGGACCCGGATACCGGTGAGATGTTGCCAATGCCAACGGACACACAGGCTGTAGGTGCTTTGCTTCCACAGGGATTCACTCGTTTGTGTCTCCCTGGATATGTGAAGACGGATAAGGAGTATAAGTTGCCTTTGTTCGGTTATTCCGCAGTGGTTTGGAAAGATGGCGGATTCTATGTTACGGCTTCGAAGTCAGATAGTCCTGACCAATGGAATCCGCTCAACTGTGATCGTGACGATGTACGTTCCGGGGTTAAACGATTGACGGAGCGATACCCCGAGAATCGTCTCTACACCCATCTATCCAACTGTGCGCTTGGATATGAATGTCTAACTTCATCGAACACGTTCCTGAATCGTTGGGAAGGTGGAGTGCCGGTATCCTATTCTTGCAATGCGGGCTGTTTCGGGTGTATCTCCGAGCAACCGGATGATAGCGGCTTTGTTTCCCCGCAGACACGTATGAACTTCCGACCACGTGTGGATGAGATTGTGGAGGTTATGCTGGAACACCTGAAGACGCCGGAGTCCATCATTAGCTTTGGACAAGGTTGTGAAGGTGAGCCTTCCACGCAGGCCAAACTGATTATTGAAGCGATTCGCGAAGTGCGTTCCGTAACGGACATGGGGTATATCAACATTAATACCAATGCCGGTCTGAACGATCACATTAGAGGTATCGTAGATGCTGGATTGGATCTGATGCGTGTAAGCACAATTAGTGCACTGGATGACCATTATAACGCCTACTATAAACCACGTGGTTATACCTTAGCCAATGTTGAGAAGTCGATGAAATACGCAGCGCAGCAAGGTGTATACACCTCCATTAACTATCTGATCTTCCCGGGCGTAACAGATCGTGAAGAAGAGATTGAGGCGATGATTGAGTTTGCGAGAAGAACCGATCTACGCTTGATTCAGATGCGTAATCTTAATATTGATCCGGAGAGCTATCTGGAATTAATCCCTCCAGCTCAAGGTGATATCTTGGGCATGAAGCAGATGATTGAGATTTTTGAAGACGAGTTGCCTGATGTTGTGATCGGATCATATACCCATGTTCCACCAGCTGGAATGGCACGTCCAAAACGGTTGATTACCTCTTAACAATAATGGATTGCAACAGGCACAAGGCCGTGTTATAATCTCAGAGTTGTGCCATTTACTCTGGGTCCGCTTGAGGCTCAGGGCGGAAAGAGGTGAAAGGTAATGAAAGAAGCAATTCATCCTAATTACACGATTGGTCAAGTATCTTGCGCTTGCGGGAATACTTTTGAGACAGGTTCGGTTAAAGATGGACTTCGTGTAGAGATTTGCTCCGCGTGCCACCCGTTCTTCACAGGTAAACAGAAGTTTATCGATGCTGGCGGCCGTGTTGATCGTTTCAAGAAGAAATACGGAATCTAATAGGACAATACTTGGAGTTGTCTGCTAATTGCATCCAACACACCCCTGCTGATCTGGCAGGGGTTTTTATATGTTATATGTAAGCATAGTCGCTTCCGGATTCCTCTGGTTGCAATTTGGATAACCTTACGTTATACTATTTCTTACCGTGCTAGATGGGGAGGTAGCGGTGCCCTGTAACTCGCAATCCGCTATAGCGAGGTTGAATTCCTGCTAGAGGTTTTGCCGATGTGAGGTTTGGTCCCTAAACGTGGTGTTGACGGTTGGGTCCTCCGCAATGAGTACTCATGAACCTGGTCAGGTCCGGAAGGAAGCAGCCATAAGTGAGATCACTCTTGTGCCGGAGGGTTGCCTAGCCCGAGCTATTGTTCAGGGGTGCCACTTGGATCGCAAATATCGATAGCAGGTGCACGGCTTACCATTTAAATGTAGAGACCTTTGCAGTTGTATGTATGCAGAGGTCTTTTTGATATGTCTCAATAAACCACGCATGAATGAGTCAGATAAAGTTTGGATTCACCCTAGAATATAGTATAATAGGGGAACGACAAAGGACTCGAATGCGAAGTGGAAGGAAGGTAACGCATCATGGAGCATATCGCGTTATACCGGGCTTGGCGTCCCCAGTCGTTTCAAGATATGGTGGGGCAACAGCATATTATTCAGACCTTGCAGAACGCGATTCGTGAACAGCGGACTTCCCATGCCTACTTATTTAGCGGGCCCAGAGGAACGGGAAAGACAAGTGCCGCCAAGATTTTGGCCAAAGCTGTGAACTGCGAACGTGGACCTGCGCCTGAACCTTGTAACGAGTGTGAAGCTTGCCGCAGAATTACGACTGGCGCTGTAATGGATGTGCAGGAGATTGATGCTGCATCCAATCGGGGCGTTGAAGAAATCCGTGATCTTCGGGAAAAGGTTAAATATGCGCCAACCGAAGTCCGGCAAAAAGTCTATATTATTGATGAAGTGCACATGCTGACAACGGAGGCATTCAATGCTTTGCTCAAAACATTGGAGGAGCCACCGCCACATGTGATGTTTATTTTGGCAACAACGGAACCGCACCGCCTTCCGGCTACCATTATATCGCGCTGTCAGCGATTTGATTTTCGCCGGGTATCCCTGGAAGAGCAGACAGCAAGACTTACACTGATCTGTGAGCAGGAAGGCATGGAAGCTGATCAGGATGCGCTCCAATACATTGCCCGTTTATCGGACGGTGGAATGAGGGATGCACTTAGTGTGCTGGATCAGATCTCTTCATTTACGGATGGACGAGTAACGTACCAGCAGGTCATGGACATGACGGGTGGAATTGCTTCAGAGCAATTTGCCAAACTGGCTGCTTCGCTGCTCAAGGGTGATGTTGGTCATATTTTGCAGATGATCGAAGGTTTCATGCATGAAGGAAAGAGTGCAGACAAGTGCATGGAGAATTTACTGTATTATTTCCGTGATTTGCTTATGATTAAGATGGTACCTGATGCAGATAAACTGACGGACCGGGTACTTAATCCGGAATTTTTCCGTGATATGGCGGAGTCATTCACCAGGGAACAACTGTTCCACATGATTGACACCCTTAATCGGTACCAGAGTGAAATGAAATATGCAGTACAGCCACAGACATTATTTGAAGTTGCATTGCTTAAACTGTGTAGTATTCCTGCTCAAGGTGAGGCTTCTGTTCAGGTGGGAGTTTCAACTCATGTAGCACCTGCTGATGGGGGGGAGATCAACCGCTTGAAGCAGCAGCTCGCTGAGTTGGAGAAGAAGTTGGATCGTGCACTAAAAAGTGGGTTGTCTGGTGGAGAAGGTGCATCGAGTGCTCCATCGCGTCCGGCAACAAGGGCCCCTGTATCGAGAGGAAACTCCCCTGCGAAGCTTCCTGCACAGTTGGATCAGTATGTTGCGCGCAAGGGAGCCCCTGAGTTCATAGAGATCAGCAAAAAATGGAGTCAGATCCTGCAACGAGTGAAGGAAGAGAGGGTTACCGTTCACGCCTGGTTTGTGGATGGTGAGCCGGTATCATTGCTTGAAGACAATGTGTTGGTTGCTTTCAAAAACAACATTCACCGTGAAACAACGGAGAAGCAGGCTAACCGTGAAGTCATTGAGCGGGTGTTGTCCGAACAGCTTGGACGTCCTGCACGATTGGTGACGATGATGCTCAAAGATTGGACCGGAGCAATGGAGGGAGCTTCTGAAGCGCCAAAGGAGGACTTTAAGCTTGAACCTGAGCATGAAGACGGCGGTTCAGGCAACAAACAGCCTTGGATTGATGAAGCCATCCAGCTCTTTGGTGAAGACCTTGTAGTGATCAAAGAATAATGCGCATAGCGCGATAACCATAACAAAGGAGATGAACAATTATGAACAACATGAACCAAATGATGAAACAAGTGAAAAAAATGCAGGAGCAAATGCTGAAAGCACAAGAGGAACTGGCGGACAAAACAGTCCAAGGTACCTCTGGTGGCGGTGTGGTGACGGCTGAAGTTAACGGACACAAGAAATTGCTTGCTATCACGATCAAACCTGAAGCGGTAGATCCGGAAGATGTTGAAATGTTGCAGGATCTCGTTATGACAGCTGTTAATGATGCAATGGCCAAAGCCGATGAGATTGCCAACAAGGATATGGGCAAGTTCACAGGCGGCATGAATATTCCGGGATTATTTTAATTAAAAATTGATCCTGTCAAAGGAGACACAATCGATTGTATTATCCCGAACCAATAGCCAAGCTGATTGATGCCTTCACCCGGTTGCCGGGTGTAGGTCCCAAGACTGCGGCGCGTTTAGCTTTTCATGTGCTTAACATGAAGGAAGATGACGTTATCGATTTTGCCAAAGCACTCGTAAGTGTGAAACGTAATCTTCATTACTGCTCTGTATGTTGTAATATCACTGATACGGACCCGTGTCGCATCTGTCAGGATAAGTCCAGGGATGTATCTGTAATCTGTGTAGTTCAGGATTCGAAAGATCTGGTGGCTATGGAGCGCACCAAGGAATTCGATGGATACTATCATGTGTTACAGGGCGCGATTTCACCTATGGAGGGAATTGGCCCAGACGATATTCGTTTGAAAGAACTTCTGATTCGATTAAGTGATGAACGTATAAAAGAGATCATCTTAGCGACAAACCCCAATATTGAGGGGGAGGCTACAGCGATGTATATCTCCCGCTTGGTGCGTCCGTTTGAGATCAGTGTGACTCGGATTGCGCATGGATTGCCTGTAGGTGGCGATCTTGAGTACGCGGATGAAGTGACCCTGTCCAAAGCGTTGGAAGGGCGCAGGGAGATGCGTTAGTGTGTTCAATTTGTATTACACAGTGCACTTCCTTGGAAAACTTCGGATGCTAAATAAGTTTCGATGTGCAAAGAGAGCCTTAGGGCTCTCTTTTTTTTGTGAAGAAAATGAATGCCTGAGTTCTAAGTTTGTCCTTTCCCTGATAAGTATGAGAATATGCTGTGCTGATCAGGAGGGGGAGAGTTTATGTTTTTGTGGCGAAATACACGGAACTCGGTAGAGAAACACAACAGAATGTTGAAGGAGCTTGAGGCGGATCAGATCTATGCAGATATTCAGATGGCTCAGCAGGAATGGGAACGGGCTATGAGACAGTTTGAAGATGCACAGGGGCAGGATGAAATTGATTATGCCATTTATGTATTGGAGGCAGCTGAGCGGAAGTACCAGATCCATTTGAGAAGAGCAAAGCGAGCGAGAGCTAATGATGATGTTAAATCACAGCGAGGCGTTAGTATGTAGAGTTAGGTTTACATTAAACATGGGGGTGTACCATATGAAGAGTATTATACTGGGGAGTGTATTGATTGTATCGTTACTGGGACTTATCGTGGTTTTATTCAGAAAACGGATAGGGTTATCGGTTTTCACGTCATTCGGAATTCATCTGGTGCTTGCTGCGGTAGGGATATACATTGTGAATTATTCCGGCTGGATTACAGGAACCTACATCCCACTGAACCCTGCAACGATAGGTACTGTAACTGTTTTGGGATTGCCAGGTGTGGGGCTATTATTAGGGTTAAAAATATCTTTGTTCGGATAGTTGACTCGCAGGATATTTATATGGTACATTATATCTCGTTGCTTTGCTTGCTTGGTTAGATGCGTTAGATGAAATGAAGGAGTTTATTACGAACTTCGAAAAAGAATTTCAAAAAAACACTTGACCAAAACAAACGAAGTATGATATATTATAAAAGTCGCCGCTGAGAGAAGATGGTGACAAAAAAACGAGTTTGATCTTTGAAAACTGAACAACGAGTGAGTGAACATTCTGCTTGCAGAATGAACGCGAAAGTTTGAAACAAGCCTTGGCTTGAATCGGCTGGAGCACAATTGAGATTTTTAATCTCGTCAGATTCAAAATGAGCTTATCGCTCTTTTCAATACTTTATTGGAGAGTTTGATCCTGGCTCAGGACGAACGCTGGCGGCATGCCTAATACATGCAAGTCGAGCGGACTTGAAGAGAAGCTTGCTTCTCTGATGGTTAGCGGCGGACGGGTGAGTAACACGTAGGCAACCTGCCCTCAAGTTTGGGACAACTACCGGAAACGGTAGCTAATACCGAATAATTGTTTTCTTCGCCTGAAGGAAACTGGAAAGACGGAGCAATCTGTCACTTGGGGATGGGCCTGCGGCGCATTAGCTAGTTGGTGAGGTAACGGCTCACCAAGGCG
>NZ_JAGGNR010000041.1 GCF_018614975.1 Paenibacillus polymyxa | reverse complement strand
ATTACAGGAATGGCTCCTAAAATGATTTTGGTTATCATTCAATTCACGTTAAATACTATATGTAGATTCGTATTATCCATTTATAAACTATATGTGGTTTTTTGGGTGTGATAATGGTCACACAACGTAGTGGGCATAATGGACTTTCCTTTAATTGCTGCGGATAAAGGTTCCCAAAGGCCTTTAATCGTACGGAAGAGTTAGTTGTTAAAGGCAGTGCACTTCCATTTTCTGAGCAAAAGCTCTGTTCATCCGAGCTGGTTACGTTACAATAGAATATGAACTTCATCTTTATAACCAATAGAGGAGGATATGCAATCAATGGATTATCGCAGATTAGGTGGAAGCGGACTGAAAGTAAGCGAGATCAGCCTGGGAAGCTGGCTGACGTACGGAGGGTATGTGGAACGTGAAAATGCGGTAAAATCAATTGAAACTGCATTTGATGAAGGCATTAACTTTTTTGATACAGCCAATGTATACGAACGGGGTGCAGCCGAAGAACTGCTTGGGCAGACGCTCAAAGCGTACTCCCGTGACTCTTACGTACTTGCAACCAAAGTATTTGGCAAAATGGGTGATGGTCCGAATGACCAGGGATTGTCTCGCAAACATATCAAGGAGCAATGTGAAGCCAGCTTGAAGCGCCTGGGCGTTGAATATGTGGATATCTATTACTGCCATCGTTATCATACCGAAACACCAATTGAAGAAACACTCCGCGCGCTCGATGATCTGGTACGCCAAGGCAAAGTGTTATATGTAGGCGTCAGCCAGTGGACTGCGGCTCAGATGGAAGCTGCGCTGGGTACAGCAGACCGTCTGCTCCTGGATCGTATCGTGGTCAATCAGCCGGTGTACAACATGTTTGACCGCTATATCGAAAATGAGATTATCCCGCTCGGCGAGCGTAAAGGCATTGGACAAGTCGTATACTCCCCGCTTGCTCAAGGTCTATTGACGGGAAAATATACGTCCGTTTCCGATATCCCAGAGAATAGCCGTGCGGCCAAGTTAGGATGGGACGAAGGAAAGATCAATGCGGATCGTATCGGGAAAGTTCGTCAACTGATTGAAGTGGCGGACAAGCTGGATCTGAAGGTTGGTCAACTGGCCCTTGCCTGGATTCTGCGCCAGAACAATGTATCCAGTGCACTTGTAGGGGCGAGTCGTCCCGAGCAGGTAAAAGAGAACGCGGCTGCATCTGGCGTGAAGCTGGATGCTGCCATTGTCGAGGAGATTGAGAGCATCCTTGCTTGATCTCCTGTCAGTACACAAGCTGAGATGATATGCAATGATCGATAAAAAAAGGGATGTCCTGTGCGCCTGAATGGGCGAACGAGACATCCCTTTTTTGGAGAACGTTGAAAGGTTAGATCTTACCTTAAAGTGTAAGAGGCAAGGAACGAAAAGTTAAGGCACACACACGGTTACGCCCTGTATTCTTGGCTTCATATAAAGCACGGTCGGCCTGTTCGAAGAAGTCGTCATCGTCATGATCATCACAATGATCGGGATACACGGCTACACCAATGGAGATGGTTAGACGTGTCGTGTGCCCGTCGGGCAGAGCAAAATGGTATTTCTCTACAGCCTGCCGTATAGATTCGGCGGTAGCTACGGCTTGACGGTGGCCACAGTCGAGCAAGAGAATGGCGAATTCTTCCCCACCGTTTCGTGACACGATATCAGCAGAACGTGCATGCTCAACGAACAGTTGTCCAAGTTGCTTCAGGACCGCATCGCCAGCGGAATGACCATAGGTGTCGTTTACCTTTTTGAATCGGTCAATATCAATGGCAAGCAAGGAAAGCTTCTGTTGATCATCCCTCGCACGCTGGAGTTCCAGTTGAAGTGATTTTTCGAACTGTCGTCGATTGCTCAGGTTGGTAAGATGATCGGTAGATGCTCTTTTTTCCAATAGAAATAACATTTCATTGGATTTATTAATGAATTCTGCAATGAAATAGATAAATAATCCACCGACAAAGGAAATGGTCATCTGTAACGGATATACTCTCATTAATGAATTCATGCTATCCGTGTTTAGCATAAGGATGATAAAGATTAATGTTATGCCAAGCAGATTCATTGTAATTATTTTGGTCAGTCTGGACCAGGGAGCATAGGCGAAGTATACACCGGACAGTCCAATCAGAGTCATGACAAATCCTGCATCTATGGCAGAGGATGATAAGCCGAACATCAGAATACGAAGGACCGAGAGCATGAGTCCCGTAACGACCGAAGCCAATCCTCCCAGATATACCGCTGCGGTAACGATGGCCAGATGCCGTAGATCAACAATCGTAGTCTCGTTCAGAGGGAAAGAATAGTTCATGAGTACTGTGCCATATATACCGAATAATAAGCCGCCGATCAATTGAACACGTAACGAGGGAAAAGGCAATCGGATACTATAGAACTTCGCGATGATCCCCGACACATACATAAACGTAATCATGACACAGATATTAATGAAAAAAGTGCTAAACAACCGACATTCCCCCTTTATACGCACATCCCTATATTTTATCTGAAAAGTGTTGCTGTAGCGAACCATATTATCCCAAATTTTTGAGGGGATTGCTGGGAAATTTTTTTAATTCCGTATTTGGGTTAATGGCGTGGATGTTGACTTCAATATACAATAAGATTTATACTTAATCTAAATCAAAATTTATTCTTTATTTTTTGGGAAGAGCATCATAAGTAGAAGATCAGTGTTTGATTTCATATAAAATGGATCAATAATAAAGGAGAATGGTTGTGAGAACTTTAAATCTGACGATACAACGGCAAGCGGTATATGATGTAGTGCGCCATTCGGAGGATCACCCGACAGCTGCTGATGTCATGAATCGACTCGTGGAACAAGGATATAATCTGGCCTATGGTACGGTGTATAATTCTCTTCGTTATCTGACGGACAAAGAATTGATACGGGAACTTAAACTCGGAGAGACAGCAAGCCGATACGATGCCCGTATGGATGATCATCAGCACATTATGTGTGAAGTATGCGGCAAAGTGGACGAGGTGATGACGGAGGTTCCTCCACAATGGATGAAACAGGTAGCTGATGAAACCGGATATGCAATCGATCATGCTCATGTGGTTTTTGGAGGTGTCTGCGGGGAATGCAGAAACAAACGGATCAAGTGAAAATAAAACTGCCTGGGCGCCGTTTACCCCTTAGGGTTAAACCAGCCTTGTCCGACTCGGCACCCCTTGTGGACAATTGTCCTGTTACACGGCGTGTTATTCTGATCAGCCCGATGCCGGGGCAGGTCCATGAACTGGTAAAAGCCTTAACGGATAGCTGCTTTGATGTACTGGTCTTTCATCGCTGGGAACCGGATCTGCATGAGCGCCTTGTCTTTGATCTGTTGATTTATGACCTGTCTGTGGCCGGAACTATCGATGCATTTGCCGGTATTAGCAGCCGATTGAATCGTGAGGCTGAGCATACAACCCCTTGTCTGTATCTGGTCGGTGAGAAGATGATCGGCAGCGCGAGTGGACCGATGCTTCAGGAGGAATTGCTGGTGTGGCCTGCACGCCCGCAGGAAGCACTTTACCGGGTGCAGCGCATGATTGGCAACAGCCCTGCTCTGCCCAACCGTGGTTTTTTGCCTGAGGAAGGGCACCGTATCGGATTTAAAGATCTTTGGCTCGATCGTGAACGGATGAGTGTGCAGCGTGATAATAACCGGATTCATCTAACCAAGACTGAATATGATTTGTTACTCAAGCTGATTGATGCCAAAGGTGCAGTCATTTCCCGTGAGGAGATGCTCAGCGATATCTGGGAGACGGACTTTACGGGTGGAAGTAATGTGGTCGATGTTCATATCAAAAGCTTGCGCAAAAAATTGGGCGATAATGCGTCTTCGCCGCAATATATTGTCACTGTAAGAGGAGTGGGCTACCGCCTGGCGGATTAGTCCGCTTTTTTTTGTTGCTTTAAAAACATGTTCATCGTTCATTCATGAAGTGTGTAAGAACCTCATCTTAATCTCATGTGAACCTCATGCAAGAGTAGAGTGGGACATGTTAGAATCAATTTAACAGTTAGATCAAGTCTAAATGTATATTTGATTCGAAGCCGAATATGATTTTAATAGTAGATATATAACAGCCGTGAGATCCATTAGAGGAGGACGACATGATGACAGAACGTATGACAACGAATCAGGGAGCACCTGTAGGTGACAACCAGAATTCCCGCACAGCAGGCAGAAGAGGGCCGACACTGCTTGAAGACTACCATCTCATTGAGAAAATAGCCCACTTTGATCGTGAACGTATTCCCGAAAGAGTCGTACATGCGAGAGGTGCCGGAGCTCATGGTGTATTCACGCTGGAGCAGAGTATGAAGGCTTATACAACAGCGGACTTCCTGCAAGATCCGGGTACGGAGACGGATGTGCTGGTTCGTTTTTCAACCGTTATTCATGGTACGGGATCACCAGAGACTGCACGAGATCCGCGTGGATTTGCCGTGAAATTCTACACACGTGAAGGCAACTATGATATCGTAGGCAACCATCTGCCTGTTTTCTTCATTCGTGATGCCATGAAATTCCCCGACATGGTGCATTCCTTGAAGCCGGCTCCAGATACAAACATTCAGGAACCTGCTCGTTACTGGGACTTTATGACACTCTCACCGGAATCAACGCATATGATGACCTGGTTGTTCTCTGATCTGGGCACACCGGCAAGTTATCGGGAGATGGATGGTTTTGGCGTACATGCTTTCAAATGGATTAATGCACAGGGACAGGTCCATTATGTGAAATATAAGTGGGAGTCTGCACAAGGCGTGCGAGGCTTCTCTCGTCAGGAAGCTGCCGAGGTACAAGGACAGGACTTTAATCATGCTACCCGGGACCTGCATGAACATATTAAGAAAGGTCAATACCCACAGTGGAAGTTACAGGTACAGCTCTTGAAACCGGAGCAAATGGATGATTTTGCTTTTGATCCACTCGACCCAACCAAAACATGGCCTGAAGATGTATTGCCATTCCATACAGTAGGGACCATGACCCTGAATCGGAATCCGCAAAACTTCTTTGCTGAAGTGGAGCAGGCGGCCTTTTCTCCTAGTGCGCTTGTTCCTGGAATTGAGCCTTCCGAAGATAAATTGCTGCAAGGACGCCTATTCTCCTATCCAGATACACAGCGTCACCGGCTTGGACCGAACTATTTGCAAATTCCGGTGAATTGCCCTTATGCACCTGTTCGTAATTATCAGCGTGATGGGCTAATGAATGTGAATCAGGACCCATCTCCGGTGAATTATGAACCCAACAGTTCAGGAAACAGCTCACAGGAAGATCCGGCATACCGGGACAGTCAGGTTCCGTTGCAAGGGCATGTTACACGCGAGAAAATCGAGAAAACGGACGATTACACACAGTCAGGGGAGCTTTTCCGTTCATTTACCCCTGTAGAGCAGCAGCATTTGCTGGATAATCTGATCAATGACCTCAAGGGCGTATCTGTTGATATTCAAATGCGTGCCCTGTGCCACTTCTTCCGGGCGGATGGACAGTTTGGCGGACGTTTGGCTCATGGACTTGGTGTGGATATTTCTGCACATATGCCGTCACAGGATGGAAAATAAAGTGCAGTTTGACCCTGTACTCACAACATCATACGGACTAATATTTGGTGAAGACCGGGAAAACCGTGAACGTGCGGAATTTCCCGGTCTTTGGCCTTTTTTACTGAAATGGAAAACAAATTTACAAATCATTTACATTAAATAGCTGACATAGAGGTTGACTTCTCATATGATGGCACTACAATGGGTAGTGTGAGGGGTGTCAGAACATGAGAATACACAATTTTAAAGTGGGTGAGCGTGGGCTCAACCGATTTTTCGGTCCGCTGGAGGCCAAGATCATGGACATTTTATGGGCTCGTCCTGGCAGTAGCATCCGTGAAGTGCAGACCGCACTTGAACAAGACAAAGACGTCAATTTTAATACAGTCATGACCGTGATGAACCGGCTCGTAGACAAGGGACTTCTCGGAAAGTCACAGAAGGGAAGAACATCTTTGTACCAACCGGTACAGAGTAAGGAGGAGTTTATGAACGACCAATCCAAGGAACTGTCACATGAGTTGGTGGATGAATTCGGAGCTTTGGCATTGAATCATATGCTGGATGCGCTGGACGAAGCAGATGCGGGTCTGATTGAACGCCTGGAACAGAAGATCAAACAATGGAAAAAGGATAGCGATTAAGATGTGGAAGACCCGCTCGAAACTTTTGTTTACCGTCGGGTTTGGCATTCCGTTACTCGTGTTCATGCAGATGTTCATGTACGCGATGTACAAAATTTTTGGCTGGGATATCCCGTTTAACCTGCTCTGGCTCTGCAATCATTGGATGAGTCGACTGGGCTGGTTGTCCGTGGGACATTTCCTGCTGGCACTGGTATTGCTGACATTTGCGGGAACAGGTTGGTTGCTAACGGTGCGTATAATGAAAACCAGGGCAGCCGTACGTAAACTCCGCTCCATGGAGGTGCATGCATTGTCCCGCGAATTGGAGTCCAAGTATCACAATCTCGGACAGCCCGGGTTCATTGTCGTGGACAAGTCATCTCCAGTTGCATTTACAATTGGTTTATGGAGACCTTGCATCGTACTCTCCACAGGGCTTCTGACGATGCTGGATGCAGAAGAGGAGACTGCAGTTGTGTACCACGAAGTCCATCATCTGTGGCACCGTGACCCACTCAAGACGACACTGTTATCGGTATTTGCAAGCATGATGCCGTATATTCCCGTATTGAAGCATACTTCGAAACATTACAATATCGTTAGAGAGATTCTGGCAGACAATGAGGCCATTGAGCGTACAGGCAATGTAGCAGGCATTGGCAGTGCTTTGCTCAAGCTGCTCCGTGCTTGTCCTGAACCTTGGGGGGCCAAAGAACTGACCGTTCAATCCTCATTTGCGGATACGTCGGTGAATGTCCGAATTTCACGTCTGCTGGACCCGGAACAGGACGTGACGCTGAGGTTGCCACGTTATGCTGTTCTGATGTCGGCTACTGTTTTTCTATTGCTGTCTATCTTGTTTGTTTGGTCCATCGGATAGATTAATTAGGCTAAATGTGAAGTCGAATATAACGAGGAAGGAAGATGAACATGAATAATAAAAGTGTAGAGATTGGATTACTTTTCTCGAGGATTATGATCGGTTTGATCTTTGTATTGCACGGCTGGAGTAAATTCGAAGGTGGAATCAGCGGTACGGTAGGTTTTTTCGAGAGTATTGGCATTCCTGGATTTCTTGCATCCGTTGTAGCCATCATTGAGTTGGTAGGTGGTGCGGCGATGATTCTGGGCTTGGGAACACGTGTGTTTGCTGCCCTGTTTGCCATCGTGATGGTTGGAGTTCTGTTTACAGCCAAAGTTGGTGAGCCGTTCCTGAGTGGTACCGAGTTAGATTACCTGCTGCTGGCGGGCTCCCTGACACTGCTCTTCACAGGAAGCCGCTTCATGGCCGTGGATTATCTGTTCTCCAGACAGGGGAAGGCTCGCCAGAATGTGAGTGCTTGAATTGACTAACAATTGCTAAAAAATAATGAAGTGCAGGATGAGTCCTGTAACGAGGTTCTTTATTGGCCAGGCCGGTTCGGGAATTGATTTGCGAACCGGGCTGATCAGTAGAGAACTTTTTTCGTTTGGACGACATGCCTGAGGTTTGTTACAATGAGAATAAGTATGCTACTAAGAAAAAATAAGGAGGATGCATTTTATGATTAACGTCATTCCATCCGATGCCCGCTCCAGCTTCGATCGAGGCTGGCTCCGTGGCAGTCACAGCTTTTCTTTCGGAGAATACCAAGACCCGGAGAATACGGCGTTTGGACCGATGAGGGTAGCGAACGACGATGTGATCGCGCCTGGGCGCGGTTTTGGGGCTCACCCACATAGTGACATGGAGATTGTATCTATCGTACTGAACGGCAAGCTACGGCATGAAGACAACTTAGGCAATGTGGCCGTTACTGCATTTGGTGGGATTCAGCGAATGTCAGCAGGCAGTGGCATGATTCATACCGAGCATAATGCATCCGATACCGAAGAAGTACGTCTGCTACAACTTTGGTTCATGCCGCATACAAAAGGATTGCAACCCTCCTATGAGACCACATCATTTGATCCAGCTGCACTCGCAGGAGCGCTAGTGCCTATTGTATCGCCGGATGGCGGACCAAGAGTTGCAACCATTCATCAGGATATGACGATCTACCTTGGCCGATTGGCCAAAGACGAAACGTTAACCTTTGATCAGGATACCGGGCGCCGAATGTACATTTTCTCCATCGAAGGCAAGCTGGGATTGGATGGAGAGTACCTGTTGAACGAAGGCGACACGGCTCGTGTGGAACAGCGGGACTCAATAGAACTGCAAGCAAACGAAGATACGTTCTATATGATTATTGATTTGCCGTAGATGGCTGATGAAATGAACTCCAAGATGAAGGAGGATATACACGTATGGCGCAACAGGAATGGTTTATGGTTAAACATGCGGTGACCGGGCGAGGATTAGCTAATAGCAAAACAGATTCCCTGTCCTATCGGTTCCAACAGGAGGGTACAGGCTTCATGTTTACCGTTACGGGTCTGGACGAGCAGATTGTGGAACAGATTATGGAGCTTAGACAGGAACTGAACGTATTTCGATTCGTCCAACGCAAGGATCAGCCCCTCTTGAAACACTGGTACTACGTAGAAGGAGAACGGGTAGTATACGACAGGGAGAGTCACACGCTAAGCATCTATGCGAAGTCGGAGATTCGTTATGTGCCCGAAGATTATTTTGCAGATTAACTACACGTTATAATAAATATTAAGCCTTCCACATGGAAGGCTTTTTTCCTTATATATCATCAATTTTATAGTATATGTATTTCAGGTTGTTTCATGAAATTTAAGAAAAAAGAGCAACCGAAGGTTGACATGATGAATTTAATATCGATATAATTCATTTAATTGATAATGAGTATCAATATCAAATGATGCGAGGTAGAGCAACTACAAATGTTTTACGGCGATCGGTAAGGGGATTAGTAGAGAGATGAAGTTAGGTTATATGTTGATCGTATTGGCTGTATTGTCTATCGTATACATATTTATTGGCAATTCAGACATTTCACCATTGGATATATTTCATTTGTCCTCAGTCCAGCTACAGGTATTACAAGTTAGCCGTTTTCCCCGCCTCATTAGCATCCTTGTCGCCGGGATCAGCATGAGTGTAATCGGACTGATTATGCAGCAGCTGACACGCAACCGATTTGTTTCCCCAACAACAGCAGGAACGATGGACTCAGCCAGATTGGGTATTCTTGTGACGTTAATGTGGTTCCCGGGAGCATCCCCTCTGCAAAAAATGTTGGTCGCTTTTGCCTTTGCTCTGGCGGGAACGCTGATTTTCATGCGAATTCTGGAGAAAGTCAAGTTCAAGGATACGATATATATCGCTCTGCTAGGTCTTATGTTTGGCAACATTGTAAGCTCCGTCACGACATTTTTTGCTTACAAAAACGATCTGATCCAGAACATCTCGTCTTGGCTGCAAGGTGACTTCTCCACCATCATGAAGGGCCGTTATGAACTGATCTATATCAGTATTCCGTTACTCATTATCGTGTACCTGTTTGCTAATCGTTTTACACTCGCAGGGATGGGCGAAGATTTCTCAACCAACCTTGGACTGGCGTATCGACGAGTTGTGAATATCGGCCTGATCCTGGTGGCGATGGTTTCAGCGGTAGTGATTATTACTGTAGGTACAATTCCGTTTCTGGGCCTTGTCGTGCCAAATATCGTAACACTGTACAAAGGGGATAACTTACGTGATACATTGCCTCATACGGCAGTGCTTGGTGCGATTTTTGTTCTGGTCTGCGATATTCTGGGTCAATTAATTATTTATCCTTATCAACTTTCGATCAGTCTGACTGTGGGAGTTGTGGGAAGTGTATTATTCCTGTATTTACTGCTTCGAAGAAAGGCTTATGGATCATGAGAATGAAATATACGGCGAATACATGGAAGTTGGTCTTGTTAATTGCAGCGGCAATGCTGCTGATTGGTGTATTTCTGGTCATTCAATCCGGAGGGAACTGGGATTACATATTGCCTCGTAGAGGGAAAAAGATTCTCGCCATTGTACTGACAGGTGCCTGCATCGCGTACTCTACAGCTATTTTCCAAACGATAACCAACAATCGCATTCTGACACCTGGCATCATGGGCCTCGATTCCTTGTATATGTTATTTCAGACGTTTGCTGTGTTTGTGTTTGGAAGCACACATATCAGCTTTGTGAACAAAAACCTTAATTTTGCAATATCTGTCCTGCTCATGACGTTGTTTGCTCTACTACTGCATCAGTTCATGTTCCGCAGAGAACAGGGGCGTAATATTTACCTATTGCTCCTGGTGGGTCTTATCCTGGGTACGCTGTTCCAGAGTATGTCTTCCTTCATGGAGGTACTGATCGACCCCAATGAGTTCCTTGTGCTGCAGGGCAAGATGTTTGCGAGCTTTAACAATGTGAATACGGATCTGCTGATCATCTCAATCGCTGCAATTATTCTGATCCTGCTGTACGCGCAGAAGTTTACCAAATATCTCGACGTATTGTCCCTCGGCAAAGATCACGCAGTGAATCTCGGGGTGGATTACGATTACATTGTGAAGAGGCTACTGCTGGTTGTGATGGTTCTGGTTTCGATCTCTACAGCGCTGGTGGGTCCAATTATGTTTTTGGGGTTGCTGGTCGTGAATCTGGCGCATCAGGTATTCCGGACATATCGGCATAACGTACTGATCTGGGGTTCGGTCTTGATCGCAGTAGTGGCACTGGTTGGTGGACAACTTATTGTAGAGCGGGTGTTTACATTTGCAACCACAGTAAGTGTCATTATTAACTTTATAGGCGGCGTGTACTTCATCTATTTACTGCTAAAGGAGAATAAGTCGTGGTAGAAGTCAGAAATGTTACCAAACAATACAGCGGCGTCCGGGTAGTGGATGACGTATCACTGAATATTGCCAAAGGAAAGATTACATCATTTATTGGTCCTAATGGAGCTGGGAAAAGTACCTTGTTATCCATGATTACCAGGCTAATCAGCAAGGATACAGGACAAGTCCTGATTGAAGGACGCGAGATTGAAAGCTGGAAGAACAAGGACTTGTCGCGCAAAATATCAGTCCTCAAACAGTCCAATCACATCAACATCCGGTTAACTGTGGAGGATCTTGTGGCTTTTGGCCGGTTCCCGTATTCACAAGGAAGGCTCACACCAGAAGATCAACAGTGGATTCAGGAGGCCATCGACTATATGGAACTGGGCCCATTCCGCAAGAAGTATCTGGATGAACTGAGTGGCGGACAGCGGCAGCGGGCATATATCGCCATGGTGATTGCCCAGAACACCGAGTATATTTTGCTGGATGAACCTTTGAATAACCTGGATATGAAACATTCTGTTCAGATTATGAAGGTGCTGCGCAGAATGGTGGATGAACTCGGCAAAACGATTGTTATTGTCATTCATGACATCAATTTTGCCTCCTGTTACTCCGACTATATTGTTGCGCTCAAGGATGGACGCGTAGTGAAAGAAGGCAAGACGGAAGACATTATCGATACAGATGTATTGCAGAGCGTCTATGACATGCACATTCCTGTGCAATGGATCGATGGACGTAAGATTTGTGTATATTTTGCGTGAGTGAGAAGGTAGTCAAATATAGAGAGTGAGAGGTGTCTATTCATGAAAAAGGGTTGGTTGTTTACGTTATTCGTGGTGCTGTCGGTTGTCCTGGCAGCTTGTGGTGGGAATAAGGCAGCGGATAATACAGGTACAAGCAGTGGCACAGGATCAGAAGCTGCTGCACCAGCAGATCAAGCAAGTGAAGAAGTGGTTATCAAACATAAACTGGGTGAAACAACCGTAAAGAAAAATCCGGAGAAGGTCGTTGTCTTTGACTACGGTGTACTGGATTCACTGGATCAGCTTGGCGTTGAAGTTGCAGGTGTTCCGCAGGAAGGTGTACCTCCTTATCTGGACAAGTATAATGATGCGAAGTACACCAATGTTGGTGGTCTGAAAGAAGCTGATTTTGAGAAAGTCAATGCGATGAAACCAGATCTGATCATTATTTCAGGAAGACTCCAGGATTCGTATGAAGAACTGAGTGAGATTGCACCAACCATATATATGGCGGTAGATACGGCAGATTATATGAATTCTTTGACCAGTAACGTGAAAACACTCGGGGACATCTTTGGTAAAGAAAAAGAAGCAGAAGAAGCCATCGCATCGATCGAAACATCCGTTAAGACATTACATGACAAAGTAACGGCTGCAGGTAAAAATGCGTTAATCGTCCTGACGAACGAAGGCAAATTGAGCGCATATGGTGCCGGTTCCCGTTTTGGCGTTATTCATGATATATTTGGTTTTACTCCGTCAGATGCAAACATTGAAGTATCCACACATGGGCAGAGCGTTTCGTTTGAATATGTCATGGAGCAGAATCCGGATTACCTCTTTGTAGTTGATCGCAGTGCAGTGGTTGCAGGTAACGGTGAGGCATCCCCGGCAAAACAAGTGATCGAGAACGACTTGGTGAAAAATACAACAGCATATAAAGAAGGACATATTGTTTATCTGGATCCAAATTACTGGTATTTGTCTGGCGGTGGATTGGAATCCATTCAAGAAATGATTAAAGAAGTGGATGCAAGCATCAACTAAAGTGAAGTAACAATGTATGTGTTGGGTGTCAGGAAGGTCTCTGTTAAATACAGAGGCCTTTTTGCTGTCTGAAAACTCAGAGAATGTAATCGTAATTTTGCAAAAAAGACCACATAATTCCCAGCTGTCTGGCACAAGCTACCTTGTATAAAAACAAGAACGGAGGGGCGGCATATGGCGGACAAAACATCTGGGAAAGACAAGTCCCGACAACCGGGACGAGCTTCAGAAGAGAAAAAACATATCCCTTTGGGACTGCCGTCCCCGCCTTTTCTGCGGCAGCCGATTAGTGCAGTACATGAAACTCAGCTTCAAGCGGTAAAGGAGATCTTCTCCGATTGCTCGGATGTGGTTTTTCGCAACGTCATGATTACGCCCGAAGTGAAAGGACTTCTCGTCTACATTGAAGGTATTGTTAATTCGGCTGATATCCAGGAACACATGCTGCGTCCGATTATTCGTGGGCTGGTGCAGCAGCGTACAGATGAACCTGATGTTCCACTGGATGACACAACCGTTGAGCTAACACAGGTGAAGCGCGTTAACACCTGGGCTGCCGCGGCTGAAGGGGTGCTGGCATCCTCCGCCCTTCTGGTGATCGATGGAAGTAACGAAGCCTGGATGTTTAACGTCAAAGGTGGCGTCAGACGCGGTGTGGAGGAACCTCAGACGGAATCCGTAATTCGGGGACCACGGGAGGGATTTACCGAAACACTGCGCGTGAATACGGCTTTACTGCGGTTCAAGCTGAAAACTCCCTCTCTCAAGATGGTAAGTATGACACTAGGCACAGAAACCAAAACCGATATTGTTCTGACCTATCTGGACGATATTGCTGATCCGAAGTTGATCCGGGACGTGAAGAAACGTCTGGAAAAAATAAAGATCGATGGCATTCTGGAGACGGGTTATATCGAGGAACTGATTGAAGACCACCCATATTCTCCATTCCCACAGATGCACTATTCCGAGCGCCCGGATACAGTAGCAGGTAACTTGTTGGAAGGACGATTTGCCATTTTAGTAGACGGCACTCCCTTTGCGTTAATTGCTCCAGTCACGATGTGGCAGATGCTCCAGGCCAGTGAGGATTACTATGAACGATTCTTCATCAGTAATCTGTTGCGTTGGATACGGTTTCTGTTCGTAGCTATTGCACTTTTCCTTCCAGCGCTGTATATCGCCATTACCACATTTCATCAGGATATGTTACCTACGACACTGATACTCAGTATTGCCGGGGCTCGTGAAGCCATCCCTTTCCCGGCTTTGGTCGAAGCCCTCATCATGGAGCTATCGTTCGAAGCCCTTCGTGAAGCGGGGGTCAGGTTACCGAAAACAGTTGGTCAAGCAGTCAGTATTCTCGGTGCGCTCGTGATCGGGCAGGCCGCAGTTCAGGCGGGAATTGTGTCCGCACCGATGGTTATTATCGTATCCATGACAGGTATAGCTTCCTTTACAATTCCGCGGTTTAACTTTGCGATTACCGTACGTTTATTGCGATTTCCGATCATGTTATTGGCGGGTATGCTTGGACTATATGGCATCGTCATTGGCTTGGTCCTGATCTCGGTACATCTGACACAAATGACTTCGTTTGGTGTACCTTATCTGTCAGGTCTTAGCCCGTACAGTAAAACAGATACCAAGGATATTCTTATTCGTGTGCCGTGGTGGAAAATGATCAATCGTCCTTCTACGGTACATCGGGATCAGAAACGGATGACCGAAAAGATCAACGGTTCCCCTGAAGCTGAGGAAGGGTGGTGAACCCATGCAGTTCATATATAAGTACCGGGCAGTTATAGCTCTGTTGTTATGTACCTCCCTCATTTCCGGTTGCTGGGATCGAGAGGAAATTAACGATATTGCCTTTGTGATCGGAATTGCGATTGATAAGGAAGGGGAGAACTACAGATCAAGTCTGCAGATTGCTCTTCCCGGTCAATCCGCTTCTACCGGCAGTTCGGGAGGTGGCGGGGGTACAAGTGGGGACAAATCTTGGTTCATGTTGTCCAATACAGCAAAAACTTTTCGCGGAACATCTCTTGAAGGGCAAAAAGCCTTGTCCCGCAGGCTGTATTACGCTCATCGCCGTACACTGCTGATTGGTGAGGAATTGGCGAGGGAGGGGGTTGCTCCCATGCTGGATTTGTTGACGCGATATCCGCTCAATCGTTTCTCGGCACTTCCCGTCATCACCAGAGGAGAAGCATATAAGGTACTGGACACGGATGCACCTATTGAGAAGTTCCCCTCCGAGATGGTGCGGGAACTGTGTTTGCTGAACATGCGTAACCCACGCTCACTCAAAACGTTCATCGATACCATTCTAAGTGCAGGTGTAGATCCTTTCTTGCCCATAGCTTCAGTTGAAGAAAATGTACCGAAGAACTGGAAGGACGTAAAAACCAATATCAAGTTGGATGGGTTAGCCATCTTCAAGAAAGACAAGTTGGTTGGCATGATTGATAAGGCACCAGCCGATGCGTTGATTCTGGCCATGGGCGAGGCTAATGCGCCAGAAGTTATGGTTAAAGCTCCTGGCGGCGAGGGAGATATGTTCATCAAGCTGAACGAGAACAATTCTTCCCTGCACCCGAGCATCAAGAATGGCAAGGTAACCGTGAACATTGAATTGTATGCCAAGGGCGTTCTCGTAGATAACGAATCTAATTATGGTGACCGGCGTGAGAACGAGATCCTGAACTTAAATGAAGCGACTCATGAAAAAATCAAATCGGATATTGAGGAAGGTGTTCGGTTGGTTCAGAAAAAATATCATGCCGACATTCTGGGTGTTGGTCGATCCATCCATCAACATCTGCCCGCGGAATGGGAGAAGATGAAGGATCGCTGGGATGTCATTTATCCCGATGTTGAGGTGAAAGTTACTCCCCATGTCATTATCGAAAATGTAGGGGTGATTAATAAACCGATCGGTGTCATGGAGGAGGATATCATACATGATTAAACCGCTTTTGTTTACCTATCTGGGGATGGTCATCGTGGTGGTTTTGATGGATTTTAGACATTTGAAGCAGACGGCCCATATCAATCGCTGGCTATCCTATGGGTTGATTGCATTGGGTACAGGCATTTGGCTTTATGTCACCCATTTGAGCAAAACCGTATTTCTGTCAGTATGGATAAGCCACGTCATCCAGCGACTATTGCCATTGCCCTAGAGGGTGGATAGGGGGACATGCCGTTACGTTTCACAGGAGTGAAAGGAGGTAGTTCATGAATCAGAGAGTGACCCACCGTCAGATGGTACTGCTTGTGCTGCTGCTCAGCATTTCAGGAACGTTGATTCAACCCCATGCTCAAACGATTTACCATGCAGAGCAGCACGCTTATCTCTCATATGTGCCAGTGGTGCTTGTGATGACCGCATCGCTGTGGATGTTAAGCCGGGTTCAGCGAAGATTTCCTGATAAGGATCTGTTCCAATCTCTGGTTGAACGGTTTCCCTTCCTTGGAAGAGTGGCCGGATTGCTGTACATTTTGTTTTTTTTCTTCGTGCTGGCGAGAGATCTCCGTTTAACGGGTGACTATATAAGCATGACGCTGTTAGAAACCACACCCATCTCCATTGTGGTCTTGTCACTTATTGTTATGGGGGTCTTTATTGTCAGGGGTGGACTCGGTTCCTTGATTGGCATGACAGAGTTGTATGTGACTCTGTTTCTGTTAAACTCTGTGATTGTGCCTTTTATGCTTATTCAGCAGATCAATATGGATAACCTGATGCCTTATTTTCATATAGATGTTGCGGGAGTAGGCAAAGGGAGTTGGTACATATTTTCATTTTATGGAGAGATGATTGCATTGCCTTTTGTAGTCAGGGGCAGTGATTTTCGATTCAAGTCTGTCCTGTCGGGCATTATACTGTCAGCTTGCCTGATGATGCTGATTGTTACAGAAACGATTGCAGCGATTGGAGTACCTATTGCTTCCAGACTGGTATACCCTTCCTATGAGCTGGCAAGGCAGCTGCAAATCAGTGATTTTCTGGACCGGTTTGACCTGGCACTGGCCGCAGCAACCTTACCTACCATGATCACGAAGATTGCATTTGACCTGTATTTTGTCTGCTGGGGGTTGAAGCGAATGATTCCGAACGTGTCGGGAAAGGTCATGACAGGTCCGGTGGCACTTGTGGGCTTTGTTTGTGCCTTCTGGTTTTTCAGAAACGCGATTCAGCTCAATCGTTTTACGCGGGAATGGACATGGATCGCTATTGTTTTTGAAGTGCTGTTCCCTATCGTACTGTTTCTGTTTCTTCGTCCGCGCAAAAAGGATAAACAAGCATCTTCCCAACAGAAATCAGGAGAGCGTTCAAGGAAAGAGAAGCATGACCCCGAACAGGAATCGTCTGATTCAAAGAAGGACGGAGAGCAAAGACAGAAGGATTCTCATGGTGGGGAACTCCAACCTTCCTGATACATCCCATCAAAAATCCTTATAGATGAACGGGCAAAAATAGGGTAAGCACAGTTTCCCTTCACAGAAGTACCCTGTATACTGTAGTCAGACTGATGAACATTCGGCTGGACTAACGGGGGGAACATGAATGGCTCAACATTTGGCAGGTGTGCGTGTAGCATTGACAGGACCACGAAAATCGAAAGAAATGTCCATACTGGTTGAAAAAATGGGGGGAATCCCGCTTGTGCGACCGGCACAGGGGACTGTATTCCTGGATGATCGGAATATCAGGGACGGGCTGGTATCCTGGATCTCAGACCCGCCAGACTGGGCGGTATTAACTACGGGTATGGGGTTGGATGCATTGTTTGAAATGGCTGAGGATATGGAAGTGGCAGGCCAATTGTTGGATGTATTGTCGGAATCCTCAATTGCGGCAAGGGGATACAAGACGGTGAATGCGCTCAAAAAGCGCAAGTTAACACCGCTGGTACGAGATGATGATGGTAGCACGGACGGGCTTATCCGAGAATTCGCTCCACATGATCTCGCAGGGAAAAAGGTTATGTTGCAGCTTCATGGGGAGAGCGCTCCCAAACTCGTTGCATGGTTGGAAGAACAAGGGGCAATCGTCAGACAAGTGCTTCCTTACCGCCATGTACCGCCGGAAGAGGCAGAGCTGGAACAGCTTTTGACTGAGATTGTACAGCACGAGGTGGATGCTGTTGCTTTTACAAGTGGACCGCAGGTCCGATTCCTGGCGCAATATGCAGCATCTCAGGACAAGCTTGAACCGATGCTTGAAGCGTTCAGACAAGGTGTAATCCCTGCATCCGTAGGCAAAGTGACGGCAAATGCCATGCGTGAAGAGGGCATCGAGGCACTGGTCATTCCGGAGGAAGAGAAGATGGGAGCACTCATCGTTGAGCTTGGACGTTATTTTGCAGCAGGGCGTGCGGCCAAGATTAGAGATTAGTGGCCTGCAATCATAGTTTTCATGACTATGAACGTCTTCAATCATTAGGTAGATGGATGGTTTAAAACGAATCGTATATGTATATGTTACTTCTGGTTCTGATCCGTTTTTTGGATCAGGACTTTTTTCTGTTTGCGCGCCTAGCCAAGCTAGACACAACTAGCCGGTGAAAGTCCGGTCGAGGTAAGAGCCAAGTCGCCTCGTAGCTGACGGGCAGCTGGTGGAGAAATCCTAAGGTTGAAGCCCCGTGACAAAGTAACTTCAACACGAAGTGCGAGCAAATCCACAGGCCGTAACATGAAGTGAATCCTGCCGCACCGTTAAAAATAGCCTTTTTTTTAGGACAAGAGAG
>NZ_JAGGNR010000040.1 GCF_018614975.1 Paenibacillus polymyxa | reverse complement strand
TTTACAAAGGGTACACTTTAAAACAGAGGAGGTCCTAGTATTGGTAAATGGAATCGTGAAATAATCCTGGTATTTGAAATGATTATTTTAATCCAGACTTCGTGTTGGCATGCTCTTCAGCATTCAGGGAAGCAATCAGCTTCTCGCCTTCAACATCCAGGTTTGGCAGAATGCGATCCAGCCATTTTGGAAGTGCCCAAGCTTTGTCTCCGAAAATAGCCATGATGGCAGGGACCAAGCCCATACGGATGATAAAAGCATCAATTAGAATGCCTACAGCCAAAGTGAAACCAATCTGCTTGATCATGACATCGTCAGTGAATATAAATCCTGCAAATACAGAGACCATAATCACTGCTGCGGCAACAACCACGCGACTGACCTGATTGTATCCATGAACGACGGATTCGGTCCCGCGATGACCATGCACATAGGATTCCCGCATGGAGCTCACAAGGAAGACTTGATAGTCCATCGCGAGGCCATACAGGATACCTGTCACGATGATCGGCATAAAGCTCAGCAGCGGGCCGCCTGTATCGAAACCAAAGAGCGAATGCAGCCAGCCCCATTGGAACACAGCAGTTGTGATCCCGAATGTAGCCAGGATACTAAGCAGGAAGCCAATTGTTGCTTTGATGGGAACGATGATTGAACGGAATACAAGTAACAGGATGATCAGTGACAACAGGATGATGATGCCTACATAAATAGGGAACACCTGCGCCAGTTTGGCTGACATATCGATGTTAACAGCTGTAAGTCCTGTAACGCCGAGTTTCACATCATAGGTCTGTGTGATGCTGAAATCAGCCGCGCGTAGATCAGTGACCAGTGTTTTAGTGAGAGTATCGTTAGGACCCGTTTTTGGAA
The DNA here is from genome assembly GCF_018614975.1 of Paenibacillus polymyxa. Lineage (GTDB taxonomy): Bacteria > Bacillota > Bacilli > Paenibacillales > Paenibacillaceae > Paenibacillus > Paenibacillus polymyxa_E. The sequence continues at coordinate 102,823 of NZ_JAGGNR010000040.1, read as the reverse complement.
TGAGACTAAAGATAGCCAAATCTTCTGTCATACCAAGCGGTGTAACCTGTGCAACATTGTTTTGACCTTGCAGCTCCATCATCAGACCGCCCAAGAGTTCCGGCGTGACTTTTGCGGAAGATTGTTTAGGCTCTGCGACCAGAATAAGGGGTCCGTTGAATCCTTCCCCGAAGCCTTCGGAGATGGCATCATAGCTTTGTCTTGCAGTTGTATCCAGATTCGCTGAGGAAGCGCCGGGGATACCCATTTCCATTTTGGTGATCGGGGTCGCGGCAAAACCAAGAATAACGATGATGGCGATAATGGTAGCCCAACGATTTTTGATAACGAATTTCACCCATCTGTCCGCGACTCCGTGACTAGTGGCTTTAGGATGTTTCGTGCTTTTCTCACGAGCTTTGGCGGAACAGATGCGTTCTCCTACCAATCCCAGTAAAGCCGGCAACAGGGTTAAAGCAACGAATACGTTAATGAGCACGGTGGCAGCTGCGACCAAAGCCATCGTAGACAAGAATGTGAGACCAATGACCAGCATACCGCACAGTGCAATAATGACGGTTAATCCGGCAAAAAATACTGCGCTGCCCGATGTACCAATGGCTCTGGCCGTTGCTTCTTTTGCGCTCAAGCCTTGATCAATGATCATTCGACGCTGGCGATTAACAATGAAGAGAGCATAATCGATTCCAACAGCTAATCCAACCATGAGAGCCAGGACGGAGGTAACACTAGGCATTTCGATGAATTTGGAGATGGAGAACGCACCACCAACTCCAATGGCAACTCCGAGAAGTGCAGTGATCAGAGGCAGACCTGCTGCAACAACGGAGCCAAGGGTGATCAGCAATACAATGACAGCAATCACCAATCCGACAATCTCAGCCGAGCCGACCCCAATCGATACCGTTTTAAGCGTTTCGCCTGGCAAGACCGTGATGTTGGTTCCTTGCTCTACCGTCATAACGGAGTCAATAACGGAATCAAATACATCCTGTGTTATGGCAGACTGCTCCATTGTAAATTGGAACTGGAACAGTGCAATGCTGCCGTCCGAAGAGATCAGCATACCAGGTACAGGAACACCATCCACCATCAAAGGTCCATAGGGAGGAGGCGTGGTTGTTGCGGATTGTGCCGTATCGGTAGCCTGAGCATTCTGAGCCATCTCAGCGGAAGCACCTGAGTTACTCGCTTCAGCTGCATAGTCCGCAGGATTAATGACTTTGTCTAATCCGTAAACTTCATTAACACCTTTCATCATGGCAGCCAAACGTTCAGGCGTATCCAAACGCTCGTTGTCAGGTGCCTTGAACACAACACTTCCTTGACCACCGGAGGCTGCTGGCAGTTCTTTTGCCAATTGATCCAGAACCTTCTGTGACTCTGTGCCTTCAATCTTCATTTCAGAACTGATGTGAATACCATTGATGCTGATCATGGAGATGACAATTCCCAGAATTAAAACCCAGCCTATGATGAAGGTTGCAGGTTTGCTAAAAGCGGTTTTCCCCACTTTGTATAATAATGTAGACATTTCTCTATTTTACACTCCTCTATGATGAATGTGGATGGTTGGCATGTTCGAATCCTGCACGCAAATGATTAAACGTGGTTTCCAAAAATTGATCGAACGTTAAAGCACCGGGCTTGGTATCTTCAGTAATGACTTGTCCAGGCAGCAACACATTGAGTCTTCCATCAATTAATGGCAGTATCGATCCATATAGTGCGTTAATCAGTAGATAAGTATAGATCTCGTCATATTTCCCGTTAGATAAGTCTAATAAGGTATCTTGTGCCTGCGTCTGCATCCGGTGCATGGCTCCAAGGTAATGCGGTTCTAGCACAGGATAAGTCTGAGATAGGGAGAGTAGCTGATGAAGCCTTCCAATTAGTTCTGTTGTAAGCTGCATCTTGATCAGGTTATACAGTACGTCAAGCAAGGAGACGTTGTCGGGCAATTCGGTAAGTAACTCCTCGAGTTCCGTTGTATTCTGGACAGATATTGCGCCTCGGGCTACTGCCTCTTCCTTACATGTGAAATAGTTTGCAAATGTTCTACGTGAACAACCCACCTGATGCACGATATCTTCAACCGTAAAGCCATCAAGCCCATGTTCAAGGGTAAGTTCAAATGCAGTACCAGCAAGTGCTTTTTCAGTTGCTTCTTTTTTCAAATGTCGCAAGTTTCGTTTGATCATTATTCTCCGCTTATGCGTTCACCTCCAACTCCAATGACTATGGTTTAATTCTTTTAAGAAGAGCACACTTACTGAATATGCACTTTGTGAGGTTTATCATAACAACAAGTTGCACATTGTGCAAATTTACTCATTGTGCAATTATTTTATGTGACGGCTATACTGCGAATCAATGCTTCAACTCCTGAGGAATGAATGTTAAAATCAGAGAAAAACTTGGGGCGATGACGGGACATGAGTAGTCGTAAACAAAGTTTATTGGAAACAGCACTTGCACTATTTTTAGAGCATAGCTATGCAAATACAACAATCCAGATGATCTTGGATGAATCGGGTGTATCCAAAGGCACATTCTACAAATTCTTCAGTTCAAAAGAAGACTGTTTATATTCGATTATTGATCAGCGCATGCAAGAGGATGTTTTCATCCGCAAGGAACTTGAACAAAATCACTATACATCGGATTATGACCTGCTCGTAGACCAGATTGCGATTCCTATGTCTGTACCTAATAAAGAGCGAGTATGGGAATTATATTGGACGGGTTTTTATTCCGGGGAGATTAACTCAGCCAAACTGGCTACAGTTCATCTAAAATGGCTATCTACACGCTTGATTCAAGTGTACGGGAACGACATTAGCTTATATGCCAACGAAGGGGCAATATTGTGCTACGGCATACTACATCAGATTGCGAACACATCAAGAAGTCTAAATACGCAAAAACCGGTATGGAGCGAAGTGGTTCCAAAAGTATTGACGTACATTGAAGTGATCCTAAGAACAATGCACCAGAGAAATGAACATATTTTCGACTTTCAGTCTCTCTATTTCCTGAATGCCGATGAGCGTAACCATGATATGGGTCTGGACATCGATAATGTATTGATCGAATTTGATGAGTTCAACAACCGTGTTCAAAAATCCAAGGAATCTGCATCATTAAAGCAACTTTCGAAGGGGCTTTTAGCGCTATTACAGGATCAAGAGGATTTAAATATCCCTGTAATCGAAGTGGTGCTTCAAGCATTTCACAAAGAGTACAAATCAAGTGCATTTCAATCTGAAGCCAATAGACTGACCGAAGCCTGTTGGTGGTATTTGGAACTGGTGAAGCAACGTAATTAATCGGGGGTTGGCTCGAAGCCGACCTCTTTTTTTGCTTTTTATGCTTGTAGTATTTCCATAGATTCGAATAACTTCACTCCGAAAGGAAGATTTATATGAATAACTCGAATAACCAGACATATGAAAAAGCAGAATTTAGTTTATTTAGCGAAGAAAATAGCAAAGACCCATTTGCCATGTTTGCACAAATGCGTGCCAAAGGTTCCGTTGTCCCTATTCCTAATCCAATGGGTGGAGCAGGGCAAACCTGGATTGTAACTCGGATGGACATTGCTATGGAAGTGCTGAAAGATCACTATCGATTTACGGTAGATATGAAATCTATTGATAGTGGCAATGATATTCGAAAGCGTTCACTCCGAGATGTTGGGTATACCTCAGGAAGACCGACCTCAGATTCATGTATGGTCTGAAGCCATTGCAAAAGGTCTTGGTTTTGGTAAACAGGACCCTGCAGTAGCGCAGCACTTGCAATCATTCGCAGAGTACACCTCACAGCTTGTCGCGAACAAACGAGTGGAGCCCTCAGATGATCTCATCAGTCAATTGATTGCGATTGAGGAGGAGGGTAATCGATTGAATGAAGATGAATTAATATCCATGATCACGTTACTAATATTTGCTGGACATGAGACAACTTCCAATCTGATTGCAACCGGCTCTTATCTTCTTCTGACACATCCCGAACAACTGAAAAAAAATCTAAATCTGGTTCCTTCTGCAGTGGAGGAGTTGCTACGATATAACGGACCCGCCACTTCTTCAGGTCCTCGTTATGCAACACAGGACACGGAGTTGGATGGACAATTGATTCAAAAGGGAGATGTTGTAATTCCACTTCTGAAATCAGCGAACCGGGACGAGCAGCAGTTCACTGACCCCAAAGAGTTGGATATTGAGCGCAAAATAAAACGGCATTTGGCCTTTGGACACGGCATCCATATGTGTCTTGGCGCTCCACTTGCTCGTGTAGAAGGGGACGTGGCGTTTACTACGCTTTTACGTCAGCTACCGGATATTCAGCTCAGTGTTTCTCAGGAAGAGATTCATTGGCACTCTGCTTTGTCATCACAGGGATTGGCATCGTTGCCCGTAAAATTTTAATAGATACACTCTTAATGCAGAACATAAAATCGAGTACATAATTTTCGTTGTGGAGGTAAACCTTATGAATAAAGATGAACTTTTTATGCATAAAGCCATTGAGCTTTTCTGCAAGCTCGCAAAGAAGGAAACGAACCATTTGGCCCATGATCTATTAGCGGAAATTGCTGGAAGAAACATAATAATCGCGTTGGATAAAAATAATTTGTGATAAATGCTTGATTTTTATTCCGACGTCTGATAGTGTAAGACCTGTGATTTTGGAAAGTGGATTTATCAATATGAATTGGAGCTTTCCAGCAGATAATTTGACCACTTCCACAGGAAGTTAAGGCCATACGGACAGCCGGGTCAAACGCCGATTGGCAACTTATGTTGCCTTATTGATTGAGTTCAAAGCTCAAATTTTATAAGTTGGTTACTTTACAACCAGTGCAATTGCACATCAACTTGTGAAACGGTCAATAAGAGTGGTAAAGGCGAATTATTTGCTATATAGACTCTGATCCGATATTGATATACATGAAGAAGCTTTCCACTGGAGGAGTTCTTTTGAACTTGTTTAGTTATGGAGACTTTGCGTCTTTTTAATGATGTATATCGACAAGCAAGTGTGATGATGCGTGATTGCGGCATTGTTCACCTTGCTTTTTTTGTTGGTTCAAGACCGGACCGAAGTTGAAAAAACGATAAAATTATGGATGTCAATGCAAAAATTACAATTGGGATAGGAGAATGTAAAATGGGAAAAGCACTAATCATCGGCGCCGGCGGCGTAGCTTCAGTGGCAGTACACAAATGCGTTCAAAACAGCGAAGTTTTTGAGGAAATTTGCATCGCGAGTCGTACCAAATCCAAATGTGATGAACTCAAAGCGAAACTGGACGGCGGCAAAACAAAAATCACGACAGCACAAGTGGATGCGGACAATGTTGACGAACTGATTGCCCTGATCAACGAAGTTAAACCGGATATCGTAATGAACCTGGCTCTGCCATACCAAGATCTGACGATCATGGATGCTTGCCTTGCAACCAAAACGAATTACATGGATACAGCAAACTATGAGCCACATGATACAGCGAAATTTGAATATAGCTGGCAATGGGATTACAAAGAGCGTTTTGAACAAGCAGGCATCACTGCATTGCTCGGTAGTGGATTTGACCCAGGCGTAACTGGCGTATTCTCTGCTTATGCCCTGAAGCACTACTTTGACGAAATCGAGTACATTGACATTCTGGACTGCAATGGCGGCGACCACGGTTATCCGTTCGCAACAAACTTCAACCCTGAGATCAACATTCGCGAAGTTTCAGCGAACGGAAGATACTGGGAGAATGGTGAATGGATCGAAACAAAACCGATGGAAATCAAACGTGTCTACGACTTCAAGGAAGTTGGCGAGAAAGACATGTACCTGTTGTACCATGAGGAACTGGAATCTTTGGCGAAAAACATGCCAGGTCTGAAACGTATCCGTTTCTTCATGACATTTGGTCAAAGCTACCTGACTCACTTGAAAGCACTTGAGAATGTAGGCATGACTTCAATCGAGCCTATTGAATATGAAGGTAAACAAATTATTCCACTGCAATTCCTGAAAGCAGTACTGCCTGATCCAGCATCCCTTGGACCACGTACTGTTGGTAAAACAAACATCGGTTGTATTTTCAAAGGTAAAAAAGACGGTCAAGACAAAACATATTATGTTTACAATATCTGTGATCACCAAGAGTGCTACAAAGAAGTGGGTTCCCAAGCGATCTCTTACACTACAGGCGTTCCAGCTATGATTGGTGCAGCAATGGTCATGACAGGCAAATGGAACAAACCAGGCGTATTTAATGTAGAAGAATTTAATCCAGATCCATTCATGGAAGAGTTGAACAAATGGGGTCTCCCATGGGTAGAAGACTTCAACCCGGTACTCGTTGATGAGCTGCCAGAAGAAGTTAAAGAATCGGAGCTTGTTCGTTAAAATGCAGTTCGAGCAATTACCGACACCATGTTTTGTTGTTGACGAGGGGCTTATCGAGAGAAACCTGAAAATCCTGAACGGTGTTATGCAGCGTACAGGTGCCAAAATCGTGCTCGCTCAAAAAGCATTCTCCATGACTGCGATGTATCCGCTGATTGGAGAATACCTGAGCGGGGCTACAGCGAGCGGTTTGTATGAAGCACGCCTGGGCCACGAGGAGATGGGCAAAGAGAATCATGTCTTTGCTCCGGCATACCGCGCAGAAGAGATCGACGAGATTATCTCCATCTGCGACCATATTATTTTTAATTCTTTTTCGCAGCTTGCAAAATTCAAGGATAAGGCGCTTCAAGCTGGCCGTAAGGTCGGCTTGCGCGTCAACCCTGAATGCTCTACCCAAGAAGGACACGAGATCTACGATCCGTGTTCCCCGGGTTCGCGTTTTGGCGCGAAACAAGAGGATTTCCAAGCAGATCTTTTGGAAGGTGTCTTTGGACTGCACTTCCACACACTGTGTCAGCAAAATTCAGACGATCTGGAGACTACGTTGAATGCAGTTGTCGAGAAGTTTGGACAATGGTTGCCGCAAATGGAATGGATCAACTTCGGTGGTGGACACCATATCACACGTGAAGATTATGATATTCCAAGACTGGAAGCATGCATCAAACGTATGCAGAACGACTATGGCCTGGAAGTATATCTGGAGCCAGGAGAAGCTGTTGCGCTGAACGCGGGTTATCTGGTAACTTCTGTACTGGACTTCCATAAAAACGGTATGGACATCGCTATATTGGATACTTCCGCAACGTGTCATATGCCGGATGTGCTGGAAATGCCATATCGCCCGCCGCTAATCGGTTCGGGAGAAGTAGGCGAGAAAGCCCATCTGTATCGTCTTGGTGGACAAACATGTCTGTCTGGTGACGTAATTGGGGATTATTCATTCGATGAGCCTTTACAAGAAGGTGACCGTCTTGTATTCGAGGACATGGCGATTTACTCCATGGTGAAAACCAACACGTTCAACGGCATGCCGCTTCCAGCGATTGCAGTCAAAAGAAAAGACGGCGATTGCGAAGTTGTTCGCGAATTCGGATATCAGGATTTCAAAATGAGGCTGGCATAATACTTCATTATATAGTAAACATTGATTATAAATACAAAGAAGGGAACCTGGAGACAGGTTCCCTTCTTAACGTTAACTGATGTTTAACGATTAGATTTAATGATGTTTATCAGTGAGGTTAGATGATGTTTGCGGTACTCAGACAACTCGATTTCGATTACGGATTAATTTTGTGGTTTCGATGCTGCCCTTGCAGCGTAAGGAAAGAGGGGTTCGCGCAGTTCAAAATCATACGTCAATCCATCTACAATGCCGACTACGCTCTCACTGTCATACAACTCAAGTAAAAATCCAGCCATTTGTTCCGCCGTATGGAACTTGGGAACTCTGCCCTCATATTCAAACTCGTCTACATTAAAGGAATGTTTAGCAAACTCGGTCTCGGTTGCAGCCGGAGCGAGTACTTTGGCTTGCATTGCTGCGTTTTTACCTTTTAATTCTTGCGCAAGTCCTTCGGTAAAGGCACTTACATAGAACTTGGTTGCGCAGTAGGTAACTGCATCGGCTACAATCGTATATCCTCCACCAGAGGAAATATTAATGATCTGTGTGCCATCAACATCTGCATAATCACGTACATACAGGGAAGAAAGAATCGTTAGTGCTTCTATATTTAGATGAAGCATCTGCTCAATCTTGGGCAGGTGTTGTTCGCCAACGGAAGCGAAATTCCCGAATCCGGCGTTGTTAATCCACGTTTCAATGGAATAAGCCTGAAGACTTTCATAGATTTCATGCACATTAGCGGCAATCGACAGATCTACTGTCCGAATGACAACATCCAGATCAGGATTGATTTCAGCTATTTTTGCTTTTAACTTGTCCAATTCATCGGTTCGGCGAGCTGCCAGGATCATATTTTTGCCACGAGCTGTAAAATCTAAAGCCGCTTCATATCCAATGCCTGAACTTGCACCGGTAATCACTGTGTATTTCATGGGAATTCCTCCTGGATCTGATTTCATTATTTATTGTGATGTGACCACGAGTTGATTATACTGATTAGAGCTTACTCTAAGTCAAGCGGGAAAATGGAGGGGAGGTTAACCATGCATACCATTGGTGAAGTGGCAGAATTACTCCATATCAGTGCACATACGTTACGTTATTATGAGAAGGAACAGATTGTAACTCCTCTCCGAGATGCGAGTGGAGACAGGCGATACAACGAGTCACACCTGAAATGGCTGCAATTTGTAATTAAATTAAAAGAGACTCAGATGCCCATTGCGACGATTAAGAAGTATGCGTCCTTGTTTCAGGAAGGGGAGCATACAGCGACAGATCGTTTAAAGTTGCTGGAGGAGCATAAAGAGTCGATTCAAAAACAGATGCACATACTTCACACAGCAGATGAGATGCTTGAGCATAAAATTTCGTTGTATCGAACGCTCATCGGAAAATGAAGTAACTCACACAAATGACGATCTATTGCCAAAACAGTGATTTTTATTATAGACTGTTTTTTATCGGTTGTTCATCAAGGGGGAAATGCAATGCATCAAAACAGAAAACAAAAGTCAAACAAGTTAAAGATCCTCTCCAAAGTATTATTGATTATCATTGGGGGATTTATAACGGGATATGGTCTCGAAGCCATATTGATCCCGAATAATGTCTCAGATGGTGGTGTCACAGGTCTGAGTATCGTAGGATCACAGCTGTTCGGATTACCACTGGGGATGCTCATCGGGATTATTAACATTCCATTTGTGTGGCTCGGGTATAAGCAAATCGGAAAAAGCTTTGCGTTATATTCGATCCTCGGTATTGCTTCACTCGCAATCAGCACCAGTCTGATGCACCATGTACCAACGATTATTGAAGGTGATACCTTGCTCGTTACGGTTGTTGGCGGGATTATCATCGGTTTTGGTATGGGACTTGCACTGCGTAATGGCGGCGCATTGGATGGTATAGATATGTTGGCTGTACTCCTATCGCGCAAAGTACCTTTTGGAACCAGTGATCTCATTCTGTTCCTTAACATGTTTGTCTTTATTGTCGTTTCTACCGTATTTGGTCTTCAAGGTGCGATCTTGTCAGGACTTGCGTATTTCATTGCTTCCAAAGTAATACATATTGTTGAAGAGGGCTTGAGCGGCTCCAAAACGTTTAAAATTATTACGAATCAACCAGAAATCATGGTTGAAACCATTCGTGACCGATTAGGTCGTGGAGCAACGTATACCGATGCATACGGTGGCTACTCTAATGAGCAATTCAAGGAAATCACTTGTGTCATCAACCGAATGGAAGAGAGTAAAATTAAAGATATCATTCATGAAATTGACCCGGCTGCTTTTGTAGTTGTATACGATGTAGCTGAAGTGAGAGGCGGCAATTTCAAAAAGAAAGATATTCATTAACAAAAAGTGCGCTGGCAGGAGGAACACTCTTGTCAGTGCGTTTTTTTACCTTGTTTAATAGTAATTTGTTGTACTTCATGCATAAGAACCACTCTCTTATGGAAAACTTCTGTAGTGTGAATAAATAGCATGATTTCTATGGGAGGTTAGCATAGTGACAAAGCAGGACCCGCAAGAGCTTTTGAAGCAAAAACACGAGCTGGATGAGCAAAAAAGGCAGTTCACTAATTTTTCCCGAAATATTTCAGGTCATGGTGAGGTTGAAGCTGGTCAAGAGTTCAGTGTTGACCGGGTACCAGATGATCAAAACCGTATGAAATCGGTTGAGAACAGACGCGGCGAAGTCTAAAAAGTTACAACATAAGCTGATCCTTTATTGGATCGGCTTTTTAATGCAAGCCTTTTATCAAACCGAACAGTTCGGGCAATTACAACGAGTAAGCTGAATGACGACCCCGGTCGAAGTACATTAAGCGATGGATGGAAGATGCATAATGTTCTTCATTATAATCCATTAGTGTGAGAATAGTATCGCTAAATGCCCCTTAGAAAAGCCGTTGGTAAACTTCCAGTTTAGCCAATGAATTTAAGGGGTGTTTTTGTGGTTAACACCGTCAGATCCCCTTATAATTACTGACTTCATTCTATCGTCGAGAGAACTGTAACAAGCAGGTGTTGAGCGGAGTAATCAGCAGGGTGCGTTTATACTGTATACTAGATCAGAATCATGTTAGTTTACCATATTAAAAGTACAAGTTGAGTTGAGGTGTTAGAATGAATCGATTATTACTCGTAGAAGACGATGAAAATTTAGTATTTGGCATAGAGTACACTCTTTCCAGTGAAGGCTATGAAGTTAGTCACGCAGGAAGCCTGGCAGAAGCCAGGCATGCTCTGCATAATGAAGCGATTGATCTCATATTGCTGGATGTTAATTTGCCGGATGGGTCAGGATATCAGTTGTGTCGTGAGATAAGAGAAACCTCACAAGTACCCATCATATTCCTGACGGCTTTGGATGAAGAAGCCAACGTCGTTGCAGGACTTGAGATAGGGGCTGATGACTATGTTACGAAACCTGTGCGCACCAAAGAGCTGCTTTCACGAATTAAAGCCGTTCTAAGACGGAACCCACGGAGTCAGCAGGAAGTGAATATATGGTACTCTGGTGACATTCAAGTGCGTATGTTGGAAGGGACCGTATTCAAAAATAATGTAGAGATTACACTAACTGCGCTTGAATATCGGCTCTTGCTTATGTTAATTACTCATCCCAAACAGATCTGCAGAAGAGGTTCGATTCTAAGCCATCTATGGGATATGTCAGGTGAGTTTGTCGATGATAACACTCTTTCCGTTCATATACGAAGGCTTAGAGAGAAGATGGAAATCATACCTGCAACCCCAGAGTACATTGTGACTGTTCGCGGAGTCGGCTACAAATGGAATGCAAACGTTGAGGGGAAATGACATGATGCATGTGATACGAAATCCGGAATGGAAGTCCATTACCGTCAAAGTTATTATAGTACAGATACTGCTGTCACTACTGATGTTCATGTATATATCCACGCAAGTCGGACGTATTAATCTGGCCATCGTGGATCAAAATGCATCTATGGTGGGGCATCTGTTATTAAAGTATCCTGAAAGTGAAAATGAAATTATTCATGATATTACTCAAGGAGCACAAACGAAGGCCATCATAGAAGGTAAGCGGATTCTTTCCCAATATGGATATACAACGAACCTGTCCGTTCATGAACAACCGGTCTTAGCCGGTACCTTGTTACCGATTAAAACTGCCGCCCAGGTGCTGATCTTCGTTATTCCAATCTTAGTATTGATCATGTGGGAGTATCGCAAAATATTTTCCAAAATCAGAGCCATTTCATATGCGGCCGAGCAGGTGGTGGAGCGTCAGTTTGCGGGCACCTTGCCGGAGAATATGGAAGGAGATTTTGGCCTGCTTGGTCGAAGTTTTAACGCCATGGCAGGAAGATTAACCAATAGTCTGGAGCAACTGCATCAGGAGAAGAAGTTCTTGCGCAACCTGTTATCTGATATCTCACACCAGCTCAAAACTCCACTTTCATCGCTGATTTTGTTTAATGAAAATCTGCTTCGTGATCATAGAATGAAAGAAGAGATGAAAACAGCATTCCTGACACGAAGCCGCAAGCAGCTTGACCGAATGGATTGGCTCATCGTTAATCTGCTGAAGATGGCACGTGTTGAGGCTGGCGGTATTCAGTTCCGTCGTGACCGTTTTCAGGTCAGAGAGACAATAGACAATGTCGTACATGCGTTACGACCCATCACTGAACCGAAGAAACAAGTCATTACAATCGTGGGCGGCGAGCAAATGGCTATCCTGGCGGATGAAGAATGGTTCAAGGAAGCCTTGATGAATGTCATTAAAAATGCAATTGAATATAGCCCGGAAGAGGGCAGAATTGAGATTTCATTGGAAGAGAGCAATCTATTTCATACGATCATGGTTCGAGACCATGGCGAAGGTATTCGGCCAGAGGATATACCACATATTTTCAAACGATTCTACCGGGGTAAAAGTCATTCCAAACCTGAAGGTATTGGTATAGGCCTATCTTTGACCAAATCCATTATTGAAGGACAGGATGGAATGATTACGGCTGAAAGCATATACGGGAAAGGTTCTGAATTCAGGATCTCGTTCTTTAAACGGAATGAATGGAGTGAAGAAGGGAAGCTTACGAAAACGTAAGCTTCTTCTTCACTTTATCGTAAGGTAGACCTTCTATACTCAATAGAGTAAACAGTTGACCAACAGATGGAGGTATACAGGTGGAAATTTTGAAGACCATTAATTTATGTAAGACATACGGAAACGCTGAGACAAAAGTGGATGCGCTCAAAGAGGTTAATCTTTCTGTTAATCAAGGGGAATTTGTCGCTATTGTCGGTGCGAGCGGATCAGGGAAGAGCTCGTTATTACATCTGCTCGGGGGCGTGGATGAGCCGACGCAAGGCCAGGTTATCATTGATAATACCGATCTGTATTCACAGAGCGAACTTGAACTCGCCCTATTCCGCAGACGCAAAATCGGTTTCATATTTCAATCCTATAATCTTATTCCAGTGTTGACCACGGAAGAAAATATAACGCTACCCATGCTGTTAGAGAACAAAAAAGTGGATAAAAGTTACATTGAAGAGTTATTGGATGTATTGGGACTGAGTGATCGCAGAAAACATCTTCCTTCCCAATTATCAGGCGGCCAGCAACAACGAACAGCCATTGGACGGGCTCTAATCAACAAACCATCCATTATCTTGGCAGACGAACCCACGGGTAACCTGGACAGTCAACACAGTAAAGAAATCGTTGATCTACTTACCTTCTCCGTCAAAAAATATAATCAAACCCTGATTATGATCACGCATGACCTGAATATAGCTCAAAAGGCAGATCGAGTGTTGAGTATTAAAGATGGTGCGCTATGGCAACAAAACGGGGTGAATTTCATTGAATAACTACACCGGTCTGACAGAGAGATATTTATTGGGGCAGAAGAAAAGATCCTTGCTTGTCATCATAGGCATTATTTTATCGGTAACTCTGATTACAGCCATAGGAACCATCGGTCTTAGTTATCGAGATAAGCTGATTCGGCAGGCAACTCATGATTTTGGTGATTACCACGTTTCGTTTAACGGAGTCCCAGGTGATTTCGTCTCCAAAATCGTCAATCAGGCAACCGTAGAGAGTGCGGGGACCGTTAATCGTATCGGATATGCGGTTATTAGCAATACTAGCTCTAAAGAAAAACGTGAAAATCCGAATGCGGCTCCCTACCGCTACCTGAATATTAAGGGGTACGATCCTGACGCAATGAACAAGCTCCAAGTTCAGCTGGATTCAGGAAGGCTGCCTCAGAATCCGAATGAAATAATTCTTTCAGCGGAGAGTTTGAGTTACTTTAAGAGCAAGCCCACACTTGGCGAGCACATGACTATAAACGTGGGAAGTCGGGTTATTGCCTCGACGGGAGAACTCAAACCCATTAGCGGACTTGGCGATTTTGGCTGGGATCTGGATGAGGGCTTTCATCCACAGTTCCAGAGGCAATTCACCATCGTTGGTTTCACCAAACCGTTTAACAACAGTTCATGGTCTTCCAGATTCATTTTCCAAGCCATTACGTATGTTAACCATCAAAAGATAGATCCAGATCAAACGTATTTTATCTACCTTAAAATGAAATCGATGGATCACATGAAGGAGAAAACAAAAAATATCATTTCCTCATTACAAATGAATGATATGGATCAAGGGTCTGCTCAGCAGCTAAGTCGTGAGAATTATATCAAGAATATGCGAGTGGAGTATAACAATGAACTGCTTGAATTATATGGAAAAAGTACGCATGAAGGTGTAAATCAGAGTATTATACTCGCCTTCATTGCGGTAATCCTTATTATTATTGGCTGTACAAGTGCTGTGATCTATAATGCCTTCCATATTTCAGTTTTGGAGCGGACTTCACAGTTCGGAATGCTTCGTTGCATAGGTGCTACACCAGCTCAAATACGTCATATTGTGGTCAAAGAAGCTGCTCTTCTGAGCTTGATAGGTATTCCCATTGGCTTATTTACTGGAACCATCTTAATGAAGCTTTTGTTCTATAATATCAGCTTGCTAACACTCGGTTTTTTGAATGATATGCAGATGGTGATATCGCTTCCGATACTAGCTGGTGCAGGTGTGTTGGGATTGTTAACCGTATTCCTGTCTGCTATTGGTCCCGCCAGATCAGCAGCCAAGACATCTCCACTTGAGGCAATAACGAGTACGGGAGTTACAAAAGTCGAGCAGGTAAACAATATTGCCAAGTCGCTGATCATCAAACGGATTTTCGGGATAGAGGGTCAATTTGCTATTCGCAACATTAAACGTAATAAAAAGCGGTTTCGCATCACGGCTTTCTCAATGATCATTAGCATGGTTTTATTTATCGTCTTCAACGGCCTCATTGGGTTGCTGACGCTAACGACACATTCCGGAATCGATTATTCCTATTCATTACAGTACGATGGTTCTTCCCGGCGAATTGATGACTCGGTGTATACGGATCTGGTCAAGCTGGATGCAGTAGACCAGGCTTATCCATTCTACAATCATCAGATGACAGCGATCATTCCCAAGAATAAAATCAATCCGAAGTACTACGAGCTGACCAAGGGAATGTACCAAGTGGATGAAGGGCAAGGGTATCGCACAGATAATAATTACCTTCAGTCTTACGGTGAACATGCCTTGAAGATGCTCAATGCCAAGCTGGTGACAGGAACAGTGGATAAGGAAATCATGGATCGTGAGAATGGAGTCATTCTGATTCAGAAATTAAGTATGATAACGGAGAACGGAAAACAACTTATCATCGATCAGACTCAATTTAAAGTTGGCGATTATATTCAAATTCGTTCGAATAGAGGGAGGGGAGAAGCGTATCAGAATGTAAAAGTTCTTGGTATTGCGGATCAGGGACCTTTAACGAACGAATATAACGAGAGTGCAGGTATTACTTACCTGACAACACCTAAAGTCATAATGAACTTAACTGGAGATGACACGTATTCGCGGATATTCATACTTGCCCATTCCGATCTGTCTAATAAACCGATTACGGACTACCTTAAGTCTTTGACTCAGAAAGATGCCGGGTTCAATTATACGAATCGAGTTGCAGAACTTGAACAAGCTCAAAATGATGCTATCACAGCGAAGATCTTTTTCTACGGGTTCGTTGGAATCATTGTTCTCATTGCCTTCCTCAACATCCTGAATACAGTCAGTACCAATCTCATACTACGTACCAAAGAGTTTGCTGTACTGAAAGCGATCGGTATGACACAGAGAGAAGTCAACAAAATGATTCTGCTGGAAGGCATATTTTATGGAGTCTATGCAGCGATCTATGGAAGCATCATCGGAACAGGTTTAAGCTTCGGCGTCCATTACCTTTTGCGGGGTATGCTTGATATCGAATGGTCTTTGCCTTGGCTCAGTGTGGGGATTGCTGCTTCAGGTGCAGTGGTTACAGCCCTTATCGCGACAGCATGGCCGCTGTATAGAATAACCAAGTCAACGATCGTGGATTCATTAAGAAAGGAAAATTAAGAGGAGAGTCGCTAATATAGCGGCTCTTTCGTTCTATTAATGGATTATGGATAAACAATGAAATTGATTATTTCTCTGCAAATCGTTAACATAAGAAACAATGTCATCGATGGAAGAGACATAAGTTAATTATATGAGAAGAGGACTAGAATGAATAATGCCAAAATTTTAATCATTGAAGACGATGCGCCGATTGCGGATTTGCTTTCATACGGGCTCTCCATGGAGGGTTTTCAAACACGTATTGCTTCAAGTGGAGCAGCTGGTATGCGTGAGATAGAGTTGTTTCAACCTGATCTGTTACTTCTGGACTGGATGCTTCCTGATCAGAGCGGACTGGATATATGCAAAAAGGTTACGTCAAAGTACAACATCCCGATCTTCATGATTACCGCCAAATCAGACATTACCGACAAGGTATTGGGCCTTGAATTCGGCGCCGATGATTACATCACCAAGCCTTTCGATCTTCGTGAGGTGATCGCTCGCATTCGGACGATTCTTCGTCGATTGGAGCAATCCAGTCTCAAGGATCAACATGATCTACATACTGAAGTCATTCGTTTTCATAATATCGAGATTCATGTCGAAGAACGCGTCGTGAACAAGAAAGGTCAGCCGATTGAATTAACGCCGAAGGAATATGACTTGCTCATGACTCTGGTGAAGAACCCGGGGAGAACCTTTACCCGCTCTGACTTGCTTGATGTTGTATGGGGCTATCATTTTGTAGGGGATACTCGAACTGTGGATACACATATCCAGCGACTTCGCAAAAAACTGGATGCAACGGACTACATTGCAACGATATTCGGAATCGGATACAAGTTCAAAAAAATGGGTGATTAACATGCATAAAATCAGCATCAAATTTCTTGTGGGATTCCTGTTGATTTTTTCCTTTTCTTTTGTCGTGCTGAGTCAAACGGTGAAGCAGATCATTCACACCAGCAATCAAAATTTGATTACGACAGAACTCGTTGGACTTAAAAATAATAGTAACGTTTATGTACGTCAAACCTTCCTGATTAACCATTTTACCAATAATGAACTGTATTTCGGAGAGATGGCTGAGGAATTGGGCAATAACTTGAATTATGCCACAGGGAATAGTGTCGGTGTATACACGGTTAACGGAGAGCTGTTGTATGCAACGGACAAGTCTTTATTTGCAGAACCGAAGAGAACTGATTTGCAAGAGGCCATCCATGGCAAGACCGCATATAACATCAATTATAACGAGGATAAGACATCTGTTCTATTCTCATACCCCGTGGTGATCGATGGGTCCAAAGTAGGGATTCTGCGTTTTTACAAAGATTTCAGCTTGTTATATCAGCAAAGCAGTCGGATTCTGGATACTACGCTCTACATTACGCTAGCCATTTTTGCGGTAACCTTTTTGTTCTCCTTCATCCTGTCCAGACACATTACCCTTCCACTGGGCAAACTTGCTCGAGCCTCTTCCGAGGTGAAGAATGGTAATCTGGACGTTCGCATTCGTTTCAAACGAAAGGATGAAATCGGCAGGCTCGCTGATAATTTTAACGACATGATTAATCAGATTGACCTGCAGATGAGCATTATCAAAAAGGATCGCGATCATCTCAAAGAGCTGCATCAGCAAGAAAAGCTTTTCTTTGATAATATTACCCACGAACTCAAGACGCCGTTAACCTCTATCTTAGGATATGCCGAGTTAATTAAGGCCAACGGAGAACGGGATCGAAACTTTTTTGAAAAGGGAATGAACCACATCATCGAGGAGAGCAAGCGTCTGCATAAGATGGTTCTCAAGCTACTTGAAGTCTCCCGCCGTCATGCAACGATCCAGGAAATGGACACCGTTGAAGCCGGAGCCGTGCTTCGTGATGTCTGTGAATCCATGTCGATCCGTGCACAACGTTACAAAAAAAGCATAAAGGTAGATATTGAAAACGAATTATACCTGCTCGCCCAGGAGGACAGAATTCGCCAACTCTTTATTAATCTGATGGATAATGCCATCAAATACAGTTTGGACTTCTCGGACATCAAGGTGAAAGGACTACATGTGGACGGGAAAATCCGATTTATCGTGGAGAATGCAAGTGATCCAATCGATGCCAAGCAGCTCTCCAAGTTGTTCGAACCCTTCTATCTGGCTCATCCCAAGGACTCAGAAGAGGGCAGCGTAGGGCTTGGCTTAAGTATCGTCAAATCCATTGTGGATGAATTGCAAGGTACAATTTCTATTGTCAATCAGGATAACCATACCGCAGTTACTGTAGATTTTAACCGTTTAATATCCGTAGAGGAGGGGAATCGTCATGGCTAGCAAATACAGAGCAGGGGGATGGGGTTTCCTGGTGCTGCTGTTTCTTCTGCTGACAGGCTGCGGTACCGGGTTCCAGAACGAAACCATTATCATATCGGGAAACGAAACATCCGAACAAATACATCAGGATCTAAGTCCTGTTCAAGTCAAAAAAATCTATCGTCTTCCTGATGAGAATATGGATAAGGGCTATTGGTGGGGATGGTCTTCAACGAACGCGATGGTTGGTGCATTCAAATCCCCAGGCTATCCTGAGCGTTTGATGTTGAAACAGCTGTCCTATCCGTTTGAACAAAGTGAAAACATTTCGGAGATCAGCATGGATAATGACCGAATGACATTTTCGCCCGATGGTACCCATGTCGCTGATATTCGCACAACCAGAACTGTTGCCACTTTGGAGTTATTCTCCATTAAGGACAGGAAAGAAACTGCAGTCGACACATTCAGCTCAAAAGGTCAGATGTACTTTCAGAGTATGTCATGGTCTGACAATAGCCAATATATAAGTTATCTGATCCTGGACGCTGCTAAAAGTAATATAAATACGCTGCGGATCTATGACACTACATCCAAGGCATCCAATTCTTACGTATTAAATGAATTTAATGCGGGTGACACGCTTCTTGGTGTTCAAGTATCGAATGATGGGCGTAGTGCATTGATTAAGCTATATGCCTCCACTCAGCCGGGCAAAATAACTGTCGTGCTCGGCAAACTGATAGATGGACACTTCGAGAGCAAGTATAGACGTGAAATTGCCGATAATAAAACGAACTGGATTGGAAACAATCAGTTTGCCTTTCTGGGTCGGGACGGGACGCTGTACGAGTATGATCTTCGAAACGGGGAGCTTTCCGTAATACTGGAAAGGGTGTCTGCATTTGAATTCTCGCGCGACAAAAAATTTATTGCATACACATTGCAAGATGAGGATGTTGTGTATGTCAGCAAAATGCAAGGTAGAAATGTGCTTTACAATGAACCCGTGTATCATGGGATTCTACCGCTCAATATTAAATGGAGTCCAGATAATACAAGTTTGTTCATTCAAGGGCCAAAGATCTATACCAACCCAAAAATCATCCAAAATGATGATCCCACAACAGGGGAGCCTGCATTCATTATCGAATTAGAGTAACATCACTTTATTTAAACACCCTTGTCACGGAGTATGTCCGTGACAAGGGTGTTTTTCGTTGTCAATCAAGATCGCACGGTTGTGACAACTTGTTTACATCTTGATCAAACTTTGGCGACATCCACTGATTATATTAATAAAAGAGATATAGCCCATATACAGACAAGGAATGAAGCATATGAGTGGGAAACTGAATCAACCGATGAAGCGTTATATGCCTGGAATTGATGGCTTACGAGCTATTTCTGTTATGGCTGTCATTGCTTACCATTTGGATTTGAAGTGGGCCCAAGGCGGATTATTGGGAGTAGGCGTATTTTTCGTCCTCTCCGGATATCTCATTACGGATCAACTGCTCATCGAGTGGAAAATGAACCATTACGTATCGATTTGGAACTTCTGGATGAGAAGGTTCCGTAGATTACTACCTGCGATGTTGAGCATGCTTGTGCTGGTTGCATTGTGGTTATTAGCCTCGGACCCTGCCAGACTTCTGTCACTTAAAGGTGACTTTATCTCTTCTGTATTTTACGTGAATAACTGGTATCTCATATTTCATGAAGTTTCCTATTTCGAGAGTTTCGGTCCAGCTTCGCCTATTGGACATCTATGGTCACTTTCCATTGAGGAACAGTTTTACGTGGTATGGCCGATCTTACTGCTTCTGGGTCTGAAGTTCGCACCACGGCGTGGGAAGCTGGTGTTGTGCATGTTGGGAGTGGCTCTCCTATCTGCGCTGGCCATGACTCTGATGTATGTGCCCGGTACAGATCCAAGCCGAGTGTATTACGGAACAGATACCCGGGCCTTCGCCATACTGATTGGCGCAGCTTTGGCCGTTGTATGGCCGAGTTGGAAACTGGGTACTAGGATTTCACCTGTAGCACGTACATCACTTGATGTGATTGGTGCACTGGGAGTATTCGTCCTGATCACACGGATTCATGGTACGAATCAATATGATGATTCTTTGTACCAGTTCGGTTTTCTTAGTCTGTCCTTGGTCACAGCGGTAATCATTGCCGTACTGGTTCATCCGGCAAGCCGTCTGGGCAACATTCTGGGATGTCGACCACTGACCTGGCTGGGGAAGCGTTCCTATAGCCTGTATATCTGGCACTATCCCGTGATTATTTTGATGAAACCAGAGGGCAGTAGTGAAGGACTCGAATTAACACAAATTCTGCTGCGTCTCGCCATCACTGTCGGATTGTCCATCGTATCGTATGAGTTGATCGAAGAGCCGATTCGCAAGGGGCATTTCCGTGCAACATGGCGTGACATTTGGCGTCATGAGCGGTTTAAACCCATGCTTGGATTGAGTGCAACGCTAATCATGTTCTTTATTACTCAATCCTGGATAACGAGTGGAACCAAGGCTCAACCTGATTTAGCTCAACCGGTGAGCATTCAAAGTACTGAACAAAATGACGATCAGGAGATCAAAGATCATGCTCAAGCAGACTCTGACGACAATCAGTTGGTCGCTGATGACAATCAACAAACAAGTCAGGACGATGATCTGGACGGCTCTTCTAATAAGGGAATCGGTATCACATTGATCGGTGATTCAATCACACTGGATGTGGAGTCCCATATGAAAGAGTTGCTTCCGGGCATTGTGGTTGATGGTAAGGTTGGCAGGCAAATGTCTCGTGCTCAAGAGGTAGTGGATGAACTGCGAGCCAAAGGGCAATTAGGAAACCGGATCATCATTGAACTTGGAAGTAATGGAGTCTTTAACAATAGCAAACTGCGAACGTTGTTAGATTCTTTGCAGGACAAACAGCTCTATCTGGTAACGACTCGGGTGCCCAGAGGTTGGCAAGATACTGTTAATGATGCTTTGAGAGAAGTTGCAACTGGCTATCGAAATGTCAGCATTATCGATTGGTATACAGCCAGTGAGAACAGAAGTGAGTTATTCACGGATGATGGTGTTCATTTGACCCCGGAAGGCGCTCGCTACTATGCGTCTCAACTGGTTGAACACCTCAAACCGAATTCATAGATAATTATACAAGAGAGATATGAATGAAAGGATGGAATTGAAAATGAAAAAACAAAAAGCATGGATGGTATGGGGGCTTACACTCCTGGTCATCGTCTTGGGATACTTGGGGTTTCATTCGCTAGCCTCCTCCGAAAGTAGACATGAACAAGCGGATAGTCAATCATTTGAATCGTTCCATAATGCTTCAAACCTAACGCAATCAGAGCCAAAAGAGCACGTTAATTCGCAAAAGACTGAAGTGTCGGAATCTGCGTCAATCGATGGGCAAGGCGTTACGGTTATTGGAGACTCTGTCATCATTGGAGTAGAGCCGTACCTCAAGGAGAAGCTTCCAAAAGCAATCGTTGAGGGAAAGGTCGGCAGACAGATGTCGCAGGCCAGTAAGTTAATTCAAGAATTAAGTGCACAAGGGAAGTTGGGAGACCACATCATTATAGAACTTGGAACCAACGGTCCGTTCTCGAAAGATCAACTGCGTAATTTGCTCACATCCCTGTCTGAAGCCAAGCAGGTTTTGGTTGTAACAACTCGAGTTCCCAGAGGCTGGCAAGATACGGTGAATTCGCACATCAAGGATGTTGTAGGGGGAGGGGAGTTCGATAATACAAAAGTGGTGGATTGGTATGCCGCAAGCGAAGGGAAAGATGATTTTTTCTATAAAGACGGGGTACATCTCAAGCCGGATGGTAGCCGATTTTATGCTTCACTGCTTATCCAAGGCTTACAGGATAAATAGCATGAATTCCTCAATTGAAGATATAGAAAAGGAGTAAGCATATGTCGTTAAACAAGAAAAGAATTGCAGTGGTATTAAGCATTATTGTTATTGCTGTTGTTGCTTTTGGACTCTATTACTCATTGTCCTTATATAAAGGTTTGCAAAGTTTGCAAAAAACGTCGGGGAATTCTCCCTTCTCTGATGTGATTGCGAGTGAGGAGGAAGCCGTAGAACCTCCGAAGTGGTTAGGTACGGAGCCGGTTAATGTTTTATTAATGGGCGTAGATGCACGCGGAAACAAGGGAAATGAGATTCCCAGATCGGACAGTATGATGGTCGTTTCGCTGGACCCTGTCCAAAAGCGTATCCATGTATTCTCCATTCTCCGGGATACCTATACGGACATCCCTGATCATGGCAAGAACCGTATTAACACAGCGGTCACCCATGGACCCAAAACCGCTATGCGTGCGGTGAGCGATCTGCTGGGTATTCCAGTTCAATTTTATGTATACACAGATTTTCAGGGATTTATCAAACTTGTAGATGCTGTAGGCGGGGTTGATTTTTATGTTGAGAAAGATATGACCTACGAGAGCAAAGCCGATAACCATGAGTACGATATCAATCTGAAAGAAGGGGAGCAACATTTAGATGGCAAGACAGCACTTCAGTATGTTCGTTTCCGTCATGATGCTCTCTCGGATTATTCCCGAACGAAGCGTCAGCGTGATTTCACCAATGCGATCGTTGAGAAAATGAAAAGCACCACATCCATCATGAAGCTTCCGACGATTCTGGAAGAAGTGAGTCCGTATATGGATACGAATCTGTCGGTGAACGATATGTGGCAACTGGCATCGGTCGGATATAAAAGCAAGATGGAGGCAAGCGAGCAAATCCCGCCAACGAAGCTACTGGAGGAGAAATATGTTGGAAGAGCAGCGGTATTGGGCGTAACAAGCAGCAAGGATTTGCAGGATTATGTCCGGGACATTCTGGAAGCCGACGATTCCGAGCCTGCTGAAACTGAGGATTCTGTACATCAATAGTTAGCCAGGGACCGGAGGGATGGGGAAATGAGAAGGAGGAGCAAGATGTTTAAGAAAATGGTACAACGAGGTTTAACTACACTAATGGTTTCACTGTTGCTTGTGATGAGTACAACAATTGATGGTAAAGTTATGGCTGCTTTCGCACAGAATACAGTGACGGATACGGCGCGAAACGTGCCCAAGCCTCAGCAGCTGATGATGAATAAAAATATCGCATCGATGACGGAGAAAAGAACCTTTCAAGTCAAGTTCAATTTGCCTGCAAATGTGAGTGCAAAAAACATCAGCTGGACGTATGATGGAAAGCCTTTATCTGAATGGAAAACGTATGAGCAAGGGGACTATACCGGTCCGTCGTTCATCAAAGTTAGCGCTGTGAAGGTGGATAAAGGAATACTAACGGCCAATGTTACTTTTGATCTGGCTTATGGTTCAACCAATCTGGCCGAAGCACGCTTGCAGGCCCAGTTATTTGGAACACTGATGGGCACATATGAGCTGGCGGCGGTAGCCAATAACGGTCAAGTGATTGCCCAGGCACCCGTGAAATTGACACCTTATGATAGCTTTATTCCTTATGATGAATTGAAATCAGAGATTGACAACGTTACAGCTCTGGCAGCTGAACAAAATAACCGATATGTTGAAACGACATCCATTGGAAAGTCAGTGGAAGGTCGAGATATTTATCTTACGATTGTTTCCAAGGATAAGGCAACGGTTGATAAATATCAAAAGGTTACTCATCCTGCCATGATGAATAACCCCGAGAAGTTACAGGATGAAATCAAGTCAGGTGCATTCGGCGACTATGCTGTACCGATCTGGATCAATAATATTCACCCGAATGAATCTCCAGGTGTCGATGCCATCTTTAATTATTTTAGATCCATGGCATTGGATAAGACGATCGCCTACAACACGACTTTGCCGAGTGGCAAGGCAAGCAAAGTTTCTCTGGATGTCAATGATGTCCTGAATCAAGCTTTCTTTCTGTTCGTATACACGGAAAATCCGGACGGACGCGTTAATACAACACGCGGAAATGCCAATTATTTCGATTTGAATCGGGATAACTCTTACCAGACCCAACCGGAGACTCGCAGCGTTACGGAGCAGATTGCCAAATGGTCTCCTCTGTCGTTTCTCGATTTGCATGGATTCGATTCCAACTTCCTGATTGAACCGAGTACGCCGCCGCATGATCCGAACATCGAATATGATTTGGTGATCGATAACATGCTGGAACAAGCGAAAGCGATGGGGGAGGCAGGAATAGCCAATACCAAATATGATTATTATCATATTCCTTATGAAGAGCATCAGAAAACTGTGAAAGACCCCAATTATGTGTCAAAAGGTACTGCTACGAACTGGGATGATGCATCACCCGCCTATACTGCGGTATTCGCCATGCATCATGGGGCATTAGGACATACGCTCGAGACTCCGGAAAATAACGAAGAATCAACCAACGCCTTATACTACAGTATTGCAGGAGCTACATCGTATGTCATGGGTCATAAAGAAAAGCTGTTTACGAACCAATTGGAAATTTATAAGCGCGGAGTTAAAAATATAGACAGTCGAGCAGTTGATTCATATTTGGTTAATGCCAAAAATGAAAAAATTGGACGTCCGCGTCAAGGGAACCAGAACTTCTTCCCGGAATATTATGTGTTGCCAACGGACAAAAGCGTTCAAAAAAATGCACTTGAATCCTATCGTATGATAGAGTATCTTCTCCGCAACGGAGTTCAGGTCGAACGTTCCACCGAAGCTGTCACCGTTGATCAGAAGACGTACCCCGCAGGATCATTTGTTATCAATATGCATCAAGCACTGAGGGGAATGGCTAACCTCGTTTTGTATGACGGAATTAATGTATCTGATTTTGAAGCGCTAACTGGAGAGATTATTCAAGATTTCCCTGATTTGCGCGGTTTTGATTCTTATGCAATTCGTGAGCCGCGTGCTTTTGCAAGTAAGACTTCGCCCGTAACCGCTGTATCGGTTCCGACAACAACAATGCCAGAGAAAACCGGATATGTGCTCATCCATAATACGAATAACGATGCAATTCAAGCGGTCAATGAGTTACTTTCGTCAGGCAAGGATGTAACCATGCTGACTTCAAGTGGGGAAGCGTACGAAACAGGTGATTTTGTCGTTTCCTATACTGACTTGGTTCCGCTGGCTTCCAAATACTTACTTGAAGTGAATGCATTTGGAGACAGCAAAGCCGATGGAAAGGAGCTGAAACGTACGACTGTAGGGGTCTTAGGTGCAGACGAATTTGTTCTGGAAGGAATGGGCTTTGATGTCACAGCAGATCCGAAGAAGGCAGATGTACTCGTTAATATGTTTGAAGCTAACGATCAGATCGAGAAAGGGAAACCTTTTATCGCGTATGGAAGTATGGGCATGATGATTGTGAAAGATCTGATTCCCGGATTCACTTATGGCGGACCTGAATGGGATCGTTATGAAGGGGTATTCCTGGCAGACGTCAAGCAGGATAATGTAATTACAGGGCCTTACAATGATGAGGAGTATCTATACACTGTAACAGGATCATATATTAAGTCCATTCCGAAAAATGCAAAAGTACTTGCTACATTCAGCAACAAGGACAACTTTTACAAATCAGGCTGGTGGCCAGGACATGACGACGCCAAGGGACAGATCATGGCTTTCACCTATCAAGAAAAAAACAGAAATATGACCGTTTTTGCTAACGATTTAACGAACAACGCACATTCTCAACATCAATATCGATTGCTGGCAAATTCAATATTCAATGCTACAGGGCATGCTGACTCAGTAAAACCAACAGTGGGGTTCAGTGATCTGGACAACGTTGAAGCATGGGCAGGAGACGAAATTCGTGACTTGGAAAGTCAGGGAATTGTACAGGGTACAAACGAGAATCGTTTTGAGCCATTGAAATCACTGACCCGTGCAGAATTTCTGACTATGCTTGTAAGAGGCTTCAATCAGACTAATTTACAAGCCAAAAGTTCGTTTAGTGATGTTCCATCGTCAAGTTGGTATTATCCCTATATATCCACAGCCGTTGAATCCAAGCTGGTTAATGGCGTAGGAGACGGACAGTTTGAGCCCAATCGTGCGATTACGCGAGAAGAAATGGCTCAAATGGCTGCGAATGTTCTGAAATTGACTCAACAGAATACGAGTAGCAACAGGGATGAAGCGTTATCCCATTTTACGGATAGAAACACCTTTGCTCCGTATGCGAGAGAGTCTGTCGCATGGTTGACCCAAAAAAATATTCTTAAAGGTTTCACTTCATCATCCTTCGGTCCTAAAGAAATTGCCAACCGGGCACAAGCTGCGGTGATCATCCATCGGATGATGCAATTGAAGAAAGAACCGACATAAACACAAAAATGTAACCCCCATTCGAATTCGAGTGGGGTTTTTCGTGAGTTTTTAAACACCTTTATTACGGAACTGACCCATATTACAGGTGTTTTCCAAGTCACAAAAAGAGAGGTATCTGTTGTGACAAGTTGTTTACATCGTCATCAAACTTTCGCGACATCCATTGATTATATTTTTATAAGAGATATAAGCCATATACAAAAAAAGAATGAGAGAGGTACAGAAATGGACAGTGAAGATCACAACAAAAAGGAAGAGATCTCGGAGAAACGACGCTTAATTTATCGGATGAACGTATTTTTCTTTGCCTCTTTTATTATATTTGCGGTTATTATTTTACGATTGGCTCATGTGCAATTCGTGCTAGGACCTGAACTAAGTAAACTGGAAGAAAACAATCTTACCAAAGTTGTACCGCTCTCATCCGTAAGAGGTACCATCTATGATGCTACCGGTGAAGTGAAGCTAGCCTATTCCAAACCGATTCAAACGCTTTATCTGACTCTGTACAAAAACTATGCGGACGTAAAGAACAAGCCCAATCCTGATGTTGATGAAGCGAAAGACTTGGCGAAACGGATCCATAGTGTGCTTGAAAAATATAAGACAAAAGATTCAATTTCTATATCTATAGATGAAATTATTGAAGCAATGGATTTGAACTATCAAAAAATGAATGGTTATACTCCACGCCTGATCAAGAGTGACCTTTCAGATAAGGAAGTAGCTTATTTTTTACAGCACAAAGATGAATTCAAGGGTATTCAGATCGTCGAAGAAAGTGTTCGATATTATGACACTGATACAGTTGCAGTACAAGCAATTGGATACATGAGAAAGTTCAAAAGCTCAAAAACGCTAAAGAAGTATAAGGAGATTGATGAAGAGAATAAACAGAAAATAGATCCTGGCTTAAAATATGTTGAGAATGAATTTGTTGGAGTTGATGGACTGGAACTTCAGTACCAGGATATCCTGCGTGGGAAAAATGGATATAGTTCAGTCAACGTAAACCTGCGTAATCTTCCAGAAGGTGTTCCTGGTTCAAGTCCGCCAAAGAAAGGTTATGACCTGTTTACGACAATTAACAAAAAAATTCAGCTTAAAACAGAGCAGGCAATTACGGACCAGTTAAAGTGGCTTCATGGTAATCCTGTTTCAGGCAAACTTCATCCAAATGCCAAAACTGGTTTTGCGGTTGCAATGGAAGTAGAAACAGGGAAGATCGTAGCCATGGCAAGCCTGCCCGATTACGATACGAATATCTGGAGAACGGGCAGTATCACGGAGGATCAATATGATGATCTTAAATATATTTATCAGAATGGGACGATTAGAGCTTTCCCACAGGATAATTCGAACAAACGTGCAGAATCTGTTGTTTTGCTAGGTTCCACAATTAAACCTCTCAGCGTGCTTATTGGGTTCAAAGAAGGTTTCTTCAACGCAAACACGTATTATAGCGATAAAGGATATACAACGTTTGGTGGGGACAACCGTAAGGTACAGAACGCTGGAGGACACGTATACGGGGTTTTACGTCCACGAGATGCCATTCGCCAATCTTCAAACCCATTTATGATCGATGAGATCGGTAAAAAACTATATCAGAAATATAGCAATAAAGGAATCGATGTATGGGATACGTACATGAAACAATTCGGGCTTGGTGTGTCTACCGGAGTTGATTTACCTAACGAATATCTTGGGTATCGTGAGTATATGAATGACCAGGAGAGTTCTCTGACACGCCTAGCATATGCTTCCTTTGGACAACAAGGGAAATATACGACATTACAGCTGGCACAATACGCAACCATGCTAGCTAATAGAGGAGAGCGCATGGAACCCCATCTAGTCTCCGAAATTCGTGATTCCAAAGGCAATGTTATAGAGAGAGTACAACCAAAGGTACTGGATCAAGTCAAATTCAAGGATGAATACTGGGACGAAGTGCAACGAGGCATGTCCACAGAAGTATCGTCTTTCAATGGATTCGCTTATGATTTTGCTCGGAAAACAGGAACTTCTACACAGTTGATTGGTGGTAAGGCAGTTGATAACGGAGTGTTTATTGCTTTCGCTCCTCGTGAAAATCCAAAGCTGGCTGTAGCGGTGGTTATACCTGAAGGCGGCTTCGGATCAACCAGTGCAGCACCTATAGCCCGTGTCATATTCGACGAGTATGATCAGGAATATGGTCTTGTACCTAAGAAAGACGTTAAGAAAACTGCTAACGATGATTTAAAGAGTGAATAAGCGAAAAAACAAGAATAAATGCGACATCTTATACAATACTGAGATGTCGCATTTTTGTAATAACGCCTGATAAGAAACGGATCAAGTCCGTTCTGGACATGGCTGAAATTGAGGCTGATGGACTAACCATGATATAAAAGCTCTAAAGAGCCCACCCGAGAGGGTGGACTCTTTCGTTAGAAGCATGTTCAATTCATCAGACTTTTATTTGGAGGTCGATGTGGGACCGAAGGAACTGAAAATCCGGTCGAAGCGTCGCATCATTGACTCAAGCGGACCATTGGGCATACGAGCAATGATAGAGCCGATCAGAAGTGTGATGAACATAACGAGTACATCATTAAGTGGAATCCAACTTAAATCATAATCAATTCCCAAGATTGTCAGCACCCACACAATGACGAATTGAGCAGCGTACATCGTGAGGGCGACACGCCCGACTGCTGCAAAAGGAGTTAACAGAACGCTTATTTTTCTTGGAATCAGGAATGCAAGTCCTAATACCAAGAATGCAAGTCCAAGTCCATTAAGTGTTTGGAACGTGGAAGCCGTATGCGGAGCTGTCTGTAGGAGCATGTGCCACATTTGTGGCGGCGTTATATTAAGTGGCCAGATTGCATATTCGTCAGGTGGAGTCTGGCTTAAATCCGAAATGCTAACAAGCCACGACTCGAAGGAAATAGTAAGGTCCGGGAGAACATAAGTCCCAAGTAACTTACCGATGACTAACATAATGAAACCGGCGATTGCCAGTGTCATTGCGATTCGCTTACTGGTTAAATTGAAACGCGCAATAGTCATTCCTGCAACGAAAGCAGGAGCAAGTGCGAGAGCAGACATCGGACCACCAGCAATATCTTTGAGAAGATATGCTCCAGATAAGTAACTCATCCCGAGAATCATGAGTGGCGGAGCCAGCAGTAATAGGGCAACTGTGGTGTACACAAGTACGCGAGTCGAGCGGTGAACTAGCACCAATCCGAATACAAACATGGCAGCGTAAGCAGGTAAGATGATGCCATAAGGGGTATTTAGCATAATTAGCAAATATCCGATTACATCCACAAATACTGCACGAGCAAGCATCTTTGATCGAAAAATAGATGCATCTGTTCCACGCTCCTTCATTCGTTGAGCCATAATCGAGTAAGAAATACCTCCACAGAGAACAAATAACAGCGTTGTATTCCCGGCTACGAATGCAGTTCTCTCATTTGATACTGCAAAGTGTTGTAGAAACATGCCGATTACAGCCAGACCTCTCACGGCATCGAGGGCCATAAGGCGTCCCGATCCTAACGTTTTACCTTGTGTCTTTTTCTCCTGAGCAGACCTCTTTCGTTGAACGGTTTCGTTGTTGTCTGCTAGCTTTTCATTGTCATTTCCGGATTCATCCGGCGATTGCGATTGAACTGACAATTCTTGTTCCTCCTCAACATGTCGTATAGCGGCGAATAACAGATGTTCTTATCCATTCCACACTTTCCACAGTAACGGCAAGATGTCGCTAAAGTTTGATCAACATGTAAACAAAATGTAACAGGAGAGTAGCTGAGAAGAGACAAACAGAGAAGATCAAAAGTGTCTAAGAGGCGTAAGATTGATGGTGGTCATCACAAGAGAATGGTCGTATATTAGTAGTATGTGGATTATGGGATAAACCATAGAGAACATCCACCTTGATCAACGATAATACATAAAAGGACGGGAAAACATGGACTTTAAACCACTTGCTTCATTTATCGACCGCATTACATCCTGGCGTGTTCCGTGGGCAGAAGTATTGGTCATTCATCAAAATGAACCCGTTTTCCGTTACCGTAGCGGCTACGCTAATCTAGAAGAGCAAACGCCCATCACGAATGGAGCAATCTTCAATCTCTACTCCATGACCAAAATTATGACTTGCGTGGCAGGGCTGCAACTGGTGGAGAAAGGGGCAATGCTGTTAAGTGATCCGCTGTCCGATTATCTCCCGGAGTATGCTGATATGACGGTAAAGAAAACGATGGCTAATGGGGAGATCCGACTCGAAAAGGCAACAAGAGCCATTACCGTACGTGATTTGTTCACTATGACTGCCGGGTTCTCCTATGATATAGGTTCTCCAAGCATTCAGGAAGCTGTAAAAAGCACCAACGGAACCTTGCCGACACGCGATTTCGCGAGAGCACTTGCGAAAGAACCGTTGCTGTTTGAACCAGGGACACACTGGAATTACAGTATGTGTCATGATGTGCTGGGAGCCTTAGTGGAAGTGGTAAGTGGCAAAAGTTTTGGTATGTATCTGCGAGACGAAATCACCGGACCACTTGGTATGAACGATACAGCGTTTAATCTGAACGATGAGCAGCAGACACGTCTGATTCCGCAATATGCTTATAATGATGAGCTTGAGAAGGCTGTCCGTCTGGATGGTAATGGATTCCGTGTGGGTACGGAGCTGGAGAGCGGCGGTGCAGGGTTGCTATCAACCGTTAGCGATTATGCACTGTTTCTGAACGCGCTTACTGGGCGTGGTACAAGTCCTGAAGGCGTACGCATTCTGTCACAAGCTTCAGTGGAACTGATGCGAACGGATCACCTGAACGAGATGACCCGCGGTGATTATTCCTGGGATCATATGTATGGATACGGCTATGGACTGGGTGTCCGTACTCATATCTCCAAAGCAGGCAGTGGTTCACTTAGCCCCCTTGGTGAGTTTGGGTGGAGCGGCGCAGCGGGGTGTATGGCTATTATTGATCCAGATTCAGAGCTTACAGTCATGTATGCACAGCACTTGCTAAACAGTCAGGAACCATACGTTCAACGACGTTTACGTAATGTCGTGTATTCCTGTATGTAAATCATATTGTATTCGTATTTACTTGAAGGGGGCTGTCCCTAGCCATTTTTATGACTTATGGGACAGCCCCTTTTTTGTTATCCATGGAAGTGGACGCGTAATCTATTTCATTGGATTGTTATTAGAACTTTGCACAGAACGTACACGATTGACTAAATAAATGCCAACCGACACGAACAGTAATGCAGCCAGATTTTTCAGTTCCAAGATCGTTTCCCCCAGGAATAACGCTGATAATAAAGCTCCAAACACAGGGATTAGGAAGTTGTAGACAGACACTCTTCCGACCTTGTTGTACTTGAGAAGCATATTCCATAGACAAAATGCGACAGATGACAGCAAAGCGAGGTAGATTAAGTTACTGGTGGATTCCAAGGTGAAATGGGTGACCCGACCGCCAAGTGATAGACCCAACATTGTAAGTACCAGTCCCCCGACGAATAAGCTGACACCTGTTATGATCAGAACATCGATCGTAGCGGTGAGACGTTTTGCGTAAAGGGCTGTAACGGAAAAAACAAGTGCCGCTATAATAACGAAGCCTTCGCCTGTGAATGAAAAGGAAAAAGCAAGCAGATCCGTATGGAAGTTTACGATGATTACGCCAACGAATCCAAGCAAGCAGCCAACGATTTTATTTCTGCTTAATTTGTCGTTCTTGTAGATGAAATGAGCCAGAACAACACTGAAAAAGGTCGTAGTTGCGTTCATAATAGAGCCTTTGACACCTGTCGTATTGGCTACGCCAACGTAGAAAAACATATATTGCAAACCCGTTTGCAGTATACCTAACATGATGAGGCCTGTCCACTGAGGCATGGTTAATTGGAGCTTCTGTTTTCTAACGATACGAGACAGGAGCAAGAGCAGCATGCCTGCCAGTGTAAATCGGTATCCGGCAAATACATACTTGGAAGCAATATCTTCCGGCAGAATGTTAAACGCGATATATCCAAGTTTAATGGATGGGTACGCGCTTCCCCATAACAAGCAACACAGGCTTGCCACGAGCATAACAAAAATGGGATCACTAAATTTACTCGGTTTCTGAAGGGTATTTCTCTCTATCACTTTCGATCTTCTCCTCGCATTTCTTGCACATATATTATGTACGAATCTAATATCCTCACTGACCATATCACATATCGCCACTTCTTGTATCATAAATTTATGAACCGTTCTTCAGGTGGATCAAACAGAAAAAAGAACGGGTCATGAGGCTTGATTGGCGTGGGTTTTAGTGCATTTTCCAATAGACTTGGAGAAATTTCCAGAATAAAAACGCTTGTCAAAGTGAAAATAATATGATAATTTAATGTCTGTAACCGGTTACACATAGAGGAGAGCAGCTCATGACAACAATTAAAGACGTAGCTCAACTGGCTGGCGTATCTGTTGCCACCGTATCCAGAGTCATAAATGATAGAGGTTATGTTCATGCAGACACACGCAAGAAAGTGGAAGATGCTGTGAAGGCGCTTAACTTTTCGCCAAATGAAGTGGCTCGCTCATTATATAAGCGTAAATCCAAACTGATTGGCCTGTTGTTGCCGGATATTGCCAACCCTTACTTCCCGCAGTTGGCCCGCGGTGTAGAGGACCGGATGCAGGAACAGGATTACAGACTGATATTTGGAAATAGTGATGAGGATGAACGGAAGGAGCAGGATTACATCCAGACGTTTATCCAGAACAACGTGGTCGGTGTGATCTCTTCAACGAACTACCCTCATTCTTCAATATATGAAAACCTGAAGATTCCCGTTGTGTTTCTGGACAGAACTTCACTTGATCGTCCATCTGTGTATGCGGATGGCAGGGAAGGTGGAAGACTAGCTGCAAGGGAGATTATCAAACGTGGCAGTCGCCGGATCACAGTTATGCAGGGACCGTCACAGATCAGACCCGCTCAAGATCGCTTTGAAGGAGCAATTGAAATCATCCGTGATGCTGGGTTAGACTACCGGGTAATTCAGACGACCTCATTTTCAATTAACGAGGCAGGTGTATGGGCTGAAGAGTTATTCAGGAAGTATACGGACACAGACGGGGTCATTGCCAGCAATGACATCGCAGCCATGGCAGTACTGCATGAGGCATCACGGATCGGAAGAAAGGTTCCTGATGACGTACAAGTGATTGGTTTCGATGATATTCCGATGAGCAGCCTGTTATCGCCGGCATTGTCCACCATTCATCAGCCAGCATACGAGATGGGAAGAGAAGCGGCGGGATTACTTATCCAGCTTGTGGAACAAGCTGCAATAGAGAATAAAAACATACAGTTGCCCGTAAGTTTCATCGAACGGGGCACTACGAGAAAGGTGAGATCAGATGGCTAAAATATGTGTAATTGGAAGCAGTTCAATGGATCTGGTTGTTACTTCGTCAAGACGGCCGGGAGCGGGGGAAACCGTTCTTGGCGATAGCTTCAAAACAGTTCCTGGTGGCAAAGGAGCCAACCAGGCTGTTGCCGCTGCACGACTGGGTGCCGAGGTAGCGATGATCGGCCGAGTAGGCGACGATACTTTCGGCGAAGACATTTTGGAGAACTTTAAAGCAAATGCTGTAAATACGCAAAATGTGAAACCGGTTACACATTTAGAAAGTGGAACGGCTCATATCATTTTGGCAGAAGGTGATAATAGTATCGTAGTCGTAGAAGCGGCAAATCGCGAAGTCACTCCTGCATATGTCGATGAGGCGGCTGAGGTCATTCGAAATGCAGATATCGTGTTGATTCAGCAGGAAATCCCGGAGGAAACAGTTGTTCATGTAAGTGCATTGTGTGCAGAATTCGGAACACCGCTGCTGCTTAATCCTGCTCCGGCGAGAACATTGCCGCAAGAAGTGATCGACAACGCCGCATATATCACGCCGAATGAGCACGAAGCCGAGATTTTGTTTCAGGGCATGAGTCCGGCACAGGCATTGCGTCAATATCCGAACAAGTTATTCATTACGGAGGGGAGTAAAGGTGTACGTTACTTTGATGGTACAGAGGAAATTCTAGTCCCAACTTATAAAGTGGAGGCTGTTGATACTACTGGGGCAGGGGATACGTTCAACGCCGCATTTGCAGTCGCTTTGGCTGAAGGTAAACCGCTACAAGAGAGCATACGCTTCGCCAATCGGGCGGCATCGTTGTCCGTGACCAAGTTCGGAGCACAGGGCGGCATGCCAATGCGTGATGAAGTGGAGGGGAGTCTGTAATGAAGAAAAACGGCATGCTGAATAGTCACATTTCCAAGATTCTGTCTGATCTCGGCCACACGGACATGATAGCAATTGCGGATGCGGGTCTACCCGTACCAGACGGGGTACTCAAAATCGATCTGGCCCTTAAACTGGGAACACCAAGTTTTCGCGAAGTGGTGGAAGTGATTGCTGAAGATATGGTCATTGAGAAAGTCATTGTGGCTGAAGAGATTCGCGAAGGCAATCCCGTAGCCATGCAATTCATCACAGAGAAATTTGGGGTAGAAGCAATTGATGCTTCCGTCAGCCACGAACAATTCAAAGCATTAACACGGCAGGTGAAAGCTGTTATCCGCACAGGTGAAGCCACACCTTATGCCAATTGCATTTTACAATCGGGAGTCCATTTCGGTTAAAAGGAGGTTGCGTAATGCACATTCAGATGCAAGACATTCATAAAGCGTTTGGAACGAATCAGGTGCTGAGCGGGGTGGATTTTGAACTAAAGGATGGTGAAGTTCATGCCCTGATGGGGGAGAATGGAGCCGGCAAATCTACACTGATGAATATTCTGATTGGTCTCCATCAGAGAGACCAAGGGACCATCACGATCGACGGAGAAGAAAACTATTTTGGAAGTCCCAAGGAAGCCGAAAAACTGGGTATCACATTCATACATCAGGAGCTGAATGTATGGCCTGAAATGACGGTGCTGGATAATCTCTTCATCGGTAAGGAACTGACATCATCGTTTGGATTGCTCAATACAAAACAAATGAGAGCGCTTGCCAAAGAACAGTTCGCCAAGCTTTCCGTAGACATACCACTGGAACGTCCTGCGGGAGAGTGCTCTGTCGGGCAGCAACAGATGATCGAGATTGCCAAAGCGCTAATGACAGATGCCAAGGTCATCATTATGGACGAGCCAACAGCAGCACTTACGGAGCGAGAGATCCAGAAGCTGTTTGGTGTAATCAGCTCGCTGAAGAAGGAAGGCGTATCCATCGTGTATATTTCTCACCGAATGGAGGAGATATTTACGATCTGTGACCGGATTACCATCATGCGTGACGGAAGAACGGTAGACACGCAGACCATTCCACAAACAAGTTTTGATGAAGTGGTTCGGAAAATGGTAGGTCGTGAACTGACCGAGCGTTATCCTGTCCGGAATCCTTCTTATGGTGAAGTTGTTCTGGAAGTAAGGAATGCAAGCAGCAAAGGGTTGTTCGAGAATATTAACTTCACCGTGAGAGCGGGAGAAATCCTTGGTTTCTCAGGACTTATGGGTTCTGGACGAACAGAGATCATGAGAACCATCTTTGGTTTGGATACGCTGGATAGCGGTGAAATCTTCATCCGCGGCAAAAAAGCAAACATTCGTAAACCGGCAGATGCAGTGAAACATGGAATCGGGTTTATTACAGAAGACCGCAAGGACGAAGGGCTGGTATTAGACTTTTCTATTCGCGAAAATATGGCGTTGACGAATCTGTTCAGTTTCTCAAGCAAAGGTTTCATCTCAACTTCAAAAGAACAAGACTTCGTAGATACACTAATCAAACGTCTACAGATCAAAACGCAATCCTCCGAGACGGCGGCAAGGAATCTATCCGGGGGTAACCAGCAGAAGGTGGTTATCGCGAAATGGGTTGGGATTGGACCAAGCGTGCTTATCCTGGATGAACCTACGCGCGGAGTGGATGTCGGGGCGAAGCGGGAAATCTATGAATTGATGAATGAACTGACAGACCGCGGCGTTGCAATCATCATGGTATCGTCGGAGCTGCCTGAAGTGCTCGGCATGAGCGACCGGATCGCGGTTGTGCATGAGGGACACATCAATGGTGAGGTTGCAAGGGACGTAGCAACACAAGAACACATTATGACATTGGCCACAGGGGGACAGTGATATGACAACAATGCAGGAAAACAAAACGGCTAAAAGCGGCTTTCGTTTCTCAAATATGATCCAAAAACTGGGACCGCTGCTTGGCTTAATCATTCTTATTCTCATCGTATCGGTGTTGAATCCAAGTTTCTTGGAACCGCTTAATATCTTGAATTTATTGCGCCAAGTCTCGATTAATGCGCTGATTGCCTTCGGTATGACATTTGTTATCCTGACAGGTGGAATCGATCTGTCGGTCGGCTCAATCCTGGCTTTATCCAGTGCTTTTGTAGCAAACATGATGTTGTCCGGTCTGGATCCGATCTTGTCCATCATTATTGGTGTAGCACTCGGTGGTGTCATGGGTATGGTGAACGGACTGATGATTACCAAAGGTAAAATGGCTCCATTTATCGCTACATTGGCAACGATGACGATATTCAGAGGACTGACGTTGGTATACACGAACGGTAACCCAATTACAGGACTCGGGGATAACCTGTTGTTCCAATTGTTTGGCCGTGGTTACCTGCTGGGTATTCCGGTACCTGCAATCACGATGCTGATTACCTTCATGATTCTGTGGATTGTTTTGCATAAAACGGCTTTTGGCCGCAAAACGTACGCCATCGGCGGTAATGAGAAAGCTTCCATTATCTCGGGTATCAAAGTTAATCGCGTGAAAATTATGATCTACTCCCTGACAGGTATGCTCGCTGCTCTGGCAGGTGCAATTCTGACATCACGCTTGAATTCAGCGCAGCCAACGGCAGGTACATCCTATGAGCTGGATGCGATCGCAGCAGTTGTATTGGGTGGTACAAGTCTTGCTGGAGGACGTGGACGCATCGTTGGTACACTGATCGGTGTTCTGATTATCGGCGTGTTGAATAATGGATTGAACTTGCTTGAAGTAAACTCATTTTACCAAATGGTTGTGAAAGGTATCGTCATTGCCATTGCCGTCCTGCTGGACCGCAAGAAAACAGCATAAGGAGAGAAGCGAATATGAAAAAGTGGACTGTAACACTCATAAGTATGCTGATGATCATCGTTCTGGCCGGGTGCTCTCTGGAGCCACCGGAATGGGCGAAACCTAACCCAAACAAAAGTAATGGACAGAAGAAAATAGGTTTGTCGATATCTACACTAAACAATCCATTCTTTGTATCACTCAAGGATGGAGTCATGGCTGAAGCCAAAAAACAGGGAATACAGGTCATCGTGGTTGATGCGCAGAACGATTCGGCCAAACAAACCAATGATGTGGATGATCTCATTCAGCAAGGCGTTAGTGCACTTCTGATTAACCCCGCGGACTCTGCAGCGATCTCCACAGCGGTTCAATCCGCTAATAGTGTGGGCATTCCCGTGATCACGCTGGATCGCTCCGCCGATAAAGGCGAAGTGGCGGCACTAGTGGCATCGGATAACGTTAAAGGTGGACGCATGGCAGCTGAATACTTTGTGGAACAACTGGGTGAGGGAGCAAAAGTCATTGAACTTGAGGGTGTACCTGGCGCTTCCGCAACAAGAGAACGGGGTAAAGGCTTCCATGAAGTGGCTGATAAGCAACTCGATGTAGTTTCCAAACAATCTGCTGATTTCGATCGGTCCAAAGGATTGAATGTCATGGAGAATCTGCTTCAAGGTAATCCTGACGTGCAGGCAGTATTTGCCCATAATGATGAGATGGCACTTGGTGCAATTGAAGCGATTCAAAGCTCAGGTAAAGACATTCCGGTCATCGGATTCGATGGCAATGATGATGCAATCAAATCTATTCAGGATGGGAAACTGACGGCAACAGTCGCTCAGCAGCCTATACTGATTGGCCAACTGGCATTGCAAGCTGCTCTGGATGTGCTCAGTGGCAAGCAGGTGGAGTCATCGATTCCCGCTGAATTGAAGCTGGTAACCAAGGAAAATGTGAATGAGTAAATCATCATAAAACATGTATCTTCTTGGACATGAACATAGGACTAAACCAAGCCGCTAAATCAGCGGCTTTTTTCATTTTGGAAGAAGCGTGCGGGCACATATCAATCAGATTATTGACTTTTAAAAGCATATTAAAGTGTGCCCCAATTGAATTAATGTCCACTTAGTCGTTTTGGACTGCTCAAAAAGAGCCTTTTTGGATATGTATATCCAATCCATGCGTTGCTATACTAGCTTGACGTTCCACACAGTCTTCACAATACATAAGGAGGAGCAAATCTCATTGATTCATTCCTGTTCGGAATAGAAAGAAGGTGGCTGACATGAAACATCTAGTAGAAGAAAATCTTCAAGCTGTAAGACAGCAAATGGCATTGGCCTGCCAGGCTTCAGGTCGCAACATAGAGGACATCAAGTTGTTGCTCGCGACCAAAACGGTACCGCTTGAGAAACTAGAGGTAGCGATTCAAGCAGGTGAGGTTCTATTCGGAGAAAACAAAGCTCAGGAACTTCGGGACAAATTTCCACTTATGCAGCAACACGAACAGGTGGAATGGCATTTTATCGGACATCTGCAAAGAAATAAAGTAAAGGACGTTGTTAAATATGTTACGCTCATCCATTCCGTAGATCGTCTGAAACTGGGTCAAGCGTTACATAACCAGCTTCTCAAAGAGAATAAGACCTTAGACATTCTTGTGCAAATTAATACGTCCTACGAAGAAAGTAAATTTGGTGCCTCTCCAGAAACAGCCGTTGAGCTTGTAGAACAGTTGTCTCAATTCGAGACATTAAACGTGAAAGGTTTAATGACCATTGGAAAACTGAATGCGACGAACGAAGAAACACGACATTGTTTTCGACTGTTAAACCAGATCCGTACACAGATTAAAGAGAAAAATATTCCACGCGTAGAAATGGATATTTTATCGATGGGTATGTCTGGTGACTTCCAAGTCGCCATTGAAGAAGGAGCTACACTGATACGTGTAGGGACAAGTGTATTTGGTCAACGCTACTTACCGGACGAGTATTACTGGAATGAAAACACACGCATCGATGATTAAGTGGGAGGTAGTGTTAAATATGAAGACAGCATCCGCTTCGTTACGTGGTCGCGATTTGATATCGCCGGTGATCGCCGCTTTAATATCCGTAATTGTTAATTACGGGGGTACGTTTATTCTTGTTTTTCAAGCAGCAAAAGTGGCTGGTTTAAGCCCGGAAATGACCGCTTCCTGGATTTGATCCATCTCGATTGGGGTAGGAGTGACAGGAATTTGGCTCAGTTATCGGTACAAGGAACCGATTATTACAGCCTGGTCTACACCGGGTGTGGCGTTTCTCGTTTCAGCATTAGCGGTAACCCCTTATCCAGAAGCTATTGGCGCTTACATGATTTCAGCAGTCGGATTTATTATTTTAGGTCTGTCAGGCATGTTTGAACGTTTCGTTCGACTTATTCCCCCAGGCATCGCTTCCGGATTGTTAGCTGGCATTTTACTACAGTTTGGTATTTCGGCCTTTGGAGGGGCGAAGGTAGATCCTTTGCTTGTGATTGTACTGTTTGCAGGCTATATCGTGCTAAGAAGGTTTACTTCCCGTTACGCCATTGTTGGCATATTGGCAATCGGTTTGATTTATTTGATATGCATGGGGAAAACAGACTTCAGTACGATCCAATTGGCTGTAGCATCGCCTGTATTTGTTGTTCCAGCATTTTCGTTAAATGCTTTACTTGGCGTTGCGCTACCGCTGTTCATTATTACCTTGACAGGGCAGTATATGCCCGGAATGCTTGTTCTGCGTAATGATGGATTCAAGACAAGTGCCAATCCTATTTTAGCTGTAACAGGTTTGGGTTCGCTTCTAGCAGCCTCATTCGGATCACATGCTTTTATGTGGCAGCTATTACAGCAGCGATTTGTACAGGAAAGGATGCACATGAGGATTCAACCAAACGTTATATTGCAGGCATTGCTTGTGGTGTTTTTTATATTTTTGTCGGCATTTTTGGCGTAACATTGGCTGCTCTGTTTTTGATTCTTCCTGCTACCTTTATTGCAACATTAGCGGGACTAGCGTTACTTGGAACCATCGGTGGCAGTCTTGCCAATGCATTAACGGATCCTAAGGGACGTGAAACTGCATTGATTACGTTTTTGGCGACAGCAGCGAATGTGACTTTGCTTGGTGTCGGTGGTGCATTTTGGGGACTGTTCGCAGGAATGATGGCACATCTACTGATGAATAGTAAATTCCCCAAAAAACAATTTGGAACGAATAGATAACCGTAATATTGAGAGGAAGATGTTCATGAAACATTTGGAGAAGGAAGATAAAGTCGTAGGAAATGCTATCCAGCAAGAGCTTGCAAGGCAGCAGGGTACGATTGAACTGATTGCATCAGAGAATTTTGTAAGTCAAGCTGTGATGGAAGCAACAGGTTCGGTATTGACCAATAAATATGCGGAGGGGTATCCGGGCAGAAGATATTATGGCGGGTGTGAGCATGTTGATACAGTCGAAGAGATAGCAAATAGCCGCCTTAAAGCACTTTTTGGCGCTGAACATGCGAATGTGCAGCCTCACTCTGGTTCTCAGGCCAACATGGCAGTATATTTTGCCTCGGTTGAGATTGGTGACACAATACTTGGCATGAATCTATCCCAAGGTGGTCATCTAACACACGGAAGTACTGTTAATTTTTCAGGTAGGTTTTACAATTTTGTTCCATATGGTGTCGATGCACAGACGGGCCGCATTGACTTTGACGAAGTACGTAAACTTGCTTATAAGTATCGTCCACGCATGATTGTTGCAGGTGGAAGTGCATACCCGCGGACCATTGAGTTTGAATTATTTGCCCAGATTGCCGCCGAAGTGGGAGCTCTTTTCTTTGTAGATATGGCGCATATAGCAGGAATTATTGCGGCAGGTCTGCATCCTAACCCGGTACCACATGCACATTTTGTTTCAACAACCACACACAAGACCTTACGAGGACCACGAGGGGGAGCCATTTTGTGTCGGGAGTCGTGGGCACAGGCGATCGACAAAGCTGTATTCCCAGGAACCCAGGGTGGGCCATTCATGCACGTTATCGCGGGGAAAGCGGTGGCATTAGGTGAGGCATTGCAATCGGATTTCACAACATATATTGAAGGTGTTCTGAGTAACGCCAACGTATTGGCAGAAACTTTGATGAATGAAGGACTCACCCTTGTAACGGGTGGGACAGATAATCATATCGTGTTGGTTGACTTACGAACTATGGGCCTTACAGGCAAAGAAGCCGAAGCTTTACTGGATGAAGTAGGGATTACGGCGAATAAAAATGCAATCCCTCACGATACAGCAAGCCCGTTGGTCACAAGCGGTATTCGTTTTGGAACTCCAGCTATGACGTCAAGAGGACTTGGAGCCAGGGAAATGAAAGAAATTGCTCAGCTGATAGGACTTGCTTTTAAAAATCCAAAGAACTCGAATGTGAAAAAACAGATATTAGGAAATGTCCGTGAAATCACTTCGCAATTCCCTCTATATGAAGGGCTTAAATAGCTCAATAGCAGACACGAATAGAGCCTGCAATTGTTCCTAATGGATAACAATTGCAGGCTCGTAATTTGCTTGTTTATATTGAAACTTACTTTTTTGAACGAAGAGATATACCTTAATTGAGATATAGGAGACGCCCTAGTAGGTTATACCTACACGCGACTGTACATACTCATCAGAGATTAATTGCTGATAAGCAAACTCCGCAGTATCGATTACAGATATAGAAGTTCCACCGTCAGGCAAGTAGTCGCGCTCAACCCGGTACTTACCGAGAGATTCTCCATCAAATAAGTAGGTAGGACACACGATGGTCCATTCTAACTTTGAAGCTTTGAGAATGTTGTACACCTCCAGATGCTCTTCAGCTGCTCGCGTGGACTTACGTTTGGACTCAGGGGATTGAAAACGAAGCAAGCCAGGATGCGTTCGACTTTCCAATATTCCTGCTGTACCAATGGTAATGATTCTTATGATACGCTCCTGAGCCATAGCCTCAACAATATGTCTCATGGATTGCGATAATGTAGTCGTTCCATCTGTACTTAAGGCGCTAACAACGAGATCCACACCCTGTATGGCGTGATGAATATCCTCTTTGACTAAAGCGTTCCCTTGATGCAGAACAAAATTGTCATCGCTGATTTGTACCTTTTCCGGGCTTCTAACCAGTGCAGTTACATGATGATTGGAACGTAGGGCATTAGAGACG
Organism: Paenibacillus polymyxa; assembly: GCF_018614975.1. GTDB lineage: Bacteria > Bacillota > Bacilli > Paenibacillales > Paenibacillaceae > Paenibacillus > Paenibacillus polymyxa_E. The sequence goes on along the minus strand of NZ_JAGGNR010000040.1, from coordinate 59,691 downwards.
AAATGACTTCCAACCCGTCCGGTGGCTCCTAACACTAAAATTTTCATCACAAAAAACATCCTTTCGAATCCGATTGGAGAGCATGTTCTCCATCATAATACAATCTTTGCAAGTCGTTGTATGCCTTCCTCAATCTGCTCCTCATCCACTTTCGCAAAACCTAATATCCATCCTTTTCGATGACTCTCCAAGCAATATCTACTAAGCGGATACACCCGCACACCTTGATCAAGGGTAGCATTCGTCAGCGCTTCTTCGTCAAATGACGTTTCAGATTCTAGCAGCATATGTAATCCCGTTTCCACACCACTTAATGTAAATCGTGAGCCTAGCCCAGAAGCAACAATGGCTTTGGTCATGACTTCGTGTCGGCGTCGATATATGTTCCGAACTCTTCTCATATGGCGCATAAAATGACCACGCTCAATAAAATGAGTTAGCGTTAATTGTTCCATAATCGGCAGATGACGATAGGTTAATTCATGAACTTGAGTAAGGCGATCGATGGCTATTTGGGGGCCGATGATAGCGGATAGTCGAATGCCAGGTGCAACCATTTTGGAAAAACTCATCATATAAAGCGTATTCTGAGGTTGCTGACTAAATATAGTTGGAAGCGGATCTCCACGGTACCTAAATTCGCTGTCGTAGTCATCCTCAACAATCCAATATCGATGATGAGACGCCAAGTGCATCAATTGTTGCCTGCGTGGCTCCGACATAATAACACCAACGGCGCATTGATGAGAAGGTGTGACAAATACGAGTTTAGTCTGTGGGTGAATATGATCTACACATAATCCATACTCATCGACTGGAACGGGATCGACTTGCATCCGGCGGTATTTCATCGCCATCCAAGCGGCAGGGAAGCCGGGATCTTCTACCGAAACTCTGTCTCCTTCACTTAAGAGTGCCTGCGCAATTAAATCAATGCTATGTTGTGCACCTGAGGTTAACAAGATTTGATCAACATCGATATGAATGCCTCGTTCAAGTGACAAATAACGCTGAATCTGTTCTCTTAACGCCAGTAAACCTCTGGCATCGCCATAAGCCCAAAGATCCAGATCAGGTTCAGTGGAAGCTTGTAAAAAAGATTGCCTCCAGGCTTTTGTGAAACTTTCATCGAGATAAGGCTCGTGGGGATTAAAATCAATTTCTATTTTGCGATTGTCTCTATTGCCAAACCAACTATGCAGATGACCAATCGATTCGTTTAGTGTAGGCAGTTCAGGAGGAATAGGTCCTTGCATCGTGACGCCTTCTGATGAACGAGGTGTATATGTCCAATCACTAACCCTTGTTCCGGCCCGACGGGAAGTTACCGTATACCCTCGGCTGAATAATTCCTCGTACACAATCTGTATGGTTGACCGTGAAACACCAATTAATTGAGCAAGTTCACGTGATGGAAGCAGCAATTCACCTGGTTGCCATTTCCCGGTTGTGATATTATGAATCGCTTGATCCAAAAGTTGCTGCCAGATCGGGCGTTGGTCATTCCGATTAACTTTTAGCATTGCTTCAACTCCATTACTCATGCTGAACTATGGATTGCATTTATTTATGTACTTAGCCATGTTATTGGCAATCCATTGATTGATGTACCATTATAGCAAAAGTTTAATTTGCAAACAAAACAAAGCTGGACTGAAGCGATTTTTACCGTGTGTCCACCCGATTTCGGTCGGTCCTGCTTGGTTCATATTCGATTCATATTCAAGCCACAGACAGTTCATCTTCTTCGGTTACACTACGGGAGTACTACCACAGAGATTCCTATTCCATAGACTAGACAGGAGAAGATGAGATTGACACGAAAGAAACGAACGTCTATCGCCGCCGTAACCTTGGTGTTTGCAATGATGTCCCCAATGTCGGCCATGGCCACACCCGCTACCAGTAACGGTAGTAGCCCTACTTATGATCTGACTAAAAAGACAGTAAGCGTTAAGGCAAAGGTACTCACTGAATCATACGCTACGACAAGTGTGCAGTACGCACTGATGGATGAGGGCGAGATTGTGATCTCCGGTCAGGCAGGCAAAAATGATCTGAAAAACAACATTCCGCTTTCTTCAGATACCATGTATGGCATTGGTTCAACCAGCAAAATGGTGCTCACAACCGCCGTAATGAAGCTCGTTGACCAAGGCAAGATCGATCTCGATGAACCTGTCGTGAAGTATATTTCAGACTTTAAAATGAAAGACAAGCGTTACCAACAGATTACACCACGCATGTTACTGAATCATTCATCCGGACTTCTCGGAACGTCAAGTAACAGTGCAATACTGTTTGGAGATAATGATACCTATGCACATGATACGTTACTTGAGCAATTGGCAACTCAACATCTGAAGGCTGATCCTGGTGCATACTCGGTGTATAGTAATGACGGTTTTACATTAGCTGAAATTCTGGTTGAGCGGGTCAGCGGCATGAGCTTCACAACTTTCATGCACCGGTACATAACCGAACCCCTTGGTATGGAGCATACCAAAACACCACAGGATATTGTGGACTTTAGCCAGATGGCAGCGACATATTCCCCTTCGCATGAGGAGCAACTCCCATTAGAGACTACCAATATGATTGCCTCGGGAGGCATCTATTCCACCGCTGAAGATCTGGTTCAGTTCTCGAAAATCTTTACAGGTGAGGTTGAAGATGTTCTTTCGGAGGAATCCGTAGAGGCCATGGAGGAAGAAGAATACAAGAGAGGCATGTGGCCAGAAGAAGGCGATTCTTCTATTGGTTACGGCCTGGGCTGGGACAGCGTGAACCTGTTTCCTTTTAATGATTACGGCATCCAGGCAGTAAGCAAAGGTGGCAATACAATCACCTATCATTCCTCCTTGATTGTGTTACCGGAATATAATATGGCTGCTGCCGTAACTTCTTCTGGAGGTCATAGCTCAACCGATCAATTGCTGGCAACTGAGCTGTTGCTTGGTGCGCTTGAGGAGAAGAATATCATTCCAGAGCGTAAACCGGAGAAGTCACATGATGCATCGGTGAAAACAACCATGCCGAAGGAACTTGCACAGCACACAGGCATGTACGCTGGTGGGGCAAACATGTTAATGAAGATGGATGTAAAAGGTGACGGACAATTAACAATATCTAATCTGTCGTCTCCTAACAGTCCTGATCAGACCTATACGTACACCACTGATGGCTCATTTGTTAATGATACGGGTACGGAAAAGCTGAAGTTCGTTCAGGAAGTCAATGGGAACACATACTTATGGTCTCGCTCATATCAGTCTGTTCCCGGACTTGGACAAGTTGCTTCCTCGGAATATAAGGCAGAAAAGCTTGAAACCAATGAATTGTCTGCAGAAGTAAAGGCTGCATGGCAGAAACGGGAAGGCAAAGCCTACGTGTTGGTCAATGAAAAATACACATCAACACTGTACAACGCAGCGATGCCGATGATTCCCATTCATACTTTTAATGAGCTGCCTGGTTATATCTACACCAATAAAATTGTTGGAGCTAACCAAGCTGTGAACCAATTGCAAATTCCTGGATTGGCGGGCCGTGACACGATGGAGTTTAATTTCTATGAGGAAAATGGCGTGGAATACGTTACAGCTGGAGGCAACGTCTATGCTGCTCAAGAAATTATAAAACCAATCTATACGGGAAGACAATCAAAGACAACGATTCAAGCGAATGGGCATGCCACATGGTTTTCGATTCCGGCATCAGCCGCAGGTAAAGAAATGACGGTAAAGATGTCTTCAAACAGCGCATTTGCTGTATACGACCAAGCGGGCGTAGGCATGAATCATACAGTGGTCAGTGGACAAAACAAAATTGTGTTGCCTAAGAACGGAACCATTGTGTTCGCGGGTGAAGCTGGTTCGAAGTTCGAGATTGTATTGACAACCAGAGAAAATTAATAGATGATAAAAAACTGTACAACAGAAAGTCGCGGATAACGCGGCTTTTTTTAAGTTTTAAATTTTAAATAATACGTTTTGAAGTAAATGCACCTTTTTTCAGATTTACAATGTAATATTGGGTTTCGCAAAGCTTACCTGGAGGGTAAGTATTAAGAGGGCTTTTACTGGTTGGAAAAAATGATGGAGGAAAATGTTGCAAGTGGAAAGGCAAAGCATTGATTGTTAATATACAGTAAATAATAACAATCAAATGGGCAGTAGATCGACAAAAAAGCATAACCGTAATACCGATTCTAAAGAAAATAATGATTATTCGGACAATACCGAGACGGGGAGGACACATGAAAACAACGAAGATCTCATTTTTTATACTTTCACTGATGCTGCTCCTGGTGAGCGGTCTATCAGGATGGGTAGGGAACGCTGCTACAGCGTCCGATTCCGGTAAAACGTATATTATCGGAACTGATGTCACATTTGCTCCATTCGAATATGAAGATGAGAATGGGGATTTTGTTGGTATCGACATGGATTTGCTAGATGCCATCGCCAAAGATCAAAATTTCAAGTATCAAATCAAAGCTCTGGGATTTAACGCGGCTGTACAGGCACTTGAGGCTAATCAGGTCGATGGTGTAATCGCAGGGATGAGTATTACGGATGAGAGAAAAGCAAAATTTGATTTTTCAGAGCCATATTATGATTCAGGCGTAGTTATGGGAATTAGCGCAAATAATGATACTGTTAAAAGTTACGAAGATCTTCGTGGTAAAAAGGTCGCTGTAAAAACGGGAACAGAAGGGTACAGCTTTGCTGAATCCATCGCCTCAAAGTATGGATTTACGATTGTTCCATTCGACGAATCATATCAAATGTATGATGATGTAATGACCGGTAATTCGGTGGCCTGTTTTGAAGATGAACCCGTTCTAAGATATGGGGTAAAACAAAATAACGGATTGAAAATCGTTACCGACAAAGAGGACGGGGCTTCCTACGGATTTGCGGTAAGTAAGGGTAAAAATCAGGAACTTCTGGAGATGTTCAATGCGGGTCTTGTTAATATCAAAGCTAACGGTGAGTACAAGCGCATTATCGAAGAATATGTTGGAGAGAACGCCCAAGTCGCAAATCTGGGGCGTTGGGAGCTAATTCAGAAATCCCTTCCCTCACTTTTGAAAGGTCTGGGGAAAACACTTTTATACACGATTGTGTCCCTGTTTTTCGCATTTATCATCGGTCTGATCTTCGGATTCATGAAGGTGGGACAGAACAAATTCCTTCGTGGTGTTGCCACCGTATTTGTGGATATCTTCCGCGGTATTCCGCTGATTGTCCTGGCATTCTTTATCTATTTCGGGATTCCACAGGCGATGGGCTTCACGATGCCATTGTTCCTGGCGGCTATTCTGACACTTAGTCTGAATGCAGGGGCGTACGTAACCGAGATTATCCGAGGCGGGATTCAATCGATTGATCGTGGTCAAATGGAAGCTGCCCGTTCATTGGGCCTGCCTTATCGCAAAGCGATGATAAAGATCGTTATTCCGCAGGCGGTACGTGTTATGATTCCTTCTTTCATTAACCAGATGGTTATCACGTTGAAGGATACGTCAATCTTGTCCGTTATTGGGCTCGTAGAGTTGACACAATCGGGTAAAATTGTTATTGCAAGAACGTTCTCCTCTTTTGACATTTGGTTAACGGTTGCGGTTATGTATCTGATTGTTATCATCACATTGACCAAAATTGCTGATTATCTGGAGGTGAAGGTTCGTCGTGGCTAAAATAAAAGTTGAAGGTTTAAAGAAAAATTTCGGCTCGAATCAGGTCCTCAAGGGAATTGATGTGGCGGTCAACGAAGGAGAAGTCGTCTGTGTCATCGGACCTTCCGGTTCAGGGAAAAGTACTTTTTTGCGCTGCATCAACCAATTAGATGTGATTACGGCAGGCCGGGTTATCGTGGATGATCAGGATCTGAATGACCCTAAAACCAACCTGAACAAAGCTCGCGAAAATATTGGCATGGTATTTCAACACTTTAATTTGTTCCCTCATTTTAGTGTACTTAAGAACATCATGTTTGCGCCAAGAGAACTTGGGATATTAAATGCACAGCAGGCGCGTGATACAGCACTCAAATTACTTGAGCGTGTGGGTCTGTCTGATAAAGCAGATAGCTTCCCAACACAACTGTCAGGTGGACAAAAGCAACGTGTAGCTATCGCTCGTGCGCTTGCCATGAATCCGGATGTGATGTTATTTGATGAACCGACCTCGGCGCTTGACCCAGAGATGGTAGGCGAAGTTCTGGGTGTAATGAAAGATCTTGCGAGTGAGGGCATGACGATGATCATTGTTACCCATGAGATGGGTTTTGCCCGCGAAGTAGCTGATCGTGTGATCTTCATGGACGGTGGTTATATCGTCGAGCAGGGCACTCCGGAAGAGATATTTGGAAATCCGAAGAATGAGCGGACGATCAGCTTTTTGGAGAAGGTACTCTAGCACTAAATCGAGAATGAACACATTGGAAGTCGCTATTTAAGCGGCTTTTTTTGTTATATTTATGAGGTGAATTAATATATTTGAATACCGACCAAATCAAGCGAAGAAAGAGAGGTCTGTTCTCTATGGAAAACGTGTCACATGAAGAACAACTGCAATCCATTAAAGCCTTTCAATCAACGATCCGCAAATCGGAAAATGCCTTAGTGAATATGACTCAGAAAAGGAATAACACGACATTGTTACAGAAACGTCTCCAAGCTTTATACATCGGACTAGCACTGTTGGAAAAGGTATGGAATCAAAAAGCTCATTCATACACCAAGGAAGATATAATAGAAGCTCGTCTTGTCTTATCCGGTTTATTCCCTTCTCTTGAGAGCATGTATGCCAAGGCCAAAGAAGGTAGCCCTCAAAAGACTCTACTGGAAAGAAGAATTAGAGCATTTCATCTGGCCGTTCAAGCCATGGATACATACTGATGAAATGAGAGAGAGGTCAGTCTAATGAACGACAGACCTCTCTTTTTCTTTTGCAAGCTTAGGAAAACCGATAGAGACGCACACCGTGCGCAGGTACATTAGTAACTAATGAATTCTCTGTAAATTCAGCTGCTTCTCGGCTCCACAATTCGGTGCCTTCGGTAATGCCGGACAGTCCGACCTCATCAATGGACTGATCCACAGGTAGAGCATTCTCACCGATGTTAAACACAGCGACGTAAGAGGAGCCATCCGCATGCTGGGCAGTCCACACAATAAGATTTTCTTTGCGTAAGGCTTCTCTGGCTCCGTAACTCTCGCGATGCATTCGCAGAACCTCACGATTGGTCAACAGGGATAGTGTCCAATCATCGTTATCTCGCAGTTCACCACCAAAGATGAGCGGGGAACGGAAGATGCTCCACAGCGACATCATGGTCAACTGCTCGTCAGGCGTGAACCGAGTCCAGCGATCTGCTCCACCACCGTCTACAGAACGGATACCGATATGACCCAAAGGTAACATATCACAGTCTGGCCAGCAGCCTGCTTGGGGAACACCTTGCCACGTCCGGCAGCGGTCGAACATATCCAATAACAGCGGCCAAAGGTCCCAGAAATCGTCCGTGACACGCCACATGTTCGCATGTTTGGCTAAGAATTCCGAGTATTCCACCGGAGCAGGCCCAGGAGAGAGACTAAGTACCATCGGTCGGCCGGAGCGCTTAATCGCTTTGGATATCATTTCGATCTCGGGCTGATGGGTATCATACAGCCGGGAAGCGGCAATATCGTCAACCTTCACCAAGTCAACGCCCCATTGTGCATACAGTTCAAAAAGCGAATCGTAATACGCCTGTGCGCCTTCTTTTGAGCTATCGACACCATACATATCTGTATTCCAGGGGCATATGGAGTTCGGATGAGCAATATCACGCGCAGTGGCGGTTGTACCCAGAATCGGAGTACCCGCATGTGCAGCTTGACGTGGAATACCACGCATGATGTGAATGCCAAATTGCAGCCCAAGACTATGGACGTAATCCGCTAATGACTTAAATCCCAGTCCATTCGCAGCGGAGGGAAACCGATTCTCGGCAGGCATAAGCCGCGAATATTCATCCATGATTAGTGGAACGAACGGACGATATTGCGAAGAATTGGCCAAAGGCTCGTACCATTGAATGTCGACTGTAATATAGCTCCAGCCGAAGTCTTTAAGATGTTCTGCCATGTACTCGGCGTTGCCACGAATTTCGTCTTCCGTAACGGCCGCGCCGTAACAATCCCAGCTGTTCCAGCCAAGCGGTGGAGTTGATGCTGCAAGCGTATGATTCATGGGAATGCTCCTTTATGGATTAATTATTGCTCTCGCTCAATTCATCATAATAAAGGATTTTATTAATATCTACAGTAATGTTGAGTGTGGAATAGCAAAATATTGCGGTTAGTCGAAGAACAATTTACGGTACACAAGGCTTTCTCCTCCACTACGAAATTCACCTGGCGTAACGCCGGTTAAGCTGCGAAAGGCTTTGATAAAATAACTTCCGCTGGAATACCCGACTTGCTCGGCGATGACTTCAATGCTAAGCGTAGTTCCGCGCAGCAGTTCCATTGCTTTCTCGGTACGTAGACGGGTCAGATAAACACCTGGCGTCAAACCTGTACTGGAGGAAAAGCGACGTATAAAATGATATTTGGAAAGGGAAACATGCTCCGCAAGGTGATCGATACTGATCATCTTGGAGTAGTTGTGTTCTATGTATTCAACGGCTATTTGAATGTTTTCAGACCAATTCTCCCTGTTGCGCAATGTTGTTTTCTGTAATCGCGTCAATTCTGTCATGAATTGATATACGCTCGATGATGCGATCAGAGGATCAGTGATTCTACCTGCCGCCGCATCAGTCACGATCATCCGCAACAGTCGGATCGGTGTACAATCAGCGGGTAAATTGGGAACTTCTCCAGCTTCCCGAAGGAATTTTCGCCAATGGGGCAGAATAAGAGTTGGCCTGAACAGCAGGAACAGAAACTCCCAAGGTTCTTTTGATGCTGAATGGTAGTAATAGTGATGTGCTCCTGGAATTTCTGCCAAAAAAGCTTGTCCTGCGGTAACATGATGAATGCGATTATTCGACTCAAATACCCCTTCACCCGAGATTGTATATTGGAATAACAGGAGAGGCCCGTCCGAACGTTCGAGTCCATCCCAATGATAAGAAGGATCGGTTATTGAATCACATCCTGCCGCATACAGTACACATAGTTGGAGCTCCTTGTCTTCCGCAAATCGAAACCCATAGGTTCCTCTAGGGATATTCATGTCAGCTCTCCTTGTTGCCCTGAATTTTTACTGCGCTCCGCGAATGAAAATATCAACTAGTCTTTGGCCTAGTGAAAAATTGGAACCATATTTATGCAGGTTATCTTCCCGATTACCCATTAACATCAATGTCGAGAAGGTCTCTGCCAGGAAATACGGATCGTCCTTCCGCAGTCTGTTTTCATCCATTGCCCGTTGGAAATGGGAGGCTAACACTTCGTGAATCTGATGCTCCGCGTTGCGTATATCCTGAATTTGAGCTGGTTCAAGAAAAGGCTCAGCTTCTCTGAGCATGGTTTCAATCTCCGCATGTGGATTTCCCAGTCTGGCCTCTGCCAATCGCACAAGCCCCGACTCCAGATTCTCGGCTTGATCAAGCATATGCGAGGTTAACCGACTCACATTCTGTAGCATCGTTGTAAAGGCAACCTTAAAAAGCTCTGGTTTGCTGGTGAAATGATAATAAATCGTTGGTTTTGACACGTTACATGCTTTGCCAATTTGATGAAGCGTGACTGTTTCGTAGCCATACTCCATGAATAGCTTTGAAGCTGTTTGAATGATGGTTTGCTGAATAGAGATATCGTCGTCAGCGTGTTTCGGTCTTCCAGGTAAACGTTTCGTTGATTTTTCTGTCATTGGATTTCCCTCCATGAATATTTTATGACAAATAACGATAGTAAGCAAAATCATCTTGTTATTATACTTACCGGTAAGTATAATTATGAAGAGTTAAAAAAGACATATCATTATCCTCATACTAAGGTGGTTTTAAGGTTGAAAACAGCACAACGTACAAACAAATGGAAAAAGATAATCATGTGGGCAATCTTGTCCATCGTTATCATCGTGGCCGGTGTATACGTATATCTCAATTCGGTTACGTATAGTCCCTCTGAGCGAGCTGAAACGGCGATGACAAGTGATGCTCAGGTTAATGTCACCAAGATTAAGGACGGTTACCGATTTGAACCCGTGGGTACCAAGGTAACAGAGCCGAATATTATTTTTTATCCAGGCGGTCTGGTTGAACCTGAAAGTTATTCTCCACTTGCGAGAGAAATGGCAGAACAGGGTCACCGTGTATATATCGCAAACATGCCAATAAACTTGGCGATTTTCGGTCAAAATAAAGCTGATTCCTTTATCGAGGAACATCCTAACGAAGCGTTTGTTATTGGCGGCCATTCATTGGGAGGGTCATTCGCAGCACGGTATGCTGCAGAGCACAGCGATAAGCTGGAAGGCGTCTTTTTCTTGGCTTCCTATGCTGATGAAGGAGGCAGCTTGAAAACTACGGAATTGTCTATCTTACAGATTACAGGCTCGGATGACGGAGTCCTTAACAGGGAAGACTGGGAGAAGGCCAAAGCAAATCTTCCGGAAGACACGACATATGTGAGTATAGAGGGTGGAAATCACGGTCAATTTGGCTCATATGGCATGCAAAAAGGAGATAATCAACCTGCAATTACGGAAGAAAAGCAGTTGGAAGAGGTTGTCGTAGCACTGGAGAACTGGATGGATAAATTAAAATAAACTATTAAATGAATGTATTGAATGGTAATGATCGCGGTACGATTAAAGTCGCTATTTTAGCGGCTTTTTTGTTGTAGGCATACGAGTATGCCTCAATAGAGCAGGGTTAATTGCTTTTATTAATTGAAATTCAACTTCATAATAGGCTTACAGAATTGCTTTAATTACCACAAATCGTTAACATTATAAGCATTGTCATCGAAATAGTAGCAAAACGGAAGACAGCAAGAGCAACAACATCAAAAGGAGAAAAGATTATGTTTTTCAGAAAATTTGCTTACACATTATTGATCGTCATCGCCGCATTATTGTTCTCGGGTTGTACATCAGAGTCTGTGCTTGATCTCGGAGCACCACAAGTTTCGAAGGATATGGGATTTGATGAGGTTGCGAATTATATCTCGGAGCACAATGAGCTCCCACCAAATTACATGACCAAGAAAGAGGCCAGAGAACTGGGCTGGGAACCAAGTGAAGGGAATTTACATGAAGTAGCCCCAGGCAAAAGCATCGGCGGCGACGTGTTCAGGAACCGGGAAGGGTTACTCCCCAACAAAAAAGGCAGGATATGGTACGAAGCCGATATAAATTACTCAGGAGGACGGCGCGGAAGCGACCGAATTCTATACTCGAATGACGGTCTAATCTACCAGACGACAGATCATTATAAGTCATTTGAACAGTTAAAATAAACGGAGGAAATGATATGAGCATCATTCAGATTAACGGAAACGACTTTCACAGCAAGGAAGAGCTTCATCAAATTTTGCAGAACCAGCTTGAGTTAGACGAGAGCTATGGAGGCAATTTGGACGCACTATGGGATGTCTTAACTGGGGCTGTAAGCATGCCGCTTACTGTTCAATGGATTGGTTTTGAGAAAAGCAAAGAGATTCTTGGAGATTACGCTGACCAAGTCATGGAATTGTTGCGTGATGTGGAAGGGGAGATCCAAGGATTTACGGTGGAATTATATTATTGAAAAGTAGGTTTGGCTTTATGAGGCGATGGGCAACCATCGCTTTTTTGGTCTTCACATTTTTACGGAGACTCATGTCTAGATCATGCTATTTTCATGGCTTAATAATCAAGGTTGGGGTTATTAGATTTCCTTATACTTTAAACATGGAATAGGGTAGGCAGGATTGTATTCGTTTACTAACAGTTAAATATGTAAGCGTATACTATTTCAAAGCGAACCATCGTAATGTCTGGATTGGTTATACGACTAACACCATTTAGGGGGCAGAAAAATAATGAAAGCCATTTCAAAAATGCTAGGAGCATGTCTCGTAACAAGTGTTGTGCTAGTTTCCACCGGTTGCGGAAACGCTGGAGAGAATTCCGAATCTAATACGAGTGACCCCAACAGCCCAATCACATTCACCTACTTCGGCGCAGATGCAAGTCCCAACTGGAACAAAATGCAGGATGCGGTAGGGAAGAAAATTACGGAAGAAACCGGTGTAAGTATTGATGCAGAATTCGATATTTCGAGCGGAGGCGGAAACGACCGCATTTCCCTGATGGCTGCCAGTGGCGATTATCCGGATTTGATCTTTCCCAAAGGTAACTTGACCAGACTCGTTGATGCCGGTGCAATGATTGATTTGACGGATCTGATTGAAGAACACGCACCCAATTTGAAAAAGATCTACGGTGAGCAATTCAATCGGTTGAAATACAGCAATAACGATCCTTCAATCTATTGGATTCCGACAAATGGTGCGATCGATCAGGTCAGCTTCGATGCCACGAATGGTACCGCCATTCAACATCGTGTAGTCAAGGAACTCGGGTATCCTGAGATCAAAACCTTAAACGATTTCGAAAATGTGCTACGTGAATATTACGAGAAACATCCGACCACAGATGATGGCCAACCCACGATTCCACTGACGCTTAGTGCAGATGGATGGCGGCGAATGATCACGGTTACTGATCCCGCTGTCATGTCTACTGGAGGACCTGGAGATGGCGAGTATTTCATCAATCCTGACACCTACGAAGCCGTTCTGCATTACAAACGTCCCGAGGAGAAGGAATATTTCCGGTGGTTGAACAAGATGTACAATGAAGGCTTGCTGGACAAGGACAGTTTTGTTCAGAAGGATGACCAGTATAAGTCCAAAATCGCCAGTGGACGCGTGTTATCCTTGCTTGATCCAAGCTGGGGATTCAGTGATGCGGAAAATGCGTTGAAAAGCGCTGGAAAGGACGATATGACCTACGGATTCTATCCGGTAACGCTAGATGACAGTTTTCAGCGTAAAGATTTCCAAAATATCGGCTTTGATGGTTATGGCATTGGCATAACAGTCGATTGTGAAGACCCTGTCCGTGCCATCAAATTTTTGGACTGGATGTCTTCTGAAGAAGGGCAAGTATTGAGAAACTGGGGCGTTGAAGGCGAGCAATATAACGTGGAAGACGGTGTTCGCACCATCCCGGCCGATGTACAGGAACGTAAAAACAAAGACAATAACACATTCACCAAAGAAACCGGAGTAGGCTTGTATTACATTTTTGGTGCTCACTACGGGGATGGCGTCAAAGATTCAACGAATAACTACTATACTACGAATTATCCTGAACAGATTCAGCAAGGTTATTCCGATGAGGAAAAAGAAGCTTTGAAAGGTTATAGCATCACCACATGGAAGGACTTGTTCCCTTCCGAAGAGGAGTTTCCAGTGAAAGAGTGGGGCGCTGCTTACAATATGCCGATTCCTTCGGATAGCGGGGATTATAACGTTGTGTATCAGAAAACGCAGGATATTATTCAGAAACGGATCGCCGAAGCAATTACATCCTCTCCGAGTGCCTTTGAAGGCATATATGACAATATGATTACCGAACTTGATAATGCAGGTGCAGTAGCTATGGAAGAGCAGTATACAGAGTGGATTAAAGATCGCGTTCGATTGTGGACGGGGAAAGAGATCAATTAACTTGCGGATATAATCACAACAATGAATTGTTTGCAGATACGAAGTATGTCAAGAACTAAAAAAACATCGAGCCATGCAGGATGCTTGATGTTTTTTAGTTTACATTGAATGAGCTAGTCATTATTTTGGCAAAGCTTCAATTACATCACGTCTTTGTTTGATATATCTACCGGGGGAGATGCCGACCATTTTGGTAAAACTGCGAATGAAATTGGCATAGTCACTAAAGCCCGATTGAAAGCATGCATCCGTAATACTCATTCCTTCAGACAGGTGGAATTTGGCCCGTTCAATACGACGACCCAAAATGTAGGAACGGATCGTCAATCCAGTATGCTTTTTGAACTGGCGACTGATATAAGTACTGTTCATGTAGAACACTTCGGCAAGTTTGCGAAGTGTAATGTCTTGATTTAGATGTGTTTCAATATAATCCATGGTTTCACGAACCAGTTCAGGCATGATGTCATTGGGAACAAAGGAGTTGTTATGAAACCAGACGTTAATCATGACCAACAATTGGGCGACGGCTGCATTTATTTTGATATCAGTACCATAAGCATCGGAAGCAAGCAATCCTTCCAGTTCGTTCGTACATTGCAGCATTTGGTTCAAGCTATAGTCGTTTAAATGTACGATGTTGCCTGTTCCTTTGGGGCGATGATCAAAACATGACGATAGATTGGTTGATGGTGTGGAAAGCTGAAATAGATAAGTTTTTTTGAGATTGATGGTAATTCGCTCATATTCAGATTCATCCAGAATAAAGGCTCGGTGCATCTCCTCGGGTGACATCACAAGCAAATCCCCCGGCTGTACATGGTAACATCGATTTTCTATATAAAAGTGAACGTTGCCACGAAGAAACAGGTAGATCTCATATGCATTATGTCGATGATAGATCGTTTCCAGCTTATACGTTGTTACGCGGTGCAGATATAAAAGCTCAGGCTGGATGGGATCATAAAAACACTCAGAGGATCCACTCATGAAGTACCTCCCGTCATTTCAAGCAATAAATAGAGCGGTTAACGCAATGAAATTGTACTCAGCTTACCTTAAAATGTAATCATCCTATCATGATACCCTTTGTATTGCAAACGCTTTCTTGTAAAAAGAACAACTAAAAACGATTATAGGGGGATTCTTTCGATGAATCATCATTCTACACCACATGCTGGTGAGCAAAAGCAAGACCAAGCCGCCAATCTGGAGAGTATTCCAGGTGAGATTGGAAAGCTTCGTCCCAACGGTAACCCTCTGGTGGCCCACAAATTCGGAGCCGATCCCTATGCTTTGGTATTTAACAATCGAGTCTACTTATATATGACTAGTGATAAGCTGGAATATGATAAGGGCGGTATTCCTCAGAAAAACAGCTACAGTTCAATCAACCGGATTACGGTCATTTCTTCGGATGACTTAATCAACTGGACCGATCATGGGGAGATTAGAGTTGCTGGACCTCAAGGCGCAGCAACATGGGCTTCGCAATCTTGGGCTCCGGCAGCTGCTCATCGAATTTTGGATGGCGAGGACTGTTTCTTTCTTTATTTCGCCAACAATGCCAGTGGAATAGGTGTCCTGTCTGCACCCACACCTGTAGGTCCATGGATAGACCCTATAGGAAAAGCACTTATTACAAGAGAGACTCCGGGAGTGGAGGAAGTAACCTGGCTATTCGATCCGGCTGTCATTGTAGATGATGATCATCAGGCCTACATATACTTCGGCGGTGGTATTCCACAGGGGAAAGCAGAAAGACCGGATACGGCAAGAGTTATGCGATTGGGAGACGATATGATCAGCGTTGTTGGCATAGCGAAGGTGATTCAGGCGCCTTATATGTTTGAAGATGCAGGGATACATAAATATAATAATAGTTACTACTTTACGTATTGTTCCAATTTTGTTGAGGGTAATCGGCCAGAGGGCAGTCCACCACCCGGTGAAATTGCATATATGACCAGTGTTCAGCCGATGGGGCCATGGACATATCAGGGAACGTTGCTCCAGAATCCGGGCCACTTTTTTGATGTTGGCGGCAATAACCATCATGCTATATTCCAACTGGCCGATCAGTGGTACATTGCCTATCATGCTCAGACATTAAGCCAGGCCATGAATATTCCCGATGGTTACCGTTCGACACATCTGAATCGAGTCGAGCATGATGAGGTCACGGGTAAGATCCAGAAGGTACATGCAGATTATCAGGGCGTACCTCAAATCAAGTGCTTCAATCCCTATGGGTGGGTAAGCGGTTCGACGATTGGATGGAGCAGTAGCGTAACAACAGAGCAATATCTTGACTCTGCTGAGATATCTGCATCCGACTCGAATATCATGTCCGCTAAGCTGCAAAATGACAGCTGGATAGCTCTATCCAAGGTCGACTTTGAAAGTGAAGGACCCACAACCTTTACGGCCATTATTGCGAATCAAGGAAGCGAAGGTACGTTGGAACTTCGGCTTGATCGTGCAGACGGACCATTAATTGCCGAAATCATTGTTCCGACTGCGACCGAATCCCTTCAATGGATGGAACTAACAACGAATGTTACGGGTGCGAAAGGTGTGCAAGACTTGTATATTAAGTTTGAAAATTCAACAGACAGCTCAACCATCCTTTTAAGAGAATGGAAGTTTAACAGAAAAAATGAGGTGTAATTGAAACATGTATCCGAATCCGATTATTTGGGCTGATTACCCGGATCTTGACGTTATTCGTGTAGAGGACACATATTATATGGTTAGTACAACCATGCATATGATGCCGGGATGTGTCATCCTGCGTTCATATGACCTGATCCATTGGGAAGTAGCCACATATGTATACGACACATTGGACGATACGCCTGCTCAGCGGCTGGTGGATGGTCAGCACATTTATAGCAAAGGCATGTGGGCTGCATCGCTCCGCTATCATCAAGGGATGTTCTATGTGATCTTTGTGGCGAATGATACCCGTAAGACATACTTGTATACGTCAACTTCCATCTCGGGAGTGTGGAAGAAACAGATCGTGGAAGGGTTTTACCATGATTGCTCCTTATTTTTTGACAATGATGAACGAGCATATCTCGTGTACGGTAATACCGAGATCTATCTTACCGAATTAAGCTCTGATCTGTCCGGGCCCAAACCTGGTGGAGTGCATCGCTTGATTGTAAAAGACGAGCAGCCTCATCACCTTGGTTATGAAGGAGCACATTTTTACAAGATCAATGGTAAATATATTGTGTTCCTGATTCATATAACAAAAGCTTCCGGACGGAGAACACAGGCGTTTTATATGGCAGACTCTCTGGAAGATGTCTTCACTGGTGGAGAAGTATTCAATGACGATATGGATTATTTCAATTCAGGTGTTGCTCAGGGCGGTATCGTGGATACGCCGGATGGAGACTGGTATGCAATGCTGTTTCAGGATCATGGGGCTGTTGGCCGGGTTCCTGTTTTGGTTCCGCTACACTTTGATCAAGGTAAACCGGTCTTTGCAAGCAAAGCGCCGAAACAGATTGATATCCCGAGCACTAGACCAGAGCACCGTTATAACCCTTTAGTGGGTAGCGACAGTTTCAATTATGAACCTGAGGAAGATGGAAGCATCCGCCTCCGTGATTTTTGGCAATGGAATCATACACCTAATCATGAACTCTGGTCCGTCACAGAGAAATCGGGGGTGTATCGTGTTCGAACGGGACAGATCAGCCCCAATCTGACGTTTGCGGTAAACACACTGACCCAGCGTTCAATGGGACCCGCTTGCGAAGCAATGGTTACGCTTGACGGCAGTCGTCTGAATGATGGGGATTATGCCGGGTTGTGCTTTCTGATCGGTTCGTACGGTATGATCGCTCTTACGAAGCAGGACAGCAAGTTTTACTTGGTCATGCATGCCAGAGATAGTGAGGATTCAACCATATTTGGCAATCTGATCGACCAGGAGCCAGCCACTGAACATGAACGTATCCCGGTTTCAGATCCAGTAGTTAAACTAAAAGCATTCGGAAATTTTGAGAACAATCTGGATGAGTGCTCTTTTGCCTATTTCGATGGGGATGAATGGAGAGATATAGGGATTGTCCACAAAATGATATATAAACTGGATCACTTTATGGGTTGCCGAACGGGGGTGTTTGTATATTCAACTGAAATGGTTGGAGGAACAGCTGACTTTTCAAATTTCGAATATCGCGTGATTAATCCTGATGAGAAACAATGAAAATACGTAAAAGCCGCCCAACGGCGGCTTTTCATATTCAATGAGTACAAGTTGTTGTACAATGATATGGATTCAAAGTTGACAGAGAGAAGAGAGTTGTTCAAACCGAACTGGGGGCATGTCGTCATGTACAAGAGATGTCTGGACATAACAAGATGGACCTTCATTCTGTTCCTTGCTGTGTCCATACCAGCAGGTCATACTGAAGGTAATACCAAACAACATCATCCGCAGCAAGATGGGCAGCAGATTCAACTTCCAGGTACGTATGAGAAGTATTCTCCTCCCATCGTGGTCTCTTTTGTCAGGGAAACCGGAGATGACCTTGAGCGCATGATTAGTCAGTTACCTGGTGAGACGATACTGGATAATCGCTGGACTCGTTTGTACGAGAAAGAGCTAGGTATTCAAATTCACTATGACTGGATTGCTAATGGAGATGTATACAATCAGAAATTGGGTGTATCCCTTGCTGCAGGAGGTTTCCCAGATGTGGTAAAAGTAAATCCATATCAACTTAGACAACTGAGCAACGCTGGAATGATCGAAGATTTAACCCATGTGTACCAAGAGCATGCTTCACCACTTACGAAGAGTATATTGGAGGCGGAGGGAAGAGGCGCATTTGATGCGGCAACCATTGATGGCAAACTCATGGCTATTCCTGAATCATCTTCCTCCATTGAGACTGCACAGTACCTGTGGATTAGAACCGATTGGTTGGAGCATCTGGGGCTACGGCCACCTGAAACGATGGAAGAACTTCTCCAGATTTCGAAAGCGTTTACAGAGGGTGATCCCGACGGGAACGGAGAGCAGGATACGTATGGACTTGCGCTAACGAATCATCTATGGGATCCAGTTATGGGAGCAGCAGGATTGATGTCAGGCTACGGTGCCTACCCTAATATATGGGTTAAAGATGCAGAAGGAAACCTCACTTATGGAGGCATACAGCCTGAAGTTCGGGAGTCTCTGAAAGCACTGCAAACGATGTATCGTGAAGGCCAACTTGATCCGGATTTCGGTTATAAAAGTGGAAGCAAGGCCTTTCGTCTGGTTCAGGATGGAAAAATAGGGATGCTCTACGGCGAACAGTGGACATCCTTTATGCTTCAGACCACCCGTGATACAGATATAGATGTAGAATGGCAGGCATATCCCATTGTTTCCAAGTCGGACCGGAGACTGTTCGTACCGCTACGTTCCAATACCGGGCAATACTTTGCTGTAAAAAAGGGGTTCGCTCATCCGGAGGTAGTTGTAAAGCTCATGAATCTGCATCTGGACATCAACTGGGGCGATCAGGCACAGTACGAAACGTACTATAATGACGACTCCCGAGCTGTATGGATGCTTTCACCGGTGACTCCATTTCCCGGTAATAAAAACATAGATGCATACAAACAAATTCGTGATGCCAGAAGTACAGGAGACTTCTCGGCTCTGCAGAATGAAGCTCTCGCCATTCACAAACGCATTGTGGCCTATGAATTGGAAGATGTAGAGAGCGGCTGGGGCTGGAAACAAACCTATGGGCCTTCGGGTGCTTTTAGCATTGCAGATTCTTACGAGAAGAACGGCCAACTTCTCTATGATCAGTTCACGGGTGGAATTACGGACACAATGGTTGATCGGCAAATTATTCTTCGGGATCTTCAGCTGGAAGCCTATATGAACATTATTCTAGGCAGGTCGATAGATGAGTTTGATCAATTCGTTGAGAACTGGCGCAAGCTGGGGGGAGATCAGATCACATCGGAAGTTAACGCGTGGTTTCGCACCAGTAAGCCAAAGGAGCACTAATGTTCACTTTACTCATACGAGGAACCAACTCAGCCTTTGGCATTGGAGGTGAATGCATTGATCAAGATCCCTGCTAAATCATGGCTTAACAGTATATTTGCGCGATTGATAATCACCTATCTGGTATTTGTGCTCCCCCTTATTCTTCTTGGCGTGTATCTGTATCATTGGAGTTATGACAATGCAAGCCAGGAAATATCGTTGTCAACGGAGAGACGGTTGAACCAATACGTGGTGGAATTGAACAGAGAGATGGAATGGATGGAATTACAGCAGTTTGATATCGTTGAGGATCGAAAACTCAATCGTCTGGCCATTCTCTGGGACATGATGGATCAGGTTGAGCGGCGTGATACATTAAATTACCTGACTGAACGACTCGCTTCATTCAAGAATAGTACTGCTTATATCAAAAACGTTCATGTACATATCCCTTCGGTTGGCAAGAGTATATCCGCGATCCAAGGCATCGATGATTTCGATAAAAGTTCATATCTATATTTCAGTTCAGGCATGCAAGGAAAAGGTACACGTTTTACTGTGAAAGAGGACGCCTTGAACTTAAGTGCCGTCAGGCTGACAGGCACGAGAGGAGACCCCCCGCTTTTTGTCATTCAAGTGGAGCTGGATACATACCATTTTCAGAATGAACTTACACGGCTTAATTTGTACCCGGAGAGTTCAACTTTTCTGATTGAGGACAAAACGGGGCATGCCATCACAGATAAACATCAAGCTAGTGTTATTCTCGCGAATTACCGTGAGCACAGTGTAAAGGGCACACTTGATGGATTTCGGATGAAGGTGGGGGACACCATGTACCATGTTAGTCAGTTGCATATGGACTCCCTGGGCTTATCCGTAGCTACATATCTACCCGAGGCAATTGTTACCAAGCCACTTAGCAAGTTCTATCATTGGGCTTGGCTGTTTGCAATTACATCATTTGTTGCCATCACGGCGTATCTCTATTCAAGTTACAAGTTAATTCATATCCCGTTACTGTTGTTGGTGAAAAGATTCAAAAAAATGGAGGGAGGCATGCTTGATGTCCCCATTGCGCATAACCGAAAGGATGAATTTGGCTTCCTCTACACCCGTTTCAATCTAATGATTGAAAATCTTCAATCCCTGATCGACCGTGATTTCAAGAAAACACTGATGATGCAGCGGGCCGAGTTGAAACAGCTTCAATCGCAGATTAATCCTCATTTTCTGTACAACAGCTTCTTTATTCTGAATTCACTGGCAAGGACAGGAGAAACCGAACGTATTGAGCAATTCACGAACATGCTTGGAGAGTATTTCAGGTTCATTACCCGGAATGAAACCGATCATGTGAAGTTGAAAGTGGAAGTTGAGCATTCACGAATCTACACAGAGATTCAACAATTACGTTTCTCCAGACGAATCAAAGTTGATTTTGGGTCACTACCTGCTGAGATGGAACACATTAAAGTCCCCAGACTCATTATTCAACCCATTATTGAGAATGCCTACGAACACAGCCTCGAAAAGAATACGGACTCCGGTCTTCTCATTATTGGGTTTAATATGGAAGGTTCATATGCCGAGATCACCGTAGAGGATAATGGAAATGAGTTGGACGAGCAACACATTCAAACTCTTCAACAACGCTTGCATAAGGACGGAGGTACAGAAGAAATGACCGCGTTAACAAATATTCATCGACGTCTGATCCTGACGTATGGAGAAGGAAGTGGCCTTTTCCTATCCAGAAGTGAACTGCAAGGATTAAAAGTCACAATTCGAATCCAGTGGAAAGAGGGAGAAAACGAATGTATCGACTTTTGATTGTAGATGACGAGGAGATTATTACGGATAGTCTCTATGAAACGTTCGCCAGACATATACCCGACCAGCTTGACGTATGTAAGGCCTACTCTGCAACAGAAGCCTTGTCCTGGATGCAGCGTTCGAGAATTGACATTGTTCTAACGGACATCCGTATGCCGGGCATGAGTGGCTTGGAACTGACAGAGCGGATTCAAGCCAGTTGGCCGAATTGTCGCGTCATTTTTCTGACAGGACATAGCGATTTTGATTATGCATATCAAGCTTTTCAGATGGCCAATGTGCGTTACTTGCTCAAAACGGAGGGCTATGACAAGGTGATGTCGGTTGTAGAAGATGTGATGGAAGAGATCCGGCGAAGTCACAGCATGGTTGAGTTGTTGGAACATTCTCATAAAGTCAACTCGGAGCTTGCACTGATTCAGCAAAAAGAATATTTGCGGAAACTACTTCAAGACTGTACAGCGGTTATAGATTCTACTATGGATATGCAGGACGAATTATTCAGACGAGATATAAAATTACAGGTCCACTCGCCTGTTTATCTCATACTGGGTCGGTTCAATAATCTGCCAGAAAAAGGTTCGGACCTCACACAAGTTCAGGAATCTGTTCGCATTATCGGCTCTTCTCTGATGAATGAGCGTACAGTGTGCGCAAGTGTAACGGACCATTATGGGGATACGATCTGGCTGCTTCAGCCGAAGCAGGAGGAAGAGATGACAAATGATAAACTTGTGCGATTTCTAGAAGGTACACTGGAACTGGTACAGGAAGCATGCATGGTATCACTCGGCGTATCCATTGCTTTTTCATTAAGTAGTCGAAGCTGCAATTGGTCCGTGTTAACCAAACAATATGAACGTCTGAGATTACTCCAGTGGATGAAAATTGGGGATGGTGTATCCATGGTACTCACGGATCATCGCAATGATCTCTCATCTGATGTACCCAAAGAATCCATGCGGATCTCAAACCGGATCGAGATTATGTCAGGATATTTGGAAACGGGACGAATTCAGCCATTTTACGATATATTTGAGGAGCTTGCAGGCGAACTGCTGCAACAGGATATTACGATGGAACGTGCCATGGAGACTTACTACAATCTGGCTTTATTATTGCATTCAACAATCAATCGTTGGGGTCTTCAACAGAAGATCCCGGATCAACGAAGCTTGCTGCACTTAGGGGAGTATACATGCATGAAGGATGCAGTACAATTTCTATATCGTGCTGCCGATGAATTAGTCCGCTACAAAAGATCAAATGAACAGGAACGCGCTAACGTTGTCATTCATTCCTTATGCAGTTACGTCAAGGAGAACCTGGAGAAAGATCTCTCTCTGGTGAAATTGGCAGAACTTCATCATTTTAATCCATCCTATCTGTCGCGATTCTTTAAGCAGGAAATGGGAAT
Organism: Paenibacillus polymyxa; assembly: GCF_018614975.1. Classification (GTDB taxonomy): domain Bacteria; phylum Bacillota; class Bacilli; order Paenibacillales; family Paenibacillaceae; genus Paenibacillus; species Paenibacillus polymyxa_E. The sequence goes on along the minus strand of NZ_JAGGNR010000040.1, from coordinate 36,696 downwards.
AAACCTGTCAGAATTTATTGACGACTGCCGAATAAAGAGGGCCAAAGAATTGCTTCAGAACACAAATCTTATGGTACGTGAGGTCGCACTTCAAGTGGGGTACGAGGCTGCACATTCGTTTACCCGACTTTTCAAGAAAATAACGGGAATGACTCCCCAAGAATACCGGGAATCCCTTTTGGTACGTTAATGGTGAATACTCTGGAATTGACCAAACCCAAATAACCACAAAAAAACGCAGGAAGAAGAATACATCCTGCGTTTTTTTGTGGTTATTATCCAATTGATAAACAAACCGATTCGGCAATCCACCTTTAGGCCGTGTGGATTTTTTGTCGTCTATAAGCATTGGGACTTGATCCGGCATACGCTTTGAACTTTTTATAGAACCAATCAATATCCTTATAACCTACCTCAATAGCAATCTCATATATTCGCAGATTCGTGGAAGACAACAACTGCTGGGCCTTTTCCATACGTTGCTGGAGCATATAATCATTGAAAGACATCTTCTCTTCCAGCTTGAACTTCTGTCCAAGGTACGCACAGTTAAAATGAAGCATGTCAGAGATCTTCTTCAGCGTGATTTCATCACTCAGATGATCCCTTACATAAGCCTTGACGATACGAATAACATGACTGGAGTGCATGGGCTTACCATTCATTTGAACGGGGGTTTTGAAGAACGACGACGTTTTGTGTGCCGGGTCCGTTTCAAGGTGGGATCTAAGTCCATGCAGACTGTTAAGTAAAGAAGAGGGACTAACAGGATACGGTAGATAATCATTTACCTGATACGTCAGGGCTTTACGTACAAACCTGAAGTGATCTCTTCCACCCATCAGGAGGATGGGTATCTGACTTTTTTTTCGAATGTCGTTGCATAACCAGAGCCCTGCGGTATCAAACCTCTCTGTATGTACCATAACAAGGGAAAAGTCTCGTTCTGACAATGCGGTCAAAGCCTCGGCCGATGAGAACACACAATTTGCGATAGTATATTGAGCTTTGCTCCGTAGCAACATCTGTTGCAACTCTCCGCACAAACGACGGCTGAAATCCACAAGTAAAATATCATACATGAAGCAATACCTCACCTTCTGCTGAATTGTAATGCGCTAGATTAACTGAAATTTTGACTTAATTTCATTATGGTAATAAAAGAAAGCGCATACAATGTGCATATTTTTGTAGACAGTGCATTTCTTTACCAATTAAAACCTATAATGCACTTTGCTCGCACAAAATTACGCGAATCTATACTCAGCCCGGGTAAACATCTGTATTCTGGCAGGTTGTTTACGCTTTCATTTGAACGATACACTGTGATAGCAAACGACAATCAGGGGGGAAGACGATGAGAAAAAACAAGTTTATGCTACTGAGCCTGGTATTTGCGGTCTTGTTGGTGATTGCTGCATGCAGTTCTGCACCTACCGCTCAACCCGAGCCGGAAAAGACAACACCACAGGAGGAACAAACATCCGCGGAAACCGAGCCCAAGAATGAAAACTCAACGCCAGAAATGGATTTTGACATGGGCGGCAGAACGATCAAGGTTGTTGCTTGGTGGGACATGGAAATACAGGGGAACAACCCGGACAACATTCAACGCCTTGAGAATCTCGAAGCACTGAAGAAAAAACACAATTTTAATATTGAATATGTTTCCATCGATTTTGGTGAATATCAGGAAAAAGTAGTTGCTTCTCTGATGGCCGGTGAACCGCTTGGCGATCTTGTGAGACTGGGCAAAAACTATGCCATCCCGGCATTGACCAAACAGGATCTGTTATGGCCGGTGGATGATTATATTAAAAACGACAAGGTATTCAACCAGAAAACAACCAAGGAATACATGCAGTATGAAGGCAAAGGTTATGGCTTTACCGAGGACCAGTCCTCGTTTATCAACGGGATTTTCTATAATCGCACGCTCATGCAAGAGCTCGGCTTGAAGCCACTTCAGGAGTATGTGGATGCCGATGAATGGAACTGGGATACGTTCCTCAGTGTTGCCAAACAAGCAAACAAGGATCGAAACAATGATGGCAAGCTTGACACTTGGGGACTCGCTCAAACGGGCTTGCTGGAACCGATTCTGTATTCCAACGAGGCTTCTCTGACCAAAGAGGATAAGCAGAACCTGGAAGATCCAAAAACGAAAGAAGCGTTGAACTTCCTGTCCAAACTGGCTACCGAGAAGGTCGGAAGGGCTTCTGAGGGCGGCGACTGGACAGAGCCATCCACGTTCTTCCGTCAAGGTAACACCTTGATGTATTCAGGTGCCATGTACGAAGTCGAAGGCATTATGACGGATATGAAGGACTACGATATTGGTTTTGTACCGTTTCCAAAAGGTCCAAGTGCAACAGCGTATCACTCCGGTGAGTCACGTTACCAAGCTATAACGATTCCAAAAGCGGTAGAAAATCCGGAACAACTGATGTACATCTGGGAGAAAATTAACGAGATCGATTCGATCTATGAGTATCCGGGACAATCGACACTGGAGACACATCTGACCGATGAAGCAGATATCAACAATGCCAGAGAGGTCGCGGAAGGTATGTTGGTTCTCGACCATAACACATTCCCGTCCTTGCCGTTCTGGGACTTTGATGCGGAGCTCAAAGAAGGGGTATCCGTGTCAACGCTGATTGAGAAATACAAGGCTCCTTTCCAGGCTTCGATTGATGAGGTATACAAATAAGTATCACGTTACACGGGCAGAACGCACCAGTGAAGGTGCGGTCTGTCCGGGTTAGTCAATCGTCCAGTTCTCGCAACACTTAGAGGAAAGGGGATACATTCAAACATGCGGTCACGTAAGAAAAAGGGACTAATCCTGGTGCTTGTCCTGGCCTTGGTGCTCTCCATATGGACACTATATCCATCGCGGGATCGTAATCCGGGAACGGTACATGCGCTTGAGGACTTTGAGGCGGTATCGGGAACCGAGGATTCATTCAGTTATGAGCATTATCTGACTGCTTATGACAATACGGCCAAACCGGATGATATTGTACGCATCGAAGGCGAATCTTATGTTCAGGCAGAGGATGGGGAATTTGAGGTTGTGCAAGGGTACGCCGGATTAGACGGAAGTGCCGTAATTACGCCAGAAACTGGAACCATTCGCTGGGATGTTCCCGTTCAAGTGAGCGGTTTGTACAACATTCGCATTCACTATTATCCCGTAGAAGGCAAAAGCTCCGGGATCGAACGCAGGCTTGAGCTTAACGGCAAGGTCCCGTTCAGAGGGGCCGATATTCTTCTGTTTGACAGAGTATGGGGGAATCGTGAGGATAACGTCCGACAGGACGATCGTGGCAACGAGCTTAGACCAAGACAAGTGGAACAGCCCGAATGGCAACTGACTTCCTTCAAGGACAGCGCAGGGTACTTCGAGGAACCGTTTCAGTTTTATTTTGAGAAAGGCAGTCAGAAGTTATCGCTCACTTCATTAAGAGAAAGCATGGCGATTGATTATATCGAGCTGTATCAAGAAAGCGAAGTTCCTTCCTATGCAGAGCTGGAGCAGACCTATGCCTCACTCGGCTTGAAACAAGCCGCTCCTGTCATGCTGAAAGTACAGGGGGAGGAAGCTGTCAGTAAGTCATCCCCTACACTGGCACCAGTCTCGGACCGATCAAGCCCTTCACTCGAGCCTTATAATGTATCGAAAATTCGGATGAACGCCATCGGGGGCATTAACTGGAAACTGCCGGGCGAATGGATTGAATGGGAAATTGACGTGCCTGAAGACGGATTGTATCAAATCGCGCTTAAGGTGAAGCAGGATCAATTGCGTGGCATCTATGCCACCCGTAGTCTGACGATTAACGGCGAAGTTCCGTTTAAAGAAATGAAACGAATCCGATTTAACTACAGCCCGGCATGGCAAACTCAGGTGTTGGGTTCGGGAGAAGATCAGCCATATCAGTTTCATCTGGAAAAAGGAAAACACCGAATCCGAATGACGGTTACACTTGGCGATATCGCTCCGCTGCTTCGGACCGTGGAATCCAGCGTGCTGGAACTGAATGAGATGTATCGCAAAATATTAATGATCACCTCCAACAGTCCGGACCCACTGCGGGATTACCAGCTGGAACAGCGTATTCCGGAGATGACGGAGGTGTTTGAACAACAAGCCGTCACCTTGCGCTCCGTTGCAGATTACCTGGAAAAAGCCACGGGTGAGCAAAGTGACAAAGTGGCCGTACTGCACGCCATGGTATTACAGCTTGAAGATATGGCGGCCAGACCAGAGACGGTTCCCAAACGGCTGGATACGTTCAAAATTAATGTAGGCGGTCTCGGCACATGGATTCTATCGGTACGTGAACAGCCGATTACGTTGGATTACCTTGTCGTATCTCCGCCGGGTGAATCGCTGCCAAAAGCGGAAGCGAGCACCGTCCAGCAGGTGAAGCACGAACTGGGCGCATATATTGCCTCGTATACTGAAGATTATGACAGCATTGGTAACGTGGAACAAAAGAAGGATGCCATCACCGTATGGATCACGACCGGACGGGATCAGGCCCAAGTACTGAAAGGCATGATCGATGATTCGTTTACCCCGGATACGGATGTGTCCGTGCAGTTACGTCTCGTTCCGCCTAATATTTTGCTGCCCGCAACACTCTCGGGAGAAGGACCGGATGTAGCCATGCAGATGGGCGAAGACATTCCAGTCAACTATGCGATGAGGAATGCAACAGCGGATCTGAGCCAGTTCCCCGATTTCGAGGAAATTTCAGGCAGGTTCCGTGAGAGCGGATTGACGCCTTACCGCTACAACGACGGGGTATATGCCCTTCCAGAGCAGCAGCATTTTCCAATGCTCTTTTACCGCAAAGATATTCTGAACGAACTGGGCCTCGAACCGCCGAAAACGTGGCAGGACGTATATAACGCCATCGCCGTGCTGCAGAAGCATAACATGGAGTTTTATCTGCCGATAGAGGATACGCTGAACAATGCCAACCTGGTTCCGAATTCAACCTTTGCCATGTTGTTATATCAGAATGACGGAACGTTCTACACCGAAGACCAGAAGAAAAGTGCACTGGATTCGGAGATTTCAATGGACGCGTTCAAACGCTGGACGCAATTTTATACCAATTACAAGTTTCCACTCAAAGCCGATTTTCCGAACCGCTTCCGTACAGGGGAAATGCCGATCGGAATTGCTGATTACACCACGTATAACATGCTGACGGTTATGGCTCCGGAAATCCGCAATCTCTGGGACTTTACGATTGTTCCGGGTACACAGCTTCCGGATGGGTCCATACGGCATGAAGTGGCCAGCGCTACGAGTGCGGTGATGATGCTCGAAAATGCCGACAACAAGGAAGCGGCGTGGAAGTTCATGAAGTGGTGGACTGCTGAGCAGACCCAGATTGAATACGGGAGAGAAATGGAAGGTCTTATGGGAGCGGCTGCCCGTTACCCGACGGCCAATATCGAAGCCTTGAAGCAATTGCCTTGGCCTGTGAAGGATTATCAAAATCTCGAGAAACAATGGGAATGGGTACAGGGAATCCCGCAGCTTCCTGGAGGTTATTTCACGGGACGACATCTGGACAACGCCTTCCGCAAGGTGGTCAATGCTAATGAAAATCCGCGTGAAGCCTTATCGGACTATGTGTTGTACATTGATGATGAAATAGAGTTGAAACGTAAGGAATTTAATCTGAAATAGAGGAAAGGGAGGGTAACGGTTGCAAGCTAAAACTACCAAGACAGCCGCCGCTCCTGCCGTCCAGACCCGCCAGGTCGGCTGGTGGTCCCTATTGAAGCGGGATCTGTATCTCAGCAGGCATTATTATGTATTGATGGCACCGTTTATGCTGATTTTTTTCATGTTTACTGTCATTCCGGTTGGCATTTCACTTGGGCTCAGCTTTTTTCACTTCAATATGCTGGAGCTGCCGCGATTTGTCGGCTGGCAGAACTATTCCCGGCTTTTCCTGAACGATGACGTATTTCTGATCGCGCTCAAAAACACGCTGCTTTTTGCCGTAATTACAGGTCCTCTCAGTTATATTGCCTGCTTTTTGTTTGCGTGGATCATCAATGAGCTGTCTCCTAAAATTCGGGCGGTCATGACGCTGGTTTTCTATGCCCCATCCATATCGGGCAACGTCTTTTTCATCTGGCTGATCATCTTCTCGGGTGACAGCTACGGGTATATGAACGGCTTCCTGATGCGCCTTGGCGTCGTACTGGAACCGATCCAATGGCTCGCAGACGAGAAGTATGTACTGGCAATCGTCATTATTGTACAGCTGTGGCTGAGCCTGGGAACCAGCTTCCTGGCCTTTATTGCAGGACTGCAAACCATTGATCGTTCTCTGGTTGAAGCAGGAACCGTAGACGGGATCAAAAACCGCTGGCAGGAGCTCTGGTACATCACTTTGCCTTCGATGAGACCGCAGCTGATGTTTGGTGCGGTAATGCAGATTACGGCTTCCTTCGCCGTAGCCGAGATCTCCATCGCGCTGGCAGGTTTTCCGAGCGTAAACTATGCGGCACACACAGTTGTCACGCATTTGATGGACTTCGGAACCATCCGTTTCGAAATGGGGTATGCCTCGGCCATCGCAACGGTTCTGTTTGCCCTGATGCTGGGTACAAACGTTTTCACGCAAAAAATGCTTAGAAAGATAGGTGAATGACGATGACCAGCAAAGTACGTGCCGTGTTTGGCATGCCAAAAAGGCTTAATCGGTCATTTACCGTCAGCCTGATGTTATTTGCATTGCTGGGCGTGTTCGGCTCCTTTATGGTGCTTCCGCTCATCTATGCTGTCAACAATGCATTCAAGCCGCTGGATGAGCTGTTTATTTTCCCGCCGCGCTTCTGGGTGAACAATCCAACAACAGAGAATTTTTCCGATCTGATCAACCTCATGGGCAATTCGTGGGTGCCGTTATCTCGCTATATTGCCAACACATTGCTCATTACGATACTTGGCACAGCGGGGCATATCCTTCTTGCATCTGCAGCGGCTTATCCGCTGGCGAAATATCGTTTTCCGGGTTCCAAAGTGTTGTTCACCATTGTCATTCTGTCCCTGATGTTCTCGCCGCATGTTACGGCGATTCCGAACTACATGGTCATGTCCTGGCTTGGCTGGATTAACACTCACGCGTCCATTATTGTGCCATCACTTGCGTTCTCGCTGGGACTTTTCCTGATGAAACAGTTCATGGAGCAGATTCCCGATGCTTTGCTGGAGGCGGCCAAAATCGACGGGGCCAATGAATATCGGATATTCTGGAGCATCGTAATGCCCAATGTGAAGCCGGCATGGCTCACGCTCATGATCCTGCAGTTTCCAGCGTTATGGGGAACGGATGGCGGGAGCTTCATTTACAGTGAAAATCTCAAAACGCTGCATTATGCGCTCAGTCAGATTGTGCAGGGAGGGATTGCAAGAGCCGGTGTAGGTGCGGCTGTTGCCTTGCTGCTGATGATCGTACCAATTACCCTGTTTATCATCTCTCAGAGCAGTGTTATACAGACGATGGCCACTTCGGGCATGAAAGAGTAGAAAGGAGGCAGCGAGGTGCGGAGAAGCACATGGAAAAAACGTAAATCGATCATCATGGGCATGATCTGCCTCCTGTTGTTCGTTCAAGAGGCGCCCTACGTGAATGCAGACGGTAAAACAGATGCGTATCATTATTCCTTCTGGGGTGACGCAGTTCCTTCACCCGCGGCATATGAGGCAACAACCATTATCACCGGCAAGAAGCTGAACACAACTCCTATGAAAGAGCCAAGTGACATGCATGTTACCGCCAATCAGCACGTCTTTGTGCTCGATTCGGGCAATGGCCGCATCATTGAGATGGATCGCAATTTCAAGCTGGTACGGACAATTGATTCATTTGAGCAGGAAGGCAAGGAAGATCATTTCAAAAATCCACAGGGATTGTACGTCACGGAAAAAGGCCATCTGCTGGTCGCTGATTCGGATAATCACCGGGTGGTGCATCTGGATAAACAGGGGAAGCTGGTCAAGATCGTGTCTGAACCAAAATCGGATCTGCTAAAAGCAGACTTCCAGTTTAAACCGATACGGATTGTTATGGACAAAGGGGAGCGTATCTACGTCATGGCCGAAGGCGTATTTGATGGATTCATGGAGTTCAGCGTCGACGGTACGTTCTCTTCCTTCATTGGAGCGAACAGAGTTCAGGTGGACCCGGTGGAGTATCTATGGAAACGGTTCGCAACACGGGAGCAGCGGAGCCAGATGGTGATGTTCACTCCAACGGAATTTACCAATCTGGATATGGATGAAGAGGGCTTTATCTACGCCACTAGCGGGGATCGCGGCAAAGATCCGGTCAAGAAGCTGAATGCCCAGGGCACAGACATTTTGCGCAGAGAAGGCTATCAGACTCCGCAGGGTGACTTGCTGTATACCCAGGAAGCAGGGCCATCTCGCCTGATTGATGTGGATGTGGGTGACAGTGACATGTATTCCGTACTGGATTCGAGCAAGGGCCGAATCTTCACCTACAATGGAGACGGATATCTGCTCCATATTTATGGCGGCATCGGGAACCGGCTGGGCCAATTCAATACACCTGTTGCCCTGGAACGTGCGGGAGACCGGATGTTAGTTCTGGATAAAGCGCTGGGTGAAATCACCGTCTTTCAAACAACTGAATACGGACGTACGCTTCACGAAGCGGTGCGCAGCTACTATAACGGTGATGAAGATCAATCTTCGGTGCTGTTTGCCCAAGCTGCCGAGATGAACGCTAACTTGGAATATGCGTATGCGGGAATTGGCAAAGCATTGCTTCGTCAGAAGGAATACGCCGAGTCTGCGAAATATTTCAAGCGCAGCATGGAGCCCAAAGGGTATTCCAAAGCTTTTCTTTTGTACCGCAAAGAGCTGATGCGTGAGCATTTTTCATGGATGATGTCCGGACTATTCCTGGCTGTCGCTGCGATTGTCACCGTCATCATCGTTCGCAGGCAGAAAAGGAGGACTACGAATGCAGGCATCAAGTAAGCAACTATACCAGTACCCACTGCATCTGATTTTTCATCCGTTTGATGGATACTGGGAATTGAAATATGAACGGAACCAGAGAAACTCACTGCTGATTGCTTTTATGATTCTGGTGCTTCTGGTCATCACCAAAATTTTGCATGCCCAGTACAGCGGTTTTCTCATTAACCTCAGTAATCCAAAGTACCTGAACAGTCTGCTTGAAATGGTGTATGTCATTATACCGGTGCTGTTTTGGTGTGTGGCTAACTGGTCGTTAACCACATTGATGGACGGAGAAGGGAAGTTCTCCGAAATTTTCATGTCAACATGTTTTGCACTGGTACCGATGTTCCTCATTCATTTTCCATGGATTTGGCTGAGTCTTGTGATCTCTGCGCAGGAAACTGCCTTTTATTATTTCTCCAATGCACTTGCCGTTGCATGGACGGTATATCTGTTATTTGTGGGGAATATGACGGTTCATCAGTACACACCAGCCAAAACGGTGCTCACGATGCTGCTTACACTTGTAGCGATGGCGTTTATGGCATTTCTGTGCCTGTTATTCTTCAGTCTTGTACAGCAGATTGTATCGTTTGTCGTAACCATCTATCAGGAATTAGTGCTTCGGGGCTAAGGGAGGAGGAAATTGTTATGAATTATACCGTAGCCAAAAAAATAACAGGAATGCTACTCGCGGGCAGTCTGCTTCTTGGCGGTTGTCAATTCTCGCCAACACCGCTCGCTTACGAGACAGTGACTGCCGCTGATTCGACGGACTTTCCCTCCCTGCCTCCCGGAGAGAAACTGAAATCATCGTTCAGCGATGTCCGCCTTCCCGGCATGGTAGGCATTGCGCAGAATGCTGCGCTGCAGTTGTTTATTCACGAAGAGACTGCCGAGATTGCAGTGATTCACACGCATAGCGGCCAGATCTGGCGCAGCAACCCTGCAGATCGTGAGCAGGATGGGGTTGCAGCCGGGATAAATAAAGACCTTTTGTCATCACAAACGAAGCTCAGCTTCTTCAACAGCCTTGGACAGAGCAGCACCGTGAATTCCTTCACAGATAGTGTTGCACACAAGCAGATAAGCTACGAGGTGCTGCCAGGCGGCGTGCGGGTCCACTACCAGTTTGGGAGCACTGAGCGATCCATCGAAGACTTGCCGATGAAGATCAGCAAGGAGCGATTTGAACAAAAGCTGCTTGCACAGCTAGACAAGGCCGGGCAGCGGGCCTTGAAGGTGGGCTATGCGGAAGACAAGGATGAAGGCGCTTATGTCCGGATTGATAAGGCGATGCAAGGATTGCAGCTGTCCCGGGCCTTGAAGGCTTTTGACACAGCCGGTTACACATCGGAGGATCTGGCTCAGGATCATGCCGAGTTTGGCATTGAAGAGGAACGAAGTGGACCACGTCTGTTTATGCTTACGATGGAATATGAGCTGGATGGAGAGGATCTGCTCGTGCGTGTTCCGTCCTCAGGCATTCATTTTCCGGAGGAATATCCGATCAACAGCATATCTGTATTGGATTATTTCGGGGCCGGGGGTTCAGATGAAGAGGGCTCCATACTGGTGCCAGACGGTTCGGGAGCGCTGATCCATTTTAACAATCGCAAGTTGCAGTATCCTGCCTATCAACAAGACATATACGGACCGGATATGACCATGAAACTGCGGGAAGCAAGTTCGAATGAAGCCAGAGCCAGGCTGCCGGTATTTGGACTGATTCGGAAAGAGGGAGCTTTCCTGGGCATTATTGAAGAAGGGGATGCCGTTGCAGTGGTGAATGCCGATATCAGCGGCAAGCTGAACAGTTACAACAACGTATATCCAAGCTTCTACGTTGTTAATAAGAGCGATGTGACGCTTCAGGCAAGCGATATGGTCCGTACACTTCCGAAATTCCAGAAGAAACCGACTGTGTCCGACTTCGTTGTTCGATATGCTTTTGTCGGGGCGGATAAGGCCTCGTATTCGGGGCTTGCATCTCTCTATCGGGATTATCTGATGCAGAACGGCGGACTTCCCGAGCTGAATGCCAGCAAGGAGCAGAGTAACGTTCCCTTTTACCTGCAACTGTTCGGCGGCATGACAACACGGAAGCATATGCTGGGCATACCGTACGATTCGACGGAGGCTTTGACGACGTTTGATGAAGCCCAAAACATTCTCTCCGCCTTGACGGAGAAGAAGGTATCCAATATTCAGGTTCGCTATGCGGGATGGTTTAACGGCGGACTTCATCATCGACTGCCGGATTCCATCCAGGTAGACGGCGCGGTAGGCGGGAAAAAGGGATTGCGGGAATTCAGCGCCTACACACAAGAAGCGGGCATCGGCTTCTATCCAGATATCGCTCTGCTGAATGTGCAATCCAAAAAAGGGTTTAAACCGTCCAAAGAAGCTTCACGCACATTAACTCAGGAACCGGCGGTCATGTATCCGATGAACCAGGCCATCCAGCGGCGGGACCGGGATCGTTCACCTTCCTATGTGCTTTCGCCCAACTTGCTGGAGGCCGTGACGGCAGACATGTTAGATGAGCTCATGTCCCTTCAAAAGGACGGACTGTCGCTGAGCCTGAATGATCTGGCAGCTCAGTTAAACAGCGATATGAATCCGAAAAAGCTGGTGGACCGAACACAAGCGCTCAGCTCCGTGAAGAAGGCACTTGAACAGATTCAGCAGCAGGCTGGCTCGCTTGTTGCTGAAGGCGGGAACGCTTATGCCCTGCCGTATGTAACTGGTCTGACAGATGCGCCGATGACCAGCAGCCGTTTCAAACTAGAGGATGAAGAGATTCCGTTCTATCAGCTCGTTGTACACGGCAGCATCGGTTATACGGGGACGCCATACAATCTCTCCACATATACCAATGCAAGGCAATATGTGCTGAAACTGATTGAATATGGAGCCAGTCCATACTTTGCATGGTTTAATGCGCCAAACCATGTTGTGAAAGAAACGGATTATGATGATCTCTACGCGGCGAATTATGAACAGTGGATCGATCTGGCTGCTGAAATCTACAATGAGGTGAACCAGGTGAACCAGCCGTTTGCCGGACGTTCCATGATGTCCCATGAATCCCTGGAGGAGGGCGTCTTCCGGACAACATATGAAGGTGGCGGGTTCGTAATCGTCAATTATAACGACTTCCCTGTAGAAGTTGACAACGATACAGTGGAAGCCCAAAGCTATGTGACTGGTGGTGAGCAGCTCTGAAGACGCTCCTGAAATGGAAATGGGGAAGTCGTACGTATGCTCAGCAGAAAGCCATGTGGGGTGTAATCTACGTGCTTCCCTGGCTCATTGGTTTTGTGTTGTTTTTCTTCATTCCGCTGTTAGCCTCTCTGCGATACAGCATGAGTACAATTCAGGCTAACGCGGAAGGCATAGCGATTCAGTTCACCGGTGTCGCCAATTACATTCAGGCGCTCACCGTCAATACAAGCTTTAACCGTGCGTTAATTGAGGCGATCACAGATGTACTCATCAACGTACCGCTTATCGTTATATTCAGTCTGTTCCTTGCCGTCATCCTGAATCAGAAGTTCAGGGGCCGGGCTGTAGCGCGGTCGATCTTTTTCCTGCCCGTTATTCTGGCATCGGGAGTGATTATGACACTGGAGAGCACCAGCCTGATTGAAGCGGTTAATCAGAGCAGCACAGGTGGAAGCTCACTCGGGACATTTGAACTCGAAAATCTGATGGTTAACGCCGGAGTGAGCGATTGGATCGTCACGTATCTGAGCAGCGCCGTAGATCGGATCTATCAGATCGTGAGTCAATCCGGTGTACAGATTTTGATCTTTTTGGCAGGGATCCAGACGATTTCCCCTCAACTGTATGAGGCTTCGAAGATGGAAGGCGCGACGGGGTATGAAGCCTTCTGGAAAATTACGTTCCCAATGGTCAGCCCGCTTATTTTTGTCAATGCGATCTATACAATCATTGATTCGTTTGCCAATAACGCCATGACAGAGCTGATCCGGGATACCGGCTTTGTCAAATTTGACTTTGGATTAAGTTCTGCCATGGCATGGGTCTACTTTCTGGCCATTGCCATTATTCTGGTTATCGTAAACATCATTTTCTCGAAGCGAGTCTTCTATCAAGATTAGAAAGGAGGGTGTCCCACGTGACAACATCACGATTATTATCGCTGGAGCATTGGAAAGGCTGGCTGTGGGCCATGATCCGATTCGTTCTGATTACCGGACTTTCCTTCGTTATCCTGTTTCCCATATTTCAGAAGGTTTCCACATCCGTCAAGGATAAAGGCGATCTGTATTCGGCAGTGGTGGTATGGATTCCACAGAACTTCTCCATCGACAATTTCAAGCAGGCGATACGCGTAATGGATTACTGGGCAACGCTGTTTAATACGTTTGCCCTGTCTGCAACGACTACACTGCTGACTACAGCATCCTGTGCACTCGCAGGATACGGATTTGCCAGACTGAAATTCAGGGGAAGCAACTGGCTGTTTGCCGGTGTAATTCTGACGATTCTTGTACCGCCAACGACCATTCTCATTCCGGTATACCTGAATTTGAAAAGCTTTGACCTGATGGGACTTATGACGCTTATAGCCGGCAAACCTGTTAATTTGCTTAATACCTATTGGCCGTTTATTTTGACGGCCATTACGGCCAATTCACTTAAAGCCGGCTTGTACATCTTTATCTTCCGGCAATTCTTCAGAGGTATTCCGAAGGAAGTGGAGGAGGCGGCCTATGTGGACGGCGCGGGCATCGGACGAACATTTTCAAGAATCATGCTGCCCAATGCCATTCCGTCCATGGTAACAGTCATGCTGTTTTCCTTCGTATGGCAGTGGAACGACAGCTTCTATACGACGACTTATCTGACTTCAAGTAAAGTCATGTCGACCCAGTTATCGTCCCTTCCGTATAATCTGGCCCAGCAGGTTACTGACGGTGCAGCTTCCCAGGCCGATCCGTTCTATCTGAGCATGATCCAGGATACAGGAATTCTTCTTGCCATACTGCCTTTGATCGTCATCTATCTGTTTGTGCAACGATATTTCGTAGAGAGTGTAGAGCGTACGGGAATCGTCGGTTAAGTTAAGTTTTCCTGTACGTTTGGAGTGGGATCAGACTGGAAGAGGAAGGAGGAATTTCATGCAACATTCCACCTGTCAAAAGGGGGCTTGTAACGATCTCATGAACGTCTGCTCACAGCAGAACCGTGATCCTTACCTGCGCAGTATTCCCCTGCTGGTGTGGAACGGGCTGCGGGAGCGGGCTCCGACCTGAGCGATCTGTTTGATCAGAGATACTCTGACGGAGCTTACCTCGCAATATTGCAAGACAATATATCAGATCAGGAGGAATTATAGTGAAGAAGTTCATGACATCTTGTAAACTTGTACTCATTCTGGCTTTATTGATCACAATTGCTCCATGGGGAGGCAGTCGCGCCGAAGCATGGGTGGGCATGCCGATGGGCAAGCTGCACGTAAACGGCAAAAACCTAGTGAACAGCAACAACCAGCCTGTGCTACTGAACGGTTGGCATCAACCCTCAGGTGCCTACTGGACATATCAGGACAGCAATTATTATCTCAATCTGCACGGCAATAACCGTCATGCAGCTACACTGGCTTATCTGAAAGACATTACCGATACTTTTGCTGACACCAGCGCGAAGTACGGAAGCAATCATGGCTGGAATATGAATCAGGTACGTCTGTTCATCGATCGTCAGGACATGGGAGATGTGGCTGCTGGTACATATAACTTTGCCGGTGTGCAGACCGTTACGCAAAATGTAATTATTCCGTACATTCAATATGCCAAAACAAAAGGTGTCTACGTTGTCCTGGGACTGGACTTCACATTGAAGGATGATCAGGCAACAACACCTGCCAACCTGCAAAAATTCAACGAAATCTGGGGTTATCTCGCTTCACGCCCGGAGATCAAAAGTGCAGACAACGTTCACTTCGAACTGATCAACGAACCGGTGAAATCCTATGCCAATGGACATTGGGGTGGATACAACGGGGAAAATGACTTTGTGGATCACTGGAATGACCTGCGTAATTTCCAAAATTCCATGATTTCAACAATTCGCAGCAAAGGTGCAGACAACGTTATCTGGGCGGCAGGTCTGGGATACAACCAATTTTACAGCTTGACGGCAAGCCATCCATTGACTGATCCGCTCAATAACTATGGATATGCGGTTCACTGGTACCCTGGTTATGGCGCATATGACAACTTCTCTATCCTGCAAGACCAGTGGAATACCAACGTGAAGGCAGCCGCTGACAAATATCCGATTAACATTACCGAGGTAACCTGGTTCAAAAACAAACCTGGAGATTCAGCCTATTGGAACTTGTTTAATGGCAGCAATGAAGGGTTTGGCACCAATACCAAAACGATTTTCAACGCAGCAGGCAATGTCAGCATTGCAGCTCATATGAACGGATTCATTCTAAGTGAAGGACCACGAAGCTCTTTTGCCGACCCAACAGCTGGCCTGAAATGGGATGGAGATGCTTCACGGAGTGCCATGGGACGATTCCTGTTTAACTGGTACCATGAACGTGCTCAGACTTACCCGGGCAGTGGACAAGGCGGCGGACCAACAACGGGTCTTGTATCCGGTGCAACTTATAAAATCGTAGCCCGGCATTCCAACAAAGTTATTGATGTCCCTGGTGGTCAAAATGAAAATAATCTTCAGCTCCAGCAGTGGAGTGATCTGGGCGGTAACCCTCAGAAGTGGGTTCTGACTTCGATCGGTAGCGGCAACTATACACTGACAAGTGTGAACTCGCCGGACAAAGTCATCGACATTCGCAATGGTACCCTCACCAATGGGGAAGCGGTTCAACTCATGAGCAATCTGAACACAACTGCTCAGCATTTTAAGGTCAACGATCTTGGTAACGGGTACTGGAGTATCATCAACGTGAACAGCAATAAAGCGATTGAAGTGGCAAACGCTTCCACTTCGGATGGAGCCAAGCTGCAGCAGAACACCTACACAGGTGCTACAAACCAACAATGGAAATTTGTTGCCGTTAGCAATTAATAAGCAAAACGTTAAACAAGAACCTCCCCAAGTCATTCCATGTCTCGGGGAGGTTTTTTGCGTTTATTTTTTGATACTTTGGCATGGAGGCCATGCCAAGGTAAGATACAACTATATTTGTGCGCCAAACAGCAGAGAGACAATTATTTTCGAGTATGCATTGTAGGCTGCAGTACGTAAATGTACCATAAGGAAGAAGTTGTACCTTCACCAGGAAGAAATGCCCGGTGTATCATTGAACAGCTACCTTATCACAGAGAAATGTAAGCGCTTGATAAAAAAGGGAGGGTACATATGCAGCTCCTATGGTCCAAATTTTCACCCGTGTTCCGCCGATTCCTCATTTCGTATCTTGTCATTCTGATGATTCCTCAAATTGCGGGATATGCCTCTTACCGAGCTTCCATTGAAGCGGCTCGTTCCAGCTCCATTGAGAACAGCTTGAAGTCGCTGAGTCTCGGGAAAGAGATCATTGAGCGTAACCTTCTTCAAGTTGAAGCCTTTACCAGGCAGCTTGCTGTCAATCCCGATTTGCAAAATTTAATTACTGGCCCGAAGCCGTATGATCTCTACAATGTCTACGGTATGAACCGCATGCAGCGGAGTCTCTCCATGTACAGCAGTACCAATGATTACTTGTCCCATTTCTTCATTCACATTCCGAACTACAATGCCATCATCACACCAAGAACCGTGTATTATCGTCCAGAGCATTATTATGCTGCCAATCAGCTGGACGGTATGTCGTTTGAACAATGGCATGACCAAATTCTTAAACAACCACACTTTAACGAAATCATACCGCTTCGAAACTATAAACGTGAAATACTCGGCACTGTGCTTGCAGACGTTCCCGCCATTACGTTTCTGCAATCTCTGCCTTTGAACAGCTTCAACAAACCGCAAGCAACAATTGGTGTCATGATTGATCAGGGTCAGATGGCCAGCCTTACTCAAAATATTGTGGATCAATATGGCGGCTGGACTCTCGTCACCGATGCGGAAGGGCAGATTATTTTCTCCCTTGGCATGGAACAAACCGAGGCCGAGCAAATGGCACAGATTCACCGGAGAGAAGGTAACGCTGCGGAAACGGAGCTGAACGTGCAGAACGTGCAGCCTGGAAGTGATGGTCGGCTGCTGATATCGATGCAGTCCAGTCAAAATGGATGGAATTACATGGCAGGGATTCCGGAGAAAGCACTCATGACAAAAGCGGACCAAATCAAACAAGTCACGCTGGCCTTTACTTTGGCAACCATTGCCTTGGGACTGCTATTCGGGCTGGTTCTGGCTTATCGGAATAGTGCACCCATATACAGGTTGTTGGCCTCTTTTCGGGAACAAATCACCGATTCTCCAGGCAGACGGGGCAATGAATATGATTTTTTGGCAAGCCATATTAACAATCTGATAGCTAATAATGACTCACTTAAAAACGCCATGAATGAGCAGATTCCGTTATTGAGAGACGGTTTTATCAAACGTTTGTTAACCGGAGAAGTCTATACCTCACTTGAGTTGGAGGTTATCTCATCCCAAGCGCACATTTCTCTTCATAGCAGCAAGGGCTTGGCAGGCTTAGTGAAGGTAAACGGATATGCCAATCCGGACAGTGAAGAAACTATCCATGAACTGGGTGTCGCAAGGCTGCTCGTCAAACAAGTACTTACAGAATGGAATGCGCAGCTGCTGATCACGGATTGGGGAACCGACCAGATCGCTTTTGCCTGTCCATTGGATGGAAGCCCACTAAATGAAGCTATAGGGAGATGTGAAAAAGAGCTGAACACCTTGATGGAAGTGATCTACCGGGAGCATCGGATATCCACAACAATTGGCACAGGTACAGCTTACGAGGTCTGGAATGATGCAGGGCGTTCCTTTGACGAAGCCAAACAAGCTCTGGATTATGCCATTCATATGGGAACAGATCATCTGGTGAGATTTGAAGATACGATGAAGGAAAATGAAATGTTCTATTATCCGATTGAGTCTGAACAGCGCCTGCTGAACACAATCAAAGTCGGTGAGCCTGAAGAGGCGATACGTATTCTGGAGCAATTGTTTATTCGCAATTTAGAGGAGCGGGAACTTTCCTACGAGATGACGCAGCAGTTCATTATGGAGCTGAAGGGGACTTTTCTGAAGCTGGACGAACCAAAATTCAAGCTGGATGCTTCCCTGCTGGAGGAATATAAAACTCGGGTGACATCCATTCAGATGACAGAAACGATCACTTCGCTGCGTGAAAAATTCAAACAGTTAACAGAAGACATCTGCGGTGATTTCCAGAGAAGAAGAGCAGGAGCACATGCAGATACTGTAAACGAAATGATATGTTTTATCCAACAACATTATGGGGATGCAAACTTGACGATCTATCGGATTGCGGAGCACATGAGCAAGTCCGAGAAGTTTATATCCCAACTGTTCAAAGAACATACGGGAGAGAATCTTTCCGATTATGTAGAACGGGTACGCATTGATGCTGCCTCAAACTTGTTGCAGTCCACCGGTCAGACCATTGACGAGATAGCGGAGGCCACCGGGTATAACAGTGCACATTCATTCCGCCGAGCTTTCAAGCGGGTACGCGGGATTTCTCCGAGTGTGTTTCGGAAAATGGACGTTCATAGCGGTTAATGTAGGCTGTTTCTCGGGAACTATATTCGCTTTTTGTACTTCTCAGCGTAACTGTACCTTTACGCATCCCCAGCGCAAACTTATGATTACTCAAAAAAGTAAGCGCTACCAAATTGGGCTGAAGTTCAGCACGATTGGGAGACATGAATGGGGGGATGATTCTGAGAACAACAATGAGCAGGGAATCAAAGTCTGTGGTGAAACCAAGTAAACCGTCTCTCTTGAAGCAAGCATTATCCAGAAGCTGGAGGCGACATTGGCAGCTGTATCTGCTGATCCTGCCACCGATTGCTTACTTTATTATTTTCAAGTATGTACCCATGGTGAATGCGGTTCTGGCATTTAAAGATTACAACGTCATCAAGGGGATCTGGGGCAGTCCGTGGGCCGGAACCAAGTATTTCGAATTACTTTTTAAAAATCCGGCGTTTGTCATGCTAATCAAGAACACACTCTACATTTCGTTTTACAGCCTGATCGTTGGTTTCCCGATTCCTATATTACTGGCGCTCGCGCTGAACGAAATCAAAAACATACGATTCAAAAAAACGGTGCAAATGGTGACGTATGCTCCATATTTCATCTCTACCGTTGTTATGGTCTCCATCATTATGCTATTTCTGTCTCCTAGGCTGGGTATTGTCAACACGATTGCAGGCGCCCTTGGTTTCGAAGCGGTGAATTTTCTCGGTGAGCCCGGACTGTTTCGATCCATCTACGTATTCTCTGATGTGTGGCAGGGAATGGGGTACTCCGCTGTGATATATCTGGCCGCTCTGGCAGGTGTTGATCCATCCCTGTATGAAGCCGCTAAAGTGGACGGAGCCAACCGAATACAGAAAATCATCAATGTTGATCTGCCTGGACTACTTCCGGCAGCCGTCATCATTCTGATTCTGAGTGTAGGAAATATCATGGCTGTTGGGTTCGAAAAAATATATTTGCTGCAAAATCCGCTCAACCTGTCTGCTTCGGAGATCATCTCCACGTATGTCTATAAAATAGGATTGCTGAATGCCAATTACAGCTTCGCTACTGCGGTTGGCCTGTTCAACTCGGTGATTAACCTGATTCTGCTATTAATCGTAAACGCGGTCGCCAAGCGACTGTCCAATACAAGCTTATGGTAACGGGAGCGAAAGGAGGAGAACCAACCCATGCCTAACACACAGACAAATGCAGGACGTTCGCGGATCAAGAGCAGCAGTACGATTCGTGAATCCTGGGGAGACCGCGTATTTATAACGGTTGTTTACTTCATGCTGACAGTTGTGCTGATTGCCGTGCTGTATCCCTTGATATATATTGTGAGTTCTTCGCTCAGCAGCCCTGCTGCCGTCTCCTCGGGAAAAGTCTGGTTGTGGCCCATTGACCTGACGTTTGACGGTTACAAGTCTGTATTGCGGAATGATCAAGTCCTTACCGGTTATGGCAATTCCCTTTTCTATACAGCCTGCGGCACCTTCATCAGCGTGGCACTGACCATTATGATTGCTTATCCATTATCCCAAAAAACGTTTGTTGGTCGCAGTTCGTTAATGATGTTTATTACCTTCACCATGCTGTTCTCGGGCGGTTTGATCCCTACCTATCTGGTGGTCAAAACCATGGGACTGATTGATACCCGCTGGGCGTTGCTGATTCCCAATGCCGTTTGGGTATGGCAAGTCATCATTGCCCGTACCTTTTTTCAGAATTCGATACCGGAAGAATTGTCCGAAGCAGCAGACATCGATGGCTGCAGTGACATCCGGTTTATCTTCAGTATTATCCTGCCACTCGCCAAACCGATTATCGCCGTGTTGTCACTTATGTACGCTGTCGGTCAGTGGAATGCATACTTTGACGCCCTCATCTACTTGAAATCACAGTCGCTCTATCCGCTACAGCTGATACTGCGCAGTATTCTTATTCTGAACAGCAGTACGGGGAGTATGGATGCATCGGAAATGATCAAACAGCAGCAGATGGCTGAACTCATGAAGTACTCGTTAATTGTGATGGCCAGCTTGCCGGTGCTAATCATTTATCCTTTTGTTCAAAGGTATTTCGTGCAAGGCATGCTGATTGGCTCAGTCAAAGGATAAGTTCATTTTTTTCTATTATTCATGAGGGAGAGGATTGTATTGAAAAAAGCGGGATTCATCATTCTTGCCTGTATGCTGTTTACCTCGTTGGTACTTGCCGGATGTTCAAGTTCTGATAAGGGGAACGGGGAAGGCAGCGATCCGTCAGGCAAGATTGCCATTAATGTGTTTGCCCACCAGGGTTCGGATACCAACCTGTCCACTAATAAATTCACGAAGAAAATGGAAGAGAAGTTTGATATTCAGTTCAACTGGACTACGGTTCCATTCGACGGTGCAGCGGAGAAAAGACAGATTTCACTGGCTTCCGGTGATTATCCAGACTTGTATCTGCTCATCCCTTGGGTAGATCGTTTCTCTCAGACAGACTTGTTGAAGTTTGGTCAGCAGGGGGTTATTTTGCCGCTGAATGATCTGATTGAGGAGCATGCTCCCAATATTAAAAAAGTGCTTGAAAGCAATGACTATTATCGGGCCATGAACACTGCTCCCGACGGAAATATCTATGGTCTGACGGGTCTGAATGAATGCTTTCACTGTTCATACCCGAACAAGATGTGGGTCAACACCAAATGGATGGAACAACTGGGCCTGAGCGAACCCACGACGACAGAAGAATTTAAGGAAATGCTTCGGGCATTTAAAACGAAAGACCCAAACGGGAACGGCAAAGCCGACGAAGTACCGCTAAGCGGTTCGACTGAAAATTTCGGTGTGCACATTATTCCGTACTTGATGAACGGTTTTATCTATGACGACGATCGGAATTATCTCATTGTCAATCAGGGGAAAGTGGAGACCGTAGTGAACAAACCGGAGTGGAAAGAAGGGCTTGCCTATATTAAATCCCTGTACGATGAAGGGTTGATTGATCCAGGGGCATTTACCCAAAACGTCGGGGCCTTCAAAAAAATTGGAGATAACGCTGATGCACAGCTTCTGGGTGCGGGAGCAGCCATGCATCCATCGTTATTCGTAACGACTGCCGAAGGTTCTCCTTACGGCAATGATTACAATCCCATCCCTCCATTGAAGGGACCCCATGCTGCTTATGCTACGTACAACTATCCGATTGATCCCGGAGCGTCTTTTGTACTGACAAACAAAGCCAGTGAGGAAACGCAGATCGCGGCCATAGAGCTGCTGGATTATCTCTATACCCAGGAAGGAACCATGGCATCATATCTGGGAGAAGAGGGCGTAAGCTGGCGCAAACCACAAGAAGGAGAAGTGGCGCTCAATGATCAGATTGAGCCGTTATATAAAGCCATTCCGCTTCCTTCTGGAGAAGAACCTCGTAATGACAGTTGGGCTGCATTGAGTCAGTACAATCATTTTCAGGCATATCGGGACTCCGAAGTACAGGGGACAGACATCTATGCCAATGATGGTGGTGAGCGACGTCTCTATGAGGCGACATTGTTAATGGAGGGCAAGGAACCGAAAGAGATTTTCCCTCATTGGGCATTGTGGGTAGATCCGTCCCAAGCTGATGAAGCCAGCATGATGCAGACCAATCTCAAGGATTACATCGATCAGAACGCTCTGCAATTTATTACTGGCGCCAAAAGTCTGGATAAGGATTGGGACGAATATGTGAAAGGCCTGGAGGGACTGAACATTAATCGATATCTGGAGATTATGCAGTCTTCCTATGATACTTCTTCTGTCTCCAAATAATTGAAGAGAATAGAGGTTATTACCTGTATTGGCACATACAAACGTTCCCGGTTCGCAGTAAGCATATGCGAGCCGGGAACGTTTTTTGTTGATATAGATTAAATCGTAATATCATTTGCATCCTCTTAAAATTCTGTGATTGAACCTGTCCTGCAAGCCAAACGTTCACAGGACAGATTCAACGGCTCGTGCACATTCTCTTAGTTCAGTACATGCGATATCTTCCGCTTAGAGCCAGCATGCTGAAAAAATACAGGCAATTGTCGTAATAACGTCGCTCTCCCTGACGCAGAGGTGTGTTCCAGAACTTGCGAACGAATGTGTCAGCATGTGGACCGTCCGCAGCCAGTGAAGCCATGGCATTGGTAGCCAGCAAACCTACAGGATGCAGTGAAGGTTCGTCGAAAGGTTCACCTTCTATTGTATAACGACGATAATCGGACATTTCAATATCACTGAAGAAGGATTGAATCCGGTTGGATTGCTCGATCTGCCAGTGATCCTTGCGGAACCATTCCCAGTCCAGCGCAATATTTGCAGCAGTACGATATGCATCACTGTAAAAATGTCTGAAATCCCCATGTGGCTGTATTGGAGCTGGAGAGCCGTCATAGTTCGCATATTCAGGTGATAGTCCGGTTACGGGATGGCAGGCTGTATGCAGGTAAGTCCGACTAGCGGCCGCCGCTTCTTTCCAGAAGCTCTGATCTTCTTCATCCGCATATTTCGCGAATAGTTCATAAAAATGAGGCAGATGGTAGGACGGGTCGCTAAACGGTGTTTCTGGTATGAATTTGATCAGTTTTGTTTCCGGGTCCCACATGGGATCGCCTTCGCCGTCTTCGCCCTGATGTATACATGCACAAAGGATCTTGCGGGCTTGTGCCTTGTAATCATAAGGTTCAGCGCCATCGCCCCAGCGGTTGGAGGCAAAAAATAGCGCCATGGCAAAAAACTCCTCACCATCAGGAGCAGGACCTTGCGAGAGTCGGGTTCCGTCAGGCTTGCAATGCCAGGCAAAATAATCTTTATAACGTCCCGCTTTATGTTGCATAAACGTGTGGGAGAAATTCCAGAGTCGATCAAATTCTTCCTTTTTGTCCATCTGAACAGCCATCATCATGCCATAGGACATGCCCTCGGAGCGAACATCGAGATTACCAGTGTCCAGTAAATAACCCTTGTCCTCACCCATGGGGTAATATATTCGAGTATGTTCATCGCCATAAAACAGCTCGTTCCATGTTTCTTCCAATCTGTTCGTAATCTCATTCTCATCGTAGCCTAGCTTCAGAAACAGATTTGTATATGTACCCGTATCCCACGCGCCTTGACCCGTGATATTCATGATAATCCTCCTTTATCAATGCGGTTTTTCAAAATTATAACATGGAAATAGTATACAAATTAAAGCGTTTACATGAAAAATTATAGGTGTTCTAATTTGCATGTGATTGTAGTCGAATTAAAATGATATAGTGGTGGAAATCCTATACTTTGTCAGGTTGTTGTAAAATTATGTAAGGGATACACTTTGGGGGAAGGATCACACTTGATCCAATCATAGTCAAGCTGTGATCCTTTAAATGCTGTTTGAGGATGATCAGAATCTAGCCGAAAGGATGTGATGGTGATTTATGCTCCAGGATTCAGAAGATGCAGGTGAAAACACAGAATTCACTGCACCGCGCGATCCAGTCGGAGTGACAGCGTCAGCAGCCGCTATTAACTTTGAATCACATGGATATCGCGATATGATTGGCCGATCTCTTCTGAACAAAGGGAGTAATGTCAGATTAAAACGAGCCATTGAGAAGGCAAAAAACGGCGAACCTGTTGTTATTGCTTATATTGGAGGCTCCATTACCCAAGGTGCTGGTTCAGTACCTATTCATCTTCAAAGTTACGCTTATCGGTCGTATGAGTCGTTCAAGTTTATGTTTGCGCTTTCAAAAGATAGTCCGATTCATCTGATTAAAGCAGGTGTGGGTGGAACTCCTTCAGAACTGGGGATTGTACGTTATGATCGGGATGTGCTGAGGGGAGGTGCCGTTCAGCCGGATATTGTCATAATCGAATTCGCAGTCAATGACGCAGATGATGAAACCCAGGGTAAATGTTACGAGAGTCTGGTGCTTAAAGCACTTGCGGCCGATAACAAGCCAGCGGTGATCTTGTTGTTCAGTGTATTCGAAAATGACTGGAATCTACAGGATCGTCTCGCTCCGGTAGGCTGGCATTATGATCTGCCAATGGTAAGTGTGAAAGATGCTGTCGTAGATCAGTTTAACAAAACAAAAGGTGAGGGTAACGTTATTTCCAAAAAGCAATTTTTCCATGATATATATCATCCGACTAACACAGGGCATCGAATTATGGCCGATTGTTTGGAATATTTGTTCGACGTGACAAATCGTTCTGAGTGGGATGAGAAAGATCATGATATTGAAAAAGCTCCGCTAATTGGAAATGAATTTGTTCATGTGAAGCTGCTGGATCGGAAAAACGGCAATCACATTGCCCGAATTGATGCAGGCTCCTTTTGTAAAACGGACACGGATCTGCAGATGGCTGAGATGGATGCTCATGACTATGGTACACCTCAGTTTCCCAACAACTGGATGCGTACAGGAGAGGGAAAAGAGGATCAGAGCAGTTTTCGGATAAGTTTGCAGTGCAAACGCCTCATTCTGATCTTCAAGGACTCTGGTAACGACGAATTCGGAACCGCACATATCAAGGTAGATGGGGTATTCGTCCAAAAAGTCGATCCGCGTCAAGTGAACTGGACCCATTGCCATGCCACACTTCTGCTTAACGAAGAGCATGTGGGGGAGCACTCCATCGAGATCGAAATGGCGGAAGGTCATGAACATAAATGCTTCACCATTCTGGGTTTTGGCTATGTGGATTAACTGAAGACTGATAGTCACTCATATGTTCGGAGGAAAAGAGAATGGAATTGATCTCATCAGCAGTAACGGGATATGACCAGTATCGGGAGAATATACCACGTGGAGTCATGGAGACGGTAGAGTATCCTTCCACCACGGTTGGCATTTCCCGTAAAGCGATGGTGTACACCCCGCCAGAATTTTCTTCGACAACGATGTATCCTGTACTTTTTCTGTTGCATGGTATTGGTGGAGACGAAACCGAATGGCATACTCATGGTTCTCCGCAAATTATTCTCGATAATCTGTACAACGATAACTTGCTTGAGCCGATGGTTATTGTTTTCCCCAACGGTCGCGCGATGTCGAATGACCGAGCCGAAGGAGACCTGTTTGAACCTGAGAAAATCAAAGCATTTAAACGGTTTGAATCCGATCTGCTCAACGATTTGATACCTTACATGGAGTCGAACTACCCTTTGCATAAAAGCCGGGATAAAAGGGCGATTGCTGGTTTATCCATGGGCGGAGGTCAATCCTTAAATATCGGATTAAGTAATCTAGACCATTTTGCATGGATCGGTGCTTTCTCCGCAGCCCCAAACACCAGAAGCCCGGAGCTACTTGTCCCTGATCTTTCGAAAGCGCCTTCATTACTCTCGCTGTTATGGATCTCTTGCGGTGAACAGGACAATCTTATAGAGATTAGTCTTGGGGTTCACCAATATTTGGCGCAACACGGAGTGCCTCACATCTGGCATAAGGAAAGTGGAGGACATGATTGGCCCGTATGGAAGAACGATCTGTATCTGTTTTCGCAACGTCTTTTCAAGTGAATTTGCTGAGGAACATTCATATCGGATTGTAGCATCAACCAAATCTATTAAAATATCAGGAGGTATCATCTATGTTCAAATTTGGCAAAAAATTGTTAACCGTTGTTCTTGCAGCTTCCATGAGTTTTGGTGTCTTCGCAGCAACATCGAGCGCAGCAACAGATTATTGGCAAAATTGGACAGATGGCGGAGGAACGGTCAACGCCGTGAATGGATCGGGCGGGAATTACAGCGTGAATTGGCAAAATACCGGGAACTTTGTTGTCGGGAAAGGGTGGACATACGGTACGCCTAATCGAGTGGTCAATTATAATGCCGGCGTATTCTCTCCTTCAGGTAACGGCTATCTCACCTTCTATGGTTGGACTAGAAACGCTCTAATTGAATATTACGTGGTGGATAGCTGGGGAACGTATCGTCCTACCGGAACGTATAAGGGCTCGATGACTAGTGATGGCGGCACATATGACATCTATACAACGATGAGATACAATGCACCTTCCATTGATGGTACTCAGACTTTCCCTCAGTATTGGAGTGTTAGACAGTCCAAGAGACCGACTGGAGTCAATTCTACCATCACGTTTAGTAATCATGTGAATGCATGGGCGAGCAAAGGGATGTACTTAGGCAACAGCTGGTCCTATCAGGTGATGGCAACGGAAGGTTATCAAAGCAGCGGAAGTGCAAACGTGACGGTTTGGTAAAAATGATGTGATGCAGTTCAACTTCTGCACCTGCATTTGAATTCAATTTTCCGGTAGCGTTGGGTAACGTTATTCTCCAGACTAACGGACCTCGACGTTGCCGGATTTAAGCTTAGTAAAGGAGAATAATTGAATGAGGAAGCTGGTATGGTTAACCTTAATCGCTATAGTTGTTAGTCTAAGTGCTTGTTCAGCAAGTAATACCAAATTAAACGATGACTTGGTATTCGTCGAAGGGGGAGCCTTCAAGAGCAGTAAGCCGAGTCAGATTGATAAAAATGAAACGTTGGATTCCTTCTATATTGGTAAATACGAAGTGACCCAAAAAGAATGGATGGAAGTTATGGGGGAAAACCCTTCTGGCTTCAAGGGAGATGACCTGCCTGTTGAAATGGTCAGCTGGTATGACGCAGTGGAATACTGTAATCAAAAAAGTATAAAAGAAAACCTGAAACCTTATTACAATATAGACAAGGAAAATCAGGACACGAATAATCACAATGAAAACGACAATATAAAATGGAATGTAACGATCAACGAGGACGCCAACGGTTACCGATTACCCACAGAGGCAGAATGGGAATACGCTGCAAGCGGAGGTCAAAAGAGCTTGAATTACACATACAGTGGAAGTAATAATCCTGATGAAGTTGCTTGGTACTGGGTAAATGCCGGCGACAACATTCTGACGGGTGACTGGAGCTGGCCAGCTATTGAGAGCAACCGTAATCAAACCAAAAAAGTCGGAACTCAGAAGGCGAATGAGTTAGGAATCTATGATATGTCTGGGAATGTGAGAGAATGGTGCTGGGACTGGTACAGTGATTCGGAGAGTCCAAATCAAACTTGGCGAGTTGTGAAAGGCGGAGGCTGGATTGGCGGTGTTAATAACAATGAAATATCATTCCGTGGCAAATTTGATGCTAATGGTTTTGGTCCCGATCAAGGATTCCGTATTGTACGTGGAGAATGAAATTTTTTTTCCTGACAGTAGATTACTTCTGAGTTAAATCTATACTTTGTCGGGTGAAAACCTATAGTTTATCAGGTTGTTGTACCAAAATGTAAGCGTTACACTTGAATTGTTATCCGACGCTTCGCTGCAATCGGAGTGCTCTTATAGTACGGTCTGGTGGAAATTTTGTTCCCCAAGTTGTGCGAGCAGACAACAATCCTGCTGTTGTTCTGCTGTTTAGCGTTTTCACAGCAACTGGAATCTACCCATAGATATAGATAAAATACATGCAGCTGATCACGGACAAAAGAGAGGTGAGCTAATGTACAAGGTCATTGTCGCGGATGATGAGCCGTTTATGCTAGAAGGATGGAGAACGATGATTAACTGGCGAGCTTGTGGATATGAACTCTGCGGAACGGCAACGGATGGGGAGGAAGCACTGGCTTTATTCAACTCGGTTGAACCGGATCTTGTCGTCACTGATATTCAAATGCCTGTTATGGATGGTCTAGGTTTGATTCACACCTTGCGAGAAGATCTCGCCTATACCTCTAAAATTGTTATCGTTACAGGATACTCCGATTTTAATTACGCAAAGCAAGCCATACGGTATCAGGTCGATCAGTACGTGCTTAAACCTCTTGTTCCCGAGGAGATTCATCAAATCCTTATGGAAATGATTGAACCTCTGGACAAACGCAGAAATGAGCAAAAACAGCAAAATGGAGTCATGGTTACAGATGAAGCCTATGAAAATCATCTTAATGAATATCGAATAAGCCAAGAATATGATTTAGAGCAAATGATGAACATCTCTAAAGAGATCTTGGCGTTGATTGAAGCAGAAAACACGTATTCCATCAATATTGCAGTGAGTGCACTGTTAGAGAAGAGTGAGAAAGCAGAGGTTTCGTTGGAATGGGTACATCATGTCATCCGATATATCCATGGGGAGTTGCTAAGGAGATATGGAAAAAGAGAGGATTGCAGAGAAATACTATGTGCAAAAGAATGGCACGAGGCTGCGAGTTGGTCTTCAGGCACATTGCAAGACCTGTGTATTCGACTGTCCGAGCAACTTTCCCAGTCTGAATTGAAGCAAAAGACGGGTACGGGAGGGCTTGTTGCAGAAGCAGTGAATGAATTGAAGCAACACTATCGAAGTAAAATTAAATTACAAGATGTAGCTAATCGTATTCACGTGAATTCTGCCTACTTGGGTCAACAGTTCAAGCGGGAGATGGGGGTCAGTTTCAGTGACTATGTGCACAAGCTTCGTGTTGAGGAGGCCCGTAAACTCCTGCGACGTACCAATATGAAGATCACTGACATTGCATTCAGGTTAGGATATCATGATGCTGAATATTTCACCCAAAAGTTCAGAGCGCATACAGGGGAGCTTCCGTCCGTCTATAAAAACAAAAATCAAGGGTGATCATATGCGTCATAAATTCTGGATGTTCCGTAAGGTTAATGATATTCCTCTCCGATCCAAATTTCTGCTTATTTATGTCCTTAGTATTCTCCTTCCTGTAATAACGATTAATATCTTCTTTTATCAACGAACCTCCGCGGATATCAAGATTAGAGAACAGGAAAATCTGCGTAAATCCATCGACAGGGCTGCGGGGGAACTGCTTGGCATGATTGATGAGAGCGTTGCTCTGAGCCGAATTATTGCAGCAGACGATTCGCTCTATGAGGCACTGGATCGGACCTATCACTCGCCCGTTGATTATTACAACGTGTATCATGCATTCCTGCGAGATAAATTAACACGGTATATGTCAGCGAATATTCTGGAGGTGCGTATCTATACGGATAACGATACCATTCAAACGGGCAGTCATTATATCGTGATGAAAGACAAGAATGTACTCCCTGGATTGAAACAACTGAAATCCACCAGTGGAGGCATTCTTGTCGTTGATTATATTGAGCCATCCGGATTTAACGCGGGAAGAAGAATCAGTGTGATTGGTGTAATGGATACTTATACCTCCTATGCCAATTACAACAAGTATTCCAAGATTGATCTGGAACTTGGCCGGGTGTATAGCATTTTAAATCGTGAATCAGACAGTCTTCAGCTGCGTCTGGTGGACAGCAACAATCGAACTGTCGTTTCAAGTGGGGGATTCAGCGAAACCGACTTATCCTCCCTTGATAATGAATCAATGCTCCAGGAATCTGGAAATTCTGCTTACACGCTCGAAAAGTCGTTAGGGAATCTAGCCTACCTAAAGGGATGGAAATTGATTGGAGTTGCCGATACGCGTCACCTTGACCACCTGCTGCAAGAAGCTTTTAAATCAATTCTGGGTTTGCTCGCACTAAGTATCGTGGTCCCCTCTGTATTGATCTACATTATTTTGCGTTCCTACCACTATCGGATTCGCAAGCTATCCAGACATATGGAGAAGGTTCGTAACGAACGATTTGATCTGATTGAAATTCACGAAGGCCGCGACGAAATCGGCGGGCTTATTCGTACATTTAACATCATGATTGGTAAAATTCATACGCTGATTAATGACGTATATAAACTGGAAATCCGTCAAAAAGATTTGGAGTTGGATCAAGTGAGGACTGAATTGTCTATGCTCCAGAGTCAGATGAATCCACATTTCTTATTTAACACATTAAATGCCTTGCTGGTCGTTAGTACGAAGAATGGATATACGGAAGTAATTGAGATTATTAAAAGTCTGTCCAAGCTGATGAGACAGTTGCTCAGTCATTCTGACAATCTGATTCCTTTGCAAGAAGAGCTGCAATTTACGAATCTTTATCTCCAGATTGAGAAGTTTCGCTTTGGAGAGCTGTTTGATTACACCTTCGAGGTTGATCCTGATGCAGCTTCGTTGCTCATTCCCCGCATGAGTATTCAACCGCTCGTCGAAAATGCCTGCAAACACGGCTTGCAGGCGCGAAAAAATGGAAGAGAGATCAAGATAACGGCGAGAAGAAACGCTACTGAACTGGTTATTCAGGTGATCGATAATGGAATCGGTATGGATGCAGGGAGACTAACCGAGCTCCTGCGAGATATTCGTTCTGAAAGACCCAGGAACGGCGAGCATGTAGGACTCCGCAATGTCTACCGCAGGTTGGAACTCTTTTATGAAGGAAATGCGATATTTGATCTAAACAGTGTACCTGGAAAGGAAACCATTGCAGGGTACCGTATACCGATCTCCAAGCTGGAACAGAGGAACTAGGAGGTAAACTCTCATGTATAAAGTACTGTTAGTCGATGATGAACCGTATGCTATTGAAGGGTTACAGCTTCTGATCAATTGGGAAAAGTATGGTTTTGAAATCAGAGGCGTGTGCGCCAACGGTGAGGAAGCCATTCAGATGATGGAACAAGATCGACCTGATCTCGTGGTGACAGACATTCGTATGCCTTTGATGAATGGGCTGAAACTTGTAGAAGAAGCACGACGATTGGAACATGAGTCTGTGCTGTTTGTCATCACGAGTGGATACAGTGACTTTAATTATGCCAGACAAGCTATTCGATTAGGTGTCTCCAATTATTTAACCAAACCAGTTGATAGTACAGAAGCAGAGGATATGTTGATCCGTCTACGTATGCAATTGCAGGAGCGTGAAAACCAGGAGCGCAATCGGGAACAGGCAAATGAGCAAAGGATCAAAGCGGTTTTGTCTGCACTGATTAAGGATAAACAGAACATATCGGAGCAGGAGATGTCAGAGATCCTTCCTCGTTTAAACAAGTCCCATTGGGCATACTTGCGAATAGCCTTTCAGGGAGATATTCAGGAAGCCTGTTCAGTAGCCGAACAAACGGCTGAAGAAACAACTTGCTGTTATGTAATTGACAGAACAAGAGACTCATTGGGACTTGTATGGGGGGAGGAAACGAATGATAGAAATGAGACATTTGAAGCAATTAAAGCTTTTACCCAGCGTTTGATGAACAACATGCAACATAACAGCTGTGAAGATATTCATATCGCGGTTGGATTAACGGTCAACAAACTGGAGCATTTATCTGAATCCTTCCGCTCCGCTCAGGAAGTTGGGCGTTATTTGTTTTTTAATCAAGAGCGTCTGTTGTTTGCCGAAGATATTCAGTTGGAGAATTGGCAGTTTGATCCGGAAACGCTGTCAGAGGTGGACCATATTAGCGATTTGCTTGAAAACGGTTCTGTAGAGGAACTCTCGTCTGCGATTCGGAGTGCTTTTGAACTGTTTATACAGATGAAGGCTGCGCCAGAGATTGTACATATTTTCTCTACCCATATTATATTCCGCGGACTGTCCCTGTGTAGAGAATTAGGAGGAGAACCTAATGCTCTAATGAACGAATTGGCGAGCGGAATTCTGGAGAAGGGCCATCGAAACATAGAAGAGGTTGCTAGCAATCTGGAACATTTCTGTTTGCAATGCAAGTCAGAACTGGCTGTTTTCCGGGAGAGGCAAATGGGTGGCATCCAGGCGACGGTTGCTGAATATGTGCAGATGCATTACAGGGAGACATTTACGATCCAGGAGCTCGCAGAACGATTCTACGTGAATCCTGTCCATTTAGGGCAATCCTTTTTGCGAAAGTATGGTAAGGGTGTAATTGAGGTAGTACATGATCTAAGAATGGAAGAAGCGAAGCGTCTGCTCCAGCAGACGAATCAAACATCAAGTGCGATTGCAGAGCAGGTAGGGTACCGCAGTTACCAGCATTTTCTCAGACACTTCGAAAAACGAACAGCCATGAAACCTGTAGAATACAGGAAAAAGTATGCGAATTGATCCATGAAAAAGAAGAACCCCTCCTGAATAAGACCTGCAATTACAGGGGGGTGGACCTTAAATATATATAT
Source organism: Paenibacillus polymyxa (assembly GCF_018614975.1). Taxonomy (GTDB): domain Bacteria; phylum Bacillota; class Bacilli; order Paenibacillales; family Paenibacillaceae; genus Paenibacillus; species Paenibacillus polymyxa_E. Next base: position 3,933 of record NZ_JAGGNR010000040.1, on the reverse strand, counting down.
TTTGTAACCGCATACATTTCTTCATACTAAAAACAGTAAGACATACCACTTCCAAGGAGGGCAAGTACATGGGGGGACTTAAGAAAAAGAAGCTTTGGGGTTCCGTATCACTCGTTCTGGCTTTGAGTTTGGCACTTGCAGGATGCAGCGGTGACAATGAGAAAGCGACTACAAAGGATGGGAAAGAGGTACTGAACATCACGGCCTTTATCGGAACGCCAAATCAGGCGCCAGCTAAAGATAACCGAATCTACAAGAAGATCCAGGATGAACTCGGCGTCAATCTTGAGATGGAGTTTCTCGTGGGTGATCTTCAACAGAAGCTCGGCGTTATGATTGCCGGTGGCGATTTCCCTGACTTGATCACAGCAGATACCAAATTGGTATCAGCCGGTGCGGTTATTCCGCTCGAAGATCTCATTGAAGAGCATGCACCTAATCTGAAGAAACATTTCGGTAAAGACTGGAACCGGATGAAAGACTCCAGTGATGGACATATTTACTGGTTGCCTAACTATGGAGTGTATACAGGGGAGTTCATTAGTAACTATTATTCTGGTCCTGCATTCTGGATTCAAAAGTCCATACTGAAGGATGCCGGGTACCCGACTCCTAAAACGTTGGATGATTTCACAAAGTTGATCCGTGATTATGCAGCCAAGAATCCAACGATTGATGGTCAACCGACGATTGGTTTCACTACATTGGCTTCAGACTGGCGGACGTTCCCTTTGCTTAACCCACCTGAACATCTTATGGGTCACCCCAATGACGGCGGCGTAGTCGTAGATGATAGTGGAGTCGCAACCGTTTTTGCCGACAAAGATATCTCCAAACGGTATTATAAAGAACTAAACAATCTGTATAATGAGGGATTGCTGGATAAAGAAGCCTTTGTTCAGAATTATGATCAATATCTGGCCAAAATTTCTTCGGGACGTGTGCTTAGTATGTTCGACCAGCACTGGAATTTCCAAGCCGGCGAAGACCCACTCGTAGCACAAGGGAAAATTGGCCAGACTTACGTAGGCTTCCCGCTAGTCTATGATACAAGTATCACAGATCATTATCTGGATCGTCCGGTCATTAACTTGAACAATGGTTTTGGTATCAGTAAAGATGCCGAAGACCCAGTCGCACTCATCAAATTCCTCGATAAGCTTATGGACGAGAAGTACCAGAAGCTCTTGTCATGGGGTGAAGAGGGTGTAGACTATCAGGTGAATGAAGAGGGAAGATTCTATCGTACACCAGAGCAACGTAAAGAGCAGGATGATCCGGCATGGAGATTGGTTAACAAAGCAGAAGGTTTCTATGCTGCGGCACCAAAGCTCGAAGGAACATTTGAAGATGGCAATGCAATTGGAGCGATCAACCAACCTGAGGAATTCTATGACAACCTCAAACCGGAAGATAAAGAACTTCTGGATGCATATGGCTTCAAAACGTGGAGTGACTTCTTCTCTCCTGCACCAGAGAATCCAGTGTACTATCCAGCATGGCAGGTCGATCTGAAAGAAGGCTCTGATGCTGCGGTAGCGAACAAACAAATGACAGACACTTCATTAAAATTCTTGCCTAAAGCGATCATGTCAAAACCGGATGAGTTCGATAACATTTGGACTGAATATGTAGACGCTTACAAGAAGATCGATGTTAAATCCTATGAAGACCGGATTAATGAACAACTGAAATGGAGAATCGAGAACTGGTCTGTTAAATAAAAAAATGCGGCAATGATTCTCTCGGAAGGTATCAACCAAAGGATTACTCAGGCTAGTGCCTTCCGGGGAGATCATGCTTAAAGTCGCTGCAAGCCAATAGGAGGAGTGAAAGATGGCGAACACGCCTGGAGCCATACCAGAGCAAACTACCCGTACAGTCGTTACCAAAGCACCACTGTTAAAACGATTGCGCGGACAAAGACAACTCATGTTCATGTCATTGCCCATCGTTGCGTACATTCTCGTATTCTCGTATTATCCCATTTGGGGCTGGGTTATGGCCTTTCAGAATTACAGTCCTGCGAAGAGTTTCACCCAGCAGGAATGGGTCGGGCTCAAACACTTTAAGTTTTTGCTAACAGACGATGCATTTCTTAACGTGCTTCGTAATACCATTGCGATGAGCGTCATCAATATGGTGCTCGGATTTGCGACAGCAATTATATTTGCCATTTTACTTAATGAGATCAAACATAAGTTATATAAACGAACCATTCAAACAATATCGTATTTACCTCACTTTCTCTCATGGATTATTGTGACAGGTATCGTAGCAAGTTCACTATCTGTAGATGGTGGGATTGTGAATGTGGTACTCATGAAGCTGCATATCATTCAAGAACCTATCATGTGGCTTAGCGTTCCGGAATACTTCTGGGGCATTGTAGGCGCATCGCATGTATGGAAAGAAGTTGGCTGGAATGCCATTATTTATTTGGCGGCCATCACGTCTATCGATCCTTCCCTCTATGAAGCGGCAGAGATTGATGGTGCGAACCGATATAAGAAAATGCTGTATGTGACCTTACCCGGAATCAAATCCATTGTTATCATTTTGCTGATCATGAATATGGGCTGGATTTTGGAAGCTGGATTCGAGGTTCAGTATCTGTTAGGTAATGGTGTGGTTGTCGACTGGTCACAGACGATAGATATATTTGTCCTGAAATACGGACTACAGATCGGGAATTATTCTTTGGCTACTGCGGCAGGTATCTTCAAAACAGTAGTTAGTATCACGCTGATCTTTGCGGCGAATTCAATTTCCAAACGACTCGGGGAAGACCGATTAATATAAGGGGGACTAGAGATGGGAATCAATAAATCTCGGCTTGAACCGATTGTCTTCCATACGTTAAATGGTATACTGATGATCGCAATCGCGATTGTTACCCTGTATCCGTTTGTGAATACACTCGCCGTATCATTCAATGCCGGTAATGACACCATCCGGGGTGGGATATATCTGTGGCCTCGGGTATGGACAGATCAAAACTACAGAGCAGTATTTGCAGGAGGGACCATCTTCAGCGCCTTTGGTATATCTGTGGCGAGAACGGTTTTGGGGACAGTCTTAAGTCTATTCTTAACCTCCATGCTGGCTTACACATTAAGCCGAAAAGATTATATATTACGAAAGCCCATTACCATTACAGTTGTTCTTACGATGTATTTTAGTGCAGGTCTTATTCCAACTTATTTCCTAATGAAAGATTTGCATTTGTTAAACAATTTCCTGGTGTACATTATTCCTGGGCTGATCAGTGCCTTTAATATGATTGTTATTCGAACCTATATCCAGACACTACCCGAGGGATTGATCGAATCCGCCAAAATTGATGGTGCTGGAGATTTCAGAACATTCATTTCCATTATTCTACCGCTGTGCCAACCGGTTCTTGCTACTGTTGCACTGTTCATTGCAGTCGGTCAATGGAACTCTTGGTTTGATACGTTTCTGTATGCATCTTCCAAACAAAACCTCAGCACGCTGCAATATGAGTTGATGAAGCTATTATCATCTTCCATGAATTCCAACAGCAGTGCAGCCGTTGCCAATGGTGCAGATCTTGGCGCTGCGCGCAACATGGTCACACCTGTATCTATTCGGGCAGCGATTACGATTGTTGCCGCATTACCCATCTTAGTTGTATATCCATTTTTGCAGAAGTATTTCGTTCATGGCTTGCAGCTTGGAGGGGTAAAAGAGTAAACTAAATGCAGTTCCAGATAACCGATCATGAACGGTCACTAGGTGACCGTTTTTTCATGTTTGCGCGCCTAGCCAAGCTAGACACAACTAGCCGGTGAAAGTCCGGTCGAGGTAAGAGCCAAGTCGCCTCGTAGCTGACGGGCAGCTGGTGGAGAAATCCTAAGGTTGAAGCCCCGTGACAAAGTAACTTCAACACGAAGTGCGAGCAAATCCACA
>NZ_JAGGNR010000039.1 GCF_018614975.1 Paenibacillus polymyxa | reverse complement strand
ACATTACTTTATAGTGGGAGGGATTGAAGTGAAAAAGTGGGGCCTTGGTATTGCACAGGTTGCGCTCTTAATGGTTTTTTCACTGCTCATGGACCTGTTGGCCCGTACTCTCCATCTTCCTGTACCCGGTTCAATACTCGGTATGGTTGTGTTATTCATTCTGCTTCAGACTCGTGTCGTGAAGCTGCGCTGGATTGAAGTTGGAGCTGCCTGGCTGCTCGGTGAACTATTGTTATTTTTTATCCCGTCAGCCGTTGGCATTATGAACTATATGCCCATGCTGGAGCATGACGGATTGCAGATTTTATTCATCGTACTACTTAGTACTTTCCTGGTCATGTCCTGCACAGGCCTGGTTGCTACACGAATTGCCAAACGAAAGGAGCGTCACACCGGATGATTGGATTTCTCTGCCTGCTGTTAACCGTTGGTATCTATGGGATTGCCAAACGAATGTATCGCAATCTGCCGAAAGTATATCTGTCTCCACTGCTCATTACGCCGCTCCTTGTCGTTGGCATATTGCTCGCAACCGGAACGGATTATACCACGTATAGCAGTGGCGGCAAATGGCTGAGCCTGCTTCTCCAACCGGCCACCGTGGCTTTTGCCGTACCGCTCTACACCTTTTTCCATGTACTCAAAAAACATATTTCCGAGATTGTCTTCAGTGTCATGACTGGCTCGGTCGTTGCAGTACTCTCTTCTGCCCTGCTCGCCAAATGGCTCCGCCTGGATTCCGGGCTGATCCATAGCTTGATCCCACGCTCCATTACAACACCCATTGCCATGAACGTATCGGCTACAATCGGTGGCATTCCCGCAGTGACAGCTGTTTTTGTTATTATGACAGGCCTGCTCGGGGTGATTATGGGACCTTCTATCGTCAAGATGCTGCGCATCGATGGGGAGATTGCACGAGGCACACTGTTTGGAACCGGTGCCCATGGCACAGGAACATCCAAGGCGTTTGAACTGAGTTCCCTGACAGGAACCATCTCCAGCATCTCCATGGTGCTCGCTGCATTGTTCACTTTAGCCGTTGCACCCATCCTTTCCAAACTTATTTTCCCATAATAGATGGAATTATCCCACTTTTTTGAAATATTATTGTTGTATTAAAGCCCTTTCTTCCTTACAATAAAGACAGGTTTTAATTGAGAATTGCGGGGGAGATGCGATGAAAAGAACCGGAATGAAGAGATCTCTGGACCGTCTTGGACGAATTGTGCTTCCCAAAGAAATGCGGGATACGATGGAAATCCATATCGGCGATCCGCTTGAGTTTTTCATTGAAGGGAAAGAGTTGATTTTAAGAAAGTACAAATCAACATTATGTATTTTTTGCGGTGATGTAGATACGGAAATGTATTTCAAAGAACAATTCATCTGCCGGACTTGTGCAATCCAATTAAAAAACCCGGATGACTCTCCCCACTGGTTCGTACCTCAGAACAAACAGGCTCCTGCACCCGTGGAGCGTCCTGCTACCAAATCCGCCTCAGTCTCATCTCCCGCTAGGGAAGAAGGGACCACAGCTGACAACCAAGAATATCCGGACCTGCGGCCGAAGACGGCACGCATGCTGCAACAGATGAAAGAAATTGTTGAACAGAATCCTGGTTTGTCTCAACAGCAAATTGCGGAAAAGCTTGGCATTAGCCAAGGACGCGTCTCTCAATTAAAAAAATTACTATAATAAGAATGGTATTCGATTATTTATAGTCAGAAGACCTTCCAACTCAGGAAGTCCCGCTGCAAGAGAACCCGTTGTTTTTCGTGGGTTCTTCTTTTTTTATATTCATATTGTAATGGAAAGGAGTACTATGGATAAAATTCTGTATTTATCACAATTCGACCTCATGTCTTCCTTGTCCGAGGCAGATCTGATTGAAATGGATGGGATGACTTCCATTACGACCCTACCAAAAAATAGACAGATCCAGACACCGGATACGTTTACAGAAGGTTTCTATTTTGTGAAACGGGGAAAGGTTCGTTTATATACATTAAACCCGGAGGGCAAGCAGTTCACTCTCGATATTTTGACGGAAGGTAACGTGTTTGGAGAAATGAACGGAATCTCACTCGGAACACGCGCTGTTTATATCGAAACGATGGAAGAGTGTGATATTTGCCTGATGAACAAACAACGTTTTGAACAGTTTCTGATTGAACATCCGGAATTTATGATGAGACTGATGAACGTACTAAGCAAGCGGATCAAACGAATGAGCGAGTTGACACAGACGCTCGCACTCGGAAGCCTGCATGAAAAGGTGATACATAATCTCTTCCGGCTGGCTGAACAGATGGGATGGGTCGAAGAGAATGAGTACTGCCGGATTCAACTCACGCTTACCCATCAGGAGATTGCCTGGATGGCGGGAGCCACACGGGAATCGGTTACGATTGTCATGCAAGACTTGGCAAAAGCAGGCCGTATTCGTACCGGATTCAAATCAGTCTCCCTTCATCGTGACGAAATCGCCACCCTTCGGAAAATAACTGCCCACTTGTAAGATGCCTTACATCCCTGTTCTCCAGCGGGTTGTACTGTATAGCTCATAAGTCTATACAACCAAGGAGGAGTACATACCGTTGGATGCTAAATCAGATCTGTTTATCCCTGAAAACATTCTTCTTCGCAAAGGTGCCCGTAAAGCAACGGAAATCCCTGAGCATATCCGCAATTGGCTACAAGCAGGACATATCGAATCGGTCAATCTGACCGAATGGCTGGCTGTAGATCATGTTTCTCTTTTTCAGAAGATTACCCATGAATGGGGAATGGATGCCGAAACCAGCGCAATTACAGAGCAGTTAACACAGATGGATAAGCAGCGGATCATGAAAATCATCCCGGCCATAGCCATGCAATGGCTTAATCTGTTGAAACGTCTAACAATGAATGAACAAACGAATCTCTTTCGTTCCATTGCAGAGCATCGTTCAGACAGTGTTCGCTGCTGGGCGGCTTATATCATTGGGTTGGATTCCAGACTGAACCTGACTGAAAAGTTGGAGCAGCTTCGGCCCTTTGCAGCAGATCATCACTTTGGTGTAAGAGAAATCGCCTGGATGGCTGTACGGGAGTCCATCTCTGCCGAATTATCCTCAGCCTTGCAACAGTTAATCCCATGGAGCGTTGACCCTGATCCACTGATCCGTCGCTTTGCCATAGAATCAATCAGACCTCGTGGCGTCTGGGCCAAGCATATTCAGGAGTTAAAAGAATATCCGGCCATGGCCCTTCCCTTGCTTGACGCGGTGAAATCCGATGCCCATAAGTATGTGCAGGATTCGGTAAGTAACTGGCTGAACGACGCCAGCAAGACGAATCCAGAGTGGGTGCGGCAGGTCTGTGCCACTTGGACTCAGCAGTCGGATACCCAACATACGCGGCGAATCGTTACACGTGCCATGCGAAGTCTTACATAAAAAAAGATGACCACCGCTCACTGGCAGTGGTCATCTTCTGCATAACACTTACGCCTGAAGCGCGTCTATCTGGCCTTCTTCTTCTGCTTCCAATCTGCGCATGCCTACAACCAGGACAATAATGTTAGCTACCAACAACACAGCCGGGAACGGAACAGCAGCGTATTGTGCATAGATCAGATGACTTCCCACGGCCCCAATCAGAATGAATGTAAGTATGCCAGAAGCCAGGATGCGAGTGCGTGGAATCAGCAATCCTACGGCACTAAGCAACTCCGCGGCGCCCAGCAAATACATGGTCCATGTCGGATAAGAGAAACTTTCGAAGGTCTGAATCATCATGTCTGCTCCACTAATCTTGTTAAACCCCGTCATGACGAACACACCTGCAAGCACAACCAGAAAAACGTAACCCAAAACTTTGTTCATATGTAGATCCTCCTGTAACAAATGATATGTTCCTACTATGTAATGATTATTTTTGCTGCACATTGTAAAAAAAAGAATCTATGTAAAAGTTCCCAAAGGTCACTCTGTCTTCAACCGTTCAGCCCAGTTCAATTTTCAGAATAGTACGCGTTCATATTATACGTATTATTTATCACCAACTTACTTTTGTGAAGTTAGTATATAATAATAATATAATTTCTTCAAGTAAATTTTCGCTATATGATGTATAATACATACAAAAGGTATGTTACAGTATATTTTGTAGTAACCCTCATTTCATTTACGTGAATATCCTACCATTCTTAGCGCGGCAGAAACCATGTCCTTTTCATATACACTGCTACATTGCAAAAAATATGATCATGAATCGAGGTGAACACGTTGAAGCTGAAAAAAGTAAAAGCACCAAGTCCCTGTATGATCACTCAGGCCATAGACATCATAGGCAAGAAATGGGTACTGTTAATCATGTACCAACTGTTGTCTGGACCCAAGCGGTTTACGGAGCTTGAAGCAGAGATGGCGATCAGTGGACGACTTTTATCGGAGCGATTGAAGGAAATGGAGACGGAAGGTATCGTAACCCGGCATATGTTTCCCGAGATACCTCCCCGTGTAGAGTATGAATTAACACCCAAAGGCAGAGCCATTGAACCTGTCATTGATCAGATCTACAGTTGGTCTTCCGACTGGTTGAAACAGCAGAAATCCGAGTAGTTGAATTGCTGCTCAATACTCTCTATTCAACACAAATACGCCTGAATCAGGCTGATCTGCGGATCATTCCCTGATTCAGGCGTATTTATATTACCTTCAACCTTTTAATGAGAGAGATGTTTTGAAGGCTGAAGCTGTACTGGCAGACCAGAGTCTGCCGATGCCAGCGCCGCCGTCGTAATCTCCTGTGTACGACAGGCATCCGCATAATCGGACAGAATTCGTGAACGGTCTCCCGTACGCAGGGCATGAATGAACGCTTCATTCTCACGCTCGTATGGATTATGTCCTGCCGGAATCTCCAGACCTGCCATCGCATGTGTTGCGGCACTTGGCAGAAGCAAACGTTCTGGCGTCCAATCCCACACGCCTGCATCCGTGTAGAACTGGAGCCCTGCGCCGCCCTCTCCGTCTGGCAACAGACATGTATTCGCGATACTGGCAATCGCTCCACTTTCCAGCTTAAGCGTCACATTCGCCACATCGGCAACGGTGACATGCTCATGCTTCTCATGCATGCTTCGCTGAGCTGCTACAGCATATACCTCCGTAACTTCTCCTGCACAATACCGAAGCAAGTCTACAATATGTGTAGTCTGCTCGACGAATTGTCCACCTGAACCGTCCTGACGCCGCCACCAGGCGACCCCTGGCATTCCGCCCATCCAGCGGCCAAGAGCCATGCCGACCGTCTGTTCTTTCATCGCTTGCTGCAGGACCTGCGCAGCCTCCTGATAACGGAAATGGTATCCGACAGAGGTTAACAATCCGCTCTTTTGCACCTGATCCAATACCTGATGCGGAACGTCCATTCCAGTGCTAAGAGGTTTCTCCACCAGGAATGGAATACCGCGGCGGATTAAATCGGACTCAATCGATCCGTGAGACATCGGAGGCACACAGATATACACCGCATCCAGCTTCTCACCATCCAGCATATGTTCAAGTTCCCCGTAACCAACAGCATCATAGACGGAGGCCATCGCCTCTGCCTTTTCGAGCGATGTTCCACAGACACTCGCGACACGAACACCTTCCATCCGTGCGAGAATATCCGCGTGTACCTTACTGAACCAGCCTGTTCCAATAATTCCGATCTGTAATGTCATGGATGTAATCCCCTCTCTATGTTACACGCTTACATGTTCCATTCGACTCTCGACCTTGAAATCCTGCCTCAGATTTTTCCGGATGCTTCCAGCAACAGCTGATCCAGTTCCTGTGTATGCTTAACCTCTTGCTCTACAGACCAGTCCAAACGACCTGCCATATACGAGATAACCGCTGCTTTATAGCGACGAACTTCATCAATACGGAAGAATAAATCACCTGTTCTTCGTACCAAAAAGTCAGACGGGGTTACAGCCATCTCTTCGTCAATCGCGTAACGTAGCATCAGCAATAGCTCCTGTGGCATGCCATGAAGCTCGGACTTGGTGCGTGGATCAGGCATTCGCTCATACAGTGCCTCCACATTGGAACCATACGTGCGAACCAACCGCTCCGCAGCAGGTCGAGCAAGCCCAAGGGCGACACCGTCCTTGATTTTGCGCTCCGCATACGATACAAATCCAGCCGATCCCCCTACATCACCGCCGGAGATAGGCATCTTCTTTGTTACACAAGGGCCTATGGAATGTCCACGCTCCTGCTCCATCTGGCGTGCGACCAGATCAACGACCATCTCGGCCATTTTACGGTATCCGGTTAACTTGCCCCCGGCAATCGTAATCAGATTGGATTCGGATACCCAGACTTCATCTTTACGTGAAATTTCGGAAGGATTCTTGCCTTCCTCATGAATTAGTGGACGCACACCCGCCCATCCGGATTCCACGTCCTCGGTACCAATGTGTACATCTGGAAACATGCCATTAACTGCATCAATCACATAATTGCGATCCGAGTCGGATATTTGCGGGTGTGCAGGATCATCCTGATATACGGTGTCGGTTGTGCCTACATAGGTTTTGCCATCACGTGGGACAGCAAACACCATTCGACCATCTGGTGTATCAAAATAGACGGCCTGCCTCAATGGGAATCGTTCACCATCAAAGACCAAATGTATACCTTTGGTCATCTGTAGCGTTTTCCCCTGGCGTGAACCGTCCAATTCCCGCAGACCGTCCACCCATGGACCAGAAGCGTTGATCACCTTGCTTGCTTTCAGCGTATATATCTGCCCATCGATCTGATCCATGGCTTCAATACCTGTAATCTTGCCATTCTCCTTCAGGAAACCTTTCGCCTTGACGTAGTTCACTGCCTGTGCCCCACGTTTGACAGCTTCTTTCAACACTTCTATGGTGAGCCTGGCATCATCAGTCCGGTACTCCACATAGAGTCCACCACCCAACAATCCCTGTTTGCGTAACAAAGGTTCACTGTCTGACACCGCTCCAGCATTCAACATTTGGCGCCGTTCACTGCGCTTCACCCCGGCGAGCCGATCATACACCATCAGTCCAATGGATGTACTGAAGCGACCGAACGTGCCTGCCGTATAGATTGGTAACAACATCGGTTCCGGTGTTGTCACATGTGGCCCATTCTCATAAACTACAGCCCGCTCCCGTCCTACCTCAGCAACCATCTTCACTTCATATTGCTTCAAATAACGTAATCCGCCATGGACAAGTTTGGTCGAACGACTGGATGTACCTGCTGCAAAATCTTGCATTTCTACAAGCGCCGTCTTCAATCCACGCGAAGCCGCATCCAATGCAATCCCTGCGCCTGTAATCCCACCACCAATAATTAATACGTCAAAATGTGCATTCGCCATGTTTTGCAAATATTCGGTCCGGTGTGCTGACGAGAACGTTGCTATCATTCTTAAACCTCCCATTTATTCCCTTAATTTTTCCGTAAAAAAACAAAAAAAGGACCACGTCATTCGCTCAGCAATTGCTGAGCGGCACGTGGTCCCTCCCGATCTCCAGACATCATTTTTTAACTTGTGCCTTTATCCTATCACAGATTTTTGACGGCGTGAAGTCCTGAAATGACACATTATTCAAAAAAAATTCAAAAAGTTGTTCTGCCAAAGGATGGAATTTCAAATGAATCCACTAACCTTATTCTTTTCCTTATAGTGGGTATATATTGGGGCTTCTCCAGGAATAATTACCCTGTAAATCATGCATCATTTTCCACCAGTAAATATCATTTATAACATATGTTTAGCGAAAAAGTACAAATACCCACACCAAGAAATATTCATATCATTCCTTTATTTAAAAGCCATTGCTGCGTTCACTGCACGCTTCCAGCCAGCATACAGCTCTGTTCGTTGTTGCTCAGCCATAACAGGCTGGAAGACACGCTCCGTATTTTCATGATCCGTCAATTCATCCGCACTCGTCCAATATCCAACCGCCAATCCTGCCAGATAAGCCGCACCCAATGCAGTCGTTTCATTCACCGTTGGGCGTTCGACAGGAATACCCAGAATATCACTCTGGAATTGCATAAGGAAATCATTGGCCGCCGCCCCGCCATCCACACGCAGAGCATGCACGTGAATACCCGAGTCGGATTCCATTGCCTCCAGTACATCTTTGGTCTGATACGCCAACGCCTCAAGCGTAGCACGGATAAAGTGTTCCTTTGTCGTGCCTCGGGTCAAGCCAAACACCGCACCCTTAATCTCACTATCCCAATACGGACTGCCCAGTCCCACAAATGCAGGCACCATATAAACACCGTCTGTCGAAGGCACACGTGAGGCGTAATCCTCACTATCTTTGGAAGAGCGAAGCATTCTTAATCCATCACGCAGCCACTGAACCGCTGAACCTGCAACAAAAATGCTGCCTTCAAGCGCATATTCAACCTTGCCATTCATCCCCCAGGCAATCGTCGTAATCAGTCCATGATTGGATTGCACCGGGTTCTCTCCCGTATTCATAAGCATGAAACAACCGGTACCATATGTATTTTTCATACTACCCTTGGTGTAACAGCCCTGACCAAACATCGCTGCCTGCTGATCTCCTGCCGCTCCCGCAATCGGAATCCGATGACCAAAGAAATGATAGTCTGTTGTGTGTGCATACACCTCGGATGAACCTCGCACTTCTGGCAGCATCGCCTTAGGAATGTCGAGAATATCCAACAATTCGTCATCCCATTGCAGATCATAGATGTTATAGATCAGGGTACGTGAGGCATTGGAGATATCCGTGACATGTGTACCCCCGCTCAGTTTCCAGATCAGCCAGCTATCAATCGTGCCAAACAACACCTCACCCTTCTCTGCACGCTCCCGGGCACCAGGGACATGATCCAGGATCCACTTCACCTTTGTTCCCGAGAAGTAGGGATCAATCAGTAACCCTGTTTTACGGCGGAAAAGGTCCCCGAGACCCTGCGTCTTCAATTCTTCACAGATATCTGCGGTCTGTCTGGATTGCCATACCACTGCATTATAGATGGGTCTGCCTGTTTCTTTGTCCCATACCACAACCGTCTCCCGCTGATTGGTAATTCCAATTCCAGCAATCTGAACAGGTTTGATTCCGCTCTCTGCCAGACATGAAGCCATCACGGAAAGAATGGAACTCCAGATTTCGTTGGCATTCTGCTCCACCCAGCCCGGTTTGGGAAAATACTGGGGGAACTCCTGCTGTGCAATGTGCACAATCTCTCCGCCACGGTTAAACAGAATAGCTCGGGAGCTTGTTGTGCCCTGATCCAGAGCTAATATATATTTTTCCATACAGCCAACCTCCTGTTGTGGGTTCTTTTTACGGTGTAAGCGATTTCTCGAAGTGTCGAATCAGATCTGCGTTGGATGTGGTCACTGCCGTAGCCCCGACGCCAAGCGCAAGTTCAACCTCTTCCGGTGAACGGATCAATCCCCCCGCAATAATGGGTATCCCCGTACGCACAGCTACTTCCGCAATAATATGCGGAATGACGCCAGGTAGTACTTCAATATAATCCGGTTGGGTTTTGGCCAGCAACAGATAACTTTTCTCCAGTGCATGGGTATCCAGCAGAAAAATACGTTGAATCGCTGTAATGCCTTTCTGCTTTGCCTTCTGAATAACACTCGCTCGCGTAGAGATCAGTCCTGCGGGGCGAATATGCTGACACAGATACTCTGCCGCATACTCATCGTTTTTTAATCCTTGTACCAGATCTGCATGCAAAAGTATCTTTTTGTCATACCGTCGCGCCTCATCCATTACACTCTGAAGCTGTGCAATATGCGTTTCCAGCATCACCCCATAGGTATAAGGGCCTTCAATCATCGCCTCAAACTGCTTCATGCTCTTCGCAGCCGGCAACATACGTTGTCCCTCAAATGGCACCTTGGTTCCTCCCGCATTCATCAGATGCCTATATTGTATAATCCGCCCTGTGGGAACAGCAAGCCATTCCGTAAATCAGAAAGATCTAGTTGCCGGGTATCATGGTCATACCAAAAAGCCGCTGCAGTATTCCTCCTTAACGGAGAGTACAACAACGGCTAATCAGCTAATCGCATACATCTATATAATGTTTAAGCCTGCGCATGCGGAAGCAACGTCTCTGCCCCAGCCCAACCATCACTTTCTGCCAAGTGACCGGAACGATTCACTTTCGTTTGCAGATACTTCTCGTTGAATGCAGAACGATCTCCCCATAGTGGGACACGTCCGCCCACATTCAATCCCGCTTCCTGCAAAGCAGCGAGCTTCCGTGGATTGTTGGTGATCAGAGTAACTGGAGCAGAGCGAAGCGCACGCAACACAGCAATCGCATCGTCATAACTGCGGGCATCGTCTGTGAATCCGAGCTGCAAGTTTGCATCCACCGTATCCAGACCTTCTTCTTGCAAAATGTACGCCATGGCTTTGCTGAACAGACCGATGCCACGTCCCTCATGGTTCGCAAGATAGAACAGTGCACCCGCTCCGTGTGCGGCGATCATTTTCATGGATTGCTCCAATTGGAAGCCACAATCACAGCGTTTGCTGCCAAAAATATCGCCTGTATGACAGATACTATGCATCCGTATCATCGCTTCTTGTGCTTCAGCAAAGTCACCATACACCAGAACACTGGATTGTTGACGCTCTGCCAGTTCAGCCTCAGCAAGGGATTCAATCAACTCGCCGCTCTCCATCGCTTTGTCCGATTTCATCCAGCTGTACCACTGGAATGTCTTGGTCTCCCCATCGAGATTTACCGGGAGTTTAATCGGCCCTACAAGGTATATAAACTCTTTTCCACTCGGAAAAGTCTGAATTTTAGGGGCAAGCAGTTGAATAATATGTGAATTGATCATTGTCGTTCCTCCTGTTTATGCCAACTTGTATGTTGATTGATTCGCATCCTGAGTGAATTTGGATCACTTGGATGTTATATAGTACGTATCTATATCATTCTCATCACCATTAGTTACTTTATGTAAGTTAGTTTAGAATAAAAATTATAAAGTGTCAAGTAGCTTTTATTTTTAAAGTAACTACTAAAATTATGTTACGTAACGGACACAAATATGTGTTTCAATTCAGGAATATTGGGTATGAGTTTATAAACTGCTCATACACTAATGTTGTAGTCCAAAGCACTTCATGCCTCGAACTTAACGATGAGGGGGTTTTGCACATGATCCGCCGGAAAAGAACATGCTGGACAGCCATCATGATGGTCTGCGTCCTGCTCATAAGCGGATGCTCCATCTGGCCCGGACAGGACGATTCAGCGAACAATAAAAAGGTAGCGCTTACATTGTGGTACTGGAACCGTTCCATCGATGATAAGTTGATTGCCAGGGCTAAGGAAAAGTTCCCCAATATTGAACTGACAGCTCAGAAAATCGGCGGTGATTTCAAGGCAAAACTCAAAACAACACTCGCTGCACGCTCAGGTGAACCAGACATTGTGGCATTAAACGACTGGATCATGGAGCTATTCCCCAGTGAGGACCGTTTCTATAATCTGTATGATCTCGGTGCGGGAGATATTGAAGACCAATATCTGCCGTGGAAATGGAAGCAAGGCGTTACGCCAAGTGGGCAGATGATTGGTTTCCCGATGGATACGGGACCAACAGCTCTCTTCTACCGAGAAGATCTGTTCAAGGAAGCTGGATTGCCATCTGATCCTGAACACGTTACACGCCAGATCAACAGCTGGGATGCATATGCCGCTGCTGGCGAGCAGCTCAAGGAGAAGTTCGGAGGCAAGGTATTTCTGACCGACAATATTGCAACCGTTTACAACCAAGTTATATCGCAGTCTGCGGAGCGTTATTTCCGGCCAGACGGGTCCTTTATCGGCATGGATTCTCCTACTGTGGGCAAGAGCTGGGATACGGCCGTTGCTTTTAAAGAGAAGGAACTACTTGCCAATGCAGATGGCTGGACTCCGGGCTGGAACGCCGCGATGAATAATGGTGAGATCGCCTCGTTCGTAGGCGCTGTCTGGATGAAACAAGTCCTTCAGGAAGCCGCTCCGGATACATCCGGGAAGTGGCGGGTCGCTCGGGCACCGGGGGGAGATGGCAACAACGGAGGATCATTCCTGTCCATCCTGAAGTCCAGTGAGCATCCCCAGGAAGCCTTTGAACTGGTTCGCTGGCTGCAAAGTCCCGAAAATCAATTGGAGCAATATCAGACATTGAACCTGTTCCCTTCTGCACCAGGTGTGTTTGATGATCCTGCCATGAAAGAAAAAGAACCTTTCTTTGGTGGACAGGCGACAGGACCTGTATTTGCCGAGTCGGCACAGGATGTGCCGGATGCTTTCTTTGGCGAACGATACCCATCCGTACACAACATTATCACCCGGCGTCTGAATGATGTCGCGAAGCAAAATGCCGATCCAGAGCAGGTCTGGACGGATACGGTACACCGCGTCGAGCGGGAATTGCAGCGGTGAGCAAGGATTACAGTGTTATCCTGATTACTGGTCCTGGTTTCATATGGTCTCGTTATCCGCAAAGGAGGAATTCATATGGCTGTAACTGAACCTCGTCTTACGCCCGATCCTGGCAATACCAGACCTGATCTGAATCGGCAGAAATCACTGTGGTCCAGGATGTGGGAGCATCGTGCACTTTATGTTGCGATATCACCGTTTTATATTCTGTTTGCGGTATTTGGCCTGTTCCCAATAGGGTTTTCACTCTATCTGGCATTTCATAAATGGGATGGCATCGGTGTCATGACGTACAACGGGCTCAACAACTTCAAATACATGCTGACCGATGCCGAGTTCTGGCAAGCCGTGGGCAACACGTTCATGATCTGGATCTATTCAACGATTCCGATGCTTTTCTTCGCCTTGATTATTGCCTTTCTGCTGCATGCACCATTTGTGAAGTTTCGCACCCTGTTTCGGGTTGGTTATTTCCTGCCAAACGTCACGTCCATCGTGGCAGTAGCTATTATCTTCGGTGCTTTATTTGCCAACAATTATGGCTTTCTCAATTATCTGTTGCAGTCGGTCGGGCTACCGGTTGTGGAGTGGCTTAATGCACCATGGGGCATCAAAGTCGCAATCTCCTCCATGGTGGTCTGGCGCTGGACCGGATATAACGCCGTCATCTATCTGGCCGGATTACAGAGTATCCCGCAGACATTATACGAAGCGGCCAAGATTGACGGCGCATCAGCGATACAGTCCTTTTTCCGAATTACAATTCCGATGCTGCGTCCTGTGATCCTGTTTACGGTCATTACATCAACGATCGGCGGTATGCAACTGTTCACCGAGCCTCAAGTATTGGTAGGTAATGATGGCGGCGCTGGTGCAGCAGGCATGACGATTGTACTCTACCTCTACCGTGAATCCTTCATTAATAATTACTTCGGATATGGCGCTGCCGTTGGTTGGGGCATGTTCCTCATTATCGCCCTGTTCTCGATTGTGAACTGGAAGCTTGTTCAAGGCAAATCATCCTGATGTGATAAGGGGGAGCGCACATGGCGACCAAACACCTCAAATCGCTGGTGTTGTATACCGGTCTTATCGGGGGCATGCTCATATCCATGTTCCCGTTCTATTGGCTGATTGTAATGTCCACCCGGACAACGTCCGATATCTACAAGTTCCCGCCTCAACTCTGGTTCGGGGGTGAACTGTGGAATAACATCACGCGGGTGTTGCAGCAGATTGATTTCTGGGGAGCTTTTCTAAATACGCTGTTTGTGTCGGGCCTCGTGACCATTCTTGTACTGTTTTTCGACTCACTGGCGGGGTTTGCGTTTGCGAAGTTTGAATTCCCCGGCAAAAAGTGGCTCTTCATCCTGCTGCTCGCGACCATGATGGTACCTTCTCAGCTATCGCTCGTGCCGTCCTTCGTGCTGATGGCTACGTTCGGCTGGGTCGGTTCCTTCAAAGCCCTTATTATCCCGGGTATGGTGAACGCCTTCGGAATCTTCTGGATTCGTCAGTATGCCACGGAGTCGATTCCAAACGATCTGCTGGATGCAGGCCGCATCGACGGTTGTAATTTCTTCCGACTCTATTGGAACGTGGCGCTGCCAATCTTGCGACCTGCCTTTGCTTTCCTCGGCGCGTTCACCTTTATCGGCGTATGGAATGACTACCTGTGGCCTTTGATCGTCCTGACGGATGAACGCAAATACACGTTGCAGATTGCGTTGTCTCAATTAAACGGACTGTACAACACAGACTATGCCATGGTTATCGCCGGTACGTTGCTTGCCGTCATTCCGCTTATCGTCATGTTCCTGTTCATCAGCCGTCAGTTTATTTCGGATATCGCGGCAGGGGCAGTGAAGGACTAAGCTTCTGGCATTTTGATCCATCCCTCAAGTCTGATATTCTTATCTTTAGATGAAATAACAGATGCCTTATAAGTTGAATGAATAGCGCCACGTGCGCGGAGGGGACAGAAAGGGCCTGAAGAAATGGAATGTTCGCATTTATAACCAAATTTCTCCCTTTGAAGAGGGAATCAAAGAAATTTGGGGATAACGGCGATCGGAAGGCTTTCTGTACCCGAAGTGTTAACGTGTAACAGCATTCATTTCACTTATATATTCAAGAAAGAGGGATGACAAAATGGCTTCTTCACCCTATATGATCGGCGTAGATATCGGCACGACCTCCACCAAGGCCGTCTTGTTCGAACAGAACGGAACCATTGTGGCACAAGGCAGTGCCGATTATCCGCTGCACACCCCCACACCTGCGATTGCGGAGCAGGATGCGGAAGATATTTTCAAAGCAGTCATCGAGTCCGTTAAACAAGCCACTTCCAAAGCCGGAGTGAAGCCAGAGGACATCCTTTTTGTATCCTTCAGTTCGGCCATGCACAGTATTCTGCCTGTCGATCAACACGGCACACCGCTGATGCGGGCCATGACTTGGGCAGATAATCGCAGTGCCGAGTGGACCGAAGTACTCAAATCCGAGATGAATGGTCACGAAATCTATCTGAGAACAGGTACGCCGATTCATCCGATGTCCCCACTCACCAAGATCATGTGGCTCACTCGGGATCAACCGGAACTGTTCCAACAGACGTACAAATTCATATCCATGAAAGAATATGTCTTCTATAAATTATTTTCTGAATACGTCATCGACCACTCAATGGCCTCAGCCACCGGACTCATGAATCTGGAGAAACTCGACTGGGATGCAGAAGCGCTGCATGTGGCGGGCATTACCCCGGAACACCTGTCCCGATTGGTCCCAACCACACATGTGCTGAAACATGGATTGAACCCGGAGTACGCCAAGGAGATGGGCATTGCGTTCACCACCCCGTTTGTCATCGGTGCAAGTGATGGTGTGCTCTCCAATCTGGGTGTGAACGCCATTGATCCAGGCGTCGTGGCTGTAACCATAGGTACCAGTGGAGCCATTCGTACAGTCGTAGATAAACCGGTGACCGATCCGAAAGGACGCTTCTTCTGTTATGCACTCACGGAGAACGCATGGGTGATTGGCGGACCGGTGAACAACGGCGGTGTTATTTTCCGCTGGATTCGGGACGAGTTTGCGGCTTCCGAGGTGGAAACGGCCAAACGGCTTGGCATCGATCCCTATGAAGTGCTCACTCGTGTTGCGGAAAATGTACCTCCGGGTTCGGAAGGTCTCTTATTCCATCCGTACATGACAGGTGAGCGGGCTCCGCTCTGGAATCCCAATGCACGCGGCTCGTTCTTCGGCCTGACGCTGCACCATAAGAAAGAACATATGATTCGCGCTGCGCTCGAAGGTGTGTTGTTTAACCTGTACACGGTCATGCTCGCGATTGAAGAAAAGATCGGTCGTCCGAAAAAGATTCAGGCGACAGGCGGCTTCGCCCGCTCTGAGTTGTGGCGCCAGATGATGGCCGACATTTTCGATCAGGATGTCATCATCCCCGAAAGTATTGAAAGCTCCTGTCTCGGCGCAGCCGTACTGGGCTTGTACGCCCTTGGCCGCATCGATTCACTGAGCGCCGTCTCCGGCATGATCGGATCGACGCACCGGCACCAGCCTGACCCAGACAGTGTCCGCGTGTACCGTGAACTGCTGCCGATCTTCATCCGCATCTCCCGTAAGTTTGAAGAGGAGTATGCGGATATCGCTGCTTTTCAGAATAAGACGATGCAGGGATAGGGAAGGCCTGGGATGTTACATGTTGGAGGGTCAAAACGTTGAACATGGAATAGGCTAACGAATCATAGACACCTTATTTGCAGCTTTTAGCATGGTTTCAAAATCTAACGAACCTGACCACCTTATATCCGATTTTAGCGGTGGATAACTGCCTGAAAGTGAGAATAACCGAAAAATAGCGTCGCTAGCGTTCGTTAGAATTGAAAGAACATCGTTTCCATGCAATAAGTCACCATCTCCTAAGCTACATCCGGTTAAAAATAACCTACGACTCTAGCGACTACATCTTATGCACGTTCATGAGGACCGTCCGCCATGTTTAAAACATGTGGAACGGTCTTTTTTGTGTACCAATTCACCTGTAGAAACTGTGCTATCACAGTGATGAAGCCCGTGTCCACATCAGCGCCTTTCAAATCAGCTAAATATGTCACCGAAAAAAGCCCCACAGCTTTAAAGACTGCGGAGCTTCGTTTCCTAGCCATTGCATTATTACCTATTTACCTGCGCTATTACTGATTATACTTGCTGAACGCATTTTGGTCCGCTTGTACATTCTCCAGATACACGATCTGCCCCGCATCATTTACACGCGCGATATCCATGCCTGCTTTGGCATATACCGTTCCGTCCGCCGCTTGTCCGCATACTGCCCAGTTCGTTTGGTAGCTGCCGTCAGGCTGTTGCACCCAACCGTCCCACATATGTTTTACATCCTTATTGTATTCGTAGAAAGCTTTCATGAAACCATTGAATCCTGTTCGACTGGTGCCGTTAAGCACAATTTCTGCGTCCGTTGTAAACAGGGACAATAAATCCTGCATAGCGCGCTCGTCTGTGCGTGAAGCATCAAATAAACGGAAATAGTTGTTCAACAGTGTAGTTGTATTAATAGTACTCACTCATATTCCTCCTAGGATAAAAATCCGGTTTCCAACCTTACAGTTCGAATATTTTCAAACTAACTGAAAAGAAATGTAACACACTTCTTCTACTGCCTGCAAGAGATAGTTCGATATTTTTCGAACATTGAAAGGTACAGCCGAATATGCTAACGTCATAGATATGAGAACTCCAACGATACCTATGGCTTCGGAACTGAAGTTGACCACGGTCTGCAATGCATTGGGTGACCCGATCCGCATGAAAATTGCACACTGTCTGGCCAGCTCTGGCGAGAAAAACTGTTCCGCCTTCGAAGTGGACCATATTTCTAAATCCACATTGTCCCATCACATCAAAATTTTACGTGAAGCTGGCGTGATCCAGCCACGCATTGAAGGTAAACAGCACTTTTACTCCCTACGAAAGGAGGAATTAAACGTACGTTTTCCAGGCCTCGTCGACATGATTCTGAATACAACCGAGGAATACGTACATTAAAGTAAGCAGGTCTGGGATAAACAAATCACAATGATCATGATCGCAATTCTCATAAAGGAGGCTAACCATATGGACAAAAAGGCGGCAAAGATACTGCTGAGCACCTTCTGGGGAGGTGGTGGCTGGAAAACAATCTCTACACCCTTCTCCGGGGAGGAATTTGAATATGCCAAAAGCAAAGGTGTTATGTTCGATCCACTCACGATTACGCATGACGAGATGGTTCAGCGTCTCTACGATATGCAACAGGATGAATCTTTCAAGGAACGCGTGGTTTCGGCCTTTTTACATAGTCTGTCCACCAAAAAAGTCTATCTGCGCAGCGCATTATCCAGCTTTGCTTTAACATCGAACATGCCTTTGCATACTTATGCGGAACGCCCTGCCCTTCACCCTAACACTAGTACCTGTGGGGATTGTAACTTCCTGCGTGTGCAGTCAGACAAGAAATATTCCAACGTCGACTTAAACGTCCTGAATTTTGAACGAATCAAGTGGGGAGGCGTGCGCCATGGTTGGTTACTCTACTGCCTAATGGATCTAGAATTACTGCTTCAGGACAACGATGCGAACTATGAAGTAACTCCTGAGGACCAAGCCATCCTGGTCAACCTTCTTGAAGCAGCTCAGACGGAAGACCCCAAGGATAGTGCTCGTTCACTTGAGAAAAAGTGGAAAGACCTCTTGCCTTCCAGCAAACAGGAGCGCGATGCCCTGCTGGAAATCTGGGCTGCAGCCGGCATATTGGTTCCTGGAGATAAACCGAGAAAACGCAAAGGTGGTTCCAGTGATTTTGTGTTTGCAGCAACCTGGCAAGGTGATGATGGATATCATGCAGAAGCCGTAAAACATTATTTCGGCTCCTATCTTCCTCAAATACGATAAAACCTGAACTTTTGCTCACCCTTGCGTACGTCTGGTTACAATAATGACATCGACAGAATTCCTGTTTAACTCGTATAATAAGGGGAAATTGCTAGATGGGAGTGAAACAAGCGAGTTTATGGTATATATACTGGCTTTTATAGTGTCTTTTGCTGTCGTGGTTCTGCTTATTCCGCCGCTTGGTCGATTGGCTCACCGGCTCGATTTTGTGGACAAGCCTCGGGAAGATGTGGAGCGTAAGCTGCACAGGCAACCGATCCCGCTCACGGCGAGTTACGCGATATTTACTGGATTTTTCCTGACATACATTGCTCTGACCAAAGAAATCACATGGGAAACAGCGGCTCTGGTCGCTGGTGGTATGCTTCTGCTAACGATTGGTACCGTCGAC
The DNA here is from genome assembly GCF_018614975.1 of Paenibacillus polymyxa. GTDB lineage: Bacteria > Bacillota > Bacilli > Paenibacillales > Paenibacillaceae > Paenibacillus > Paenibacillus polymyxa_E. The sequence goes on along the minus strand of NZ_JAGGNR010000039.1, from coordinate 69,092 downwards.
GACTGGTACAAAACAAAAGGAAAAGATTTTCCTGCCCTGCCCAAAATGCTTGTACAGGTCTCTGCGGCAGTGCTCGTATTTGCTTCTGGCATAGCGTTCACCGGATTCGTGAATCCCTTCAGCGCGGAATATGTCATGCTTCCGATCTGGCTACAATTCATTCTTACGATCCTGTGGATCTTCGGGGTGACAACCGTCATCAACTTCTCGGACGGCATGGACGGACTGGCTGGCGGATTATCTGCCATCTCGGCGATTACCCTGTTCATCGTGGCGCTTGCCAAAGGTCAAAGTGATTCCGCACTCATGTCGATCATTCTGGTCGGTGTGACGATCGGTTATCTGAAGTACAACAAAGCTCCTGCCAAAGTGTTCATGGGCGATGCAGGTGCCACGTTCCTTGGCTTCATTCTGGCGGTCATCGCTCTGGATGGTGCATTCAAACAAGCAACTATGTTGTCCATCTTCATTCCAATTCTGGCGCTGGGTGTACCGATCTTTGATAACATCTTTGTCGTGATCAAACGCTTCGTTCAAGGTAAAGCGATCTACCAAGCCGATGCGAGTCAAGCTCATTATCGGTTGCTGCGTGCCGGATTGAATCACAAACAGGTTGTTGCTGTGCTCTATCTCGTCAGCACTTGTCTGTGCCTTTCCTCCATTATTTTGATGCTGGTAGAGATGTAAAATTGTAAAACCAAACAAGGAAGCAACCTTCGCTACGATGAGGGTTGCTTCCTTGTTTGCGGTTCAATCCATGTGTAGCACTCCATATGCTGGCCTGCCCGATCAGGCGAAGGATGCAATGTCTGCCCCCGCGCCCCCGAAGCATACCTTGTTAACTCCTGCACCTGAACTGTATTAAGATTTAACAGCCCCGGCCATAGCGCCTCCCACAATGAACCGTTGCAGAGCAACGTACAGGACAACCAGTGGCAAGGTAACAATCAGAATGCCACAGGCGAGCAGCGGCCAGTTGTTCATGTATTGTCCATAAAATGTGAAGAGTCCTTTGGTTACCGGCTGATAATTCGGATCAGATAAATAAATGGTCGGCCCGATAATATCGTTCCATACACCAATCGCGGTGAGAATAATGCCTGTTGCCAGGATTGGCTTCATCAACGGAACAAGGATCGTGAACAGATAACGTGTATATCCACTCCCGTCCATGGCCGCCGCCTCATCCAGCTCACGTGATACGGATTTGATATAACCCACAAACATGAGAAAGGCAATGCCCGTACCTGTCGTCTTCAATAAGATGTACCCAATTTGGGTGTTGTAAAGACCCAGATTATTGATCAGGGAAAACTGCGGAATGAGCGGGTTGGGTAGGTACATGGAAATCAGAAAGAAAATATAAATGAGTGTGCTGAATTTAACATATCTGCGTGCAAGCGGGAATGCAGCAAATATAGATAAAATCAACGTCAGCAGGGTGGACATCCCTGTATAGAGCACACTGTTCCACATATACTGAGAGAAGTTCCCTTTGTTCCATGCTTCGGAAAAGTTCTCAAACCGGATCCCTTCGGTAAGAGCTACAGGATCGAGCAGATACTCTGTCTGTGTCTTCATGGATACATTGAACAGATAGAACAGAGGGAAAACGTACAACGCAAGCATGAGCAGAACGATGACATAGCTGACCATTCTGGACGTTTGGCTCTGTTTCATTACGCTTCCACCTCTCTTCTGCGAAGATAAAATAAAGCGACCATCGATATGGTAAATACAAAGAGGAACTGAATCATCGCGACAGCAGAAGCCAAACCGTAATCAGCCGTTCCTGTGCCAAATGCCGTAGCATAAACATCAAACGCAAGCGTCGTTGTATTGAACTTGCCGCCTGTAAGTACATAGATAATATCAAAGGTTTGCAATGCCCCTATGATAGACAAGAGCATGTTAACCGTGAATGCAGGAGCAATCATGGGGAATGTAATGTTCGTAAATGCTTTCCATCCCGAAGCACCATCCATGTAACCCGCCTCATACAGATCGCTCGGAATGGACTGCAGACCTGCAAGAAAAATCGTCATGGAGTAACCCATGTACATCCAGATTTGAACAAAAATAATCAATTCAAAGGCAATATTATAATCGCCAAAAAAGTTGGAACTGGTACCAAAGAAATTCAGAAAGGACTGGGCTGGTCCGCCCAGCGGATTTGCAACGAGTTGCCAAATGAGTCCAGACACAGTAACCCCCAGCACCACTGGCAAAAAGAATACTGCGCGATATAATTTATCGCCTCTAAGCTTTTTATTGATCAAAATCGCTATAAACAAACCCACTGCATTTTGTATGATCACAACAGCAAACGCAAAGTATAAGGATCGCCCAATAGCATCTATTCGGTCCCCAGCATTGGATGCACCAAAAAATGTTTTATAGTTTTCAAAGCCGATAAAGCTCCATTCCTGGCCCCGAACACCAGTAGCATCTGTAAACGAAAACAGTATCGTCACAAGTGATGGACCGAAGCCAAACACGACATAAAGTAACAACGGAATGCTCAAATACAGATAAGGAATCAATCTTGCCTTACCTTTCCCAAACGGATACATCGTCCTCACACCTTTCATGGGGTAAAACTAAGACATAAGAAAACCGGAATAACAGCCTTGTCTGGCCTGAAGGCTCAGACCCGAGCGCTATTCCGGCGCATACGGCCAACTTGTGCCATGAATATAAATGATTATGAATTACTTTGGAGCAGCAGCATCCCAGTCCGCTTGGGATTTACCTGCAAGCTCTTCCGGTGTTGCAATCGGCCCGGCTGGTTTGAGCATCTCTGCGTGAACGCTGGCCTCAGAAATGTACTGTCCTACATTCTGACGGTTAATGAACAACTGATCCCAAGAAAGTTTAAAGTCCTCCAGGTAAGGCTGAATGCCTTGGATAAACTCACTTGTCATCTCCACATCAGGCTGTGTGGGCAGGAAGCCGGCTGCATTCACAAATTCCGTGTAGTTCTCTTTCTCCGATAACATATCAAGCCATTTCATTGCGTAATCCTTGTTCGGTGAGTTATCCACCACCATCCAGGTCATATCGTATTTACCCGCCAGATTTTTGTTCTTGGCTGCATCATTGCTACCTGGAATTGGGAAATACCCAAACTTCAGATCAGGGTTGGCCGTTTGAATTGTTGTTGCATCCCAAGTGCCGTCAGCAATCATAGCCACCTTGCCTGTAGCGAACAAACTGGGCAATGTTCCGTAGTCAATACCCATGAAACCAGGCATTGCATTGTTCATCAGATCCTGAGATTTCTGCAAGACTTCAAGTTGAACCGGATCAGTCAGCTTGGTTTCACCAGTCCATAGACCTTTGATATAAGCAAGCTGATCATCATGAATAGAGGCCTGAAGCCCTTGCACCGCAAGACCTATTGGCCATACATCTTTACCCGCCAGACCCAGCGCTTCGACACCATTGTCTTTGAACACTTTGATAACATGTTGCAATTCATCCCAGGTTGTAGGGATCTCCAGATTATATTTTGCGAAGAGTTCCTTATTGTAGAACAGTCCTGTGAATGCCACCTTGCCCATGTTTACACCGTACACCTTATCGTTATACGTCATTGCGTTCTGTACATCCGCTTCATTGTAGTTTTTGATAAAAGATTGATCAGACAGATCACTGATTAACCCGGCATCGATCCATTGCTTCCACATCGGATCAGCAGCACCACTGGACCATTCCTGCGGAGCGCCTACAAAGCTTGATTTGAGTGGAATAATATCCACGTCCCCATTACTTCCGGCGTTCATCCGTGTTTGCATCAACTGATCGTAAGTCGCGTCTGCCGGAACCGTAGTATATTCCACCTTTACGTCCGGATATTTCGCTTCAAATTTCGTATTAAACTCTTTGATGTAGTTGTTAATATTCTCTTGCTGCCAGTGAATGATCTTCAAGGTGACTTTTTTGCTGCTGTCTGTAGCCTGAGTTCCTTCTAATTCCGAAGAGCTGCTACTACAAGCGGCGAGCACACATAATAAAGCGGTTACAAGTACAATGGCTAAAGTCATTTTCTTCATTTTCGTTGCCCCCCAAATTTTTGAATTAAATCTACGAAATCAGTTTCGTTAATTCCACCCTTATTATGACTTCAGCTCTTTATTTTGTAAATAGTCATTTTGTTTTTTTGTTTTTTATGTTCCTACCCGCTTGATAAAAGCTTTTTTTATCTTTATATACGTTTGAAATTAAGTTAACTTTTCACAAAAGTTACGAAACACAGCACATGACATGATTTCATGTAAAGTCCCAGATAACCAGGTATTCCTTTAAATGAAATAAAAATCTGTAAAACAATTAAGATTACGAGCTAAAATTCTTCTTTATTTTCGTGACAAACCTCCTTGATCTCTTAAAACCTATGGATGCATATCATTTCAAGTGTGAAACCCTCTCTCTGCTGTTGACTCTCCGGTCTATGTAGCATAGAATACTTGCAAGAAAGCGAAAAAACCGATACAGCCCCAGTTTACGAAACTAGTTTAGGAATCCGAGGGATGTTTATGAATATCAAAACGATAGCAAGTTTAGCTGGCGTGTCTGTAGCCACGGTGTCCAAAATTATCAATAACTATCCAGATATCGGCGAGGAAACTCGCCAGCGTGTACTTAAAATTATGGAAGAGACAGGCTATCGTCCATCTTCTTCAGCCAAAACGCTGGCGACCAAAAAATCCAGCCTCGTTGGCGTTGTATTTGCAGGGAAGCTGAACGTGGATTTCAGTCACCCTTTCTTCGTACAGGTTATCAATGCGTTTAAGAAACAAATTGGCTTGCTTGGATACGATCTACTCTTCTTCTCGAATGAGAAGTTTCTGGATCAGGGTGAGGACTACTTGGCGAGATCCAAGTATTTTCAAGTGGATGGCTGTATTATTATTGCGGGGGATGAGGTCGAGAGCAGCATATTCGACCTGGATGCCAGCCCGATTCCTTGTATCGGAATAGATATCGAGCTAACAGGACAAAGCTCCTGTTACATCATGTCCGATAACGATAAGATCTCAACCAAAGTTGTAGAACAATTTTATATGAACGGTTATCGAGATGTTGGTTTTATCGGGCTGGAGCGCGCTTCTCTTGTGATGCAACAGAGAGAGAGGGCTTTCAAACGTTCACTAAATCAGTTTAGTCTTGATGAAAAGCCCGAGTGGGTTGTATACAGCAAAGATTATGCCGCAGCGGATGGATACGAAGCGGCCAAGAAAATGCTCGCCTGCAAAACTCTGCCACGTGCCGTGTTTGCAGCCACAGATCTACTTGCCTTTGGAGCTATTCGCGCCTTTAAGGAAGTGGGGTTACGCATTCCAGAAGATATAGCTGTGGCAGGTTGTGACGATATCGAAGCCTGCCGTTATACCGATCCATCGCTAACAACCGTCAAGCAGGATACGGACAAAATTGGACGCCTTGCCGCCATGATTCTGTTCGATCTGATGAACAAGCAAATGGATAATCGTTGCATTAAAGTAGAGCCGGAACTGGTTGTGCGTCAATCCTGTGGCACAGCCATGCTGCTGGCACAGGAAATCTGAGCGTTAAGTCTTTGGGACTGGCTGCTGCAGATCAATTCACATCATAGACATAGCGATTTTTCATAAAACTCCACACCAAGAAGCAAAAAGGGGATGCCCATAAGTCATGAATATGACAGGGGACATCCCTTGTTTGTGTTATTTTGTTTTATAAACCTGAGACACGCTATTCGCTTCCATTTGCGATGCTGAGTGAACGGACAGTCCTGCTCTGAGATCATGGTTATACCGAGAAAACTCCTGCTATCTGGAAGCGGCAGTAGGCAGCTTGCCCTCTACTGTCTGCAAGTCAGACCACCCCGGCCGATCAAGTTCAATGAGACGGCGGTATCGCTCTTCCCCAGCCAGCAGTTGTTCGTGAGAACCCTGCATGGCTATCTTTCCATTTTCCATAAAAATAAGTTCGTCCATCTGTTCCGCACCAATCAGGTGATGGGTGACCCAGATCATGGTTTTGCCTTGCAAACTGTCCAGGATGGTCCGCATCAACTCTCGTTCTGTCACCGGATCAAGCCCAACGGTTGGTTCATCAAATATCACAACAGGTGTCTCCCGGAGCAGTACCCGGGCCAGAGCGATTCGTTGCCTCTCCCCACCGGAGAAACGCAGCCCCGTCTCCAGCATTGGCGTATCATATCGCTGCGGCAAGGATTCGATCAGACTGGATAAACCGACTTGCGCGGCCACTTGACGAATCTCCTCATCCGTTGCATGTGGACGCCCAATCCGTAAATTATTGGCTACCGTGGTATCGAACAGGTGTGGGCTCTGATTCAGCACTGCAATGACATCAGGCACACTTTCGCCCAGGGTCTGCACAGGCAAATCATTGATCAGAACGTTCCCCGCAGACGGGAGCAAGGCCCCTTGAATCAGCTTCAACAAGGTTGATTTGCCGCCGCCACTTCGTCCAAGGATAGCTAGACGTTTGCCTTGTGGCAGATGAAGGGATACATCCTGTACGGCATAGGTATCATCCGATGCATAACGGTAACTAACGTGATTGATCTCGATATCTGCTCTTAGTTTGGGTGGAATGCGAAGACGAATTCGTCTGTCCAGAATATCATTCACAACTGGCAAGGACTCCGATGGCTGTCCAGCCATCACGTTGCCGTTTTTTACTACAGAGATCGAGTCACCCGTTCCATCAACATCGTCCGCTCCACTCTGCCCCGGAAGATACCCTTTCCATTCCAGCTGTTTCAAGCGCTCCAGCGATTCCCGGTACTGTGGAAGATGCTCCACAGCATCCCCTACAGGCAGAAGTGATTCCGTAAGCGGAAATAACACCAGTACAAAAGCAGCAATCATCACGGCAGGTAATTGCCCGATAGAAGCAGCATTTCCGGCCCATAACGTAACCGATACTACCATCAGGCCAATGACACACTGAGCCATCAGATCACGCCAGCGTGTCCAGCGTCGCAACTTGCGACGAACTGCATCGACCTGTTCTTCTTCCTCTTCCTGCTGCTGAACAAATTCCGCTGCCCGTCCACTTGCAAGCCAATCCCCCAGTCCAAGTACGCCGTCAGTCAGACGGGTGTACAACCTGCTATTTTCCTTTTTCAGCCGCACACGCCATTTCCACGTTACTTTCAGGGAAATCGCAGGTAACACGGCAACGAGAAATAACATATACAAGCCCATCCACACCGCAAATCCCAGATCCACACTGCCAAAAGCAATCACAGCTGCACCGTACATCACAAGCGCGGTAACGGCGGGAAACACGGTGCGCAGATAGATATCTTGCAACCGCTCCACATCATCGGCGAGTGCTCCGAGTACATCTCCTGTCTGCATACGAGAGCGCAGGAACAGGGCCTGTGGTTCCAGAATGCGATATAACTTCACCCGTTGATCGGCCAATACACGCAGTACCGCATCATGTCCTGCCAATCGCTCGATATATCGAAACACGGCGCGGAATATCCCAAATGCACGTACCCCAACAATAGGTACATACACCATCAGAATATTTTCAGGACGCAGCGCAGACTTGGAGATCAGAAATCCGGAGGTAAACAGCAACAATACCGCACATAAGGCAGCGCATGTGCCCAGCGCAATGACCACAATGAATCTCCAGCGGTACTGTGCCACATACGGAGCGATCCAGCTATTTTTTTCTTTTTGGTTACGGACGTTCTCCATATGTTCATATCCGGACTTCATTTTATATCGCCTCCATCTGTGCCTGAATCATCTGATAATATACCCCTTGTCGTGCCAGTAATTCTTGATGTGTTCCTGTCTCTGCCACCGTACCGCCATCCATAACAATAATCCGATCCATATGTGGCATCCAGTGCAGACGATGGGTAGCCAAAAAAACAAGTTTGCCTTCAAACAGCGGCAGCATCGTCTGTTTCAGTTCATACTCCGTTTCCACATCCAGATGCGCTGTCGGTTCATCAAGTAGCAGGATGTTCCGTTTACTAAGCAAGGCTCTTGCCAGCGCCACCCGTTGCTCCTGCCCACCACTGAGCTGTCTGCCGCCAGCCCCAATAGGCTCATGCAGCCCACCGGATAATGAGGACAGTAGCTTGGTTAATCCAGCTGCGCTAATGGCCTTGGCCACTTCCGCATCCGAAGCCTCCGGCATGTAGAAACGAACGTTATCGGCCAGACTTCCACTGAAAATATACGGATGCTGCGGGATAAATGCCGTCTGTCTTCGCCAGGATTCGAGCATATCCGGTGTAACCGGCTGTCCGTTAGCCAATACTTGACCCGAAATAGGCAACTGGAAACCAGCCAATACATCTATCAACGTGGACTTGCCTGCTCCGCTGGCGCCAATAATACCAATTTTGCCAAGACCCGTGATCTGAAAGGTGACATCCTTTAGCGAATAAGGACCTTCATCATCGTGTCGTACCTGTACATCCGTTAGTGCCAATCTGCTATTCTCATGCCAGGAGAACACTGAGGAAGAGGAAGAATCAAGATCAGAAGTAGTACAAACAAGATCAGGATCAAGATGTCCCTCAGCCGTTCTATCATTCAACACGACACGTATAGACGAACTAGCGGCTTTCCTTTTACCCGAAGATAATGATGGTGTAGATGCAGCTTCGTCCTCTGTCGTAACCGGATGTGCAACAACATTTGTATAAGCTTCTTTCTGTTTCTGTTCGGCGGCTTTACCCCGTTCAATCACCTGATTAATGGCCGCTCCGGCTTCCTTGCCGTCCAATGTGGCATGATAATCGGCGCCGAGCATACGTACAGGCAGGAAATATTCGGGTGCCAGAATCAGTACCGTCAGTGCAGGGCCAAGCAGCATATGTCCTTCCGTCAGACGTAATCCCAGACCAACCGCCACAGAAGCAACGGACAGCATGGTGAAGAAATCAAGTGCAAACGAAGAAAGAAAAGCCATGCGCATGGTAGACATCGTTGCCTTCCGATACCGCTGACTGACCCGCAGAATGGACCCTTCGTGTGTTTTGCTCTGTCCCAATGTTTTTAGCGTCTCCAGCCCACGCAAGGTATCAACAAAATGGTTAGCGAGCGCTTTGTAGGATCTGAATTGTCCGTCTATCTTGCGCTGCGCAGCCAAACCAATCAGAATCATGAACACGATCAGGATTGGGAGTGTCAGCATCAGAATAACCCCGGACATCAGATCCAGCTTGAACACATACAGCAGAATGACGATGGGTGTGAATCCTATGCCCAGCATGCGAGGAATGAATAGTTCGAGATACGTCTTGTATTGAGCTGTTCCCTCACGTGCCAGTGTAACCAGATGTCCTGTGCCCTCCGTCTTGGCATAACGCGGCCCAAGTCTGAACCACTGCTCCACCATCTGTCTACGCAGATCAGTCCCTGTCCTGTCCGCATATCGTGATGTCACGAGTTGTAACCAGAAGGTTAAGGCGTAGCGGGCGGCAAAAGCAGCCAGTAGCAGCAGTACCGGGTACTGCTCCGTTACGGATGAACCTTCAAACAATGCCGTGATGGCCTGTGCCAGCCATTTGGCTTGCATAATGATCGTCATCGCCTGTAGCAGCACCAGCGCTGAGGCCAGCGCGAGTACCGGCCGGATGCCCGACAGCTTCAGCAGCCCCCGTCCCATATCAGTACTCCAGATGGTGCTGCTCGTTCAGACGTTTGCGGAAGATATAATAACTCCAGATCTGATAACCGAGGACAAACGGCAGCAGTGTGCAAGCTACAATGGTCATTACTTTCAATGAATAAGCGCCGGATGCAGCGTTGTATACGGTCAGGTCATATGCCGCTCCAAAGGAACTCACCATTACTCTTGGGAACAGTCCGATAAAGACCGAGGCAAAGGCAATTGCAATCACTGCCCCTGTCATACCAAAAGCCCAACCTTCCCGCTTCTGACGAACAAAGTAGGCCGCAAGTGCAAGCGAGACTGCGCCAAGTACAACCATGATCCAAAGAGCCCAGCCGCGTACGGCGAACACATCCGTCATGAAATACGTCATTAACGCGTAAACAGCGAGTAGTGCAGCCAGCGGCAGCATCAATTTTTGCGCTGTCTTCAAGGCACGCTCTCTGAGATCACCTACTGTTCGTAGTGATGCAAACAGCAATCCATGAACCAGACACAGCAGGGTTACGCTCAAGCCACCAATCACGGTGTACGGATTAACAATATCGAGGAATCCTGCACGCAACTGCATCTCCCCATCAATGGGCAGACCCTTCATCAACGTGGCAAAGACTACGCCGAACAGGAACGGCAAGAGCGCACTGGAGACAACAATGATGATGTCCCATGTTTTGCGCCAGCGCTGCTGCTTCATTTTACTGCGGAATTCGAAAGCAACTCCGCGGCCAATCAAGGCGAGTAACACCACTACAAGTGGCAGGTAAAAACCGCTGAACAACGTGGCATACCAGTGCGGGAAGGCAGCAAACATCGCTCCCCCCGCCGTAATCAGCCATACTTCATTACCATCCCAGAACGGACCAATCGAGTTAATCAGGGTTCGGCGTTCGCGGTCCGTTTTGGCAATAATGCCTGTAGACATCCCCACACCAAAATCAAAACCTTCCAAAAAGAAGAAGCCAACAAACAATACGGCAATCAGCAAAAACCACAACTCACTTAGTGACAACGGAATAACCTCCATCCACGCCGAACGGATCGGCCGATTCATCGTGATCTTCCGGCTTATCAACCGCAAATGGTCCTGCCTTGATCTCACGTACGAACAGGTATACCATCACGATACCAAGCACGGTATACGCAGCTGTGAACGCAATCGTGGAGAACAGGATCATTCCTGCGGATACGTTCGGTGAGACCCCGGCCTCGGTGGTCATATAGCCAAATACCGTCCATGGCTGTCTTCCAACCTCGGTCATGATCCAACCTGAGGTATTGGCGATAAACGGCAAGGATATGGCAAATACCATCAGACGCATAAACCACTTTCCAGCGACCTCCAGCTTCTTGCGCATGGCCAGGAACGTACCGTACATTGCCAGCACAATCATCAAACCACCCGCTGCGATCATAATCCGGAAACTCCAGAACGTTGTCCGTACCGGCGGGATGTAGTCCCCTGGTCCATACGTCTGCTGATACTCAGCATTCAGTTCCTTCATGCCTTTGACACTACCGGAGAACTTGCTGTAGGACAGATAACTGAGCAATCCAGGTATTTTGATCTCACCCGTACTCTCCTGTTTATCCGGATCGATAAAAGCGACCACCGTCCATGGTGCCGGATCTTCTGTCGTTGTCCATGTGCCTTCACTGGCTGCCATCTTCATCGGCTGTGTCTCCACCAGATATTGCGCCTGGAAGTGCCCGGAGAAAGCGACGCCGAATGAGGAAACAAGAGCGATAATGATCGCGATATTAAACGATTTGCGGAAGATCTCCACATCCTGCTTTTTCATCAATTTGTAGGCACTGATCCCGGTTACGACGAAAGCCCCTGTCATCAATGCCCCAAAAATCGTATGTGGAAACTCGACGAGAAGCTGACCATTCGTGATGAGTGCAAAGAAATCATTCATCTCGGCTCGGCCGTTGTTAATCTCAAACCCGACAGGATGCTGCATAAACGAATTGGCTGCCAGAATCCACAGCGCGGACAGGAATGTGCCGACAAACACCAGCCAGATGCAGGCCAGATGCACTTTTTTGGACAAACGATCCCATCCGAATATCCACAACCCAATAAATGTAGACTCCATAAAAAACGCGAGTAATGCTTCAACAGCCAGTGGCGCACCGAACACGTCTCCCACAAACCGAGAGTACTCAGACCAGTTCATGCCGAACTGGAACTCTTGCAGAATACCTGTGACAACCCCGACGGCAAAGTTAATCAGGAACAGCTTGCCCCAGAACTTCGCCATCGTTTTGTAGATTTCCTTACCCTTAACAACGTACAACGTCTCCATGATTGCAACCAACAGTACAAGACCGATGGATAGCGGGACAAAAAAGAAATGGAAAATCGTTGTAAGTGCATATTGGATACGCGATAACATAATCGGATCCATACCGTTACCCCTTCTTTCTGTTCACTTCGCAGTATGCGTATCTGGCATTGAAGTTGCACCTTCGCTGTCTGTCCGCCAAATACGTTGATGAACGTATTGTGCCAGATTACCTATTTTATACATGTGAGAATTATCACAATCTTCGTCTCTAGAGCAAAAAAAAGTGATCCTGGTCACACAAAAGATAAAATTCAGCCTACTATCACAGCTTGCCAACTGCATCTATTCGTGGAAGACACTCATGTTTGGGACGGAATGCCCATATGTTAGTCTCAGGCATATCATGCGAAGTACCGTGAGGGCTTTACATATGAAGTGAAAGCATGAAGTACATGCAGAGCGAATGACGCGCCATATTACAGTTAAGGGGAGGTGAACTTTTCATGGAAAAGCCTGCACCATTACGAAGTGTAGATCCCGAATCCAACCCGATTGAGGACAGTACAGCCCAGTCGCCCGGATTATCAGCAATTGTCCGTAAGTGCGCTGGCACTGCGAGGGGAGGTGCCATGATGCTGGACCCGAAGAAGCGTAGCCAACAGTTGAATGGGCCAATGGTGCACAGGGATATCCGAACCGAAACCACATACACGCCAACGGAAACAGTGGATCGAACATATACAGACGCATTGGGAAATGGCGATCACACCCCGGATCATGCACAACCAACGCAGGACATCCGAAGCCAAGTGCGTCACTGGGGTGATTCACAAGGTCAGGAAGAACAGAATGCTGCTATAACACAAGAGGAAACAAGTGTAATCAAAGAGCCCTTCTCCATTCGTCGGGTTCGCAAAAGCAAAGGCAACAAGCTGACCGCCATGCTCCAGGTTCGCAATGAACGTGGCAGATACCTTGAAGAAGTATTGCATGATCTGAGTGAGTTCGTGGATGAGATCGTGATTGTGGACGATGCCAGCACAGACGGAACCCCGGATCTATGCAAAGCCTATCCGAAGGTGGTCCGTCTGGAGGTATTGGAGAAACCGCTGTTCGCCGAGGAATGGCGACTTCGCAACACCTTATGGCAAGCGGCGGCGGGAACACATCCCGACTGGTTGCTCTCGGTTGATGCGGATGAGCTGTACAGCTCAGAGGCCAAAAAAGCCATACGCACGCTGATTAATCAGGAGTATGCAGACTGGTTTGCATTCCGTTTCTACGATATGTGGGGCGGCCGGACCCACTACCGGGAAGATGATCTCTGGTGTCTGCACAAACGGCATACCGCTTCACTTGTACGGTATATGCCTGGATATCCTTATTTTTATCCACAACAGAATCATCATGTTCCCCGTCTTCCCTTGTCCTGCAACGTATTGCCTGGAGTCAGCACGGAACTGAAGGTTCAGCATCTCGGCTGGGCAGGCAGTCTGGAGGACCGGGTTCGTAAATATTTGCGTTATAAGCGCATTGATCCTAGCGGTGAGTGGGGCAATCTTGCACATTACGAGTCTATTCTCGATCCGGAACCTCGGCTGATTCCCTGGAAGGAGGGACCGTGAGATGGGCGTGGTGAGTATTCTGACGCATAGTTTCACCGACGGGTACAACCGGGAATTCGGTCGTGTATTTGGTGGTGGACTGGAGCGATATATTCTGGATCTGTGCAGTGTCATCCGTGGACTCGGGCATATTCCCGTGGTTCATCAGCTGTCCTATTTCACACCAGCCCCGCCAACGCGGACCTTCGAGCAAGAACAGGAAGACGAATGGCTTGTCGCATGGAAGAATGATCTGGTGAGTCATGAAGAAAATGTTGGTGCAGTTATATCAGGGATGCAAGCTGTAGAAGGCAAGGATGGAACGAGTGGTGCTGGAGCGAACAGTGGTAAGGCTAACGGAGATGGAGGTGCGGATGGAGGTGGGGATACAGATAACGATCAAGAACGAGAGTGGAAAGGAACGGTAGATTTTCATTTGGATTCATCGGAAATCGAAAAAGCCGGTGGAGCACGGTGTTGGAATCTTTTTTGACAGAGACAGGATTGAAGGAGGGAATTCGGGGATGATGGATACGCCCAAGGCAACGGAATTCATGGAATCAAGATACATTAGGCAAAGTGACCCTAAAACGGATACATTGGTCTTCCCCCTGCATCCGGCATGGTGGAGCCGTCCTTATGAATACGAATGGGCCCGGCAATTTGCACGTCCAGGCGACGTCGTCCTTGATGCAGCCTGCGGCATCTCCCATCCATTCAAATTCTGGCTTGCCGAACACTGCCGCGAGGTTCACGCCTGTGACTGGGATGAACGTATTTTGTCTGAAGAGGCGATCCGGCTGGATATTGTTTCTGATTTTGGCGAGCAAGCCGCTCAGGATCTGCCGGAATCAACTCTCGTCCGATTGCACCGTGCCAAGGCTAATCTGGCCCAGCTTCCGTACGAGTCGGGTAAGTTTGATCGGGTGTTCTGTATCTCTGTACTGGAGCATCTGGATACGGGCACGATGCTGCGGGCGTTTCGTGAATTCGCCCGGGTGCTGAAGCCAAACGGACAGTTAATCGCTACCTTTGATGTGCCCGAGATGCGCCCTGATCTGCTGGAGACAATCATGGCTGTCACCGGATTAACTATTGAAGATAAGCTGAATGTGGAAGAGCCGGACGATGCTATCTGGTCTGACATGTACGGCACGCCGATCCGCTGTTTTCGAGCGGTGATATGCAAAGGTTGAGAATGATTGATTTGAGTATAGAATAAGGAACGAAGGAATGAGGGATCGAGCTATTGGCAACGTCGAATACCAACACATACACCTCTCCTGGCATTGTTGCCCACCGGAGAACGATGCAAGCTTCACCAACTCCACACACTGGGATTGTTAGGAGGAACGGTTAGCGCCACAGTACAATTGGCGAATCCAGCAGGGTGCGGGAAAACCCTATACGTATCACCACTCTCCGGCGGAATCACGGTTGCGCTCAACCAGCTGCCTTCTTTCAGTGGTTCCTTGAGTATGACCGCGAATGGGACGCTGAACAATGCAATGTGCAAACAGCCGCCTTCGGATGAATACCGGAAGCGGCTATTTGTTGGTTTGCAGATGTATTAATGGCTCTCAGATCGATTCCTGCGGAATAGTCTCTTTTGCTTCCGATATGAGAGGCTGCTTCCCCTCCCACAAAATGCGTTGCAGCAGTATGCCTGCAAGACCAATCACCAGCGTAGCGAGACCGATATATTGAAAGGTGGGGCTCGGCCCTGCAACTCGAATGAGCGCTCCACCTGCAAGTGGAGCTACAACCAGTACAACACTGGACAGTGAATTTTGAATGCCAAAGACGCGCCCTACATAGGCAGGAGGGGTTTCCTTTTGCAGCAAATAATTCAGTGTTACCATAAAGAGCCCATTACCCAGCCCAATGCAGAGGCCCCAGATCATGACCCAAATTTCGGGTGTTTGTGGGCCGATCCACCCCAGCGCAGCAATTCCGGCACCCACGAACAGATATCCTCCACCCAGTCCCCACCCATACCCAATTCTCGGTAAGCGATTTAACAACAAAATGATGATGACTGCCCCTGCTCCTGCCGACGATCCCAACCAACCGAGCAGTGATTCATTACCTGGCTTGATCTCCCGAAACAGGGTCGTAAACTGATAATCAATCATAAGAATGGCCATGAGTCCAAAACAGCCGAACAAAATCGTACTCAGCACGGTGCGACTGCTCTGTATAAAACGCCAGCCTTGCTTCCACTGGGAGAACAACGATTCCGATCCATCCTGTTCACTAGCAGCACTTCCGTCTGATTCAACGGACTCCGACTTCTCCACCAAACGCCGCAAGGGCCATAATACCGCACCTGACAACAGGCGGGTAAAGGCATTAATGACTATACAGATTTGAGGTGAAAAGAAGGCCAAAATGACTGCACCCAGCAGTGGTCCCGCCACTTTCGAACACTGGCTCACAAAACCGTTTAGGGATGACGCCTGAAACAGATGTTCCTCTGCCACCACCTGGCGGGTTAACGCCTGCTGGGCTGGAACGTGAAAAACTCCCATCATGGCCCGCAGGGCAAGAAGTGGAAGCAACCCTATCGGGCTTGGTGCGAATAAAATAGCAACGGTTAATCCCACGGTGATTACATCACACAGCATCATGATTTTCACTTTGTGCAGTCGATCAGCCAGGGCACCAGCAACGGAGCCCAGCAGTATACCTGGGACAGCCATACATACAGGAATAAGGGCAATGATCAGCGGATCGGCGCCCCAGCGGTAAGCCACCATTACCTGGATGGCAAGTGCATCGAACCAATCTCCAAATGTAGCCAGAGAGTATGCGATAAATATGCGGACAAACCGGAGGTTAGTCCATAAGCTTTTGGAAGATTGTGCAGATGAGGTGGGTGATTCGGTGGGTTCATTGGATGTGGATTCATTTGAAATGACGGTCATACATGTACTTCCTCCCTTGATTACAGCCGCTTGTGGCCTATATGTTCCTTGGCTGTAATCATAAAGGAGTTATATCAGAGGAAGATCAGAGGATGGGGAGGTTGGAGATAAAAAGTTACGTATTTCATCTAAAATTTGTTGTCCATATAAGGGAACACCGTAACTTTTGCCGATCTCTGCATACACTTGACGATACTTACTCCAAATTCTGCCTTCAATTCGATGATGACCCATGAACTGAAGGATCTGATATGCAGCATTCAGATATAGCGGTGCGTTCAGCGACATCTTCAATACGTCCAGGCCATCATCCATTCTTAACTCTGCCTCACGAATCCGTCCCTGCCGAAGTAACCATAGTCCTTCCATCACCTGAAAACGTCCGATCTCCCGCAGATACGGGGCATCCTTCAATCCCGCTCGCAGGACTGTCATCTGAGTCTCAACAGCTTCCCCGCTGCCACCCCACAGTTCCACATACAACGCTGCAAGTGCTACAGGCATTCTGAAATTCTTGAGTTCGTCAGTCTCTATTACACGATACGTTTCCTCCAGTTGTGCTTTGGCCCGTTGATATTGGCCCACCTCTACATAGACTTCAATGATGTTCAGAATGCGGAGTTCGCGAAGCTGATCGGCAGACAATGCAGCTGAACTCAATGCCTGCTCATACAAAGGTAAGCTTTCTGATGGTTCAATTAGCGAATGGACAAAAATCAATAACCAGTATAAGCGTTCTTCAAAAGCAATTTCTTTGGTTGTAATCAGCCACTCCAGATCTCCCTGTATAAAATGGATATACAACTGATAATACGGGACAATCTGAATGCCAAGCGCTTCCTGCTGTTGAACCAGGGTCTGTATGGCATTTCCCTGCCCAAACAAGTGATATTTACGAAGTAATCCGTGAATGACTTCCTGCATTTCTGGGTCCTGAGCAGAGGGGCTAGCGGGTAGAGCGGACTTGTTCTCTTGCACAGCAAGTCGATATCCGTAGCCCCGTACTGTATCCAGACGGATCTCATCCCAGCGTTTCAGCTTCTTGCGTAGGCGATAGATATGATCGTCTACGGTACGTTCAACCGGATATTCAAGCGGCCATACCCGATCCAGCAATTGACTGCGAGTGAAGGCTTTATCCTTGTTTTCATACAAAAAATGCAGCAGTGCAAATTCCTTGGCAAGTAGACGAATGGATTCCGTTCGCCGCGTGACCGTATATGTACCTTCATCTAATTGCAAAGACATGCCTGGTTCCTCCTACGATGTATAATGCGCTAATCCGAAATCGTATAGATTCATTCCATTTTCTTCAACGTGTTCAACATACCACAGAAACCCTTTGCGAGAACGCAAAAGGTTTTTATCGTCTATCTTATAGCTGGCTTAGATTGTAGATCAAGCTACGTATATCTTTTCTTCCAACAAGTATTCCCTTGTCTCTTAACCCAGCACGACACGATCATCTGCCATTTTTTTGCCGCTAATCCGTTCGAATTCACCAAGCAACTCAGGTACAGTCAACGTACGTTTACGCTCTTCGCTGACATCCAGAATAATTCGGCCTTTGTCCATCATGATCAGACGGTTACCCAGACGAATGGCCTGCTCCATATTGTGCGTCACCATCAATGTAGTCAGTCTCATCTCACGCACAAGTGTCTCCGTCAGTTCCGTGATCAGTTCGGCACGTGAAGGGTCAAGGGCTGCCGTATGCTCATCCAATAACAAAATCTGCGGCTGGGTAAACGTAGCCATCAACAGACTGAGTGCCTGCCGCTCCCCGCCAGACAACAGACCGATTTTCGCGTTAAGTCGCTTTTCCAGTCCGATTCCCAGCTTCTCCAGTTGCGTGTTGAAAATCTCACGTCTGGCACGGGTAACTCCGAACCCCAGGCCGCGTCCTTTGCCACGTTTGTATGCCATCGCCATATTTTCTTCAATGGACATATGTGGTGCTGTTCCTGCCATCGGGTCCTGAAACACCCGGCCAATCCAGCTGCTTCGTTTATGCTCCGGCAGATTTTTAATGGAGCGGTCATTGATCAATACATCACCCATATCTGGCTTCATCACACCCGAGATAATGTTCATCAGCGTGGATTTTCCGGCTCCGTTACTGCCAATCACCGTCACAAAGTCTCCTTGATTCATCGTCAGGTTCACACCAACCAGTGCGGTCTTCTCATCCGTCGTGCCTGGGTTGAACAGCTTGGTGACTTGTGTAATCTCCAGCATGATCACATACCTCCCTTCATCTGTTGACCCGCTGACCGCATCAACTCTTCGGTTCGTTTGCGAGCCAGATTTCGCTGCTTCATGGAGCGCCGCAAGGAAGGGAACACCAGAGCAATAATAACAATGACAGCGGTGATCAGCTTGAGATCGGACGTGTTGAACCAGTCGACTTCCAGTGCTAATGCAACGACGATCCGGTAAATAATTGAACCAACAACAGCCGCTAGTGTGGCCCAGAATACCGTTCTTGCTCCGAGAATAGCTTCACCGATAATCACCGAAGCCAGTCCAATAACAATCATACCGATGCCCATCGTGATGTCCGCAAAGCCCGCTTGCTGTGCAATAAATGCACCAGACAGGGCAACCAGTCCATTGGATAGACTGACACCAACAATGGTTGTCACATCCGTATTTGCCCCAAAGCTGCGGATCATACGTTTGTTATCACCTGTTGCGCGAAGCGCAAGTCCAATATCTGTTTTCATGAACAGATCGAGCATGATTTTAAACACCAGCACAACGATGATAATGAGCACCATAACATGTTCACCCGAGAATGGATTATCCATGCCCATAATAGATTTATTCGGTGCCCCGCCTAAAATACGCATATTTATAGAGTACAGGGCGATCATCATCAAAATACCGGATAACAATCCGTTAATTTTGCCTTTGGTATGCAGCAGACCTGTACATGCCCCAGCCACTATGCCTCCAGCCATTGCCGCCAAACAAGCGAGCCAAGGAGAGAAGTCATTGGAGATCATAACCGCCGCGATTGCGCCTCCTGTTGTAAAACTTCCGTCTACGGTAAGGTCAGGAAAATCGAGTATGCGGAACGTAATATACACGCCTAGTGCCATCAGGGCATATAACAGTCCTAGCTCGATCGCCCCTTCAATTGAATTCCAGCTTATATTCACGCTACTTCCTCCCTGTCTATCGAAAAGAATGAGGCGAACCCGTTGCATGTTCGCCTCGCATCCATTCTGCCGGATTACACTCCGGTCAGATTATTGAATCAATCTCATAACTCATTGAATAATGTTGTTTTCCTGGTCTTTTACTTCCGCTTTCATCTCATCCGTAACCGTAATGCCCTGGGCTTCAGCCGCTTTCAGGTTCAGGATCAGATCCAGTTTGTCCGGAACGGTGACTTTCATATCACCAGGATTCGTACCATTTTTCAGAATGTCCGCAGCCATCTCTCCAACCTGATATCCGTGGTCATAATATTTGAAGCCAACCGTTGCGAAAGCTCCTTTTTCTACGGTATCCCGATCACTGGAGAAGAACGGAATTTTGTTGCTGTTCGCCGTTTGGATGATCGTATCAACCGCACTCACGACAGAGTTATCAAGCGTAATGTAGAAAGCGTCTACTTTGCCAACGAGGGAATCCGTTGCCTGTTTTACTTCAGATGTATTCGTAACTGGTGCTTTCACCAGCTTGATATTATGTGTTGCCAGCGCTTTTTCTGCGTTATCTGCCATAACCACCGCATTTGGTTCACCTTCGTTAATGACCAAGCCCACCGTTTTCACATCCGGCAGATTTTTAGCGATAAAGTCAGCCAATTGTACAATAGCCTCCGGATTCGTATCCGATGCACCTGTAACATTGCCGCCCGGCTTGTCCATATCGCTCACCAGTTTGGCACCCAGTGGGTCTGTCACCGCTGCGAACAACAATGGCTTGTCCTTCACTTGTTGAGCCAGCGCCAGCGCAGATGGTGTTGCGATGCCGAGTACGAGATCATTTTTGGAATCACCCGAGATTTTCTGTGCAATGGACAGGTTGTTCGTCGAATCACCTTGCGCGTTATTGTAATCAATTTTGAGGTTTTTGTTCTCTTCAATGCCTGCTTCCTTCAGGGCTGCGATGAATCCTTCACGTGTAGCATCCAAAGATGGATGTTCAACAATCTGGGAGATAGCAATCTGATATGATTTTTCCTCGCTGCCTCCACCTGTTGTAGTCCCTGATCCTTCGGATTCCGAGCCTGTACCGCTGTTATTTCCGCAACCTGCTGCAACGATCATTGAAGCAACCATCATCAGTGACATCCAAAATTTCTTTTTCATGTGTGAGAACCCCTCTCCATCTTATAAAATGTGGTTACCCTTATCGAGATTCCATTGACACGATAGGGCGGGACAAAACGAACGCTTCAACGCATTGTTGCTTTGATCGACAAAAGCAGACAAATATAGACTTTTCTCATGCGACTGAAGTCCATGACCCGTGTTGGTGTTTTATTGTTCCCCTAATATTAAGGGGCCTCCCGATATCCGTCAATGGTTGAACCGCTTCCAATTTAGTTTCATCGTATGATGTGATAGGAAACATTACATAACGGCAAAAAAGCAACCCGCAAGTTATGCGAGTTGCCTAGTATATATAGCTTATTTTTCTTGCTGGATTGCTTTCACTTCAGCAGAGGTTAGTCTCGTCGCTTTGACAATGGTCTCTCGATCAAGACCTAAATTGAGCATATTCATTGCGATTTTCCGCTTGCTCTCAGCTTCACCCTCTTTGATCCCTTCTTCGATTCCTTTTTGAATTCCTTCCTCCATGCCTTTTTTGAGACCCTCTTCTCGTGCGCCTTCCATCATGGATACTTGATCCCGTAAAAACTTTTGACGTGCTTCATATTGTTGACGGAACTCTTCATCCTCGCTCAGTTCCTTCAATAGATTCATGGCCTTTTTCAAAGCCGGTTCGGGTTCGTGCATCATTAACGCCTCCCATCTAATATTGAGTTATGTATAAAACATCTGGATGTTATTTCAAATTATATCACGCATCTTACTATAAAATAACGTGTTTACGTCATTTTTATTCAAAAAAAGAGACTATTTCGACAAATCGAAACAATCTCTTTTGTATAAACCAGTTAATTCCCCGACGCTTCGCGAATCTCATATTTGCACCTTTTGCCGCCATCGGCATAACATTCAGTACGCTCCACCTCGGCTTGAAGCAGCGAGCGAAACAGTTCGAGTTCACAGCGGCAAGCCTGCTTGTAGACACTCGCGACTTGCACAATCGGGCAGTTCATTTCCGTAATGACGTAGGTTCCATCTGCATCTCTGGACGCATCCGCCATATATCCGTTGGCATTCTGAATTCGCGCGAGTTCCTCCACCCGTCCGGCCAGATCCTGGCCCTCCATCTGTGGCAATCCGCTACGAAGCAGCTTGTCCCGGCGACTCTCGAACAATGCGTCCACCACACCGCTCCCGGCTGAGTCAGACAATTCTTCAAGCAGTTCCAGCGTAAGGGACGAATATGATTTTGGGAAAAAGCTGTCCCCGCGTACCGTCAGTTGGTACACCGAGGACGGACGTCCGGCCGTAGCCCTGGCCTCCCGAACCTCGATCCAGCCGTCCTGCTCCAGCGCCGTCAGATGACGGCGAATGGCCATGCCGGTCAGACCCAGATCAGCTGTCATTTCCCTCGCGGTCAATGTACCTTGCTGCTTCAGCATGAACAAAATCCGTTCACGCGTCGTTCGTTCCTCTTCGCGCTTCACGATCAGCACCTGCTCTCCTGCTTATGCGTGTACCGGTGCTGCCTCCCGGCAGGCATCCGAGCAAAAGCGGTTATGCGTCTCTTCGCAATCCTCACAACTTACATGCTGCAGGTTGCAGGTTGGACAATTAATATATCGGTCATGTGTCGTTCCACAGTGATAACAGCTGGCAATGACAATATCCTCTTCTGTCCGGTTAATCGGTACAGAGATCCGCTCGTCAAACACGTAACACTTGCCATCGAACAGATGGCCTTGTACTTCAGGGTCTTTACCGTACGTGACAATACCGCCGTCCAGTTGAGCCACGTCCTGGAAGCCTTCATTGATCATGAACCCGGTCAGCTTCTCGCAGCGAATGCCGCCAGTGCAGTACGTAATGATCGTTTTGTCCTTCATGTCACCCAGGTTCTCCCGAATCCACTCCGGAAACTCACGGAACGACTCAACATCTGGACGGATGGCCCCGCGGAAGTGACCAATTTCGTATTCATAATCATTGCGACCATCAATAACGATGACGTCATCACGTTGCAGATGTTCATGGAACTCCTTCGGTGAAAGGCGTTTGCCGCTAATCACATTTGGATCAAGATCTTCGTCCACGCGGAACGTTACCAGCTCTGCTTTGTGACGAACAAAGATTTTTTTGAACGCATGCTCTTCCACATCATCAATCTTGAACACCATATCGCTGAACAGCGGGTTTGCATGCATGTCTTTCATATACTGTTCCGTCTGTTCAGGCGTTCCGGATACCGTACCGTTAATACCTTCGGATGCGATTAGAATACGGCCTTTCACACCCAGGTCCTTGCAGTATTGCAGATGCTCTTGTGTAAACGTCTCGGGGTCTTCAATCTTCACGAACTTATAATATAAAAGCACGCGGTACGCGCTGTTACACATGTATATCACCTGTTCCTATTCCATGTTGTTATTAGCCGGATCATCCGGCAAGACGACTACGTTGCACCCTTACTGTTAAAAAGAAAATAAACAGCCGCCCGAAACATCGTCTCGAACTGCTGCCTGACATTCGACCTTTATTCCTGCATTCTAGTTTATCGGAAGCGGAATAGCTTAGTCAATATAAATGTATAGAAAGGGATGAAAGATATGGAACATATCTGTCTGCAACAATCATCCTACTCCGAGATCGTAATGACTGAGGTTACAAAGTGATACGATTCGTTTTCTAATACCGCCTGCGATAACAGGATCTTATTGCCTTCCGGGCTCCAGGCGAGTGGGTCAGACGCGTTGTCCATATCCGCCGAGATCTGGAACTGTTCTGCCGACTCCGTGTTAGAGACAAACAGCCCTTTCTCATTATCATTCTCGGAATTGATCGTATACGCAATCTTGGAATCATCACCCGACCAGCTTGTGCCGAAAATCTGTGTGCCTCTGGCGAGCGTAGCCTTCTCATTGCCTTCCAGATCGGTGAGCACCAGCGCCCGTTTGGTATCCGCTGTTCTTTTCACAATCGCAAGCCTTGTTCCATCATTAGAAGGGATGACCCACTCCACACTTTTCAGCACCTGTTTCACGTCACCCGTCTTCGCATCGTATGCATTCAGCTGGCCGTCTTCACCCGTAATATAATAGAGCATATTGCCTGACACCTCGATACTCCGCACATTGAAATTGCCTGTCTCCACCAGTACCTTCGTTGTGCCATCCACACTTGCCGAGATCAGATCACCTTTCATATTGGGGAAAACAACATGTTCATTATCCAGCCATGCGCCCTCTTGTATGAATCCATCCTCCTTACCAGCAGGGGTTGTCTCCCCGTTATGCAGGTTCAGAAAGTAGCCTTTGCCCGTATTTTCCTCCGGCTCCCGGTAGAACAGGTACTGACCATCCGGTGACACCAGCGGTGCACCCAGGCTGGCTTCACTTTCCTTGAGTGGTGTGTCTGTGCCTTTCGTCAGATCATACATATATAAGTTATGCGGGTATCTTTCCTGACCTTCAACCGTGACGGGTTTCAAGGACTTGTTCTCCTTGTCGGATACAATCCAGTCGTCACTTAGCCATGCGATCCCGCGCATATTCGGAAGTTTATCGATTTTCTCCAGCTTGAAGCTCTGGTACACGGACGTGTTGGTATTATCTTTGACTGTAATATCGGTGCCCGTTTTCCCACCTTGTGTGTTGCCCCCCGGGTCTGTTGTTCCCCCGCATGCTGCTATCGTTAACAGGGCAATGGCTCCGAACGTGCCCCAAGCTGCTTGTTTCCAATTCATGATGGTCCCCCCTGGTTTCTCTTGCTATAGACCAAGCATACACATCGCATACTTCCAAAGTTATTCAGACTTGTTTCGAACTTGTTAACTTGAATCAGCCAAAGGAAATACGAGTTGGAAGGTCACACCTTCTCCATTCTGCGAATCGCCCGTACTGCTTGGAAGTAAGGTGATTGTACCGCCCTGTTTTTCAACAAACTGCTTCACGAGAGATAGTCCGAGTCCGGTTCCGCCCGTTGTTCTGGCTCTGTCTTTGTTCACAGTGTAAAAGGGTTCAAAAATCTTCTCCCGCGCCTCTTCCGGAATCGGCGTACCCGAGTTGTAGATGCGAATGACCGCTTGACGCTTCTGCATCCGCAGTTCGTTCTCCACCCGGATCACACCATCCGGAACGTTATATTTGATGGCATTATCCAGCATGTTGATGAAAATATGCATAAGACTCTCCCGATCGCTGCGGATCACCGCCGGTTCAAGATCCAGTTCCATGTTCAGCGCAAACTTCTCCGCTTTCCCACGCATCCGGCCACAGGCATCCTTCAGTAGAGCGCTGACCTCTACATCTTCGGCCTGGTTCTCGAAGTCATACTTCTCCAAGGCAGATAAATGCAGTACTTTTTCTACCATCTCGTACAGCCGCTCCGTTTCTTTGCCAATGTTACTTGTGGCATCATCAAGCAGTTGCGGATCATCTTTATACATGTCGAGCAGCTCCACATAAGCTTTGATCGATGTTAGCGGTGTCTTGAACTCATGGCTGATGTTACCGATGTATTGTTTCTGCTGCTGTTCCAGCGCCTGAAGTTTCTCAATCGCCAGTTGTAACTTCTGCTGCTCCGCATGCATGGCTGTGATATTTTGCTGAATGGATGTACTCATATAATAAATGCCCTGCCCCAGCTCTCCCAATTCATCCTTACTCCTTACAGGAGACTCCGTAATGTAATTCCCTTCGCGAATGGAATCTGCGGACTTCTTCAGCCGGGCAATCGCAACGGCAAACCGATTGTAGAACAGATAACCTAATATGAAGCTCAGCGCAACAACCGCAATCCCTGCCCATGTGAACAGTTGAAGGATGCGAGTATAGAATTCATGGTAGCTCTGGACAGGATATTGTATCCACACTGCTCCCATCTGCCCATCCGGGCCGTCCAATGGTGCAGCGTAGAGCAGGGTGTCCCCTTGTTCATGATAGGCAATTTTATTTTGCAGTGCATAGTCTAACGTTTCCTGAACGAGTTCACTCTCGCTGGAGGCGAAGGATGCTCCCACCTGCTGGCCTGTCATGTTATAGAGTGCTATTGGCAATCCGGTAGAGTTGGCCAGTTCCTGTGCCAGCCTGCGGCCATTTCGCTGTAAAAAAACGTCCTGATCGAGATGAACGGACTCCGTATAGTAGGACTGTCTCACATTCAGATTCACCAGCCGTGTCTGCTGTGATAAAATACCTTCTATCTGTGACTGCTGATTGCGTTCAATACCGCGCAGGACCAGTGAACTGAGCACCACCACGGTCAGGATAAGCAAGGCTGCCAGAAAAACACTGAACTTCAGCTTGATGCTGACTCTCATATGGGCCCGCCTGTATCAGGGGCAGATGCTTTGTAGCCAATCCCGTATACGGTCTGCAATTTTTGCTGATCCGTATCTCCGATTTTTTTGCGCAAACGCTGAATGTGAATGTCCACGGTCCGTGTGCCACCTGTATATTCCATGCCCCAGACCTGATCCAGCAGATCGTCTCGTGTGTACACCCGCTCAGGATTGGACATGAGAATGGTCAGCAGATCGAACTCTTTTGGTGTCAGATCCAGCTTTTCCTCATTCACGGTCACCGTGCGGTGAGCAACATGAATACGCAGTGTGCCATTCACGATGGCCTGATTCTTCGAATCGTCAGGTGGTGGACTGCTTTTCTCAACACGGCGCATGAGTGCTTTCACCCTTGCCAGCAGTTCACGGATCTCGAATGGTTTGGTCATGTAATCATCGGCGCCCATTTCCAAGCCAACGATCTTGTCTACGATATCATTTTTGACAGTCAGCAAAATAATGCCGATATCCTCGCGGTCCTCCAGCCTGCGGCATACGCCGTATCCATCAAGCCTTGGCATCATCACGTCCAGAATCATCACCTGTGGGTGAAACGATGCGACCTTGACCAAGGCCTCTTCGCCGTCACTTGCAGTCTCTACTTCATATCCTTCGCGCCGCAGCGCGTAAGCAATGGCACTGACGATACTTGATTCGTCATCAACCACCAGCACTTTTTTATTCATGGGATTCATCCTCTTTATCTATGTCATGAGTTGGTTTATATCGGTCTATGTTAACAAGGTCTATACCATTTCGCCATGAGGACTTTGTTCTTTCCAGCAGAAGGCAGCTTCCTCTCCGCTTGGACTTTGCTCTATATTCTTTATACCCCAAAGGCAACAAAAAGAGCCAATCCGTAATTGGATCGGCCCTGAGTATACTATTTTATTCAAATCATGTTACGGATCAGAAAGCAGCTTTCTGATCTCTTCTTCGGGGAGACCTGAGGCCTTCACGATTGCAGACATATCGACACCCAGTGCGAGCAGTTCCCGTGCCATTTCTCGCTTGCCTTCCAATTTACCTTCCAATTTACCTTCCAGCTTGCCTTTGGCTGCACCTTCAGCTCGTGCGCCTTCGATCATCGATTTCTCGTCACTAAGTGCTTTCATCCGAGCGTCATAGGCCATTCTGGTGGCCGCATCCTGACTTAGAAATTCCAGCGTATCCATCGCCTTTTTCAGCATCGGTTCATTCATAGCCAGCACCTCCCAGTTTGATGTGTCTATCCCTTTCAGGAATAATAACCAGTTTATGAGTCCGCCCTTTTCCATCGGAACAGAATACTGATCCAGTTTGGTCAGTTCCATTACATGTATTTCGATATCATCCGTCAAACCAATACCTGTATGATCTTCTCGTAAATGAAAAACATTGTGATATCGCTCATTATCCAGACAGGAATAATTGAGGATATTAATAGTCACGCATTTTTTGAGCAGATTATAGTTTTCACCCTTTTTTATCTGATGAAAGTACATCTCACTCCAATAAAACAACGTCCTTTTCTCCATGTTATACGGGTTAAACAGCTGCATTTCAATGTTGATTAGTTTGCCTTCTACCGTCTTCGCTTTAATATCCAGAATGGATTGTTTATCCTCCGGACTATCCTTATCCGTGTACGTGTTAATAACCGTAATCTCCGTAAGCGGAGATTCGCCGGTCTCTATAAACGTGCTGTTCAGAAAAGCTAACAAAACATCTTTGTTTTGCTCACTTCCAAAAATGCGTTTGAACACAAAATCTACTCGTGGATCGAGTAATTCCGTCACTCAGCATCAGCTCCATTCTCACCAGCATTATATCATAATTCCCATATAGCCTCAGCTTGATAATGGATCTGCACATATATTGCATTTACTCCTCAAATGACAGATTGAGCGGCTCGTCTGACATCTCGTACTCTGTCTCCATATGTGTCAGCGGTGTGTTCAGATCAACCTCCTCGAAGCGGAAGCTATCGACCCACACTTTTCCTTTACCGTTCAAAATAACCCCGAATGAAATGACCGCGCTGCCCTCCGGCACATCGAGCACAATACTATACTGATTCCATGGCTGCGTACCCGTAATTGGCCGATCGTGCATGTTATCAAATTGAAGCACATCATGGACGTTATTATCCACACGCATCCATAATCCGCAGAACGCATCCACATGCTCGGTCTTCACAAATCCCGATAATTTCATCCGCTTACCTACATACTTGTCCGCTCTGAACTGTTGCATCATCGTTGCGAACTCGTTAGGCTCCATCGGCGTAACGGCCTTCAAATATCCTGAAGCTTTCCCCTGATGCACTTCGGCAGGATCAATGCCCATCTCATAATTCTGCGGATGACTCCCGGTTAACATCCAACCTGTAATTGTTGACGTCTGATTCATCTGTAATTCTCCTCCTCTGGTTCTTCCTTCGAATAATTTCAGATCGAACAATTTGCGAAAACGTCCTGGTGGCATGCCATATAATTTACGGAATGCACGGGTGAAGGCTTCCTGACTCTCAAAGCCACATGCCAGCGCGATGTCCAAAATGCCCGCATCCGTCGATCGGAGGGTCGTGGACGCCAGACTCATCCGGCGATTGCGTATATAATCCACCACAGTCATGCCAACCTCATTACGGAAAACCCGGTGGTAGTGATACGGCGACAACAACGCCTCGGACGCCACATCTTCCAGCCCGATCTGCTCATGCAGATGGGTTTCAATATAGAACAAACTTTGCTGAATCATTGCACGGTAACGGCTCAACTGAGGTAAAGCCTCCTTCCATATCCTTACTATACGTGAATGATGTCATCACCGTTTTGATCATTTTTGCTACGTTGTATTCTATTGACTCTACCGAGAACGCAAAAAAGAGCCAATCACGGATTTGAATCCTTTCCGTCATTGACTCTCCTTTTAGCACATCATTCTTCCTCAGACAGCCGGTACTGGCTGTGCACCAGACTCTTCTTCATCATGCTCCACCAGTTCATGTTTCTCCCAGGCTCTGCTCTTCCAGCGGAAGTACATAATGACCGCACGGGTCCACTCATCCGCCGCAATGGCAAGCCACACACCCGCAAGCCCCAGATGAAGCTGGAATATAAGAAGGTACCCCAGTGGCAGACTCATGCAGACCATGGAGATCAGACCCATGTATACCGGAAACTTTGCATCCCCTGCCGCACGCAAGGAACCTATAATGACAATATTGCAGGTACGTCCGGTTTCGAGCAAAAGACTGAGTAGAATCACTTGAGCCCCCAGCTTGATAATTTCCGGATTATCCGTAAAGATGCTCATCAGCGGCACGCGGAAAAAAATGATGATCACATCAATGATGACTGTTGCCAGAAGCGCCCATTTTACACTGTCAAAAACACGTTTGTACGCATCGTCTTTGCGCCGCGCACCCACAAGCCGGCCTACAATGATCGATGTCCCCATACCAATCGCCATGCTGAACAAGTAGATGTAGCTGGAGATATTACCAGCATACTGCTTGGTTGCCATGGCTTCTGCGCCCAGATAGGTCACATACAGCGTGAACACGAGCTGGCAGGAATGATATACCATCGATTCCATCGCAGACGGAATGCCAATCCGCAGAATTTTGCCAATAAAATGTTTGGACAACTTAATGTAGTATTCGAAGTCCACCCGCACCTCGCTCACACGATACAACAACCAGAAAAAGATCAGCAGGCAGATAAACCGGCTTCCTACCGTGGAGATCGCTGCCCCTTCCACTCCAAGCTTCGGCAGGCCGAAGTGTCCAAAGATCAATGCATAGTTACCAACAACGTGAATCACGTTCATGAATACAGCAACATACATCGTTTCTTTGGTGTAACCATGTGTACGAATCGTCGCAGCCAGCGCGTTAATGAGTGCCTGGAGGAAGATCCCGCCACCGACGATATTTATATACGAACGGGCAAAATCATAAATTTCGCCTTGAATATTCAGAAGTGTTAGCAATTGTCCTCCGAACAGAAGGAAGATTCCGCTCAGGACCAGACCTACAATAAGGTTCAGTGTAATCGCATTACCCGTAACTTGTGCTGCTTCACTTAACTTTTTCGATCCGATATATTGTGCCACTACAATCGCAGCACCATGTCCAATGACTTCCAATACAAGGATAGCGATAGAAATAATCTGATTGGCTGCTCCAACGCCAGATACCGCATTATCGGATACCGAGCTGAGCATGAGCGTATCCACGCTCCCCATCAACATAAATAAGAAGAGTTCCAGGAAAATAGGCCATGTCAGTCGAATCAGATTCAGATCCTTGGCATCAGAACGAAGAGACTCTTTGGTTGAGGATATTGCTGTCATTTTCTCACCTTTCCGATGTGGGCTTTAATTCTTAGGGTATGTTAGCACAGGTGGTTTGAAAATGCAGTAGTTTTGCGAAAATAGTTGAAAGTTTTTTGAAATTCCATAAATAGGTATTTTCAGCGTTTTCATCATGCTCGCTTCCGTACGCCTGCCAGAGGTTTTAGAAGACAAAAAAGGCCCCTCCCAACTCGCTTTTAAGCAAGTAATGGAAGGGCCTTAGGCCCTCGACCTTTTAACCTTTAACTGAACCCGCAGCAATGCCCTCCACGATTCGATTACTCAGGATAAGAAAAGCAATCAGGATTGGCATAATGCTAATCATCAGCGTTGCACCAATGGCTCCCCAATCCGTTGTATATTGACCGATAAAGTTCTGTACCCCAACAGTTAAGGTCTTGTAAGAATCTGAACTGATGAACGTATTAACAAAGATAAATTCATTCCAGTTATAGATCATGTTGATGATCGCCGTTGTGGAAATGACCGAAGACGTCATCGGCAGCACAATCCGAAAGAAAATCCGATGCACGGAGCAGCCATCCATCACTGCGGCTTCTTCCACTTCCCGGGGAAGCGCGTAGTAGAATCCAAGTAGAATCATAATGGTAATTGGCATATTAAAGGCAATATAAGACAAGATGACTGACAAAGGATGATCTGTGAGATGCAGCTTCAGGAACAAGCTGAACAACGGGATCAACGTGGAGTGTACTGGGATCATCAGACCCACCATGAATAGCCCCAGCACCAGCGAACGACCCTTCCAGCGCATACGTGTAATGGCAAAGGTCACCAGACTGGCGAACAGCACGGTGACCACCACCGAGACCACCGTAATCCATACACTGTTGAAGAAGTACAAGCTGATATTTCCCTCTGTCCATACCTTGACATAGTTTTCCCAACGCGGAGTAGCAGGAAGGGAAAAAGGCGCCATGTCGAATACTTCCTGATTATTTTTAAGCGAGAATAACAGCAGCCATACCAAGGGTAAAATTTGCAGCAAAGCCACCAGGGACAAGAGGAAATACAACAGAATATATCCGAATCTCCTTAACCATGCCGAACCTCGGCCTGTCCCCGGGTAAGCTTGCAATCTAACGACCGTATCCGTCTTCACCGGGATGAACCTCCTTTCATTTCACTAGGGCGTGTCTGGAAACTCCGAAGGTGGCAGATTTTGCCGAATTTTCGTTCCAAGCAAGGAAATTTTCCGCAGGCGTGCCGGGGCACGTCAAGAGAAAGTGACGCAGCAGGGGGCGAAAAGGCGGTAAAAGATGCACTTCAGCGAGTTTTCAGACACGAACTAGCGTCAGGAATACTGGATCGTATCTTTGGATGCTGTCGCTTTACGAAGCAGCCAGGTAACAAGCAGACAGATCAAGAGCAGGAAGAACCCTACAGCACTGCCGTAACCAAAGTCGAAGCTACGGAACGCCTGACGATACATATAGGAGGCCATCACTTCGCTGGAGCCATTCGGCCCGCCATCGGTCATCACGTATATGAGATCGAAATACTTGAGCGAGCCCACCACAGACAGCACCACGGTAACCTTAATGACTTCTGTAATAAGCGGCAGCTTGATTCGAAAAGCGATCTGCCACGGGCTTGCCCCGTCAATCCGTGCTGCCTCCACCAGAGATTCCGGAATATTTTTGAGCGCCGCATAATAGATCAAAATATAAAAGCCTGCATACTGCCACAGAATTGGCACGAACAGTGCATACAACACCAGGGATGGCTCCGCCAGCCAGGCTGGTGGATTGCTGAATCCGATCGCCTCCAGGAATGTATTCAGCACACCATTGCTGGGATGATATATTTTCAGCCATAGCTGAGCGATCGCGACCGAAGACAACAGCATCGGGATCAGGTATATTTTTCGAAACAAGTTTGCGCCCTTGATCTTGCCCGACAGCACCAGAGCGATCATGAGATAACCAATCAGGCTCAGCGCGGAGAACAAAGCAAGTAAAAAGGTATGATTCGCACTCTGCCAGAATGTTCCGTCCTGAAGCAATCTGGCGTAATTATCCAATCCAATATAGGTCATTGCACCGATCCCGTCCCATTGCATCAAACCATAATATCCGGTGAGTACGATCGGGATGTAAACCAAGACCAGCAGCAGAAGCAGTGCAGGAAGCACGTACAGCGCAGCAACGAGACGGTTGGACATGACTTTGTCCATCACATTATCCTCCCTTCAAGCGTTCAAGCGTGTGTACGTCAATTACCTTTATCAATCGCAGCCTGATGATTCTTCACAAAGTCCTCCGGTGTTACCGCTTTGCCAAACAACGCCTGAATCATATCCAGATGTGCCTGAGCGGCTGCCGGTTTCATCTGCACGTCTGCAAAGAGTGTGAGACTGCTGGCCTGATTCAATTCGTTGAGCAGGTCGATGTAGAGCTGTGGCAGCTGTACTGCAGCTGTATCCACTTTGGTTGCCGGGATGACGCCTGCTTCAGTCACCGAACTCTCACCCCATTTTTCCACAAAGTATTGCACGAACTTCTGCGCTTCTTCCTTCACTTTGGAATTCTGGGCCACGAACAGTCCGACGCCTGGACCACCTACCCAGCTGTTAATATCGCTTTTGCCATCTTCCATTGTTGGGAATTTGAAAAATCCGATCTTGTCCTTGAATTCCTGCGGGATGTCCGGGTTGGTCGTGAAGTTTGGCAGTTCCCAGGTACCCATCAGGTACATAGCAGCCTTTTCGTTCATGAATTCGGATTTGCCCTCATCGTTGGACAACCCGTTGAAACCTTTGTTGAAGGCATTCATATCCACCAGTTTCTGTACCTCAGCAGCAGCTTGAGTCAGCGCAGGATCGTCAAACTTGCCGGAGCCATTGATGGCCTTTTCCAGTGCATCTCCACCTAACCGATTCGCCAGATACATATACCAGAGTGAGCCGGTCCAGCGGTCTTTATTGCCCAGTGCGATCGGAACCTCACCGTTCTCGGTCAGTGTCTTCAGCACACTCAGGAATTCATCGTACGTTGCTGGCGGCTGCAAATTATATTTCGCAAAAATGGCTTTGTTATAATAAATGGGGGAGATATTGAGCTCGATGGGTAACGCATATGTTTTGCCGTCGATCGCATAAGCTTCTGTTGTTCCAGCTATGAATTTCTCGCCCAGCGAGTCGCTCAGCAGATCATCGACCGGTGCGAACAGATTCCCCTTCACATAAGGCTCCAGAAATCCGGCAGCCCAAGTTACACCAACATCGGGAAGTTCATTGGATGCAGACAGGATTTTCAATTTGTTCTTGTATTGTTCATTCTCCAGCACTTCCTGCTTAATGGTTACATTTGGATGATCTGTCTGATACTGCTTGATGATATCGTTGACCAGTTTGTTTTGCTGTGCGGAACTGCCTGCTGGCCAGAGGTGCATGAATTTGAGGCTTACTTTGCCATCTGTGCCTGTTTCACCCTCTTCATCCGAACTAGAACTGTTACATCCGGATAAAATTACGGCGAGAACCAGCGTCCATGACAGAAGAATAGCCATCGTCTTTTTGCTCATTATTCCAACCCCCTTGGTTTTTTCGGTTAATGTAACCGCTTTAACCAAATTGTAGCACGGGCCTATCGCCCCTATAAGACCAGAATAATTTGGAAAAACTCCACTTTTTTGAGGTTATTTGTTATCTCGTTCAGATAGGGAATGCCGATATTTGCTTGGACTAAGCCCCTCAAGACTTTTAAATACCGTGATAAAATACTTATCCGTCTGATACCCCACCTGTTCGGCAATCTCCGAGATTGGCATCGTTGTCTGCACAAGCAACTCCTTCGCGCGCTGAATGCGTTTGCGGGTAAGGTATTCACTAAAATTGATGCCGATCTGTTCCTTGAACAATACGCTGAAGTAACTGGAGTTGAGATGGAGTAAGTCAGCAATTTCACGCATGGTCACATGTTCACCCAGATGAGTATCCACATAGGTCAAAGCTTCACTGATCTGGCTATTGAGCCTTTGTTCCCCTCGCTCCTTAACATCCAGCAGCTTGGGGTCAACCATTTCTTGCATCGTTTGAATACGTCGCTGTTGTTCGCTAAACTTTAGGGCTTTTTCGACAGTCTGCAGCAACTGTTCCTTATCAATGGGTTTCAACATATACTCCACGACCCCCAGCTTAATGGCCTGCTGAGCGTATTGAAAATCGGCATGTCCCGACATAATAAGGACGACAGGCTTGTTTGCAAAATGCTGAATGGCCTCAATTAGGGACAAGCCGGAGAATTCCGGCATGCGAACGTCCGTGATTAACAGATCTGCTGGCTGTTTCCTGAGACACTCCACGGCCTGGGTCCCACTCTCCGCAGTCAGGATGTGATTTCGTCCTGCCGACCATCCTTCCAGTGTCTTGCGAATACCCTCTCTTGTACGCGGCTCATCATCAACGATAAGAATCGTTTTGTCATGAATCATATGCACCCTCCGTTCCCTTGGGAATCTCAAAGCAAATGACGGTCCCTTCCCCAACCTTACTTGTAATGGAAAGCCTGCAACGTTCACCAAGTTGGCCGCCAAAGTAAAGCTTTAGCCGCTGATGTACGTTGATTAACCCTACACCTGTCCCCTTCTTGGACACAGCCGGCCCGCCATGTAAAGCATGAATGACAGATTGAAGCCGTGATTCATCCATACCGGGACCATCATCACGAACCACAATGCGAACCAGATTATCCTCCGTCGAAGCATCCACATGGATGCTTATCTTTCCCGGTCCCAGTTTACTCTCAATGCCGTGGAGGATCGCATTTTCCACCAAGGGCTGTATAAGCAGTTTTGGGATTGGGACCTTACGAACCACGTCGCTCAGTTGAATCTCCCATTGCATTCTTTCTCCCAACCGCATCTGCATAATTCGAAGATAACGCTCGGCGTGTTCAAGCTCGTCGGCAATCGTAACCCATTCATCCTGCTGCGAACTGGAGATAATGTAGCGAAATAATCGGGACATCGCCACAACCATACGTGCCATCTCCTCGTCTCCCTTTTCCTCAAGGGACCAATAGAACGCCTCCAGTGTGTTGAATAGAAAATGGGGATTAATCTGAGACTGCAACGCCTTCAGCTCAGCCCGGGACTGCATGACTTCCTTCTCATGAACCACACGGGTCAATTCGTTCTGCCTGTAAACCATCTGGTTATATACGTCGTTGAGTTCATTGATCTCCATCGTAGAGCTAACCATTAGATTAGGTCTCATTGCTCCTGGCTGTGCACTGCGCATGGCCCGCATCAGGCGTACGAGTGGACGTGTAATCATTGTGGACAGAAAGAACGACATGATCAGGAACAGAACAACACCAATGATTCCCGAGACGAGCAGCGCCGTTCTCAGGATGGATACCCCTTCCGTTGTCTCCCGCAGCGGAGTCAGGACAGCAAGTGTCCATCCCGTTAACTCTGATTTTTGCCGGACGACGATATAGGATTCCTCCCCATTCTGCACAACTGATCCGCTGTCCAATATGGCTTTGGGATCGAGATTAATCTCCAGATCGGAAGTCACCACTTCGCCTGCACCATCCAAGAGCATGATCGAGTCCTGCGAACCATCTGCCCCATTCGAATCATTGAGTTGAAAAAAACTCCGCTGCATCCGCACCACCACGTAACCTCCATGTTCGAAAGAATGATCCAGCAGGTTAATCCGCCGAATAGCCAGAAGCACCCCCGGATCTTCAGGGTCAGCGCCTGCCCATACCAGTCTGCCTTTTCCTTCATCCGCCAGGCTGATCCAGTTGCGCTCCACTCTGAGATCAAGGGATCTGTCATCCATGGGAAAGATGCGGTTATAACCCGTAGTGTATATCTCCATACTCTGCGCGCCATTGATGAAAGACTGATAGCTGCCTGCAATCTGCAAGAGAGCTTGACGCTGATTAAAGGTGGCCGGGTTGCCTTGCTTCTCATCGCTGAGCAGACGCTGCACATATGAATCATCCGCTACCTGGGCGGTCAGCGAATTCACTTGTGCAATGAGTGCATCCAATCTGCCACTGGCTTGGACGGCAGTTTGATGAATATGTTTCTCCGCATTGCTTTTCAGCAGAGCAGCTACCCGATCATAGGCCGATATGCCTGCAAGCAGCAGAACAACAAGCATCACCATAACAAAACCAATGAAGATCTGATTGCGAAGTGAGTTAAAATGTCCTTTTTTCCCGTGCAACTTGCCCATTCTCCTCTCTTTTTGGCATGTAAAAGAACCCACCACCTTACGCCCGTGCTCTTGAAGACTGGGTACAAACGATGCCGGATTTATCTACGTATTTAATTTATATAGTTAAAGCGCTTGCAAGATTAAACCTTAATCTTCTTCTCTTTTAGTCTTTGTTTACCGATTAAACTAACGACTAAAAAATAGCATAGTTTTACAGGTTAAGCAATCCTTCTGACAGTTCCCATACGTTAAATGACAAGGATCAAAAAAGAGAGGGGACTTTTTAAAGTCCACCTCTCTTTGTTCATATCTCTTCACATATGTCCATTCCTTTTACATCTATCTTTTTCTTCCCCACCTAATTTCAGTTATTTCACGGACCCTTGAGTCACCCCGTTGATGATCCACTTCTGTGCAAACAGATAGATGATGATCATCGGCAGCAACGCGAGCAGGTATGATGCAAACGCAAGGTTAAACTCGGTATTAAACTGCCCTTGGAATACATACTGCACCAGCGGCAGCGTGTACTGTCCCGGATCACTGATAATAATGAGTGGCAGCAGGAAGTCATTGTACGTGGACAGGCAGGTCAGAATACCAATCGTGGCACTGATCGGTGCCATGAGCGGGAAAATGATTTTCCAGAACGTGCCCCAGGTTGTTGCCCCATCCACAAACGCCGCTTCCTCCAATGCCACCGGAATGGACCGGATATATCCAACGTACACAAATACGTTGAATGCCAGACCATAGACCGTATGCAGCAGGATCAGACCTATCAGATTTGTCATCTCCAGGGATGCGGTCAGTTTAACAATAGGAAGCATGATGATCGGAAATGGAATGAACATCGCGCTGACAAAGTAATAATACAGTCCTTTGAAAAACTTGCGTTTCTCCATATTCCGTGCAATCGCATAGGCTACCATCGAGTTACTGAGCAACGTCAAAAGCACGGTGGATGCGGTAACGATTGCACTGTTACGGAACGATTGGAAGAAGTTTGTCATGTCGATGGCCCTCGCGAAATTCTCCCAGTGAAGTGTGGTCGGAATAGCAAAGACCGATTGGGCCATCTGTTCCGGATTTTTCAAAGCAATCGTAACGGTCATATACAATGGAAACAGGATAAACAGCGTACCCAGCACAACAAGCAGCATAACGAGCCAATTGATTCGTGTACGGCTTCTCATTACAGATCCATCTCCCTTCTTTGCAGGAACCGGATTTGCAGAATTGAAATTACCGCAATAACGATGAAGTATATAACCGAGTTCGCAGATTGATATGCATATTCGCCGCCTTCAAATCCTCCGGTGTAGATCAGATGGGAGATGGACTGCGTCGCCCGTCCAGGACCACCGTTGGTCAAGGCTACGATTTGGTCGAAGACCATAAGTGAGTTTTTCATCGCAAGCACCATATTAATGGTGAAAAAAGGTGCAATCAGCGGGAAAGTAATGCTCCAGAATTCACGCCATTTGCCTGCACCATCGAGGTTGGATGCCTCGTATAGTGTGGTTGGTATCGTTTGCAGACCAGCTAAATACAGAATCGTATTCAGGGCCACGGATTGCCACACTGCAACAATGACGATACCGATCCAGGCCAGACTCTCGCTGCCGAGAATGTTGGTGGATAGCGCGTTGATCCCCAGATTTTGTCCCCAGATCGGGAATACGTTGGAGAACAGGTAGTTAAATATGTAACCTACGATCAGCACACTCAGAATATTGGGCAGGAAGTAGATGCCGCGGAAAAAGTTACGGAACTTGATCTTGGCATTCAGCCCGAGTGCAATGAGCAGGCTCAGAATATTGGTCAGGATCGTCACAACGATCGCGAACTTGAACGTAAACCAGTAGGCGTGACCTACATTGTCATCCTGGAACAAGTTAAAATAGTTTTTGAAGCCAACAAAATCATACTCTTTCCCGAATCCGTTGTAATTCGTAAATGAATAATAGATGCCCTGGATGGCCGGCAGCGTCATAAACACAAAGAACAATACGACCGCCGGAACCGTCATCCAGTAAAAGGGCGCCATGCGCTTGTTCATACTCCATCCTCCTCCAGACAAGGCTTAGCGCCGATTGGCAACCTTGTCCCATTCTTTGTCGAGTGTATCCAGATAGTTGTCGATGTTTTGGTTCTGCAAAAAGGACTGTACGATGGAATTCAGCTGCACCGCAGCCGGAATATAGTGATCGGCAAAGTCTACAACCTTGCCCTGCTCGATATAAGGCATCAATTCCTGCACTGCAGGATCATCCTGCTTCACATCTTCGACCGCAGAGAACAGCGTCTGTTCGTCAATGTATCTTCCGATATTTTCAGGCTTTAACAGGAACGCAATAAACGTCTCTGCCTGCTCGCGATTAGGCGTGTCTGCCGCAATGGTAAACAGGGAGTCAATCCCGTTCACCAGCTTGATCTCACTTGCATCGTTGCCCGTTGGGAACGGGAAGAAACCGATGTCGACATTTGGGTTCGCTTTGCGAATCTCCGAGATGGCCCAGGTTCCCTGGATGTACATAAAGGCTTCACCATTTGCGAAGGCACGGTTGCCGTCCGAATACGCTTTACCAAAGTTATCGCCGTGACCGTACTTCATGAGCTCCAGCTGCTTCTCGGCTACCTCGCGGTACTTCTCCTTGAACGTAACTTTGTTATCGCGCCGCTCCTGGTAGAAATCTATGCCAACCAGATTGGAGCCGAGTGCATTGAAGGGCAGGCTTGTCTGCCAGTCATCCTTGTATGTGAAGTAAAATGGAATCTCACCTGCATCCTTGATCTTTTGGGCGGTCGCAATGAGTTCATCCCACGTCTTTGGTACTTCCAATCCCATATCCTTAAACAACGTTTTGTTGTACATGATGCCGTTTGCATTGGTTGCGTAAGGAATACCTGTGACTTCGTCCATACCTGTGACATCCTTCAGCATCTGTATGTAATTCGGATCAATCGTCTGGAGTAATGAGCTGTCCGTCAGGTCGGTGAAAATATCACTTTGGGCCAAAATGGAATAGGTATCGGTTGCCCCCATGGCCATAATATCCGGGATATCATTTTTGACGACACGCGTCTTCAATACCGTCTCCGCATCGGGCGGATTCACCTGTGTCACCTGAATATCGTCATGCTCCGCGTTGAATTTTTTGATCAATTCATCAAAGGTTGTTTTGGCTTCAGGCTTGTTTTGGAAAAACTCAATCTGCACTTTGCCATTCGCGCTATCCCCACTGGTACAGGAAGATAAAAGTACAGCCATCATTCCATACAGCAACATTGTCCCGAGAGCCTTGGTAAGCGTTGTTCTCATGTTGTACCTCCCTCAGCTTTATACGTAAAGATTTACCCAGTAAATTGGTGAAATAACCATTTGATTAATCCTTCCAATAACTCATACTATGAACGTTGGCTATACAAGCCTTTATTATTCCTAAAACGGTTTCGGCAAAAATGAATCAAGACATTTCCTCCCATAACCTGAATTGGGCATAACAAAAAGGACACTAGATGATATCCAATGTCCCTCATTTATTAAGCTTATATTCAGCCAATGTAACGCTTTTATCCAACCTAATTATGAACGCTCAACCTTCGGCAAAGCATTACGTAAACGCTTGGCTCGATAACTCTGATATGCACGAATCAACATGCCAATGATGATCATGACCACACCGATGTTAATTGCGACATCAGCGAGATTTAAAATCCCGCGTCCTGACGGAAACACGAGGAAATCCGTTACCCGCGCATAGATAAATCGATCGATTGCATTTCCTAAAGCCCCGCCGACCATAAAACCCGCGCCAGCTTGCATCCAGAAACCACGAATCTCACCTTTACTCCGATAATACAGCATACCCGCTATGAACAGAACAGCAATCATACCGAACAGACGCGCATTTCCCTGAAACATGCTGCCCGCCATTCCACTGTTCTCGTAATGCTGTAACTGCATGCCCGAGTCACCCAGTCTCATGACGTCGCCAACTTCCATATACATCCTCACTGCAATTTTGGTTCCCTGATCCACCAAAGTCACCAGCAGTGCTACAAAATAAAACAGCATCGTGCTTCTCCTCCTGCCTACCTAGCGATAACTTATTTTAACTTTAAGATTTTTGTATATTAGGTTCCCTTCACTTTAACACAGCTGATGTACGGTCTCCAAATGAGCCAACTTCAGCCACACATATAACGTGGACTAACATCGTCCAGTCCGTACTCGGAAGGTACTGCACCAACCCATGTCGAATGTAGACATCAATCATATATGTAAAGGGGCTGCCTGTAATTTGAACTTAACCATGACCGAAAGATTAAAGGAAATGCAGCAGGAAGAAATAGACTTGGTATTTGGCACATTTGATTCTGAAACGGCGCTTAACCTTGGCCTGCATCTGGTCGAAGAAGCGAAGCGTCGCTCCCAAGCCGTGACCATCGACATCACCCTGAAGGGACATCGCCTCTTTTTGCATGCGATGGAAGGCACTCATCCCGACAATGAAGACTGGATTCGACGCAAAAACAACGTGGTGAATCATTTCTCTTCCAGTTCTTGGCATACCGCCCTGCGGTTGAGCAGTGAAAGCCAGACACTTGAGCATGACTTCAATCTGTCTTCATCGGACTATGTACTGGCTGGTGGCGCTTTCCCGCTGATTCTGGAGAATGAGGGACAGGCCGGCACCATTACGGTATCGGGTCTGCCAGATGAAGAAGACCATGATCTGGTCACGACAGGCATCCGCTCATTTTTGTTGCAGCAAAACTAGATTAAATGGAGCAAAAAAAGCCCACCTGATCAACATAGATCAAGCGGGCTTTACTAGCTAAAGCAGTGCTCAGGACGGATTTTTGCTTTTCATAATATGGTACACATTGCTAAAGCTGCCGGAGAGAATGCCTGTAATCGGGAATATGGCCCAATTGATATCCCACCGTTGATATACAAAGCCTGTGAACAAGAAGATGGCTGTCGCCAGCGGCCATACAATCGCTTCCACGGCTCTCACAACCTTTACTTCTTGCTTCTTCTCTGCCGTCAACTGGTGCTTCTCCAGCAAGTTCGTGTAAGCCCCCTGCATATTTCCATAATATACAAACAGGAATACCCCTACCCCAGCCATCACCATAAAGGCAGATACACCATAAGAGGCGTAGTTATCATTGATAGAGGAGGCTGCGAAAATAAACACAGGAGACAGAATGCACAGGCAGACACCCGTAATGATGGCTACACGATAAGTTAGAGCGAAGCCCTCCTGGCTACGCTGAAGACTCATCTTAAGCGCATAAGGAAGTTGGAAGCCCTTCTCCATATGACTGAAACGATCCAGCTTCATGCCACTATGAATGAACATGCCAACCGCAATGGCAATCAGTACAAACATGCCGATTAGGCCCAGTACAGCGCCTGTTTCTTCCTAACGGTCTGCAGCTAGATTGGCATAGTTCTCAAACAAGGTATTCATAAAAATCAGAAACGCCACACCCAACGCGCACAATAAAACACCCAGCCCGATCCAAAACCCGGCATTTCTTTTGGCAGTGGTATATGCGTAGGCTTCTTCTTCCGTCAGCACAGGTACTACCTCTTCCGCACTGACTGGTTGAATACCTAGTTCTGCAGTTAGCTCCTCGATATTACCGAATTCTGAGATCACAATACCGATGGCTTCATTCTCCGACTTGCCTTCCCGCTTCAACTCCAGGTACTTATCTTCCATCCCCGAAAGGAGCTCCTGCTTCAGATGCTCCACCTCGGGTGTCTTCGGCAGACCAGCAAACATGTTCTCCAGATACACCATAATTGTCTCCATGTTCCGTCACAACTCCCTGATAAATAGATTAACA
Organism: Paenibacillus polymyxa; assembly: GCF_018614975.1. GTDB lineage: Bacteria > Bacillota > Bacilli > Paenibacillales > Paenibacillaceae > Paenibacillus > Paenibacillus polymyxa_E. The sequence continues at coordinate 26,569 of NZ_JAGGNR010000039.1, read as the reverse complement.
ACCTCCTGCGTAACCTTCCATTCCTCACACTTTTCTCTGTAATAGTCGAGACCGGGCGGCGTAATCCGGTAATAGGTTCGACGCTTTCCCAAACTATTCTCATCCAGGTAAAACGATTTAATATAACCATTTTTCTCCAATCGAGTGAAGGCCGAGTATAATGTCGTCTCCTTCATGACGTACTTTTCCTCTGTTAGCTGCCTGATGTTCTTGGAAATCTCGTAGCCGTACGACTCCCCTTCGAGCAGCATGTAGAGGATCAGCGTATCATTGTAGCCACGTATAACGTCACTGCTGATCACAAAAGATACTCCTCCTCATTACTTCATCTGTCGTAGTAGTTGAAGTATAGCACAGTTACTACGACAGGTGAAGTAGTTAATCCAAAAATGGGCAAAAAAAGATCCGTACCAGTTAGAGGTACGGATTTGGTAGGACTATTGTCGCTGTTGATTCGAATGCGATTCCTGCAATTCATACGATCTCTCGGAATATTATTCGTTTATTGAATCGCCGAGAGAACATCCAGCAACATAGATTTGAATTTCGATCGATCAATGGCCTCACAGACGCGCACATTCGGCTCCTTGCCAAAACGTCCGTTGATATCGACCACGCTGTATCCACGTGTCAGTTCTCCTGCCGCTTCCACATCCACATAATATTGACCCGACTTGGTCATGATGGATTCATCTGCCGCTACAGCCATCAGCAACGTATCAGGATGAGTGGTGCCATTGAGTTTATGTACCGACTTGTTGAACTGCATAACGACTTTGTTAATAGCGGTGAAGAAATCTGCACCAGATGTACCGAGAGCTGCAATTTCTGCATGATCATCATTGTCCATGACTGAATATTGCGTGCACATCTCCCAGCCAACCATCGTGATCGGAATGCCTGCATGCAGTACAATTTTCGCTGCTTCCGGGTCCACGTAGAAGTTATACTCCGCTGCCGGTGTGATATTGCCCAGTGCATTATTGGTTCCGCCCATGATGTACAGGTGAGCAATTTCCGGAATAATGGTTGGGTCCTTCTGGATCGCCATTGCAATATTGGTCAGCGGCGCAATCGCCAGAAGTTCAATTTCACCTGGATGTGCATGCACCTTCTCAATGATAAAATCAACCGCATGACCACTTTCTGGGCGCTGATCTGCCTTCGGGAAATGCGCGCCGCCCATGCCGTCATCGCCATGCACATCTTCCACTGTGCGGTGCTGAGCCTTTCCGCAGACCATTAGTGGCCGCTCGCAACCTTTATACACAGGCACCTTGCCGCCATGTCCAGCAACCTGTACCGTGTATAGGGCATTTTCAACCTCCTGGTCAAATTGTACGTTACCGCCCGTAATGGTGATGCCTTCCACCTGGAAGTGATGCAATGCCGTCAGGATCGCAATCGTATCGTCTCCTGCTGTATCTGTATCGATGATGACTCTTCTCATGATGCCGCGCTCCTTCTTCCGTTTGATAGTAAACGCTACAAAACACTATGTCCTATTTTACATCAAAAACGTACCGATGACGATGGAAACGCCGATGATAATCGAACGCAGTAGCTGTGCTACCGCCATATTGCCTCGTGCAATTTCTTCGCAAACTCGCATTTTGGGTGTGAGGAAGTCAAATATAATATAGACCAGACACAGAATAATGATGCCCAGCGCCGACCACAGCAGCATATCCAACCACGAGTGCGTCGAGAATGATACCATTCCGACAATAATACACAGTCCCAGCAGTTTGCTACCCATATAAATGCCTGCCGCCTCGTTGCCTTTGGCGATCTCCTCACTATCGTTATATCGGGTTAATTTGCTAAACGCGAAATATCCACATACCAATACCACCAGCAGAATGCCTATACCCACCGCAACATTCAGCAAGTTCAATCCCAAGTTTTCCATACCTTCTCCTCCTCATCATTCATCTGTTCACGAACTGTTGCTGCGCAATAATAAGCCATATCTCCGGTTACTTTCTCCCCAATCCGGGGAAGTACACCTGCCAAACGCCCACCAATAACAAACACCCCTGTAAGCAAATAACCACTGTACGCTCCATCTTCCGTCTCGATCACGACCTGTTCCATCGGAACCAGTTGCTGATAGATTTTGGGCTGGTTATTGTAATAGGCTGTAATCTCCTCATCCTCGTCCGTAGCCCCAGATGCAAGATTGGATTCCAGCGCCTCGTTAAGAGGACGCTCCATATCCTGCTTTCCAAAGGCATTGTCCGTTCCTCCATCCAGCAAAAGAGTTCCTCTGCCTTCGCGCCCCCAATAGCTTTTGGCTACATATGGTATGGCGTTCAGCTCAAAAGGCTCAGCCGAAAAATAGGTGGGCAGCAGATATCGGGAAATCACGTCCATCTCTGCTTCATCAAAGAGGGTAAACCCGCAATAATCCGGGGTCTGTTCGTTACGCTCGTAGAGCGACCAGATTGCCGCCATGAAGCCTTTGCTCTGCATCAGGACATGCTGAACGGGATTCATCAGGCCAAGTCGTCCCTCACGAACAAGTTCAAGCAGCGCAGCACCAATGTCCACCCCTGTCGTCTCATCCCGATCATCGATCAGATACTCCAGTGGATAGAGGCGATACAGCAGATTAATTTCCCGCCCCCTATGGTAAAGCGCCTCCTCCGGAACAATCTCCAGTTCCTCCAACGGGGCATAGCAGGTTTCGTATCCAGCTTCCTGACAACGTCTCATCAGATATTCCGTATTTGTTCGATCTTCGACATGTTCGCCAAAAGAAGTAAACGTCACCGGACCCTGCAATCCTTGGTTTGCATAGAATTCCAGCCATATCCTGAAACACTCCCGAATACGTGTATCCATCTCGGCAGATGGCGCAGTTAACGTAGTATCCTCAGCAAGACCGACCAGGATATTTTCCAATGCAGCAGCCTCCGGTATGCCCGTAGGAGTGTCCGTATTATTTTCAATACACTTCGGCCCAGCTTCTCCAATAATCCAGTCCTGGCGGGTAATTCCTCCAGTCACCAGCTCCATACGTGCCGCCGGAATAAGCCCGGGATGGATACCTAACTGATGCTCCAAAAAAGAATCCGGCATATATTGCTGGATAAATCGCATCACTTTACAGTAAATGCCGTCTACCGCCTCGGCTGCGGTACGCAGCTCCAGTACCTCCGAGGGAGAGTAGACTGTCAGAGCAGGCACACAATATTGCTTCCCGTACATTCGATGGTATGGAATCTGTTGTCCCGTTTCGCCCTGAAATACCTCTTCGTGACTAAACGGCAGTTGAACCACTTGCCTCATCCGGTTATCCTCCCGAACTGCGGAAGAAGCTACCGAAGCCGCTTGATTTGGACTTGGATTTGCTATAGGAGCTGTTACTGTCCTTGTTGCTTCGATACGACGACCCGCCGTAGTAGTAGTGCCCACTGCTGGAATCATATTCACATCCGGTATCATACTCCGGATCACATTCATCATTGTTGCTACCACAACCGGATAACACGGCAGGAACCGCCAGCATCAGGGAGAAAGCAACCAGCTTTGCTTTTGATCCGGGTTTCGATGCTTGCCCCCGCTCTTGGTCACTCATTACAGATCCACCTCTTTCATATAAAACAACACTTTCTTGCGATCCGCATCCAGCACGGAATACAGGAACTCATATGTCTTGTTACCGCGAACCATGTAATGGTCCAGCAGTTGTTCGGCAAGCTCCATCGTATAGGTGGAGGATACTGTGAGTTCCAACTCCTGAAATGAACTTCCATTCCACAACATATACTCTGCGCTGTACATGGAAGACATTTTGCACATCGCCAGCGCAGCATCCGCAATAGCTGCACCGTACTCATCCGGCATCTGTTGCTCATACGCCGTTACATATACTGCATGTTCCCGCCCATCCTGGCATTCATTGGACAGATGCGCCCAGAGTTTGTTTTTCACCAGGGTTGCATCCACCAGTTTGTGCATGAACAGTTCATCTCGCGTGACTGAAGTCTGTTCCAGCACCCCCGTCTCCGCCTGCCTTACATCCGACCAACTCCGATACGTCAATGAATAATAGATACCGTTAACCTCCCTTTTTGCGAGCTCTTAGGTGAGCCGTTTCAATTCATACAAACGTATTTAACGCATGTGGAGGTAAAAAGTTACACTATTCACCATGACATGTAAAAAAAGCTACTATTCGATTTGCTTTCAATGGTGCTATTGGCGGTTTAACGGTTGCTTGGCTAACATGCGGATTCCACGTTTGGCAAGTGTTGTAACCCCGGTCAAAAAGGCCGGAAATGATTCTCCGACCTCGCTTGTTCCATCTTATGCTCATGCCATTCTGACTTATAACTCAGCCCACTGCGCCAATATATCATTATATTCAGCGGACAATTGCTCGCGATCATTCCAGATTTGTTCGAGTTCCACCGAATTGTTCTGTACTGATTCCAACTGTTGGTCCAGTGCCTGAATCTGTGCCTCAAGACGAGCTAACGTCTGTTCCAGCTTCTCCGCAGACTGGTTGTTGCCATTGCTACTTCTATGATTCGATGCAGTTGCTGCCGAAGGAGTCAACGCCTTGCTTGATCCTGTGGAAACTTCATGATCACGACTTCCATCGGCAGTCGCACTCGACGCGGACGTTAAACCTGACTTCACCTCTGACTTGGCATTCCCGCGGGATGGAACGGCTACCCCTGATGTATGCTGACTCGCTGCCGCCGCACGAGCTTGCAGTTCAAGCTTCTTCTCCCGATATGCCTCATAGTCTCCCAGATAAGCAGTCATCTGACCGCCCTCCAGTTCCCAGACACGGGAAGCGAGGCGATTGACGAAATACCGATCATGTGAGATGGCAAGTACGGTTCCTTCAAAATCAACCAGCGACTCTTCCAACGCTTCTCTGGATGCGATATCCAGATGGTTGGTCGGCTCATCAAGCAACAGTACATTGGGTTTGCGTTGCACCAGCAGAGCCAAACGCAGGCGCGTCCATTCTCCACCAGATAACTGTCCCACCGAGCGGAATACATCCGCTCCATAGAACAGATATCGCGCCAGAATTCCGCGAGCCTCTCCCTCTTCAACGCCTGCTTCCAGACGGAAGTATTCAAGCACGTTCAGCTTCGGATTCGTAGGTTCCTCCTGTTGAGCCAGATACCCCACATCCACACGCGCCCCCCACTCCAGCTTGCCCGCATTGGGCTGCTCGTCACCAAGCAACAACTTGAACAGGGTCGTCTTGCCGGAACCATTGCGGCCAATGAGTGCAATTTTATCTCCATATTCCAGCAGACCCGAGATTCCGCGCAGGATTTCACGCTCACCATAGCTCTTCTCGACCTGTTCCAATACCGCTACCCGTTTACCCGTTCGATCCGTAGGACGCACATCGAATTCGGCATTGCGGCGCTCCAGTACAGGACGCTTCACCTGTTCCATCCGCTCCAGCGCCTTACGCATGGAAGCGGCCCGTCTGAAGAACTTTTCATTGCCGCCCACACGACCCCATTCCTCCAGTTGGCGGATCGTTTCCTTCATTTTCTTGATAACCTTCTGCTGCTCCTTGAACTCCTCGAATTGCTGCAACATCCGTTGTTCCTTCACTTTCATATATTCCGTATAACCGCCAGCAGATGTTTCCGCTTCTCCATCCTCCAGCTCCAGTGTTCGATTCACGACCCGATCCAGAAAATAGCGATCATGCGAGATCAGGACAATGGTGCCGGGATATTCTCGTAAAAATCCTTCCAGCCACTCCACCCGCTCCAGATCAAGATGGTTTGTCGGCTCATCCAGCAATAACAGGTCGGGTCTTACGATTAGCTGTGAAGCCAGCACCACCCGAGTCTGCTCCCCACCAGACAGGGAACCGAAGCGCCAACCATAATTCGCCTTGGCGATATCCAAACCGTCTGCCACCTGATCGATCCGGGCATCCATTTCATATCCACCCTCGCGCTCGAACTGGTCTTGCAGTGCCGCGTAGCGTTTCAGCAGGCGCTCCAATTGATTAGGGTCTGCTGCACATGCCGGATCGGACATCTGCTGCTCCATTTCCTTCATTTGCGTGCGACATATCATAAGCTCCTTGAATCCCAGACTCAATACATCCAGTACGGTACGGTCATCCAATCCTTCTGGAACCTGAGCCACATATCCCATTCGTGTATCTTTCTTGATCATCAATTGCCCTTCATCCGGCTTATTCAATCTTGCCATCAGGCGCATAAGTGTGGTCTTGCCGCTTCCGTTGCGGCCGATCAGGGCGACCTTGTCACCTTCCATAATTTCAAACGTAATGCCGTCCAGCACCAGATGTGCTCCGTGGTATTGAGTCAGTTGTTGCGCGCTAATCATCATCATAATAAGGTTCCTCCTATAGGTTGGAAGATCCTGACCGCAACACAAAAAGAGCCGCAGGAGGTTAGCTCCGCGGCCCTTCAGAATTCAAGCAATATCGCTTATCGTCCGAATGAGGTCAAGGCAGGCATCTTCTCGCAAATGTTAACTTCCGTATATTCAAAATTGGACAGACTTCTCCCGTTGGTCAGAAAAGTATGAACAATGCCAGCCATAGCAATCGGCAGCTGGCTAATACGGTTGTTAAGCATCTCGTGATTCACCTGTCTTCACCTCCCTTGTCATAATTAATGTCAATATATCACAGAGGGATGCGTTCCTGCAACCATCCCATCGCCCAATTCAATCTTACTGTACAGAGGTTTCATTCTTCCGCTTAATTCCTGCCCCGTCGCCGAAGCACCACATCCCTGATCGCCACCGTAATGAGTGTTAACATTCCCGAGGTACCCAGTGATACGCCAAGCAGGGCATATCCGATGCCGTTCCACCCGCCAATATCGATGCTGATCATAATTACGACGGCACCGCCGAGCAAGGCCACACATGGCAAAATATATTGAACCCACGTCATTCGGCGTCCTTGCAACCGGTAGATAAGCCATTCAATCAGCAGCTGCACTGCCCACATTCCCAATGTCCACAAGATCAGTACTTCCATAAGGTTCCCCTCCTGTTGCTGAATGGATTAAGCCCTTAGTTACAGACCTTACGTTACTTCAACCAATCCGAGAAAAAGTTCCGGTATCCTTCTTTCATCTTCGTACGCGAAAAAGCACCAAACGCATACTCCCTGTTGTCTTCTGACACACTGCGCGGCGCAGCCGCAGCCATGTTCACCAGTTCAAACCAGTTATCCTCGTTGCCTGCAAAGGCATGCGTGGATCGAATATGACCGTAGCAAGCATGCTCCGGTTTCACGACCATTTTGCCCATCGCCATCGCTTCGGTCAGCGGCATCGCAAACGTATCAAAGGCCGAACAGTTCCAATAAACCTTCGCGGAATTCATCAACGTAAATATCTCATCCTGTGTGAGCGCAAACTTCAGCTTCACATTGGCAGGAATGTCGTACTTCTTCATGGTTTCCTTATAGCGTACACCGCCAAACACCATATATACTTCCTTGTCCGGGTTCTGCCGAGCGTATTCCAGGACTAAATCAGGGCGACGGTTCGCCTCATCCCGACCGATCCAGAGCACCCGATTATGCACAACCTGACTCGGATCATAGTGCCGGTTCGCCAGCTCTTCGCTAAAGCCAATCGGAATAACGTTCACGTCATGTACACCGAAATTGCGACCCAGTTCTGTTTTCAAAAACTCCGTCTGTACAATGGCTTTATCCACCATCGTATAGAATGGCTTCATCATCTCATATCCCGTCAGCGCGGGATCGGGGAAACTGTGCGGGAACAATACGCTTTTCGGTAAAAACATCTTCAGAAACGTAAACCCGGACACGGTGTAGATGACATGCTCTATATTTTGGCTATGAATCTGATCCAGCACGATATCGTAGTTCACCAGATCACCTTTCTCATGCTCATAACCCGGCAACCAGTCATATCCGCTGACATGACGCTCCGGCGAGATGAACACAATATCCACACCAAGCTCCAGACCAATCTGCTTCAGCCGATCCGCAAATACGCGTGGCCCCTGAGCTTCTGTAAATTGAATTTTACGCATAACAAGTCCGACTTTACGCAAGCTTCTCACCCCTCATTTCTATTCCTCACGCATGTGCTTCATGCACTGTTCCAGCGTCGCTGCCGTCTCGTGCCACTGGCTTCGCAGCTGCTCCTTCGGCCACACACATTCCTCACTCCTCAGGTCACCATCAATTAAACGCAGCATCCAGAGCGAGAATACAATAGCATAGGCGTCGTACCATTCTGCAAAAGAAACCCGTTCAATCTGCACGCCCAGGCTCTCCAGCTTGTCCAGATACACATCTATAACCCGCTCCCGCAAGGCAGGCGTAACCGTTCTGGGAAACAGCGGATGCGAGAGATCCACCAGATGAACTACATCCCACAGCGGCGTATTCAGATGGGCATGCTCCCAGTCCAGGATGACCAGTCTGCCGTCCACCTCTGCCATGTTACCAGGATGCAAATCTCCGTGACACAGAACGGTTGGAAGTTCTTCCTCTGCCGTGAGGATCAACCTGGTGATCTTGTCCCAATCCAATGCGGACAGCTGCATATCCATTCTGGACAACAGATCAACGGTAGATTGCTTCTGCATTTGCAACTCATCCAACATCGTGCGAATGGACGGTTTCTGGCCCACGCGAGGCAGCTCGCTCCAATCTTCAACAGGTAGCGCATGCCACGCTGCCATATGTGCCGCTGCGCGGAGCATCGTCGCTTCTTGTGAATCATGCACCAGTTTCCCCAGATCCTCGTAGATCATCCAGCTCTGTGCCGGTGCAATGGTAGGGTCCGACGCTGCAATGAGCTGCGGATAGAACGGAGGTAGAACAGACATCACACGCTTATACATCCATCGTTCCCGTCCATGCTGCGCAGGATTCGTCAGCGGTTTGAAAATAAAACTTCCACCAGTGGGAACAGTGAATCGCTCCACATATCGTCCGTTCATTCCTTGATACAACTGTTCGCGGCTTGTTATATAGTGATCATTCAGCATTCCTTCGGGCGTCACCCAGCTGTATGCATCCATCTCTTCTTTCACGCTACCCACCATCCGTTTCGTTCTCCCTGCTGCTCCGATGTTGATTTCTATTCATCATACGTTGCCGCTCACAAGCCTGCAAGCTTTGTTCGTAAGCGCTTATTCAGCGTCTCAATGTAGAGTTACAAAATTTCTTATTGCATTTTAGTTAGTAATCACTTACTATACAATCATGAAGAATAAACCTCATGTGGATAGCAAAAAGAAAGATATTTTACAAGCGGCGATGCGCTTGTTCGCAACCAAAGGCGTTGACGGCATATCCGTCAAAGAGATTGGTGACGCCGCCGGAGTAACCGATGCGGCGATCTACAAACATTTTAAAAACAAAGATGCCGTTGCCCTGGAAGCCTTCACCCAATACTGCGCGGACTATACTTCACTGATTGACGGGTATGTTCGCCGGGAAGGTCCGGTGCTGGAACGCTTCAAGCAACTGGTTACCGAGGTTCTCCATCTGCATGATGAAGATCCCTACGGGCTTCTGCTGATTTCACAGAATCATGAAATATTCATTGAAGCTGGAAGCAGTGAAGACTACCGTCAGCCATTGGATGCGTTAAGGGATCTGATCGATCAGGGAATCATGCGAGGTGAGCTGCCTCAGCAGGATTCACGGCTTACAGCCGTTCTGGTGATCGGTGCAATTACACGTATGGCGGTCTCCAGTATGCAAGGTGAGTTACCGGAGCTGTTGGTACCCTATACTGGTGAAACCGTTCACCGACTTACATCCATGTTGGGACAAGTCCCCCAAGAGTAACGATGGAGATGGGCAGCCATTTCTAAAAAGGGTCGGAGCTGCACGTTATAAAAAGAGAATCGTTAACATACCATCAGGATATACGAATGGATTACCGGGTCATACGTGACCTTTTCTTTTTGCACATGAGGTTAGTGTTCATTAACTAAAATAGTCAGGAAGTGTCATCGTCGATGAAAAAAATATTAATTATTCAAGGCAATCCCGTCTCACCCAGTTACAACGGCGCAATCGCCGAGGCTTACCGTAAAGGTGCGGTTCAGGCTGGCGCAGAAGTTCGCATGATCAACCTGAACGAACTCACGTTCAACATGAATCTGGAAGGAGGATATCGTAATAAACTTCCACTCGAACCGGATTTGCTACAAGCCCAAGAAGCGATCAAGTGGGCCGAGCATCTCGTATGGGTGTTCCCAATCTGGTGGGGAGGACCGCCTGCCCTGCTGAAAGGTTTCGTTGACCGAATCTTCATGCCAGGTTACGCCTTCAAGTATCAAAAAGGAAAACTTTTCCCGGATCAACTGCTCAAAGGCCGCACCGCCCACATGATCACCACGATGGATGGTCCGAGCTGGTACTACAAATGGTTCCAAGGTGAGCCCGCACACAAGATGATGAAAATCTCCACATTTGAACTCACTGGCATCAAACCTGTTCGGATAACAACTGTAGATCAAGTTAGGAAGAAGTCTGATGAACAGAGAAAGAATTGGCTCGATAAGATTGAGCAACTTGGGCGGAAGATGGGGTAAAAAATTTCTGCAAGAAAGCCCTCATCGGAAGTAGATGCTTCTTCCCAGATGTTCACCTTGTAAGTTCGATCAAAGATCTGGGGATATGCGTAATTCAGAGGTAGTCTTGTTTTTTTGCGAGTAGCACAATTTTAATTTTAGTTTAATTTATATCAGAAAGCAGGAAATGTGCCTATTCCCAGTTACAAAAAAAGGGTTGTCCCCTACGTCTTGTTCAAGACGTAGGGGACAACCCTTTTAACATTCGCTATGGTCTAACGAAGGTAAACCATACAAGCAACCCATTACCCAAACGAAATACGACCCGATGGATGCTCAGGCAAAATAGCTGTTACCAGCTGCCGCACAGCCGGATGATCCGATTGCATCACCGAATCCCCCGCATCACCGCTATAGACTAGCTTCCCCTGATCCATTACCGCAATGCGGTCACAGATCGTCATGGCGGCCCGAATGTCATGCGTGATAAAAAGATACGACAATCCATACGACGCTCTGAGCTCCGCCAGCAAGGACAGGATTTGCGTTTGGTGCACCATATCCAGGCTACTGATCGATTCGTCCAATACGATTAACTTTGGCTTGAGCGCGATAGCTCGTGCGATGTTAACTCGCTGTAATTGCCCACCGCTGAACTGGTGCGGAAGCTTGCTCCCATCCTCAGGTGTAAGTCCAACCTGCTCAAGCAGTTGTCCAACCACACGAAGTTGTTCTTTTGCCGACACTCGCTCGTAATTGTCCAGCGGCTCCCCAATGATCTGCGCGGCAGTCATGAGTGGATTCACAGCCGAATAACAGTCCTGAAACACGACCTGCAGATCACGTCGTAATTCCTTAAGCACGGGTTTGCTGGATCGATAGATATCCTGACCTTGAAATAAAACCTGACCCTGGCTAGGCTTCTCCAGACCAAGAATGATTTTACCCAAGGTACTTTTACCTGCCCCACTCGTACCCAGCAGTCCCAGACACACACCCTTTTCGATCGTAAGCGAAATGTTTGCCAGCACAGGAGGACGCGCTCCTGAACGATCCAGCCAATTGCGTTTGCCATAGCTATGGCTTACTTCACGTACCTGAAGCATCGGTCATCCTCCTCTCTTGTACTTGGCAGAAGCAATCTCCGAAGAGGCCGAATCTACACATCACCATGTTCATTCCACCCCTACACCTACCCGCTTCAAACCTAGTTCATGTCAGCTCTACACATACATTCACTAACGATTCCACTCTTCTATCAATCACTATCGTCCCAAAGACACACTAGGTCTGGCATTTAACAACATCCGGGTATACTCATGCTGCGGGTGATCAAACAGTTGGTACACATCTGCCTGCTCTACAATTCGGCCCTTCTGCATAACCGCAACTTCATCCGCCATTTGCGAGATCACGCCCAGATCGTGGGAGATGAGCAAGATGGATGTGCCGTATTCGGTACGTAGCCGATCCAATTCCTGAAGCACCTTGAACTGATTCACGACATCCAGTGCCGTCGTTGGTTCATCAGCAATAACCAAGGCGGGTCGCAGGCACATCGATATGGCAATCATCACCCGCTGTAACATACCTCCACTCAGTTGGAAGGGATATCGCTTCATCAGTTTAGCTGGTTCGGGCAGGTTCATATCTGCCAAGGCAGCAATAGCCCGCTCTCGGGCTGCGGCTTTGGACATTCCCGTGTGTGTACGCAAGGTTTCAATGAATTGAGATCCGATCGTATATACGGGTGTAAAAGCATTCATCGGATTCTGCATAATAAATCCGATGTCCTTGCCCCGGATGCGCCGCATCTCCTCACCTGACAACGAGCCAAGCTCCCGTCCATTCAGACGGATGCTGCCCGATACCTCCATCCTGCGCGGATCAAGCAGATGGAGCAACGCGTTACACGTAACGGTCTTGCCGCTGCCACTCTCGCCAACCAGACCGAAGACACGACCTTTTTTTAATTCGAAATCAATGGGCGCAAGTAACGGGACCGAACCCTCCGCTGTTCTTAGATTCACTTGCAGACCACGAACTTCGAGTACCTTCGCTGCATCATCCATCGTTACGTTCACCCCTTATATACCTTCGATTCCGAATCACTATCTTTTTGCAATGCCATAACGCTCGGATAACGCCTCACCCAAGATATTGAACGTAATGACTACCAGTAAAATCAAGGCACCTGGATAGATCATCAACTCCGGATGACTGCGAATGTAACCCGTCCCTTCATGAATCATGGCGCCCCATTCTGCATTCGGTGGTTGAATACCGAGTCCCAGGAAGGACAGAGCAGATATATCCATAATCGCCCACCCCATCTCCAGCGTGCCCATTACAACGATGGGACGCTGCACGTTGGGGATGATATGTTTCCGAATAATCGTCCACGAAGAGGAGCCGCTAATCCGCGCCGCCGCGATGAAGTTCCGTTCCTTCAGACTCACGACCATATTCCGGCAGATACGTGCATAATACACCCACTGCACCATCATGAGGGCTAGAAGCACCTGCATCAGACCTGGGCCAAAAATCCCTACAATACCCAGCACTAGCACCAGATTCGGAAACGCCATAATGCCTTCACACAAGCGCATCAGCAGACTGTCCACCCAGCCACCAAGGTAACCGGAGATTGAACCTACGATGACACCTATGAGCAAAGAAGACAGAAAGATCAGGGTAGCAAATCCGAGCGACACCCGCGCTCCATACATCAGCCTGGTGAGATTGTCGCGTCCCAGATGATCCGTTCCCAGCCAATGCTCAAGCGATGGACTCGCCAGCTTCTGTAACAGGTTTACCTTCACAGGGTCATGAGGAGCAATCCATGGGGCTAATGACGCGATCACGAAGAAAAGCAAGATGATCACCGAGCAGATCTGGATGGCTCTCTGTCCTTTAAATAACGTGCGCCATTTGTTTATCAATGTTCTGCCCGTCCTTTCGCTGAAATCCGTGGGTCCATAACGAGCTGCACCAGATCAACGAGCAGATTGCATACGATGAACAGGCATGCCGCCAGGAAGACATAACATTGAATCACGGGGATATCCCGATTAAATATTGCATCGACAAAGTATCGTCCAAATCCAGGCCAGGAAAACACTTGCTCCACAATAATGGTGCCTGTGAGCAGCTTGCCCATACTCATCCCCATCCCCGTAATGAGGGGCGATATGGCGATTTTCAGGACATGTTTCAGCATAATCACTCTTTCGCGAATTCCGCGTGTTCTTGCATACTGTACATATGTCTCCTGCAATTGCTCCAGTACACTGGAACGCAACAATCGGGTGTAGATCGCAATAAGAATCAAGGAGAGTGTAATCGTAGGCAGAACCAGATTCTCCCACGATCCACGCCCCTCCACAGGGAGCCAGTCCAGCTTCACCGAGAAAAAGAAGATCAGCAGGTAACCGAGCCAGAATTGCGGAATAGATGCTCCAAAATAGGAGATCGCCCGGCTGACCATGTCAATCCAGCTATTCTTATACACCGCAGCCAGTATTCCCAAAGGAATACTCACCAAAGCCGATAACAATATACTCCAGAAGGCTAGTTCAGCCGTAGCGGGAAGCCTTAATTTCACTTCATCCCATACGGGTTTATTAGTGAGATACGAGGTGCCGAAGTCGAGCTTGGCAATCTTCTGAATCGTATGCGCATATTGGGTTAACAAAGGCTGATCCAGACCGAACTCATGCCGCTTTTGTGCAAGCAGCTCCGGTGTTGGATAGATATGAGCGGCTGTCAGATAAGCCTCAGCCGGGTCAACCGGCGAAATATGAATAAGCGCAAAGGTAACGAGTGTAGCGATAAATACGATAGGAATGATCGCGATCATTCTTTTACCGATATAACTGATCACCAAACATTCCTCCCTTTTATCAAGCTACATGACCTTACCACTCTCAAAGTCACTACTTATTAATTGCCTAATTCAATGCCCACAAACGGATTTTCATCACGGTTCGCCGGGAAAATAAAGTTGGAAATTTTCTTCTGATATACAGCCGTTTTCTTAATATAAGAGATCGGTACGATCGCCGATTGCTCCTGAAGTGTTTTCAGGATAGAGCCATATAACTCCTGGCGCTCTGTCTCGTCTGTAGATGATAGTGCTGCATGCACCTGATCGTCCAGTTCCTTTTTCATCGGCAACGCATTCAGGGTCTCGGAAATCCCGAATCCAGGGCTTGCCACAACATTAATGAAGGAATGTGGATCATATGGCGCACCATAGTTGTACCAGAAATACAGGTCGAAATCATTGGCTTTCAAACGTTTGATCTGTACCGTCAGTTCCAGCCCCGTGAGGTTTACCTTAACCCCAAGCTCGCTCCATTCCGCCTGAATGGTCTCAGCCATCGCTTTCTGAATCGGGTCCGTTTTATCAAAAATCATCTCGAAATCAAGCTGCTGACCATCTTTTTCACGAACCGTACCACCTGCAGGCAACTTCCAGCCCGCTTCATCCAGTAAAGCTTTGGATTTCTCCACGTCATACGTGATCGCTTCCAGGTCTACATTGGTGTACGGGTAGTTTTTGGAAAGTACTGTATCGGCTGGTTCTTCCAATCCGGAAGTCACGCCTTCTACCATTGCCTTTTTGTTAAACCCTCGCTGAAGCGCCATCCGCACTCTGACATCGGACAGCTTTGGATTGGAAGAGTTCAGCAGCAAGCTACGAGTGCCCACCGGATCAGACAATTGGGTCACATATTCATCATTGTCACGAAGCTGCTGGAATGCATCCAGACTGATCACACCTTCACCATAGATCAGGTCGAGATCGCCTTTTTCAAAAGCGAGTACACGAGTCTCACCATCGGGAATGATTTTAACCGTAATCTGATCCACCTTTGGTGCTGTTCCCCAATAGTTCGGGTTACGCTTGAAAACAGCATATTCGTCCTGCTTGTAATCCGCCAGCATCCACGGGCCCGTTCCAACCGGCTCTTTGATGCCTTGGGATGTATCTCCATCATCCGGGAATCCGGCTTCACCCAGGAAGCGGAAAGGACGAACTACAGATAAGTCCTGAAGAACAGGATAATACGGCTCCGTGAGTGTCAGTCGGAAAGTCTGATCGTCCACAACCTCCGTCTTGTCGAGCACCCCTACAATGCCAAGCCAGCTATGTGTATCTTTATTTTTCATTACAGCATCAAAATTCTTTTTCACAATCTCAGCATTAAATGGTGTACCATCTGAGAATTTCACACCTTGGCGAAGCTTGAATGTATATACTTTGCCATCCTCAGAGATCGTCCATGATTCTGCCAGCGCAGGTTCCAGCTTTCCGTCCTTCTGGTAACTGATCAGTGGCTCATAGAGCATCGATTGGGCAAATAATTGCGAAGGATTGTACGTATGCGGATTCATTGTACCGATATCACGTGGCCATGACATCGTAATCGACTTCTCAGATGTTTGATCCGAAGCAGCAGATGAGGATTTATCTGCACTTCCTGTATTGCTGCAGCCCACGATAACCAATAGCAACAAGAGCATCGTTGCCAGTGTGAGGGCCGAAGATTTGCGATGTTGTACAGACATGGATGTAGAACCCCTTTTCTCTATTTTATGATAATGATTCTCATATTCATTTATTAAGAATAGGCAGGAGCCCTCCTTTTGTCAACAAAATTCGACATAGTATGTGTTGTTATTAAAATAGCCAAAAAAAGCCCTTCCTATAGGAGGAAGGGCCTCTATACCTGAATATGAATCGCAACTGCAAAAATAAGTCCCCAATAATCTGCTATTCCTTGCTCACAGCACGGAAATCACGAAAGTACATATGCAGATATATTACCTATAGTCCCGCTTCACATATATCTTCTTATTTCTCGTTTAAACTTCTACAGCGACGCTCTCATAGAACCGACAAATCACCTGCTCTGCTGGCTTACCATACACCCCGTATCCGTCATCGGTCAGCGCATCTTTCTCGTCATGTAAATGTGCACTCCAGTCCCACAGACCGAATCCGCGTACCCATTCACGCTGACTGACATGCCCGAACATGGCCCCATAGAAACGCTGCTGTTCCTCAGCACTTACTTCGCCTTCCTGTCCCCAATCATTCGATCCCCGGGCTGATCCCATTGCGGCTGGGACAACCTGCTTCCGCGAAGAAAAAGGGTTTGCCATAGGGAGCAATCGCTGCTCAATTCGATCCAGCTGTGCCTCCCAATCTCCGATGGGATAATACCCACTGGAAGAGATCAAGTCCACAGCATCCCACCACTTCACATGACCTTCCTGATATTTGTCCGTGTTGTATGACCAGTCCAGTGTACACTTCACGCACACCAGCGATCACCCCGCGCCACTCTTGATCCCGACGCTCGGATTGCACCATCTCACAGCCTGCGATGAATATCTCGCACTTTTCCTGCCCTGCAATCGCCGCATAATGCTTTCTCCCCTGCCACTCAGCCAGCCAAATGTAAATCCCTTGATGTACTCCATATGCATTACAGCTTGCCTTCCTCGCGGTCACCTGCAATAACCTCATCGGTCTGGATGACATAGGTCACGATCTCTTCGATGGTCGTATAGGCAACGCCCACATATGTGTCGGCAGCGCCGTAATAGATGGCGATACGTCCGGTCTCAGCATCATGCAGTGTGGCACACGGGAAGATGACGTTATCAACGAAGCCTTGCTCCTCGTACCATTTTTCCGGTGTCAGTACGAAGTTGGAGGAACGATATTTCACTTTGGAGGGCTCATCCAGATCCAGAATGACCGCACCCATGCTATATACCAAGCCGTTACAGGTTCCAGTGACACCGTGGTAGAACATCAGCCAGCCTTCGGACGTTTCGATCGGAGCAGGACCGCCGCCAATTTTGACCGATTGCCACCAGCCCTGACCGCCTTTGCTCATCACATGACGGTGCTTGCCCCAGTACACAAGATCCGGGCTTTCGCTCAGGAAAATGTCTCCGAATGGGGTATGTCCACTGTCACTTGGTCTGGACAACATTACATAGTTATCGTTGATTTTGCGCGGGAACAACACGCCATTCCGGTTGAACGGCAGCATTGGATTTTCAAGGCGGATAAACGTTTGGAAGTCATCGGTCTTCGCCAGACCTAGGGCTGCGCCGTAGAAGTCTGTACACCAGATGATGTAATACGTATCTTCGACTTTGACCAGACGCGGGTCATACGCATAGTTTGGCATGAACGAATCGCCATTTTCATCTACAAATGCAATGCGTTCCTCTTCAATTGTCCACTCCAAACCGTCCTCACTGAAGCCCATGTGCAGATGTGGTCGGCCATTCACGGTTTCGGCGCGGAATACCCCAATGAATTTCCCTTCATATGGTACAACGGCACTATTGAAAATGCGGGCAACACCTTTGACCGGATTACGCGGAACCACCGGATTGGCCGAATGTCTCCATACCGGGCCTTCTGTTCCCTCAGGTTTAGCCTCCCACGGCATATTTGGCAAAGCATCCCCAACAATGTGTACGTTTTTTGTTTCGGCAACTGTCATTTTTCATTTCTCCCTTCGGTTAGGCTTTATGAAATGAATACTAAAATTACACTAGACCACTTTGATGACAGAACAACCTTCCGATCGCCGTTATCCCCAGATTTTTTTGATCCCCTTATGAAGGGGGAAAATCCGGTTATAGCTTATGCTTACGGAGCGAGCTTTCTTTCAGAAAGCTTTTAGCGTCCCCTCCGTTTCTCCAGCTTTTTTCTGTCCTCTTTGTTCCTGTGCATTCTCTTATGCATTTCATATAGCCTTATGTTTTTTTATTTAACGGAGCCTTGCGCGAAGCCGTTGTAGATGTACTTCTGTAACAGCAGGAAGATAATCATGGTTGGAATAATGGCGATCATGATGCCGGCGCTGATGACTTCCCACTGCGATCCGAACGGTCCCTTGAATTTGAACAAAGCGGTGGATATGACCTGTAGATCGGTCTTGGGCATGTACAGGAACGGTGTGTAGAAATCGTTATAGATGTTCACACCCTTCACGATAATGACTGTTACAATGGCCGGTTTCAGCAGTGGCAGAATGATTTTCCAGTAGATTGTGAAGTACGAAGCGCCATCCAGCATGGCGGATTCATCCAGTGCACTTGAGATGGAGCCAAGGAACTGCAGGAAAATATAAACCGCGATGATATCTGTACCCAGGTACATCACGATGGCCGCCCAGCGTGTGTTGAACAGATCGAGCGCGTTGATGATCTGGAATGTGGCGACCTGCGTTGTAACACTTGGAATCAGCGTAGCGAGCAGGAATGCCGCGACCATGATTTTCTTGCCTTTGAATTTGAACCGATCCAGCACATAAGCGATCATGGAGCCGGTCAAGGTAGCACCTATAATGGAGATGATCAGGATAATGATTGTATTTTTGAAACCGACCAGCATGTTGCCATCCACAAAAGCCTTTGCATAGTTCGCAAAGTTCAGCCAGTTGGCTGGCGGGGTTAGCGGGCTGCTGGTAGCGTATTCCGCATTGGTTTTGAGAGATGCAAACAGAATGACCACGATAGGTAACAGTGCGATAAACGCTGCAAGAACAAGGGAAGTATATTTAACCACGCTCGCAAGGGTGTACTTGAATTGGTTCACAATCATTCCTCCCCTTTCATGGTCACGCGCTGAACGAGTGTAACGAGAATAACAATCATGAGCAGCACCACAGCCATGGCGGATGCCAGTCCCAGCTTGCCATATTTAAACGCCAAATGAACCGTTTGGATTACAAAGGTCATACTGCCGTTGGAACCATCAGTCATAATATATGGAATATCGAACGCACTAATTGCGCCGCTAATCGCCAAGATCAGGTTGAGCTGCAGGATGCGTGTAATACTTGGCAGGATGATGTGGCGGAATTGCTGCCAGCGATTGGCGCCATCAATATCAGATGCTTCATATACATCCTTCGGAATGGAGGAGATTGCACCCAGGAAAATGATAAAGTTGAAGCCCATGTATCTCCATACCGATGCACCTGCGAGTGACACGTTGATAATATTCGGATTACCGAGCCAGAGCTGCGTATATTGTCCCAGCCCTACAGCATGCATGAGCATATCGAGTGTACCGTCTGGTTTGAAGAAAAAGAGGAAGATAAAACCGATGGCTACCCCATTCAGCAAATAAGGGAAAAACAGTATGCCCTTGAAGAAGTTTTTGCCTCGAACTTTGAAACTCAGAATCGTGGCAAAGTAAAGCGCCAATCCCATCTGTAAGAACGTAGCCACGAAGTAATACAAGCTGACAATAAATACTTTGAAGTATTCGGGATCACTGAATATGCGCGTATAGTTCTCAAAGCCAACATAATCGAACCTTTTGCTATATCCGTTCCAATCGGTGAAACTGTATTTGAACATGTTAATGACTGGTAAGTATGCAAATGTAAACAGCAACGCCAGCGGAATAATCGAGAAGGCACAGATAATAAATATGCGTTGCGCTGAGTAGCCCCAATTCGAAAGTTTTAAGTACTTCATGCTCTCCACACCTCCAAGCGGTTCACCCGCCTATATATCAAAAGTCTCCCGTCCAATGGAATTCCCGTGGAACAACTGCCGGGGGAAGAGCATGGGGATCATGCTTTCAAATACCACATACTCCATGCTCCATTCATAAATGGATTCCTATATCCCCGCAGTCCATTCATCACCTGATTCACTTACGTTAATCCAATTATTTCGTGAGTTCTGCCCGGGCTTTTACCCACTTATCATTCAGATCTTTCATGATATCGTCATACGATTCCTTGCGGTTACCAAGACCTGCTTCGATAATGCGTTTCTTGAAGTCAGGTTGCCAGAGGCCGATTTCACCTTCGTTATCGATCTTGTCGACCAGACCTTCCTGGCCCTCTTTGGCGGGCGTAAGCGTGGAGAATTTCACATCTTTATATTGATCCAAAATCGGTGGCAATTCAGCATTCTTGTCTGCATCCATACCGCCGCCTTGTTCAACTGCGTAGTTCGATTTCGCCAAGAACCAGTCAATCCAGGCTTTCGCAGCAGGTTTGTTCTCACTGTTGACGTTCATGCCGATGTTATAGTCAGCGGAGAGTGGTACCACCACTTCGCTTGCATTGGTTGGGAAAGGAAGGAATCCGATGTCATCAGGTGTATCCGTCATACCTTGGATCTGTGTGATGGCCCAAGAGCCCAGTGCCATTGTGGCAATTTTGCCTTTGGCAAGATCAGCTTTGGAGCTTTCCCAGTCGGTTGTCGTTGGATCTTTCTCGATTAAACCGTTCTTGGCTGCATCATAGAGCACTTTATATAGTTCGTAGTGCGGCTGACCAGGCACAAAGTTCTCATCGGTATTGGGTTGGTCCACGTTCACGTAATCTACGCTACCTGCGACCGTTGGCAGGTCTGCTTCCCACTGCGTCAACGCCCAGCCGGATGCATAGTTGGTGTAAAGCGGAACGGCATCTGTATTGTCTTTGACCAGTTGAAGCGCTGCCTGGAATTGCTCCGGTGTTTTTGGCAGCTCGGTAATACCTGCATCTTGGAAGACCTGTTTGTTATAGATGATTCCGGAGAATGTGATCACGGTAGGAATACCATATACCTGACCATTCACCATACGCTCCTCAATCGCCGTGTATTTGTCTTTCAATTCATCGTAAGTGCCGAGCGGCTCAAAAAAGTCCGGGATATCCGCGATCGGAACACTGGTCGGAATCATCAGCACATCACCATAATCCTTGGTGCTCATACGGATCTTCACTTGACCTTCATAGTCGGCCAGTGCCTGGAAGTTCACTTTGACATCCGGGTATTCCTTATTGAACTCTGCAGCGTAGTCTTTGAACACGGTATCCACAATATCTGTCCGTTGCGTCAGAACGGTTATTTCACCTTTGATATCTGCCGGATCTGTACTGATCTCCTCCCCTGCCTGCGAAGATCCACCTCCGGATGAACATGCAGCAAGTAGTGAAGTGATGAGCAGCATCGTCAGCAACATCATCCAACCTTTGTTTTTCCTCAATTGTTTCGACCCCTCTCTCAAGTTAATTAGGTTATCGTTAAGGTTACAAAATGAATTCTATTATGGTAACGCTTACCTGTCAATTCATTTATTTAGAACCTAACAAGAAAAATTGCGAGGTAATTCGTTGACATCTGTTTTTTAGAGCACTAATATTATTTTATAAAGTTACCGTTAACTTAAATATATGAATTTATTAAACATTTACACGAAACGGAGAGGACAGAAAGAACCTGGAGAAGCGGAGCGTTCGCCTTTATCCCCGGATTTTCTCCTTATGACAAGGAATCAAAAAATCTGGGGATAACAGCGATCGGAAGGTTATTCTGTCATCGGAGTGGCCAGTGTAAATATTCTTTAGTCCATTTATATTTTAAGATCTATGTAACACGTTGAAGGAGCGCTCACTTATGAATACAAAAACAACTGAACTTCAATCTGAAATTAAGGCGCATTGGGAGAAGCAGATTTTACCCTTCTGGTCCAACCTTCAAGATACAACCCACGGTGGATTCTACGGCTGGGTTGGCAATGATCTTCAGGTAAATCCACAGGCACCCAAAGGCGGGATCGCCACGGCACGGCAACTATGGTCTTTTGCAGCAGCCTATCGGGTTACCGGAAATCAAAGATGGCGAGATCACGCGGAGCACGCCTATCGTTTCCTCGCTGACCATGTGATGGATACCGAATATGGCGGTATGTACTGGATGGTAGATTACACAGGGGAAGCGCTGGACACGAGCAAACATGTGTATACGCAATCATTCGGCGTGTATTCACTCAGTGAGTACTATCGTGCTACTGGGGATGCTTCTGCATTGGAACTTGCGAAAACGCTTTTTGCACTAATCGAGGACAAAGGTCTGGATGCCGAACGACCTGCGTACAAGGAACAATTTGATCGCACATGGAAGGAACAACCCAATGAGATGCTGAGCGAAAATGGGGTTATTGCGGATTACACCATGAATACGCATATCCATGTGCTGGAGGCCTACACCACGCTCTATCGAGTGTGGCCGGATCAACAAGTGAAGGCGGCGCTGGAACGTCTGCTCGGAATTTTGTATGAACGTGTGTATGACCAAGACACCAAGTTTCTCGGGGTATTTTTCAACAAACAGTGGGAATCCATCATTGACCTTCGCTCGTTCGGACATGACATTGAAGCCAGCTGGCTGATTGACGAAGCACTGAAAGTGCTGGGGATGGAACAACATCCGGAGTATGCGGCGATGGTCACGGATATTGCCTATAACATCTCCAATGTAGCCGTGAATGCCGATGGTTCCCTGCTCAATGAACAAGAAGGTGAACATATCGATGATAAGCGCATTTGGTGGGTTCAGGCGGAGGCGATGGTTGGCTTCTATAACGCATATCAGCGTACAGGTGATCCCTTGTTTATGGAGAGAGTGGATCACCTGTGGACCTATACAAAAGAAAACATCATAGATCAGCGCACTGGTGGGGAATGGTACTGGTCGGTTGATGGGAACGGTACGCCGGATCAGAGCGAAATTGCCGGACCGTGGAAATGCCCGTATCACAATAGCAGATTCTGTATTGAATTAATCGAGAGGATGGGATCATAATGATACACCCGAAATACAAGGAGTTACTGGAGAAACAGGAACAGCTGCTTACTCGCCCCAATGAGATCAATTCTTCCTTCTACAACGGAGTATATGATCGGTACCAATATCCGGTAATCACTCGCCATCATGTACCGCTGCATTGGAGATTCGATCTGAATGAGACGACCAACCCGCATTTCATGGAACGTCTGGGCATTAATGCGACGCTGAATCCAGGAGCCATCTATTTCAATGGCAAATACGTCATGGTCATTCGTACCGAAGGATTGGACCGCAAATCGATCTTTGCGCTCGCGGAGAGTGACAATGGAGTTGACGGGTTTCGTTTTACGGGTAAACCATTAGTCTGGGAAGATATCGATGCGGATGAAACCAATCAGTATGATATGCGCCTTGTTCAACATGAAGACGGCTGGATCTATGGCATCTATTGCTCGGAACGTAAAGACCCGGAGGCTCCTGCATTGGATACGTCCAGCGCAGTTGCACAGGCAGGACTGGTTCGGACACGGGATCTTACAAGCTGGGAACGGTTGCCCAACATCACGACGAATTCCCCTCAACAGCGCAATGTCGTATTGCACCCGGAATTTGTGGATGGAAAGTATGCCTTCTACACCCGTCCACAAGACGGATTTATCTCCACAGGCAGCGGCGGTGGAATCGCCTTTGGTCTGTGTGAGGATATCTTGAATCCGGTCATTCATGAAGAGACGGTTATCGACGAACGTCAATATCATACGGTCTACGAAGTCAAAAACGGTCAAGGCCCTGCTCCGCTCAAGACGGATCGTGGCTGGATTCACATTGCTCACGGGGTTCGGAACACCGCGGCAGGCCTGCGTTACGTGTTATACACCTTCGCTACGGATCTGAATGATCCGGCGCGTGTGATTGCCAAGCCGGGCGGCCACTTCATTGCTCCTTATGACGACGAGCGTGTAGGCGATGTATCCAATGTTATTTTCTGCAACGGTGCTGTAGTCAATGAGAAAGAAGAAGTCTTTATCTATTACGCTTCCAGTGATACCCGCTGTCATGTGGCAACAACGACTCTGGAAAAACTAGTTGATTATACGTTTAATACACCGGCCGATCCATATCGTTCCCTGGACTGTGCCAGCCAGCGGGGTCAGCTGATTGAACAGAATGAGAAGCTTTTACAGAAACAATTAACGTAACATCGGTAGAGCGTCCTCTCAGGGAAGCCTGCAATGTGCTGAAAATTAGCGAAACAACAGCCAGAATGGCTTTATTCCAAGTGGGTAACGATGTATACTGATATGGATTGTTATTATGTTGGAGGAAAGCACTCATCATAATGACAGCACATTGTGCCTATACCGGCTTGAAGGAGGCGACCATACTGAAGAACAATATCACCATGCGGGATATCGCCGACAGGCTCGGGGTCAGCAGTGTGACCGTCTCCAAAGCATTGAATGATAAAGATGGCGTGAGTGGCGAATTAAAGGAAAAAATTAAAGTGCTTGCTGCCCAAATGGGCTATCGGTATAATTCTGCTGCCCGTTCGATGAAGGAAGGCTTAACCCATAATATTGGCGTAATTATTCCGGAGCGTTTTACCGGGCCTACGCAGTCGTTCTATGTACGCGTGTTCCAGCGCATCACCAAACATCTGGAGGAACAGGGCTACTACGGCATTCTGCACATTCTGAATGTCGAGGATGAGGAAGAATTAACGCTGCCCAAGCTGTACAGCGACAACAAGGTGGATGGTTTCATCGTGCTCGGACAGATCAGCAAAGCGTATATTGAACTGGTGCGATCGATGGAAGTTCCCAAAATGTTTCTCGACTTCTACGATGAACATTCCGATATCGATTCCGTCGTTACCGATAACTTCTACGCGGCCTATGAGCTAACGAACGTTCTGGTTCAGCAGGGCCACCGTAACATTGCTTATGTGGGGAACCTGTATTCCACGAGCAGCATCCAGGATCGATTCCTCGGGTACTACAAATCCTTGCTGGAACATCGCTTGCCGATGAACCCAGATCTGGTTCTGAATGATCGGGATGAACGGGGTACGTTTATTGAGATCGATCTGCCAGAGCAACTTCCAACGGCCTTTGTATGCAACTGTGATCAAGTCGCTCATCTGCTGGTTCAAAAACTGACTTCCATGGATATTCAGGTGCCTGGCCAATGCTCTGTTGTTGGTTTTGATAATGATATCTATGCCACGCTCTCCGATCCCAAGCTGACAACCGTCGAAGTGGATGTGGAACAGATGGCGCGCACGGCAGTCCAGTCCATGCTCAAAAAGATCGATAACCCAAACCGCAGTTTCGGCCGTGTACACGTGAAAGGCAACATCATCTATCGTGACTCGGTGAGTACTGTGTCTGCCTCATCAGATACTAAGGATATTTGAATAAAAAAATGAAATAAACAAACACAGATGACTGGCCTGTATCTTACTGGCCAGTCTTTTCTGATGCATGGGGGCTTAAGGACGGCGATGATCTGTTGAATCCCTCAAAAATGTAGTCGTTCTCCAAATTGAGAGGATGAGGATCAGCTCATACACATTGGTTAAAGTTCCGGTTTCCACTGGCAGGGAGATTAACTGCCCTACAAACAATAATGCAGTCCCAACAAACAGCCATACCCATTTATGTTTGAAAAGAACGATCAGGCTAACCAATAAGAGTACAATCCCCACGACGATAACCATCATCGGCGGACCTCCATGACCTTCTGCCATATATCTCAGTACTCCATACTCTTCTATAACCTTAAGATTTTTAACCTCGGATATAGTAAAGCCTACAATCTGGTAGATAACCAAACCTAAAGTTATCAGCCATGCTACCACACTCGTTATACTTCTATTTGCAACCTTGGCACCTGAGCTGCGCAAGATATGGTAGCCAACTAGAATAAGGGTAGGGGTAGCAAAGGCATGTAGCCAAAATCGAAGGCTACTGAGAACCATTAACACCTCCCCATCCCCTATCAACTTACCTACAGCAATAATTACATTATCATATGCCAAGCTGAACGCTACGAATAGCTGAAAACTGGAATACGCGAGCCATTGCTTTCTCTGGGTTAAATCGACGGCCATCCGCACAACAAGTATCAAATAAACAAGAGTAAGTACGGAGTATATCCATACATCCAAGCTGCTTCACCACCCTTATTGGTCAATTCTAATAAATTATATTTACCGGTAAGTAAAATTACAAGGTGAATTTGGATTAATGGCCGTTTATAGAGCTAAATTATATAAAAAGAGCACTCCCGGCTATCGTAGTGAACCGCTCCCTGTAAAGTAGACAGTTAAAAAAACAAAAATTAGTTCATTGAGATACCTTAGCCCGGATGACGTGCTAAGGTATCTTTCTTGTTATAA
>NZ_JAGGNR010000003.1 GCF_018614975.1 Paenibacillus polymyxa | reverse complement strand
AGTAGGACGCCGCCAAGCGAATCTTTCATCATACATAGAAAACAGGCTCTGCATGTGGACGTTGTACGATGAATTGCATTTGCCCTGCAAATGCATATTATTCCCTGATAGCTCAGTTGGTAGAGCACTCGACTGTTAATCGAGTTGTCACAGGTTCGAGCCCTGTTCGGGGAGCCATTAAGGCCCGTTGGTCAAGGGGTTAAGACACCTCCCTTTCACGGAGGTAACAGGGGTTCGAATCCCCTACGGGTCATAATATGGAGGCTTAGCTCAGCTGGGAGAGCATCTGCCTTACAAGCAGAGGGTCGGGGGTTCGATCCCCTCAGCCTCCACCATATAACTTTTATAACGACGCGGGGTGGAGCAGCCCGGTAGCTCGTCGGGCTCATAACCCGAAGGCCGCAGGTTCAAATCCTGCCCCCGCAATTATACTTTCCTTTGAGAAAGTGATCTGGAACCGTGGTGTAGTTGGCCTAACATGCCTGCCTGTCACGCAGGAGATCGCGGGTTCGAATCCCGTCGGTTCCGCCATCTTGTATATGCTTCAGGGATGAGAATCCGTTTTTGGGTTCGTCGGAGCATTCACTTCGAGAGCATAAGCTTCGCAGTCTCGAATGAAGTGAGAGTATCCCGTCGGTTCCGCCATTTTTATATTAATAATACCGTATGCGGAAGTGGCTCAGCGGTAGAGCATCGCCTTGCCAAGGCGAGGGTCGCGGGTTCGATTCCCGTCTTCCGCTCCAATATTTGCGCCCTTAGCTCAGCTGGATAGAGCGTTTGACTACGAATCAAAAGGCCGGGAGTTCGAATCTCTCAGGGCGCGCCATTATAACTTCAAATTCGCCGGCGTGGCGGAATGGCAGACGCGCTCGACTCAAAATCGAGTGGGAAACCGTGGAGGTTCGAGTCCTCTCGCCGGTATATATAACGGGATGTAGCTCAGCTTGGTAGAGCACCTGGTTTGGGACCAGGGGGTCGCATGTTCAAATCGTGTCATCCCGATCTCTAAAAACATTATCTAATTATAGATAGTGTTTTTTATGTTTATCTATATATGATTCTATAACTGCAGGTTCCCGTATTCACTATGACAAGTTCTCTAACCTAACACATGCGTGTTCCTTCTTCAGATGACAAGTTAGTTGTGCATAAAGCCTCGTTCTTTAGGTCACAATAGGTTTAAAAAGTGATAGAAGGGGTTCATGTGAACACGTTTAACTTCAGAAAACAATTCAAGAGACGCTGGCGACAGTGGAAACGAACAGTATGGATGACGGCGGCTCTGCTTGCAGTTACGATATTGGCTTACAGTGGGTTGTCTATCTCATCAGCGATAGAGCGTTTGCTGACAACTAATTTTAGTAAGGCAACCAGTGTGATGGGCCCTGTTACGCAGGAAACAAGATCTGAACAGGAGATTCAGGCGTTAGTAGAGCAACTTGATTTTGATCCGGATCATTTAACAAGTGTGGTTTTGGAAACACATTACATCTGCGGAGTGGAGACAGAGCAGTTAGGTAAGATGGCTAGACCGCAGTTGAAGATGCTGCTGACTCAACATCCGGAATGGGATGCTACCGTTGGAACATCAGATGAGTTACATTTGAAGCAACGTGTAGATGACCTTTCACCGCTCTGTAAACAGCAGGCGTATATCAGCATAGATGCTGTAGGGAACCTTAATTTGTACGAAGGTAAGCCTGCAGAAGAGAAGATTATTCGTACGTTCTTTCAATTGGATGTTGGGACGTTGGAGAGTTCTTTGCCTGAAGGGGTGCTGGAGCAACTGCAGCAGGGTATTCGGATTCAGGACAAGGATGAGTATGATAGCGTGATCTCTACGTTCAGCGACTATGCTGTGGATGAAGACCATCATTTAATCCGTAATGGCGGGTAATCCAAACGTTCTCACCTATTGTATTAAGATTGTGGATTACTGAAACGATGGTGGCAATAGCAATAACATTGGTGGTTTACGTAACCAAGCGATAGAATCTAAAATACGTGGAATGTGGTGAAGGACATCGAAGAGATGTCCTTTTTGTCGTTTGAACTGAAATACATGAAAATACGATAAACATGTAAAAAATTCACGGATAAAGACGAGTAATCAGTTAGACAAAGTTTTTCCTGCCGCAGGGTCTATCTTTTGTTATAATGAAATGAACGATACATATGTTCGCTTTTGTGAGGGAGAGATGGTTTTGCGTTTTTTGGGAATTGACCCGGGGATTGCGATTGTTGGTTTTGGTTTTGTGGATAAAATCGGCAGTAAGGTAGTACCCGTACAATATGGATGTATACAGACGGAAGCTCATACCCCTGAAGAGGAACGGTTGCTTCACGTATATGAAGGTATGGTGCAATTGATTGATAAATACAAACCGGACGCAGTAGCGCTGGAGAAACTTTTTTTCAATCGGAACGTTACAACAGCGATGTCTGTTAGTCAGGCTAGAGGCGTCATGGTACTCGCTGCCGCACAGAAGGGTTTGCCTATTGCAGAATATACGCCAATGCAGATCAAGCAGGCTGTTGTGGGGTACGGTAAAGCGGAGAAGAAGCAAGTACAGGAGATGGTCAAAATGTTCTTGCGTCTTCAGGTCGTTCCTAAGCCGGATGACGTAGCGGATGCATTGGCTGTAGCCGTGTGCCACGCACACTCTTATACATTAAATTCCAAGTTGAATGAGGTATTGCGAAAATGATTGATTTTCTAAGAGGACAGTTCATTCATGTAGAGAATGATTATATTGTGCTGGATGTTCATGGTGTGGGTTATCGCGTATTCTGTCCAAATCCATTTGCGTTTGCGAAGCAAGAAGGCGAAATTATTGTGTACACGCACCATCATGTGCGTGAGGATGCGATGTTGCTGTTTGGATTTGTTACAAGGGATGAACAGCGTTTGTTCCGTAAACTGATTGAAGTATCCGGTATTGGTCCAAAAGTGGCACTGGGCATACTCGCTGGAGGTACACCAGAACATGTGGTTACGGCGATTTATCAGGAGAATCTTACGTTCTTGACCAAATTGCCAGGCATCGGCAAGAAGACTGCACAACGCATGATTCTGGATCTCAAGGATAAGCTGGATAGTTTTGGCGCGGCAACGTATGCAACAGGTTTGTTCGCTCCTCCATCGGAAGAGTCGGGAAGTGGTTCAGCCTGGGATGAGGCACGTGAAGGTCTCAAGGCACTTGGGTATACTGACAGTGAGCTTGATAAAGTATGGCTCAAATTGAAAAAGGATGTTACTACAGCAGATTCCGTTGATGTGTTGATGAAAAAGGCACTGCAAATGCTGTTTACGGGATAATACAATTTGCATATTATAATATAGCTGTAGCCTGCAAAAAAAGGTAGGGATGAACATGGATGATCGGATTATTTCTGCGAACCTGATGATGGAGGACCAAAATGTTGAGTTGAGTCTTCGTCCCCGGTATCTGAATGAATATATCGGGCAGAATCAGGTGAAGGAAAATTTAAAGATATATATTGAAGCTGCCAAGTTTCGTAATGAGGCATTGGATCACGTTTTGTTATATGGACCACCTGGACTTGGTAAAACAACACTTGCCAATATTATTGCCAACGAACTGGGCGTTAACTTACGAACTACGTCAGGCCCAGCTATTGAACGCCCGGGTGATCTTGCAGCATTGTTAACCAATCTGCAGGAAGGCGATGTCTTGTTTATTGATGAGATTCATCGTTTGCATCGTACGGTTGAAGAAGTCATGTACCCTGCTATGGAAGATTCGGCATTGGATATTATGATTGGTAAAGGTCCAAGTGCACGTTCCGTTCGGCTGGATCTGCCACCATTCACTCTGATTGGTGCTACAACGCGCGCTGGCTTGCTGTCTGCGCCACTTCGAGACCGATTTGGTGTTATCAGTCGCTTGGAATTCTATACGGTGGATGAGCTGGCTTACATCGTCTCACGCTCTACCGAAATTTTGGGTGTGGAGATTGTGGGAGATGCTGCGGAAGAGATTGCATTGCGCTCACGTGGGACACCGAGGATCGCCAACCGTTTGTTAAAACGAGTACGTGACTTTGCACAGGTACGTGGTGATGGGATTATAACGCAGACACTGGCGGAAGAAGCGCTGCAACGTCTCCAGATTGATCCGCGTGGACTGGACGATATTGATCACAAGATGCTCAAATCGATGATCAACAGCTTCCGGGGAGGTCCGGTAGGGTTGGATACCATTGCTGCTACGATTGGTGAAGAAAGTCAGACGATCGAGGATGTTTATGAACCGTATCTGCTTCAGATTGGTATGATTCAGCGTACACCAAGGGGCAGGATCGTAACAGATCTCGCCTATCATCACTTGGGCCTGCCTGTACCACCAAGAGACGGAAAATAAATGAGTCTATTGAACATTCACGATTTGAACATTCACCATAAACATTGAAATAATCACGTGTTAACCCGATATAAAATGAAAGAAATGCATGGAGAGGAGTCTGATTGTGGGAAAAGCAATACGAACGAAGAAGTGGAGTCGTCGATTGAAGGTACTGGCGGCAGCTCTTTTGACAGTGGGTTGTCTGCAAGTGCCTGCATATGCAGCCGGAAATGATGGACAGACGATCCGGGTAGCCATGTTTGCGAATCTGGGCAGTACGTATAAATCAACTACACCACTCATTACGCTTGAATCGACCGGACAATGGAGCATCCAATCGGAGAGTGGCGCAAATTTAAGCCTTCCGGCAGGGCAAGTCCGTTTCAGTGCAGATGGATTCCGAGTGAAGGTGTTGGAAACAGCAGACTTTAAGACAGCATCCGCAGCAGCAAAATTGTTGCAGGCAACCGCAGATAAGCCATTACTGTTCACAACGTCTGTGAATGGAAATGCCCTCTACCAGCTCTACACAGGTAACTATGCAACGGGGGGACTGGCAGGACAAGCTGTTACACGAGTACAAAAGGTAGCAGCTGCTCAATTGGCTGGTCAGAAGCCAGCTGTAACGGGAAGTAAACGCCTGTCTGCTGGAACCTATGGTTCGATTCAGGAAGCAGAAGCAGCACAAGCCAATCTTTTATCAACAGGAGTTAGTAGTGTCTATCCAGTCCTTCAACTGAGTGGGGGAAGTCAAGCATATGCGGTATGGGTGGGTGAAGCTTCAACGGATGTGGAATTAACCGCATTGAAGAACAGTGTGGAAGCCAAAGCTCCGGGGTTAAGCCTTTCACCTGTCAACAATAGTGCAGGGCTCATCATCCGCCAGGATGCAGGATTAAGTATGGATGCACTCAAAACAGCTCCGCATTACACCATTGCAGGTACTGAATCTAAAGCATTGGTACAAGGGAATGGCAGTGGGATCAAAGTAGTGGAACGTTCCCAGCGAACGTATCGTGGAGATATGGAAATCAGCATCGTGAGCGGTGATCTGGCGTTGGTCAACGTCGTTCCACTGGAGCAATACCTGTACTCTGTCGTAGGGGCAGAGGTGTATTCCTCCTGGCCTGCTGAAGCTCTGAAAGTTCAAGCCGTAGCTGCTCGATCCTACGCGCTTCAACAGGGTGATCGTTTCAAAATTGCAAATGTCGTGGATACAACTCTCAGCCAAGCCTATAACGGGATTGGTTCGGAGAACGATAAAGTAACCAGTGCAGTGGATGCAACTGCTGGAGAAGTGGTCAAGAGCGGTGGGAAAATCATCGAAGCTGTATTCTCCTCCAATGCTGGCGGCCAGACGGCTCATCCTTCTGAGGTATGGAACGGCGGAGCAGGTGTGTTCACCAATGTGGTTAGCTCAGGAGATACATCAGCCCAGGCAGGATTACATACGTGGTACCATGTGCTGCTGGGTACCGGCGTTAGCGGGTACATTCGTGAGGACAACATCAAAGAATTAACGACCAAGACCAATGCAGGACTGGCAAAAGTGACGGTAACGGCTCAGAATACCAATGTGCGTCCCGTTCCGTTAATTCAATCCACCGTTGAACCTGTAGCAAAAATGAATCCAGGCAACGAAGCTGTTGTGCTGGCAAAAGTGGCTCAATCCAATGATTATGCTTGGGTGAGAGGACCGTTCACGTCTGCCCAGTTGGTTAAATCCCTTCAGGGTAAAACAACAGCGTCTGTTCCTGCTTCAATCTCAACCTTGGAAGTGACCAAGCGTGGACCTTCCGGAAGAGCACTTGAAGTCACTGCCAATGGACAGGCTATGACGGTGAAATATGCCGATACATACCGCTCTGCGCTCGGTGGATTACCGAGCACTTTATTTGATATTGCAGGGACCGGAAGTTATACTGTATTAGGCGCTGACGGCAAAACAGCCAGTAAAACCGGCTCAAATGGTGCCTCTGTATTGTCTTCTTCTGGCGCAGGAACATCATCCGGTAATGCACTTGTAGTTATGAGTAGTGATGGTCAAGCGAGAGCGGTGACGCAGGGTCAGACCTTCATGTTCATCGGTCAGGGCAATGGCCACGGATTGGGCTTGTCCCAATGGGGAGCCAAAGGCATGGCAGATGAAGGGTATGATTACCAGGCAATATTGAAACACTATTATCAAAATGCGACTATTGTTAAGGAATGAAACTAAATGAATGTGAACTTATATGATTTTGAATTACCAGAGCAATTGATAGCACAGACGCCGTTGCTTGATCGCACGGCATCTCGTTTGCTTACCTTGAACAAAGATAGTGGTGAGATTAATCATCAAACGTTTCCTGATATTATCGATTTTCTGAATCCCGGCGATACATTGATTCTGAATGATACACGTGTTCTACCAGCCCGTCTGTTCGGTACAAAAGAAGATACCGGAGCAAAAGCGGAAGTCTTATTGCTCAAAAATGTGGAAGGCGACAAGTGGGAAGCACTGGTTAAGCCGGGGAAAAAGTTGAAAGCCGGTTCGGTCATCGTATTTGGTGATGAACTCAAGGCAATCATTGAAGAAGAGGGCGAGATGGGGGCGCGTACACTTACGTTTACGTATAATGGAATCTTTCAGGAGATTCTGGACCGTCTGGGTGAGATGCCGTTGCCACCTTATATCAAGGAGACATTGGATGACCGTGAACGGTACCAGACCGTGTATGCCAAGCATGAAGGATCAGCGGCTGCACCTACAGCAGGATTACATTTTACGGATGAGTTGCTGGACCAGATTCGTGCCAAGGGCGTTAATGTCGCCTTCATCACGCTTCATGTAGGACTGGGAACATTCAGACCAATGTCGGTTGACGTTGTTGAAGATCATGTCATGCATGAGGAGTATTACTCCTTGTCACAAGAAACGGCAGATCTGATTAACCAGACCAAAGAGAACGGACACCGTGTTTTTGCGGTTGGGACAACGAGCTGCCGGACTTTGGAAACGGTAGGCAGCAAATTTGAAAATGGAATACTGCAAGCGAGCAGCGGATGGACCAGTATTTTCATCTATCCAGGCTATTCCTTCAAAGTGATCGATGGGATGCTTACGAATTTTCATCTCCCGAAATCCACGTTGGTTATGTTGGTTAGTGCACTAGCAGGCAGGGAACATATTATGCAGGCATATGAGGAAGCCATCCAAGAGAAATACCGGTTCTTCAGCTTCGGCGATGCTATGTTGATATATTAGTATAACGATTAACTTTTAGAGGATGATTAAAACCAATGGCAGCAATTACGTATGAACATATCAAAACTTGCAAACAATCCGGTGCACGTCTGGGACGTGTACATACACCTCACGGTATTATTGAGACACCAACCTTTATGCCTGTAGGTACACAAGCGACTGTCAAAACAATGAGCCCTGAAGAGTTGAAAGAAATGGATGCTCAGATTATTTTAAGTAATACCTATCACCTGTTTCTGAGACCAGGACATGAAATCATCCGTGAAGCTGGCGGATTGCACAAATTCATGAACTGGGATCGTCCAATCCTGACGGACAGCGGTGGATTCCAAGTGTTTTCTCTCAGCGAGATGCGCAAAATTACGGAAGAAGGCGTTAACTTCCGTTCTCATCTGAATGGAGACAAGAAGTTCCTTTCTCCTGAAGTGGCGATGGAAATCCAGAATGCACTTGGCTCCGATATTATGATGGCGTTTGACGAATGCCCACCGTATCCGGCTGAATATGAATATGTCAAAAAATCACTCGAAAGAACAAGCCGCTGGGCAGAACGTTGTCTCGAAAGTCACGCTCGTCCGCATGACCAAGGTCTGTTTGCCATCGTACAGGGAGGCATGCATGAAGATCTTCGCCGTCAGAGCGCCGCAGATTTGACTTCCATGGATTTCCCGGGGTATGCTATTGGTGGACTGAGTGTTGGAGAACCGAAACATTTGATGTATGGTGTATTGGATTATACGTTACCTTTGTTGCCGTCTAATAAACCACGTTATTTGATGGGGGTAGGTTCGCCCGATGCGTTGATTGAGGGATCAATTCGTGGAGTGGACATGTTCGATTGTGTTCTGCCAACTCGGATTGCCCGTAACGGAACAACAATGACCAGTCAAGGACGACTGGTAGTTCGCAATGCCAAGTTTGCAACTGATTTTGGACCACTAGATCCTGAATGTGATTGCTACACTTGCCGCAACTATTCCAGAGCTTACCTGCGTCATTTGATCAAAGCAGATGAAACATTTGGCCTGCGTTTGACGACAATCCATAATCTTCATTTCTTGCAGAATTTGATGCGTAATGTACGTAAAGCCATTATGGAAGATCGTTTGCTTGATTTCCGGGATGAATTTTTCGATCAATATGGTCTTCATGACAATGACAAAGGTTTCTGATAGAGGTTTTTGCGGAACCGATGTAACTAGCAGCAACTGTACGTATAGTCGATAAGGGGGAGTTTGAATGTTCCAAGGATTAACAGCAACAACTGCCAATGCAGGCGGAGGCATTGTATCTTTGATTGTACCTTTGGTACTCATGGTTGCAATTTTCTACTTCTTGATGATTCGTCCACAGAACAAAAAGCAAAAGCAACGGAATTCCATGCTGAGCCAATTGAAAAAGGGCGATAAAATTGTAACGATTGGTGGCCTTCACGGTACGATCGCTGAGATTACGGACGATGTGGTTGTATTGCGTGTAAACGATGTAACTAAGCTTACGTTTGACCGTAATGCAATCAGCACGGCTGTAGCTCGTGATAAGGCTGTTGAATAGTTACTGTAACATAGAATAACGAGGGTGCGTTTTGTGGCGTATTCCCTAGTAGAGAACCGGATCTCCTTGGAGACCCGGTTCTCTTTTTTTGTTTTACGGGGGAAGGTCGATGTTCTTTACCAGTCAGCTAGGAGCGGTGCGTATTCACACCGAACATGCCACCGAGAGCTGAAATGAAGAACGCGCTAAGCAGTTGTAAACTATCCTTCCAATTAAACGAAGCATCCAGCGCGAGAAATCCAATCAACAGCACAAGGAGCCCATATACAATTCCGGTAATCCCTCCGTAGTACCATCCTTTTTCACCAGAGCGTTTGCCTGCGACAAAACCACCAACCAATAACGACAAGCCATGAACAACATAGGTATAGAGCGAGAGGTCCTGTTCCCGCATTCCGCTCATCCAGAGAAACAAGGAGAGAATTAATGCCCCGATAAACATCCATACAAAAGCCTGACAGAGGCCTGACAGAATCGGATTGGACACTCGAAACGAAACCAAGCGGCGGATCAATTGCATGAAGCAACCCCCTTGTACAAGTTATAAGTTAATACAGTGTATGGTCAAGCCTTCGGACTTATGAACTGTTTTCCATTAAATGAACGGATTATTTCTGCATGAGCATGTAAGGTTCAGGTCAAAATAGGGATTGCACTACCCAGCAAACTGTTAAAAACTCAGTTTCGAAGGAGGACCCCTGTTGTGAACTTCCCAGATGTCGGATCACATATCTTTCGAACCATTCTCATGTACTTTCTGGTGTACTGTGCAATGAGAGTTATGGGTAAACGTGAGATCGGTAAGCTATCCATGTTTGATCTGGTCGTGTCAATTATGCTCGCAGAGATGGCTGCCTTTGTCATTGCAGATATAGATAAACCCCTGTATCATGGCATTGTGCCCATGTTGACTCTCATCATAGTACAGATTGGGATGGCCTTTATTGGTCTTAAAAGTCGGCGTCTTCGCCTGATGATTGATGGCAAACCTACTGTTTTGATCTCCAAAGGCGTCCTTCACCGGAATGAAATGCGGAAGCAAAGATATAACCTGGATGATCTATTACAACAACTCCGTGAACAAAATGTAGACAGTATCGGTGAGGTTGATTTTGCTATTTTGGAGACCACAGGCAAACTTACCGTTTTTCCCAAGGATGAGAATGCTTCTAACGACAGCAATTCTTCCAGTTCTGACTCAGAAGAGTCTTCTTCCAGTAAATCCAAAACAGGAAAAAATCAGATTGACGGATTTCCAAATATCAAATATGAAGGTCTGCCACTACCCTTAATTATGGACGGCAGGGTCCAGGATCAGAATCTGGAGATCATCCAGAAAACGAGATTTTGGCTGAAAAATCAGATTCAGCATAATGGAATTCAGGAGTTCAAAGATGTATTTATATGCTCCATCGACCATAATGGCAAAGTGTATGTAAGTCCAAAAGATGATAAAAAATGAATATCATTTGCCTGATCGGCGCTTGAACCATGAACCAATCAAAGGAGCACGGGACAGATCATGAAAGTCAATCATTTTGGTCCAGCCCATGACGATGAAATACACGATAAGCCCGACAAAAGGAGCGAGAAGCATCCTGACCCAAAAAGGCAATATCATGGCAGTCTCTTCGTATACGATTAGGGTCGCTGCTCCCATGATAAACATTCCTGCCCCCGTTTTGATCCAATCCATAATTTTGAAGCGGAACTGTAGCAGGCTACGTACGCTTTGGGCATGTAACAGGGTAACTACCGTAGAATTCACACAGATGGCGATGACTGCACCGAAGATGCCATATTCAGGCCGGGAAGCAAGTGTTAAAATCAACGTGATCTTGATAACAGCACCGATGAACGTATTTAGCAATGCTTTACCCGGACGGTCGAGGGCTTGCAAGGCAGCTTGAAGAGGAGCTTGAATATAAATGAACAAAGCAAAAGGAGCCATTAGTTTCAGCATGCTTCCGATCGATGCATCATTATACAGAACAAGGCACATCGGTTCGGCAAGCACATACATAAACACAGAAAACGGAGCACCCGTCACAAGTGCCAAGCGTAATGCCTGATGCATTCTTTTGTGAATCAGTGCCCGATCTCCTTGAGCAGAAGCTTCAGACAGTGAAGGAACAAGTGATGTCGCGAGCGATGAGGTTAGTGCCCCCGGCAGCAGCAGCAGAGGAATAATCATACCTTGTAATGCACCATATTGTGCTGTAGCGAGCCCTTTGGATATGCCTGCCAGAGCCAGACTCTGGGCAGTAACAATAGTTTCGGCCAGATAGGATAAGGAGCCAACCAATCGTCCTGCTGTAACAGGAATAGAGATTGCAAGCAAACGCCGGATTAATCCGGGCTGTGGAGTACCCGTCTCTTTCAGAACTGAGGGCATTGGATTTAAAGGCTTGGATGAAGGTTTGGTTGTGAGATTGGACATGTTCTGTTGATTAGCGAGCGGTAACTCTTTCTTCTGGCTGTTATACTTCCACAAGAGTACAAGCATACCGCCGAATTCTCCAACGAGTGCGCCCAGCATGGCACCAGCCGCAGCTTGTGCAATACCGTGGGGAAGGAGAAGCCAGGCAAACCAAATGACACAGACGATACGAATGATGGTTTCAACAATGGATGAAATGGCAGTAGGCATCATGTTTTGCTTACCTTGGAAATACCCTCTGTAGACAGCAGATACGGCGATAATGGCAATCATGGGGCTCATACTAACGAACGTATGGTACACCCGCTCATCTGTGAGCACGTACTTGGTAACCCAGGGTGCAAATAGGATGCACAAAAACATGAATACAACACCCAGGGTCAACGTAAAGCTTAAGCTTACTTGCAGGATTCGCTGGGGGGAATAACGATTGGCACCGGTATCAGCTTCGGCTACGAGCTTGGCTACGGCGAGCGGAATACCACCCGTAATTAATGTCACCAGTACGATAAAAAAGGGATAGCTCAATTGGTAGATGCCAACACCTTCTGCACCAATGACACGTGGCAGCGCAATGCGCGGAATGAAACCAAGTATTCGATTAATTATGCCTGCCGCGAGCAGGATCATGGCCCCCTGGATAAATGTCTGTTTCTTCAAGACTACCCCTCTTTCCCGGTTGAAAGTACAGGTTATCAACATAAACGGGACAAAGCCGTTGTTCTTCATCCTATGCCAGTCCTTTATCTTCTCATGACAACTTGGACACGATTAACAAAAAGAACCATAATCAGCAAGAAGGAATATGATCAGGCGAAGTCGAATCATGTAATATTGATGCCGCATAAAGGCTTGGATGTACGAAGGGAGGCTCCCCGTTGGAAGAAATGAATGATGTGGAGTTGGAACAGTCAATAGAGATGCTCTGCCGTAGCAAGGCGGAGGAATTAAGGCTTGTCGGTTACGAACATGTCACCAGCAAAGATGTCTGGAATTGCGTCAGTCATAAATATGAAAAACAGGGCATTCCACCGCTTCACCAGCTGGTGAACGACATTTTGTCACTGAAAGCAACAAGCTTTATGAACTTTATGACCGTGTCTGCATACCGGGGGTCCTCTTTCTAGACGAAAGGGATCTTTTTTGTTGAAAATTGACTGCTTTTTACGGCATCGCTATAATAGGAATATTGAGAACGAAGGGGGATCTAGGAACGGCATGAAAAGAATTATCAGTTTCATTCTGGTCGTGCTTGTCACCACAGGGGTAATGGTGGGAACAAGCCCGGAACTGCTCAAAAATATACGCTTGGGCCTTGATTTAAAGGGAGGCTACGAGATCTTATATGAAGCAGAGCCGCTCGAAGCAGGTCAACAAGTCACCAAAGAATCTTTGGTGCAAACGGCCAAAAGTCTTGAAAGCCGCGCCAATGCGCTCGGAACAAGCGAACCGGAGGTAACCACTGAAGGAAGCAACCGGATTCGATTGAAGTTGGCAGGGGTTACGGATGAGGCTGAAGTTAGAGCCAAAATGAAGGAACCGGCTGTTTTGACCTTCCGTAGTAAAGCTGAGAACGACAAGGAAGGCGAATACACCAAAATTGAGCTTCGCGGAAATGAATTTGTTGAGAATGCAGCCAAAGTTGTGTTCACTCAATTGAATGAGCCTATGATTGACATTCAAGTGAAAGACAAAGCCAAATTTTCCGAGATTACCAAACGTTTGATCGGACAACCTCTTGCCATTTATTTGGACGATGAGCTGCTCTCTGCTCCAACCGTTAGACAACAGTTGACAGATGGCTCCGCTCAGATTTCGGGTGCTTACACACGTGACGAAGCAAACCAGCTTCGTGACACCATTAACCTGGGTGCATTGCCACTGAAACTTACAGAGAAGTATTCACAAAGTGTTGGTGCAACACTTGGTAAGCTTTCTCTGGATCAGACCATTAAAGCGGGATTGATTGGTTCCGTTATTATTCTAGTGTTCATGATTGGGCTTTATCGCATTCCTGGTATTATTGCGAGTTTTGCCTTGATTACACATACGTGGCTGGTACTTGCAATCTTCTATTTAGGAGAATTCGTGCTTACCCTTCCAGGGATTGCGGCGTTTATCCTGGGTATAGGGATGGCGGTGGATGCCAATATCATCACGTACGAACGGATTAAGGAAGAGATGCGTAGTGGTAAGTCGATCTTGTCATCAGTTAAAGCGGGTGGTAAACATTCCTTCCGTACGATCATTGATTCCAATGTTACGACCATTATTGCTGCTTCGGTGATGTTCTTCTTGGGAACAGGTGCGGTTAAAGGTTTTGCACTCGTGCTGATCTTTGACATTGTCACCAGTATTATCACGAATATTTTCTTCTCCCGCTTCCTGTTGACCCTGCTCGTACGGGCTAACGTGTTGAAGAAGCCTAAGTACTTCGGAGTGAAGGAGAGTGAAATTCGTGCGCTTTAATTGGAATTTTGATTATATTAAAGGAAGTAAAATTGCCTATACATTCTCGATCATTTTGACTGTAGTAGGGATTATCAGTTTGCTCTCACTTGGATTGAACTACGCCGTTGATTTCCGTTCAGGATCAAATGTGGATATCACCGTATCCAAAACCATCACAGCGGAGCAAATCAATCCAATCGTGAATGAACTGGGTGTTGACACAAAGGAAGTCCAGATCACGACTGGATCTGATCGGGTTAATGTTCGATTCTCGAACGTATTGGATGAAAACCAAGAAAGCAAATTCAAGCAAGAATTTACCAAACTGGATGCAACGGCTTCCTATGAAGTGAATACCGTTGATCCAGAGATGGCCAAAGAGCTAGAGCGTAATGCGATCTATGCGGTACTGGTTGCCAGTATCGGGATCATGATCTATGTTGCGATCCGGTTCGAATGGCGATTCGCTTTGGCAGCGGTTGTTTCCATATTCCATGATGCCTTCGTAGTTATAAGTGTATTTTCTATATTCCGTCTTGAAGTGAATCTGACCTTTATTACGGCGGTACTAACCATTGTCGGATTCTCGATCAACGATACCATCGTTATCTTTGACCGGATTCGGGAGAATCTGCGTTTCGCCAAAAAATCAACGAAAGCTGATCTGCGTGAAGTGGTCAACCGGAGTTTAGCCCAAACGATGACGCGCTCGCTGAATACAACATTTACTGTATTTGTTGCTTCACTCTGTTTGTTTATTTTTGGCGGAGAGTCTATTCGTATGTTCTCTCTGGCGATGGTGATCGGAACATTCTTTGGTGCCTATTCTTCAATCTATATCGCCGCTCCATTATGGTTCACGCTCAAAGGTAAACAAGTGGATAAGCCAAAAACAGTAGCTAAAGAATCTAACTAAACATCTTATTGTGAAGCCGCGTCTGCCAGGCGCGGTTTTGCAACTTTATGTACAGAATTAAGGGGGAATATTCATGACCAGAGAACATATCCCATCTGCTCAGGCTGCCACATGGAGCGGTATTGCTGGTAATATGGGACTTGCGGTGATCAAAGCGGGAGTCGGTTATATGGCAAACAGCAAATCATTGCTCGCTGACGGCTTGTATTCTGCTTCTGAAGCTGGTTCTGCTCTGGCTGGTCTCTTTCCCTCCAAGTCTGTACGCGATAAGAGCAAGGCTCGCAGGGAACGGTTTAAAGAACATTCACGTGTTGCTAGACCCGGAATCTCAGTATTGTTATCTGTGCTGATCCTCATGGGTGGATTACAGCTTGCCATCTCCGCATTGGGCAGTCTCTCCGGAAGTGAACCGGAAGCACCCGGCAAGTCGGTACTTTTGGTAGCTGTTGCAGCTCTGGCTGTGAAAGAAGCGATTTTTCAATTTCAGTACAGATATTTCCGTAAACGAAATCAGTCTCAGGCGCTATCCTATGCACAGCAACATCGCCGTGCACTCTATTGCTCGCTCACCGTGTTAATCGGCATTATAGGATCGATGGCTGGTGAAGAGACGGGTTTGAGCATGCTGCTCTATCTGGACCCCACGGCTGCGTTGATTGCTTCCTGTTTTGTGCTTCACAAGGGTTACCGAATGATTGTGGACACAGTCTATGGTTCACTTGTTCAGGAACTGGAGCAGGAAGAAGCGTCAGATTTCAAAGAGACCGTACAGCGGGTATATGGCATCATTACCATTGAGCATTTGGTTGCACGTGAACAGGAACATGACGTTACGATTGAGCTGGTCATTAGTGTGAATCCAAGAATCTCGATACTGGAAGCACAGGAGATTGCAAATCGGGCCAAGACACTACTGCTAACCCGTTTTAGTCATGTGAAAGAAGTACAGATTCAAGCGATACCATATGATCCAGGCTATCCCTATAAATCCAATCATGAACTGCCCGATCACGAAGCGACATTAATTCAGTAGTGAAGCGCGGGTCCAGTAGATCAGGAAAGGAGCGTTATCATTGCTTTATTCGCAATACCGGTGGAATACACCGAATATCGATTTGGAGGCGGCTGCGGGACTCTCGCAGGCGCTTTCCGTTTCACCTC
This sequence comes from Paenibacillus polymyxa, assembly GCF_018614975.1. Taxonomy (GTDB): domain Bacteria; phylum Bacillota; class Bacilli; order Paenibacillales; family Paenibacillaceae; genus Paenibacillus; species Paenibacillus polymyxa_E. The sequence goes on along the minus strand of NZ_JAGGNR010000003.1, from coordinate 156,663 downwards.
TTGTTGGACGTTTGCTTGTGAGTCGAGGAGTGCACAATGAGAAGGAGGCCGAACGTTTTTTGCATCCTGACCTGAATCAGATGCATGATCCCTATTTGTTACTCGGCATGAATGAAGCTGTGCCACGAATCAAGCTGGCATTGGAGCGGGAAGAACATATTTTGATCTACGGGGATTATGACGCCGATGGCGTATCCAGCACATCGCTCATGATCCATTTGATGCGTCATCTTGGGGCTTCGTACGATATATATATCCCTCATCGCTCGAATGAAGGGTATGGATTGCACAACCATGCGCTCGATTGGGCGCATCAACAAGGCGTTACCCTGATCATCACTGTAGATACAGGCATCAGTGCCGTAGAACAGATTGCTTATGCTGCAACACTCGGAATTGAAGTCATTGTGACAGACCACCATGAGCCGCCTGAAATTTTGCCTGAAGCCTATACGCTCATTAACCCCAAACTTCCGGGATGCCCTTATCCTTTTAAGGGACTGGCTGGTGCAGGTGTTGCCTTGAAGCTGGCTCAGGCATTAATCGGGGAGGTACCGGGTGAATGGATGGAGATAGCCGCCATCGGTACAGTTGCCGATCTGATGCCTCTGGAAGGGGAGAACCGGGTTATTGTGAGTTATGGTATAGAATCCATGCGTGGTTCACGTCTTCCCGGTGTAAGTGCATTGCTGGAAATCAGCGGTGTGGATCAGAGTCAGGTGACTTCGATTAATATTGCCTTTGCCATGGCACCTCGTATTAATGCCAGTGGACGTTTGGATCATGCCGGGAGAGCGGTATCGCTTCTCACCACCGGGAATCTGGATGAAGCTCATACGCTTGCGGGCCAGCTTGATCTATTGAATCGGGAGCGGCAGCAAGTCGTAGAAGGCATATTACAAGAAGCAACGGCACAGTTGGAACAAAAGATACAGCTTCGTTCAGGATCCGTTCCAGATGTAATCGTATTGGCTGGGGAGGGCTGGAACGTCGGAGTGGTTGGTATTGTAGCTTCCAAATTGCTGGAGCGTTATTACCGACCTACACTTATCCTTGGGATCGATCCAGAGACCGGTGTCTGCAAGGGCTCTGCGCGCTCCATTGAGGGCTTGGATATCTATCAGGCGCTCACAGTCAATAAACACACCATGGACCATTACGGGGGACATCCGGCTGCAGCAGGTATGACCCTGCATCGGGATCAGCTGGAAGAACTTGAGGCGGGCTTGAATGAGTTTGCTGCAACTGTGTTGACCGAAGAGGATTTTGTACCTCAGCGTCTTGCGGATGACGAATGCAGAATCAGTGATGTTCCGCTGAAAGTGATCCAGGAGATCGACAGATTGCAACCTTTCGGGATGAGCAATCCTTCGCCACGCTTTGTATTTAGAAGTGTGACTGTAAAAGAAACCAGAACGATGGGACGAGAGAAACGCCATCTGAAACTGGTACTTGAACAGGATGGTCAGCAGCTGGAGACAGTTGCTTTTGGCAAAGGAGCGTTAGCAGAGTTCATTCTCCCAGGTACCGTAATTGATGTGATGGGAGAACTGTCCATCAATGAGTGGAATGGGATGAGAAAACCTCAACTGATGCTTCAGGACATTCATGTTCCTCAGGTTCAAGTGTTTGATATGCGCGGTAATGCCGAGCCATTAAATGCGATGAAACAGTTCTTGAGCTCACTTGAGGTGCATCTGCGATACAAATCAGGTTCTATAGGTGCTATTGTTCGGAAAGAAACCAATGTTTCCGAGGGAAATTCATTGTATGAACCTTGCCTTTGGGTATATGATAGAAAGGTCGGGTTATTTCCGTGTAATGCTGCTGCGCAGCACTATGGACAGGAACAAGTCCGGACGTTATTTGTGTTTGATACGCCGGAAACCCCGGAACAACTTGATGCCATGCTGGCTTTGTTCAGTGGAGCAGAGAATATCATCCTTCTGCACGGATCAGGCAACCGCCGAGATCGCCTTCAGATGCCTTCCAGAGAACTCTTTAAGCGTATTTATATGCAGGTGTTGAAATGGAAAGCTGAACCCGTGGAGGAACAAGAGATTACTCCTGTGCTCAGTCGTCAGTGTGGTTGTTCGCCGCGCATGATTACGATGATGTTGGATGTATTCGAAGAGTTGTCCTTCATTACCCGTGATAACGGAAAAATTGCGTTTGTGGATAACCCGCCTAAGCGTGAACTAACCGCTTCACGTCACTATCAGGCGCTCGAAAATATGGCCGAGATAGAACAGCTGATGCTGGATGCAGCCACACCGCAACTGACACAATGGATGATATCCCGGATGAAGGGCGTATCTTAGATGGAAGTTTGTGTGTTTATTTTAGGAGGAGATTATTTTGGATTTTAAAGATTATATTCGTGTCATTCCTGACTTTCCACAACCGGGAATCAGCTTTAAGGACATTACAACATTGTTGAAGGATGGAGAAATGTACCGCAAGGCGATTAATGAACTGAAAGTGATGGTTTCTGATCTCAAAATTGACGTCATTGCTGGACCTGAAGCACGTGGTTTCGTTGTGGGCGCCCCTCTGGCGTACGCTCTAGGTGTCGGTTTTGCGCCGATACGTAAAAGTGGAAAACTGCCTGGAGAGACGATTGAAGTCGGTTATGATCTCGAATATGGCAAGGATACACTCGCGATGCACACAGATGCGATTGAAAAAGGTCAAAATGTCCTGATCGCAGACGATCTGCTCGCAACGGGTGGAACGATTGCAACTTCCATCAACTTGATTGAACAATTGGGTGGGAAAGTTGTCGGTGCTGCTTTCCTGATCGAGCTGTCTGATCTGAATGGACGTGCTAAATTGCCTGAAATCGATGTATTCACATTGATGAACTATTAAGCTGAAATCTCCACATGTACGGCTGTGATGAAACATGAATTGCTTTTCCCGTTTCCCGGGAAATAATATACAGTATTAATGATTATCAAAAAGCCTGTTCTTACAACCGTAAAGGTTAGGGAGAACAGGCTTTTTGATGTGTATAAGATGGAATTAATCGGGCGTTTTTTCAGTGATAGGCTGTTTACGCGAATCGTCATTCAACCAACCCAGTACTTCAAACAGTTTGAACAACAAGCTCATCAGGATTCCGACAATGGTTGCCAGTGCCATCCCTTTCAGATGAATACCGTAGAAGGTAACTTCTGTACCACTTAGCCCGATGACCAGTACAAGTGTAGTAAGCAGCAGATTGGTCGGTTTGGCAAAATCGACTTTCTGTTCAACCAGAATACGCAAACCGGATGCTGCAATAACTCCGAACAGAAGCAGGGATACCCCACCCATAACAGGCACAGGAATGTTAGCTACAAGCGCCGAGAATGTTCCTGAGAAGGAGAGTACGATTGCAATAACCGCTGCACCACCAATGACATATGTGGAGTATACGCGAGTTAGTGCCATAACACCGATGTTCTCACCATAGGTTGTATTAGGAGTAGATCCTACAAACCCGGACAGAATGGTGGAGACCCCGTTACCAAGCAGGGAACGATGAAGCCCAGGGTCTTTCGAGAGATCTTTGCCTACAATGCTGCTTGTTACAAGCAAATGTCCAATATGTTCTACAATAACCACGAGTGCTACAGGTAAAATGGTGAAGACAACAGACCAGTCAAATGTAGGAGTGGTTACGGTTGGCAGTGAGATGAAATCTGCGTTTCCGATAGCTTGTTTATCAACCAGACCCATTAAACTACCCAATACATAACCGGATACAATTCCGATTAAAATATGAATGATTTTGGGAAATCCACGGAACGTTACTGCACCAATTACTGTGATTCCCAATGTGACCATGGATAAAATAATTGGCTTGGCTTGAGGTGTCCAGTTGGGATATTTAAGGATATCGGGATTAATCAGACCTGCCATTCCTGCAGCCACAGGTACAAGTTCAAGACCGATCAGAGCAACGATGGCGCCCATAACCGCTGGTGGGAAGACTACGTTAATCCATCCGGTACCCGCAAATTTAATAATGAGGGCCACGAGACAGAAAACAAGTCCTGTTATGATAAAAGCTCCAAGTGCCATGGAGTAGCCATTCTCTGGATGTTGTTTTAATACTATTGTGACAGGTGCAATAAAGGCAAAACTGGACCCAAGGTATGCGGGGATCTTTCCTTTACACATCAGTATGTACAACAATGTTCCAATTCCGTTCATCAGCAGGATCATACTTGGATCAACACCGAATAGGTTAGGTACAAGCACCGTACTGCCAAACATGGCGAACAAATGCTGAAGGCTAAGCAGTGAACCTGAGCCAAGCGGCATCTTTTGATTAACCTGAATTTCACGTTGCAATGAATTTCATCTCCTTTTTCGAAACACAAACTTTCAATAGATTACAGAGTTTCTCTTAATTAAGCAATAACATTTTTGACGTAGCAAAGCGATGGGATTTATATTTTCATGAATTTCCCTTCTATTTCAGCAAATAACGGCAATAATACATAAGAAATAAGAAATACATCCAATCCCCTGTGACTTATAGGGAAACGGGTTAGAAGTATTACAGATCACGAATATAAAAATTGGATAAGCGCTCTTATTCGTCAGCAGTTGACGGGAAACGGGGGAAGCGTCATAATTATAGGAAATTACTTTTACGGGGAACCTGTGTTGCAGCAATGTCACGGGTTCCATTTGGTATAGAAAGGACACGGAACAGATCAGAATGGGCATAGAGCAATTACTCGAGAAGGCCGGGGCATATATCAAAGAACCCGATCTGGTGCGCATACGAGAAGCTTACGAATTTGCTGATCAGGCCCACCATGGACAGACGCGAAAATCGGGAGAACCGTATATTCTGCATCCGCTTGCGGTTGCCGACATTGTTGTGAACATGCAGATGGACACCATCTCCATAATAGCAGCGCTTCTTCATGATGTAGTAGAGGATACTACGGTCTCACTTGAAGAGATCCGCAATCATTTCGGCAATACGTGTGCCATGCTTGTTGACGGCTTGACGAAGCTGGAACGTATTAAGTTCCGCTCCAAGGAAGAACAGCAGAACGAGAACTACCGCAAAATGTTCATCGCCATGGCGCAGGACATCCGTGTCATCGTGATTAAATTGGCTGACCGTCTGCATAATATGCGGACACTCAAGTTTCAGTCGGAAGAAAGCCAGCGCCGGATTTCATATGAGACGCTGGAAATTTTCTGTCCGATTGCGAATCGTTTGGGTATCTCTGCAATCAAATGGGAAATGGAGGACATCGCCCTCCGTTATTTGAATCCGCAGCAGTACTACCGAATTGCAAACCTGATGCACAAAAAGCGTGCGGAACGTGAGCAATATATTGATACGGTTATGGATGGAATTACGAACAAACTCGATGAGATGGGCATTCAGGCAGACCTTTCGGGCCGCCCGAAGCATATCTACAGCGTGTTCAAGAAAATGACGACCAAAAACAAGCAGTTTAACGAAATTTACGATCTGCTTGCCATTCGTATTATTGTGGATAATATCAAGGATTGTTATGCTACCCTGGGAATTATACACACGTTATGGAAACCGATGCCTGGACGCTTTAAAGACTATATTGCGATGCCGAAGGCAAATATGTACCAATCGTTGCATACAACCGTAGTTGGTCCCAATGGCGAACCAACGGAGGTACAGATTCGGACATGGGATATGCACCGGACTGCTGAATTTGGTATCGCTGCTCACTGGGCTTATAAGGAAGGCGCAGCGGCAGGTCCGCAATTCGAAGACAAAATTACGTTCTTCCGCGAAATTCTTGAACTCCAAAATGAAGCACAGGATGCTTCAGAATTCGTTGAATCACTCAAAATGGATTTCTTCTCGGATCTGGTATTTGTATTTACGCCAAAAGGAGAAGTCATTGAATTGCCAATTGGCTCTGTTCCTTTGGATTTTGCTTATCGAATCCATACGGAGGTTGGTAATCGCACCATTGGTGCCAAAGTGAACGGTCGAATTGTTCCGCTTGACTATCATCTGAAGACAGGTGATATCATTGAAATTTTGACGTCCAAACATTCTTACGGACCTAGCCAGGACTGGCTGAAAATTGCAAAATCTTCTCATGCACGAGCGAAGATCAAACAATGGTTCAAGAAGGAACGCCGTGAAGAAAACGTTGAAAAAGGTCGGGAGAGCTGTGAGCGTGAACTAAAACGCATGGGGCTTGATCCTTCTGCGTGGATGACGGATGACAAGTTGATGGAAGCTGCCAAAAAATATGCGTTTAACGATATTGATGACATGCTTGCGGCTGTTGGATTCGGTGGGATTACTGCTGCACAGATTGTAACCAAAGCAACCGAAAAACTGCGTAAAGAGCAGGAAGAGTCCAGTTTGCTGGAATTAAATTCCGAGATGCGCGAGCTGAAACCTGCGCCTGAGCGCAGAAATCGACCAACCAACGGTATTCGTGTCAAAGGCATCGATAATTTGCTTGTCCGATTCGCACGATGCTGTAATCCTGTACCTGGGGATGACATTATCGGATACGTTACACGCGGACGCGGCGTTTCTGTACACCGCAGTGACTGTCCGAATATCCCGACAAGTGCAGATGGAGAAGAAGCAGCACGTGTGATTGAGGTTGAGTGGGAAGAGAATATCGAAGCGAGTTACAGTGTGGATATTGAGATTACAGGCCATGATCGGAATGGCTTGCTCAACGAGGTACTCCAGGCTGTATCCGAAAGTAAAACCAATATATCTGCCGTTACAGGACGGACAGATAAAAATAAATTAGCATTGGTGCACGTCACAATTCTGATTCGTAATACGGATCATCTGCAATCCGTTGTAGAACGGATCAAACGTGTGAAAGATGTCTATTCGGTGCATCGGATTATGCAGTAAGGAGCCTGTAGATGAGGGTGCTTGTACAACGCTGTAAAGAGGCTCAGGTAACCGTGGGAGACGAGCTTACAGGTAAGATCGAATCCGGATTACTGCTGCTCGTAGGTATTACCCATGAGGATACCGAGAAAGATGTCCAGTATCTGGCTGACAAAGTTAGTGGGTTACGGATATTTGAGGATGATCAGGAGAAGATGAATCTCAGCCTGCTTGATGTAGGCGGTGCTGTATTGTCTGTTTCCCAGTTCACCCTGTACGGAGATTGTCGCAAAGGAAAGCGTCCGAGCTTTGCGGCTGCGGCCCGACCTGAAGCGGCAGAACTGTTATATGAAACGTTTAATCAACTACTACGGGACAAAGGTATTCAGGTGGAAACCGGTCGTTTCGGAGCGATGATGGATGTAACATTTACCAACTGGGGACCCGTGACTTTGATGCTTGAAAGTCCGGTTCGTCAGGAACCACGTGCATAATTTCATGGGGTTCAGGCCATAATGAGGGATAATTCGTTGATGACTATTTCATGAACAAAGGAGTATCCATCCAATTATGCGCCAATCTGCGAAAGAAACACGTACCCGTACAGAGCCTTTGTTACTCCCTGGCAACCTGTATGAATCATTGCACCTTGCCCGTTCGGCTGCTGAGTATGTTGCAACGATCTGGGCACTTCAGGATTCGGACAAAGGGAAGCAGAGTCATCTTCCGCGATCTTGAATGTTTACACAGGGATGTAATTATCCGATATTTGGATTATACAGATTCTGAGAAAGTCCTGATTCCTTACCGAATCAGGACTTTTTGTCATGAGATGATCTTTTTAACTATTATTTTGACGACTTCGTCACAAAATGAAATTACATTGAATTGTTATAAATTGCTCTGGTGAGGGTAATAACAAAACGAGGCACAATGAAGTGCCAATGTACTGCAAGACCCGATTTTATAAAGAAAGTTCGAACACGGAAAGGAGAACATACGTTATGAGTAAAGTTGCTTTTTTATTGGCGAATGACTTTGAAGATTCGGAGATGCAGGTTCCGTATGACGAAGTAAAAAAAGCTGGACATGAAGTGGAGATTATCGGATTAAAAGCCGGTGAGACCCTTAAAGGTAAAGGAGGAAAGGCCTCCTATACCACAGATAAGGCGATCGCTGATGCATCCGCTTCAGATTACGATGCAGTCGTGATTCCCGGTGGATCATCCCCTGAGAATTTGCGAAGTGATGCGCACATCTTGAAGTTTGTCACCGAGATCAACAGTGCGAAGAAACCAATTGCTGCGATCTGTCATGGTCCGCAAATTTTGGCTAGTGCCGGTCTGTTGAAAGGCCGCACCATTACATCCTATCCACCACTTAAGGATGACATGGTAAACGCAGGGGCAGAGTTCAAGGATCATGAGGCCGTTGTGGATGGGAACTATATTACATCCCGAACGCCTGAAGATGAGCCAGCGTTTGTACGTGAACTGCTAAAAGTTATTTAACTTCACCCAGTTTTAACTGACATACATTGAGGTACCTTAACTACGTTTCATCGTGACGATTACAAACTTCACGTTAGCATTTCATTCCGAAAAAGGAGGGTTTGACATGACAAAACATATTCAGGCGTATTTTCGAACCGAAGACGAGGCGGAGGGAGCAAGAACTTCTCTTCAGACGTTCCGTACAGAGCATTTGGAAGTAGGTCAACTCGATAGTGCGATAGGTAGAGACACGCGTGTTATGGTACCACTGGTACCATATAATACTGCGGGCGGTGTAGGCACTAACGGGGCAATGGGTGTCGGTGCTGCTCCCGGTGTTCCAGCCAGCGAAAATGTGATCCCTGTGGTATCCAATGTGGATCGTGATGCAGAACGGGACTCTCGTGACAGAGTGAATGAGGATGGAGACATGCTGGATGCTGCGGATGTGTCTTCGGCCGATTATGATGATCTGCATTATGTTCTGTCTGCCAAAGTGAGGGATGAGGATTATGACGAGATTGTTCATAAACTTCGCTCCAACCATGCCTATGTGGAAGAGTTGAATTAACGTGTAGATACATCTAGGCCCTTGCACTGCTTGACTACAGAGTCGAGTACTGTGCAAGGGTTTTTCAATAATAAATATATTAAAAAACACAAATATAAAGCGCTATCATTTTTGTAATATTACTGTAACATTAGTTACATAAGCCTTTAACATAGTGGGCTTATAATAACACACATGACCCCCTTTTTTTATATATCCTTTGAGCCTGCACACCGTGTGCAGGCTATTTTTTTTGAGCTGAGAATGTATATGTTTTGGGCGAAGCTTACTCCTTTATTGAATTTTTGCTAGAATAGAGAAATGGGTTTAATTTTCTAAAGCGAATTGGTTTCATAGTTGGGTTACATTGGACGGTAAATCAAGCTTCCTGCGATCGAGCTCAGGCGACTCCAATTCTATGACAGTGACTATGAGGAATTCATCGCCAGAGTAATCGGTCATATTCCAGATGAACATATACTCGCTGAAATTACCCCGTCCTTATATAAGGGCGGGGTAGCCGTTCTGCTTGATCGCTGGAAATTGTAAGTTATATAAAATGCCTCGTTTGAGAAATGAAAGCTATAATGCAAAAGCAACAGTGTTCTCATGCGAATGGCAAGAGACAGATTTAAGGGGGAATTAGTTTTGAGTAAGGTTGGAAGAAATGATCTATGCCCATGCGGAAGTGGGAAAAAATATAAGAAATGTTGTCTGAACAAGGAGTCCTCTACGGTAGAATCCGTACTGCGGCTGATATCAACGGAGCAGCCGATCCGCGAAGCCACGATTCAATCTGAGAGCAAGCTTACTTTGACCAAGCTGAAAAAGATGGTGGCGAGCGAATTGAAATGGGAGCATCCGGCTCACGAACAGCTGGCCTTGCAGCTTATTGAGAACATGAGGAACGAATATGAGCGGGAGCTGATTTTGGAAGCTCTGATGTTATGGAACGGGTATTCCCGCCAGACTCGCCCTACTGTGAAAAAGACAGGCTCATTCTGTGCCGCAATTGAGTATTTGCTGTCCGAGGAATACGGCTTCCATGTCTCAAAGGCCGAGCTGGCGGATAAATATGAGGTAACGACAGGCACAATCTCCCGGAAGGTTAAGGAGATGTATAATTACATCGATGAATACGGTATGGGCGGCGAAACGGACGAGCTGATGATCCTGAACAGCCTAGGTACATCAAAGGACAAAGCGCAGGCCCTGCTGTATAAGACGCTGGAAGCCAGTTCTGCCAAACGCAGAATACAGCTGGCGAAAACCGCGCTGGAGATGTATCCTGACAGCTCTGATGCGTATCTTATTCTGGCTGAGGAATCGGACAATGAGCATGATGCACGGGCTTACCTTAAGGCTGGAATCGCTGCTGGCAAACGCGAATTGGGTGAACTGTTTTTTGAGAAGAACAAAGGGGACTTCTGGGGGCTTCATGAGACTCGTCCATATATCCGGATATGCAAAAGCTACGCCGAATCTTGCTGGTTTGGGGGAGATACCAAAGAAGCGGCACAAATTCTGAAGCATATTCTAGAGCTTAATACGGAAGACAATACCGGAGCACGTTACCTGCTCGCTGCTGTGTATTTGTACAGTAACCAATTGGATCAGGCAGAGCAGTTGCTGGAGGAGTATGGAGAAGGTGACGCCGCAACTGCCTTTGCCTATGACAAGATCATTCTGGAGTATAAGAAAAACGGAATCACCTCCCAGCTCAAAATGCTGTACCGTGTGGCTCGGGGTGTGAACAAACATGTGCCTGATTACCTGTTGGGTTTGAAACGGCTGCCGCATAACCTCCCTGACTTTGTTGGAATGGGCGACTCCGACGAAGCGATTGCTTATGTCATTATGCATTCCCGTTTATGGGCGAACGAGCCGGATCTGTTGAAGTGGATGCTGAAACAATAGAGGAATAAGAAGCGAATAGAAGTTGGAATTCATATGATGAATCCAGCTTCTACTAGCCATATTTTCTGTGGACTCCTCATACCATGCTGCGTGTGAGCAAAATTTTTAGAGCTATCTTTTCGTGTTAACCCTTGACTTTAGCACTGCGGTTCATTACAATCAGAAAATAATACGTTGACTATAGTCAATACAAGTCGATATTTGAACTATATTACTGATTTGATGACGGGACCAAGTACTCCGTGCCCACATGACCAGAGAGGAATCCCCAGGCTGTAAGGATTCTCTTGATGAGCGGACGAATGACTTCCCCGAGAACAGACGGCGAACATAGCAGAGTTGATCTGTTGACCAGTAGCCGGCCTGCGCAGGACGTGCGTTACACGTAGAGCGGAATATCTGCTTGATCAGGGTGCTGTGTGCAACCCTGAATCATCAGAGATCACCTGAACGGCTAAAGTGTCAGGTTTCCGGAATGTGGGTGGTACCACGGGTGAATGTATATTACACAATCTCTCGTCCCTTTGTTTGCTGTATACTCAGCGACAGGGCGAGGGATTTTTTTGTTATATAAGTGATTTAAAAGAAATACACGAAAACGGAGAGGGCAGAAAAAAACTTGTAAAAGCGAAGCGTTCGCCTAAAAGCTTTCTGAAAGAAAGCTACATCGGAAGCATATGCTATCACCGGATTTCCACATTATAAAATTAATTCAAAAAATCTGGGGATAACAGCGATTGTAAGGTTGTTCTGCCCGCGCAGTGATCACGTGTAGAATTTTTTAACTTTTAGAGAAAAAAATCAATGCTGGAGGGATCAAGATGGCTTTTCAAAAACCGACTGGAACGCAGGACTTACTGCCTGGAGTTGTCGAGAAATGGCAGTACGTAGAAGAAAAAGCACGAGATCTGTGTCGACGGTTTAATTACCGCGAGATTCGTACACCGATCTTCGAACAGACTTCTTTATTTGTACGCGGTGTAGGAGAGACTACCGATATCGTTGAGAAAGAAATGTATACCTTTGATGACAAAGGCAATCGCAGCATGACTCTTCGTCCGGAGGGAACAGCGGGTGTTGTCCGTGCGTATGTAGAGAATAAAATCTACGGCGAACCGGATGTGAGCAAGCTCTATTACATCGGTCCGATGTTCCGGTACGAGCGTCCGCAGGCAGGCCGTCAGCGTCAGTTCCACCAGTTTGGTGTAGAAGCCATCGGTGCGCTGGACCCGGCGATTGATGCGGAAGTAATCGCACTTGGATACCAGTTGTGTGTAGAACTTGGCTTAAAGGATGTCAAAGTGGAGATCAACTCTGTTGGTAACTCGACCAGCCGTGCAGAATACCGCGAGACGTTACTTGGGTTCCTCAGACCAATGAAAGACAGCCTGTGTAAGGACTGCCAGTCCCGCATGGAGCGTAATCCGCTGCGTGTACTCGACTGTAAAGTCGATCAGGACAAATTCGTTGGGGCACCGTCCATACTGGATAGCCTGGATGAAGAGTCTTTAAATCACTTTGCCAAGCTGCAGGCATACCTGGATGATTTCGGAGTAGATTATGCTGTGAACAATCGTCTGGTTCGGGGCTTGGATTATTACACGCTGACTGCTTTTGAATTAAAAGCCCAAGGGATTGGAGCGATTGATACCGTTGGCGGCGGTGGTCGTTACAATGGTCTCGTTGGTGATATCGGCGGACCTGATCAGCCGGGCATCGGCTTCGGTATTGGTCTGGAGCGCATCCAACTGATTCTGGAGCACCAAAATATTGAGGTTACTACGCTGGCTCCACTGGATGTGTACTTTGTTGCTCTGGGAGAGGCAGCTGATCGTGAAGTGAACCGTCAGTTGTTCAAACTTCGTCAGTCTGGACTATCTGGGGAACGTGATTATCTGGGCCGCAAGATGAAAGCACAGATGAAATCAGCTGACCGTTTCAAATCCCGCTATACTGCCATCCTTGGTGATGACGAGCTGGAGCGTGGTGAGATCGCCCTCAAGTCGATGGATACGGGTGAGCAACAAACCGTGAAGCTTGATGATCTGGTAGCAGCAATTCGCGAAGGTAAATAAGCACGAAGTGTTACATTAAGTCTTAAACATTCAAGTAAAACCATTGATCCGGCAAAATTACTGAGGTTCACCGACGATTCCAATTAATCGGAAGTTGGCGAGCCAGAGGTAACATGCCTTTTCGAATACATGGTCTACACGTAACCGGACTGTTGAAGAGCAGGCACTATCTGCCCATACAGAACGGAAATTCACATAATGAGGAGTTTGGTTATGAAAAGAAGTCATCATTGCGGCGCATTAACACCCGCACACATCGGTGAAACAGTAACATTGAACGGTTGGGTTCAAACCCGCCGTGACTTGGGGGGCGTACTCTTCATCGACCTGCGTGACCGCAGCGGGATTGTACAAGTTGTCTTTAACCCGGCTTATTCCGGTGAAGCTCTGCAAATCGCAGATCGCGTACGTAGCGAGTATGTTATCGCTGTAACGGGTAAAGTTGTTAAACGTGATGCAGAAACAGTTAACAAAAACCTGCCTACAGGTGAAATTGAAGTTCAAATCACAGAAATCGAAGTGCTGAACGCAGCCAAAACCCCTCCATTCTTCATTGAGGATGGTGTCGAAGTTGATGAATCCCTTCGTTTGAAATATCGTTATCTGGACCTACGTCGTCCGGAAATGTTCGAAACACTGAAACTGCGTTCCAAAGCGTCCAAAGTGTTCCGTGACTACCTGGATGGAGAAGAGTTCGTTGAAGTGGAAACACCAATCCTGACCAAGAGCTCCCCGGAAGGTGCGCGTGATTATCTCGTACCAAGCCGTGTGCATGAAGGTGAATTCTTCGCTTTGCCACAATCCCCACAAATCTACAAACAATTGCTGATGGTGGGTGGCGTTGAGCGTTATTATCAGATCGCTCGTTGTTTCCGGGATGAGGATCTGCGTGCAGACCGTCAACCAGAATTCACTCAAGTCGACATCGAGACTTCTTTCTTGCAACAGGATGACCTGTTGCCAATGATGGAAGAACTGATGTCCAAATTGCTGCGTGAAACCAAAGGTATTGAGCTGGAACTGCCGTTCCAACGGATTACGTATGCAGATGCAATGGGTAAATACGGTTCAGACAAACCAGATCTTCGCTTTGGTATGGAACTGGTAGAAATGAACGATATCGTAGCCAACAGTGGTGTTAAAGTGTTTGCTTCTGTCATCGAAAAAGGTGGAGAAGTGAAAGTGCTGAACGCTAAAGGCTGTGGCACATGGAGCCGTAAAGAGATCGATGATCTCGGACCATTTGCTGCACGTTACGGTGCAAAAGGTCTGGCTTGGATTCAAGTGAAAGACGGCGAGTTCAAAGGGCCAATCGTGAAGTTCTTTACGCCTGAAGAAATCGAAGCGGTCAAAGAACGTACAGGTGCTGAGGATGGCGACTTGTTGCTCTTCTCCGCAGACACGAAAAAAGTGGTTGCTGACGTACTAGGTGCATTGCGTCTGAAAATCGGCCGTCAACTCGGACTGATCGATGACAGCAAATTCAAATTCGCTTGGGTTGTGGACTTCCCACTCCTCGGATATGATGAAGATGCAAAACGTTATGTGGCAGAACACCATCCGTTCACACGTCCAAAAGACGAAGATGTACATCTGTTCGACACAGATCCGGGTGCTATTCGTGCTCAAGCCTATGACCTTGTTCTCAATGGTTATGAAGTAGGTGGCGGTTCGATGCGTATCTACAAACGTGACGTTCAGGAGAAAATGTTTGCTGCCCTGGGACTCTCTACAGAAGTAGCAAATGAGAAATTCGGCTATCTGCTGGAAGCATTCGAATATGGAACTCCACCGCATGGTGGTATTGCCTTTGGTCTGGACCGTCTCGTTATGTTGCTGGCAGGCCGCACGAATCTGCGTGAAACGATTGCCTTCCCGAAAACGGCAAGTGCAACGGATCTGCTCATGAATGCACCTTCCGAAGTGGATGACTCGCAATTGGAACAACTTCATATCCGCATAGCCCGTAAACCGGTAGCGGAAAAGAAATAAAGGAGGCATCGATTCTCAATGCTCCATCAATTTTCAAGAACAGAACTTGCGATCGGACCTGAAGGTCTGGACGCATTAAAGAATAGTACAGTCGCTGTCCTGGGTATTGGCGGCGTAGGTGGAATTGCTGTAGAAGCTCTTGCCCGTAGCGGCGTTGGGCGCATCATCCTGATTGATAAAGACGTAGTGGATATCACCAACATTAACCGCCAGATTCATGCTCTGACCACGACAGTAGGGCAGAAAAAAGCGGATCTGATGGTGGAACGTGTGAAACTGATCAATCCGGAATGTGATGCGATTGCCCTGAATATGTTTTACACGGAAGAGACGTATGAGGAATTGTTCAAATATGAACTGGATTATGTGCTGGATGCATCCGATACGATTATTTACAAAATCCATCTCATTAAAGAGTGCCTCAAACGTAAAATTCCGATGATCTCCAGCATGGGTGCGGCCAATAAAATGGATCCAACGAAATTCCAGGTTGCGGACATTTCGAAAACGACCATGGACCCGATTGCTCGTGTTGTGCGTACCACACTTCGCAAAGACGGCATTAAAAAAGGTGTGAAAGTGGTCTTCTCGACTGAAAAGCCGATGAAACCGCGTGAGGACGTAACACAAAAAATCGTTCCCGAGAATGCTCCGGAAATCCGCAAGGCTAAACAGCCACCTGCGAGTAACTCATTTGTGCCTCCGGTAGCCGGACTGATTATGGTCAGTGTTGCGATTAAGGATTTGTTAGAAATTGCAGAGAACAAACAGCAGTAACTTGCTGCCAACTGAAGAAGCGTGGATGTCGATAAGGCATCTGCGCTTTTTGGTGTGATCATACTTCGCAACACGGAGCGGATGGGACGTAAATCGTCTATGATAGCCGAACTGTAGCCCTAGATAAATGTCAGAGTTACGTCATGTACTTCAAAGTCAAAACCGTGTATGATATTCTCTGCTGCGCGAAATGATGATACATACATAAAGAATTTGCAGCTTGAGAGAGGGGAATAGAACGAAATGAAACACGGATGGATGACCAGACGTCTTGGCATGGAGCCAGGAGACCAGTGGAAAAAGGAAGTTGTGGCGGGAGCCATTTCCTATTTTGCCGTGGTCTATATCGTTATGGTCAATGCTACAATTCTTTCCGATGCCGGGATGCCCTTGCAGGCAGCTATGGTTGGAACCCTGCTGACGTCCATTGCAGGCTGTTTGCTTATGGCATTTGGCGGAAAATCACCGATTATCGTGGTCCCCGGAATGGGGATTAATGCATTTTTCACGTATACACTTGTACATTCCATGAAATTAAGCTGGCAAGAAGCGCTGGCCGTTGTAACTGTTACAGGTATACTGTTTGCCATTGTTGCGTTTACGTCACTATACAAAATGATCAGCGAAGCAATTCCGAAAAATCTGCAGCATGGCATTACGGTCGGGATTGGTTTGTTTCTGACATTTATCGGTTTGCAAAAAAGTGGAATTGTTATCGCACACCAGACCACGTTTGTCGCGATTGGGCATTTCAATGATCCAAATGTCATTACAGCCTGCGTTACGCTGGTACTTGCCTTGATTTTATTTATACGGAACGTACAAGGTGGACTTCTCATCAGTATTCTGGTCGGGACAGGTCTTGCCTATCTACTTGGAGCAGTGAAACCGGGTGAGTCCGTATCAGCGATGGATGCGCTGCGTCAATACGGTGGGTTGTTTGGCGAGTTGTCTTTGATGAAGCTGGCTGATGTCGCGTTTTGGATTGCGGTATTCCTCCTACTGCTGATTGTGGTGTTCGAAAATATCGGATTAATTACCGCTCAGACACAGATGATTGGTCGTCCAGAGCGGTTCAAAGGTAGTCTGCGTGCTCTGTCCATTAGCACCGTGCTGGCAGGTGTATTCGGAAGTAGTCCTCCAGTTGCTGCAGCCGAGACTACAGCCGGAATTGCGGCAGGTGGTCGCACAGGTTTGACTCCGCTCGTTACAGCTGTGTTATTCGGGGCTACTTTTTTCTTCATCCCGCTGCTCGGTTACATTCCGGACAGTGCAATTGCACCCATTTTGATCATTATTGGTGGCCTGATGGTGCAAGGTGTGAAAGATATGGATTTTGGTGACTTCACAGAGGCCTTCCCGGCATTTCTGATCATGGTCATGATTCCATTTACATATAGCATCGTGGACGGTATGGCGTTTGGATTTATAGCCTATCCATTAGCGAAGCTGGCAGCAGGTCAAGGTAAACAGGTGCCTGTGGTCATGTATGGCATTTCCATCCTGTTCTTGGCGAACTTTGTGTTACATGGTATTTTGTGAAACGAATATAAACTATCGGCAGTTATGGCTAGCTACAGCGTGGTAACAAAACCTAATTGAAATCTACACGTATGATCAAGGGTAAGCTGAAACAGAACGGGAGGAACTAGAATGGAAGAACAGCTGCACTCTGAGTCAAATTCTAAGGAGACAAAAGTAGGGAAAAAGGGATTCAAGGATTTCGTCAAACTTATCGCTTCCACGAACCCGCCAAAAGTAATTCTGTTCCTGGCCCTTATCTTAACCCTGATTCAAACAACAGCCGGTCTGATCGTGCCATTGATGACCAAAGGTCTGATTGATGGGCTTACCACTTCGGCATTGAACAAATCTGTGATTTTATTGTTGCTCGGTGCATTTGTGATTCAGGCGATTGCCTCGGGCATTAGTATTTATATGTTAAATTACGCCGGACAACGCGTGGTCGCAACGCTTCGCACGAATCTGTGGAACAAGGTCTTGTCGCTGCGAATGCCATATTTCGATCGCAATCGGACAGGGGATACGATGAGCCGGATTACGAATGATACAAGCCTGATCATGACGTTGATCGCGGATTATCTGGTTTCCTTTGTGTCGAACATCGTTGCGGTTGTGGGTGGCGTGGCGTTACTGTTCTATTTGGATTGGGTGATGTCGCTCATTATTCTGAGTCTGGTGCCACTTACGCTGTTGATCCTATTGCCGGTGGGTAAGAAGATGTACAAGATTTCCAAGAAACAGCAGGATGAAATGGCAGGTCTTACGTCCGTGCTTAGTCAGGTTATTGGTGAGATCCGCTTGGTAAAAGCCTACGGCACAGAGAAACAGGAAGTGGAAGCAGGGGATTCCCGGATTCGTAAAATGTTTGCTTTTGGCTTGCAGGAAGCACGTATCCTCGCTCTGATCGGTCCCTTGTTTACATTTGTCATGACTGCCGTGTTGGTCGTTATCCTGGGTGTGGGGGGAATGCGCGTAGCGTCTGGCATGCTGTCACCTGGTGAACTGGTCGCGTTCATATTGTTGTTGTTCCAGGTCATTATGCCAATGGGACAATTCACAACATTATACTCCCGTTTACAGAAAGTTGTAGGTGCAACAGAGCGCATACAAGCCATCCTTGCTGATGAGGAAGAGCCACATCACAGCACCAAGGTAGCGCCAAAAGGAAATGAGACGATTACATTCCATGATGTACACTTTTCCTATGTCACAGGTGAGGAAGTGCTGCACGGGATCGATCTGACGGTACCTACACAAAAAGTGACAGCCATTGTCGGTCCCAGCGGTAGCGGCAAATCAACACTGTTCTCTTTGATGGAGCAGTTCTATATGCCCGATTCAGGCCATATTTCATATGGGGGACAAGCCATAACGGAATATTCCTTGGCCTCCTGGCGTAGCAAGATCGGGTATGTATCTCAGGAAAGTCCGCTTATGGCGGGTACGATCAAAGACAACATCACGTACGGATTAGGTCGTGAGGCCACAATGGATGAGATCCGGCGAGCGGCTGTGATGGCTTATTCTGCCGACTTTATCGACAAGCTGCCACAGGGTTATGACACGGAAGTGGGCGAGAGAGGAATCAAGTTATCCGGGGGCCAACGTCAACGGATTGCTATTGCTCGTGCCTTACTGCGCAGTCCGGATATTCTTATGTTGGATGAAGCCACATCCAGTCTCGACAGCACCTCAGAGTATGAAGTGCAGCAGGCGTTGTCCAATCTGATGGAAGGCAGAACTACGATCGTGATCGCGCACCGATTGTCCACAGTAGTGGACTCCGATCAGATTGCTGTATTAGAGCATGGACATGTTACTGGAACCGGAACACATGCGGAATTAATTAGCAATCATCCGGTATACCGTGAATTGGCACAGAAGCAGTTTGTGGCACAGGAAGGACAAGATTGAAATCAGAACTAGATTGATTACTATTTCCAAAGATAAGGTCTAAATTATAGTTCAACTTAAGACCGTTGATCATTCGTTCAGTACGAGCGTGAGCAACGGTCTTCTTTTATGAGGTCACCAGGTTGCTGTAGCTTTTTCCACATCAATATGATATAGTGGGTATCCTTTTGCGTCGTCAGTGATTGGCCATGCAGAGCAAACATATTCTTAGGAGGTAACTGAAACATGTCAGACAGCTTTCAAAGTGCCTATCAAGAAGAAGAGTACAGGTTAGAGCGAACGATGGAGGAAGTGGACAGTCAGTTGGAACGACTGCAGAATATTCCGGTGTATACCGGCCACGACTTCACAGAACAAGTGTTGGAAGCTGGACGCGAAGAGCGCCGTGCTGCCTTGTCCAAGAGCGCGCAGCAACCCTATTTCGGACGCTTGGATTTCGAAGAACAGGGCAGTGGTACACGGAAACCGCTGTATATTGGCAAAATCGGCGTAGACCGCGAAGAGGTGGGAGAGCATCCGCTCGTCATCGACTGGCGTGCTCCTGTCGCGAGCCTGTTTTACTCATTTACCGGAGGGGAAGCCTCCGCTACGTATGAAGCCCCGGAAGGGCTTATTGAAGGTCTCGTATATCTGAAACGAAACGTTGTCATTCGGCAGCGGATATTGGAACGTGTGGCGGATACATATAACCGTGACAGCGACCAGCCAGCGGTATCTGATGAATTCCTCGTTTATCGTCTGGGAGAGAACAAGGATAACAAACTCCGTGACATCGTATCTACGATTCAGGCGGAGCAGGATCTGATCATTCGTGCGGCGAGAAACACGGCATTAATCATTCAAGGTGTAGCCGGATCCGGGAAAACAACGGTTGCCCTGCATCGGCTTGCCTTTTTGTTATATCAGTACAAGGAACAGGTATCTGCGGAGAAAATGGTTATTTTTGCACCCAACCATATGTTCCTGGATTACATCTCGGATGTGCTCCCGGAACTCGGAGTAGGAGACATTCAGCAGCGGACATTCCCGGATTGGGCGATGAACCTGCTGGGGCTGGAGATGCCTTTGGCGGATACGTCGGATACATTAAACACTTGGTTTGAAACACCTGATGCACGGCCTGAATTGAATGATGATGTGCCTGGACGTTACAAAGGATCGATCCGTTTCATGGAGCTTATTCGAGAGTGGCTATCAGGCATGGAAGAGGATTCCGTGCCGGATATGGACTTCAGTCCATGGGATGGTAAGGTGCTCAGCAAGACGGAGATCGAGAACTGGTTTGGTGAGGAATACAAACATTATCCGCTGGCCAAACGCAAAGAACGGGTCATGGCGCGGGTTCACCGCTGGATTGAGATGGAACTTAAGAAACCGATGCCAGAAGCTGTGCGCAAAGAACGCAAGAAAAAAGCGTCTACTCGTGAGAAAGCTTATGCCAAAAAATGGCCTCAATACGAGCCGCTTACGTTATACAAACAGCTGTTCAAAGCTGCAAAGGGTGGCTCTGTGCCAGCCTCGCTCAGCGGGCTTATTCCAAAACTAATCATGAAACAAACCGCAGCAGATCTGAAACAGGATATCGTCCGTGAAGAGGATCTGCCTGCATTGGTGTACATTCACACACTGGTCCATGATATTGAGGGTTCGGAGCGATTTGACCATATTGTGATCGATGAAGCGCAGGACTTTTCCCCTTTTCATGTGGCGTTATTGGATCAGTTTGTCAAAGGGCATTCCTTCACCATACTGGGTGACTTGTCCCAAGGGATTCATGAGTACCGTGGTGTTCATGCATGGGAAGAGATGAGTTCTCTGTTTCCTGAGGAACAGAATGCATACTTTGCATTGACCCGAAGTTATCGTTCAACGATGGAAATTATCGATTATGCCAATACGATTCTGGAACGTGGCGTCAAGAGCGGGATTACGGCGATTCCTGTTTTCCGTAGTGGTGATCCGGTTCGGACGTTGGCTTATGGAGGAGAAGGGCGGACGGCGAGTCTGGAGCAGGCTTTGAAGGTGTTAACGGTCAAAGACTACCGAACGGTCTCCATCCTGACCCGTACACTGCATGAAGCAGAGGAACTTCACCGTGACCTACAGGCCGCAGGCTGGGATCTGAACCTGATCGATGGTGGCAAAAGGCAGTACACGGGTGGACACTCCGTTTTACCAGTTTATCTGTCCAAAGGGTTAGAGTTTGATGCCGTTATTGTGGCAGACGTAGACCAGAAGCATTATTTGCCAAATGCGGGTGATGCAAAGCTGTTGTACGTTGGTTGTACACGGGCCTTGCACGAATTGTGGTTGTTCCATGACGGTGAACTGCCGATCTATGCGGCTGCAACACATAATACCGAAGGCGAGCCGGTAACCGTTCAAGGTTGGCCAGAGCTTGGTTAGATAAAGTTTGATTATAACAAAAGGCATGACGTTCATGGGAAAGTCCCATAAGCGCATGCCTTTTTCTGCCTTTGTGCGAAAATCGCTTGATTTTCCAAGGAAGAACGACGGGGGAATTCAAGTTATGTTACTCTATTTCTCATTCTGGATGAGCGACGATTCACCAGGAATATGCCAACACCAATAAATAAACCGCCTGCCAATGCAAACCACTGAACGTGTTCTCCTAGTAAAATCCAACTCGATAATACACCAAAAAACGGCGCCAGAAACAGATACGAACTGGTTTGGGCTGGGTCACTGTTCTGAAGCAGATAAAACCAGAGTGAAAACTGAATAATGGAGCAAACAAACGTTAACCAGAGCAACGCCATAACCGAGGTGGTATTGACCATAAAGTGAGGCTGTTCAGTCCATACGCTCAGCAGAAGCAACGCAGCACCTCCAGCAAGCATCTGATAGGCTGTTAAGACAAAAGTATCATAGCCATTGCCCCAGCGTTTGATGAGCAATGTGGACACGGCAAAAGAGATCGCACCACCAAATCCAATCCAGGTTCCGGGGCTAAAGCTCATCTGCATTCCAAAAGTTAACATAATCCCGATGAAACCGAGTATAACACCGATCCACTGACTAAAACGGTAGGTCACTCTATATAAAAGAGCACTGAGGATAATGACCAGTAGCGGATTGGTAAACGTAATAATGGCGGATTCGCCGGATGTAATCCAGTTCATGCTGTAGTAGGCGCAGCCCATCACTCCTGCGGATTGGAATAGGCCAATGAGGATTATTTTCAACCAAGACTGCCATCCAGTAGGCAAAGGACGTTTACGAAGGAACAAGGCCATCAAGCCACCTGCCAATATATAACGTATGCCCATGAGCAGGAAAGGTGGGGCATATAACATGCCGATCTTGCCAACCGGAAAAGAAGTACCCATGATTAACGTTGTCAAAATGATCAATAGTGTATATTTCAATGGTTTTATGATCCGGGTATCTTTATCATGACTGGGGCTCATAACGTCTGTCCGCTATCTACAGTAATTAGCTGCCCGGTCATGGATTGCTGTTCCAGCGCAGCACAGATCATGTGTGCGATATCTTCAGGTGAGGCAATATGCTGTAACAACACTTCTCCGCCGAGACGATACATTCGCTCCTCGTTTCCAGCCCACCATCTTGTAGCAACTGCGCCAGGTACGATAGCATTCACCCGAATGTGTGGTGAGAGTGCGTGCGCAAGTGATAAGGTCAGACCATGAACTGCCGCTTTGGAGACGGCGTAAGGGAGGGAGGAGCCCGAACCCGTTCTGCCTGCGATACTGCCCAGATTTACGATAGAACCACCGCCAGCCTGTCTCATGCCTTCCGTCACTGCACGAGCGCAATGAAACATGCCTTTCACATTCACATCAACCAGCTCATTCCAGACGTCATCTGTAACAGACTCCAGATCGTGCATGGGGATATGACGCGTGATTCCGGCGTTATTTACAAGTGCAGTGATCGGGCCATAGGTTTCAGTTACTGTAGTGATCATCAGCCGGACATCAAGATCATTGGCAACATTAGCTTGAACGGCGAATGCACGTCCTCCCGTATCCAGAATGTGTTGAACAGTCTCTCTTGCTGCATCTTGTGAGCGGGAATAGTTGACAGCGACCAAGGCTCCGCGTTCAGCGAGCATCTCACTTACAGCACGTCCTATACCTGTTCCACCACCTGTGATCAGAGCAACTCTATTTTTCCAGTATGTCATGCTGAACACTCCTTATCATCATCCAGTCAGATGACTGGTTTGGGATCTACATGAATTGTAGTCCGGTTTACACATGAAGTATAATGATTGGTAATGAAGCGGATATCATTTTGAATGATGTCAGAGTGGAGGGACCATGGAGAGCGGGGATCTTAGAATATTTCAGTGTGTTGCACAGGAAGGGAATCTGACCAAAGCTGCTTCTAAACTGGGGTATGTTCAATCCAATGTAACGGCACGAATCCGGCATCTGGAAGCAGAAGTAGGTACAACGTTGTTCATTCGTCATAACCGAGGCATGACGTTATCTCCAGCCGGAGAAATGTTGCTGACCTATGCAGATAAAATTATTGGTTTGCTGAATGATGCTTCCAAGGCGCTTCGGGCGACGAGCACACCATCGGGTCCAATGCGAATAGGGTCTACACAAACCGCAGCGGCCGTGCGACTACCTGAACTTTTCGTCAGATATTATAAACAGTATCCAGATGTCTCTTTGTCACTGGTTACTGGCAATTCACAGATGCTTATGGATCAGGTTATTGGGTATGAATTGGAGGGAGCATTTATAGGCTGTCCCTGTGATCATCCTGATATCGTTTCTATTCCCGTATTTGATGAGGAACTATTTGTTGTCTATTCTGGTATGGGTCCTACGGATGAAGATCTTAAGAGTAAACCCATTCTTGTCTACAGCATGGGGTGTTCCTATCGTCAGGTTTTGGAGGAATGGTTAGAGGTGGGTGGTGTTACCCGCCCAGTAATTATGGAATTTGGAACCCTTGAAGCGATTATTAGTGGAGTTACGTCCGGTATGGGAATTTCCCTATTACCAGAGATTGTGATTAGGCATCAGATCAAAAATGGATTATTGCGCACGCATACACTCCCCGTAGAGATGAATCGCATGATGACTCATTTTATTACTCGCAAGGATGCCTTTGTCAGCAGTGCACTTCATGCATTTATGACTATGTTACCGCGAGAGTATGATATGATAGAGAGTGGAGAACCATCAGAGTTGTAATTGTATTTAAGGCAAGGCAATCCGTTAAGGAAGTGATGAGCAATGGATTTATTTTCGTTTCAACAGGACTCAAAACCACAAGCTAGATTGCTCGCGGACCGCTTGCGGCCAGAGCATCTGGATGAATATATTGGACAGGAACATATTATTGGACCGGGGAAATTACTCCGGCGCGCCATCGAGGCAGATCAGATTTCGTCGATATTGTTATACGGCCCTCCGGGATGTGGCAAGACAACCTTGGCACATATTATTTCCCAGCAAACGCAAGGACAGTTCGTACGACTGAATGCAGTGGAAGCTTCCGTCAAGGATGTGCGTGAAGTTATCGAACAGGCGCAAACGAACAAACAGCTGTATGGAACCAAAACCATTCTGTTCCTCGACGAGGTACACCGGTTTAACAGTTCACGTCAGGATGCACTATTGCCAGCGGTAGAGAAGGGCACGATTATTTTTATCGGTGCGACAACAGAGAATCCCTTTCATTACGTCAATGGGGCCTTGATGAGTCGTTCTACCCTGTTCCAGCTGGAATCGCTAAACAAGGAGCATTCCCTTATTGCGATGCGCAGAGCATTGAGTGATACTGACAAAGGGCTTGGATTCATGGAGTTGCAGGCAGACGATGAGGCGCTTGAGCACATTGCCACGATGGCCAACGGGGATATTCGGCGTGCGCTTAACGCGCTAGAACTGGCTGCGTTGACCACGCCACCGGAGAAGGATGGATCCATCCATATTACGCTTGGTGTGGCAGAAGAGTCTATTCGGCGACCGATCGTGAAGGCGGATGAATCCACACAGTATGATGTGCTGTCTGCATTTCACAAGAGTATTCGGGGTTCCAGTGATGCGGCGCTGTTCTGGTTTCTATACGCGGTGGAGAAGCTTGGTATGGACCCAATGACCTTCATTCGGCGCTTGATTGCAGCGAGCAGCGAAGATATCGGACTTGCGAACCCGCAAGCCATGACCCAGGCTATTGGAGCACTTGATGCGTACCGGAATAACGGCTGGCCCGAAGCCAAGCTGAACATTGCACAAGCGATCCTGTTCGCAGTCGAAAGTCCAAAATCCAATGCGGTATATACCGCCATTTCCAAAACTATGAACGCGATTGATGAAGTGAAATCAGCAGAAGTTCCGCTTCACTTGCGGGATACGCATTATTCGGGTGCCGTGAAGCTTGGACATGAGGGCTATCAATATCCGCACAATTACCCTGGGCATTATGTGAAGCAAGAATATTTGCCAAAGCAGCTTTCACGGAGAGTATTCTATGAGGCAACGGAGCAGGGGAACGAGTCGAAGATTAGACTGAATCAACAACGACGCAGGGAGTTGTAAGATCAGATAGATCACTCGGGAGATGTACACAACATGAAAGAGCTTTTGTATATAGGGGCGGGTGGATTTCTCGGTACATTAACCCGTTATGCCATACAATTAGGGATACCTGCTGGCTATGAAACGGCAGGGCTTATAGGTCAGCAACGATAACGATGCCCCAAAGCGGTGCTTTACGTCGTCAGTTAGGTTGTAGTTGTGGTATTGGCCTCCTTAGCAGGAGTCTGGTTGACTGCATAACAAACTATTTTTAATTTTTTTGCAAAGAAAAGCAGGAAAAAAGCCATCCTTCATGGTATACATGAAAGACGGCTTTTTTAATAGGGATACACGGTATTGTGTATAATCCGTATTTTAATGGACAAGCTCTATTACTGCATTGCGGGTACCGGTACTTTTTGCACCTGATCAATCGTACCCCCACCCAGGCAGACCTCTCCATCGTAGAAAACAACGGCTTGTCCTGGCGTAATGGCTTTTTGCTGCTGGTCAAATTGTACATCCACACTTCCATCTTCCTGCCAGGTCAATGTTACACCTTGATCCGGCTGACGATAGCGGAACTTGGCAGTACAACGGTATGGCACATTAGGCATGTGCTCTTCACCAGCAATCCAGTTCACACCCGTTGCGGTTAGACCTGTGGAGTACAGGCTTGCATGGGCATCGCCCTGAACAACAAGCAGTTGATTCTTCTCCAGGTTCTTGTCTGCAACGAACCAGGGTTCACCATTGCCGGAACCACCAATGCCAAGACCTTGACGTTGACCAAGCGTGTAGTACATCAGACCGTCATGACGGCCTTTGACCTCACCGGTTGCGATATCGACCATGTCTCCGCCTTTGGCAGGCAGATAGTTACTCAGGAACTCTTTGAAATTGCGCTCACCGATGAAGCAGACACCTGTACTGTCTTTTTTCTTGGCGGTATACAAGCCAGCCGCTTCTGCGATTTTCCGTACTTCCGGTTTGGGCAGATGACCAATCGGGAACATGGCTTTGGACAGCTGGTTTTGATTGAGTGCGTTAAGGAAATAGGTCTGATCCTTATTGTTGTCCACACCACGCAGCAGCTTGAATGTGCCATCTTCTTCAATCAGACGAGCATAGTGTCCTGTAGCTACATAATCTGCGCCGAGATCCAGAGCTTTGTTCAGGAATTCACCAAATTTGATCTCACGATTACACATGACATCCGGATTGGGTGTGCGACCCGACTTATATTCATCAAGGAAATAGGTAAATACTTTATCAAAATATTCTTTCTCGAAGTTGACAGTGTAGTAAGGAATGCCGATCTGTTCGCATACGCGGCGTACGTCCTCTGAATCTTCTTCAGCGGTACAGTGGCCGAACTCGTCGGTGTCATCCCAGTTTTTCATGAAAATGCCGATGACATCGTAACCCTGCTCTTTCAGCAGCAGCGCGGTAACGGAAGAATCGACACCTCCGGACATGCCAACGACGACCCGTGTATTTTCAATTGTTTTGGACATCGTTATCACCATTTCTATATATAAATGTGTTTCGTTTCTTATTCTAGCATAACCGGACTCAAGATACGATACACCCGGCCAATTTTGGATAGTGTCCACCACAGACGCACATTTTGGAATATCGTCAATCTTTCTTTTCCATAAAGCATGCAGATATGTTAACATTAGCTGAGGGTTATGATCGGAATACGGAGAATTAGAAGGTTAAAGATTAGTTCTATGAATCTCTGCTTTGGGGAGATCGTGAAACAAAAGGTCGTGGACCACAGGATAAAATATAAAGTTTCCAATCGTTTCTGAAAATTGAAAGAGGTGACTCCTTTGAAAATATCGACAAAAGGTCGTTACGGCCTCACAATCATGATGGAGCTTGCTGCCAGAACAGGCGAAGGCCCTACATCACTTAAAAGCATTGCCGAGCGCAACCAGCTCTCGGAACATTACCTGGAGCAACTGATCGCTCCACTGCGTAATGCAGGACTGGTGAAGAGCATTAGAGGTGCTTACGGCGGTTATATCCTTGCAGGTGATCCTGCAACCGTGACTGCAGGCGATGTGATCCGTGTACTGGAAGGGCCGATCTCTCCAGTAGACTTCACAGAGGAAGATGATCCGGCGAAGCGTGATCTGTGGTTGCGTATCCGTGACGGCATTGCAGATGTGCTGGATTCTACCACGCTGAAAGATCTGATTACGTTCCAGGATCAGGAAAAGAAAGACAGCTACATGTTCTATATTTAGTACCATAGATGCTTCACATCACGGAAGACACATTAAAGCCCCCAACATGGGGGCTTTAGACATGCCTATAGCCATACAGATACTGCATGTTCTTTAAGTTGATCTCTGTAAATGATTTTTTACAAAAATTCACAGGCGGTCGAATGGAAACTGAATGGGTTACCTTATGAGCCTAGCGACTTTTTAGTGTTTCTATATCAGCTTCAATACGCAATTGTCGGCGGTTCAAAATATCAATGCTGTGCTGATGGGTATTCAATTCGGATGTCACTTTACGTTCAAAAGTGATCTGTGAAGATTCAAGTCGTTTAGTGATTTCCAATGTTTCCAGAACGGACTGTTGAAGTAGTGGTATATTTTTGGTTTGTTCCTCGATGGAATCGAGTCTACCATCCATGGAATCGAGCCTGCCGTCCATGGTATCGAGTCTGCCGTCCATGGAATCGAGCCTGCCTTCGATCTTTTCAAGACGTCCATCGATGTTGTCGAAACGCTTGTCCATTTGTTCAAGCTGATTCAATATTTGACTGAGAACCTGATCACTCATGCCGAACACTCCTTTTGAATGGATATTAAACATTATACACGAAGATACGACACAATAGCATTGGTTTAAATTTTCAATTGCGCATCATGAAGAGAAAGAAGTCTAACATATAACGGGGTGAAGATAAATGAAACGAATTTATTTGGATCACGCCGCATCGACACCTATGCATCCACAAGTCGCAGAAGCGATGATGAACGTCATGACAGGACAATTTGGCAATGCATCAAGTATTCATGCCTTTGGGCGTGAGGCCAAACGGACCGTCAGCGGAGCAAGGGATGTCATTGCGGCGTCTTTGGGCTGTTTCCCGGACGAATTGGTATTCACCGGAGGTGGCACGGAGAGCGACAATCTGGCAATCTTTGGGGCAGTCTCATCCAGGCAGGATAAGGGGAAACACGTCATTACGACCGCAATTGAGCACCATGCTGTCTTGCATACGTGTCAGGAATTGGAGCGGCAAGGTTATGAAGTAACCTATCTATCTGTTGATCGTTATGGACGAATAAATCTGGATGAGTTGCAAGAGGCCATTCGGCCGGATACGGTGCTGATTACCATGATGTATGCCAACAATGAAGTGGGCACCATTCAGCCTATTCGTGAGGTGGGTGAGCTTGCACGTAAGCATAATATTCTGTTCCATACCGATGCAGTTCAGGCTCTGGGCAGCCAGAATATTTCCTGTAAGGAACTGCCTGTGGATCTGATCAGCTTCTCTGCGCATAAAATCAACGGACCTCAGGGCGTGGGTGCACTCTATGTACGGCGAGGAATTGTGCTGGAAGCAAGAGCCCACGGTGGGCTGCAAGAGCGTCAGCGGCGCGCTGGTACGGAAAATATTGCAGGTATTACCGGATTTGCAGAGGCTCTCAAGATTGCATCAGCACAAACGGAGGCACATCGTCAGCATGATTTGGAATTGCGTAAACTTTTGTTGGGACAGCTTGAAATTCATGTGGGGACGGAGCACTTTCACGTGAATGGACACCTGGAACATACGCTGCCAAACATCCTGAATATCAGCTTTCCGGAAGTGTCCACAGAGACGATGTTAATGAATCTGGATATGGAAGGGATTGCTGTTGCAAGCGGTTCTGCCTGCACTTCCGGTTCACTTGAAGTCTCTCATGTGCTTAAAGCGATGAAATTACCTGAAACATTTTTACACTCTGCGATTCGATTTAGCTGGGGATTGGGTAATACTACGGAAGAAATCATGATAACCGCCGAAAAAATTGGAACCATTCTTGGACGACTGCGTAATAGACCCTAAGGGGAACTTTACACATGGAACAGAAGGAGGGAAGAAGTTCCATTTCATCGGTTGGATAGAAGCGGTTTTGATGATCGGCGTCTGATTGCCACTCATCAACTTTGGGCATACCTAGCAATAGCGCCGCGCCTATTTAATGATAAGAAGATGAGGGGGACCCAGCGATGAAGCTTCAGGAAATGATCGGACTTGCCGTTTTTGATGTTGAGGACGGGAAGCAGATCGGTAAAATCCAGGATTTCATTGTGAATGATGATTGGGAGATCGAGGGCATTGAGCTTGAGAACAAAGGTCTGTTTACCAATCATGTCAAAATCGTGGAGTGGCAAGATATCGTTGCCTACGGCGAAGATGCCGTCATGATCCGTAATCAACAGGCTGTCCGCAAGACGGGAGCCGACGACATAAAATACACGTACCTCCTCGGTCGGTCTAAATTGAAGGAGATGTCCGTGCTAACCGAAGAAGGTTTGCTGCTTGGACGTGTCTCCGATGTTTATTTTGACCAAGAGTTGGGAAATACAATAATAGGGATTGAAATTACGGACGGTTTTGTGTCCGATCTGATCGAGGGCCGTAAATGGCTGCCATGTACAAGCGATATGTCCATCGGGGAAAGTGCCATTATGGTGCCATCTCTGAGTGAACAACGCTTGGAAAATGCCATTCATTCTGTTAATGGATAGGTGAAAGAATATGAAATGTCCAAATTGTAGTTCAAAAGATATCGGGAAAATTGGTTCCCATCAGTTTTATTGCTGGGGATGCTTTATTGAATTAACGGTGAACGGTGAGAAAATGTCTGTTTATCAGGTGGAAGAAGACGGTACGCTGAGTTCCCTGGATGATCTGTTTTTCGGGGACGAGCTGCCACAAGACTTCCCTCATCTTCACGCTTCTTCTTAATAAGCAGAATAACTTCCTCTATATGCGGTTTCATGACAGTGTATGTCATGGGATGCTGTCGTTATATGTTGGCAGATGTATATAGATGCGGTTACATAATGGTTCGGCTGGTGTATGTATGATTATATGCTAACCCGTGCTGCAAAATGCGCTTCCTTCTCTGATGAAGGAGGCGTTTTTTTTGGTTTAAGAAAAAAAGTTCCGATTGCTCCTTCCACTTCTGCGCTGTGTTAATAAATATTACCTTTCCTACATATACTGACTCTCAGAGCCAGTCCAAAAGGAGAGATGCAAGTGGAGCAATTAACCAAAAACAAGCTGTTTCGTTACGCGATCTGGCTGCTGCTCGGATTGATCATTTTATATTTTATCTGGCTGCTGCGGCCTTTACTGCTTCACATATATGCGTTCCTGAAAACAGTGCTGGCACCCTTTATCGTAGCCCTTATCATATCCTATGTACTTAATCCGATTGTCAGCATGCTGGGAGGGCGCAAGGTGCCGCGTACGATTGCGGTACTACTCATATATGCCTTTTTCCTGACCTGCCTCGGTGTCATTCTGATGAATGTCATTCCGGTTTTGATTGAACAGCTGGGGGAACTCAACGAGCATATGCCAGAGCTGTCCATGCGTGCCCAGAGCCTGATGAACAATATGGATCACAAATTAATGCCGCCGAGTGTGCGAACAGGCATGAACAGCTGGTTCTTTCAGATGGAGGATCGACTAACTCAGGGAATTACCGTGCTCATGGATAATATCGGGGCGACCATTAATGTGTTATTCAATGTGTTTATCGTACCATTTCTGATATTTTATATGTTAAAAGACTTTGAGGTGTTTGAACGCACCATTGTGGCGTATCTTCCGCGTTCACGTCGTAAAGCCATCGTCTCGGTAATGAAAGAGATCGATACTGCACTGGGGAACTACATTCGGGGACAGTTTATTGTCTGTGTCATTGTTGGTATCTTTGCCTACATTGGTTATATCATCATTGATATGCCGTATGCCCTCCTGCTTGCAAGCATTGTAGCTGTGTTTAACATTGTGCCCTACCTGGGTCCGTTCCTAGGAGCTGCGCCTGCTGTGGTCATGGCATCAACCGTATCGTTCAAAATGGTGCTGCTTGTTGTCATTGTGAACACACTG
The DNA here is from genome assembly GCF_018614975.1 of Paenibacillus polymyxa. GTDB lineage: Bacteria > Bacillota > Bacilli > Paenibacillales > Paenibacillaceae > Paenibacillus > Paenibacillus polymyxa_E. The sequence continues at coordinate 124,878 of NZ_JAGGNR010000003.1, read as the reverse complement.
TGCCAGGTGTTAGAGAGCAACGTTATTTCTCCTCAGGTGGTGGGACGTACGCTGCATCTGCATCCACTGTCAATTATATTTGCACTGCTCGTTGGAGGTGAACTGGCAGGCATTGTAGGTTTAATTCTGGCAGTACCTGTTTTTGCCGTGCTGAAGGTGATTGTGCAACACTTTTTCGCCTATTACATCAAACGAAGGACCGACTAAATAACAGGGTTAAAACATCAACGTGGCCGCATTGACACCCTCTTGTGCTACCGATATAATGAATGTGTGTGTCTAGAACATGAAATCGATGATGAAATAAAGTACGCCGAGGGTTCCTTTCCTCAGAGAATAGACTTCTTCGGATCAGGGTGAGCCTGAACTGATGGCTGGAAGAGTCTTGAAAGATGAAGCGGCGGAAAGCTAATTTCGGAGTGCAGGACAACCCTGCCGGGAGCGACCGTTATTTCGCATGAACGAGGAGATTGTTTGTTTGTCCGGGCAGCAAGGGATAAACAGCAATAACCAGGGTGGTACCGCGATAACATCGTCCCTGATTATTCAGGGACGTTTTTTGTGTTTATTTTTACAAAAGCAATGTTGACCAACCGGAGCGAATACGCAACGGACTATTATAATTTAATGGGGGCATCCAGTATGAAAGCCAGTGAAATCCGGTCCAAATGGATAGAGTTTTTTGCAAGTAAAGGTCACAAAATTGAGCCGAGCGCATCGCTCGTCCCTCACAACGATCCTTCTCTTCTGTGGATCAATGCGGGTATGGCACCGCTTAAACCTTATTTTGACGGACGTGAGAAACCGGAGAATCCGCGTCTTGCGAACTCTCAAAAGTGTATTCGTACCAATGATATCGAGAATGTCGGCAAAACACGTCGTCACCATACGTTCTTCGAAATGCTCGGCAACTTCTCCATTGGAGATTATTTCAAAGAAGAGACCGTAACATGGGCGTGGGAGTTCCTGACCAGCAAAGAGTGGATCGGATTCGATCCGGAGCGTCTGTCCGTAACGGTATATCCGGAAGATGAAGAAGCATTCAAACTGTGGAACGAAAAAGTGGGACTGCCTGCGGAGCGTATCATTAAATTGGATGAAAACTTCTGGGATATCGGCGAAGGCCCATGTGGACCTTGTACCGAGATCTTCTATGACCGCGGCGAAGCTTACGGAAACGACATGAGTGATCCAGAGATGTATCCGGGTGGGGAAAACGAACGTTATCTGGAAGTATGGAATCTGGTATTCTCCCAGTTCAACCATAACAAGGACGGCAGCTACACACCGCTTCCGAACAAAAATATTGATACAGGTGCAGGCTTGGAGCGATTTGCTTCCATTCTGCAAAATGTGGATTCCAACTTTGACACAGATCTGTTCCAACCGATGATTCAGAGAACAGCTGCTCTTGCGGGTGTGAAATATAACGACAGTGTCGAGATCGATGTTGCACTGAAAGTCATTGCCGATCATATCCGTACGGTTGCTTTTGCAGTAGGTGATGGCGTTCTGCCAAGTAATGAAGGACGTGGATATGTTATCCGCCGCTTGCTTCGTCGTGCAGTTCGTTACGGAAAAGTGCTTGGACTTGACCGTCCATTCCTGTATGAACTGACAACTACGGTTGGTGAAGTGATGGGCATGTACTACCCTGAGGTAGTAGACAAACAGGAGTTCATCGCAAAAGTAATCAAAACCGAGGAAGAGCGTTTCCACGAAACACTCACAGATGGTCTGGCTATTCTGGCTGATATCAGCGGCACAGCCAAATCCGAAGGACGCACCGTTATTAGCGGACCTGAAGCTTTCAAGCTGTATGATACGTACGGTTTCCCATTTGACCTGACAGAAGATTATGCCGCAGAGCATGGTCTGACTGTGGACCGTGAAGGTTTTGATGCTTCCATGCAGAAACAACGTGAGCTTGGACGTGCTGGGCGTCAAGAGAACGAGAGCATGAAAGTTCAAGGTGGACCACTTGCTGACCTGAAGGTTAAAAGCGAGTTTGTTGGTTATACTGACCTGTTGACGGAAGCAAAAGTGGTAGCCATCGTAGCTGGTGACGCCCTTGTTGAATCTGTAGGCGAAGGACAAACGTGTCAGGTTGTTCTGGACAAGACGCCGTTCTACGCGGAAAGTGGCGGTCAAGTGAGTGATCAGGGCTTGCTGCGAGGTGCGGGTGTAACAGCGAAAGTACAAGGTTTGTTCAAAGCTCCACTTGGACAACATGTACATCTGGTGACTGTGGAGTCTGGTGAACTGCGTGTAGGTGATGTGATCAACGCCGAAGTAGACTCAGCGAAACGTGGCGACATTATCAAAAACCATACGGCTACCCACTTGTTGCACAAGGCACTCAAAGATGTGCTCGGAACACACGTAAACCAGGCAGGATCGCTCGTAGAGCCACAGCGTCTGCGGTTTGACTTCTCTCACTTTGGCAGCATCACGCCGGAAGAGTTGACAGAAATTGAGCGTCAGGTGAACGAACAGATCTGGAATCGTCTGAACGTGAACATTCAGCTGAAAGCTATTGATGAAGCCAAAGAAATGGGTGCGATGGCCCTGTTTGGCGAAAAATATGGAGATATTGTGCGTGTTGTTCAAGTTGGAGACTACAGTTTGGAACTTTGTGGCGGCTGTCACGTAAATAATACTTCAGAGATCGGAATCTTCAAACTGGTGAGCGAGAGCGGAATTGGCTCCGGCGTTCGCCGGATCGAAGCTGTAACTGGCCGCGGCGGATATCTGTATGTGGAAAGCCAGTTGGAACTGCTCAAACAATCAGCAGCACTGCTCAAAGCCAATGTGGCTGATGTACCTAAACGGATTGAAGGTCTGAACCAACAACTGAAAGAAGCAGCCAGAGAGACTGAATCCCTGCAAAGCAAGCTGAGTGCCATGGAAGCTGGTCAATTGACCGATCAAGTGGTACAAGCAGGAAATACACAATTGCTGGCAGCACGCGTAGATGCTCCGAACATGGATGCGCTGCGTACAGTGGCAGATGAGCTGAAAGTAAAATTGCCTAACGCGGTACTCGTATTGGGTGCTCCAGCGGACGGCAAAGTGAATTTTGTTGTAGCTGTACCTGCTGAACAAGTAAAACAAGGATTACACGCGGGCAAAATCGTCAAAGAAGTCGCAGCAGTATGCGGCGGCGGCGGCGGTGGACGTCCAGATATGGCGCAAGCCGGAGGTAAGGATGCTACCAAGCTGGATGAAGCGCTGAAACTGGCGGTTTCGCTGGTTAGCCAGTAAAGGACAAGCAAAAAACACAATTGCCTTATCCTTTGTTTACTTGTGGCAGTCAGAATATGTTATTATATAAACAGAAATCAATTCGGCAGGACATGGTCCCCATGTTCATGCAGGAGCGAGGTGTCATCAATGGACTCCATGGATAAGACGGTTAAATTTAATGTGAAAGGTGACGAACAGGAAGCATCATCCAAAGAGATTCTTCTCACGGTTTATGATGCATTGGTCGATAAGGATTATAATCCGATCAACCAGATTGTCGGGTATTTGATTTCCGGAGACCCGGCATACATTCCTCGTCACAACAACGCACGTAGTCTGGTCCGTAAAAAGGAGCGCGATGAGCTGATTGAAGAGCTTGTACGTTCCTATCTGGCCAATCACCGGTAATGTACGCCGCTTCCGCTGTATTGCAGCTATGCAGGCAGCGGGAAATGAACCGACAGAAGACAGCCTGAAGCTTGAGAAGGCGATTATTCATCGACCTGAGCAGGCCCCAGGATGGGAGAGCATGGATGAAAATATTAGGTTTGGACTATGGGGACCGAAGAATCGGGGTTGCCGCGAGTGACCCCTTCGGTTGGACTGCCCAGGGATTGGAAGTGCTTGAACGCCGCCGTGATGAAGGCGAGTTCGCTCGGATTGCCGATCTTGTGCGTGAGCACGAGATTAGCGAGATCGTAGTCGGACTTCCCAAAAACATGAACGGCACCGTAGGACCGCGCGGTGAGATATGTATTGCTTTTGCCGAACGCCTGCGGGATGAACTGAATTTACCTGTTCACCTTTGGGATGAACGGCTGACAACCATGGCAGCAGAACGTACGCTGATTGAAGCGGATGTCAGTCGAAAAAAACGCAAACAGGTTGTGGACAAAATGGCCGCAAGCTTGATTTTGCAAAATTATTTGGATGCCAATAGTAGAAGGTGAGGGGGATCAACAATGGCTGAAGATCAACTGGGTATGGAAGAAGAAGCAGAAATTATTTACATTGCGGATGACGAGGGTAATGAAGAGGAATTTGAAGTCATCATGAAGTTTGAAGTAGATGGTTCGGAGGCCAAGTATATGATGGTTGCTCCGGTTGAACCTGAAGATGGCGAAACGGATGTATATGCATTCCGTTATGAAGAAGAGGGCGACGATATCAAACTTTTCGTTATCCAAGATGATGCCGAGTGGGATATCGTCGAGGAGACGTTTAATACATTCCTTGCTGAAGATGAAGAGGAAGCGAACTAAATGACGGAATATAGCCGCAAAGACCTGAAATGGACAGATTCACTGCGTCTGGCATTCGGTGCTCATGTTGAGCTCGAGGAAGAGAACGGTAAATCACAACCGTATGACTTGTTGGCTGAGTTCGAAGTGAACGGTCAGCAGTACGCGGTGCTCCGCAGTTCGTTGCGACCTTATGACGAGGTTGAACTTCTGCGGGTATCACCTGGAAGTGAAGACCAGATCATGCCAGAGTTAGTTACGATCGACGATGATGATGAGTGGGAGAACATCTCGGAATTGTATGATGAATGTACACTCCCCATTGACGAAGATTAATCAGCTTCAAATTGAAGAAACCGGGAGGGCGGAGAAGTCCGCTCTTTTTGGTTGTGAAAAGGAGTTGTTTCTTTTTTGAAAGGGAAAGCCATAATAGTCATACTGCTTATCATTGTAGTTCTTGCCGGAGGCGCAGGCGGTTACGTATGGAGTATGATGCGTCCGGTGGAAGCTTCAACAGAACCAGTCGTATTCGAGATTAAGAGCGGATCGGGAACTTCGAAAATCGCGGATCAGCTTCAAGAAGAAGGCCTCATCCGAAGCGGGTTAACCTTCAAAGGGTATTTAAAGTGGAAAAAACTAGGGTCTAATTTCATGGCGGGTACATATTCTATGAATCCTGGCGTGACATATGATGAGATTGTTAGCAAGCTGAGTATTGGTGAAGTAGTACCAGAGGAAATGGTGAAATTTACGATTCCGGAGGGTTATACTGTTCTGCAAATGGCGGGTAAACTTTCTTATGAGCATGTTCTCGATCGGGATGAATTCATCAAGCTAGCCAATGATCCTTCGGCCTTTGATGTAGATATCCTCAAAGATATTCCAGTGGATGAAGAACTTCGCTACGTATTGGAAGGGTATCTCTTCCCGGAGACCTACGAGCTGAAAAAGGGAAGTTCCACTCATGATGTGATGCAACGGATGCTGGAAGAATTCCAGAACAAGATCAATTCTATCCCGGATTTGGAAGCCAAGCTCCAAGAGAAGAATCTTTCACTGCACGAGCTGCTGACCATTGCGTCACTGGTGGAGAAAGAAGTTGTAGTCGATGAGGAACGTGCACTGGTTGCAGGTGTAATCTACAATCGGATCAAGCAGGATATGAAGCTGGAAATCGATGCTACCGTGCAATATCTGCTCGACAGGCCAAAGGAGCGATTGTTCTACAAGGATCTGAAGGTGAAAAGTCCTTATAATACGTATCTGAACAAAGGCTTGCCACCAGGTCCAATTGCCAGTCCAAGTCTTCCGTCCATTGAGGCAGCGCTAAATCCGGAAGCTTCGGAGTATCTGTTCTATGTGACAAAAAAGGATGGCTCGTCTGGACATCTATTTGCCAAAACGTATAAGGAACACGAGCAAAATATAGCCAAAAGTAAGGCTGCGCAATAAGCGGAGGGGATTATATGAGTAAGAAACATGAACTGCTCGTTACAGCAGCGAATGTGAAAGAGGCAGAAGTGCTACTCCAGGCGGGAGCAGATGCTTTGGTTATTGGAGATGATCGATTCGGCATGCGTCTTCCAGGCAGCTTTAGCGTGGAAGAGACAGCAGAGGTGGTTGCCATTGCAGCCAAACATCAGGCGCGTGTGTATGTATCCATGACGAATCTGATGTCCAACGAGCTATTGAAAGAATTACCTGAATATGTTCAGGCAATTGGCAGAATCGGTATTGACGGTGTGGAATTTAATGATCCATCCGTGCTGGCTACCATGAAGGAATACGCTCCACATGTGAAGCTGCACTGGAATGCGGAGATGACTTCAACGAACTATGCGACGGCCAACTATTGGGGAACCAAAGGAGCGAGTCGCGTTGTGCTTGCCCGAGAGTTGAATATGGACGAGTTGACGGAGATGGTTCCTTTTCTGAAGGTGGAAGCTCAGGTTCAGGTGCATGGCATGACGAATATATATCATTCCAAGCGCAGTCTGGTACAAAGTTATATGGCTCATCAAGGGCGGCCGGTTGAGGGACATCTGGGCAAAGAACGGGGATTGTTCCTGATCGAGGCTGAACGCCGGGATGAGAAGTTCCCGATCTATGAGGATATCAACGGCACACATATTATGAGCTCTGAGGATATATGTATCCTTGAAGATCTTCATCTGTTGATGGAGGCGGGTGTGCACAGCTTCAAAATTGAAGGCATGTTAAAATCACTTGCCTACAATGAAGCGGTTGTACGTGCATACCGGACAGCGATTGACAGCTATGTAGCTGATGCCGATGCATATGCGTTCTCTGAAGAGTGGCTCGCTGAGGTGCGGAAATTGCAGGACCCTGAACGTGAATTGTCGTTTGGATTTTTCTATAAAGAACAAGTGTATTAATAGATGAGGTGAACAGAATGGAAACAGTGGCGGTACAGCGGAAGTTCTCGGGTAAACGTAACCGTCTGGACAAACCGGAGCTGCTAGCTCCCGCGGGTAATCTGGAAAAACTGAAATTTGCGATCCATTACGGTGCAGATGCCGTATATATCGGTGGACAGGCCTATGGACTGCGTTCCAACGCGGATAACTTCAGCTTTGAAGAGATGCGTGAAGGTGTGGAGTTTGCCAAAAAGTATGGAGCCAAAGTGTTCGTAGCGACGAACATCTATGCACATAATGAGGATGTTGAGGGTATCGAAACGTACCTGCAAAACCTGTACAATGCGGGGATCTCTGCGATCATCGTAGCTGATCCGGCTATTATTGAGGTAGCTCTTCGTGCTGTGCCAGGCCTTGAGGTACATCTAAGTACCCAACAATCCACACTCAACTGGCAAGCCGTGAAGTTCTGGAAAGATGAAGGACTTCCACGGGTTGTTCTCGGACGTGAGACCAGCTTTGAAGAGATTGAAGAGATCAAGGCCAATGTGGATATCGAAATTGAAGCCTTTATTCACGGGGCGATGTGTTCCTCGTATTCCGGACGTTGCGTGCTCTCCAATCACTTTACGGATCGGGACTCCAACCGGGGCGGCTGTTGCCAGTCTTGTCGCTGGAAGTATGATCTGTTCGAGGATGCGAGAGAAGATACGGTGTGGGTCAGCGAAGAGGACATGCAGATGAAGGCACCTGCGCCTTTCAAACTGGGTGAGAATCAGCTTCCCCTGTTCCAGGAACAGGATAATTCATTCTCCATGGGATCTAAGGATCTGTGCATGATTGGTCATATCCCAGAGTTGATTGATGTGGGCGTGGACAGTTTCAAGATCGAAGGACGTATGAAATCGATCCACTACGTGGCAACTGTGGTTAACGTCTACCGTCAAGCCATTGACGCCTATATGGCAGACCCGGAAAATTATGTTCTGAAGCCTGAATGGGTTGAAGAAATGAACAAAGCGGCGAATCGTCCGCTGAATACCGGTTTTTTCTATGATACACCAGACCATGAAGATCATATTTATGAACCGGAAGAAAAGGCCGTACCTTTTGATTTCGCTGGCTTGGTCATGGGATATGATGCCGAAACAGGAATGGCAACCATTCAACAGCGCAATCACTTCAAACCAGGACAGGAAATCGAATTTTTCGGTCCGGGCGGTCACTTTTTCAAACAGGTCGTCGGTGAAATACAGGATGAAGAAGGTAATGTTCTAGATGCTGCTCGTCACCCGTTGCAACTGATTAAAATGAAGGTAGATCAACCGGTTTCGTACTTCGATATGATGAGAAAAAAGAAGTAGGCTCAAATACCTACAATGTGCCAATATTGTATTATGATTTAACAAAATAGTGTTATGAAATCAACATGGAGGACCTCCGTTTATCGGCAGATGGGGGTCTTTTTTTTATAGAAAAATAGGAATAAAGTTGTAAAATATTTCTGGGAAATGAAAGGGGAACGAAGAAAACTGTCGAATACTACATATTTATAGGGGAGAGAAAGAAAAATCCAACAAGTAAATAACTGGCAGGTGAATGGGATTGGTTCAAAAGAAGCAGAAAGACAGTGGAGAGCAAGTGACAAAAGACGAGCAGGTTAATCCTGAGCAGGTTCAGAAAGTGAAGAAAGAAAAAGTAGGTAAAAGTAAAATTACAGGGAATGGAAAAAAATTACTTAAGTTTGACCGTAGTAAACTGAAGCTGGGTTGGATCAAGACCGGTTGGGTAAAGAAACAATTAAAAAACCGGGATTGGAAAAACCTTGGGGGAGCTTCTTTCAAACAAATGAGGAAGGCAAATCCGGTTAAATCCGTAGGGGTTAAACTGTTCTTGATCTTTTTTGCGGGGATTATGATTTTTGTAGTGAGTTTAGGTCTATTATCCTATTCAAAAGCAAAGGGTACGATAGAGAAAAATGCCTCACGTGCCAATCAGGAGACCATTGATCAGACCAAACAAAAAATGGACATTATTTTGGAGAGATTTGTGGATACATCCACACAGATTTTCTTTGATCCGGAAATGCAGTCCTTGCTACAAAAAATGTCAGATACGAATTTGACTGCGTATGATACATTCGTGAACTCAAGTTCCATCAACAAGCAACTGTCCAATGTTGCATTTACAAATAAATCTATGGAAGCGATTTATTTGGTACCTACGGACGATACAAAGTCCATTATGGGTACCGGCAGCAACAGTTCATCCATGGGCAGCATTCGCCAGGAAGCATGGTACAGTGAGTTGATTGAGGCGGGTGGTTATCGTTGGCTTCCAACAGAGGTCAAAGAAGATGGATCAACGCCAACGTTCAAAATTGCACGTTCCATGAAAAACTTGCAGGGGACTACTCAGTCGTATGTTCTGGTTATTGAACTGAAACTGGAAGTTTTGGAGGAACAATTGAAATCGCTTGATCTGGGGCCAGGAGCTGTTCTTCAACTGATTGCTCCGGATAATAAAGTGGTTGCATCCTCCATCTCGGATCGTACAGGTCAAGATACAGAGCTTGCATTTGTCAAAGAGTTGACCGAACCAGCAGGTAGCACGAATACAGAGTATGTGGTAGATGGCAAATCTACGGAAATGCTGGCTGTATACAGTACGATGGATACATCCAATTGGAAACTGGTTGGGATGATACCTACCTCTGTTTTGGTTCAGGATGCAAAAGGTATTCTGACCCTGACCTTGTGGATGGCGCTGATTGATGCGGGCATTGCAGTATTGATCGGGGTCTGGATGGTGCGTATGATCGCTCGTCCACTCGGCAAATTGAAAGACCTGATGCAGGAAGGTTCTAAAGGTAATCTTAAAGTTCGTACACCATACAGCTCCCAAGATGAAATCGGTCAGCTCTCGACCGCCTTCAATCTGATGATGGAACAGATCACTAAGCTGGTTGAACAAACGAATCGTTCTGCGCAGGAAGTACTAGATACAGCCTCTGAGCTGAGCAGTGCATCCAAGAAAACGGCTGTGTCTGCTTCGGAGATTGCCGTAGCTACAGAAGAGATCGCAGGCGGTGCAGGCAGTTTGGCAACGGAAGCGGAACGTGGTAATGAATTAACTGACAATATCTCTCGTCAGATGCAGAGTGTAATCGCTGCTAATGAACAGATGGGTGATTCTGCTCGTCATGTAGAGAAGTCCAGTCAGACAGGAACACAACATCTGAATCAGTTGATGACCAAAACGCAGAAAACAGAAGAAATGATTGGTGCACTGGTGAATAAGGTTGATTCGCTGAAAGAAAGTACGTCCTCTGTGCTGAAAGTGCTTGAAGTGCTGCAAAATATAACGAAACAGACAAATATCCTTTCCCTGAATGCAACCATTGAAGCAGCACGTGCTGGTGCAGCCGGACGCGGATTCATGGTGGTGGCAGATGAGGTACGTCAGCTTGCGGCTCAATCCAGACAATCCATTGAGATGGTTGGAGAGATTACAGACAAAATCATGACCGAAATGAATGAGACTGTGGATGCTTTGTCTGCAGCCTATCCGTTATTCAAGGAACAGATGGATGCGGTTAAAGACACCAACATCATCTTTGCTTCCGTACAGGAGCAGATGGGTGCATTTGTGGAACGTCTGGGCATGGTGACAGGTTCTATTGGAGAATTAAACCAATCTCAAGGTACGTTGTCTGAAGCCATGAGCAATGTCAGCGCTGTAGCTGAACAATCTTCTGCAACGTCCCAGGAGGTAGCTTCCTTGAGCAGTGAACAGCAAAATATCAGTAACCAGCTGGTCAATCTGTCCGGCAAGCTGGAGAATGTGTCCACTGAACTGAAAGAAACCTTGTCACGCTTTACGGTGTAACAAACCAAGGTTGAAATGAGGAGAACCTGTCCCACACATGGGACAGGTTTTCTTTGGTTTACCGGATAATTCCAAGCCTTATCAGCAATAATATGTCAAAACGACAAAAGGTGAGATTGGGATGCACCTCCTTGCGAAACGGCGAATCTATATATCTTGTATTCTTCTAACTATTGTCTTTGGATTGCTTATATTACGATTGGGATGGGTCCAGATCGTTCAGGTGAATCAGACGATGCCTGGATTTCACCGAACGGTACGTGAAATGTCTGTATTGCAACGTGAACGCGGGGTGATGCTTGACCCGGGGCGGGGACAATTTACGGATTACAAGGGTGAGGCCTTGACCGGCAAGCTGCAATGGGGACTGGTTCTTTTTCCACAGGCAAGTCCATTAGAGAAGTTACGCAAGCAAGGGGCATTAGAAGGCTCAGAGATGATACAGTTGGCAGCTATATTACATACCGATCTGGATCAATTGAAGAAGGAATGGAATCAGGAAAGTATACCTCATTTTTGGACAGCAGGTACACATCAGCCTGTTCATTTGTCTGAGGATCAGATTGAGCGCTTACGTAGTTTGCACCTGCAAGGAGCTGGCATCTATCCGATGATGACAAGATATCTTCAGGGGCAGACGGGAATGCAGTGGATGGGTTATCTGGCTGAACAGCCTGAGTCCTCCAAAGTTCTAACTGGGCATCAGGATGAAGTTAAACAGCCATTTGCCATGAAATCAGGAGCAGCAGGACTGGAGAGGACACTTGAACCCCTGTTAAGGGGAATAGGCCCTACGCTCGTATCACGCATGGTCTCGGGTGGTGGAGAGATTATCCCGGATATTCAGCCGCACGTCATTGCACCGGCCAATAGCCATTATCCGTTACGTGTAGAAACCACTGTGGATGCCCGGTTGCAGCGTGGGCTGGAGCAGTTGACGGAAGAATCTGGATTACAAGAAGGGGCCGTTGTTGTGTTAGATGCCACTAACGCAGATGTTCGCGCCATGATCTCCCGCCCTTTCTATCAGCCACAACATGTGGACCCCAAGCAATCGGCCTGGGGGAATCGTGCAGTACAGGGAGCCATACCGGGTTCCATTTTCAAAATTGTCACTGCTGCTGCCGCTTTGGAGTATCATGCGGTTTCTAACGGAGAAGAAATCCGTTGTGGTGGTGAGTACGGAAGATATGGGCTGTCCTGCTGGAAGGAGCATGGGCATGGAGACCTGAATTTGGAGCAAGGATTCGCTGAGTCTTGCAACACCGTATTCGCGGAAACGGCGCGCAGGCTTAGTATGGAGCAACTGGAGAACACGGCTGATCGTCTGGGACTTGCCCGTCCGATTGGCTGGGAGGGGAAGCAGATGGCAGGAATGCCCGTGTTACGACACTTTGATCATGAGGATCACGGGCGAGTCAGAACAGAGGCTGTTTCTTCTGCTGATGAAGGTGCGAAAATACAGACAGCTATCGGTCAGCGAGATGTCTTGGTTACACCGCTGCAAGCCGCCAATTTGATCGTGACACTTTTGCATGACGGGAAGGTTAGTGCCCCACGTCTCGTAGAGCGCATCCGGTATGCGGATAGTGGCGTCATGCTGGAGATGCCCTTGCATGATTCACCTTCAGCAGCAGGACAGATTGCTCCCGCAACAGCGCATAAACTGTTATCCTGGATGAATAAGGTAGTTCGTGAGGGAACAGGAAAATCCCTGCAGCGTGCGCAGTGGCATGTTGCAGGAAAATCAGGTACAGCTCAGGTACAGAAACATGGAGAGAAGCGCAACAATCAATGGTTCATTGGTTATGGACCGGTAGAACAACCCCAATATGCTGTAGCTGTTCTTGTCCAAAATGTCTCTCCTGACAGCCATCATCAGGCGACGGCTCTCTTCAGGAAGGTGATGGACTATTTGGCTGGGTCTTCGTGATCCTTCGCAGGAACAGGCGTATGAATTATAGACTCGGCAGAACTCGCTGAGGCTTTGTTAACGGGTGGGTCCATGACCAATGGAGAGGATTCAAATTCATCTTTTGGCAGGTGAATCCACTTTTGCAGATACCCTTGTTGTAACAGTTCTTTCAGAAGGATGAGAAGCACTGGAGATAACACTACACCAGCCAGGCCAAAGATCGAAAGGGAGATCAGCATAAACGAAAGCATCAAGTACGCCGAAGATACACCAATCGAGTTACCCGATATTTTGGGTTCCAGCAATTGTCGTGTCAGCATTGTCACTGCCAGAATCACAATCAGGCCGATTGCCAGGCTACTATTGCCAATAATGAATAAGTAGACGATCCATGGAATAAACACAACAGGAACGCCAAGCAATGGTACCAGATCAAAAACCGCACAGACTGCTGCAATGGTAAAGGCATTAGAGGTTCCCAAAATCAACAAACCTGCATAAATCAATACAAACGTAATGAGCATCATGATCATCTGTGCCTTCAAATACGAGCGGATTGTCTTGAAGACGTGATTACGCATGAATTCAATAGCTAACTTTAATGTTTTGGGCGTCTTCGCACCGGCGAACTTGCGCCAGGATTCAATCTCGATACTGAGAAAGAAGGCCAGAATAATCGCAATTCCGAAGTTCGTAATAAACGATGAGAACGAACTGAGGAAACCTACGACGAATTGTGCTCCGCTCGTTACCCATTTGGACAGAAACCCGGTCAGTGTTGCAAAATAATCATTCGCTTTTTCCATAACTCCATCAGGGAGAGCGTCTGACTTGTTCTGAATGAATAACACCAGATTGGTGAATTCACGCTGTATCATTTCAATGTATACAGGGAAATTATCTTGAAGATTGGAAATTTGTGAAATGATAATCAAGCCTACCCCAAAAAAGGCAGCGACAATTAATGCAAGAAACAACAAGACGGAGATGGCGGCCCCAAGTGTCTTGGGCAATCCTTTGCGATGTAAAAATTTGGCCAGCGGTTCAATCATCCAATATACAATGAATGATAGAAAGACGGGTGCAGCCACATGGTATAATTGACTGAAACCGTACATGATCACATACACGGTTAATACGAGCAACGCGATGTCAAAGACAGTTCGCCCGTATTTTTTGTAAAGCGGTAGCATGGACATGGCTCCTTTGATGGCAATAATTAGATTGTATTTATTGTACACGATAGCTATCTTTTTGGGAAAACAGGATTTAAGAAAAGTCTGAACTATGATACAATTAAAGGTGGTTTATTTTAGATAGTGCCATAGTGTACCGTAATTCAGCAGGGAGAAGTGGGGAGCTTGCATCATGACAACGATGCTTCAGAGTATTTTACTGTGGTTATTGTATCTTTCATCTTTTTATGCCTTTATTCCAAGTTTGATTAGCAGGTTTTTTGGTTTTCGTGTATTTCGACGGGGAAGAAGTGATACACAATTTGCATTAACGTTTGACGATGGGCCAGATCCACATTATACGCCGAGACTGCTCGATCTGCTTCGTCAGCATCAAGCAAAAGCAACATTTTTTGTCGTTGGAGAACATGCTGCAAGTCATCCGGAACTCATTCAGCGCATACATGACGAAGGACATCTTATTGGCATCCATAATTATATTCACAAGACGAACTGGCTCATGCGGCCGCGTACCGTTCGTGATCAGATTCAGCGAACAGGTCAGATTATTCATGAAGTAACCGGCGTGAAGACTTGTTATTATCGTCCACCGTGGGGGATTATGAATCTGTTTGATTTTTTCAGCAAGAAAGAACGTAAGATTGTACTGTGGTCTTCTATGTTTGAAGACTGGAGAAGCCGAATAGGTGCCCAGAGATTGACTGAACGGATGCTGAAGGAACTGAGAGGCGGAGAGGTCATGCTGCTGCATGATCGAGGAACGACCCTTGGTGCTGATGCACACGCGCCGGAGCAGATGCTTCAGGCGCTGGAAGTCGTATTACAGGAAGCTGAACGGCTAGGCTTGCAAAGCGTACGTGTCGATACGTTGATGGGAGGTATCACATTGAGCGAATCTCAGAACAAGAATCAACCACAGACAACGTTGAAGTTATGGAAGCGAATCGTTGTGGCCTTGTGGCTGGGTTGGGAGAAATTGTTTCACTGGGTATATCATCTGCGGACGGCTTCCCCAGAAGATCCAATGTTGCACTTTCGATCCCGTGTATATCACGGAGCACGAATGGAGATGAGTGATGGTCATGTCATTCAAAACGGAGATCCGGTCATTGAACTGCATTTTGACAATCAGAAGTTGTTCGAACTTGGGGTGACTTCGCGTTCCAGTATGCATTTGGCTATTCGCATGATTCGGACGATGGAACAGCAATTGCCGGATTTGGCACGCATGGTGGTACTCGAACCTGAGTTACGCTCCGCCAAAGCCATATACGGTGTGAGTATGATTAACAGAGGTCCAGAAAAATTTGGATTTACCATACAAGAATTGCCCCCTGGACCGTTCAGTACTGCATCCAAAGTATACCTGAAACTGCTGTTAAGTGTAATCCACCCGGCAGGAAGCAAACGTTTGAAACAGCGTACAGAGCAATTGGTACCCAAGATGATTGCCATGCCGCTGGATGTACTGCTGGAACGTTACGGTCAACATACGATGCAGGTGGCAGCAACGGTAGAAGAATCCAGAGATGAATCGTTGTTAATTGAACAAGAGATACTGCCAGAGCGGAACTAAACGGACTGATCACACCAACCAGTAAAAGAAAAGGGTTGCCCTTCGCCAGATTTGGCAGAAGAGCAACCCTTTATTTATTAGTGAATTAGATACTCAGTACGCCACCGTTGCTTGCATTGGTAACCAGTTTGGAATAACGAGCCAGGTAACCGGTTTTTACTTTTGGTTCAAAACCTTTCCAACCTGCGCGACGACGTTCAAACTCTTCGTCACTGATGTGTAATTCAATGATACGGTTGTTCAGATCCAGCTCGATGATGTCTCCTTCTTCAACAAAGGCGATTGGACCACCTTCAGCTGCTTCCGGAGAGATATGTCCGATACTGATTCCGCGGGATGCGCCAGAGAAGCGTCCATCGGTAATCAGACCCACTTTGGCACCCAACCCCATACCTACGATCTGGGAAGTAGGAGCCAGCATCTCAGGCATACCTGGTCCGCCTTTTGGTCCTTCATAACGGATAACAACAACATGTCCTTCTTTCACTTTGCCGTTAGCAATACCTTCGAGCGCTTGCTCTTGGGAGTCAAAGCAGATGGCAGGACCTTTGTGGTATCCGCCAACCGAAGCATCAACCGCACCAACTTTGATGATAGCGCCTTGTGGTGCAAGGTTACCAAACAATACAGCCAGACCGCCTTTTTCGGAATGCGGGTTATCCAAGTGGTGAATGACATTGGTATCCTGAATTTCTTTTCCTTCAACGTTCTCACGGATTGTTTTACCAGTAACCGTAATGCAGTCACCATGAATCGCGCCTGGTTTCTTGAGCAATTCGTTCAGCACTGCGCTTACGCCCCCTGCATTGTGAACGTCTTCGATGTGAAGATCGGAAGCAGGTGCAAGTTTCGCCAGATGTGGAACGCGGTTCGCTACTTCATTAATACGTTCGATTGGATACTCGATACCTGCTTCATGAGCCAGTGCCAGCGTGTGCAGTACTGTATTCGTAGATCCGCCCATCGCCATATCCAGTGCAAACGCATTATCGATCGCTTCTACAGTTACGATATCACGTGGTTTCAAGTCCATTTTGATGAGTTCCATCAATTGGGTAGCGGATTGTTTAACAAACTCACGACGCTCAGGAGCAACAGCCAGGATGGTTCCGTTACCTGGCATAGCCAGTCCCATCGCTTCAGCCAGACAGTTCATGGAGTTTGCAGTAAACATACCGGAGCATGATCCACAGGTTGGACAGCCAAACTGTTCAAGCTCAAGCAAGCTCTTATCATCGATTTTACCTGCTTGATAAGCGCCTACGCCTTCAAATACAGAGGTCAAGGACAGAGCTTTACCATTGCTGTCACGACCGGCTTTCATCGGTCCACCGCTGACAAACACGGTAGGGATATTACAGCGGAGTGCACCCATCATCATGCCTGGTGTGATTTTGTCACAGTTCGGGATACATACCATGCCGTCGAACCAGTGTGCAGATACAACGGTTTCCACGGAATCCGCGATAATGTCACGGCTTGGCAGCGAGTAACGCATACCAATGTGTCCCATGGCAATTCCATCATCTACTCCGATGGTGTTGAATTCGAATGGAACGCCACCCGCTTCACGAATAGCATCCTTTACAATTTTACCGAATTCCTGAAGGTGGACGTGGCCGGGCACGATATCGATGTATGAGTTACATACGGCAATAAACGGCTTGCCGAAATCCTCTTCTTTAACGCCCGCTGCGCGGAGCAAACTCCGGTGTGGTGCACGGTCAAAACCTTTTTTGATCATATCGGAACGCATCTTCTTGGCTGACATGGTGTATTCCCCCCAAATATATAATATTGAGCAACATGAATGGAAAAGTAAATGGCAGTGCATCTGTCGTTTAATTTCATCCGTACTCTAAAAAAAAGGACCGGCATGCCGGTGCCGAGCTCCCCGTAGTTTGTGAAATTCTTTGCTGCTTTAAACCCGTGAACACCCGGTTTTTCTATTGAGTCTATCACAACCGTCGTCATATTTCTACAATCAATAGAAAGAAGCCTCAAACCATTTTCATGGAATTAGACTTCTTGGTTTGCGGGAAAGCTATGATCATGTTTCGATGTGGCGAGCGGAATTCATTAGTTGCTTCCACCTTTGCGTCCAATCTCACGATAGAATTCCTTATTATGAGTTTCGGAGGTTGCTTCGCCGCCCTTGCGGCCAATCTGCTTGTAAAAGTCAGTGTCATGGGCATCTGAAGTTGCTTCTCCACCCTTTTTTCCAATCTTCTGATAGAAGCTTCGATCATGGTTCTTGGAAGTCGCTTTGCCACCTAATCTGCCAGCTTCCTCACGGCTCATCTTGCGTTCTGACGTCGGTTGACGTGCCATTACAAATCACTCCCTACAACGATAAGTTGTTTTTTGTAGCGCGTATCCCTAATTTACCACCTTATTTCCAGCCTGAAACAACGTACCCGGATAGAATCGGTGGTGAAGAGTCTGTCAGAGCGTTAGGCCGACCGTTTGAACACCTCATGTCGAGTGAAAGAAAAGCGGGATATATCCGGTTCAATTAAGGGTTTGAACGTGTAACGTACAGCCGGCAGAGCAAGTGTGACTGCGAAGAGTACGGCGATGACAAGTATGACTGGAATATATGCCGAACTTCCCATATAACTGTAGACTCCAGACCAGATCGCGAGACGAACGAGAAAACCATGCAGCAGGAACACATAGAGTGTGCGTCGTCCAAGGTCCGTCAGTCTGGAAGTCAAGAAAGGTACCCAGGCCAAGAACAGTGCTGCAGATGTGACCTCCAATAGGTAGACACCAAGTCGAAAGATACCGGCATACCATTCGTGGTGACCCAGTTCGGCGTACGTCATGCTGCCGAGTAACCATCCGGATGAAATATTCAAACCGCCATACCCGATCCATACCAACAGTGCAGCGGAGAGGATGGCTGCGGTTTTTCGCCCCCAACCGGATAATAAACAAGAACGTATGGTTGCTCCATAGTCATAACCGATGACAAAGAACGGCAAGAACACAAACGTACGGCTGAAGCTGAGCCAGAATCCGTCGATAGGCAAATACCCAGCAATTACGCCGAGCGTAATCGATCCAATCAGCCGATGTATCGGTTTCCATGAGATCGTCAGACGAAGCAACAGTCGCCAACAGAAGTGACTCGCGAGAAACCATAACAGCAAGTAAGGTGCAAAGAAGGATAGCCGCATATGGGGTGTGTGGAATACGGTAAAGTCCATCAATGCGTATAAGGACTGAAACAGTACATACTGTAAGGCAATCTGCTTCAGGACGTTTCGTCCAGATGCACCTTGAAGTGAGTGTGTCGCAAAATACCCGGTTACCCATACAAAGAGTGGCATGTGAAACGTATATATCCACAGGAACAGAGCTTCCGCTCCTGCAAAGCGTGTGATGAGTGGTTCAAGTGCATTACCAGCAAGGACACAGACGATAAGCATAAAGCGCAGATTATAAAAGAAAGATTCCTGATCATCCCGGATCAGTGTCTGATTTTTCATGTTGCAGCCCCCTTATAGACCCTGGTTGCAAGGTCATTTGCATCTGTAATAAGGGTAATATGGATGCGCATTATCTATTGTGATTTAATTCACATTGGTAAGCGTTATCTTTTCTCAAAGCTGTGACAACAAAATGAACGCTCCGGGATTGACAACGGTTGCATAGAGGATGACAATAGTAACAGAAGATGAGGAAATGTAAATATAAGGAGGGAAGGAATCATGTCAACGACTCCCTATCCAAGCCCGGAAATTATTACATTTGGGGAAAGTATGGGTTTGCTGACTGCCAAGGATACACGAGGGCTGGAATATGCAGCGACACTGGACAAGTCTTTCGGGGGTGCTGAGAGCAATCTGGCTATTGGCGTATCCCGGCTAGGGCATACCAGTGGTTGGTTTGGACGTTTGGGCAATGATCCGATCGGCAGTATGATTCTGAAAGCCATTCGCGGTGAAGGCGTAGATGTATCCCGAGTACGGTTAAGTGATCACGAGCCCACTGGTTTGATGATTCGTGAGAACGCTTCCGGGAAAGTCTCGGTGCATTATTATAGGAAGTTATCTGCTGCAAGTGCGATTACACCTGATGATCTGGATCCCGACTATATTGCCGGGGCGAAGATATTACATGTTACGGGTATAACGGCAGCGATAAGCCCGTCCGGACTTGCTACGGTAGAGGCTGCCATACATATTGCCAAACAGGCAGGTGTGAAAGTAAGCTTTGATCCAAATCTGCGTCTCAAACTATGGTCAGCGGATGAGGCACGTCCAGTTTTACTGCGTTTAGCTGAACTGGCGGACTACTTTTTACCGGGTCTGGACGAGATGAAACTTCTATATAACGAAGAAAATGATCAAAAAGTGCTTGAGCGTTTATCTGCCATGAATGCTGTGTGCATCGTGAAGGGTGGCCCTGATTTGACCTACGTATTGGCGAATGGTACCCTAACGGAAGTTCCGTACTTTAAGGCGGATTATGTTCTGGATACGGTAGGAGCAGGAGATGGATTCTGCGCGGGATTTTTATCGGGTTTGTTAAAAGGATACTCCCCGCAGGAAGCAACCCGTCTCGGCAATTTGACCGGTTCCATGGTTATACAGGCTGTTGGCGATTGGGAGGCGCTCCCGACGTGGGGGCAGGTCGAGGCCAAGCTGAACAACGTTGCCCATGTTGAGCGCTAGTCGCTGCTGACATCATATATGGCTCATCTTCGTTCTTAAATGTAAGGCTTGTATACACAACCACCACATTGACAAGGGAGAGAATGAAATGAAGAAACTTCAGCTGTTGCAAAAGATTACGGACAATGGGGTTGTGGCAGTTCTGCGTGCAGATTCTGCTGATCAAGTCATTGCCATGGCCGAGCAAGCGATTGCGGGTGGCATTAAAGTTATCGAGATTACGATGACAGTACCCAGTGCCCTCAAAGCCATTGAAAAATTAAGCCGTGTATACCATTGGAACACACAAGATCCAGAGAAATTCGCTATTATTGGTGCGGGAACAGTGCTTGAACCGCAAACTGCGAGAGCAGCTATTATGTCGGGTGCCGAGTTTGTCGTTGGACCTTCCCTGAACCCGGATACCGTTCAGATCTGCAATCTGTATCGAATTCCGATTCTGCCTGGTGTGATGACGATTGCTGATGTTCAACGCGCATTGGAACTCGGTGTGGACATTGTGAAGTTGTTCCCGGGTAATCTGTATGATCCTTCGATTATCAAAACGATGAAGGGCCCTATGCCGCAGGCGAATTTTATGCCAACTGGCGGGGTATCCTTGTCTAATCTGGGGGATTGGATCAAGGGTGGAGCAGTGGCGGTAGGTATCGGCTCCGACTTGACATCGGAAGCTGTGAAGACGGGTGACCTGAGTCATGTCCGTCGCAAAGCGGAACAATATATGGATGCTTACCGCAAGGCCAAGGCTGAATAATATTTGTTCAATTTCGGAGAAGGGGAGCCTGATGAAGGAAGGCTCCCAATTCTGTGAGCCGCGGCACCTGCGGAAGTGAAGAAAGGTGATTAACGTTGAGAAATCGGTATAATACGGGGCGCAAGAAGAGGGGCATCGGGAAATTCCTGCTCGTACTTCTGGCGCTCATTGTCATTGGGTGTGGATTTGTTGCGTGGAAATTATTCACACCATACGGTCCACAGGAAAGAGCTCAAACGGCCATGGAAACAGCCAATAAGGTGACCGTGAGCGAACAAGAGAACTGGATTGATTTTGTGCCAGACAAACGGACGGGGAAAAGTGTGCTTTTCTACCCTGGTGGACTGGTAAAACCGGAAAGTTACGCACCACTTGCCCATGAGCTGGCTGCTGCCGGTCATCACACGATTATTGCCAAAATGCCAGTTAATCTGGCAGTGCTCAAGCCAAACTTGGCGGATGAGATTCTGGCTGCATATCCAGACGAACAATTCGTTATGGGTGGACACTCTCTCGGTGGGTCCATGGCTGCACGTTATGTAGCATCGCATCCTGATGCACTAAAAGGCATCTTCTTTCTGGCATCCTACCCGGATGAAAAAGGAAGCGTAAAGTCACTTGGAATACCTGCTTTATCTATTCTGGGAACTAAAGATGAGGTCGTGAATGCCACAAAGTATCAGAGTGGACGGATGTATCTTCCAGAAGACACGGTATATTACACCATTGAAGGTGGAAACCACGCACAGTTCGGTGATTATGGTCATCAAAAAGGGGATGGCGAGGCTGAAGTGAGTGGAGAAGAACAACTTAATCAGACGGTCAAGACAGTATTGGCTTGGTTAAGTACGATCAAATAGATTTTAATTATTCTGCATTAAGGACTGTATGCATTCACATTTATAGCATAACTTGATGGAGGTGATATGGATGACCATGCTTCAAGTGAGTGGAGCGCAGATCCCATGTAAAGGTATCCTGTTTGATAAAGATGGAACACTGTTGGAATTTCTCCAGCTATGGGGGCCGTGGCATTACTGGATCAGTTGCAATCACGTATGAATGAACTCGGAGCTTCATTTACAGTTGAACGGGAGCACGTCCTGGGCACCATTCATAATGCAGAAGGTCATATTGTTGGATATGATCCGCAAGGCCCGCTGGCCATTGCGACTGTGGATGAGTGCACGGGATTGCTTGCCGGGCAGCTATATGCAGCAGGCATACCATGGAATGAAGCGATCACAACGATACGCCAATTTTCAAGTGTAGCCATGAGATCGGTAAGAGAGCGCAAATCGGCTGAACCGATTCCAGGATTACTTGCTTTCTTACAAAGTTGCAGAGCAGCAGACATACCTCTGGCGGTCGTCACTTCAGACAGTACAGCGGCAGCAGAAACACATCTGGATTGGATGGGAATTCGTTCCTTTTTCACCTCTATTGTGGGCTGTGATCGGGTGACACAGGGCAAACCAGATGGAGAAGCAGCACTCCTGGCTTGCCGTGAATTACATATCGATCCTGCGGAGGCCGTTGTAATTGGAGATAGCAATGGAGATATGCAGATGGGGCGGCACGCAGGCGTATCCTATACGCTCGGTTACTGTCAACAGTCAGATCAAGGATCACATCTGGTTGATGCCCATGCCATTATTCGTCATTATAATGAGATAAGCGTTATTTTATAAGTCACCCTGACCTGATTGGACTATATAAATTGAACTACCATTTACACGAAATGGAGAGGACAGAAATAACCTGAAGAAACGGAGTGTTCGCCTTTATCCTCGGATTTTCCCCTTAGGAAAGGAATCAAAAAAATCTGTGGATAACAGCGATCGGAAGGTTGTTCTGTCATCGGAGTGGTCAGTGTAAATATTCTTTAGTTCAATTTATATAGTAAATAAAAGGAGGAGAGAGGATGAACGCAATAGAACAACTGGCTGCCTGGATTCAGGAAAGCTCCCGGATTGTTTTTTTCGGAGGGGCCGGGACTTCAACGGAAAGCGGGATTCCCGATTTCCGTTCGGCTGCGGGTCTGTATCAGACGGAGCAGCATTCGCCTTATCCACCGGAAGAGTTGTTAAGTCGACATTTTTTTGATCAACATGCCGATATTTTTTATGATTTTTATCGAGGTAAAATGCTTCATCCAGATGCTGAACCGAATGGGTGCCATCGACTGTTAGCCCGTATGGAGCAGGAAGGAAAACTTCAGGCAGTGATCACGCAAAATATCGACGGACTGCATCAGAAGGCAGGCAACAGCAATGTTTTTGAGCTTCACGGCTCAATTCATCGTAATGCCTGCATGGATTGCAAGCAGTTTTATGCGCTGAATGATATTATACAATCCCAAGATACCGTACCTCGCTGTACCACATGTGGTGGTGTGATCAAGCCGGATGTAGTGCTGTACGAGGAAGAGCTGGATCAGACAACATTGTATCGTTCCATTGATGCACTGTCTTCTGCAGATCTGTTACTGGTGGGAGGCACGTCACTGACGGTATATCCGGCGGCCCAGTTAATTACGTATTTTCAGGGAAAACATACCGTTCTGCTCAACGCTACACCTACCGCTTACGACCGCAGGGCTGATTTGCTGATTACAGAGCCGATTGGCGAGGTAATGAATAGTGTGGACCAGCTTCTTGGTTGAACGTATGTACTGAATAACCGCATTCTCCGGTATAGACCGGATGCAAGAGGCGGAACCTGGGGAAAGAAGGGATTCATAATGGTCTACGTAGCAAGCGATACTCGCTATGAAACGATGAAATACAACCGCGTTGGACGTTCAGGTTTGAAACTGCCAGCGATTTCACTGGGGCTGTGGCATAATTTTGGCGGTATTAATAACGCTGAGAACGGCCGTAATATGATTACCCGATCATTTGATCTGGGCATTACCCATTTTGACCTTGCCAACAATTATGGCCCACCGGCAGGTTCTGCAGAGCAGCTATTTGGACAGGTACTGGCCCAGGATCTGAAACCTTATCGGGATGAACTTGTGATCTCCACCAAAGCGGGATATTATATGTGGCCCGGGCCGTATGGCGAGTGGGGTTCGCGCAAAAATCTGGTATCCAGTCTGAATCAGAGCTTGAAGCGTATGGGCCTGGATTATGTAGATATTTTCTATTCACATCGTTATGATCCCGAAACACCTTTGGAAGAAACGATGATGGCACTGGATCATATTGTTCGCTCGGGCAAAGCCCTATATGTAGGGATCTCCAATTATCCCGCAGAGCAGACAAGACAGGCTGCCGAAATTCTGAAAGGTCTGGGTACGCCTCTGTTAATCCATCAACCGAAATACTCGCTGCTGGAGCGCTGGATTGAAGATGGTTTGCAGGACGTACTGGATGAGTATGGAACAGGCAGTATTGCATTCTGTCCATTGGCACAAGGCGTGCTTACGAACAAATACTTGAATGGTATCCCGGAAGACTCACGTGCCAAAGGACCATCGGTATTCCTGAATGAGAACAACATCTCTCCAGAGACGCTCCGCAAAGTGCGTGCGCTGAACCAGATTGCAGCAGCCCGTGGTCAGAGTTTGGCCCAATTTTCACTCTCATGGGTGCTGCGTAATGGCAGGGTAACTTCTGCGCTGATTGGCGCAAGTCGTCCTTCCCAGATTGAAGAGAATGTGGCTGCGCTCAGTCAGCTGGATTTCTCTACAGAGGAATTGGAACGGATTGAATCCATCCTGTCTCCGGAGCCTGATGACAAATAAATAAAGTGCAAAAGGTGCATCTTAGCCATAATGGCGGAATGCACCTTTTTTTGTCGTATGTGGTTCCGTCCGTTATGTTGCTCACCGTTTGATTTGTTGAGCATTCTGCTGTAACCCCTGATGTAGTGGGCGGGACAGTATTTTGTCTCGATACAAGCTGGGCGCTTCACCATGAAATCGTTTGAACTGTTTGGAGAAATACAACGCGTCTGGCAGTCCAACCGATGCAGATACCTGTTCAATGGACAGATCCGGTCGTTCTCTCAGGAGTTGGCGCGACTTGTCGATCCGCAGTTTTAGCAAATAAGTGACTGGGGAAAGACCAGTTTCCTGTTTGAAAATACGGGATAGATAGGCCCGGTTGTACCCGAGACTCGCGGACATTTGTTCAATGGAGACAGGATAGGCATATTGGGTGGACATATATTGAATCATCTGTTTCACCGTACGTCGGATGGAGGATTCACCTGGAATTAAGGTTTGCCCCTGCGAAAGGTGATTCTGTGCTTCGGCTAGAATCATATATAACGTACCCAGTGATGTGAAATGGGAGCTTTCTTTGCGCTCGGCAAAAGCATCCTGCATCACGGATAGCCAATTGGATATTCCACAGGAGGGTCCGGCATGAAAAACGGACTTCTCCAGGCGGAATCCGGCTTCCTCGGTATGTTGGCTAGCCTGGCTGCCTGTGAAGGCGATCCAGCGGTATTGCCATGGATTGCGGGCGTGAGACTGGTAGCTTACCAGCTGCCCGGGATGAATGAGAAAACAATCACCTGCGGATAACTCGTAGGTGTGTAGTTCGGTACGGAACGTACCCGCTCCTTTTTCTACATAATGCAGCAGATAATAATCGAACAGTTTGGGGCCGAGGGAGTGACCCGGAAGGGTCTGGCTTGCCCCGGCAAACAGGACATGCAGTGCGCCTTGCTCATAATAGACAGGATTGGAGGCAACCGAATAACTGAGTGCTCCGCTTTTACCGGAAGGCAGCTCCTGTATTTTTTCTGTAGAAGATGCAAGGGATTCTTTCTTGGCGTTGAATGGGTCTGTCATACTTGTTTCCTTCTTTCCGGGATGCTTCGATCATTATACGCCTTAAGGTCACATTTATCCATATGAAACACACATGGTTGCATTACAAGAGGGATCGCTTTCTTATATAATAACATTAAGGAAACCACAACAACGAGGCGAGGTGCAGCAGCAGTGAACGTAACTGAATTGAAACAAAAGTTTATTGAGAAGTACGGAGAGAGTAGAGCGGACATCCGTGTATTTCATGCCCCAGGGCGTGTGAATCTGATCGGTGAGCACATTGACTATAACGGTGGATACGTGCTTCCGGCAGCACTGGAATTCGGGACAACATTGATTATTCGTGAGCGTCAAGACAACCAATTGCAACTGGCTTCCACGAACATGTCCTATGAAGGGGCACTGGATACCTCCACAATAGGTAAGGAGAAGACCGGAGAATGGACTGACTATCCAGTTGGCGTCATGGTTGAACTGCAAGGCAAAGGCGTGAAAGTAACGAAAGGGTACGACTTCCTGTACCACGGGGAGATTCCAAATGGGGCAGGACTTTCATCGTCTGCATCTCTGGAGGTACTCACCGGATTCGCGATTCAGTCTCTGGAGGGTGTATCGGATATTGATACGGTTCAATTGGCACTTCTTTCCCAAAAGGCAGAGAATGAGTTCGTCGGCGTCAACTGTGGAATCATGGATCAGTTCGCTGTAGCAAACGGTGCTCAGGATCACGCGATCCTGCTAATGTGTGACACACTGGAGTACGAAAAGGTTCCTTTCCGTACAGGCTCCTACAAATTGGTCATCGGGAACACGAACAAACGCCGCGGTCTGGTGGATTCGGCTTACAATGAACGTCGCTCCCAATGCGAGCAGGCACTTGCCATCTTGAAGGAACAGCTGCCTGCACTGAATTACCTGGCTCAATTGACGCCAGAGCAGTTCGTAACACTACAGGATCAGATCAACGTTGAGAAAGTAAGACATCGTGCACAACATGTTGTGGAAGAGAACGCACGTGTTCTCGCTTCGGTGGAGGCATTGCGGATCAATGATCTGGAATCCTTCGGCAAGCTGATGAATGCTTCACACGAATCGCTTCGCGACTTGTACGAAGTAAGCTGTGATGAGCTGGACGTTATGGTTGAAGAGGCTCAGCGGATTCCAGGCACGCTCGGTGCTCGGATGACTGGTGCAGGATTTGGCGGTTGTACCGTATCACTTGTGCATGAAGACGATGTTGAGCGTTTTGTAAGTGAAGTTGGCGCTGCATATGAAGCGCGTACCGGTCTCAAAGGTGATTTTTATGTGTGCGGCGTAGGTGACGGTGTTAAAGAATTGAAGGAGGCGAAGTAAAATGGCAATTTTGGTGACAGGTGGAGCAGGGTATATTGGATCTCATACGGTAGCAGCATTGTTGGAACGCGGGGAAGAGGTTGTCGTACTGGATAACTTGCAGACAGGGCATCGTGAGGCGCTGCTCGGCGGCAAGTTGTATGAAGGGGATCTGCGTGACAAAGAAATTCTGGCGAAGCTGTTCGCTGAAAATTCAATCGATGCGGTGATTCACTTTGCAGCCAACTCGCTCGTAGGCGAGAGTATGAAAGACCCGGTTAAATATTATGACAACAACGTATTTGGTACACTCTGTCTGCTGGAAGCAATGAATGCAGCGAACGTACGCCGCATCGTCTTCTCCTCTACAGCAGCTACCTACGGCGAGCCTGAGAAAGTGCCAATCGAAGAGAGCGATCGTACAGAGCCAACCAACGTATACGGCGAAACAAAGCTGATGATGGAGCGCATGATGTCATGGTTCGATAAAGTTCAGGATATCAAATACGTTTCCCTGCGTTACTTCAATGCAGCCGGTGCTCATGATAGTGGCAAAATCGGTGAAGATCACCAACCAGAGAGTCACCTGATTCCACTTGTACTGCAAACAGCATTAAAACAACGCCCGCACATCGCCGTGTTTGGTGACGACTATGCAACAGAAGATGGAACATGTATCCGTGACTATATCCACGTGAGCGACTTGGCTGATGCGCATCTGCGTGCAGTAGATTATCTACGCAAAGGTGAGAATAGTAACGTGTTCAACCTGGGTAACGGCACAGGATTCTCTGTAAAACAAGTGATCGAAACAGCTAAAAAAGTGACTGGCCTCGATATTCCGGTTGTACAGGAACCACGTCGCGCAGGTGACCCGGCTGTGCTGGTAGCTTCATCTGCAAAAGCGAGATCCGTCCTGGGCTGGAATCCGAAATGGACCAATCTGGAAGATGTCATTCAAAGCGCTTGGAGCTGGCACCAATCACGTCCTGACGGCTACGGAAAAAACTAGGAGGCGAACACCTTATGTCACAGACTCAACTTGCAGCAGGTGCCACAGAGCGGACACCGGAGCAGCAGGAAGCACTGCATGCCATTGAACGTCTGGTTGCATTTGCCTTGCAGAAACAATTAATCGAGGAAGCGGATTGGGATTATAGCCGCAACCTCCTGCTGGAACAATTCGGATTCTCAGAGCCTTATGCCGGCGAGTTGGACACGACTGTGCCCGATGGCCCACAGGCTATGCTGGATACGTTGATTGATTATGGATTTTCCATTGGACTCATTCCTGAAAATAGTGATACGTTCCGTGATTTGCTGGATGCCAAAATCATGGGTCATTTAATGGCACGCCCATCCGAAGTGGTACGCGCATTCCGTCACACAGAGCAGACGGAGGGTATTGAGGCGGCCACATCTCAATTCTATGACTTGTCGATTAACTCCAACTACATTCGGATGGATCGGATCGCGAAGAACGTTTACTGGACGCAGGACACGCCCTATGGAGACATGGAGATTACCATCAACCTGTCAAAACCGGAGAAAAGTCCAAAGGAAATTGCCATGGCCAAATTGCTTCCGCCTCCGATATATCCAAAATGCCAGCTGTGTCGTGAAAATGTAGGATACGCTGGTCGGGTGAATCACCCGGCTCGCCAGAATCTGAGAGTCATTCCGTTGGAGCTTAACAACGAGCCTTGGTTGTTCCAATACTCGCCGTATGTGTACTACAACGAGCACTGCATTATTTTCCATCATGATCATGTGCCGATGAAACTGACCAAAGATACACTGCGCAGACTGCTTGCCTTTGTAGGGGAATATCCGCATTACTTTATCGGATCTAACGCGGACCTGCCGATCGTAGGCGGATCGATTCTGACACATGACCATTTCCAGGGCGGACGTCATACGTTCGCGATTCAAAATGCACAGCCTGAGGCTGTCTTCCGCCATGCGGATGCACCTGGACTCACACTGAGTCTCGTAAAATGGCCGATGTCTGTGATGCGTCTGGCTTCACACGATCCTGCAGAACTGCTTGAAGCAGGTAACGCAGTATATGAGGCGTGGAAGGTCTACAGTGATTCTGCTGTGGATATTGAAGCATTCAGTGAAGTGGACGGGGAACAAGTACCACACAATACGGTAACACCAATCGTTCGTCGTAGTGCAGATGGTGGTTATGAGATGGATCTCGTCTTGCGTAACAATCGCACGAATGATGTGCACCCTGAAGGGATTTTCCATCCTCATCGTGAAATGCACCATCTGAAGAAAGAAAACATTGGTCTGATCGAAGTGATGGGGCTTGCCATCCTGCCAGGTCGTTTGAAAGAAGAACTGGACAGTATCGCGGATATCCTCGCTGGAGATGCCAAACTTGCTGAAGCCGCCAAAGCTTCTGATCATGTGTTGAACAAACATCTGGGCTGGGCGGAAGAATTGATTGAACGCTTTGGTTCCAACCTGAATAAAGAACAAGCCGTTGCCATTGTACAGCAGGAAGTCGGCTTGAAATTTGCCGAGATTCTGGAGCATGCAGGTGTCTACAAATATGATGAAGCAGGACGCCAGGCTTTCCGTCGTTTTGTAAGCAGCATGGGATATACGGAATAGATATATCATTCAGATTCAGAGAAAACATTGGACTACAAACACACCCGCGCAACCATGTGCGGGTGTGTTTGTGATATCGTCCGCACATTGGAATGACCGGACCTTCCGGTGCATGTATAATGGGAAGAAGTGTATGGAATCGCAATAAAATGAAGAAACGGGAGACGGACCATTGGAAAAGCAGGCATTGAATATTTCGTTGATTACAGATGCTGAGGAACTGCAAGGCATGGTGGGTGAACCGCATGAACATGTGCGTAACAAGGCAATCTCATTTGTGGATTCACATGTTCAGAACTTTCTATCCATGTCACCATTATTTTTTCTCTCCACGTCCGATCGGGATGGAAAAAGTGATGTATCCCCACGGGGCGATGGAGCGGGATTTGTGAAAGTCTATGAACCATATCGGCTCGTTTATCCCGAGCGCCCGGGCAATCGGCGGATAGACTCGTTGTTGAACATGTTGTCTAACCCTGGTATCGGTATGCTCTTTTTAATTCCGGGTCTGAATGAGGTGCTGCGTATTAATGGTACAGCATCCATTACCAAGGATGAGGAATTCATCGCCAGCATGGGCTGGAGTGGTAAAACCATAGGTGCGGCTGTCATTGTGGATGTGGAAGAGTGCTTTATCCATTGTCCGCGGGCATTCAAACAGGCTGGGTTATGGGCCTATGAAACATGGGTGGACGCTGAGGATTTACCTTCAACGAGCGAGATGTTTAGAGCCCATTTGGAAATTAACGGGTTGTTATAAAGTGAGTGACTATCGATTTGTTTTTCTATAAACAGGGTACTATAATTGGAGTTGCACTAAAATTCTAAACTCCATTGGAGGCGACAATAGATATGAGATCTTTCCAATTCTATAATCCAACCCGGCTGATTTTTGGCAAAGGACAACTGGAAACATTGAAAACAGAAGTGCCGAAATACGGTAAACGGGTTCTGCTTGTATATGGTGGCGGCAGTATCAAACGCAGTGGGCTGTATGAACAAGTGATCGGTTTGCTTAAGGAAGCTGGAGCAGAAGTGACTGAACTGGCTGGCGTGGAACCTAACCCGCGTCTTTCTACGGTGCATAAAGGGGTAGACCTCTGCAAAACAAATAACATCGACCTGATCCTCGCTGTAGGTGGCGGTAGTGTGCTGGATTGTTCCAAAGCGATTGCTGTAGGTGCCAAGTATGATGGCGATATGTGGGATTTTGCTCAGCGCAAAGCCGTTGCACAAGACGCTCTTCCACTCGGTACAGTATTGACCATGGCAGCAACTGGTTCGGAGATGAACTCCGGTTCGGTTATTACGAATCAGGATACCCAAGAAAAACTGGGTTGGGGCAGTTCATACTCATTCCCTGCATTCTCTATCCTGGATCCGGTGAATACATACACTGTACCACTGGACCAGACAGTATACGGCATGGTGGATATGATGTCTCACGTATTGGAGCATTACTTCCATCTGGATGCCAACACACCGGTTCAACTCGGCTTCTGTGAGACGATTCTGCGTACCGTAATGGAAGCAGCACCTCGTCTGATTGAAGATCTGGAGAACTATGAGCTGCGCGAAACCATTCTGTATTGCGGAACGATGGCATTGAATGGCGTGCTGAATATGGGTCTCGCAGGAGACTGGGCAACACATAATATCGAACACGCGGTATCCGCAGTATATGATATCCCACATGGCGGTGGACTCGCGATCTTGTTCCCACACTGGATGAAACATAACCTGGATGTCAATGTGGATCGATTCAAACGTCTGGCGATCAATGTGTTCGAAGTGAATCCAGAAGGCAAGTCGGATAGACAGGTTGCTGAAGAAGGTATCGATGCGCTCAGCAAATTCTGGACATCCATTGGTGCTCCTAATCGTTTGGCAGATTACGATATCGATGACAGCCAGATCGACGTAATGGCTGACAAAGCGATGCTGTTTGGCCCATTCGGTAACTTCAAGAAACTGCAACGGGAAGATGTTGTATCCATCTACAAGGCTTCTCTATAATTCTTTTATAATCACTGACAAGTGAACGTACACATTCTGTTGTCCAAAAACCGCAAGTCTCCTTTATGGGGGCTTGCGGTTTTTCCATGTATTCGGGCTGTACACGTGAATGATGGAGGAACATGAAGCAAGAAGAAGAGAATGTCGTGATAATACCCAATATCGGTTCCAGAATACATTTGAGGAAAGATTTTGAAACATTTTGATGTTAGCTACGTATTTATTTACATGTGGAATGCTCAGTTAGGATGAATTTGCGGCAGAGGAGAGGAGGAACAGGGGATGGAGACAATTTATTGGGGGTGTCTGATCGGAGGAGCCATATTTGCGGTTATTAGCCTAGTGCTGGGTGACTTGATTGACGGCTTGCTGGACGGAGCCTTCGAAATGCCAGGTCTTGATTTTTTCAAACCCGTTGTGTTAGCTGGTTCCATTACAACCTTCGGTGGGGCAGGCATCATGCTGACACGTTATAGTTCATTAAGTGCGATGTCGGGTCTAATATTATCCCTGCTTATAGGTATTGCTGCAGCTATGCTGGTATTCTTCGCATATATCAAACCGATGCGTAACAGCGATGTCTCTATTGCATTTTCAATGAAAGAGTTATCAGGGAAAATTGGGGAAATTACCATTCCGGTGCCGGAAAAAGGTTTTGGCGAAGTGATGATCCGCTTTGCATCCGGTAGTACGATTCAGACTGCATCCAGCTTTGAACACCTCCCCATTGCGGCGGGAGCGCGTGTTGTCGTAGTGGATGTCGTAGATGGTGTACTGCGTGTGTCCGAATGGGATGAAAATGTACTTAAAGATTTATAAAGTATTCTAATTACCTAAGTAGTTTAAGCACTCATCATGAATGATTAAGGGGAGAGGTGTAGCATGATTGAAAATTTAGATTGGGATGTGTTGTTGATTCCTATAGTTGTGGTTGGGGTCATTCTGATTCTGGGTTTGGCTTTCTGGGCGAGATACAAAACGGTTGGTCCGGATGAAGCGATGATCGTTACGGGGTCATTCCTAGGTAGCAAGAATATTTCCGATGATGACTCTGGTCGAAAAATTAAAATTGTTCGTGGTGGCGGTGCATTTATCCTGCCAGTGTTCCAGCAATCCGAGTTTATCTCTTTGTTGTCTCACAAGCTGGATGTCTCCACACCTGAAGTGTACACGGAGCAAGGTGTTCCGGTTATTGCTGACGGTGTCGCTATTATCAAGGTTGGGGGCGCTGTAGAGGACGTTGCTACCGCAGCTGAGCAATTCATCGGTAAACCTGTAGAAGCGCTGAGAAGCGAAGCACAGGAGGTACTGGAGGGGCATTTGCGGGCCATCCTCGGTACGATGACGGTGGAAGAAGTATATCGGAACCGGGATCGATTTGCCCAAGAGGTTCAGGGAGTAGCAGCGAGAGATCTGAAAAAAATGGGTCTGCAAATTGTCTCATTTACCATTAAGGATGTTCGTGACAAACAGGGCTACCTGGATGCACTCGGTAAACCGAGAATTGCGGCAGTAAAGCGTGATGCGGAGATTGCTGAAGCGGAAGCGATGCGTGATGCGCGTATTCAGAAGGCCAATGCGGAAGAACAGGGCCAAAAAGCAGAGTTGCTCCGGGATACCAATATTGCCGAGGCAGCCAAAGAGAAGGAACTGAAAGTAGCCACGTTTAAGCGGGATCAGGATACAGCGAAAGCGGAAGCCGATCAGGCATACCATATCCATGAAGCGCGTGCGAGACAGACCGTGGTAGAAGAAGAAATGAAGGTTGAACTCGTTCGTAAAGAACGTGAGATTGACCTCCAGGAAAAAGAAATCGTTGTACGTGAGAAGCAATACGATGCCGAAGTGAAGAAAAAGGCAGAAGCGGATCGTTATGCAGTGGAGCAGGCTGCCGAAGCGGATAAAGCGAAAAGAATGCGTGAGGCGGATGCGGTACAATATTCCATTGAAACGCATGCGAAGGCAACGGCTGAACAGAAGCGACTTGAAGGTCAGGCTATGGCTGATGCGGAACTTGCCAAAGGTACAGCAGATGCAGAAGTCATTCGTCTACGTGGTCTTGCAGAAGCTGAAGCGAAGGAAAAGCTGGCAGAGGCGTTCCAAAAATTTGGCGAAGCAGCTGTACTCGATATCATTGTCAAAATGCTGCCTGAGTTAGCTGGCAAGATTGCCGAGCCGATCGCGTCCATCGATAAACTGACTGTGGTGGATACGGGTAAAGGTGAAGGTGCCACCCGGGTTAGTAACTATGTTACCGAACTTATGGCCACCGCTCCAGAGATGCTCAAGAGCGTATCCGGCATCGATGTGGAGCAGTTAATTAAAGGTCTAACCAAGTCCAAAACAACTGCACCGATTGCTGTTCAACCGAGTGAATCTGTCACAACTCCGTCCATAATAGACAAGATTGTGGAAAGATCCAGAGTTGACGAGTAAGAGCCACAACAGTTGTTGCACTTTGCTCTATTGACCTTAGGGTGAAATTTTGTTACTTTTTAAGCGAGACGTCCGGCGCGGTTTGCCCGCTTCGGATGTCTTTTCGTTCGTAACAGGGTGTGACTTAATCATACCTAAGATGGCGTGAAAAAAGAGGTGCAAACATTGAGTAGCCTGCATGTGGACAAAGCGCTAAATAATAATGTAATCATTGCACAGCATCCTGAACATGGGGAAGTCGTCGTGATTGGTAAAGGCATCGGCTTCAACCGGAAAACCAATGACATGATTCCACTGATGGCTGTGGAAAAGATGTTCATCTTGAGAAATCAGCAGGAGCAAGAGCAGTACAAACAGCTTCTTCCACAGGTGGATGAAGCACTGATCGAGATTATTAACGAAGTTATTACGTATATTGCAGAGCGTACGGACGTTCCTCTGAATGAACATATCCATATTGCATTAACTGATCACATTTCTTTCGCGTTAAAACGCAAAGAGCAGGGTATTGTCATACAAAATCCATTTTTATATGAGACTCGCGAGATTTATCCAGAAGAATATCGAATGGGAGAATACGCTGTTCGTCTGATCAAAGAGAAAATGGGTGTAGATCTGGGAATGGACGAGATTGGTTTTGTTGCCCTCCATATCTATAGTGCAATGACCAATCAAAATATATCCCAGGTACGTGAACATTCACAATTGATCACTGATTTGGTGAACCTGGTGTCCGATCAACTCGATTATTCGTTTGAAACGGAATCGCTCGATTACTCTCGTTTGCTGACTCATCTTCGTTTCGCTCTTGAGCGTGTTCGCCGTGGAGATAAAGTGGAAGAGCTTCATAAGTTAGATTCCCTGCTTAAGTTGGAGTATCCCGAAATGTACTCGCTTGCATGGAAACTGACCAAAGTAATGGAAAAAAGACTGAAACTGCCGGTTTATCCTGCGGAGGTAGGTTATCTGACCATTCATCTGCAAAGGCTGAATCAGCGGAAGGAAGAAGAGAATAAGTGAGATCATTCCAGTGATGGAATGCGGATTTTATTTTTTTGGTGTAAAGGCTTGCAATGAATTTGAAGTGGTGCTACAATGATTTCCGTAATCAAGCAACTGAATAAACATAAGCGACGTGTTACTGACTCGATCAGGCATGAGTTATTTAGAGTGTGATTGTTCTTACCTTATTAAGGGTATGCTATACCCCAAGGTAGGCACAGTTTACTTTATTAATTCATGCCTTTTTTGTGTTCCCTTGCTTGAATCACAACATATAAATTAGACGAAAGGGAGATACGACGCGATGTTCAAAAAGCTTTTTGGTGTATTGCAAAGAGTAGGTAAAGCTCTCATGTTGCCTGTAGCCATTCTACCTGCGGCAGGTTTGCTGCTCGGAATCGGTAACATGCTGGTTAATCCAGATTTCTTGCAATATGTAACGGTGCTCGACACCCCTTGGGTGAACTCGATCGCAACAATTATGATGAACGCAGGTCAGATCGTATTTGATAATCTGGCATTGCTGTTCGCCGTCGGTGTAGCCGTTGGATTGGCCGGTGGCGAAGGGGTTGCAGGTCTCGCAGCGATCATCGGTTATCTGGTCATGAACGTCACACTGGGTACCGCAGTAGGGGTTACTCCGGCAATGATCGGTGAAGTACCGGGTTATGCCAGCATCCTGGGCATCCCAACATTGAGCACAGGTGTGTTTGGAGGTATCATCATTGGTATTGCCGCCGCACTGTGTTACAATCGATTCTTTAAAATCGAACTGCCGTCTTACCTCGGTTTCTTTGCAGGTAAACGCTTTGTTCCGATTGTCACCTCGGTTGTATCCCTCATACTCGGGCTGCTTCTGGTCATTATCTGGCCACCGATTCAAAATGGATTGAATACTGTATCTCACTTCATGGTAGATACAAGCCCGACATTGTCGGCATTCATCTTCGGAGTTGTAGAACGGTCATTGATTCCGTTTGGTCTTCACCACATTTTCTACTCCCCATTCTGGTTTGAGTTCGGTGAGTATGTGAACAAAGCTGGAGATGTCATTCGTGGTGACCAGCAAATCTTCTTCAATCAATTGCGTGATGGTGTAGAGCTCACAGCGGGGACGTTCCAGGTTGGTAAATTCCCGTTCATGATGTTTGGTTTGCCAGCTGCGGCACTTGCGATGTACCATGAAGCAAGACCAGAGCACAAAAAGTATGTTGCAGGCATCATGGGTTCAGCTGCATTGACCTCGTTCTTGACAGGGATCACAGAACCACTTGAATTCACGTTCCTGTTTGTAGCTCCACTTCTGTTCGCAGTGCACTGTATCTTTGCAGGTTTGTCTTTCATGACTATGCAAATTCTTGGTGTCAAGATCGGTATGACCTTCTCCGGCGGGTTCATTGACTTCCTGATCTTCGGAATTATTCCGAACCGTACACCATGGTGGGACGTTATTATTGTCGGCTTGATTCTTGCGGTGATCTACTACTTCGGATTCCGGTTCATCATTCGCAAATTCAATCTCAAAACACCAGGTCGCGAAGACGCAACGCCTGAAACAGAGTCTGGTGGCAGTTCCGGATCAACGGATGATCTGCCACACAATATTCTTGAAGCTTTCGGCGGCAAGGAGAATATCAAACATCTGGATGCTTGTATTACTCGTCTGCGGATTGAAGTTAATGAGAAATCCAATGTTAAAAAAGATCGGTTGAAACAATTGGGTGCATCTGGCGTGCTTGAAGTGGGTAATAATGTTCAGGCCATCTTCGGAACACGTTCCGATACGATTAAATCCCAGATGCAGGATATCATTGCGGGTCGCACACCTGTACCAACCCCGGCTGCCGATGCCAAACCAGCTCCTGAAGAGGAGAAGGCACAAGGTGAGCAAGGGGAGCGTATTGTTGCAGAGGATATCGTAATGCCAGTCAATGGTGAATTGCTGGACATCACAAACGTACCTGATCCGGTCTTTGCCGAGAAAATGACAGGTGACGGATTCGCAATTTTGCCACATGACGGGACGATAACATCCCCTGTGTATGGTAAAGTGTTTAATGTATTTCCAAGCAAACATGCCGTGGGCATCATGTCCGATGGAGGTAAGGAAGTACTTGTTCATATAGGTGTTAATACGGTGAAACTGAAAGGTCAAGGTTTCAACGTACTGGTACAGGAAGGTGATCTGGTATCGGCTGGTCAGCCGATTATGGAAGTGGATCTGGAGTATGTCAAAGCAAACGCTCCATCCATCATTTCACCAGTTATTTTCACGAACCTGCCAGAGGGCTCCACGGTAACCCTGAAGAAGAGTGGAGTGCTGAAAGTTGGCGATCAGCCAATCATTGAGATAAAATAAGAAGTGTTACGACGATGGCAAGCAAGTGTAAATATATGCAATGCCTAAACCAAACTACTGAAAGTGAGATGATTGTAATGCAACAAACATTCAGAATTACAGACGAAGATGGTATCCACGCACGTCCGGCAACAGCCCTGGTTAATACAGCAAACAAATTCAAAGGTGCAGAATCCTTTGCAGAAGCTAACGGTAAAAAAGTAACGTTGAAATCCATTCTGGGTGTTCTTTCCCTCGGATTGGAACAAGGCGACACCATCAGCATCATCGTTGAAGGTGAAGGCGAAGCGGAAGCTCTTCAAGCTTTGACTGACGTTATGGTTAACGAAGGGTTGGGCGAAATTAATGCTTAATGTCTCCGGGATCGCGGCTTCGGCGGGTATTGCTATCGCCAAGGCGTTTATCTTGGAGCATCCTGATTACTCTGTAGAAAAACGCCAAATCAACGACGTTGACGCAGAGATCGCAAAACTCGACTCAGCTCTGGGCAAGTCCCAGGCTGAGCTTGAGGCGATCAAAGAGCGTACTTTACAAGAGCTTGGCGAGAAAAAAGCTGAGATTTTTGCTTCGCATTTGCTCATTCTGAATGACCCGGAACTGATTGATCCGGTAAAAGCAAAAATTACTGATGAAATGATCAATGCAGAATTTGCTTTGAACGAAACGGCTTCTCAATTCATCTCCATGTTCGAGAACATGAAGAGTGCATACCTGCAGGAACGTGCAGCAGACATGCGTGACGTTACCAAACGAGTGCTAAATCACTTGCTTGGTATCGACTTCATGAGTCCGGCTGAGATCAATGAAGAAGTGATCGTGCTTGCGGAGGATCTGACGCCTTCCGACACGGCTCAACTGAACCGTCAATTTGTTAAAGGTTTTGCAACCAACATTGGTGGTCGTACTTCTCACTCGGCGATTATGGCTCGCTCTCTTGAAATTCCGGCTGTCGTTGGAACCAAGGACATTTTGGCTCAAGCGAAACAAGGCGATATGATTATTGTTGACGGTCTGGATGGTCACGTACTGGTTAACCCTACTGATGAAGTTATTGCTGAATACCGTGCCAAACAGGAACAGTATGATGCACAACGTGCAGAGTGGAGAAAACTGCGTGATGAGCCAACGGTAACGGTGGACAACGTTCATGTTGAACTTGCAGCCAACATTGGTACACCGAATGATGTAACGGGTGTTCTGGAGAACGGCGGCGAGGCTGTAGGCTTGTACCGTACCGAGTTCCTGTACATGGGCAGAGACAAGCTTCCTTCCGAGGACATTCAGTATAATGCTTACAAAGCCGTACTGGAAAAAATGGAAGGCAAACCTGTCGTTGTTCGTACACTCGACATCGGTGGAGACAAAGAGCTTCCATACCTGGATCTGCCAAAGGAAATGAATCCATTCCTCGGCTTCCGTGCAGTTCGTCTGTGTCTGGACCGTCTGGATATCTTCCGTACACAATTGCGTGCATTGCTGCGTGCAAGCGTACATGGAAACTTGCGTGTCATGTTCCCAATGATCGCAACACTCGGTGAATTCCGTGAAGCAAAAGCTGTCTTGCTCGAAGAGAAAGAAAAGCTGGTTGCTGAAGGTATTGCTGTTTCGGACAGCATTCAACTCGGAATCATGGTCGAAATTCCTTCGACTGCAGTTCTGGCGGATCAGTTTGCCAAAGAAGTGGATTTCTTCAGTATCGGAACGAACGATCTGATTCAATACACAATGGCTGCAGACCGTATGAATGAACGTGTAGCGTATCTGTACCAGCCTTACAACCCGGCCATTTTGCGTTTGGTTAAAATGGTTATCGATGCAGCGCATCGTGAAGGCAAATGGGTTGGCATGTGCGGTGAGATGGCAGGAGACGAAACAGCAATTCCATTGCTGCTTGGCCTTGGATTGGATGAGTTCAGCATGAGCGCAACATCCATTCTGCCAGCTCGTAGCCAGATCACCAAGCTGTCCCGTGCGGATATGCAGGAACTGGCTGCTAAAGCTCTGGATATGCAAACGGCTGAACAAGTCATTGAATTGGTTCAAAGCATTCAAGTGTAATTTTGCCGGGGTATCCTCCGGATTTGAGGTTTTTCTTTTTCCGATAATGAGCTGCGTTCATGCAGCGATTTTGCCGGTATCCGTGAATCATGTGGATATCGGCTTTTTTTTGTGCGAATGTATAGGCAATAAAGGGGAGTACGGGGAGAAAGGTCCTGTAGGTCTAGCCAAAAAAATGCTCTTGCTGGTGTAGTTAACACCAGCAAAAGCATGGATTAGAAATTCAATTAGTGTTAACTGCACGCGCAGTTCAGTACAGGTTTGCGGGCCGCGGTTGTCTCATCGAGACGGGTAACCGGTGTTCCGTAAGGTGCGTTGAGTACCAATTCTGGTGTCTCTTCCGCTTCTTTGGCAATCCGTATCATCGTATCAATAAACCCATCCAGTGTTTCTTTGCTTTCGGTTTCCGTTGGCTCGATCATGATGCATTCCTCCACGTTGAGCGGGAAGTACACCGTAGGCGGGTGATATCCAAAATCAAGTAATCGTTTGGCAACGTCAAGTGTGCGCACACCGTACTGCTTCAGCCCTCGACCAGACATAACGAATTCATGTTTGCATACGCCCGGATACGGAATCTCGAAGTAAGGTGCGAGACGGGCCATCATATAGTTAGCATTGAGTACCGCACACTCAGATACACGGCGCAAGCCTTCTGGTCCATAGGTGCGAATGTAGGCATAGGCACGTACCAAAATACCGAAGTTGCCGTAGTAGGCTTTCACTCGACCAATGGATTGATCGCCTTCACGATCGAATACATACATACCAGCATCATTTTTGATCACCATCGGTTTAGGCAGGAACGGAATCAAACGGCTTTTCACGCCGACGGGTCCGGCACCTGGTCCACCGCCGCCATGAGGCGTACTCATTGTTTTGTGCAAGTTCAGATGCACCACGTCAAAGCCCATATCACCCGGACGTGCAATGCCCATAATGGCATTGGAGTTCGCGCCATCGTAATATAATAAGCCACCAGCCTGATGTACGATGGATGCAATCTCCTGAATGTCTTTCTCGAACAAACCAAGTGTATTCGGGTTCGTCAGCATCAATGCTGCCGTATCGGAACCAACGGCTGAACGGAGTGCGTCCAGATCGACCAGTCCGTCTGCGCGGGATGGAATCGTCACAGTTTCAAATCCTGCAACGGTAGCACTCGCCGGGTTGGTTCCGTGAGAGGAATCAGGCACGATGACTTTGGTGCGTTGTTCGCCACGACCTTCGTGGTAGGCACGAATCATCATGAGTCCAGTCCATTCTCCATGGGCACCAGCGGCTGGTTGCAGAGTCACAGCGTCCATACCTGTCAGACCTGCAAGGTCGTTTTGCAGCGTATATAACAGTTCAAGTGCACCTTGAATGCTGGATTCATGCTGGTACGGATGGATTTTGGCGAAACCGTTATAACGGGCTACATCCTCATTAATCTTTGGGTTGTATTTCATTGTACAAGAGCCCAGTGGATAAAAGCCGTTATCTACGCCGAAGTTGCGACGGGACAGCGCAGTATAGTGCCTGATAACATCTACCTCGAACACTTCCGGCAGTGCCGCAGCTTCCGAACGCAGCATTTCCCGGGGAATCAACGTATCGGCAGCCTGACGAGGAACGTCACATTCTGGCAGGGAATAAGCGACACGCCCAGGGCTGCTGAGTTCAAAAATCAATGATTGTTCCGGAGCAGGAGATAGGGTCTGTGCACTGAATGTTGTATACGTCTCAGGTTGAACCGAAGTGGAGACAGAGGTACCTGTTTCCGATTGTCCTTGTACCGATGTTGTCGTTGTCGTCGTTGTCGTCGTTGTTTCCTGAGTCACAGCGATTCCTCCAATGCTCGTGCGAATTCGTCAATCTCTTCCTTACTGCGTCGTTCGGTAACAGCAATCAGCATATGTCCGGCAAGCTCCGGATAATCACGTCCGAGTTCGTAGCCACCAATAAATCCCGCATCCAGCAGTTTTAACTGAAGGGCATCCACATCTGTTCCATCAGGAAGCTTAATCACAAACTCATTAAATGTTGGTGCATCAAAAGTAAGGCTAACTCCAGGAATGGCAGTTAATGTATTCAGGGTGTAATGACTCTTTTGCAGATTCAGATCGGCTACGTCGATCATTCCTTGTTTCCCCATGATGGACATATATACAGATGCGCTGAGCGCAAGCAAAGCCTGGTTGGAGCAGATATTGGATGTCGCCTTTTCGCGGCGGATATGCTGTTCACGTGCTTGCAATGTCAGTACAAAACCGCGCTTGCCGTTGCGGTCGGTTGTCTGGCCTACAATTCGGCCAGGAATTCGGCGCATATGAGGCTGGGATACGGCGAAATATCCGCATGTCGGGCCGCCGAGTGAAGCGGCGATCCCAAGGGGCTGCGCATCACCAACAACGATGTCGGCACCCAGCTTGCCTGGGGCTTCCAGCAGACCCAGCGATAGCGGGTTAGCACTTACAACGAGCAGGCCCTTGTGTGCATGCACGAGGTCGGCAGCCTGCTTCACATTTTCCACAGCACCAAAGAAGTTCGGACTCTGGATCATGACAGCAGCGGTATCGTCCGATATGGCGGCTTGCAGGGCATCCCAGTCAGTGAGGCCATCCTTATAACCAATCTCGATAATCTCCAGACGGAGTCCGTGCGCATATGCCTGCAATACCTGACGGGCTTCCGGATGAACGGTACGGGATACGATGAGTTGTTTGCGACGAGTTGCCGCTGCGGCCAGATTACCGGCTTCTGCAAAGGCAGTTGCGCCATCATACATACTGGCATTGGCTACGGCCATGCCTGTTAATTCACAGATGTAGGACTGGAATTCGAAAATGGCCTGCAGTTCACCTTGGCTGATCTCCGGCTGATAAGGTGTGTAGGCAGTGTAGAACTCGGAACGGGAAATGACATGATTAATGACGGAAGGAACATGATGATCGTATATACCTGCGCCGAGGAAGCTGGCGTGTGTTTCAAAATTGGCGTTGGCGCCAGCTTGTTTCGACATGTGACGTGTCAGCGCATATTCATCGAGTTTGGAGGAAACGGGCAGTTCACCCTGATAACGAATCTCCTGCGGAATGTCCTGGAACAGATCCTCCAGCGTATCTACACCGATGGTTGCGAGCATGGCGCTCTGATCTTGCTCAGTCATGGGAATGTAACGGTGCTTGCTCATGCTTGATCAGCTCCTTGAGTAGGTGTCTTTGACGTACGTGTCCGTTTATGGAAAGGGGTCTTCACGACCTCGGCTTTCAGTTTCTTGC
Organism: Paenibacillus polymyxa; assembly: GCF_018614975.1. GTDB lineage: Bacteria > Bacillota > Bacilli > Paenibacillales > Paenibacillaceae > Paenibacillus > Paenibacillus polymyxa_E. Next base: position 82,122 of record NZ_JAGGNR010000003.1, on the reverse strand, counting down.
CCCGGATTTCAATCTCAAGCTGGGTACCCAGCGCAGCGTATTTGCTGTCGATGAGGGCAAGCCCCAGATTACGCTTCAAAGTAGGTGATTGTGTGCCTGTTGTCACTTCACCGATCTGTACACCTTCGGCATAAATGGGATAGTGGGGGCGGGGAATACCGCGCTCCAGCACTTCGATGCCGACCAATTTGCGGGCGGGCCCGTCAGTTTTTTGCTGTAACAAGGCTTCGTGTCCGATAAAAGGTCCGGCATTCAGCTTCACAAACATACCTACGCCAGCTTCGAGTGGAGAGATAGTTGCCGACAATTCCTGTCCATACAGAGGGAGCTTTGCTTCAAAGCGCAGTGTATCCCGAGCACCGAGGCCTGTGGGTACAAGTCCGTGACCTTCACCGGCTTGCATTAACCCATTCCAGACCACAGCGGCCTGATCTGCAGGAACATATAGCTCAAAGCCATCTTCACCGGTATAACCGGTACGGGACAACAGTAATTTTACTCCACAGACTTCAGCATCCTGCACAAAACGAAACGGTTCAATCGAGCTTACATCCGCATCTGTAACTTTCCCGATAATGTCTACAGCCAGTGGACCTTGCAAGGCGAGCAGCGCTGTCTGCTCCGAATCGTTGGTCATGCTTACGCCAGGGATCAAGTGCTCTTGCAGCCATGCCCAATCCTTGTCGATATTCGAGGCGTTAACAACAAGCATATAATGCTGATCTTCCAGCTTATACACGAGCAGATCATCCACCACACCGCCATCTGGATAACACATCAGGGTATACTGGGCTTGACCGGGAACCAGCGTGGTCACATCATTTGTCGTCATTTGTTGCAAAAAAACTTCAGCCTGTTCACCCTGTACTGTGAATTCGCCCATATGGGATACATCGAACAGTCCGGCACGCTCACGCACCGCTTCATGTTCTTTCTGGATTCCGCTAAATTGTACCGGGAGCTCCCAGCCTCCAAAATCAATGCACCGTACGCCTTCATATTGCTGATATAGTGGGAAGAGTGGTGTTCTAAGCAAATCGGACATCAAATCACCTCGTCATGGGCCGTCAGCCGGCCGGATATACAATCGTGGATCAATGAACCAGGGTATTTTTAAATTTCCAGCTAGATAATTTCATCACATAATTATGGTAAGGCAGCTATGGCAGCGTCGTTCTACATCCTGTTTTTCGTTTTTTGGGAAAAAGGAAAAGGACAGGCCAAAGAATCGGCATGCCAAGTAGCACGCTGTATTCTAAGGCTCTGTCCCTTGTACCTGAGAGTTACCCCGCGGCATTGTGCAGCAGGTTTCCCCTTGGGTGATCATAACGCCCGTACAGGGCGAATAGATGCTCTCCAGAGTTGCGTCCCGTAAAAGTCCTTTTGCCTGAGAGATTCACCCCCGCTTATCGGTGGTTTACTCCTTCGGCGTTACCTCATGTACATCCCGAATCGGGTGTCATGGGTAATCTCTCCCTTTACATTCATCCGCGGGTATAACATAGTCCAATAAACACATTTACTCCTCTCATTAAAACGTGAATCCACTGCCGATGTCAAGAACGATATCATAGAAAATGATTAAAAACCGAATGTTTAATATAATTTTAATCTTATTGTTCGTGTATTTAAAAAGATTACGCTTACTATTCTAATATTCACCAGTATATGTAGAAAGAGTGTATTCAGGTTACGGGTTTGGCACAGGATGATCAAAAAAATTGTGAGGTATCTTGACATTTGAATCAAAAATATCATACGCTATGTTCTGGGAAAAAGGTTAAGGTCAAAGAACGCATGCACTCATTTAATGAAAAGCGAGGCGGATATCGATGAGCGAATTGAAAAGTGATTTCCTGTACAGTGAAGAGCACGAATGGGTGCAAACCGTAGGGGAGGATACTGTACGTATTGGCATTACCGAGTTCGCGCAGCATCAGCTGGGTGACATTGTGTTTGTGGAATTGCCTGACCTTGAAACCAATGTAAAAGCAGAAGACAGCATTGGAACGATCGAATCGGTCAAAACAGTTTCGGACTTGTTCTCTCCCGTCACAGGTTCAATTATTGCAGTCAATGATTCGTTGCAGGACTCCCCTGAACTTGTGAACAGCTCTCCTTACGAGGAAGGTTGGATGATTGAGATTCGTGTTGAGGGAGATCTGACGGCAGCATTGTCTACATTGATGAATGCAGACGCGTATCGGAAACATACGGAAGAATAGTATCAACGAACTTGTACTTATTAACATATATTTTATAATTAAATGATATGAGCTTCATATTGTTTCGACCTGTGTGAGCCGGATGCTTACACAGGTTTTTTTGTGCTTTCCAAGAATAGTTTTGAATGTGGATTGAAGCAGATTGTGGATGTAAATCACCTGATTGGACCAAGCTATAGGTTAGAAAATGATTCTGGAAATGATAAAAGTCATAGGCAAGAAAATCCTTGTGTACCAAGGGGTTCAGCCATTATGCATCGATTAAAACGATTACATAACCTAATGTTGTCATCATTGTTCATGACGAAAGTACGCTTTCATTTCATTGAACAGGAGACCATTCTCGCTTAGGATTACAGCAGGGGAGAAATGATACCCCTTTCATAAATCATAATCACTTGATCCAAGGAGGATAATACAATGAGTAATTTGGACCAATCGTCCAATTCCAAAGGTGGGCTACGGGTAGGTGTGCAGCGTTTTGGCCGATTCCTGAGTGGTATGGTCATGCCGAATATGGGAGCGTTCATCGCCTGGGGATTAATTACGGCCATGTTTATTCCAACAGGCTGGTTCCCTAACGAAACACTAGCACAGCTAGTTGATCCGATGATCAAATATTTGCTGCCACTGTTAATTGGTTACACCGGGGGTACAATGGTGCATGGTCAGCGTGGTGGTGTCGTAGGTGCCATTATGACCATCGGGGTCATCGTGGGTAGTGATATTCCGATGTTCCTCGGTGCCATGATTGCCGGACCACTGGCAGCATGGATCATCAAAAAGTTCGATAAATCCATTGAAGGCAAAATTAGAGCCGGATTTGAAATGCTGGTTAACAACTTCTCAGCTGGTATTATTGGCGGGATCTTGGGAATTATTGCGCTACTGGGCATCGGGCCTGCTGTAGAAGCGATTAGCAAAGTATTGTCTGCCGGGGTACAAGGCTTAATGAATCTGGGCTTGTTACCGCTGGTCAACCTAATCATTGAACCAGGTAAAGTATTGTTCCTGAACAATGCAATCAACCACGGGATTCTGACACCGATTGCAACGGATCAAGCAAGAGAATTAGGGCAATCCGTATTATACATGCTTGAATCGAACCCGGGTCCGGGACTTGGTATCTTGCTTGCTTACTGCTTCTTCGGACGCGGAATGGCCAAATCTTCTGCACCAGGTGCCGTTATCATTCATTTCTTCGGGGGAATTCATGAGATCTACTTCCCTTACATTCTGATGAGACCAATTCTGATTCTTGCCGCAATTGCGGGTGGCGTCGCAGGTACATTAACATTCATGCTCACCGGAGCCGGACTTGTTTCGGCACCATCACCGGGTAGTATTATCGCGTATTTCCTCTTAACACCAAAAGGTGGATACCTGCCGATGCTCGCAGGGGTACTTGTGGCAGCCGTCGTTTCTTTCCTGATTGCAGCTGTGTTGCTGAAAACGGGTAAACAAAAGGACGAAGATCTGGAGTCCGCATCCAGTCGGATGAAAGACATGAAGAGTCAAGGAACCGTGCCAAACGCTGGCATTACGGCTAATCATCGTGAAGCAGACAGAGCCGCAGATATGACTTCTTCTACAGTGAAAACAGATGTGAAAAAGATTGTTTTCTCCTGTGATGCAGGCATGGGGTCAAGTGCCATGGGCGCTTCCATTCTACGCAAGAAGATGAAGGCAGAGGGGATTGACGTTACGGTGACCAATACGGCCATCAGTGATATCCCGCCGGATGCAGATGTGGTCATTACACAACAAATATTAACCGATCGTGCTCGCTCCGTTGCGCCGAACGCAGAACATATATCCATCGACAACTTCCTAAAAAGCCCGGAATACGATGCGCTCGTTGAACGTCTAAAGTAATTGCACGCATTCGTTTTCCCTGAGCCGGAGGCTGAGATATGAGTATTACCAAAAGACAACGTGAAATCGTGGAGTTTCTGCTGGAGCATCCACATGAAGTCACTGCCGGCGAAATCGCCCTTGAAGTAAAGGTCAGTACCCGAACGGTTCACCGGGAGCTGCAAATGATTGAACAATGGCTTGAACCTTTGGGCATGAGGCTGGAAAAAAAATCAGGAACCGGTATCCGAATCGATGCCAGTTCCGATGATCTGGCTGTATTGCGCCAGCAGCTAGAGGGGAAAGAATATGTAGAGTTTACGCCAGAAGAGCGTAAGCTCTTCATGCTTTGCATCCTTCTGGATGAACCGGAGCCTGTAAAGTTGCTCGCACTGGCTTCGGATCTGAAAGTGACCGTATCCACCGTAACCACTGATCTGGATGATCTGGAGTCACGAATTCGTCAGGCGGGACTAAAGCTTGTTCGCAGACGTGGATATGGCGTCAAGATTAACGGAAGTGAGACGATTTATCGCACAGCCATAGCTGCACTTACTCTCGAATTTCTGGATGAGTCGGACCTGTTCGGAAGACAGCCTGAACAAGGGGGCTCCATCGTAAATCAAAAATTGCTGGATATGATTGGACACGGTGATGTACTTACGGTCGAAAATGCGTTATGGCAACCAGATATCGAATGGCTGGAGAACATCCCTGAACGCCAATACATGAAGCTGCTGATTCAATTATCCGTAGCGGTTGTACGTATTCGTAAAGGCTTTGGCATTGGCCGTAGTTCTCCGCGAGAGAACACGGAAGATGCTGCTGCAGAGCAGGATGAGATGAAGGTTCCACCTTATATGGCTTCCCGCTTATGCGGTGTGTTATCCACTCAACTGGGGCTGACATTCTCCCAAGAGGAGCAAACTTATTTTCACAGACTATTAGTTGAGACAGAGCAGCGGATTCACTCTTCGCGGCTGTTGCCAATCGACGACTTGATTTTACTGGACAGGGTACATTCACTGATTGATCAGATGCAGGCAAGAACGCATTACACCTTTCATGAGGATCGTTTGCTTCGTGAAGGTCTGCTTGGTCATATGCAACCTGTAATGGAGCGAATTGAAGGGCAACAGATCATTCGTAATCCGCTACTGCAGCAGATTCGCAAGGATTATGACTCCCTCTTCGAAGAGGTCAAACAATCTGTGCGGCAAGCTTGGCCAGGCACAGACGTTCCGGATGAGGAAATCGGTTTCCTGGTGATGCACTTTGGGGCTTCCATCGAGAGGTTACGTACATTGAAACGGGAGATCAGGGCGATCATCGTGTGTACAAGCGGAATTGGATCATCACGCATGCTATCCAGCCGATTGTCCAAAGAGATTCCCGAGATTCGAATCATGGATAGCGTGTCCTGGTATGAAGCTGCCCGGATACCTACAGATCAATATGATCTGGTGTTATCCACTGTTGATCTGCCGATGGATGAGCATCAGTATTACAAAGTGAGTCCACTGCTTACGGCAGAAGAGAGCGAACGTCTGCGTCATTTTATTAGGACAACAACGTTACAACGACAGCATCACAAGCCGCTTGAGACAGAGGTTCAGACCTCAAGTCGTTACTTGGACCCTGACGGAATGGAAGCTATTTTAGTTGAAATCGTCCGAATTATTGGCAAGTTTCAGGTGTATCCGCTGGATAACCAAGATATCGGATTCTATAAAACGGTGTATGCGATGTGCAACGTACTCCATGGATCTGGTGTGTTGAAGGAACCGGAGGAGGTCGCGAAACGGTTGGAGGCACGTGAGGCAGTGGGGAGTCAGAAGATTCCCGGCACAAGACTTGCACTGTTTCATACACGCAGTGAGGGGATATACAGGCCGTCTATCAGTCTGTTTCAGCTCACGGAGCCACTCCTTCGTACGCCGGATGATCCGGCAGGAGTTACCCATGTTCTTTTGATGCTGGGCCCTCGAGAATTATCCAAGGAAAGCCTGGAGGTTCTCAGTGAGATTAGCGCACTGTTATTGCAGGAAGAAATGATTACATTGCTGGAAAAGGGAAACAGGGATGAACTCATTCATTACCTGTCCCAGGAACTGGTTGGATTTTATCGCAGTAAAACCGAAATTGGAGGTCAACCATTATGAGTATGTTAACAACAGATAAAGTCATCATGAATGCGACGGCTCAGGACAAATACGAAGCGATTCGTATGGCAGGACAGATTCTGAAGGATGCGGGACATATTACCGCTGATTACATTGAGAAGATGATTGAACGTGAAGAGATTGTCTCGACCTACGTAGGGAACGGCCTGGCTATTCCGCATGGTACGAAGGAATCCAAAGCTTTCATTTTATCCACAGGCATCTCTGTCATTCAGTATCCACAGGGTGTTGATTTTGGGGAAGAAAAAGCCTATATGGTGATTGGTATCGCGGCTCAAGGCGGGGAACATATGGAGATCCTGACTAGCATCGCGGTGATCTGTGCTGAGGATGAAAATATGGAGGCCCTGCGTCTGGCGAAAACAGCCGAAGAAGTTATCGCTATTCTGGAAAGTGAAATGGAGCTATGAAGGCCCTCCACTTTGGCGCAGGTAACATTGGACGCGGGTTTATCGGATTGATCCTCTCCCGGGCAGGGTATGAGGTGATTTTTTCCGACGTGAATCAGACCTTGGTAACGGCTCTCCAGCAACGGGGGCAGTATACGGTGGAGCTGGCTAACGAGAGCCAGGATCAGGAGACCGTGACAGGTGTAAATGCTATCGATGGAACCCAGCTGGAGACGGTTGCCCAAACCGTTGTGGAAGCTGATCTGATTACAACCGCGGTGGGCGTAGGCGTGCTAAAACATATTGCACCAGGTATTGCGAAGGGACTTGAGAAAAGACTGAATTCCGGTCCTGCTCAAAACCCTCTTCACATAATTGCTTGCGAGAACGCAATTGGAGCCAGTACGCAATTGAAAGAGCATGTATATGCTCTGCTTGATGAAAAGTTACGTTCACTTGCTGATCAGTATGTCTATTTTCCAGACTCGGCCGTAGACCGGATTGTGCCTATTCAGCATCATGAAGACCCGTTGCATGTACAGGTGGAGCCTTTTTACGAGTGGGTGGTGGATCGTTCCCAGATGGCTCCTGCATTCAAACCGGTTGAGGGCATTGTATATGTCGATGATCTGGAGCCGTATATCGAACGGAAGCTGTTCACGGTTAATACAGGACACTGCGTTGCAGCATATATCGGTAATGTGCACGGGTATGACACGATTCAGAAGGCTATTGCCGACGAGAAGGTGAAATCGATTGTCTACGGTGCTTTGCAGGAAACTGGAAAAGTTCTGGTGAAGCGCTTTGGATTTAATCCTGACGAGCATGAGCAGTATATTGTCAAAATATTGGGACGGTTCGTCAACCCGTATCTTACCGATGAGGTTACTCGTGTTGGTCGTTCCCCGCTGCGCAAGTTGTCTCCGAATGATCGTCTGGTTCGCCCGGCCCTTCAGGCATATGCGGATGGAACTGATACGATTTATCTGGCTATGGGTATGGCAGCTGCCTGCAAGTTTGATGTCTCCGATGATCCGGAAGCAGTTGAACTGCAGAACATGATCCGCGAGAAGGGAATTACAGCAACCCTCCACCATTATACGTCCATGGATGAGCATCATCCGGTGCTTGAACAGGCTGTTGCCCAGTATAACCAAATGTAAGAGCAATGGCTGTAAGTTAATAGTATAGATGATGCATAGTAGAAGAAGAGCCATACAGTTTGTTAACTGTGTGGCTCTTCTTTTGGTTGACGTTTATCAGCATAGTCGTCCAAACAGCGTTGACATATGCACGATTTTCGGCGCTGCTCTGCCGGAATGCGGTCAAATACACCTTCGGGGAAAGTAGCCCGGTTACACCAGCATTCCGAATGAGGATGTCCTGCGGCATACGAACAGCGATTAGCTTCCCCGCATAACGGGCAGACAAGAACATCTATATGGATGTGCTCTTGATCGTCTTGTTCTGCAGACATACAGTTCTTCCCTCCCTGTGGAATAGCTACGAGCTGAAGTTGAACATACTGGTCCCAGTATAACAGAAATACGCCGGTGATTATGGATTTCACTGTGTATATATGACTTCCATTTCACCACATCTGTTTCTCCCATCGGCTATTCTTCAGGCGGTAATTCGATCTGTAGGCCTTCCACATGTTTGCGTCCCATCAATTTACGTTTCTTACGATTTTCCTTTGTTTCTAGCACAATGTCCAAGTCATAATCGTCACCCGGATAAAGCTCATTGGCAGATATATGCAGGGTCAGGCGTTTCTTATGGATTTTGACTTTGCGTCCTCGCAGCATGACCCCGATATTTCCCCGGCTATCCTCCACATCACAGACGATGCCCGACTGATTAAGATAGGCTGCGTACACCCGATCCCCTTTGCGAAAAGTTTTGGCAGGAGCAGGGGAATCCGACTCTCTGGTTGTTGTCTTTTTGTGGAGACCGACTGAATCCTTTGACTGCTTACACTTATTCCGCATGGATAACTCTGCTGGGCTCACTGATTCTGTAACGGAACGATCAGACTTTAGGACCGGAGTTTCCAAAGGAGGAGACGTGAACACGAATGTACGATCTTTCGAGTTACTTTGATCCGATAGGGACTTGGAACGCTCAATAATTCGCTGTGGCATGCCCAGCTTTAATGCGATGGAATAAGCATAGCTCTCACCAGCTTCCCCGATACGCAATCGATAAAGTGGCTGGAGAGAAACGGTGTCAAATTCCATACGGGCATTTTCGAATCCTGGCGTGGCAGCAGCAAAATGTTTGATCTCACCAAAATGCGTTGTCGCCACAACGGTTGCTCCGCGGCTGTGCAGTTCCTCCAGCATAGCGATGGAAAGTCCGACGCCTTCACCGGGATCTGTGCCGGAAGCCATCTCATCAATGAGCACCAAAGTTGACGTATTGGCCTGTTCCAGTATGCCAATCATATTGCGAATATGTGCTGAGAATGTACTGAGTGCTTGTTCCATACTCTGTCCGTCACCAATATCAACAGCTACTTCGTTATAAACAGCCATCTCGCCACCTTCCTCCACCGGAATAAGCAGACCGGATTGCATCATCAGGGTTAACAAACCAAGTGTTTTGAGTGCGACCGTTTTACCCCCTGTATTCGGGCCCGTTATAATGAGCGACGAGTACGTTCTGCCGATTGCAAAATCAAGGGGAACCATGGAAGAACCCATGAACGGATGACGTGCACGTTGAAGGTTAATGTGGCCCTGCGTATTGACTCGAACGGTACGTCCGTCCATGGTGGCCGCATATTTGGCTTTGGCAAACAGAAAATCCAGCACACCTACCGTTTCGGTGTTCAGTGCGATTTCACGATTATACGATTCGGCCAGGGAGGTTAAATCACCGAGAATTCTCATCTCCTCTCGGGACTCCTCCGCTTGTAGAGCGGCCAATTCCATCTGTAAACTTACTAATTCAACAGGTTCGATATATACGGTTTGCCCGCTCCCGGATTCATCCAGTACACTGCCTTTCACCTGTTTACGGAACCCTTTCTTAATGGGCAGAACCGTTCTTCCTCCGCGTTGACTGACGACATGCTCCTGCATAATGGAACGATGTTTACTCACCAGAGAATCGAGCTTTCGTTTCATACGTTCCTCATTGACCGTCATTTTTTTGCGAATTCGAATCAGTTCCTTGCTCGCCTGATCCTGAATTCGTCCACTATGGATACAGCGCTCGATCTCATTCAGCAAAGGTTCGATCAGAATCATGGATGCTGCATAACGACTGACGGTGGGAGCAACCCCGGACTTGCCCTCCATGTATTTCATGAGTTGTGCACAGCTCCGCAGGAACTGAGCGAGATGACTGAAGTCACGTTCACTGAATAGATAACCGGTGCCAAGCAGATCCATAATGGTTTCCATTCCGTCGAGTGACGGGAGGGGGATACTGGCCCCGAAGCGAATCAACGCAGCCGCTTCTGCTGTTTCTTCCAGGCGAATCTGAATAAGGTGAGCATCTGCCATCGGTTTTAGTTCTCTCGCATAACGTTTGCCCAGATAAGACAGGGCGCAGTCTGCAACATTTTTTTGAATTTGTGGATAGCCCAAACTGTTTAACGTGTTTTCATTCATGCGTAATCTCTCCTTGAATTGGAATTGGGATTTCAGTTGATGCGCTGAAACATATTCCTGGAAAACGCAAAAAGGGCGGAGAATGAACAAACGTCATTCTCCGCCCTAAACGTATGGGAAAGCATAGTCCACTACAGGTCTATATTAAAAAATCCGCGCTGAACTCAGCGCGGAAATAGACCCGGACAATGACAATCCCAGAGGCGATTTATGATATCCGCTGTTCTTAACTAAGTACAGGGATCTGGCGCATCATGAAATACACGTATGCCATATGGGCACAAGCGCAATGAAAGGCCAAACTCCTGAATATGAAACTTGGTTAGTTAAGAACATTCACCGACATTAAAAATCTCTCCTTTGATTGAGGAATATGCAATCAATATAAACTGGAAATTGGTTTGAAGTCAACCTTTAGAATAAATGAGTGGACTTGAATAAGAATGGGTTTTAAAATAACAATAGTAAAATAATCCAATGAAAGCGATTTATTTTAATAAACATACGTATAAAGGAGGATGCTCTTCTTGCCGAAGTATTTACTGCGTTTGCTCTGCTTTACCCTGATCCTCGGAGCCCTTCCGGTCATTGTTATTGGTTCGGTCTCGTATACGATTGCATCACGTGACATTGAACAGAAAGTGCGTGAGAGCAATCTTCAGATATTGCATCAGACCCAAATGCGGGTAGAACAAGTTCTGCGCAGCCTGCAATTATCATCCATCCAGTATGTCAATTCGCCTCTGGTACTCCAAGCGATGAAGAAACCGTTGGACAGCAGCGAATTTCAGGAGATTCGTGATCTGACCTCCGGTTTTAACAACTTGCAAGCGGTTACGAATATTGACCAAGCCTATCTGGTTAATCTGGATGAAGATTGGGTTGTTTCGATGCGTTCTTTTGGCAAATTGGATGATTTCAGCATTCGAGACCGAATTGGCTCCTACCTAAGTTATACCAACAGCCTGTTCTGGGTCACTCAGAATGCCAGTTCAGCGAAAGAAAGTGTACCTGTGTCAGCAGGTATGGGTGAACTAACACCCGAACAGGCACCTGCTCTTATATCATCGGATAATGTGGTCAGTATGGTATTCAAAATTCCGATGATACCAACCAATGTGAAACCAAAGGGATTTCTTGTGATTGATATCGCCGATACGGAACTGAGTACCTACTTGAGTCGAAATACGAATTCTGGAGATATGTACGTTCTGGATCGGGAACAGAAGTATTTTCTGAACGATATGCAGCAGGGTGGGAAATATGACACGCTGAATAAGGAAATTCAGGAAATGGTGCAAACGACGGGCCAGTCAGAGGGTTTCTTCAGTGCGGAGGTGGAAGATAACCAAGTAGCGGTTAGTTATAGGCAATCTCCGCTCAACGGCTGGTTATACGTGTCCGTTGTATCTCTTGGACAGATCACGGCCCAGTCACAGAAAATTGCATTGGTTACCGGTGTCGCTACACTGGTCATGTTATGTGGAACGGGATTGGTCGCCATATACGGCAGTCGGCGGATGTACTCACCGATCTCCAGACTGCTGCAATTTACGAAGGGTTTGGATTCCCCAGTTGTTCCGTCAGGACGCCGTCAGGATGAATTTATCTATATTGAGGAGCAATTGTCAACCTTGTTCAGCTCGGAGAAAACGATGCGTGAGCAGATGAAGGGGCAGCATGTGCACCTCCAGGAGTTTTTTATGACCAAACTGCTGACAGGTAAAATCTCGGAAGAAGATTTCAGATATCAGGGAGAATTGTACGATTTCCCGACAGGGTGGGCGAGTCTTGGCGTACTCATGCTCCAGATCGATACCTTGGAAGGGACCCGATATGAGGAACAGGATCGCGATCTGCTGCTGTTTGCCGTCAACAATATGGTAGGTGAGCTCCTTCCTTCGGCAGTTCGGTTCACCCCTGTCATGCTGGATGATGCTCAGGTCACCGTACTTGCCTCCGAACTGACGGATGAGGTGAAGCTGAAGGAATGGATGCATACCCAGGCAGACTGGATTCGCGAACGTGTCGTGACCTATCTGAATCTGCCCGTAAGTATCGGCATCAGTCGTTTCTACACTTGTATCGGAGATACGCCAAGAGCGGTTCAAGAGAGCCGAGAGGCTCTGAAGGGCCGGGTAAGTCTGGGCAGCCGTATTATTTTGCATTACGAGGATATTCAGCCACGTGGTCAGGTGGAGGCCGCATTGTATACCCAGTTACGCATGATTGAAGATCAACTGGCCTCTGCGCTCAAGCAGGGAGATGAAGAAAAGACTGACGCGTATTTTACGCAATATTTGGGGCTGCTTGCCGATAAAAAGCTTCATTTCAGTGAATACCCCGTCATTATGGTTCAGTTATTGTCTCGTGTATATCAGCTTGTGCAGGAGCAAGGTGGAGATGTGGCTGAAGTGCTGGGTGAAAAAGCATCCATGTCACATTTGCTGAAGTTGTCCACATTGGACGAAATGACCAATTGGTTCCGCAAGCGGCTGTTCCAGCCTGTTATCCGTTTCTGGCGAGAGCAGGAAGAATCCCAATACATGAACATTGCGAGACGCATGATTCGCTTGATCGAGGAACGTTATGATCGTGAATTGTCGCTGGAAGCCTGTGCCGCTGAGCTTAATTTTCATCCTGTATATCTAAGTCGGGTATTCAAGAAGGAAGCGGGTGTCAATTTTACGGAATATCTGGCAGAGTACCGTATGGAAAAAGCAAAGACCTGGCTGCAAACAACAAATCTGAAAATATCGGAGATTGCCGAGAAATTAAACTATACCAATCCAACCGCATTTATCCGTACGTTTCGCAAAATCACAGGAACAACTCCTGGCAAGTACCGGGAGCAGCAGCGATAAAACAAACCTGCTCTGCCTGCCATGGCAGGCAGGCTTTTTCATGTCCAGGTGTAGGGAGAAAACTGCTTTTCTCCATGAAGTTAAGACAGGAATATGGAGGTTGAAAGCAGTTCATTGCGCCGTTAGATTCTGTGAGGGAAATGAGCTAAACCCTTGCTACATAAGGAAAAACAAAAGGCTAAAACGAGACGATAGCCAGTCATTCGTTTATCCGCCACAATGAAGACATGAATTCAGGAAGTGATATTTTGTAATCGTTTCCAATGTGGGGAGGAAGACAATATGAAAGCCGAAACGGCGGCTCGAACACGGCCCGCTACCCGCAGTGACAAAAACCTGCTGTGGAGAGACATTATCAAAAACCGGTGGCTGTATATCATGTTAATACCCGGTGTGCTTTACTTTGTTATTTTCAAATACATACCCATGTATGGCATCACAATGGCTTTTCAGGATTACACCCCTTACAAGGGCATCTTGGGGAGTGACTGGGTAGGATTCAAACATTTTCAGCGTTTCTTCAGTGAACCGCAGTTCTGGACATTATTTCGGAATACGTTTTTACTTGCCATTTATAACATTGTGTTCTTTTTCCCACTGCCGATTGTACTGGCACTCATGATGAATGAAATACGCCGTGAACGGTTCAAACGATTTGTACAAACGCTAGTCTACGTTCCACACTTTGTTTCCTGGGTTGTTGTTGTCGGTGTGTTCTACATGCTGTTCACAACAGAGGGCGGTGCCATAAACGAATTGCTCTACAACCTGACGGGGCAAAAGGTGGCTTTCCTGCTTGAACCGGGATGGTTCCGAACGATGATTGTCGGACAATCCATCTGGAAAGAGGTTGGTTGGGGCACAATTATCTTCCTGGCGGCGCTTTCCGGTGTGGATACACAGCTCTATGAAGCTGCACGGATTGATGGTGCCAATCGCTGGCGCCAAACCTGGCACATTACGCTGCCGGCCATTCGCAGTACAATCGTCATTTTGCTCATTCTGCGTCTGGGCAATTTTCTGGATACAGGCTTTGAACAGATCTTCCTGATGCTGACTCCGACAAACCGGGATGTGGGCGAGGTATTCGATACCTACGTGTACACGAAGGGGCTTACCCAGGCACAGTACAGTTATAGTGCTGCTGTCGGGTTGTTCAAATCGGTTGTCGGGCTGGCGCTTGTCCTTGGTGCCAATACGCTGGCCAAAAAATTCGGGGAGGAAGGCGTCTACTAACCTTTGGGGGCAGACGTTCTTCACCAGACAGGAGTGAACATTAAGATGCAACAGGATAAAACGTGGGGCAACCGGATCTTTGATTTTGTGAATCACGGCTTGCTGCTGTTGATTGGAATTGTGACGGTCATCCCGTTCATTTATATTTTGGCCGTCTCATTTACCAGTCCACATGAAGTGGCTAAGGGAGGATTCATTCTTTTTCCAAAAGAGTTCTCTCTGGCTGCGTACCGTTACATTTTCTCTACAGATACCTTGATTCGCAGTCTGGGCGTATCGGTCTATATTACGGTGATCGGTACCTTCATTAATCTGTTGTTTACGTCACTTATGGCGTATCCGCTCTCCAGAAGATATTTGCGTGGACGCCAGCCCATTTTGCTCGGTGTATTGTTCACAATGCTCTTCAGTGGCGGGATGATTCCAACATACTTTGTCGTGAAATCTTTGCACCTGACGGATACGTTATGGTCGCTGATGTTACCTACCGCTATTAGTGCATTTAACTTGATCGTACTCAAAAACTTCTTCCAGGCCATTCCCGACGAACTGGAGGATGCAGCCAAAATTGATGGATGTAACGATGTCAGCGTATTGTTCCGGATTGTACTGCCATTGTCCATGCCAGCCATGGCGACATTTTCACTCTTTTATGCGGTGGCCCACTGGAACAGTTTCTTCAGCGCTGTTATCTATATCAACGATAGTGAGAAGTGGCCTGTCCAAGTCTGGCTACGTGAGATTGTCATTCTGGCACAGAGCCGAATCGGAGACACAAGTATCGAAGAGACCGAGATCCAGCCGCTTACCATTCGCATGGCCGTTATCGTGTTCTCCACAATTCCGATTATGCTGGTATATCCATTCCTGCAAAAGCACTTTGCTAAAGGAGTGATGCTGGGTTCGGTGAAAGGTTGAGTCGGCAGATGGTTCATAGTCAGTTCAGTATGACTGCATAAAAAAGGGAGGTTTTCATGTGATGAAAGCAACAAAAAAGAAAGCCGTAGCTGTCTTGAGCACACTGGCACTGGTGACAGGTTTGCTGGCAGGATGCGGATCAGACGAGGGTCAGGCTGCCGAGGGCGGCGTACAGAATGTGTCCATAGCCATTGCACAGGTGGGTGATGTGCCAAGCAAAGGCAATGAGGTTCAGCAAAAGATTGAAGCGTACACCAATACCAAACTGGATATCCAGTGGATTCCGGCTTCAGCCTACAATGACAAAATTAACGTGATGATCGCCTCAAGCGATATGCCAAAAATTGTGAAAGTACAATATAACCCAACGGTGACGAGCGCGATGCGTAATGACGTGTTCTGGGAAGTGGGACCTTTGCTGAAAAATTACAAAAATCTGTCGGCACAGAACGAGCGTTTCTTTGACAACATCAAGGTAGAGGGCAAAATCTATGGGGTTCCAGTATTCTCGGATATTGCGCGGGCTACAGTGATCTATCGCAAGGACTGGTTCGAGAAGCTGAATCTTAAGGTGCCAACGACACCGGATGAATGGTACGAAACGATCAAGACACTGGCAACCTCCGATCCGGATGGAGATGGTCAGGATAATACGTTTGGGCTGATGCTTTTCAAAAAATATAATGAGGACCAATATTCCTTCACGACGCGCCTTGGCGTAAGTTTTGGTGCACCTAACAAGTGGAAGGTTGAGGACGATGGCAGCTTCACACCGGAATTCATGACACCAGAATATATGCAGGTGCTGGATCTGCTGAAACGTTTGTACGATGAGAAACTGCTAAATCAAGATTTTGCCGTATTCGACTCTACGGAAGCGGAGAAAAAGTATGATTCCGGTGTTGTGGGTATCCGTGTTGGTGTTGCGCAGAACGGAAAAAGTCAGCAAGAGCGTCTGTCCAAAAACAATCCGGATGGTGTGGTAGACATCGCTGGTTTGCTTGGAGCGAACGGAGATCGTGTTGCAGGACAGACGGGTAACTCGGGAATTCTGGCATTCCCTAAATCGACGGTGAAATCGGAAGAGGAACTGAAGAGTCTGCTCTCCTTCCTGGATAAACTGATGGACCCTGAGATGGCTACCCTGCTGATGCGTGGTATGGAAGACAAACATTACACCAAAGTGGGCGAAGATCAGGTGGAGATGAGTGACTTCGATGCATTCCAGCGTGAAGTGAAACCTTACCGTGACAATCTTCCTTATGTTGAAGGATATAACGTACCGAAATTGAAGGATACCGAGCTGGGTGAAAAAGGTACGGCACTTGCCAAGGAACTGGCGGAGCATGCTGTGCCAAACCCTGCGCTGACGTTATATTCTCCAACGTATGGTGACCGTGGGGCAGATCTGGATCAGGTGATTGCCGATGCACAGACCAAATACATTATGGGCAAGATCGATCAAAGTGGCTGGGAAAAGGAAATCGAGAATTGGGGTAATGCAGGTGGAAACAAGATTCGTGAGGAATATGCCGAAGATTACAAAAAACAGGCTCAATAAAGAGCCGGAAGCGGAGGCTTGATCATGAAGGAAACATTGCAATTCACATCGGTGCGCATGGCACAGCAGTTCATGGAAAGTTATCGTAACCATGAGCTGTACTCCACTTGGCATTATGAGAACGGCTGCTTGCTGAAAGCACTGGAGGAGCTGTACACGCACACGGGGGAGCAAAAGTATTTTGACTACATCCGTGAGCTGATGGATCATTTCGTTCAGGAAGATGGCTCGATTCGCTCCTATACAGTCGAGGAATATAACCTGGATCAGATCAATCAGGGCAAATCGCTGTTCCTGTTATCGGAGAAAACGGGAGAGGAGAAGTACCGCAAAGCTGCGGATTTGCTGATGACTCAGCTTAAAGGACAGCCACATACGAGTGAAGGCGGGTTCTGGCACAAAAAGATATACCCTTTCCAGATGTGGCTGGATGGATTGTACATGGCTACTCCGTATCTGACCCAATATGGCGCAGTGACGGGTGAAGAGAAGTGGTTTGACAAGGCGGCTCTGCAGCTCTTGCTGGTGGAGCAACGTACACGTGATCCGCGTAGTGGTCTCTTGTACCATGCCTGGGATGAGAGCAAAGAGCAGCGCTGGAGTTCGGGGGCAACGGGATGTTCTCCACATGTCTGGAGTCGGGCAATGGGCTGGTATGTGATGGCGGTTGTGGATACATTGGACCATCTGCCGGTAGATCATCCGCAGCGCGGGCAGATTGTGGGTATCTTCGAACGGGTAGCAAACGCACTTGTGCATGTGCAGGATCAGCAGACCGGACTATGGCCACATCTGTTGGATCAACCGGGACGAGAGCGGAACTATCTGGAGGCTTCCGGGACCTCCATGTTTGTCTATGCATTGGCCAAAGGTGTGCGTAAAGGATATCTGAGTGGCAAGTTCAAAGCGATTGCGGAAAAAGGTTATCAGGGTCTGCTACAGCATCTGTTGCAAACGGACCGTGAAGGCGTGTTGTCCTTGACGCAGTGTAACGGCGGAGCCGGTCTCGGAGGAAGCCCGTATCGTGACGGGTCCTATGAGTATTATGTGACCGAGTCCATTCGGATCAATGATCCGAAGTCGGTCGCTCCGTTCATTTTGGCGGGAGTGGAGATTGAACTTTACAAGTCCAATTAACATGTACATGAGAACGAAGAGGGCAGAAATAATCTGAGGAAGCGAAGCGTTCGCCTAAAAGCTTTCTGAAGGAAAGCTACATCGGAAGCATAGGCTATCCCCGGATTTTCCCCTTTGTTTAGAAGGGAATCAAAAAATCTGGGGATAACAGCGATCTGAAGGTTGTTCTGTCATCGGAGTGGTCTGTGTACATAACCTTATCAAAAGGAGAGATGGTTCATGAGTCCAAAAGGTCCAATGTCCCGTTTAGGCGGAATCGTTGTAATTGGTGCTATGTCCGCTGGATTGCTTGCAGGTTGCGGGGGAGAAAAAGCACCTGCTGCAGGGGAAGGTAAACTTCCCATTTCCATCTCTTTAATGCAGGTAGGTGATATACCGGCCAAGGAGAACGGGATTGAACAGAAGATTGAGGAATACACGAATACAGATGTTAATGTACAGTGGATTCCGCAGTCTGCTTTTGATGATAAGGTGAACGTGATGGTTGCTTCAGGCGAGATGCCGACCATTATGCGTGTCAATTATGTACCGACAACGTTTAATGCCGCCAAAACGGGATTGTTCTGGGAACTGGGGCCATACTTGAAGGATTATAAAAACCTGTCTGCCCAATCCGAGGCTTATTTTAACAATATCAAAATTGAAGGCAAGGTCTACGGTATTCCGAACTTCCGGGATATTGGACGGACTGCGATCGTATATCGCAAAGACTGGTTTGATACCTTGAAGCTGGATATACCCAAAACGCTGGATGACTGGTATGAAGTGATGCGCTCCATGCGAAAGGACGATCCGGACGGGAATGGTAAGGAGGATACGTACGGTGCACTGCTCTTTAAAAAGTATAATGAGGGTGTCTCTTCCCCACTGACGCGGATCGCTGTAAGTATTGGCGGTGTCAACAAATGGGGTGTGGATGATGATGGGAAACTGACCCCGGAGTTCTTGACCACCGAATATGTGGATACGATGAAACTCTTCAAGCGACTGTTCAACGAGGGATTAATTAATAGTGACTTCCCTGCCCTGGACCCTTCTGATGCGGACAAAAAAATGGATTCCGGCCTGGTTGGCATGAAGCTGAATGGTGTGGCTCAGAACGGAAAGTCCTCTCAGCAACGGCTTACGCCTAATGCTCCGGATGGAGAGATTGATGTGGCTCCATTCCAGGGAACTGATGGTATTCGTATCGCCGGGGAGCCAGGAAACTACGGAATGCTGGTCATTCCGAAGGCATCCGTTACGGATGAGGAACAACTGAAGAAGGTCCTTACGTTCCTGGATCAGTTAATGGATGAGGAATTAAGCACGTTGCAGCTCCGTGGATTGCTCGATGTGCACTACACCAAGACTGCTGATGGCAAAACCGAACTCAAAGATTTTGATGCTTATCAGCGTGAAGTGAAGCCATATCGGGATAATTTGTTAAGCATTGAAGGTTATAACGTGCCTGAACTGGTCGATGTTCCCATTGGTATGAAAGGTACAAAAATGGCGCGTGAGAATGAGCAGTATGCCATTGCTAATCCGGCACTCACCTTGTCTTCGGCGATCTATACCGAGCGTGGTCAGGAACTGGATCAGATGATCTGGGATGCGCAGACCAAGTACATTATGGGTAAAATCGATGATGCTGGTTGGGAGCAGGAAATCGCAAGCTGGAGGAAAGCCGGTGGTGATCAATTGATCACGGAATTGGAAGCATCCTATGAGGAACTGAACGGAAAATAAAACTGGGCTCAAGCAACGATTGCCAAAGCGTATAAAAAAAACTTGATCTCAGGTTACCAGGACGGAACGTTTCGTCAAAATGGCAAAATCACGCGTGGGGAATATGCAACCATACTTGCCCGTGCGACTGGACTGGAGAGGGTAGAGGGCCAGAATCCCTTTGCTGATCTCAAGGGACATTGGTCTGAAGCGGCGGTTAGCCAGCTTGTAGGACAAGGATTCCAAAGGAACCGATCTCGAGTCGCTTGCCAGACAAAACCGGTTGGATGAGAAGGCAACGGTATTTCTGAGGGACGGTTATATTGTAGTGAATATTAATATCGAAATTTTGCGCAGTGGCAATACGAATGCACCGCATCTGCAATATATTCATGCACCGTTGATGAATCAGTGGCAAATGGAAGGTTTCGATAAGAGCCCGGTAGATGTTCAGGGGAGAAGCTGGCCGATGCAAGATGGGGACGTGGTTTTGTACCACGCGGATCAATCCAGCCGGAATGATTTCCAATCCCAGGTACCACATTAGAGAGATATCGTTTTACCCATAAAGAAGGCAGGCGTAATGTGAACCTACATGACGTTTGTCTTCTTTTGTGTAATTCGGATTATGGTTGGGCAGCAGAACGGGTATAAAGGGTAAGGAGCACTCGTACCATCCATATTCATCAATTTCAACAATTTTCTCAACGAGAGGGGAACAACACACATGATTGAAGAGGATAAGCAGGAACTATTGATTTCAGAAGATACATACAAAGGAAGAGATTTAGGTGTCACATTAGAAGCACAGTCCTGTCGCTTCAAAGTCTGGTCACCGTTAGCCGTTCAGATGGAACTACTTCTGTACCCACCTTTGACAGGGGGGAGCCCGGAGGAAGAGCCCAATCAACGGAAACAGCAGGCGTTACCTATGCAAAAGAAAGAACAAGGCATCTGGGTGCTGGAACTGAAGGGTGATTTAAGTAGCTACCGTTACATGTACAAGCCTACTTTCGAAGATGGACAATCAACGACTGCTGTGGATCCATACGCACGAGCGGTCACCATGAACGGAGAAATGGGTGTAATCGTCAGACTGGAGCAGACGCATCCCCTTGGGTGGAGTAAGGATATTCGCCCTGAATTGACCAGTCCTGTAGATGCAGTCCTGTACGAACTGCATGTACGTGATTTTTCCATTTACCCATCATCTGGTGTAACGAATAAAGGCAAATACATGGCTTTTACCGAGACGGGTCTGCGTGATTCGGAGGGCAACACACTGGGGATCGATCATTTGGTTGAACTCGGAATTACCCATGTGCATCTGCTCCCCGTATTTGATTTTGCGACGGTCGATGAATCCAGAGTGGATGGTGATACGACGGATGACTCCAACTATAACTGGGGATATGATCCACTTCATTACAATGTCCCGGAAGGTTCCTATGCATCACGCGCAGATGATCCGGAGACCCGAATTCGTGAGTTCAAATCAATGGTGCTTGCGCTTCATAACAAGGGAATAGGTGTCATTATGGATGTGGTATATAATCATACGTTTGATACAGCAGGCAGCTCTTTTGAAAAACTTGTACCAGGGTACTACTATCGTCAAAACGCCGATGGGACCTATAGCAATGGTTCAGGTACGGGCAATGAGGTGGCTACTGAACGCTCCATGGTTCGTAAGTTTATCATCGACTCGGTCCGTTACTGGGCAGAGGAGTACCATGTGGACGGTTTTCGATTTGACCTGATGGGCCTGATCGATACAACTACAATGAAACAGCTTGCAGCGGAGTTGCACACCGAAGTATCCCCATCCATATTGCTGTATGGTGAACCATGGGGTGCACTGGATTCGCCACTTGGAGATGATATGACCCTAAAAGGAACGCAGCGCGGGGCGGGTTTTGCTGTGTTTAACGATAATTTCCGCGGAGTGATTAAGGGAGACAGTGATGGAATGGGTACTGGATTTGCGACGGGCGCGGACGGGAAAGAAGACGAATTGTGGACTGGCGTCCGGGGAGCCATTCAGGATTTTACGGATGGTCCATCCGAGACGATTAACTATGTAACAGTGCATGATAATCTCAACCTGTGGGACAAAGTCGCACGTACACAAGGACTACATGATACCTTGAATTTCCTCACCTATGACGAGGATGGAAGTATCCGCGGATGCCAGAGTGTGGAAGAGGCAGTAGAGAAGGCCAGGCCTTACCTGCAAATCGATTCGGAACACATTCTGGAGAATGAGACCGTTAGGCGTTGTCTGCTTGCCAATGGTATCGTTCTAACCTCCCAGGGTATTCCCCTGATCGCGGCTGGAGATGAGCTGCTTCGCAGCAAATACGGGGACGCCAACAGCCACCAGAGTGGAGACGTGGTCAATGCCATACATTGGGAGCAGAAGAAGCTGTTTAAGCCAGTATTTGATTATTATCGTGGGCTGATCCGTCTTCGGCGAGAACATCCAGCCTTTCGGCTTCGTACACGGGAAGAGATCGAGAAGCATGTTCGTTTAATCGAAAAAGGTAATGGGCTGCTAGCGTATGAATTGAAAGGTAAGGCTGCCAACGATTCATGGGAACGCATTGTTGTCATCTATAATGCGGCAAAAGAAAACCGTGACCTCTCTGTTCCGACAGGGACATGGAATGTGATTGTAGAAAAAGGACAAGCAGGCGTCGATACGATACGTACCATACAGGACGGACAGGTAAGTGTGAATGCGATATCCCTAACGGTGATGTATTCCAATTCCTGATGAACGCAATGCTTGCCAAGAATTGAAGGTTCCAACAAACCATTAGTAAAATCGCTAACAAGGATACGTTCAAGATATCCAATCAAATCTAATCAAATAAATTGAGATAAAACATGTATATTCCAAACTTTTTTGTCAGGACAGGTACAAATGCAGTCAATCTATGGCGCTTGTTTTCATATCCTATATTTTGAAAGCGATTGCTAATTGAATACGCAAATTGGACCGATATGATGAGTACAGACAACCCCGGGTTGACAAATCACGTCCCGCTCCGTAACATCGGGACAACACGAAAACAATGGATATAAAGGCGGTGGGAACGATGCCGGAATGGACTTCTTTTCGATACGAAGGCAACGATCTTGGCTTAACATATACTCGTGCAGCAAGTACTTTTAAATTGTGGGCACCTACGGCTCAGCAGGTTTATATATTGGTTTTTGAGGATGAAGGGCATTACAACGAGGATGGTAAGGTGCAAGAGCATACGGGTGGACGGGAACATTCCTTGATACGTGATGCGGACGGAATATGGATGTTGGAGCTTACAGGCGATTGGGCAGGACATTATTATATGTACCGAATTGTCCATGATCATCAGCGGATTGAAGTAGTTGTTGATCCTTACGCCAGAGCGGTAACGGCTAATGGGCAACGAACAGCTATTATCGATCCGGAGTCCACCAACCCGGTCGATTGGGACCTGGATGTCAAACCTGCTTTTCTGCGTCCTGTCGATGCCGTGTTATATGAGTTGCATGTCCGTGATTTCTCCTCAGACCCACATGCAGATATTCCGTATAAGGGAAAATATCTGGCATTCACGGCATCCGGTCTGACGGATCAAGCAGGCAATAGTATTGGCGTAGACCATCTTGCCGAACTGGGAGTCACTCATGTACATCTTCTGCCTGTGGCGGATTATCAGACGGTGAATGAACTCGCTAGAGCAGATGTGGGTTCAAATGTCAGAGCACCATACAACTGGGGGTATGATCCCCAGCATTATAACGTTCCCGAAGGTTCGTATGCGACAGATCCACGTGATCCGGCAGTTCGAATTCGGGAGCTCAAATCACTCGTTCAATCGCTGCACAGACATGGCATTCGCGTTGTACTTGATGTTGTCTATAATCATACGTATAGCGTGGAAGAGGGACCTTTTGAACGGATTGTACCAGGCTATTATTACCGTTATCGGGAGGATGGCACCCTCAGTAATGGTTCTGGTGTAGGCAATGAATTGGCGACAGAACGTCCAATGGTGCGAAAATATATTCTGGATTCTCTCCGTTATTGGGCAGAAGAATATCATGTGGACGGATTTCGATTTGACCTTATGGCCTTGATTGATACGGAAACGATGAATGAATTGACACGCGAATTGCGGGAACAGATCGATCCGGCTTTTCTGATCTATGGTGAACCCTGGACGGGTGGAGATTCACCTTTGGACCGCAAAACATTAAAAGGAGCCCAGCGTGGTCAGGGGTTTGCAGTATTTAATGATCATTTTCGCAGTGCAATCAAGGGCGATAGTGATGGTAGTGGCAGAGGGTTTGTCACGGGTGCCGGAGGGCAGGAATATGAGCTTATTAGGGGATTAGCAGGAGCACTAGATGATTTCACATCTTCATCTGTGGAAGTTGTCAATTATGTAACTGCCCATGACAATCTCAATCTGTGGGATAAAATTGCGACAACAATGAACCTTAGACATGAATTAGGATTTCCCGTATGGAAGGACGGACAGCCCGTGGGTGGTGGGAGTGCTGAGTCCGCTGTAAAAGCAGCAGACCCTTATCGGTATGTGGATGCAGATGATGTTTTGGATCATGAGATGGTTCGTCGCTCGTTGCTGTCATCCGGCATTCTGCTGACCTCTCAGGGTATTCCCTTTTTGCATGCTGGGGATGAGATGCTCAGATCCAAAGCCGGTGATCATAACAGTTATCGGAGCGGGGATGCGGTGAACGCCATCACATGGGCCAACAAATCACGCTTCAAACCGGTGTTCGACTACTATCGTGGTCTTATTCATTTGCGGCGAACACATCCCGCTTTTCGTATGATTGATGCTGAACAAGTAAGAAATCACCTTCGTGTTATTCGTGCGGATGGTAATGTAGTTGCCTTTATACTTCAGGATGGTGCGAATCAGGACACCTGGAATCAGATTATGGTTATCTATAACGGAACGGAACATGAGCAGCATGTGGACCTGGGGGAAGGGGACTGGCATGTTGTAGTCAATGATCATCAGGCAGGCACAGACCTGATTGAGACTGTTCGTGGTACTGTTCAGGTAGAACGATGGTCCTTAATGGTACTGTATGACACAGAGCATGCTGGAGGCGCTAAACCATCAACAGTGGAGATCAGTTTTCCTCGCCAGGTATATAGTCCAAAGGAAACCACTCAACTGCGAGCGATCGTACGGGACAGCATTGGCAATGTGGTAGTAAAAGCTCCAGTTACCTGGACTTCTTCTGATCCGGATATTATTCAGATCCAGCCTGATGGAACAATCCATGCACTGGAACGAGGGGAAGCTACAATTACAGTCCACTGTGGGGACATAACGGCAAGCTGTATGTTACAAGTGGATTATCGTCATGCTGAACGAATCGAAATTGTGGGCGAACCTGTCATGTACATGACTCGAATCAGTCGCTTCCGTGCCTTGGTTCTGGATCAATTTGGTCAGCCACTTCAGGATTCGAATATACGCTGGAGCTCTTCTCATCCGGAACTTGCAGCGGTGAGTGCAGCAGGGATCGTACGTGCGATGACACCTGGAGCAACCCATATTATTGCTGAAGCTGGAGGAATCCGGGCAACGCTTGGCGTAACGATTCATAAACAGATTTCGCGAACCGTCACGCTTCGATACGAACGGGAAGACCGGCATTATGAAGGTTGGGATGTCTGGGTATGGGGCACAGGTATGGAGGACGGAGCAGTACGGCTGGAACAAGTCGGAAATGCCGCCGAAGCCCGCTTCCGCGTTGCTCCGGGTCTGCATCACCTGGGATTGATCATTCGATTGAACGAATGGGAAGCGAAAGATACGTGCGGAGACCGTTACGTGGACATTGTACCTGAAGACGGGGATGTACACATTATTGTCCGTAGCGGATCAGACGAGATGGAGATCATTCGTGAAAGCGAAAAAACAGAGGATCGTAATAGCGCATAGTTTCTTTATTTATAACGTCGAATGTAGTTCGTCAAAACCTTGTTAAACCAGCAGTTGGAAGAGATTCCGACTGCTTTTTTGGTCTGATTATACGCCGCATAACTTGCCAGAAAATAAAGAATTGTCCTGTTGTGTGTTTGAGATCCCCTATCATTGGGGTAAATATAGATATGGCCCACGATTCGGCCAAAGGAAAAAGACCACTATGGTCTATAAGCTAAGCTTTAGCGCTTTCCTACAAATATAATGTAGTGATCCCTTGAAGGAGGATGTTCAATCATGAAATCCAACGGAAAAATGGCTCAACTTACAGCAACGCCAAGAACGGAAAAGAAAGGTGCAGCACTGCGCCTGTTAAGACAAGGCGGACGAGTTCCCGCAGTTGTTTACGGCCCGGGACTTGAAGGTGCTTCAATACATGTAGATGAAAAAGAAATGCTGAAAGTGGCACGCACAGGCCGCTCCGAAATGTTCAACCTGAATGTTGAGGGCGGTAAAACGGTTCCCGTGCTGATCAAGGATCAGCAAGAGCGTAACGGACGTTTGCTGCATGTAGACTTCCTGCAAATTTCCAAGAACAAGCCGATCAGTGTAAGTGTATCGATCGACTTCCAGGGTACAGCGGCCGGCTCGAAAGCTGGCGGTGTATTCCAGACACAAGAAACACAATTGGAAGTAGAAGGATTGCCTGCGGATCTGCCAACGTCCATTGAAGTTGATGTCAGCGGGTTGGACATTGGTGATCGCTTGACTGCTGCGGATATCAAACTGGATAAAGGTTTGACACTCATAACATCACCTGAGTCCATCATCGCGTCCGTCATGCCGCCACAAGCGGCTGAGGAAGAGCCAACGGCTTCTGCTGAGGAAGCTGAACCGGCAGCTGAAGAAAAAGCTGCAGAAGAATAAGCGAAGCTCAGGGATCTCATCAGATCCCATGCTTAGCCGAAGCCCAGTCCTATTGACTGGGCTTTTTATACTTTCAGGACAAGAGATTGTGCTAGTCGCATGAAAAATGAGAATGTACTACAATACATGTTAAAGGGTTAGAAAGTAGGTTTATTTCAATGTTTGATCCAACGGTGTATGACAATCTGAAAGTCGGGTTTGAGAATTATCTCTATGACTTGGATAACCTGGATGAACGTATTCAGATTACGGGGCGGAAAGATCGGCTGGAGATGGCAGTGGTGTCCAGAGAGTTCACATTACAATTCTGTCTCAGGGATCGCCTGGAAGTAACAGGGGAAGTCGTATTAAACAGTTCTCTTGAGGAGCTTGCAGCGGAGATCCTGGAGACGCCTGGTGCGAATCCGGGTTGCCGCTTGGAACTACGGTTTAGTATGGTTGTGAAGGAGCCTGAGAAGCAGTGTCCGGCTATTCGTCGAATATTACAGAAGAGCTGGCCTGAGCAGAGGATGTGCCAGAACATCCGATATATCTTTGATGACCAGCCAATCATGTATAACGTTACGGCTCACGTTTATTTTGACCGCAGTGTGAATGAAGACCAGATGGGGGACATTGCTGAACTCTGTGAGCATATGGCGAATGTGATGAATCAATTATTACAGTTGCATAACTAGTAATTTTCGAGAAAAGCCTTGTCTCTTTGTAGAGATCAGGGCTTTTTTTGTATTATTTTTAGAAAATTGTATAGGCTTTCAGGCTTAGGTTTGAAGCCTTTTGGGTTTATGTTTTACGCAAGCAAGTAAGAGAATGTATATTAAAAGGGGGTAAAAGTGCAATTGGACTATACGAAAATGGTGAAATTGCGAAAATAAAATTGGGACTAAAGATTTAGTTCTGTACTAAAGGAACTAGTTTTCCTTGCCGATAAAATATCGAAGGGGAGAGACTACATGACAGAGAAATTAATTCGTCTGCTGCGTATACTTCAGGCTATACAAGCGAATCCTGGAATTTCGGCCAAGGAATTGGCGCTGAAATGCGGTACGACTGTACGCACGATTTATCGTGATCTCCGGATTTTGGATAGGGTCGCCCCGATTATGAATGAAGGATACGGCAAAGGTTACCGATTTATTGGTGAGTTTGCGATGTATCCATTAGATTTTACTGAACAGGAAGCAATGGTCTTCTCCTTGCTCCCGTCCGTAGTTGATACCTCTAAGTTACCTGCTGAGTTCGATTCAGCTTTTGACAAGGTTATGTCGGCTCATACCAAATTAAAATCAAGAAACAGTGACATTGTAGAGAATATTGCGGGAATCATTCGGATGGGCACGCCAGCTTATCGTGAGGAAGGAAAAGACCCGAATTTGCTGATTCCCATCATCGAAGCTATTCTAAGCCAGCAAACCATTCGTACTGAATATCATACGCTGACAAGAAATGAGATTACAGTTCGCGATATCGATCCCTATTATCTCATTCCACGTGATCAACGTTTTTATTTGATCGGATACTGTCATTTGCTGCAAAAAGTTCGATTGTTTCGAATTAGCCGTTTTTTGGATGTAACACGAACAAATGCCGGTTTCGACAAGGGTGATTTCAACATAACGCAGTACATGAAGAACACATGGTCCATTGACCGTGGAGACGAAAATATCCATTTCAAGGTAAGATTCTCTGAGAAAATAGCCCCCTACATAAAAGAAGAAGAAATGTTTGTTCGCCCGCGAATGACGAATATGTCGGATGGGGGATTGTTATTTGAAGTGACGCTGAATAGCAGCAGAGAATTTTTGAAATGGTTGTATCAATTTGGGCCAGAGGCAGAGGTACTTGAACCTCGTGAGTTTCGTAGAGAGATACGCAGGCAACTTGTCGAGTGGTTGGAACAATATGAAACGGATGTACCTTTGTTAAAATTTTAAACATGGAGATATACAGGAAAAGGAGAAGGTAATATGAGCACCAAATTATTCGCAGCTATGCATGGGATGGACCACTACCATGGAGTACAGGCTCTAAATGTGGGGGATACCGTGTATCTCGTCAAAGATCCAGATAATCGTTTGGATCGTCAAGCGATTAAGGTTGTTATTCCCCCGATTGGAGCTGTAGGTTATATCGTTAATGATCCGCATGTCGTACCTCATGGATGTTGGACCGGGACGGCATTCTACGATGTATTTCATCAACTAACATGTGCCAAAGTACGGTTCATGATGAGAGATATGGTTATTATGGAGTTAGTTGAGATGAGTCACATGCTTGTTCCGCAGATGGATACTTTGATTAAGGGATGGCAATTTCGTGAAAAAGCTTGATCTTCTTAAAGAGCTTGTTCATTTTTGTCAAAATGATCATCCTAGTAGAAGAAGGCTCATTTACGGATGAGCCTGGTATAGGTCGATTCCAGATGCATGGCTGTTCTTGCCCAACTGAAATGTGCCCTTGCGCTGTCTCGGCCAGCCTTCCCTAACATCTCGGCAAAAGTGGGATTGCTTGCAAGTTTGTACAGGCAAGAGGCGAAACGTTGGGGACGCTTATAAGCGGTGACAAGGTATCCATTGATACCTGATTCAATAATCTCGCGAATACCTCCATTATCCGAAGCAATGACGGGTAATCCTGAAGCCATCGCCTCAACATTAACCAGGCCAAAAGCTTCATGTTCTTGAGATGGACAGACCAGGCAATCGACGGCCCGATACAACTGATCGATATGCTCATGGTTTATCTGACCACGGAAGGAAACATGGACTTTTTGTTTATGGGCAAGCTCGCGAAGTTTACGCATGTAAGACGGAGGACCTTTGCCTGCCACAACCAGTTGAACAGGCGTCTGTCGCTGAAGGAGGGCAGTCGCACGAATTAATACGTCTACACCTTTTCCAGGGATGAGCCTGCCGACATACAGAATAGAGAATGGTTTAGTTATTCCAAATTGTGTACGCAGATGAATCTGTTCTTCGCTAGATTCAACAGGCCTGAAGCGGCTTAGATCTGCACCTAATGGAACTACACTCATCCGGCGTTTTACCAGCGGAAATCTACGGCCTAGCCTTTGTCGCAGGGAATGACTGTTGACGGCAATCCAATCAGCTTTTTTCATCAATGTGAGTCTGGAAGGTCCGGGCTGAGCGAACGTTAACGAGTGAAGATAGAGTACAACAGGTGTGCGTGGAAAAGCTCGTTTGATGGTAGCCATACTTCGTGGTCTGTTATCCACTTGAATTACATCGTAGATTTGTTTGGATAACAGACGTATGATTGCTTTGGTGTACATGACAGGATTCGATGCAGGGACACGTTGAATAGTGATACCGTCGATCTGTTCTGTGGCGGCGAGACCTTCCATTTGACGACTTATAATGGTCACCTGATGGCGATGGGCAAGTTCACGGGCGATGCCCAGGATACAGATTTCCACGGAACCATTACCGGGCAAAGGCAATTTCTCGGGTGCAACCATAGCTATTTTCATGATCAGGCTCCTCCTTGTCCGACATCTGTAACAATCTTTGTCATATATCTTATGAGAAGCTGAGGCATTTGGCTCCTGAAAAAAGGTAGGTGAACCCCCATATGAGCGTGCAGGAATAATCTGCTGCATGGAATGAAGCGGAGATATTCAGCTTTTGTGGTATACTGTACGGGAACAATTGAATTCGTTACATAAAAGCAGGAGGAAAATAATGTTACATTCTATGCTGGGGCGCTTCCGGCTGATGTTGTGGTTGCAGGGAATTTCGTACGTGTTGCTACTGTTTGTTGCTTTTCCGTTGAGAGATGCCGGGGTTATGCCGCAGGCTGTCACATGGTTTGGAAATCTGTACGGTTTTTTGTTTTTAATGTATTTGTTATTTATGGTGAGTCTGTACACCTCACAGAAGTGGCGTCTGCGCCGTCCAATTGCTCTGTTCTTTGTTTCTTTCATTCCACTGGGGAATATGATCTACGATGTTGTCGTATTCCGTAAGCTGTATCGTCAACTAAATAAAGCTTGACTTTATTTAACGTTATGAAATATGATGAGTACAGGTTAAACGACCCGTTCCAACTAAAACTACATATTCCTGTTAAAGGGGAGTAGCTTTTACAGTAAAGTCGTCAGTTCGGGATCATATCCCCGGCTTTATTGGCAGCAATTTTGTTGTTAGCGAGACCTTTACCAAGTTTTTATGCTCGGTAAAGATCTCTTTTTGTGGATATAAAAGGACCTTACCAGTATGGTAAAGGTCCTTTTTTTTGTACATCATAAGAATATTAAGGAGGAGTCAATGTTGGATGTTACATTATTATTAGAATACGGGTGGGTGCTGGCTGTCTTAGTGGTCCTAGAAGGATTACTCGCAGCAGATAATGCATTGGTACTCGCAATTATGGTTAAACACTTGCCTGAAGATAAGCGCAAAAAAGCGTTGTTCTATGGTCTGATGGGTGCATTTGTGTTCCGTTTAGGCTCGTTGTTCCTGATCTCTTTCCTGGTCGATGTATGGCAAGTACAAGCGATCGGTGCCCTGTATCTCCTGTACATTTCGATTAACCACATCGTTAAAAAGATACTTGGTAGTCGAAATAAAACAGATGAAGCAGCTGATTCGACTTCTAAGAAACCGAGAAAAAAATCTGGTTTCTGGATGACCGTATTCAAAGTCGAAGTAGCGGATATCGCATTTGCAGTTGATTCCATTCTGGCTGCTGTTGCTTTGGCCGTGGCGTTGCCGCCAAGTGGATTGCCTGCAATTGGGGGACTTGACGGTGGACAGTTTATCGTTATCTTCCTCGGTGGATTCATCGGGCTTGTGATCATGCGTTTTGCAGCCACATACTTTGTAAAATTGCTTCATTCCCGTCCGGGGCTTGAAGTTGCGGCTTTTGTGATCGTAGGTTGGGTAGGGGTTAAGTTGGCAGTTATTACACTTGCACACCCTTCATTGGGTGTTCTGGATGAGCATTTCCCGGAAAATAAAATTTGGAAATTCGGATTCTATATTGTACTGATTACCATTGCGGTATGTGGTTGGTTGCTGTCTTCCAAAGTTCCTGAAAAAGAAGATGAAAACCCGGTTGAAGAGTTGGATAAACAAGCAGGATTGTAATAATCATGTTACGCTAACAACATCATTATTAGCTGCAAAACAGGAGACTGTCCTAGGACAGTCTCCTGTTTTTGTTTACATATGAAATATGCATCATGGATCAATTTCCAAGAAAAGGGTTGACACATGAATTCTAGTCCCCTTAATATAAGACTAACATTAACGAAGGGAGGCCGAGAGACATGATGCTTGGTTATGGTTGGATTCAAACAGGGCGCAACGTAGATACAATAGCATATCCGGCTCATCGTTTCATTGGCCTCATACGGTCGACATAGGGGATAGGCATATCGTTTAGCAGGTTTATAATCGATATGTGTTCTTCGCTTATATTATAGCGATGGATGACAGACACACAGCATGTTTATGCTGTCCTGTTCTCCGTTATTGTCATTCAGTAGAAGTCATGGGCGATTAGCCTATGGCTTTTTTTAGTTTTATTTTACAATAGGAATCAGCAAACCGAATTTGCTGAACGTACAGGAAGGAATAATACACTTTTATGAATACAGAATTTAATTTATTTGCTAATCCAAATGAAGTCGCAGGTGGCTACCGGCATGAAGTAAAATTGCCTGCAGGCGACCTAACCGTATATGCGGCGCAACAGCTATTCTCTTCGCTCGATTACAAGGTGTTCGAGATGGCAAACAATAATCTGCAGATTCCGGGAATCTCTTATATGAGTTACACGCCAGACGTACACGTCGGTGTAGGTACGTGCATTGGAACGACGGCCGTATGGGATGCGCAGAGCGGATATGTTTCTCCCTCCATCGTGGGCAGTGACATTGGCTGTGGCATGCGAGTGCATATGACGAACTTGCACAAGGACGAATTGAAAGACATCAAGCTCCGTCGCAAACTCGTCAAGGCCATTGAGAAAGTATTGCCGATGGAAGCGAACCAGAGAGGTCATTACTCGGATATAAGACTGGAGCATATCGTTCGTAAAGGGCTGCATGGTTTACCCAAAAAGTATATTCCGGACAGCTATACACCGAAAAAATCAACCGCGATGACACATGTGGAAAGCAGCAAATTCAGATACGATGAGGATGTGTTAAACCACGTTCCTGATATGACGTGGCATCGTTCGCATCGTCAGCTCGGAACACTGGGTGGGGGGAATCATTTTGCCGAGATCCAGGCGATTGAGATCGCTGAAGAGAATCGTGAAATCGCCGAAGCTTGGGGGCTGTATGATGGACAGGTCGTGGTCATGATTCATTCCGGCTCTCGTGCATGGGGGGGTTATGTAAGTCAGGCGAGTTCATCAGCGATTGCCCAAGTCATGCAGCGGCTTAACCTGGGTACATCCGATCCCAGACTGGTATTTGCTCCACTGGAGCATGCGGAAGGTCGTCATTATGTGAACATGATGTATTCTGCATTGAATTACGCTGTTGTCAATCGGCACCTGATTGCGTATGCTATTCGCGAAGCATTCCGGGATGTGTTTGGCTCCAAATGTGAATTCCGTACGTTATACGATCTGATGCACAACTATGCCTGGGAGGAATCTAACGCAGACCAAGGTTCCGTTTTTGTACATCGTAAAGGTGCGACACGTGCGTTGCCAGCAGGTCACCCGGACAATCCAAAGCCTTATCTGGCAACAGGACATCCGGCGCTTATTCCGGGGTCCATGGGAACTGCTTCATATATCATGGTGGGTCAGCCGCAGGGTGTTGATAATTATTATTCAATATGTCACGGTGCGGGTCGCATCCGTTCACGGACGGCAACAAAACGATTGATTAGCGTGGAAGATTTTGCTGCGGCATTAGGTGTGGGTACAGAAGATGAGATCGTGGTAAACCAACGCTCACTTGCATCCATTATTGATGAATCTCCTCAGGCTTATAAAAATGTAGATGAAATTATAGACAGTGTTACCGGCGCAGGCCTGGCTCAAGTTGTAGCCAAATGCAAACCGCTTGTAGCGGTAAAGGGAGCGAAATAATGACAATAAACGAAAAACAAACAGATCCAACTCAAGCGATCTATACCTATGACGAACAACATGATACCCGAATTCGAGTGGAAGGGTACGCCATCTACTCAAGGCTGATTCGTGGAATCAGTGAGGCGCTCCATCAGCGCTATGGAGTTGAGTACAAGCTTTATGCCAGTTCTGACCCGAACAATGAATACTGGGAGTTACTCCGGGAAGACTTGCAAAATGGCAGTGCCGAAGTGGAATTGGTAGCCCGCATATTCGAGGATCTGGAGCTTCAGACGTTGCATTACGATGATGATGGCGATGTGCCCACTTATGGTGTGCATTACTCCATTCGTAATAACGTATTTGCCTATCCGAAATGGGGCGTTGCGCTTGTACGTGTTCCATTTTTCCGAGAGAACGGAATCTACAGTGAAGACTTTGTCTTTGCTGTCGGTGATGAGGAGATGAAGCAATTTCTGGGAAGTGTCCGCGAACGGGAACGTCAGCAAAATATGAAAAAAGTAACGGTATACACCGATGCCCGGAATGGCAGCGATCGCCATGTTGAATCCATCACTCGCTCCGTGGGAAGAGAAGATGTCGTTCTCTCAGCTCATATCAAACAGGATATTTTCCGCTCGCTGGATCAGTTCTTCGAAGCAGATCGTTCTTTTTACAGAGATTATGATATCCCGTACAAACGGGGCATTCTATTGTATGGACATCCGGGGAATGGCAAGACCACGTTGGTGAAATCCATTGCTGGAAGTATCCCGGGACCTGCTGCGTATTGGCAGATTACGGAGTATACCAATAGTGAATCGGTGCGTGAAGTGTTCGAGGCAGCCAAGCGTCTCGCACCGATGGTACTGATCATTGAGGACATCGATTCGATGCCGGATGAAGTCCGTTCCTTTTTCCTGAATACACTGGATGGAGCTACGTCGAAAGAAGGTATTTTCCTGATCGGTACAACGAATTATCCGGAAAAAATAGACCCGGGCCTTATGAACCGTGCTGGACGGTTCGACCGGGCTTATGAAATCCCGCTGCCAGATGAAGAGCTTCGCCTGCAATATTTGCGGCAACGAGGCTTCACCGTCTTTGCGGGTGAAGAAGGCACGGTAGAGGCAGCTCGCCTGACCGACACCTTCTCTCTTGCGCAGCTGGGTGAGTTGTATGTCAGCGCTGCGCTGGAATGGCATCAGAATGGACAGACAGACATTGTGAAAGTCATTCAGTCGATGCGTGGCGAATTGGACAAGAGCCATAAACATACCTGGCTAGCGCAGCCAGGTAAGGGACGTGCAGGCTTTTATTGATCGGTAAGAACGATTCGTAAGCGGAACGGCTACTTTGATGTACGTTAAGTTTTAGAATAGGCCTATAAATAATCCTACCTCAATTGGTGATACTAACCTTGTCTGCTGTAACATACAATGACTTTCGGGAGGTACATAACGCAGCCTTGAGCTGATGAGATGCCGGAAAGTAACGCGATCTGTTTCCATACCTGACTATGGCTTGTTTTGCAGAGGAAGATGCATGGGGACAAAAGGTAATATGCAAAAATTTTTATGCCAATTGTTTAAATGCTTCTGTAGCGGTTAATAGTAGACAGACAACAACAAAAAAACTTTAATTAGAGGTGAATGATATGGGTTGGTTATGGTCATTAATTATCGGTGGTATCATTGGATGGTTGGCAGGTTTGATCGTTGGTCGTGACATTCCAGGTGGTGTTATTGGTAACATCATTGCTGGTTTTATCGGTGGATGGTTAGGTGGAGTAATCTTGGGCGATATGGGTCCTGAGATGGGCGGATTCTACATTGTACCTGCATTGATTGGTGCGATTGTTCTTGTAGCGATCGTAAGCTTGATCTTCCGTTCGATGGGACGTAGTCGCGGGTAACTTAATCAAGATAATTTCTTGAATTAGTTGTCAGCTAAATGCATTACCAATGAAGAGGTTGATTGAGAGCCATAACGATGGCTTTCAATCAACCTCTCGTTGTTTTAAAATATATAAAGATATGCGTAATAGCTATCTATATAAATTGGACTAAACATTTACACGAGAACGTAGAAGACAGAAATAACCTGAAGAAGTGGAGCTAAAAGCTTTCTGCAAGAAAGCTGCTTCGAAAGCATACACTTGCCTTTATCCCCAGATTTTCTCCTTGTAAAGCCAAATATAAAAAATCTGGGATAACAGCGATCAGAAGGTTGTTCTGTCATCGGAGTGGTAAGTGTAAAAGGTAGTTTAGATAAGAGGGGATGAACGGAATGGAAAAAGCTACATTTGCCGGCGGATGTTTCTGGTGTATGGTTACACCGTTTGAAGAACAACCGGGCATTCATGGCATTATATCAGGTTATGCCGGCGGTCACGTCGAGAATCCAACATATGAGCAGGTCAAAACAGGGAAGACCGGTCATGTTGAGGTGGTTGAAATTACATTTGATCCGGATGTATTCCCTTATGAACGACTGCTGGAACTGTACTGGCCACAGATTGATCCGACGGATGACGGAGGTCAGTTCCAGGATCGGGGGACACAGTATCGTACGGCGATCTTTGTGCATAATGAACGTCAACGTGAGCTTGCTGAACAGTCCAAACAGGAACTGGCAGCCAGCGGACGATTCACTCAACCGATTGTTACGGAAATTCGGGATGCAGCTATATTCTATCCTGCTGAAGACTACCATCAGGATTACCACAAGAAAAATGAGAAGCATTACAAGGAAGACCGCGCAATCTCCGGACGGGACGAATTTATAGACAATAACTGGAAATAGGATGATTCTATCCTGCCAATGCAATAAGCCGGGAGAGCTCCTTATGGAACTTTCCCGGCTTATTATTAAATTGAGTATTTATTTTGCAGAATTGGACTTCAGTACATATTTGGACAATGTCTCATCGTTTATGGAATAGATGATATCATCCATGTAAGTAGAGACATTTTCTAATGAAGGAACTGAGGAACTGGTCGTGTAGATATGCACGTCTTCCAGCGTTTGTGGATCAAGAATGTATCCTTTTTTGGCAAAATCAAGCTGGTACTGACCATCCTGTGTCTGGTCGACATGCATCAATGCAGGCTGTGCGTCCTTGAATGTACGCTCAGTCACTTTGCCTTTCATCGTGTACAGTTCCAGCTTCTGCCCTGTAAAGACTGTGTAGCTGTTGCCAGCCGTCTGAATGTAAGCATCACCAGCAATGGCACGTCCCCAAGCAAGCTTGCCATCGGTGCCAAAACCCATTAGTCGGTTACCGGTGTTCTCGAAATTGGCACGCATAATAATGGAACCATCATCCAGAATGGCCAGCGATTCACCGCCGCCATCCCCTAGTGTATTTGCATTGGCAGGGAATTGGTAGAAGGACAGACGAGTCAACGTACGATCATAGATCTCTACTTTGGGATTCGCAGCTTGCTGCCAGAAGTTGCCTACCTTGGTTTGTTTACTGGCATCCACTACAATTCGACCGTGATCAGCCTTAAGCACGTTGCCGTTAATGGTCTTTTCGGTAATCAGCTTGCCCTTCTTGTCATATAACGAGATGGCGGAGCGAACCGAACCATTCGATTGCACGCCCTGACTCGAAGCAACCATCAGCATATCATTATCCAATAGGGATATGCTTGCAGGTGAATTCACCGTTTTGACCCAGTTGGTTTTACCGGATGTATTGAATGAGTACAATTTTTTGGTTTTGTCCGAATATTCCATATACACATAAGCTGTACCATTGCTGGCATATACCGAATCGGAGTAGGTGGTATAAGGACCACTTTTCTCATGGAATATCGTATTCCACTTCAATTGTCCAGTTGTAGCATCGAATGCTTGGAGAGAGTCCAGTTGCCAGTCGAGTGTTGTTTTGCTGCTTGTTTTCGTTACGGCCTGTGAGGCATGTACATATACAAGATTTTTGGATGGCACAGCATGGATTCCCTTGATCAGGACATCTTTCTCTGTATTAGCCTCAGATAACATCATGGAAGATGACGTCCACGCCGGTTTGGGCATGGATTCGGTTGAGGCAGCGGCGTAACCTGTTGTATTCATGGTGAAGAGGAGCATGCCGCTAAGAATGAGGGCAGCACATGTTTTGGACTTGTGTTTGGTCAATGTATGCAAGTGATAAACCACCTTTCTTCTTCGGTTCAAAATAGAACCGATTGTTGAATTTTACCATTGATGTCATATGGAATTCAACCGAACACACTGTAACCTTTTATCATTAATTTATCGAATTAACGATGTTTGGAGAAGAGTGAGGGTTACAGGGAATTCATCTTCTTTCGATGAAGGTGGAAGTCTGATATATTTAGTGCGGTGACAAGCCATATCTGCGTAAGACGTTGGATAGAACATAGGAAATGAACAAGGAGAACAACTATGAACTGGAGTGAAAATATGACCCTATGGGTCATTGGATGTATCATCATATTGTTGCTGCTGGCCTGGATTATTCGGCGGGTTATCGGGCGCGGGCAGCGGATCCGAAGTGAAGCCAATCCTCGTAAGATCACAATAAAGGACATCGACAAGATGGAGGATGGTTCGGAATTTGAATTATATCTCTATCATCTATTCGAAGAGCTCGGGTACGATGAGGTGCATAAGACAACAAGCAGCCGGGATTTTGGGGCAGATCTGGTGTTTGTTGATCGACTTGGCAGACGAAGTGTGATACAAGCGAAGCGATATGGTGCGAACCATCCCGTAGGGTTAAGTGCTGTGCAGGAGATATATACATCCATGCGTTATTATGAAGCCGACCGGTCAATTGTATTAACGTCCGCTCGTTACACCGAAGCCTGCCGGACGCTTGCAGCGGTTAATGGAGTGAAACTGCTGGACCGGGAAGACCTGATGGAATTAATTCTGTTATTCAAAGCCAGAAGAGTAGAGGAAGCATTGGAACTGATCGAAGAAGATGATCATGAACCAATCGAGACGTGGCAGTCCCGGCGAAAGCGGCAATCCCGCTAAGTACTTGGGTGGAAGCCTTTTTGATTATGTACATCTCATTCCAGTAGGAAGCACCTTCACTTGTGTAGCTGCACATGATATATTGAGTGTATATCAACCAAAGGAGTGTGTGATCCATTATGGCACGTACACAAACACAAAAAGTATTACGCAAAGCAGAGCGGTCAGGCAAGTGGTGCTCGGAACAGAGCCGAAGAGTTAACGGAGATTATGGTGCGTTATCCCAGCATGTACGGCTCATGCCTACGAAGCAGGAAAAATTGCAAAAGGTCAAACACAAGAAGCAGATCATCCAAGATGGTGGTGCTTCTTTTTATTTTGGGAAGACCCTATACATATGACAACAGCGTTGCACATGAATAAAAAAATCGTTCGCCGTTTTTTGCTGCAAACGCAAGCTTTACTGGAACGTTGGCCCGCAGTTTCCTCACCTTCGGGACCCGATCAAGTTTTGAGTTTGGGAATGGCTTACGGATTTTCGGGAGGGACTTCAATTCTTCGCGTCCATGCATGGAGCACGTTCCATTACTATCGAGAAGACGGTACCAAAAGAGCTGAAAAAGCTGCTTAAATCGATTTGATTAGGGGATATACGAAAGAGTGTATGGATACGGGAATTGGAATCAGTGTGTGGAATTAAAAAGGACAAAGAAAGGGGAGCCAGATGGCTCCTCCTTTATTGGTTTTAAAATCATATCTTTAGCATGACATCCGCAGCTAGCTCTAACAAAAACCTAGGTTCACGTCCACGCCCAAACTTCTTTAGTTCACCAGATGAGGCATTTCAACGTTGGGATCAACATCTGCTTCATAATCCACACCCTCGGTTTCAAAACCAAACAGCTGGAAGAATTCGCGACGATAACCTTCCAGATCGGACAGATCGTAGATGTTTTCTGTGGTCAACTCATTCCAGAGCTTCGCCACTTCTTCCTGAACGTCAGCTCTCATCTCCCAATCGTCAATGCGAATGCGACCTTTTTCATCGGTTGGAACTTCTCCCCCCGCATACAAGCGATCAGCGAACAGACGTTGCAATTGCTCGATGCATCCTTCATGCAAGCCTTTTTCTTTCATGACTTTGTACAATGCTGAGATGTACAGTGGCACCACTGGAATCGCAGAACTGGATTGAGTCACCAGCGCCTTGGCTACAGTTAAGTACGCACGTCCACCTTTTGCACTTAGACGATCATTCAGCTTGTGTGCAGTCGCTTCCAGATGATTCTTGGCTTGACCAATGGAACCATCACGATAAATGGCATGCGTAAGTTCAGGACCGATATAGGAGAAAGCGATCGTTGTTGCATCATCGGCAAGCACGCCGCCTTGTTGCAGGGCATCCATCCATAGTTCCCAATCATCTCCACCCATAACAGTTACCGTCTGACGAATTTCCTCTTCGTTTGCCGGTTCAAGGGTAACGGAGCTAATTTCGCCTGTGTGGAAGTTTACCGTTTTGTTCGTGTAGGATTGTCCGATAGGCTTCAGCACAG
This sequence comes from Paenibacillus polymyxa, assembly GCF_018614975.1. Lineage (GTDB taxonomy): Bacteria > Bacillota > Bacilli > Paenibacillales > Paenibacillaceae > Paenibacillus > Paenibacillus polymyxa_E. The sequence continues at coordinate 41,973 of NZ_JAGGNR010000003.1, read as the reverse complement.
AGTTAAATACTTCACCCGTGTTCGGATCGGTACGGCGTGCCGAGGCTACGCTGTATACGACCAGATCGACTTGACCGAGTTCACTGCGAATCAGTTCAACGGCTTTGTCTCGTGTTTCGTTTGCGAATGCATCACCTGTAACGCTGTACGATTTCAGGCCTGCTTCCTCAGCGGCTTTTTCGAATGCAGCGGAGTTGTACCATCCTGCAGAAGCTGTACGTTTCTCTGTGGAACTGCTTGGACGATAAATGCCGACTGTATTCGCTCCAGCTCCAAAAGCAGAAACTACGCGTGACGCCAGACCGTATCCGGTGGAAGCACCGATCACGAGCACATTACGCGGTCCTTTCAGCTGAGGCTGGGATTTCACATAATCAATCTGTTCCTGCACTTGCGCAGCGCAACCTACAGGATGGGAAGTGGTACAAATAAAACCACGTGTTCTTGGTTTAATAATCATTTATTTGCATCCTTTCATATTCAGCTCATGTTTCAGCATTTCGATAAAATGCTCTTACACATACTTTCTTATTGTAAAACAATTACCTCGGAAACGGAAACCGTTTCGTTTGATTTCGCCGGAAGGGTGGCGTTATATCTCTAATTTTGCGATGATGTGAATAGAATGTACTCGCTTGTTAGGATAGAAAGGACAGGGATACCATGCTGAAGGAACGCATTGAACTGCTAAGCAAAAGAAAATAAATCTCCCGTAAAGACCTTGTGGAAGGTCTGGTCACGCAGGCCCACTTTGCCAATATCCTGGCGGATCGTTATCCGCTACCTGAGGACTTGGCAGAAGCCATCGCCGGGCGTCTTGGGGTATCCCCTTCCTATATCCTAAAGGCTGCGGCTCAGGACGAGGAAACACTCGAACGGGCAGAGGTCGTTTTCGAACAAATGTCTGTTCCAGCGTCGGCGATATCCGAAGATATGGTGCATGCACTGGCAGATCGGGATGACACGCTGACCGTAGAGTTGACAACAGCTTTGATGAAGGCGGTCTATTATCAGCAATTAAACGATGCAACGGCTCATGAGTATATACATACGTCCTACCTCAATTTTTACCTGGAGAAATACGGTCGTCCAGACGATATCGATTTGCCGCGTCCGTTAGTCAAAGCACTTTTATTCTATAAAATACAATATTATCGCTCCAAAATGGCCTTTGTAGATGTACTAACTCATGCAACCAGGCTCAGTGAGCTGGCGCTTCCTGGCAGTGAATTCTGGCTGTCTGTGCAAAATATCAAGATGGAAGCCTACATCCAGGTCAAACAGTATGAAGAGGCAAAACAGGTATTTGAGCTTACGATGCGTCATGTATATGATCAGCGGATGTTCCATCGGTTGTCCGGGTTATATGTGGCATATAGTGGCTATTGCTTCGCAATGGGGCTGGTTCAGGAGGCACTCTCTGCATTAACAATGGCAGAGGCAAACCTCGTGTATGCGGGGAACCAAGGCGATCTGGTGACCGCAATTGCCAACAATCGGATTGTCATGCTGACGATGACAGGTGAACTGGATCAGGCACAGACGGAGATTGAACGATTTGAATCGCTATTGCAGCAGGAAACGGATGAAACACAGCAGGCCATGCAGCCGCTCGTCAGTGTGTATCGATGCGAAGTAGCTCTGGCACGGAAGAACTGGGGCGTGCTCGCGCAGAGTGTAGATCAACTCTTAAAATGTGCAACAACACAGGACCAACAGATGAGCGCAACCTTCTACGAGAGCCATCTGGCTCTTGCGCATGGAGATCGCGAAGTTTTCATGGAGCGGGCGCTTGCGTGTCTGCCCTATTTTGAATCCGCGCAGCATATCATGCGGCTTGAACCGTTATATGAAGGGATGGCCGTGGTGTCTGAAGATCAGCGGAAATACAAGGAAGCAGCAATGTATTATCGGAAGCTTGTCTATCTGTTACGCAAAAAATAGAGTGGAAATCGGCTTGGAAGAGCCTGATTATGGCATGATTTTGTGCATTGCCGGAGTACTTGGCACAAAATATGGCCGCCAATCGTGAAATGAAGATCAGATTAGCAGATCTTTTTTTTGCGAAATTGGCTTAATCCTTACCAAAGAAACGATAATCCTGTGATTCAGTTGCCGGATTTTTCGTTTTTTTTGTATGCCGCCAGAAGGGTATTCAAGGACAAGCCGTGGTGTTTATAATTTAAGAGATAAATAGAGATAAAAGGAGAGGGTGGATCATATGGTGAGATTTCTGAGATTTATTGGAGTATTAATGGTATTCGGTGTGGGATTCTCCCCATTTCTGGCGCAGCAACTGTGGAATGATCCATTTATCATCATGCAAGCTTGGTGGTATAAACCGGCGATCTTTGCCGGGTTCGGGCTGATCTTTGTTCCTGCGATTTTGAGTAGCATCTTCGGCGTAGGTCGAGTGAAGACAGGTTTACCAGCAGTTGGGGTCATTAAGAGCATACAACAGACAGGCACGTATATTAATGAGCAGCCTGAGGTTCGATTGAGTCTGACGGTGTCGCGTAAGGGGCGCGAGAAATACGATACGGAGATGAAAACGGTCATTCCGTTGATCTCCATGGCACAGTTTCAGCCGGGCAGTTTCATTCCGTTAGTGGTCTCCGTAAAGGATGAGCGCAAGGTAGGGCTTGATCTGAAAGGGCAACTGTCACAGGAAGATATGCAGCAATTGTTGGATGAAAAGATGGTACAACAAGGGGTATCACCTGAAATGATGGATATTGCAAGAACAGGGGAAAAAGCGATGGCCAAGATTCTCGATGTCACTCCACTTGGAAATGGAGGCAGTAATAAGATCAAGCTTCAGCTCAAACTCAGCATAACAAAAACGAACGGTGAAACCTTCAATGTGACCACGCAAAAAGAAATTTTGTCATCTGCGCTGCCGCAGGTACAGCAAGGTCATATCATTAACGTCATCTACTCAAGACAAGACCCAACAAAATTGGTGTTGGCATTAAGTGTACAAGAACGACAATTAAGTGACTTGTTCTCTTCCTGAGGATGTAGACAAAAGGAGGTCCTACAGATCATGTTTATGACGTGTAGGACCTTCTTTTTCATTTTGGTATGTACGAGAGATGCAAGCAACGGAATGTTTTCAGACAATACCAAGGCGCATGCGATAAGAAAAGAGTACTCTTCTGGATTCTCCGTCAAATACACGATTAGCCAGCGCTCTGAACTCGTCAGCAGCTGTTAATAGATCATCCGCACCGAGCTTCAATGCCGTCTGCAGGCCGCCTTGGCTCAGGGCGAGATTGACGTAACGATCGGCCGTGAATGTCTCGTGGTGATGAAACACAATTTCCCGAACATAGCGGAACAGCCCAGATTGCTGAATCTGCTGCAGATGTCCATCCTTGCTCCATTTGTGTGCCTGGCTATCCTGGGGAGCCAGACTGGCTGCTCGTTGATCTGCTTCCTTATTCAGCTGCAGGTAGGCCTGTTCCAACTGCCAGTCCAGCATTGGTGGCCAGTCGCAGTCGTAGGCAGCAAATATACCCCCTGTGCAAAGTACACGTGCAAACTCGCGTAGTGTGGGTTGCGGCTCCATCCAGTGAAACGATTGGGAGCAGGTCAGCACATCAACACTGCCATCTGGTAGTCCGAGGTCGTGAGACAAGCCGGACACAAACCGCAAGTTATCCGGCTTCCCGGCAGATTCCCACTTGGATTCTGCTACAGACCTCATGTCATCGCTGGGTTCGAAGCCGATGATACGTTCTGCCTCATTAAGCCAGATCCACGAAGATAAGCCGGTGCCACAGCCAACATCTGCGACCATGCGCGGTGTGCTGCCAAGATATGTCGTTAGAATATCCACCACTTCAGTGGGAGCAGCTGGTCGGTTCTGATCGTATAACGTACCAAAACCTTTGAAACGTTCCACATTGTTGCGTCTAATGTCTTGCATGGATAAACCTCCTTCGGTCAGGTGGATGACGGAGAGTCAGCTGTGATCAAAAGTTGTATAGGCCTATATTATATCATTCATTGTCAGGTAGTTTGTTCATGACGTTCTGCAAATGTTCAACGGCTTTGATGTGACGTCTGAGCAATTCCTGTCCAACATGAACAGGCTCGATTACGGTCAGCTCCGAACCAAACGACAGCAGGAAGGAGTAAAGCCATTCCCCTACATTCAATTCGAGAGACACACGGAGCCTGCCAGCAGGCTCTTTTTTAATGAGGGACGGTTCGAAAAAATCATACACTCGGTATGCAATGTTGCTGGAGAACGAGAGTGTCAGAGGAGTCAGGACAAGAACTGCTTCTGATTCAGGGTGGGTTGACCCCGCATGAACAGGGTGATCGTGTTTTCTCGTTAGAAAAGTCAATTGGGTGATCCGTTTCATCTTAAATGTCTCGAATTCTTTCCGATCAGGATCATTATGAATATACCCTTTGAAGTACCATGTACTGTTTTTGAATATAAGCTTCTGTGGTTCCACAGTCGGAATGCTTTTCTCACCATCCGAATTAACATAATGAAACGTAATCAGTTGATTCGTTAATATGGCTTGTTTCACCTGATTGAACAATTCTCTCTCTTGCAGGGGGATGCTGCCCCATGGTGAGAAATTGAATTCGATCCAATCCAGCTTGTGATCAAACAGGGCGGTCAGCCGTTGCAGCATATGAGCACTATTAAGGTGTGGGATCGCACTGATGCTGTATAGTCCCATCAAAATTTCGTTCTGGTCTTCTTCCGACAACAGGGACTTGTCCATGACATAGTTGTCCATCAGATGGATACCGCCATGCTTGCCGGTCGTCGTATAGACGGGGATGCCCGCAGCGCTCAGCCGGTCGATATCGCGGTACACCGTACGTACAGAAATTTCGAACATACGGGCGAGTTCGGGTGCGGTGGCTTTCTTTTTCTCCAATAACAAAAGCAATATTCGAAATAGTCGGTTATTTTCCATGCTCTGATTATACCATGACAATAGGTGTCAGGGTATGGATGGTACACTGGTTATATAGTCTTTTTGAGATATGAAGGAGGAAATGCTCATGACAATGAAAGAAGGATTCTACTGGGGTGGCGCAACGGCTGCCAATCAATTCGAGGGTGGATGGAACCAGGGTGGCAAGGGGCCAAGCACGTCTGACATGATGACAGGGGGAACCCACACGATTCCACGCCGGATTACGCCTGTATTGGAAGAGGGCACGTATTATCCGAGCCATGAAGCGGTTGATTTTTACAGACATTACAAAGAAGATATCGCCATGATGGCAGAGATGGGCTTCAAAATGTTCCGCATGTCCATCAACTGGTCCCGCATCTATCCGAACGGTTACGATCTGGAGCCAAACGAAGAGGGATTGCAGTTCTACGATAATGTTTTTGCCGAGTTGAAAAAATACAATATTGAGCCGCTCGTAACGATCTCCCATTATGAAACGCCGTTCGGTCTGACACAGAAATATAACGGCTGGGCTTCCCGTGAAGTTATCGACTGTTATATCCGTTATTGTACAACTCTCTTCAACCGCTACAAAGATCAAGTGAAATACTGGCTGACGTTCAACGAAATCAACATTTTGACAATGCCGATGGGGGCTTATATGGGTGCCGGTATCTTGTTGGAAGGCAAAGAGGCGTTGACGGATGGAATTGATAACCCACAGACTCGTTTCCAGGCACTGCATCACCAATTTGTTGCAAGTGCTAAAGCGGTAAAACTGGGACATGAGATCAACCCTGAGTTCAAAATTGGCTGTATGGTTGCGTTCATGACAACGTATCCAAATACATGTAACCCGGACGACATGCTGCTTGCACAGAAGAAAGACCAACTGTCCAACATGATCTGTGGTGATGTTCAAGTTCGTGGTGCGTATCCTGGATTCGCTAAACGTTTCTTCGCCGAAGAAGGTATTCAGATCGAGATGCAACCGGGAGACGAGCAGACTTTGCGTGACGGCTGCGTAGACTTCTATTCCTTCAGTTATTATATGTCTTTGGTTGAAAGTGCGGACGAGTCCCTCGAGAGAGCAGAAGGTAATTTGCTGGGCGGTATCAAAAACCCATATCTCGAAGCTTCCGACTGGGGCTGGCAGATCGATCCCAAAGGACTGCGTTACACGCTGAATCATCTGTATGATCGGTATCAGATTCCATTGATGGTGGTTGAGAACGGTCTGGGCGCTGTTGATGTGGTAGAGGAAGATGGCTCTATTCAGGATGACTATCGCATTGATTATCTGAAAGGTCACATTGAACAAATGAAAGAAGCTGTAGCTGATGGCGTAGACCTCATTGCCTACACGATGTGGGGATGTATCGACCTAGTTAGTGCCTCCACTGGAGAGATGAAGAAGCGTTATGGCTTCATTCATGTTAACAAGGACAACGACGGTAACGGAGATTTGAGCAGAACACCGAAGAAGAGCTTCCACTGGTACAAAAAAGTCATCGAATCCAATGGTGAAGAGTTGTAATTTGGTGTAAAAAAAACCAGATCCGCCTGTTCCCTTAAATGGGACAAGCGGTCCATGTGGTCCTGAACGAATTCATGAATACTATATATGAATATAAAAATACCCGGCTATCCTTCAGTGAAGGATAGCCGGGTATTTCTTTGTATAACAAAGTGGTGGCGCCTATGCCAATCTTCTGGATGGCAGTTGGGATATGCGTTCCAAATGACGCCGGTTGACTTGCGAATGTCGGACACAACGATATTTGTATTGTGCTATAATTTTACAATAAATATAGCAGCAATAAAAATATGTAACCTTTACCACGTTTGTTCAAGCAGAAGATGTAGGAGGGGAGGCGTCGGAATGAAACCACGGTTGGTGATGTTTATGTCGATCTTACTGTTAGTTACGTCCGGGTTAGCTTTATTTCCCGGAGAGAGAGTGTATGCTTGCAGTTGTGTCGAGAGTGATGCTCAAAAGAGGTTGGAAACGTATACCACGGTATTTACAGGAGAAGTGGTGAAAAAAGGCGAGTCTCAGCAAACGAAACATGACGGCTTATTAAGAGAGTATACCTTTGATGTAGATACTGCATGGAAGGGGGTTAATGCCAAAAAGATGAAAATCATAGGGAGTGACGGTGGGTCTGAATCCTGTGGCATTCAATTTGAAAAGAATCAGTTCTACCTGATCTTTGCCAGTCTGGATGAACGAGACAACAGGCTGCATACGAATCTGTGCAGTGGCAATGTTCCTGTCGAACAAGCCGGAGACGATTTGAAATTGCTGGGCGCGGGAAAGGTTGTAAGTATAGAAGATTTTGGGGAAACCAATGATGGGCGAAGCGGGTCTTTCTATCTCATCTTATACGGTACAGTCATTTTATTAGGAGTGTTGGCAGTCGTGTGGGTCTGGAGACGACAGAGAAGAATCTGATTGCCCAATGAAAAAAGAAGCCAATCCCCGTACAGATCGTTAAGAAACATTGACGTTCCATACGGGGATTTTCAGGATTGGTGTCAAAAATGTATCCAATTGGAGAGCGATCAAAAGGTTATTCTGTCATCGGGGTGGCGACCACCGTTGGGTTCACAAATTGCATGATGAAACCGTTCCAGAATCCGGTAACTTGTTTCGGTGCATCCTCGGTGGTACCCATTTTGTAGATCTGATAGGCCAGATATACCATATAGATGCCGCCGACAATCTGCATCACCTTCAGAATTCCGGGCCACTCCCGCAAGAAGCTGATTAAGAAAAGCTGATGCGGTAAGCAGCAGGCCAAATGCCAGCGTAGCTCCCCACACATAGTTCATCGTTTTTCGCGCGCCTACTTTCTGAGTAGACGATAGAATGACGATATTGCTAGGCCCGGGGGTGAATGTAACAACGATGCAGTATATTAAAAAAGATGCAAGATTCATAATGATGCTGCTTTCCTCTGGTTGTAGTCTAGTTCCATGATCATACGTCCAGAGGGAGAAACCATATAGTACATTATTGCAGCAGGTACACGGTTAGCAACAGGAGCTTCCTTTTAAAAGATAAGGGGGAGTTTTCTTTTTGAATGATTGCGTTTACAATTTAAACGAAGTATAAGGTGATCAGACGACTTGAGGAAGTGAACGGAATGAAAAAAATGCTGCTGGTATACATTTTACTAATCTCAGCATTTGCGTTGTATGTGTTGAGATTCGAATACACTAGTCAGGTAAACAGTTCATGGGAGGACCGGGGGCTGCGTGGTGATATCGGAGAGACGTATATTATGATTACATTCCAGTCCGGGCTGGAGTATTGGAAGAGCCCGCTTAAAGGCTTCGAGGATGCCGGGGATGCACTTGGCGTGACCGTAGAATATCGCGGGGCTACCCGGTATGATGCGAAGGAGCAGACCATGGTAATCGAGCAGGCCATCGCTCGTAAACCCGCAGGCATTGCCATATCTGCAATCGATCCACAATCGCTAGTACCAGCGATCAACAAGGCAATCGACGCAGATATCCCTGTAGTATTATTTGACGCGGATGCACCTGGTAGCCAGGCCTATTCTTTTCTTGGGACAGATAATTACAAGTCAGGTGTAATGGCTGCCGATAAAATGGCTGAACTGCTGGGGCGTGAGGGAGAGGTCGCGGTATTAACCCTGCCTGGGCAACAAAATCATGAAGAGCGGACGAAGGGCTTCCGCGATACGATCAAGGAGAGATACCCTTCCATGCAGATCGTTGAAGTTGCAGACGGACATGGTGATGCCATGGTATCCAGAGACGAAACACAGAGAATGATGAAGGAACATCCCAAGCTGGCGGGGATTTTTGTGACTGAAGCCACCGGAGGAGCAGGAGCGGGGGAAGCCGTTCAAACTGCCGGGGACAGACATCCATTGCAGATTATTTCGTTTGATACAAATAAGGCTACATTGGACATGATCAAGAACGGTACGATCTCGGCTACAATTGCACAGGGAACCTGGAACATGGGATATTGGTCTCTCCAATATTTGTTCCATCTGCATCACGAGTTAACAGTTCCTGCCCCCTCCTCATCCGGTGAAAATGCACCGCTTCCCGTGATGGTGGACACAGGGATCTCTGTGGTGACACGCTCGGATGTGGATGATTACTATGCCAAATAACAAGGAATATTTCAAGAGTCCAAGGCCTTGGAGCAGGAGAGCGATTCTCTCCGCTTTCAGGAACGGGATTCGGCGTTTACGCTTGCGTAATATGCCTCTTCGCTACCAGCTGATGCTGCTATTTCTGTTATTCGCCATTGTACCTTCCGTAGGACTCGGGATACTTGTGAACTGGACGGTGGAACGCGTAGTTGAGCGACAGGTTGAAGGTCATACCATGCAACTGATTGGCAAAGTGAATGAAGCTCTTAACAGCAAGATGGAGAATTTGCAAAACATGACGTATCTGATTGCATTTGACCCGGATATTGATACTTTTATGGACGACAAAATGCCACCGAAAGATGATGCAGGCATCCAACCGATGATCATGGACGCAAATGCCGAAACGGAGCAAAATCGGTTATATGGCATCAAACAAACCTTGCAGGGGTTCACAACGTTGTATCCTGAAATCGCCGGGATTGTTCTCGTCAATGCAAGTGGTGACTATATTAGCAACGAGATGTATCCCCGAACGGAACAGAGCCTGATCCAGGAAAATTGGTACCAAAAAGCTTCGGCCAATCCGGGCATCTTCATGGTATTGGGTCAGCCGAAAGAGCGTAATCTCACGACACATGTACGGTACAAGGATGATGAGATTGTATCGGTTGCACGTTCCATAACGGATGAAGCGTCAGGACGTGTGCGAGGCGTTATTATGATTGATCTTAAACTAAGGTCCGTCTCTCAGGCTGCCCGTAATGTAACCTTGGGCAAATCCGGTTATGTGATGGTGACGGATGCAGAAGGTCAAAGTGTATACAAGCCGGAGCACCCGCTAATAGAACACATTCCCACAGACTGGTTCCCCTCCGGTGAGAGTGGAACATTTACCGCCGAAACAGAGGGTGGAACGTTATTATTCATGTACCAGTCGTCTACCTTTACGGGGTGGAGAACGGTAGGGGTATTTCCCACAAGAGACTCGATATCCGAAGTGCGCCAAATCCAGTTTTACGTGGTTAGCTTTGTATTTGTGGTGTGTTTGTTTGGCCTGAGCGCCTCTTTATGGTTCTCCCGTTCCATTGCTCAGCCCATTTTCCGGCTCATGTCCTACATGCGCAGGGCGGAGACCGGCAATCTCAGACCAGGCCGCTGGAGCGATCGCGCTGACGAGATTGGCATGCTTGGCAACAGTTATAACCGAATGCTGGCACAGATTCGACAATTGATATCACTAAATGAATTGCGGGAGCGGCAGAAGCGTGACGCTGAAATGCGAAGTTTGCAGGAGCATATCAAACCACACTTTTTGTACAATACCTTGGATACGATTCATTGGATGGCACGCAAAGAGGGTGCAGAAGATGTGTCCGGCATGGTTGGTGCGTTATCTCGATTATTTCGCATAGGGCTTAGTAAAGGACAGGATTACATTCCGCTGCATTCCGAGATTGAGCATATGACCAGCTATCTGCAAATTCAGCAGACACGATACCGCGATCGTCTTCAGTATACATTGAATATTCCAGAGGAACTGCGGGACCTTTTTGTGTTAAAGCTGCTGCTTCAGCCGCTAATAGAGAATGCAATCTATCATGGAATCAAGGGCAGGCGTGGGCCTGGACACATTCGGGTGGAGGCCAGATTGGAACATAACAGACTGCTGCTGACCGTTCAGGATAATGGAGCAGGAATGTCCAACGAACGGCTTGCCGAGATGCAGCATCTGCTCAAAGCTCCTTTGGCCAGTTTGGAAGCGTCTTCGCCTGGGATGACAGGCAAAAGTTATGGAATGTTGAACGTGCAAGCCCGTCTCCGGCTGTCCTTTGGCGATGAGTACGGTATTGAACTGGAGAGCCAGGAAGGTGAAGGAACTCGTGTGACCATCATTCATCCGTTGATGCGAGAGCTCCCGCCAACCAAGCAAATCAATAATGAAGAGAGGCAGGAGAGTGAATGGGAAAATTCATGAAGTCGACCGCGACAATTTCCACTGAAACAGATGAGACATCCGCATCGACCACAGTACTGGAGATTACGCCGGATAGCCATGAGGCGAAGAAATACCGCGTGCTCATCGCTGATGATGAACCGATCATTCGTGAGGGGATTCGGGATGCAATTGACTGGACGACTCTCGGGATGGAGGTTGTAGGTGAAGCGGAAGATGGCGAGGAAGCGCTGGAACGGGCGGCTGACTTGGGTGTGGATATTGTTCTCGTGGATATGAATATGCCATTCCTGAACGGAATCGAACTCATCCGTGCCCTTCAACAGAAGTGCCCGGATTGTCGTTACCTGATCATCTCGGGACATGATGAATTTGCATATGCGCAGGAGGCGGTTCGTCTCGGCGTAGAGGATTACATCTTAAAACCTGTGCAAGCAGAACAATTATATGCTGCGCTTGAGCGATTGCATCAGCGACTAACTGAAGAGCACCAGAGGACGGCATATGTCCAACAGGCAGCTCATCAGATTGAACGTAATATCCCGCTGCTTCGCCAGCGATTTATGCTGGAGTGGCTGGAAGAGCAGGCTGAGGGGAGGGATCTGACGGAGCAGCTTGTGTTTTTGCGGTTGCCCGCCGTTCCACCTGTGCAGATCGGGGTCGTACGCTGGCCTGCCGCTGAAGCGCGTCAGACGATACTGAGAGAGAATGATCGTCAGTTGTTTCTGTTTGCAGTGGAAAATATAATTAGTGAACTGCTGGGGGATGTGCCACATGTCCTGTTTCGGGATGCAAGCGGGTTGATTGGCATGTGTCTGTGGCAGGAAGCTCCTGAAGAAATAGAGTCCCATCTGGAACAGCAGATCAGTTCTTGCCTGAATATTGCCATTCATGCTCATGTGGAGACACATGCAGGGACACTGGAAGAAACGCCGGATACGTACCGTCATTGCCGTGAACGGGTGTACGGGGAAGTGCAGTTGTCCCCTCTGGTTCGCCGGGCAAGACAACTTATTCATGAAGAGTATGCCGAGCGGGAACTGACCCTGGAATCGCTCGCTTCCCGTCTTCAAGTATCTGCCGTATATCTTAGTCGTGTGCTGAAGAAAGAGCTGAATGATTCCTTTGTCACGCTTGTCACGCATGCTCGCATTCGCAAGTCTATACAGCTGTTGGACTCAACAACACTGCCAATCCACACCATAGCTGAGCGTGTAGGTTATGATACCCAGCATTATTTCAGCACTGCATTTAAGAAAACAATGGGCATTTCACCTGTGCAGTATCGAAAGAACGGGGGAACGGCTTATCATCCTTCCGCGAATTAAATAGCGTATTACAGTTGTTCATTCAGACGTGTGATAAATGAGATGGATGTGTTCTACTTCGTGTGAAGCGAAGTGGAGCATGTCCTTTTTTTGACTCTGGTATGGTATCTCATGGATCACACTTGTACTTTAAGCGTTTCCATCAAAAGTTAAATTTTTATAAAAAAGGTTCAAAACGTGCAAAGACCTTGCGGCATCTCGAATGCTACCATTGGTCTCAGACAGGAACAGCCAGCAACAGGATACACTGCATGAATTGTAAGCGTTATCTTATAACTCATTCAGAACCGTATGACGTGAGGAAAGGGGAACTTCATATGAAAAAAGGAGCAATGCTCATCTGGCTTCTGGTGATGACCTTGATGCTCTCGGCCTGCAATCTGGCAGAGAGTGGCCCAGGCAGCAAGGAAAAGGGATATGTCGGTATATCGATGCCAACCAAATCATCAGAGCGATGGGTGGGAGACGGGGAGAACATGGTCCGTCTGTTTCAGGAGCAGGGGTACAAAACCGATCTTCAGTATGCTGAGGATGTGGTCGAGAATCAGATTTCACAGATTGAGAACATGATCACCAAAGGTGTGGATGTGATGGTCATCGCGTCTGTGGATGGCAACACATTAACGGATGTAATCAAGAAAGCGCATGACGAAGGGATACAAGTGATCTCGTATGATCGCCTCATTCGTAATACGCCTTACTTGACCTATTACGCCACGTTCGACAATTTTAAGGTGGGTGTGCTTCAAGCCTCCTACATCGAACAAAAGCTTGGGCTCAAGGATGGAAAAGGACCGTATAACATTGAGCTGTTTGGTGGCTCTCCAGATGATAATAATGCCTATTTCTTCTTCGACGGTGCCATGTCTGTCCTGAAGCCATACATCGATTCCGGCAAGCTGGTGGTACGCAGCAAGCAGATGACGATGGCCCAGATTGCAACCTTGCGCTGGGACGGAGCACTGGCCCAGTCACGGATGGATAACCTGCTGAGCGCGTATTACTCGGGTGATCATCTGGATGCAGTATTATCTCCCTATGATGGAATCAGTATTGGTATCATCTCATCCTTGAAAGGGATTGGTTACGGTACTTCGAACAAACCGCTGCCCGTTATTACAGGACAGGATGCTGAACTTGCCTCAATCAAGTCGATTGTAGCCGGGGAACAGACGCAGACGGTGTTCAAGGATACGCGGAAGCTAGCGGAGAAAACGGTAGAGATGGCCAATAGTATTTTGCAAGGAAAACAGGCGGAAGTTAATGATAAAAAATCATATAACAACGGAATTGAGGTTGTTCCGGCATATCTCTTGGACCCGATCTCCGTGGACCGTACAAATGTAGAGCAGGATATCGTGGGTACCCAGTATTACACGAAGGAAGAAATCGGACTGAAATAATAAATGAAAGGAGCACATCCCATGGCCGGAATCATTCTGGAAATGAAGAACATCACCAAAACCTTTCCTGGCGTCAAAGCGCTGGAGAATGTCAATCTGAAAGTACGGGAAGGCGAAATTCATTCCATATGTGGTGAAAATGGCGCAGGTAAATCTACGTTGATGAAGGTGCTGAGCGGTGTATATCCACATGGCACGTATGAAGGCGACATTTTATTTCAGGGCAAAAATTGTGAGTTCAAGGATATTAAGCAGAGCGAGGATCTGGGAATCGTCATTATCCATCAGGAGTTGGCCCTGATTCCCTACCTTTCGATTGCGGAAAATATATATCTGGGCAATGAGCGTGCCAGCAGAGGAATTGTCAACTGGAAGGAAACTTTTGTAGGTACACGAGAACTGCTCTCGAAGGTGGGACTGAGCGAAAATCCAAACACGCTGGTATCCAGCATCGGGGTAGGCAAGCAGCAACTGGTCGAAATTGCGAAAGCGCTCTCCAAAAAGGTGCGGCTGCTTATTCTGGATGAACCAACTGCTGCGCTGAACGAGGACGACAGTGAAAATCTGCTGCAATTGATGCTGGAATTCAAGAAACAGGGTATTGCCTGTATCCTGATCTCGCACAAACTGAATGAGGTATCCAAGGTATCCGATTCCGTGACCATTTTACGGGACGGCAAGACGATTGAGACGTTGGATATGAAGAAGGAAAAAGTGACGGAGGACCGGATTATTAGCGGGATGGTAGGACGTGATCTAACCAGCCGATATCCGGAGCGTCATGCCACCATAGGTGAGATTATCCTTGAGGTAAAGGACTGGACGGTATATCACGAACATCATGCCGAGCGGAAAGTACTGGATCAGATCCATATGAATATCAGACGTGGTGAGATTGTAGGGATTGCCGGGCTGATGGGCGCTGGGCGTACGGAGCTTGCCATGAGTATCTTTGGCAAATCCTATGGCCGGAATATATCGGGGCAACTCATTAAGGATGGCAAACCCATTCAGAATAACAGCGTCACCGAGGCCATTCAGAATGGATTTGCTTATGTGACAGAAGACCGCAAGGAATACGGACTCATTCTGATGGATGACATCAAGCGCAATATTTCCTTAACGGGTCTCAGCAAGCTGACGCGAAACGCGGTAGTGAACGAGCGCGAAGAAGTGCTGGTAGCGGAAGAGATGAAGAAAAGCATGAATATCAAGGCACCAAGTATTTTGCAGAAGACCGGCAATCTGAGTGGTGGCAACCAGCAAAAAGTGGTACTCAGCAAATGGATTTTTGCCGGACCGGATATTCTCATTCTGGATGAACCCACCCGCGGTATTGATGTGGGAGCCAAGTTCGAAATCTATACGATCATTCATCGGCTTGCCGCTGAGGGCAAGGGTGTACTGGTAATCTCATCCGAGCTTCCGGAGGTTCTTGGCCTGTGTGACCGGATCTATGTGATGAATGCCGGGCGAATCACCGGTGAAGTCAGCCGGGAGCAAGCATCGCAGGAAACGTTGATGAGATATATGACCAAGTCTGGAGGCGGCAAGCATGGAAATGATAACAAAACTGTTCAAAAATAATATTCGTCAATACGGCATGATTATTGCCTTGGTAGTGATTATGCTCTTGTTCGAGGTACTGACAGGCGGGCTGTTGCTCAAGCCGATTAATATTACAAATCTGATCTTGCAGAACAGTTACATTTTGGTGCTGGCGATCGGAATGGTGCTGGTCATCATTACCGGGCATATTGACCTGTCTGTTGGTTCCATTGCAGCCTTTGTTGGTGCCGTTGCCGCGATTATGATGGTGGATTGGCAGCTTCCGGCTTGGCTTGCGGTCATCGCTTCCTTGCTGGTTGGTGCTCTGATCGGTGCATGGCAAGGCTTCTGGATCGCCTATGTGCGGATTCCGGCATTTATCGTGACGCTGGCAGGCATGCTGCTGTTCCGCGGTTTGACGATGATTGTGCTGGAGGGGCAATCCATCTCTCCTTTCCCGGGTGGATTCCAGAAAATAAGCTCGGGCTTTCTGGCGGACATTCAATTCTCAGGTTTCGGTCTGGTATCTATCATTGTGGGTCTTGTGCTCACTGTCTGGTACATCGTCAATGAACTTCGGGAACGCCGTTCCCAGCGAAAATATGGATTCGAGGTCGTGTCACAGGGACTGTTTCTGCTCAAGCTGATTGTGGTGGCTGTCGTGACAAATCTGTTTACGTTTGTACTCGCAAGTTATGCAGGTATTCCGAATATCTTGGTCCTGCTGTTTGTCCTGATCGTTGTGTATTCCTTCGTTATGAATCGTACTGTCATGGGACGGCATGTGTATGCACTTGGAGGTAATGAGAAGGCCGCAGGTCTGTCCGGAGTCAAAACAAAAAAGGTAACCTTCTGGGTTTTCGTGAACATGGGTACACTTGCCGCGGTATCCGGGTTGATCTTCGCCGCACGTCTGAATGCAGCTACGCCAAGAGCGGGTACCAACTTCGAGCTGGATGCCATTGCGGCCTGCTTCATCGGTGGTGCTTCCGCTTCAGGGGGCATAGGTACGGTATTTGGTGCCATCATCGGTGGTTTGGTTATGGGTGTACTGAATAACGGGATGTCCCTGATTGGTCTCGGTATTGACTGGCAGCAGGGGATTAAGGGATTGGTACTGCTGCTCGCTGTAGCGTTTGATATCTATAATAAAAATAAAAGATCGGCGTAACACTGGATAAACTGAAAAAACAGACCTTGATCTCAGGATCAGGTCTGTTTTGCTGTATGCACCACTTAATTACATCAAGGCATCGAGGAAACGCGCGGCGATTCCAAAATAGATAAACAGGGACAAAATATCATTCAATGTGGTGATTAATGGGCCAGAGGCGACAGCCGGATCGACTTTGAAACGACTAAGCAGAAGAGGGATGCATGTACCGGTCAGTGTACCAATGACAAGAGTTGAACAGAGATAGTCATCAGTTCTTCAACCTGGGTCTTATCGTCAGCCAAGGCAAGGGATCGATAACTCACGACACCGACCAGTTTGCCTTCATTATCGGTTACATAGAGATAACTGGAGGCGGAGATATGCATGGTACCTTGTGATTGTCGTAAGGATTCCTTGGCTGTCTCATGAGCGAGCAGGGTCCGATATTGATCTGGCATGATGCGTCCTGCCGTCTCCGGCGGGTAATTAAGCACGGATCGGATAATGGCAGAGTGATCCAGATTCATGTTGGACAGCAATTCTTCTCTGCGTTTGGCAGGCAAATCGTGCATGAACCGGATCAAATCACTTTTGTCCATCTGCTGCATGACTTCAAGTGTTCGTTCCGGCCCAAGTCGTTCAAACAGTTGAATCTGTTCGTGCAGCTTCAAGGTCTCGGCGAGATCCGCCAGAGCATCGGGTTTGAACAGGAGCAGAAACCGATTGGTTTCTTCTTCAGGGAACTTTTTATATACAAGTGAGAGGTCGTAGGGATGCAGTTCTTTCACCAATTTATAGAAATCGGGAAGGTTCCGGGATTGTACATGTTGCACGAGTTGTTCGGTGATCTCCTCCACGGAGAAATCTTTCTTGGTATGAGGTCCGTTCATATCGACACTCCTTTCTATTCGGTGAGCTTCATATTTTTAAACGAAATAGGTTGGCGGTTAAACAAATTGAGAAAAAGAGAGCACCCAAAATGATATTGTAATCTTGCTCAAACATTCGATATGGGCTTACAAACAGCCGCTGCAAGGATATACTTGTTGTACAGCAACAGACGAGGAGGACATGCGCTAGTGGAAGCAGATATCAGAACACAATTGCTCAGCATGGTTGAGCCGGAGTATCAGAAATTCTCGGCTGGACTTATTCCCAACATCACGAATGTACTAGGTGTAAGATTGCCAGCCATACGAAAAATTGCCAAGCAGCTTGCCGCCGGGGACTGGCGCACGTATCTGGAAACGGCAGAGGATGAATATTTTGAAGAAGTGATGTTGCAAGCAATGGTCATTGGACATGTACAGGCTGATCTGGACGAGCTGTTAAAGGCTATTGAAACATTTGTACCGAAGATTGACAACTGGTCGGTGTGCGACAGCTTCTGTGCGGGACTGAAATATACGAAGGTCCATTCGGAGCCTATGTGGGCGTTCTTGCAGCCCTACCTGAGATCAGAGCAGGAATATGAAATCCGGTTTGGTGTGGTCATGCTGTTGAATTTTTATCTGAATGAGAGATATATCGATCAGGTTTTATCCGCATTGGATCAGATTAGGCACGAAGCGTATTATGTGAAAATGGCAGTTGCTTGGGCCATCTCAATGGCTTATGTGAAACAACCTGAAGTGACCATGCGTTATCTAAAGGATAATACCTTGGACGATTTTACGTATAATAAGGCACTTCAGAAAATCACAGAATCTTGTCGCGTGGATCCGGAGAGCAAGCAGATCATCCGCAGTATGAAACGTAAGGTGAAGAAGCAGGTTACCTCCTAGTTCTAGCATTAAGCATTCCACCAGGGAGAGGGCGGTAAATGTATGAGAAAAAAGTTGATGTACACGACAATGCAGTTGGACGGTCGTCCATGGGTGCTGCTCGCTACGGAACAGGGATTGTGCCGAGTGGTCATGCCCAACGAAACACTGGAGGACTGGAACGGCTGGATACAGAAAGTTGCACCTGGCGTGGAACTGGAAGAGAACGAGCATGCTCTGAAACAAACAGGTATGATGGACTGGTTGCAGTCCTATTTTGCAGGAGAACCCATGGTTTATACAGATGCGATCCCACTGGACTTGATCGGAACGAACTTCCAGCAGGAGGTATGGAGAGAGCTAGGGCGTGTGCCTTACGGTGAAATTCGGACCTATGGTGATATAGCTGCTGCGATTGGAAGACCTTCGGCTGTGCGAGCAGTTGGGGCTGCAAATGGGGCCAATCCAATTCCGGTTCTGCTACCATGTCACCGCATTATCGGGGCTAATCGCAAGCTGACCGGGTTCCGTGGAGGTTTGGAGATGAAGCGCAGGCTGCTGGATATCGAACAGATTGAAGGCGTGACCGATGGAGGGCATGCGCGATTTCATTTCTAATAGACTCACGTAATCAAGAAAATTAAGGTGATTGGACAGGGCAGGCACGTATTGTGCCTGTTTTTTTGCATGTATTAAGGTAGAGTAATACAAACGTTCCCCATATGGAACACCAACGTTTTACGTATTTTTGCCCTGTGAAACCGTATGGTACCATGGATCATAGATCAATCGGTATCCGGGGGACGTAATGCCGGGTAAGAAAAGAGGGATAACATGATGAAGCAGGCTTATTGGTTAACTAACGTGACTTTGGAGCGGAGTTATATTCGGGAAGGGCAACAGGTGATGGGGACACGGACAAGCCCCGCTCATCTGTGGATTGAAGATGGAGTGATCGCGGAGATTGTGGAAGGAAACAACCCGCTGTCTAGCGATCTACCACAAGTAGATGGCAAGGGACTTCTGTTGTTGCCTTCGTTCGAGGAGGCACATATTCATCTGGATAAAACCTACTACGATGGGCCGTGGACAGCCGTTAAACGAATCTCTAGCATTTTTGATCGTATTGAAGAAGAGAAGGTATTGTTGCCTAAGCTGCTACCAGATGCGAGGCGTCAAGCGGAGAGTATTCTGGCCTTGATCCAGGGGTACGGCTCCACTCATGTACGTAGTCATTGCAATATTGAACCTGTCAGTGGCTTGAACAGACTGGAAGCGACGCGGCAGGCTCTGGAATCATTTTCGGGTAAAATCTCTTCGGAAATCGTGGCTTTCCCGCAGCATGGACTGCTTCGCTCCCATTCAGTGGAGCTTATGGGCCAAGCGATGAAGGAAGGGGCAACACATGTGGGCGGACTTGATCCTCATACGGTGGACGAACAGATCGAGAAATCACTGAACGCCATGGTTGAACTGGCTGTTCAGTACCAGGCGGGCATTGACATACATCTGCATGATGGAGGGCAGGCCGGCAAACAAACGCTGCAGGAGCTCGCTAATCTGACCGAAGCAGCAGGGCTTCAGGGTAAAGTTACGGTAAGTCATGCGTTCTGGTTCGCCCGTGCAGAGCAGCAGGAAGCAGAAGATATGGCGCAGCGAATGGCCTCGCATGGGATGAGCATTGCTTCCACGGTGCCCATTGGCAGAACGATGATGCCTCTTTCCATGCTCCGCCGTATGGGCGTGAACGTGAAGCTGGCAACAGACAGCCTGACAGATCATTGGTCTCCTTTTGGCAATGGGGATCTGCTTGAGAAAGCGGGACGCTTTGCAGAACTGTACGGATATAATGACGAACTGTCCTTGTCTCAATCTTTGGCATGGGTAACAGGCGGTATTACACCGCTGGATTCACAAGGGGAACAGGTCTGGCCAAAGGTAGGCGATTCCGCGAGTTTTGTATTGGTGCATGCGAGTTGTTCGGCGGAAGCCGTTGCGCGGCGATCTGCGCGGCAGGCCGTATGGTACAAGGGGCAATTGGTGAGTGGATCAACAGCGGATTGAGGAAAATAGAGCGGGTGCAGCCACGGGAAACCGTGGTTTTTTGGCATGGGAGAAAAAGAGGAAAGAACTGTTCGCAACTACCACATTTTGGGTTATGATGGACATAGTTATATGGAGGGAGAAATACGAATGAAGATTGAATATGCAACGGAAGCTGACTATGACTATATTATTGATAGAGATCGGCATATCCATCAGCCACTTGTGATAACGAAGATTCGTAAGAAAGAGATATTCATCCTGTGGGACGAGGACGAGGGATCTAGAGTTGGATGGATGAGGTACGGTTACTTTTGGGACAACCTTCCCTTCATGAATATGATCTGGATTGATGAACCCTATCGGAACGGCGGATATGGCAGAAAAGTGGTGCATCACTGGGAAAATCTAATGAAGCAACAAGGCTTTGATACCGTGATGACTTCAACGCAATCAGACGAACATGCCCAACATTTCTATCGAAAGCTGGGGTATGTTGATGCAGGGGCTCTGTTGCTGGATACACAACCTTTGGAAATTATATTGATCAAAAAAATCTAGTAAATAAGCTGCAGGGAGGGCAAGCTTGATGATAAGAGAGGCAGAAGCTAGAGATGCGGCGGTGATCGAAAGACTGTATAAAGAATTATTGCCGAACAACTTAAACACGAAGGTACTGGCAGAACGGATTGAAGAGGTTCGGAATAACCCAAACAGTTTCTTGTTTGTGTATGAACTGGGTGATCAGGTGATCGGCACGGCTCATTTACATATTTGTCTGGATGCTTTGGTGGAAAATAGACCATTCGGCGTAGTTGAGCGGGTTATCATTACGGAACATGTGCAGAGCAAGGGATATGGATCTGAATTGATGAAACATATAGAGCATGTATGTGTGCAGAAAAATTGTGTGAAGGTGTTTCTTACCAGCGGATCATCCAGAAACGAAGCACATCACTTTTATACGAAATTGGGGTACAACGAAGAATCCAGCAAGGCATTTAAAAAGTATTTATAACTTATAACATTCATCACGGAAAAGGAAGTAGAAGCAAAGAAATGAAAGATAACAAACATCTGGTTCAAGATCTCCGACTCATCGTTACCTTGCTTGTGGCTACTCTTTGTTGTCTAGGTGTTGTGATGTATTTACGTGCCCAAACAGATACGAATATGTATCGCTTTTTAAGCTGGGATATGTTCCTGGCATGGGTACCCTTCATCATCTCATCCTGCATTAGATACATATTCAATAAGAAATTAACCACAACGAGTATGATATGTATGGGGCTGATGTGTGGAGTATGGCTCTTTTTTCTGCCCAATGCGGCCTACCTTTTTACGGAAATTCTGCATTCATTCAGATATTTTGAAGCTCAAGGGGAGGTTAGATTTTGGGTTAATATTGATTTTTGGTATGGACTCACTCTGACGTTTGCCGTAGCGATCATCGGATTGCTGCTCTCGACTTGTTCAATCATTCAAATCCACGGCATGTTAAACCAATTATTAAATAAGTACATTAGTATGATGGTTGTCGGTGTTATTTTGCTATTGAGCAGTATAGGGGTCTACATTGGTCGATTTAATCGGTGGAATTCGTGGGATGTATTATCCAGGCCCGGGAAGATCTTCGTGGATCTTGTGAATGATTTTAATGCAGCGAACAGTATAATGGTTGAGTTTGTCACCATTGTATTTACGGTTCAACTTTTTGGATACGTTATCGTGTCCTTGCTAACCGTAAGGTCTGGCAACTAATCTCCGTTTGAAAGGGTAAGGAGCTGAAGGACATGTTGGATTTCTTCGAACGTTTGGAGGCACAGCAGGTGTTAATTCATGTTCATGGGGTGGCGTATAGACTGAGGAGGAATGAAGTATGGGTTTAACTGAGTGGTCTACAGATATTCTTCAATACGATCTGTCGGATGAATATTCGATTCGCAAAGCAGATTTTGCCGAATGGGGATTATATTGTACGGTTTATTATGATATGCGTTATGTCGGATTTTTCAGGGAAGAAGAGTTCAGTTCTTCCAAGATCAGTGCGTACTGGATTTACAAGGGAGACAGCAAAATAGGTGGCGTGAGAATGGAGCCTAACCGGATGTATCATTTGTTTTTTATCCCGCCATTCCAGCAGTACTTTGAGGTATTGAAGCTTCTGAAGCATACATTAATACAGTGGTCCGATCGTACCAAACGCATTCTGACCTTTGAGATTCTGCCGGACCAAGTCGATCTGTTCGCCAGAGCCGGGTTCTGGCCAATGGAGTTCAGATGTCGCTGGATGCAGCGGCCTACTGATCATTTTGACATCGAATGGGACAGCAGGGTAACTGTGAAGAGTCCAGAGATTATCGAGAGCGAAACTGGCAACAGAAGATATGTGAATGAAGCTGAGATTGCCAGATGTGACATGGAGAGTTTTGCAGGAAGTCTGGAAGCGACACGAAGAAATAAAACCTCCCTTGCAGACTTTATACCAAGCGATGATCCTAATTATACGAATGAAATGCTGACCCAAGCTTCCACGCTTGTATACGACAAGGAAACAGGGCAGCTTATTGCCAATTGTCGCTTGTGCTTGCAGGATAATCAGGCGGCTGTATACAGTATCGGAGTACTCCCCGCCTATAGGGGAAGAGGTCTGGCAACGCTGATGTTACAAAGGGCATTAAATGAACTTAAGGGTAAGTATCCTGTTCTGCGATTGTATGTGATGCAAGGGAATGATGCCGAGTCTGTGTATCTGAATCTTGGCTTTATTCCGGGTGTGCAGGAGGTTCAGACGATGTACATTCCAGAGGAGGAATCACAATGAAGGTTGCCATCTTAACCGATATTCATGGCAATGTTCCTGCGCTTCAAGAGGTATTGGCTGATATGGATTCCAGAGGGGATGTTGAGCATACATTTTGCTTGGGGGATATGATCGGTATTGGCCCTTACTCCAATGAAGTGATCGAGATGTTGTACACACGTAAAAATATAATAGCGATTTCAGGGAATCACGAAGAGGCTGTATTGAGTTTGCTCCAAAATAAGGGACCATTGGAAGGACATAAAGGCTTAGCTGAACACCATGAATGGATAGGTCAACATCTAAGTGCAGAGTCGATTAAGAGAATTCAGGCTCTACCGAAATTTGTTGAAAAAGAGGTCGAAGGGCGTCGGTTCCTTTTGACTCACTATCATATGAGCAACGACAAGCTGGATGACATCGATAAAGAATCATCCGGAACCAAATTAGACGCGAAGTATCAGGGGACGGCCCATGATTTGGTTTGTTTTGGTCATCATCACATTCTTCATTATTATAGGACAGATCAACGAATCTATATGAACCCGGGAGCTTTAGGCTGTAACGATCTTGGGATTGCCAGATATGGCATCGTGGATTTTCAAGAGGGCAAAGTGGACGTGAAATTCATTGGCGTTTCATATGACAACAGGGAGTATCTGAAATCGTATGAACGGTTGAACGTTCCGGATCGGGCTTTTCTTTTGAAGGCATTCCATGGAAATCAGTTGGAAAAGGAATCTGGATGAGAGCTGCGATCTAGGTCGTGTTCTCTTGTTCAGGAAGGGGATGAAGTACTTATGACTCGTGTACCATTTCAAATATTAGTGTTTCCTTATACTATTACTATAATAGTTGAAGCGTTTGGAAGATAGTGACCAGTAATTAATTCTGTATCTCTCCATTTGCAGAAACGACTGTAGGCCATTCTCCACGAACCATAACGTTCTTATAGCAGGTCACGCCAAGCAGAACCACTTCGAGTGCTCCAAAGAAAAGCATTAAACATCGTGCGATTACTTAATTTAGACGTGTTATATGATGGGAATAAAATTTTATTTTGTTCCCATTGTTCATCACTTAGTTAATACCGTCTTTAAATCATGACTCATGCTCCAATCATTTTTCTCAAATCATATCACATGGCAAACTTTTTAGTTCTCAGACACGTCCTAATTTGCTGGACGTTCATTTCAAACCCGCTCCCGATTCTTTTACAGAGAAAATGTGGCACTTGACTTGACATATCATTTTCTTTTTAAAATATGGAAATAAATATATTTTTCTAATTTTAATTTACAGGAATTAATTGGATTAGTATGATAATATGTTGGAGGTGTTTCAATAAGCATACATAGTAAATACTAGGAGGATGGCATTTTGGAAAGAAAAAAGGATAAAATCACTAAATATGTACTATCATCAACTCTTCTGGCGACTTCTCTCGCTGGGCAAGCATCTGTATATGCTGCAGATGAGAAAGTAACACCTGATGCAACTCAGGCTATAGTTAAGGAACTCATGGAAAAGGGTGTTTTAACAGGTAACCAAAATGGAGATATGAATCTGGATGGCAAACTGACGCGGATTCAGGTAGCAGCGATTTTAGCTAGATCTTTAAATCTTAAATTGGCGGATAACCCAAGCGTTAATTTCAAGGATGTAAGTACTGATAGTTGGGGATTGAAGTATATTGATGCTCTGGAAAAACTGGGAGTAATTACAGGTTCTGCTGGTAAATTCAGACCAAATGATGTAATTACCAAAGAAGAACTTGCAGTAATTCTGGTTCGTGTTACTCAAACAAGCATTATTGGTAAAGGAGACAATCTGACGATCTCAGATAAAGATAGCATTAGCCCTTGGGCAAAAGCATACGTTCAAGCAGCTATCGATGCTAAATTGCTGTCTTCAGATAACGGTCGATTCAACCCAAAAAATCAGGTGACTCGTAAAGAGGTAGCAATAGTTACAGATAGTTTCATTAAAAATGAAAAATATGAAACTTTCAAACAAGTGGCTAATAATTTACTAGACAAAGGTGAAAAAATCTCCAATAGTGACCCGTCTATTTAACTTAATCCACCCCAAAGTTGCTACAACATGTAGTGACTTTGGGGTGTCCTGAAATTTAGGGGGAACAGATGTTTATTTCTGCGTGTATACTTACGAAAAATAACGAAGATACAATAGGCTTAGCTATAAGTAGTTTGAAAAATCATGTAGATAGAGTAATTGTCATAGATACAGGATCGGATGACTCTACGGTTTTTATTGCTTCAGAGTTGGGAGCAGAGATTCATTCATTTTCTTGGTGTAACGATTTTTCGAAGGCGAGAAATTTTTGTCTTGAAATCGTTCAAAATGACAACTGGGTCTTATGGTTGGACTCGGATGAAGCGTTTGTTTGGTCAAATGAAGTTAGTTTTAGAGACTGGGTACAGAAAAAAAACTTTAATCATACCGATGTGCTTGTGCTTGAAATAAGACATATAAGAACTGGAGAGACCAAGGAACTGATCGCTCTTACACATGCGGAAAGATTGTTTACCCCTAAATTTTTTCGATACACTGGAATCGTTCATGAGAGTTTAAGTGATTCTTCTACTAGTGGTTTTCAGAAAACAATTCAAAGCTGTCCATTTGCTTGGATAATACATTCTGGATACTCCCCCGAATTTCAAGAACGCAAGCATCGAAGAAACATGGAACTTTTAACTAGGGAATTAACGGTGACCCCCTCTAACCCATTAACTTTCAGATACATAGCCAATGAGGCTTACAATTGTGGTGATTACAATGAGAGTCTTCTGAACGCTGCGAAAGCCTTGGATAATATTCCATTGACTGGAAGGTATAGTAGGGCGCAAGCCTATTATTATAGCATCATGTCCAATGTACAATTGAAAAAAATCGATGAGGCTCAATTACTGATACAGCGTTCTGTGGCAGAATTACCTCATTACTCAGATCCATATTGCATCGCTGGGGAATTATGCTTTAGTCAATCGCTTTGGGAAGAATCGCTAAGGTGGTTTGATGCATGGTTTGATTCAATTAGGCAGGAAAATGGATTGTTTCCTGATTATTTCATATCCTCAAGGAAACAAATTTATAATCGAAGACAAGAATCATATAAAAATTTACATGGGAACATTTCAATGAAAGAGGTAAAAGAGATGAATCTGGCAGTTTTGGTTACTTATCCTGATCTTGAATCCGATTGGGAAGAGTTAGTCCTTCACATTAAAGAGAAGTTAAAAGATATAAATTACAATATTGGAGTATGGTGTGACAAGAACTTTCCAGTTGAGCAACAGCTTAAAATATTGTGGAATAAAAATAAAATACAACCCATTTATGAAGCAGATTGGCAAAAAGCAGTTCTCAGTTTCACAAAGCAAAATAAAACCGATTACCTATGGAAATGGGAAGCTAATGAACGTTTAACTTCAGAATTTGGTGTGGACACGTTTACTAATTTTATTAATCATTTCAAAAATGAAATTGTTATTAACAGATTTTCTGAACGGGTAGGTTGTTCGTGGCATGAAACACGGATATGGGATGTACGACATGCAGCATATAATGATTCCAAGATGGAAATTAACTACTTGAACAGTGGTGATAACTATCAAGAAAACATGATTATGTTAGAAAAACCTCTTATGGTTCCGAAGGAGCGACAGAAGGATCATATAAAGAGAATCTCATTTTTTCCAGAGTTCAATAAGATGTTAACGAATTTTGGGTGTCAGAGGTATGAAGAAGTAATTAAACAATCAACTTCAATTGAAGATACCTTCTGGCAAACATCTCAATTTTTCAAAGCACTTGCTTATATTTGCCTCGAGAAAATTGACGAAGCAGCTAATATTGTTTATGACATGATAGATAGTGATTCAAATGACAAAGATATTTTTGATTTTATTTACGTACACAGCAAGCTGGCACAGAATGTAACTGTTGATGAAATGAAAAACGATTCCATACAATTATTGAATGAAGTGCTTGAAGCAAATCCTATTATTGAAACAAAACACCTGAAAATTCAGGAGACTCACTGGTGGACGCAGATCGGAGAGTTACAGTGGCAACTAGGCGATGCAGATCAAGCTATTAGAAGTATGCGTCATGGTCTGGAAGTATCTTCATATAAAAATCTGGATTGTGCTTTTCGTTTGGTTGAGATCATTCATGCTCAGTTCAAAGATGATGGTGTTGATAAGGTAATACGTACCATACTGAGTATATTCCAAGATTCAGCTAATGGTAAATCCATTTTGGGTCTGATGTTTGAACATTTGAATCTACAAGATTGGGCTTTATTGTTTAAGAGGGAAGATATTACAGCTGATCTGGATATCTCCGCTGTTGAAAAAGATAACTTGGTGAGTATCATTCTACCTGTCTACAATGATACCCAATACTTGTCTGAAAGTATTAGAAGTATCCTCACGCAAAGTTATGTTAATTTGGAGTTAATCATTATTGATGATGGTTCAACCGTTGATATTAAGCAATATGTAGATAGATACAAATTTGATAGTAGAATTAAATATTTTAGAAGCAAGGAAAATCTAGGAATTCCTAGTGCATTGAATTATGGGGTTACTAAAGCTACAGGGTCCATTATGGCCTGGACATCAGCCGACAATTTTACTCACTCCAAATGGATTGAGAAAATGGTTTTGAAACTAGAGAGTGATCCAACAGCCGTAGCTGCATATTCATCATATTATCACGTGGATGAAGACGGGATTATCATAGGTACTAAAAGAGAACTCAACTATAAACTTAATGGATTACAGAACAGTGGACCTTCATTTTTTTGGAGAACGAATATATTACGTAAATCGGGAGTATTTGACGAATCATTATTTGGAATAGAGGATAGAGATTTTGCCATTCGGATTGCACTGCAAGGTAAGATCGTTTATCTTTCGGAACCTCTCTATTACTATCGGATTCATGAAAAATCACTTTCGTCAAAAATTGAGTTGGGCAGTCATGGTGGTTGGAATGAGTTGCATGGGAAATTGAAGAAGAAATGGATGTATCTGAGTTTTGTTTAACCAGGGGGTAAGGTAGCTTGATTAATCAAATGAATATGGATTCCAGTGGAGATAAACGTTTAGATCAGGAACATTTGGAAATTCAATTAGATAAGTTGAAGTCTGTATATAAAAAAAAGACACTTGAAATTATTAACTTAGAAAAAGAAACCGAAACCATCTCAAAGAAATTAACAAGTGTGGATCTTCAAATTAATGATTATATGGAAAAACTACAAATATTACAAATCCAGATTGATAGTTTGGAAATATCTTTGAATAATGCTAGATTACAAGTTCCTTATGAAAATGATTATACAAATAGGAAACATTATTACCAAGCAACGTATGATTCTGTTGATACTCAGTGCTTCAGTCGTATCCCATTAAAAATTGGCCAACTCAAGCAGGTGATCATCTCATTAGATGGGATGGATTTTCAGATTAAGCGGGCTAATGAATTATTAGGTGATTTGGCTGACAGAGATTACGTGTGTTTTCATTTTGAAAGGGATATAGAAAAAGATGTTGAGTGTATTTCAGAAAACAACTATGTATATAAAAGTGAAGTTCAACTATTAAGCTGGTTAAAGTCTGTAAATATCGTACCTGTAATATTGGTGAATTCTGTACAACAAACAGCACTTTTAGATTTAATTGAAGAAAAGTATATTTGGTATGATGTGTGCAATAATAGCGACCTAATGTGGGGCGAGCAGGCAGCCTCGAAATTAAAGCATTTTGAGTTGCTCGAAGCTGCGGATCTAGTTACGTATTCCGATCGGAAGTGGAAGAGGTACACGCTTTTAAGACATGATTCAATGATATGGAAACCCTATGAAGGATGTTATGAAGCATTAATTAAAATGATTTTTGGGGAGTCTCTCAATGACGATAACTAACAACACAGCTAAACCATATTCAATTGTTCCTCAGGAAATTAAAAATGTACGAGCGGCAACAAATCAGATGCAACTGATTAAAGAAGATTTGCAAATGAAGTTGGAGAGCTTGAATGCAGAATTATCTAAACGTGAAATAGTGGCCATCGAAAAAAATGAAGCTATAAAGCAGCTTAATGAAAGAGTGGTTACTCAAAATTATGAATTAGCTAAATATGATTTATTATATTCTACAGAGTATAGCGCTCAGAATAGATATTATAAAACGGTTGTGGAGTCTCCTATCACTGAAGAAGCAATCCGTATTGTGAACATTATTCAGGAAAATGAATATATTGGAATTGTAGTGTATCCTAATGCTGTACATTGGAATCCAGTACAAAGACCACAACAAATGATGTTAGATTTGGCTAAAAGAGGATACCTTTGTTTCTTTTGCGATACTTCACAAAGTATGAATATACATAAGGAACAAGATCGAATGTACATCATATCCAATCAGAGTCATCTACTCCAAGCACTTCAGACGTATCATGTGCTGGTTCTAAATTCTTGGTTAATGCAAAATGCCTGGATTGAACACTTGCCACATAAAACAATTTGGTATGATGTTTTAGATCGGGTTGATTTTTTCTCGTTCTATGATAAAGGTATGTTAGCAGCACATTATCAAAATTTATATGAAGCCGATCTTGTTACGTATTCCGCACATGCACTATCAGAATACGTCTCTAAACGTAAGGATGCAGTGTACTTACCAAACGCTGTGAAAATTGAAGATTTTGTTATGAATAACCAAATAATCAGTATGCCAGAGGATTTATCTCCTTTCATAAAGCGAGGAAAGAAGACTATTGGTTATTATGGAGCAATTGAAGAATGGTTCGACGTGGATCTTATTTCAAAATTGGCGAAACAGAAAGATATAATAATTATTTTAATAGGTCATTGTGGTCTTTCTGATGTAAAATTCCCGGGAAATGTACATCTTCTGGGACCTAAACCGTATTCAGAATTGAAGAATTATACTGCATTTTTTGATGCAATGATTATTCCTTTTTTGGTGAATGATCTAACAAACGCAGTTTCTCCTGTGAAGTTTTTTGAATACTGTGCAATAGGTAAACCCATTATAACTACCCCCATTGCGGAAGTGGTACAGTATATGGGTCCTGGTATCACTTTAGTCAATACAGATGAGTTTACATCCTTAAATTCATCATTTTGGCGAATGGATTCAAGAGCAGTCCAACACCTTCATAAGATTGCTAATGAAAATCAGTGGAACCGTAGAACATCCACTATTTTGGAACTCTCAGAAAATATCCCTTCATTCTTACCTGTTCTTGCTAATAAAGCTGCTGATCGAGCACAAGTCAATGTATTTGCAGCTACATTCTTAGATTATGAAGGAGAAAATTATTATTCTGGTGGTGCAGAGCGTTATCTTGTAGATCTTCACGAGGTGTGTGCGGACTTGGGGATGAACCTGAATATTTACCAATACGGTCACTATTCGTGGTATCGCAAATATAAAGATATAGATGTCTACAGTTTAGGTCATGAGAAGCTTGATATGGAAGAGTTCACTATGGAGAATCTCTTATCTTTTAGCCGGAGATTCGATTACATGGTTAAAGGGCACTCCATGCTGAACATCTATTCTGCATTTTTTCAATCCTATCCTAACGTGGCACACCCTAGTATAGGGATAAGTCATGGAGTTGCGTGGGATTCGCCACATAGCCAGTTTGAGAATGGTGATCAGTTCTGGAATGTTAACGATAGATACATCCAGAGCGCAGACGATCTCCAAAGGGTTGTATCCGTAGACACGAACACCGCCAATTGGTTCCAAACCGTATCCTATAGCACATCTTTAAAAATAGAAACGATTCCTAATTATGTAGATCGGAATGAATTTTTCCCAGTGAAGAGAAAAAAAGATGGAAAAATAAGAATTGTATACCCACGAAGATTGTATAGGCCACGGGGATTATATATTACTCTTGCAATAGTTGATAGCATATTAAATGATTATCCTGATGTGGAATTCCATTTCGTGGGAAAAGGGTTCCCAGAGGATTTGCAAGCCATATATAACAAGATGGAGCAATGGAAAGGAAGAATATATTGTTACCACAGTGAGCCAGAAGATATGCATGCTGTGTATAAAAGTGCAGATATTGTATTAATTCCAACACTTTACAGTGAAGGAACTAGTCTCTCTTGTTTAGAGGCTTGTGCTACGGGGAATGCCGTAATTGCGACCCGGGTAGGTGGACTTACTGATATTATCATTGACAATCATAATGGATTGTTAATTCATCCGAATGAAGCTTCACTTGAGAAAGCAGTAAGAACTTGCTTGGATAACCCGGAATTGATGAAGAAGTTTGGGGAGAATGCTATTGAAGTTTCTAAGGCGTTCAATAAAGAAATTTGGAAAGAAAGATGGAAAAATGTCATAAAAACTTTGCTTCAGGAACAAGCAATGACAGGGGAAAGCAAGCCTGATTCTATACAATATTCAAAAGCGGAGACCATTGAAATTATAGTTGGGTCAAATGCAGAAAAAAGTAAATGGTTACCCTATGTATCAAGTTGCCTGAAGCAAGGGATGACAGTCTTTATAAGATCGGAACAAGAACCGGATATTTACCTTAGTTTTGCAAGAATTCAGTGGTTGTCATTAGATGCAGAAGTTTATTTTGCTCCGGACACAGTGAAGAAGTTTGTTTAAAGAAAGGGAATGCATATGTCCTCTTTGATCATTTCTGTTTTTGTGTTGATTTGGCACTTTTCATGGAACATAGCGATAAATAAAGCGTTCGGTAGCAGAACTCTACCTATGGCTCATATACTACTTATGAGCCTGCTGGTAGGGCTTTTGTCTGAAAAGGTATATCATCTAAATACGGTGTTTCTTGTTATGATGATTACATTTTTTGGTTTACTTTATTATATCAGTTTAATTCATATTCGATTTTTCGGATATTTGGTACCTTGGGTACAGATCAAAGAATTTTTTTCGAAGAAGAAGACTACTGCCGCAGGCGGAGATATGTTAATGCAGGCGCTTAAGGGACTAGTCAGACCTGCTGATTTAATTTTTTTATTTATTTACATGTTCACTTCTGCAGGTATCCTGCTTGTTCAAGTAGAGGTGCCTAATGTAGTGATGGCTAGTATACTACTAAATTTGGTGTTGGTTTCACTAATCATCGTCACATGCATAAAGTATAAAGCGATCAAGACAGGCAGTGCCAATCCTTATTTATTTGGAATTTTCATTTCTTATTATTTTATATATATGAATGATCTGTTGAGAAAAATACAAAATAAAGAAGTATTTGAACGACTTCAGGAAGAACTGAGTGACAATAAAGAAAGAGAAGACTCTGAAAAAAAGAGTAGACCAAACGATGAATTTTTCGGGAAATGGAAGGGTAAGAATGTGATTCTTATTCAATTAGAATCATTCCAACAATTTCTAATTGGACACAAAGTTAACGGTCAAGAGGTGACGCCGTTTCTTAATCGTATGGCTCGTGAAAATATTGAATTTACAGAAATCTATAGTCAGTTCGCTATGGGACATACTGTCGATGCAGAGTTTGCGGCATTACATTCGCTGTATCCATTAAAGAATGAAATTATCAATTTTAAACATTTTGATAAGCATTTTCGTGGTTTAGCACATATTTTCAAAGAAAATCATTATGAGACCGGGGCCTTCCATGGATATAAGGGGGATTTTTACAATCGGAGAATCATGATGAAGTCTCACGGATTTGATTCCTTCTATGCAGAGGAAGATTTCAATTCCTCCGAGCGGGCTTCCAACTGGATGTCAGATCGATCATTCTTCAAGCAAGCCATTCATAAAATGAAGAATATGAAAGAGCCGTTTTTTTCATTTATGATAACCCTGACATCGCACTTTCCATTTGAATTGGAGCAGAAGTACTGGGGGCTGGACTTAGTGAAGGATCAGACTGATTTTATGTTTGGATACTATCAAAGTGCTAACTACACTGACCGTGCACTGGAGTACTTTTATAACCAATTAATAGAAGAAGGTTTGCACCAAAACACGGTTCTTGCATTCTATGGAGATCATGAAGGAGTCACACTGGAGAATCTGCCGAAGTTGTTCGATATTTTAGGTCTTGAACAAGCCAATATTCTTAAATCCATTAATCAGCAGAGGGTAGCAAAAATTCCATTTATTTTGGCTGCGGCTGATGGGGAACAGGCTGTTCATTTCTCCTCGTCTCATGTTGGCAGTACATTAGATATAAGTGAAACTTTACTGCATTTAATGGGTATTCCAGGAATTTCTTATGCGATGGGGGAAAGTTTATTTACATCCTCGCCGAATAGAACCGTACCTCTAACGCAGTATCCATTGGGTTCATTTGTGTCCAATGATATGTTTTGTTATGCCTCTGTGACGGGGAATTATAGTGAAAGTACTTTTTTTGATCGCAAAAAAAACAGAATGATATTACCGATATCTGGAGAAAACAAGCACCGTTTTAATTACAGCAAGCAACAAATTACTAAATCAGAGTATTTAATAACAGGTAATCATCTTATTAATAGTAGAGAAGAGAAAGTAAACGATTACCCCGAACTAATAGATATTAATCCAAAGTTGGAAGAACTCATTTCTGTTGCTGAACATGATGCTATCATCATACCAATAGGAAAAGGTTTTGAGGATGAGTATAAGAGGCAGACACTAAATAATCCTTTGATTTTAGAAAATCTTCAGAGGTTCTATTGTTTGCAGACGAACCGGAATATCCAATTTTATTCTTTAATTGATTTTGATATGAATCAACAAAAGATTTATTTTGAAGATCCACAATATATCGATGGTATTCGTGATAGAGGCTATCTTGTTTCTGATGCGATAGCTGACTCACTAGAAAATTTCCTGAATAGTTTGCCAGATGATGTATGTATTGTAGTTACTGCCAAGGACGATGCGTCAAGCAAGATTGACGATCTATACTATAACACAATTCAAACGTATGGATTTAGCCAACTGAAGGCAGGATCTAATTACCGCTGTAGTTATATTAATTTAATTTATAAAAATAAGGAATTCGCTTCATTTTATGAAATGGTTTCAACTGAGCCGATCCAACTTCACTTGGACAAAAACCAGTTCTTTAATGGAGTGTACATTCCGTTTAAACTCAGTGCGATGAGCATGGGTGCACTTGTCGGGAATCATTCTGAGATCAATATTAATGGTTCTTCCCATAGTTTAAATCATCGTGGGCTTAATATTGTTGTAGTCGATATGAAGACATCAAAGGTATTGCAATCGGTTTGGACAGATACGTATATTAGTACAATTGTCAATAATGGAATGTATAAAGCTGTAAAAAGTGATGCTATAAATGGGGGGTAAGTATTTTGTTTGTGCTTAGTTTAAATATAGCTGCAACAACACTTGCTCTCTTGTGGATTTCCATACTTGCTTCTTTTTCACTAAAGAGAGGACAAGGGCATATTAAGATACAGTCAGAGGAAGAAGAAGTAGAAGTGGTAAAGTCGTTCATTGTGCAAGAAGAACCTGAGCAATCCAATGCTGTTATTTTTTCGGAGTGGTATAAATTATTGGAGAAAGATCTTGAGACTCCTATTAAGATTGTCTATAACCCACAGTGGTATCGAGCATCGGAGGAGTACAATAAATTCAAGGACTTTTATAGAAGTAAAGCTGTAACTTTGGTTAAGGAACGAAATCTTGATTTTCAAGTAGAGCGACCTATAGTACATTTTGATGATCCGCTCCTCATGCCATTATTATGGAACAAAGGATACAATATCAAAGTTGTCCAGGGGAAAAGCTTTGCGGATTTGTTAAATGAAGTCAATCCATTTACATTAATTTTACTTTCTGTGAAGGATGATGGTTCTCAAGCACTAAATCATAAATGGCAAGAGAAACTTGCAGATTACGGTGTGCAGAAGTTGACTCGTGAATATTTGCGTTCAAGTTACATGAATGTAATTTGGAAAAAGGGGCAACGAGAGTATATCAGCCTGTATGAAGACGTTTCTGACAAAGCATTATCTAAGGAGATTAAATCGGGTTATAAAATTAATGATTTTGTCATGCCAATTCATCTGGAAATGAAGAGCGCAGGCTATAACAGTGGCAATATTTCGAGTGTGAAAATAGGAGGAGAAGAATATTCTCCTAATTTACGAGGCATGAATATTGTGTTGTATGATTTAATGGAATCAAAAGTGAAAAGTGTTCACAGAGTGGATACGTTTGTGAGTATTTTTGAAGATAATACGATATATTGTGCATATCCTGAGGAGGAACAAATGTGAATGCCGAACTAGATCTCACACTATTGGATCGTGGAGCCATTTACATTCCACTTTCTAGTTTTCCTAAAAGTCAGATTGGCTTGGCTTACGCTGCATATTGTAGTAATTTTTATCGAGAGAACAAAATACGAATTGAAGACTTTACTAAGCTGAATTTGGAATTAAATCGAAAAATAGTATACTTTCATCCAAGTATCTATATACCTCAATTACGTCGATATAATTATTCTGTAGAAGTTGCACAGGGGAAATCCCTGGTTCAGTATCTGATGGAAATGGAAGTAAGATCTTATGTTGTAATCTCCATTAAAGATGATGGAAGTCAACAAATCAAGGATGACATCCTGGAATCAGTCAAGACTCTCGGTATTACAATGTTGGATAGAAGAAAACTCCGTTGTAGTTATATTTGGCTGGCACGAAAAACAGATGAGAATAATTATGAAGTAATACATCAAGATTGTTCAGCGGAAGAATTGTGTTGGGAAGGAATGTTAGACGGTAACCAGTTACTCATAAAAAGTAGCGGAGCAACCTCAGGAAATTATAGCAGCGTAATCTTAAATGGCGTTGAGAGAAGTCTGAATTCCCGAGGAATGAACATTGTAAGTTGGACGGAATCTCATCAGGTAAACACAACTAATTTTGACACGTTCTCTACAGTTTACATCCAAGGTAGTTTATTCAAGGCTACACCTCCTTCCTCTTCCTTAAAAAGAGATGACACTCAATTTAGTGTTGTTAGTCATGCTGGGGGCATGTTTCAGGGTGTTACTTATACGAACTGCAGAGAAGCGATTGAATGGAATTACAGGGTCAAA
Source organism: Paenibacillus polymyxa (assembly GCF_018614975.1). Lineage (GTDB taxonomy): Bacteria > Bacillota > Bacilli > Paenibacillales > Paenibacillaceae > Paenibacillus > Paenibacillus polymyxa_E. Next base: position 5,762 of record NZ_JAGGNR010000003.1, on the reverse strand, counting down.
GGGCATCGCATTTTTGAAATCGATTTTGAGTTAACCACTGATGGTGAAATGGTTGCTAGACATGATTGGCAAGCATATTTATACGATCACTTAGAGCAGAAACGCCCCGAAGGAATAGAAGAAGATGAGCCTCTTTCTCTGGAGAGATTTAAGGAACTTAGAGTTTTAAATAGGTTTACACCACTTACAATTACAGATATCTACGAGCTGATGGCTAATTATCCCGATTTATATATCGTAACAGATACTAAATATCTGGAAGCTGACATTATAAAGGCTCAATTCAATAGAATCATATCAGCAGTTGAACCTTATGGTTATGATTTACTTATGCGCATCGTGCCGCAGATCTACTCGGAAGAAATGTATTCAATTCTGGAGGAGTTATTCCCATTTTCAAGTTATATATATACACTATATGCAACGAACTCTACTGATGAACAGGTGATTCAATTTGTTCAAGACAAATCCATTGATGTAGTGACTACATATCCAGAGCGATACCGCTCTGATTTTGGGTTAAAATTAAAATCACTCGGCGTGGAAGTTGTACTGCATACAATTAACGATCTGGAGCAGGTTAAAAAATACGTCAATATGAATGTTAATGGTTTTTATACAGACATCTTATCCTTCACAGATATAACGACTGAAATTACGAGATATCAATCCGAGGCTAGGGCTATCAGAGATATGTTGCTACTATACATTGAAAAAAGATTTGAGAAGTCTTCAAATGTAGGAAAAATATTCGAGGGATATAGCAAACAAACCCTTGAAGAGATTGCTCCAAAGCTTTTTCTAATAAATACGTTGGAGGAATTTAATCTATTTTACGACGAGATTAAGTCTAACTAGAGAATCTAGCCGAGATAGTACAGCGATTGGTTCTATAGCGACCAACTAGACAGCCGTATTGAGGTGTCTAGTTGGTCGGTGATAAAAGTATGTGCTCATTTTGTTGTATAGGGCTAGCTCTGGATGTTCTCCTCTCTAGTATGAGAGGGATATCCTATTGTAACTAAAAATTAACTCAGTACACGAATAACAATATCCTGATCATGATTACCAAAACCGGCACCATAGATCGTTAATCCGCCTACGTTGGAGCTTTTCTCGTCAACTGTGAAGCGAAGCGTCCAGAACGGTTCGCTAAGCTTAATATCCGCGAGTGTGATGTCTGAAATCCGCTCACCATCCATATAGGCACCGGACGCATCAATACGGATGGTCTTCAATAATCCATACTGATTCACATTGCGATGCCACCATTCTGGTGTATACTTGCCGCGTGCTGCTCTGCCAAAGTCGGCAGGGCTTGTCCACGTTCCAAGAGAAATGCCATTGAAGGTGAAACGAATATCGGAAGGCCAATGGTCCCGTAATCCCGGAGCCTCAGAGGCTAGTTCCATTGAAATTTCGATAGCCTCGGTAGTCTGATTCGGTAGTACAAAGTTAGGTGTTTTATATTCAACATAGCCCTTCCCAAACCACAGGATAGCAGCGTGTACCCGCTCGGGATCAAGGAAGTAACGCGGATCGTCCCATACGCCGATTTCTTTCTCAAGTGTCCCTAGCCCACAAGTAGGGTGGATATCAAAAGCAGTATAGTGCCCGATGGATATCGTCTGCTCTCTGGTTCGTGAAGTTCGGCTTGCGGATGGCAGCTCGATCTCAATCTGATTTTGCTTGAGGTAACATAATTTGTGTGTTCCTCCGTTGATGCGAACTCGTTTGCTCTCAATTAGACCCGCATCCTCCAGTTTGCGAATATGCATCGTGACAATGGAGGGGCTGAGCTCTAATGCTGCGGCAATATCCTTCACATTCTTTTCGCGATCTGCAATCATATCCATGATTCTCCATCTGACTTCGCTTGCCAGCGCCTCATATAAAGGAAGGAACTGGAGCTCCCCATTTGCTTTGATCATCTGTACAACTCCCTACCCTCAATCTTCTAAAATCACATATATATTAATTTAATAAAATTAAACTCCAAGATGCAATCTAGATTCATTGCAAGTTTACACCTAATGGTGTTTAATTTTTTTAGTTGTTACGAAGTTGAATTCTTATATTTGTGAATTTTATAATAAGAGGTGGAATGGAGTAATGAAATACAATAACCCTGTTGTAAAAGGTTTCTATCCAGACCCTAGTGTGATCAAAGTCAATGATACGTACTATATGGTGTGCAGTTCCTTTCAATACTTTCCTGGCGTACCGCTCTTTGAGAGTAAGGATTTGCTGAATTGGAGGCAGATTGGTCACTGCCTCACTCGTAAAAATCAGATTGATTTGGAAACCGTGAACAGCTCCGGGGGTGTATTTGCCCCAACGATCAGGCATAATGACGGACGTTTTTACATGGTGACAACAAATGATACGACGCATCAGAATTTCTATGTCTGGACGGACGATATCTACGGAGAATGGTCTGAGCCTATCGATGTGGATCAAGGTGGGATTGATCCGGATTTGTATTTTGAAGATGGGAAGACCTTGTTTATGAGTAACGGGGTAGATGATGAGGGTGTTGGCGGAATTGTCCAGTGTGAGCTTGAGATTGAAACTGGTCGCAAAACGACCCCGAGTCGTTCGATATGGAACGGAACAGGTGGACGATATCTGGAAAGCCCGCATCTTTATAAAATGAACGGTTACTATTACCTGCTTGCAGCTGAGGGCGGCACGGAGTATGGTCACATGGTTACGTATGCTCGGGGAACTTCTTCTTCAGGTCCATTTGAAGCCTATGCGCACAATCCGGTTCTGACCAACCGCAATCTGGGAGGTTATGAGTTGCAGGGTGTGGGGCATGGTGATCTGGTTCAGGATGATTGGGGAAACTGGTGGCTCTTTCACCTGGGATTCCGACAGATCGGTAGATGGGCTACGTACCATCATCTGGGCCGTGAAGTGTTCCTGACTCCGATTACGTTTGATGAAGACGGATGGTTTACAGCCGGGCATGAAGGCACAACACTGACGAGTTTTGAGACCAATCGTATCCCGGGCACGGTGATCCAGCAGGATAAGAAGAATTATACGTTTGAAAATACAGATTGGAACCTCGACTGGTGTTACCTTCGTCATCCAAATACAGAGCATTATCAGCTTGAATCGGACAAGCTTACGCTAAGAGGAACTGAAGTGACACTGGACGTTCCAGCATCCCCGACGTTCATCGGGTTACGTCAACAAGACTTTAATGCTATGATCTCTGTCGATGTCAGTCTAACGAACGGCGAAGCTGGTATCACGATCTATATGGATGAGAATCATCATTATGAAGTGGCTATTCGTCAGGAGCAGGACGGCTATAAGTTGATCGAGCGTCTGAATATCGGTGATATCAAAACCATTGAACACGAAGTGGATCTGGGAAATAAACAGTATGCAACGCTGGTCATCCGCTCAAGTCAAGAACGCTACAGCTTCATTCTTCAAGCAGATGGTGAAGAGATTCTGCTGGGCACGGCACAGACGAGATACCTTTCCTCGGAGGTGGCAGGAGGTTTTACAGGCGTACTTATTGGTTTATACGCGACTGGGCAAGATGCTACGGCTAAGTTTACAAATTTTAAATGTGAATATCATTAAGAAGTGAAGAGGAGGGCCTAAGGGTCCTTCTCTTTTTTGAAATTTGTGTCAAAATAAAGAAATAGATCTATTAATAAATGCCAATAGAAGAGAGGTATGTAAACATGGAAGTACATTATAAAATGCCAGAATCCTTAGAAGGCATCGTTCGAATAGATAAAGAATTACGTAAAAAACATGATGGAACCCTTCAAGATTATATGGGTTTTTATATTAGTTTTAACAATGATGAGGATAGATACTACTGTACGCCAGATGATGCCATTATATTTGGAAGAACAGGGGCAGATGGTGACCATTTTGCTTTTTTCACGTTTAACAGATCCATTAGTGATTTGGAAGAAGCTCCGGTTATCTTTATCCAACCTACGGCGTTTGGTAATCAAGTAACTTTAGTGGCCAGAAACTTTAAGGATTTTGTAGCATTATTTATTAATCTTAAGGAAGTATATGTTTTGGAGAGATTTCGATTTTATAAGAACAAATTAGATTTTATGAATGACTATAACGATAACTATTTGAAAGATATAAGAATGAGAGAGAGTGATTATAATTTAATTATCGAACTGTTAAAAGAGAATATTAAAGGGATAACAGAAATTGATGATGTGTACGAATACATGATTGAATTCAAAAAACAAATAGAACTAGGGATAAACAATGATGATTTTGCATGATATCAATATGGCATCACTAAATAATCTACATGTAACAAAAGGTTAAAAGAACGTGTTATTTAATTATATAGCTTGATTGAATAACCAAGGAGGAGTTGTATGGAGGATCAATGGAGAATTGCAAAGTATGATCCGGCATGGCGTGATTTGTTTCTCGAAACGGGTTCGAAATTAAGAGAAGCGTTAGGAGAAAAGGCCGTGCGAATTGATCATGTTGGGTCCACTTCAATTGTCGGAATAGATGCCAAACCCATCATAGATATACAAATATCTGTTTCCCAGTATGAAAATTTGTTGGACTACAAACATGAGATCGAAACAGTCGGATTTGTATTCAGAGCAGAAAATCCAGATAAGTCTAAACGTTACTTTCGTGAAGAACCCGGAAACAGAAGGATACATATACACGTTAGACAAGTAGGCAGTTTCTCCGAGCAGATGACCTTGCTGTTCAGAGACTATTTAAGGGAGCATCCAGAAGATTGTTTGAAATATGCAGAAGAAAAGCACAGACTCATGTCATTGTATAAAGATCAGCGTCCCAAATATGTTGAAGGAAAAGGACCAATGGTGTGGAGCATATTACAGAGAGCACATCGTTGGTCTCAAGAAATCGGATGGCAACCGGCAAAATCTGACGCATGAGCACATCCAATGATAGAGATAACTGTATTGGAGGATGAGATGAACATGGGAAGAAAGCTGATGACAACCGTTCTAACCATCATTTGTTTTACTTTGGCTGCAAGTCTCATATCGATGAATGAATCCTACAGTTTTGATTTTTACATTCTTATTTATCTGGTATACGCGACTCCCTTGATCCTGTTGATCGGGCTACCTTTATCGATATTGCTAGACTATCTGCTCAGCCGAATACAATTCCCCAATCATGTGTTGTATCTAAGTACTAGGATATTAGGCTATGCATGTGCTGGAGTTTTAGGCATGTATATTTATTATCTGGTCATGGGCGCAGGAGAAGCAATCTTGGATTTCAAAGAGACGTTAGTTCTGACCTTATTTGGCGTTCTTGCCGCTATTCTATTTGTACTGATCGATATGGGATTGGAAGTTCTGTTAAAAATGCGAAGCAGAAAGAGTTGAGTTGAATTGAGTTAAATGGATTCGTCAGGAGGAGATGTATTGAGGATAAACAAAAGAGTAATGAATCTATCAGCCTGGCTTGCTGTATTAGCCGTCCTATGTATTCCTGGAACTTTACATACTGAAGATGGACCGCTCCGAACAGATTATGGTTTCCCGCTCCGATTCTTTACGGATTATCATTATGCTAATTCTGAGGGAACAATCTGGTTTATATCTGGCATCTATTTAAATGTACTTCTATATTTGTTTAATGTCCTGTTTATTTATGCAGGTATTCATGTAATTTTGTATATAAAAAAGCACGCGTGTTGAATAACCAATAAAAGGTAGAAAAAGAACCGCAACCTCGGTAAATGTTTGTACCCCTACAAA